>MIAY01000009.1 GCA_001829315.1 Spirochaetes bacterium GWE1_32_154 | reverse complement strand
GGTCAACTACTCCAACGGGAAATGTTGAATATACAAATCAAGCTAGTTATACAATGGGATCTAAAAATGTAACTCTTTATGCAAAGTGGAGTGCAGAGCAATATACTGTTTCTTTTTCTGCTAGTGGGGGATCTACGCCCACTCCATCATCTAAAATAATAGCATTTGATTCATCTTATGGTTCTTTACCTACAACAAGTCGTATTGGTTATACTTTTACTGGATGGTGGACAGGTTACCAAGGTACAGGTATACATGTTGACTCATCAACAATCATGAGTACATCTTCGGACCATTACCTATATGCAAGTTGGAGTCCTAATCAATATACTGTGTCATTCAATTCTCAAGGAGGCAACTCATCTACGTCTTCTAAAATTGTGACTTTTACATCAACTTACGGAACTCTACCTATTCCAACAAAAAATGGTTATTCATTTGCGGGATGGTGGACCGATGCCGCTGGAGCAGGAACTAAGATAACATCTGATACAATATGTTATACTTACTCTGACCACACTCTTTATGCAAAATGGAGCAGCATTGGACCGCTTGATTTCTCATTTGGAAAAAATGGTATAGCCACTACAAATGTTATCAATTCAAGCTGCTATTCCAATGACATAGAAATACAATCTGATGGAAAGATTCTTATTGCAGGGTATGCAATTTATAACAATGGTAATTTTGCAATAGCAAGATTTGATGTAAATGGAGTTATTGATACAACTTTTGGTACAGATGGAGGAGTAAGTACCGATATTGGCGGGTATACTAGTGAAAAAATAAAAGCAATCTCTATACAGTCAGATGGTAAAATTATAGCTGGAGGTATTGTGGATCTTCATCCAGGTAATGGTGATGAAAATTTTGTTATAGCAAGATACAATACAAATGGATCTTTAGACACTAATTTTGGTACAGATGGTTTTGCCATCACTTCTTTTGGAACTGATCGAGATGGAATAGAGGATGTTGCTATTCAAACAGACGGCAAAATTATAGCTGTTGGTTTTGCTGAAGTATTATCAAAAAAGCGTATCGCATTATCAAGGTATAACTCAAATGGAACTATAGACACAAGTTTTGGAACTGATGGAAAAATAGTCGGAGATTATGGCCAGGCATCCAAAGTTGCAATACAAACTGATGGGAAAATTGTGGTTATAGGTACCAGTAATAGTAATATCTTTTTAGCAAGATATGGATCTAATGGAACTATAGATACAAATTTTGGAACAAATGGCAAGGTTACAACCTCTGTTGGATCCGGTGGAAGCTACGCAAAAAGTATTGAAATTCTTTCAAATACTAAAATCCTTGTTGCAGGAATCAGCACAAATACAAATGAAGATTTTACTTTATTACGTTATAATAATGATGGTTCTTTAGATACAAGTTTTGGAACTAACGGTATTACTATTACAGATATTAGTGTTGAAACAAATAGAGCTTATGCTGTAGAAGTTGACAGTAATAGTAATATTGTTGTTGGCGGATATAGTTTTAATACCACATCACAGGGGTCATATGCTGAGTTTGCTATAGCAAGATATACAAGCAATGGTATACTTCAAGCTGATGCCATTATTTCTACAGATCTTGGGATTGGAAATGACTATTGCAGTAGTATGCTAATCCAGCCTGACGGTAAAATTGTACTTGGCGGAGACAGTAATGGAAGTATTGCTTTAGCACGGTACATTGCGTATCCACAATAGTTAATAAAAATAGGTAGTGTATAAATAATTGTGTCTGAGAGTAGTCAATTATGATAATATTTATTCGACAAAAAACAAAAAAATCATAAAGGAGCTACTCTCATGGACACTATATCACAAACACTAACAAAATCAATACATGATTTATTGCACTACAACTCTCTGAGATACGCATACGGTTCACGACCGTTACATTTCGCTGTTTCAACAAGACTATACAATGCAGCACTTGATGTTGCACCTTTAGGTGAATACGCAAACAGCCAGTTCTTTCTACCAATCACAAACGGACGAATTGCACCTTCGACGAGATTGTTATCAATGTGAAGTCTCGCGTCCTGCAGATACACCGTCAGTCCCGACCACTGGTTCAATGCGTAATTGATAGCTTTACCCATATTAAGAGAAGGCGGATATTTAGCCTGATTTGCAATAAGCCACTCATGTATTTCATTGAGTACAGGTTCAGAGTCCTTCAGTCGTAATGCATATGCAGCACCCGGATGAAGTTTCTTTTCACGTATCACCCTCTCCACATCGTAGAGCTTACCGATAAGCCTGACTATTTTTCGAGAAGCGTCAGATGCATTGTATTTGTCCTTATTCACATCCATAAACTTACGCCGGACATGTGCCCAGCAAGCCATATGGGTTAAGCCTCCCGAATCCACTACCGCATTGTACCCCGCGTACCCGTCCGTCTGCAGATACCCGGAATACCCTTCAAGATAATTATCCGGATTTTCACCCCGCCTGTTTGCCTGATAGTCAAACAGCTGAATTGTCCGATTATCCTGATAACCGCGGTATACCCACATATATCCTTTGCCGTCAAGTATTTGACCATCCTTTTGGATTACAGTAAGTGACGTTTCATCCGCACCGATACAATAGCTGTTAGTGAGATCAGCTTTCATAAGATCTATGAGACGAACAAGATAATTATTGTACAGATATATCTGCCAATTGCTCATTGTTTGCCGTGAAAGTTCAATACCAAGCCGTTCAAAAATCGTTTCCTGCCGGTAATATGGTAATCCATCCACAAATTTACTGCTTAAAACATACGCTAGACTGGAAGCAGTGGCAATACCATGAGGAATAATATGAGGTGTGCTATCGTTTGCGGTAATTACCGTTGAAAAACCGTCTGCTGATTTTAATGCATATTTATATCGTATGATTTTCAGGACATGTATCTGTTGGGGGATAATTTCGAGTTTCTCACTGATTTCCTCACCGATTTTGATAAGTGTGCCTGATACTTCAAGATCTGCCTTTTGTTCAGGTGTCAAATCTATCACTTTATCAATCCGGGGAAGATCGGAAGGTAGAGGTTTTCTGCCTGGTTTTTTGTCACGTTCATAGGTGACTGTTGTCGTTTCAGGCGGCTCATTCTCCTCAGGAGTTTCTACCTCAAGTTCTGCTTCATTGAATAGTGACGGAGTGTCTTCAGTAAAACGCTCTGTTTTTGCTCCGAATAATCGCTGTTTATATATTTCAAGCGTTTCTTTTGTCATTAATAATTTGGATGCAAGCTCTGTATTCTGATTTTTCAGACTGGTGATTTCACTTTCAAGAAGAGTTATTTGCTTTTGTAAATCAATAGTTGGATCAGTACTCATAGTACTTTATATATCATTTTAAGATCTGTCAGTGGTGTTTTTTTACAGAAAAAATTCAATTTACTGATGAATAATGCAATATTTTATGTGCATGAAAAAAGTCTATGCCGGACAGTAGCATCAGCAGTTCTGAATGAGATATTGTCCGTGCCTGACTGGTATTTTCAGGCCACGGAAATTTCGCTTCTTCAAGACGTTTCTGCCAGAGACAAAATCCGTTTTTATCCCAGTAGAGTATCTTGATTTTTGTTCGGTCACCGGAGCAGAATATGAATATGGTGTTTGAAAATATATTCTGCTTCAGCTCATTTTCAATGATCAGCGCAAGTCCGTTTACCTGTTTTCTGAAGTCAGTTCTGCCTGGTTTAAGCATGATGGTGACTTGTGACAAATCTATGGTCATAGAGCACCGCCAAGACTGTTAATAATTCTGTGAAGAAGTTTTAAGTCTGTTGCCTGAGTAACTTCAATTTTTACATTCCCCGGAAGGTGAACGATGATTGCTGTTATGGCAGTCGTAGTGGGAGGCACGGGGATTACTTTAACAAATTCTTCTTTTTCATCAGATTCTAATCGTCTTCGCCATTGATAAAAATTGCTTTTATCAAGGTTATGTTCTTTACAGAAATCAGCAATCGATAGCGCCGACTTCTTCCAAGTGTTCATGATCTGTGTCCATTTATGTAGTGCATCCTGTCGCATTCTTTACTCCTCAATTTTGTTTAAATGAGGTGTATCATATTTATTATTTTATGTTAGTATGGTGTTATTTGACGGATACGTCTGGTTCATCTTCTTGTTATATATGTTTTTAGAAATCGCTTATTATCATTTTATCTCAGAGTGACTTGTTAATAGAATCGAAGCTATGTCATTCGCTGAACAAAGCTATTTGTTTGAGATAACAGAAATCTCTTTTATTTTTTTAAAATCATCTCCATTTATTGTAACAATCTTATTAATATTATTTGCAAGCATGACAGACGCTATGTCATAATCATAAGCTTTATTTCCGTTTGGTTTGTGTTCAAATACCAGTTTATTAAAAATGAGTAAACTTGTGTTATCCGGGAAAAGTATATTGAAATTATTAATTATTTCAGGTAATTCTTTATCGATTATTTCATACATTTTTATTTTAGATAGAACACAGACAAATTCTGTAATTGATTTATGAGTTATAAAAATTGTATCTCTATTATCAGTTATTATTGATCCTGCAAATGAATGAAATTCTGAATCTGCACTAAAAAAGTATATGAGGATATTTGTATAATAACAATTTTTTCATCAATCTTCATGTGCATACTCTCGAATATTAATAGAGTCCAATTTTTTTCCAAAATTATATGTACCAAATTCCGTAGATTCATTTTTTTCTTTTGATTTATCAATGAGAACATGCTTCCATGAAAGTAATTAGTATTTTTTGTTGCTCAAAAAAAAGTAATTTATCGGCTAAAAGAACAGCTCTTCCGAAATATTCATCCTTTTTTAGTAAGAGGTCAACCATTTTATATATAATTAACCATGTGGTAATCAAGGAATATTAAATTATTCTAACTCTATTTATGTGACTTCTGTTTTATTGTTGATCGCGATAAATAAAAACTGCTTTTATCAAAAAGAACCTTAATGTTACGAATCTTAATTGTATTATCATAAATTTGTATATTCTCATCTTTTTCAAATTCATACATTAAATCTTTTTGAGCATCAGTAATATTTGCCATGTTATACAATTCTTCGAGAGTTGATTTATAATGAAAAACATACCCGGAATTAATCATATCGTTTTTTTTCACATTCTGCTTAACCTTTGCAGCGAGTAAATAATATGCCCTCGCCACAGGATTATGGAGATCCATACAGAATAATATTTTTTCAGTCATCCAAATACGATGGGTTAGATGTTCTAATATATTATAGAACAATGAAGCAGGTAAATTACCGATACTTTTTTTGTTAATAATAGAAACCTCGCACAGAGAATCTGCGATTGCTGTAGCATTTCGTGGTTTATTATTTAAAATAGCCATTTCGCCAAAAATTGAACCTTCGTTTAATACTGCAATAAGAACTTGTTTCCCTTTTCTAATATTTGTTATTTTAACTTTACCGGTTCTTATCATATAAAATGAATCACCCTGTTCCATTTCAACAAATATTACCTGATTAGGAGTAAAAAGTTTATTATCAAACGCTTGATCTGTTTTATAAACCTTTGTTTCCGGTAAATCTTTTAATTTTTCTTTAGCTTTATCTAAGTTTGTAATATTCTCCGGTTTCTCATTAACATAACTTTGCAATAAATGTGCAGCAATTCCCGGTTCATTTATTGAAATATACTGATCAGCAATATCAAGTATGACTTCATCCCTTCGCATGAAATTGAGTAAAAGGTCTTTTTCAAGCAGTGCCATATCAAGATTTCGTAATATTTCACTATATTCGGATAATATCTTTAAAATCACTTTTGGAGAATCAGTGTATAATTGTTCAATCTGATTTTTATTGATAATTATTACATCACAGTCAGTATATGCCTCAACTCTTTCACCCTCAGGTATTTGTGTAATACATTGTTTTATTCCGAAAATATAACCATTTGTTTTTACTTCTTCAACATCACCTTTTAAAGCATTGAATTTAGTAATTTTTATCTCACCCTTTTGTAAAATAAAAAAATCATCAAGAGCATTATTTTGTTCAAGATAAATATAGGAACCTTTTTTATAATGTTTAACTCTAACATTCATTTTTAAATCCCACTTGTTGAATTAGCAATATTTTTTCTTGTCAATGTTACAGGTCGATTATTTTCGATAACATATCCATTAAGAGTCGGATTAACTGAGATTAATATAACTCTTTCTTCATTAATTTTATCTATAAAATAATATTTTTTACCCAGAATCCTATTTTGAGTTGTAAATAAGAAAAATAAAATGAAATTTTCATCTTTTTTCTCTAGTTTTATTTCTCCTGTATCTGTAATAGCATCTTTAGATATTCTAAATTGATTGTGCATAAATTCAATAACAAACTCACTATTTGAATATGTTCCGTTAAGTGATTGCTTAAACTT
This sequence comes from Spirochaetes bacterium GWE1_32_154, assembly GCA_001829315.1. Lineage (GTDB taxonomy): Bacteria > Spirochaetota > GWE2-31-10 > GWE2-31-10 > GWE2-31-10 > GWE2-31-10. Next base: position 51,836 of record MIAY01000009.1, on the reverse strand, counting down.
CTCAATTTCTGAATCCTTGTTTGTACTACGAACTTCATTGATATATTCAATAAAGGGCTTAGGAAGTCTCACATAACTTTCATAATCATAATCTTCCGGACCTTTAACTTTTATCAAAGAATTATCAAATAAAAAAAGATCGACATATCGATAGTCAACAATATTTAATGAAACAGGATCTTTCAGAGTCAACCGCAAACCGGGTTTTTGACCACCCATTTTGATTATTTTATCAATATTATAAATATCGGCATAATCACCATAATTTATATGAACTTGTTTTATACCATTATTTTCGCTAAAATAAGCATATTTAATTGCATCTCTTTCAAAATCATCCGGATTTATACTATTTTTATCAATCATCTTTTTATATTTTTCAGAGTACCAGAAACCACGAATAAAATAAAAATAATTTTCACTTGAATATAAAATCTCTGATGAAATATCAGAAATACTTTGAGGTATTATCTGCGAACTTTCTGACAAAATAAAAGATTTTAAAGAATAATCCCATATAAAAATATCTTTTCTCTGAATAGTGGTGTTGGTTGCACTTAATGCATTATTAAGCAAAACAATATTTTTCAAAACAAAATATTTAGCCCCTTCATAATCTTTTTCAGTAAAATCATAAAATATTGAATAAGTTGCTGAAAAGTTTTGTAATAATGAAAAGTTATCAGCCATGTTATTACTGAATATATAGAGAGCTCTATTATTTTGATCATCTATACCCTCTATAAGAATATAAGAATCATCTTCAAAGAAAAGATTCGACACTTGAATAGAAAAATCTTTTTTTTCAGAAATAGTTGTTTGAAATTCAAACTGTTTTCTTAATATTTCATTTGGTAATACAGAAAATATTATTATTTTAACATTCGATGCTTGATTTTCTTTATAACAAAAAATCAAATCTTCGTAATTAGACTTCTTCGAGTTAAAAACTTTATAACCTACCGGTTCAAAGTCACTGCCAATATACTGTCTTAATTTAATTACAGATACAGGAAGTCTTTCGTCATTACTTGAAATAGACTGATCAAAAGTATACAAATTTTCCGATAAAAAGAAATCACTTGAAATCTGTTCATTTTTTTTCTTACAACTTTGAAAAGTAAAAATAAGAATAAAAAAAAGAATAAAAAAAAATATCAGCAATTTCAGATATTTAGTTACTGTCATATTTTTCCTTCAATAATAAAATACTTGTCTTCGAACATTTCTTTAATTTTTTTAATCCTCTGAATTTCATTTGTTACTTTGTATATGTTAATAACCCGAAGTATTGAGGTGTAAACAACAAATATATCAGTAGGGTAAATGTAGTATATTTTTAAATATAAATCTATTGCTTTCTCAATATTTCCTGTTTTCTCATAGATCAAAGCCTCAAGAATTCGTATGTCTGCGTCAATTGAATTCATTTTTGCTGATGGAATTTTATTAATAACAACTATTGCTTTCTTATAATCAGCAAGATCAATTGATAGTAAAAAAATCTGTTTTATTACTTGTTTAATTACTGCAGTATCAATATCCGCATCATCTAGAAGATTTGAAAGATGATTCAAATATTTCTCTTTATTCATATCTGTTAAATACTCAAGTGAAAATTTTACAAGTGTTTCAAAAATTTTATTTTCTTTTATTCTAGAATGAGTCGAAAGCTTTTTTAGTTCTTCAAAATTCCCGGTATTTATATAAATTATATATTTAAATAATAAAGGCTCAAAAGATACCGGAAATAATATACTCATAAACTCTGCTGTCTTTTCTGCCATTGTATAATTATTTGTTTCAATATAAAACTTAAAGACTTTTAATATTTCCCGGTATTCCAGTGTAATTTTATTATTAATGACATTGTTAAACCATTTTGTTGCAATTTCAGGGTATAAAAAATCACAAAATGATTCACCGAGAAAATAGTACATTGTATTATCCGGTTTTTCAAAAAGCGAAACAGCAAGGTCATCTCTTCTAATTTTAAGAAAAGAGTATAGCAATGCTCTTCGGATTTTTCCTGAATGTTCACTTACTATTAATTGTTTGTTTTTCTCAGAAACGACAATGAGTTCTTCATTCTTTTTCATTTTCTGGCCGGATAAAACGACAAGATAAAGCATTTCTTTAAAATATTCAGTTTTCTCATAGGCGTATATGTTTTGTTTATTATTAAAAACTGTTGCAAAGTCTTCATTTTTAAATGTGGAGAATAAAAAAACAAAAAATGGATAATCTCCAATATTTGATTGATTAGCAAAATACTCCTGGGCTTCTTTATAATTAGCACTTTTAAGAAATGTATCAGCTATCTTCACATAAATGTTATTTTTATTACCATAGAGCTTTTTATAATTATCATACACTTTATACGCATTGGTATATTTTTTTATATTATAATGGGCATTACCAAGTTGAAGCATACATTCATTTTTTCTAACATCAGTTATTTTATTTGCTAAATACAATTCATACATTTTGATGGCCTGAGCATATTCTTTTAAATAAAAAAAACACTCTCCTTTTTCAACAAAAGATTCATAATAGATTTTATCTTCCTTTTTGATCCTTTGTACTTTAGAAAATTCACTGATGGCATTCTGGTATTGTTTCAGATTCTTTTGAGCAACCCCGTTCATATATAAAACACGATCATATAAAAGATCATCGGTGAATTCTTTTATCCAGCGATTCATTACAGTTGATGAACTTTTATACTCTCCGGCATTATACAATGCAACTCCGGTATTATATAAAATTAGATTTCTTTCAGTATTTAAAAGTGAATCACAAATTATAATGTTATCAGCAATATTTTTATATGACCGGGTATCATTAAGAAAATTCACGATATCAGTAAACGCAATAATTTCCTCTCTACTATAATCTGTTATTTTTTTCCTTTTGAATATTTGCAAACTTTTGGAAGCATCAGGAATCAACATGGCGAATTGTGCCTTTTCTAAAATATAATCAACCGGATTACTACGGGATTCTAATAATTCTAAAGCTTTACGATAATTTTTTGCTTCCGAAAGAATAACTGATTGCTTATAGGCTATCTCATGATCTTTTGTATTCATATACAATGTATCTAGAATAGCAAAAGACTTTTCTTTATCCCCCAGTCTATAGTAACAATCAGCTACAATTTCATATAATTCCGATGTATATTGCAGTTCGTTTCTTTCAAAAAAAGAAACAACATCCCGATCTCTTCCAAGCATAAATAATGAATATAAATAATTATAAGATACAATTTCTCTATCTGACGGCAATAAATTCTTTTCAGTAATCATCAAATCAATGTGTATAATTGCTTTCTGATAATTCTTATTAGCTAAATAATAATCCGACATGAATTTAAGAATATCCATTTTGTGAATTTCATATTGTTGTTTGGTAATGTATTGATCTGCTAATTCAATTGCTTTTGGCTCATTATTTAAAAAAATATAATTTTTTATCGCTGTAAATAGTATATTTTCCTGCCATTCAGAAGACAGATTAAGTGTTCGAGCAATTGTATAATATTCCAGGGATTTACTATAATCTCCTGCCTCATGATAATTGAGTGTAAGATTATAGACAACTGCATCTCTATATTCAAATGCAGGATTTTTTGCTAATTCTGTTAGCGATTGAATTGATCCTTTCAAATTATTTTGTTTCATCATTGATAACGAAACAAAATATAATGCCTTTTCCCGGTATATTGAATCGGGATATTTTTCAAGAAATTCTGTAAATGATCTTTCTGCGATATCGTAAAACCCATCACGATACAATGAATATGAGGCTCTATAATCAAAGTTGACATCGCAATACATGAATAGTGTTATTGAAAAATAAAGAATAATAAACAATCTGCTTCTATTCAACAAGAGCTTCAACCTTTTTTACTTTTTTACTATAAATCTCTTTATTTATTCTATTAAATTGAACCTGCTCATCAATATAAACAGCACAAATATCATCATCCATATTAATCTTTTTACTCAACAATTCAATCGACAAACGATCAATAATTTCTTTCTGCAAAGCCCTTCTAAGTGGTCTTGCTCCATATTTTTTATCATAATACTTTTCAATGATAAAGTCTTTTACTGAATCATCAAGTGTAATATTTATTTTTCGATCATCAATCAGATTGTCTGATGTTTCTTTAAATGCAATATCAATAACCTGATATAATTCTTCTTTTGTTAATGGATGAAAAACAATCATATCATCTATTCTATTGATAAATTCAGGACTGAAATATCGTTTTAGTTCATTTAAAGCAGCACCTTTTATATCTTTGAATATTTGATTAGCATCACTCATTGCAAAACCAAGTGTATTCTCTTTATTGATTTCCCTGGCACCAAGATTAGAAGTCATAATTATAATACAATTTTTAAATGAAACTTTATGTCCAAGATTATCATGCAATTCACCCTCTTCAAGTATCTGAAGTAACATATTAAATATATCAGGATGGGCTTTTTCTATCTCATCAAAAAGTACAATTGAATAAGGATTCTTTCTGATTTTCTCAGTTAATATCCCCCCATTCTCATAGCCGACATATCCGGGAGGAGCTCCGACTAATCTTGAGGCATTATGCTTTTCCATATAGTCTGACATATCAAGTCTGATCATTGCATTTTCATTACCAAGCAGAATTTTTGCAAGTGCCTTCGCAAGTTCTGTTTTACCAACACCGGTAGGACCTAAAAAAATAAATGAACCCATCGGTCTTTTTCTTGATGCCAAACCAAGTCTTGACCGTCTGACTGCTGCAGACACAGAACTGATCGCTTCATTCTGACCGATAATTCTTTTATGAAGTTCTTCCTCAAGGTGCAATAATTTTTCAGTTTCCTCTTCTTCAATCTCAGACAATGGAATTTTTGTAATATCTGAAATTACCTGACAAATTTCAGCTTCGGTAACTTCCTGTTTTTCTTTTGTAATTGATTTTTGCCAGTTAAGCATAAGTGTTTCTTTATCAATCATTAGATTTCTTATTTCATCCTGAATAAGAATACACTCTTCAAATAATTGTTCTTTTGCCAATTTATTTTTTCTGATTTCCAAATCAGATATTTTCTTCTCAAAATTGTATATTTCAATTGGTTTTGATGATGTTTTAAGTCTTAACCTTGAGCCTGCCTCATCAATAATATCAATTGCTTTATCCGGCATAAATCTATCTGTAATATAACGTTTACTTAATATTACAGCTTGTTCAATAGCTTTATCGGTATAAATTACATTATGATGTTCTTCATAAAGAGCTTTATTACCTTTAATAATTTCAATTGTTTCACTTATACTTGGTTCATCAATAAGAATTGTTTGAAATCTTCTTTCAAGTGCAGCATCTTTTTCAATATATTTTCTATATTCATCAATAGTGGTTGCTCCAATACATTGTATTTCACCCCGGGATAATGCAGGTTTTATCATATTTGATGCATCTACTGACCCCTCTGCCGCTCCTGCTCCAATAATTGTATGTAACTCATCGATAAAAAGAATAATATTACCAACTTCCCGAATTTCTTTCATTAATCGCTTCAATCGTTCTTCAAATTCACCACGATATTTTGTTCCTGCTATTAACTGCCCGATATCGAGGGTTACAACCCTTTTTCCAAGCAACACATCCGGTATGTTTTTAGAAATAATCCTTTGAGCAAGACCTTCAACTATCGCAGTTTTACCTACACCGGGACTACCGACTAAAACCGGGTTATTTTTTATTCTCCGGGTAAGTATCTGAACAAGCCTTTTAATTTCATTTTCACGTCCCACTACTTTATCAAGTGCATTTTTTGATGCTAATGCCGTTAAGTCCCTGGTAAATTCATCAAGAATCGGTGTTTTTTTAACCTCTTTCGATTTCACCTCTGATTTCCCAAAACCAATAAGACGAACAATACCATCTTTAAAAATATCTGCGAAAATCCCGTATTCTTCCATAACATGACTGAATAAAGAAAGATTATCAAGCATAGCAGCAAGCATTAAGTGTTCAGTACCAATAAAAGAATACCCCATGTTATTTGCTTCTATTGAACTGACTTCCAGCATTCTTTTTGTTTCTTGAGATTGAACTACATTACCAAGATATGGAGGTCCGTCATTTTTTTCAACAATTTCTTCAAGATCATCAATTACTTCAAAAATATCGACACCAAGATTTCTTAATATTTTTACGGCAGCACCGTCTTCATCTTTTAAAATAGCAAGAACTATATGTTCCGGTTGAAGTTTATCTGAATTAAACCGTTTTGCTTCTGTTTGCCCATCGGTATTTATTATCTTATTTGCCCGTGATGTAAACCCTCGATTATACATTACTATCCTCCATTAACAACCTGACAATTGAAGCTCTTTCAACCAATTCATTTTCTTTTAAAAAACAGGTTTCGAGCATCGACGAATGAATCTGATTAATCTTTTTTAATGACACCGGTAACTTTCTGTTAAGTTTTAGTCCCGTTCTTATCATGGAAAGATGTGAAATCATTTCACCGTTACTTAATTTCCTTGCATATTTCAGGATGCCGATACTCCTGTATATTTCATCGTCAATATCTGAATTATCATAATAATAATCGTTAAGAATTTCTTTTTCCATTGTAAGAATATCTTTTATTCCGGCAATAAATCTTTCAATCAGTTCATTCTCGGTTAAACCATAGTTTAATCTTGAAGAAACTGCATAAAAATCTGCATTTTCTGAATCAGAATACCATCTGTCTATCCCATATCCCCTTTCGTATGCAATAGATTTCATTGCATCAAATTTACCGGATTTAGCAATACCTGATAAATGTACTAAAACGCATAACTTTATACCAAGTCCGCAATTATTAATGCCCGGTGACATATAGCCATATCGGGTATTAACCAGATAGGGTGAAAAATCAATAAATTTTTGTTCTAGTTCAACAATCCGTTTGAATATTTTTAATATATCTGTTCCTATTCCTGTAATCGTAACATGGTTTATATGATTAAAAACAATAACTGTGTCATTTGTATAGCTTATTCTTGTTTTGCCATCCTGAATAGCGAGATCTAATAAACCATTATTTCTCATTAAATCTACTTCTGAAGACGGAATATTTGATAATTTATCTGTTTTAAAAATCTTTTTTCGTTTCTCTAAAAATGAAGACAGTTCTCCATCGAGCATATCTTTTTGTTCAGATGTTAATTTATTCACAAATGGAATAGAATCAAAATTTCTAAAAATGGTAATTTTGTAATTAAGCACATGATTTTTTAAATTACTATCTGTTTTTATTTCTACTATATTATCTATTTTGTTCATTGCGTATTTGACCTTGTCTAAATGATTTTTTTAATGATTTAATTTTATCCCGTAGAATAACAGCTTCTTTAAAATCATTTTTTTCAATGTTTTCCCGTAATTGTCTTTTTAACTTAAAAATGGTTCTTTTATAATTTCTATCTCTATCAATATCTTCGGGTAAAGAACCTTTATATTCAATTGAATTATTATTACTGAAAATAATAGAATCGATTACCTTTCCGAATTCGGAAAAACAGTATTGACAACCGGCTAAATTATCTTCAATTATTGAATTAAGAGGCGTTCCGCATGTTGGACAATGAAGATTGAGAAGTTTTAAAGACGGTATATTAATTGTTTTGTTATTATTCTCACCATTAAATAAGTTAGAAACAAAATTAGTAAATAATGACTCAACATCTTGCGATCTAATATTTAATCCTTTAACTGCAGCACATTCAAGACATAACCGAACTGTTCTAACTCCATTGAGAGAATGTTCTTGTAAATGAATAAGAGCTTCTTTCTTTTTACAAACTTCACAAATCATACAACACTTCCTTAGATCATTATTTATCGAGAGATAGGCTCTTGCAAAAATTCGAGATTAAAAAAGTATCTTTGCATGAGGCTCAACAGAAAAGTAATTACAATATACAAAAAATTATTTAAATCGGCAACTTTCTACAAGAAATATTAGTTGAAAAAGAGCTTATTTACATTTTCTCATAATTGTAATACTATGACTTTCTTGTAAAAAGAATCTTTTTATATAAATTTTTACAAGACACTTTCAGGAGGGTTATCGTGGATAAAGAACAAACTAAAGAACTTTTAGTTTCTTTAAAAATTATCATTGTAGGAATTTTTTTCTGGGTACTTAAACCACGTTATCTAACAATTCTATTTCTTTCAAATAATAATTTTTTCAATATGTTTGGCTTTGAAATTATTGGAACAATTTTAGTTCTTATTGGCGTCATGATAATTTTCAGATCTTACCCTTTTGCTTATTCATTAGTTTCTTCGATGTATATTGTTTTTATTTTTATCATAAACATTCTCGATTTTATTCTCTATGAAAACTTTGGCTACCGGGCATTTCAGGAATATTCTGTTTTCTTTACATCGATAATGCTTGTTTTTATTTCAAAACTTATGCAAGACGGACTACGTCATTTCGGTTCGACTGAATTAGCACGAAAATGGTCGAGTTTTGCTTCAATCATTTTTTTCGGGTTTTCTTTACCTGCATTTACTTTCTTAACTCTTAAAAATTTAGGTTATGTAACACTTAATCTTATTAATATTGATGGCACGGTTTTTATCAGATTACTACCCGTTGTTATTGTATTATCATTTTGCATGATTTATTATATGTATTATTTAGTTCGATCATTCAAATACCTTTCAAACATCCAAAAAAAATATCTGAAAAAATGCGAAAAACCAACAATTGATTAATAGTCAAATAACCACCTTTGATTTTAAAAAACCAAAGGTGGTTAACGTTCTTATCAGATTATGACAGTACTCTTTAGCTCACTTTTATAAGCACTCCGGACATATTTTACATCAGGATAACCCGCAGTAAACACTTCATACACTTTGTTCGTTTTCGGGATATTTAAAAACCTTCTTAATCGATCGCTTGAGTTTATCCCACGAACTAAAAATCCGTTATAACACGTTCCAAGTCCTAAACTCTCTGCATACAACGCAGCAGTTGTTGCCCAGATTACACCATCCTCAGAAGGACATGAGGATCTTTTTGAAACATGAAAAACAAAAAGTGCCGGTGCATCGTGTGTTAATATATTTTCACCTTCAAAATACCGGTTAATATTCTTTTTGTAATATACAAGTCGTTTTAAACCTTTAAAACCGGAAAGCAAAACAATTATCGGGTAAGTAAAGGGATTGATTAAAACACTCATAAGAAAACGAAAAAAACGCATTGCAATATCTGATAATTCATGCATTTTTTCAAAGCTATTTACAACGGTAACGGAAACTTTTTGTGAATTAGTCCCGGTTGGTGCATGATTAACTATTTCTAAAATTCGTTTAATCGTTGAATCATCAAGAATTTTATTCTTATAATGCCTGATACTACGTCGCCGTTTAATGAGAGTTTCAAAATATAAATCCATGTTTTCCGGTAGTTTGTTAAGTAACGTTCCCGTTTCACCATTAAATGCAACAGCTCCAACAGGGCAAATTGCGGAACAATGACTGCAACGAATACATAAATCATTATTAACAGTCATTGTAGCTTCTTCAATTGCATTAGCAACACAATCCTTACGGCAAAGACCACATCGCGTACATTCTTCAGTATCAATAACAGGATAGATTTTCATTTTATTACCTTTTTTGATTTTATAAAATAATTCAGAATCATCAAATCATGGTACAATAAATATTTTTATTTATCTATAAAAAATACGATTTAACTATTTACAAAAATTACTAAAAAAATTATCTTTTCTTGCACATTATTAATAAAGGGTAATAATTCTTACAGAGAGGGTATATGGAGAATAGTATCGAAAAAAAGCCTAACAGGATTTTCAGAGCATTAATGGATTCATTTGATACAATTTCAATTTATTTTGAATCACCTGTTTCTCATTTGGAAGCCAGTCAGATTTCTTTTTTTAAAGACCATAAAATAGCAGATTATACAATTAAATTTGTACATGATACAAAATTAGTTATTACTGTTGATTATATGTGTGTAAAAAACCTTTATTATGTCGGGTTTGAACATGATAGACTAATTGTTATCCCTCATGAAGTTTTAGACACAAGAAATTTTCATTATAATGCAAATGATCTTGGTTTAACCTATTCAAAATCTCACAGTGTGTTTAAGGTATTTGCGCCAACCGCCCTGGATATCCGGTTAAACCTTTACGACAATTTAGATGGTATGGGAAAAAAATCTTTTACACTTACCGAAGCTGAACATGGAGTCTGGTCGGTTACCATTCAAGGTGATTTATGTGGCAAATATTATGCATTTAATGTGTATGGAAGATATCCTGAGTTTCGGGGTGATATAGATGTTGTTGACCCTTACGCAAAATGTGTAATTGACAGAACTCATAAAGCGATGGTAATTGACGAATCAAAATATACTAAAAACGTTCCATTACAAGGTGAATTCCGTAATGAGAAATCTATAGTATATGAAATAAGCATCAGGGATATTTCAAAACACAGCAGTTCAGGCTGTTCAAACAATGGTAAATATTCAGCACTCAATAATGACCAAACGTTTTTAAATAACGATCCTTCAACCGGGATTACAACACTCATGTCACATATAAAAGAACTTGGAGTCAATACAGTTCAAATTATGCCGGTGCAGGAGTTTGATAATAATGAAGCTGATCCGGATTTTTATGCATGGGGTTACATGCCACGATATTTCAATTCACCTGATGGCTGTTTTGCATCAAACTGGAAAAATGACAGTAAAGTATCAGAATTAAAAAATATGGTTGCAGCTTTTCATACAAACAATATACGGGTGATGCTTGATGTCGTTTATAATCATACCGCAGAAGGTTTTTATGGGGAAGGTGTCTATTCATTTAATGCATTTGTTCCTTATTATTATTATAGATTTGGAAACGGGTATATCTCAAACGGATCAGGATGTGGCAATGAATTGCGTTCTGAAGGCTACATGGTAAGAAAATTTATTATCGACAGCTTAGTTTTCCTAACGTTATTCTATGATTTTGATGGTTTCCGATTTGATTTAATGGGATTAATTGATCTTGATACGATTGTTGAAATGGTCAATGTCTTAAAAATGTACAAACCCGATATTTTCATTTACGGTGAACCATGGACCGGAGGTTTAACTCCAATTCAACCTACATATAAAGGAATGCAAAAACAAAAAGGTTTTTCAGTTTTTAATGATGACTTTCGTGATGCAATTAAAGGGGCAGTCTTTGATCATAAAGAAAAAGGGTATATTCAGACAAAAGGGTATAATCATCACGACAGAGTTATTCAAGGTATTCTTGGCAGTATAAATACTTTTGCCTCAAATCCGTTTGAATCACTCAACTATGTTGAAGTTCACGATAATAATACTCTATTTGATAAATTATATTTTTCTCTATCAGGTCACTCGCACTTTGAAAACCCTGAAGGTGAATTACTTGATAAAATCAGAGGGATGCATAAATTAGCCGGTTTCATACTGCTGGTGAGTCAAGGAATTCCGGTGCTTCATCTTGGTCAGGATTTTATGCGCAGTAAAGACGGTGTTGAAAATAGTTATAATTCCGGAGATAAAATTAACGCAATCCGCTGGGAGCGAAAAAAACAATTCTGGGATGTTTTCTGTTATTATAAAAACCTTATTGAAATCAGAAAAAATAATCAATTATTAACGATTAGTCATGAAGTAGATTTACGACCTGCAATAGAATTTAAAAACCATCTATTTCCTAAAGATCACTCTCATGCTATTGCATTTACACTGGATTCAAAAGAGAAATATTATCACGGTGCAAAACGAATTATGATATTAATAAATCCGTATTTAACCCATGTGAAAGTTGATTTACTTGAAGAAGGTTGGAAGAAATTATTATATGCAGATCATTACTTTAAAGAGAATGCAGAACCTTTTGGAGCTCATATTGACCTTCCGCCACTTTCAGGTACCATTCTTGTTGGAGATGCGTAACCTTAAAAAGAGTCGAAACAGCAGTTTCGGCTCTTTTTAATTTAATTCAAATTGTATACTGGAAAGTTCTTTCATGATTTCTTCAGGAGTTGTTGCATTGAGAATTTTTTTTCTGTTTTCAACCTCTTTCCAGAATAAAACCGTTTGAGCGAGTATTCTTAAATATTCACGGTGAGTATCCTGAGGTGATGCTATAAGTATTGCAAAATGAACAGGATTACTATCGATAGAATTCCAGTTACAACCATTTTTTATTAATACAGCTGCAACAACAAAATCGTCAATAATATCTTTTCTCGCATGGGGTATAGCAAGTCCGACACCGATACCGGTAGAAATTATATTTTCCCGCTCAAGTATTAATTCTTTAAGTTTCTTGTGATCCTGGATTTTTTCTGATGGTTTAAGCAGCTCAAGTAATGTATCTATAACTTTATCATGATTTGCATTGGTAAGTATAGCAATTTTATCAGTAGACAAATAACTTGTAATATTTTTCATAATATACCCCTTTCAACACAAAATATTATATAATAAATATATAAAAACTTCTATATAAAAATCGAAAAAAACCGGGGTATTTATGATAATTGACTCACATCTTCATTTTGGAAATGTTGTACGATTTAATTTAACTGAAGAAATGTTGCTTTCTTCAATGAAAAAATATTCGATTAATTTTGGTTTAGTATCAAATATTGAAGCTATCGAGTACGATTTTGATAGAAAGCCGGTTTTTATTATTAATCAATATGGTGCAAATCTTAAAACAGTTCAATTATGTAAAAAACACCCTGATACGTTAAAAGGCTTATTTTGGATAAAGCCGGTTACTGAGACCCTGGATGAAAAATCTAAAGAACTGATACTTGAAAACAAAGATATTTTTGTCGGGTTTAAAGCGCATCCGTATCATTCTCAATTAAAAGTAACAGATTCTCGTTATATACCATATTTTGAATTTGCCTCAATTCATAATCTTCCTTTTGCTGTTCACACATGTATTGACAGCTGGTCTGACTGCCGGTTTTTACATGAAGTAGCACTACAATACCCACAGGTAAAATTCATTGCTGTACACATGGATTTACGAAGTGACTATAAAAAAGCTGTTGAGTATATTAAAAACACTCCAAATTTATATGGCGATACAACATGGGTAAATGACGGAAAAACTGTAGAATGGATTCTACAGGAATGCGGTATGAACAAAATAATATTTGGTTCTGATGCACCAATTGACGGGGTTGACACCTATGCATCATACCGGGAAATGATTGAATATTTGAAAAAATCGTTAACTCCGGCACAATGGAATATGGTCTTTGCAAACAATGCAAAAAATATTTTTAGAATGTTACAAAACAAGGCTTAAAAAGAATTGAAATAAACCAATAATTCCACCTAAAACACCACCGACAATTTCAATATATTTTAACTCTTTTTTAGCCAGTCTAATCGTAATATCTTCAAGTTCTTTCAAAGAGAAGTTATTAATCCTTTCCGAAATAATATCTTTGAAACTGACATTCTTTTCTAAAACATTAAGGAATACTTTTATAATATCAGCTTTATTTGCAATAATAGAATCAACTATTATTGTTTTAAACTTACTAATTAGTGAATCATTTATAAATAGAGCAAGCATAGGCATTTTTGAAAATAATTCCTCTTGAAGTTTATTGTCAATTATACCACTCACAATTTCAATAATACCTTCTTCCATTCCTTCTGCTTCAAGTTTAATTATAATATCTTCCATACAAATTAATTCATTCTGAATAACTTCAGCGATATTATCTGCAATCTCTTTTTTTCTTTTAGGAATTAACCCCTGAATTTTCAGGAATAGAAATTTTTTCTCATTATAAGGTCTGAATAACATTTTAATTGCAATAAAATTTGTTATCCAGCCAATTAATGATCCAATTGCAATATATGAAATTAACCGTAACAATATAAGCATATTAACCTCTTTTTTAATAAATAATTATAACTTAACGACATCAATCTGATTTCTTCCATTCTTTTTACTATTATACAATGCAGTATCAGACAAAGCAAACAAATGTTCATTATTAACATGTAACTCTATTATCGAATCATCAAAATGTACAGCGCCAAAACTACAGGTACAATTAATATTTTTGTGATGATAGATAAAATGATGCTGATCAATATTTTTTCTAATTCTTTCCACTACATGTTTAACTTCTTCATGTGAATCAATATTGGTTAATAAAATCATAAATTCATCACCGCCATATCTGGCTAATATATCTTCAGGCCTCAAAATATGTGTCGTGATCCTGATTATTTCTTTTAATATGTAATCACCGCATAAATGACCATGAGTATCATTAATAATCTTAAAATTATCAATATCAAAAAATACTAAACAGTTAATAGTATTTACCCGTTCAAGTCCATGAATAATTCTATTAAGTTCAATTTCAAAATAGCTTTTTGAGTAACACCCGGTTAAATGATCATGGATTAATTGATCATACAAATTATTTATTTTAAAATTCAAATTATCAATTGTTTCAAAAATTAAAATTAAAACATTAGCAATTAATAATAACGATCCTAACCATGACAACGGTGGAAAATCAACAATTTGTATAGCCGTTAAAGAATCAGTAACACCTGCAATTATCCAGGTAATTGTTGATAATACAAGAAAGTAAAAAAAAATTGGTTTTGATTTATTGTTCTTGATATTTTTCCGATATCCAAGAAAAAGAGCAATGCCTGATGATAATAATATAGAAATTGCGAAAACAGCCCATAATTTAAAAAATATACCAAATTGTAATCCTGTATAATATATACTTGTTTTTAAAAATTCTTTTTCAAGAAATAAAGATGTATTTATGCAGGCTAGTATTGAAAATAACAAACCAAACCCATAAAAAACTACGACAATTCTTTTTAAGCGCAAAGAAAAAAATATTGTTAAAAAATGAAAGAAAAAAATAAAAATGAAAATTGATGAAATTATTAAAATACGATTTATAATATTTAAAAATTCAAGATTATTTTCTGAGTTTAAAAAAAGACCAAAAGCCAATAAATAAATTGTATTAGCAGTCAATAAAAACAAAAAAATCTTGAGTGATTTTCTTGTTACGATATCTTTTTTAAAATGAAGAATAAGTATAAAAAAATAAAGAACTGTACTTATTGAGAAAGTCATAAACATTGGTAAAGATATAAGTCGAATCATTATTTACCCTTATTAGCTGTTACGTTGCTATTTTTATTATATATCAATTATCCTGTTTACACAACCGCGATAATAGACTTTCCATATTCACGTTTAGCTCACCAATATCAGATTCACTCATTCCGCACCCTAATAGAACATTTTTCCTATGTGATTCTGTTAAAAAGTCACTATGAATATGTGCATCTGAATCCAAAACGAGTTTTGCACCATACTTTTTGGCAAGTTTAAAAACATGACCATTAGTAAGTGAATGTCCTTTCTTTGCAGTTATTTCAAGGTACACATTTTTCTGTACTGCCAATTGTACATCTTCTTCTGAAATGAGACCCGGGTGAGCCAGAATATCCACTCCTGCGAGAATTGCGGCTTTATTTGTTCCCGGCTCAACCGGTTCTGCAATTGATTCACCGTGAACGATAATCAACGGCACACCCAACGCTCGTGCTGAGATTGTTAGTTTCTCTATTTTATCAACCGGAACATGAGTGAATTCAACACCGGGTATTGCAATAATATCCCAATTGGATGTTTTTACCTCATCAGTCATTTTCTTTATTTGATTAAAAACTGTTTCAAGATTTGAAAAATCAACATGATCGGTAATTCCAATTGCCTTATATTGTGCAACAATCGCCCGTCTGATATGTTCAGCCGGTGATAATGCACCATCTGATAAAAAAGTATGAGTGTGAAAATCAATAATCATTATGACCTGCCTTTTTTTGTTGGATTTTTATTAATAGAGCCTCATGCAAAAATACTCTTATTAACTCGAATTTTTGCATGAGGCATCCACTAATGCGATTTTATCGCATATTGCGGAAGCAAAATCAAGTACTCTTGATTTTTGCAAGAGCGTTTATAATATTCTCTTTTAAGATTTCTCCGTCAACCGGACACAAATACTCTTCCACTTCATTAATTTGAGCGCAGGAACGACAGTATATCTTACTGCACACAGGACAGGTTCCGGCAGGTAATTTTGACATAGGCAGAGTGTTGTCAATCTCAAAGATAGTGTTCTCATTAAAACTCTGTTTTGTAATTTCCCACTGAACATTGCAGATTGAACAGTTTACCGAAAAATATAAATGCTCTTTTAATTTAATGTGAAGAATCATTGCTCTATCAAAGTTATCCGGCTTAACAATCTGCTTTGTAATCATAAAAGCACTTGTATAGTCTTTGAGTTTATAAAATGATTCAGCAAGGTTAATCGCATATTCTTCATTTTCATTATCTTTCTCAAGAGCCGTATAATAATATCGTTGTGCTTCTGCATTATTTCCCAGGGAAAGATATATATTACCAATCAGATTATCTTTTTTACCGTCATCCGGTAATGCGTCATAATGTTTTGTCATTATCTGCAACGCATCATTAAACATTTTTAAATAATAAATAGTATGTGCAAAGATAAACCCGACTTCAGGGTTACCAGTTGCTGAATATACTTTTTGCAAATAAATTCGTGCGCCTTCCCAATCTTCAACACCATCCAATGCAATTCCGGTGTTATATTGAATCTCAATATCATCAGGAGATTTTTTCAGTAAATCCTGAAGAATCGGAAGTGCTTTTTCAAACTCTGTCAAATCAACAAGAAGTTTTGCATACTCTTTTTGAACATCAATAAAATCTTTTGAATGTGTGTTGGCATTGGTATAAATCTCATGCATATACAATGGTACTTTCTTCGTAAACCCTGCTAATTTAAACAGCACAATTGCCAGTCTATTAATATGTTTTTCCATAAAAGACTCATCATTATACAGGATATTAATAATGCGTTCGACATCATCAAACTTTTTTAAATGAATACCCGATTCGGCTTGTAACAATAGCAAATCATTCGTCATTTTACTCTGTTCGAGTTTACTTATTTCCTGCCATACAGTACCATACAAAGCATTAAAAAGCATGGCTTCAAGATATATTTGAAATAATTCACCATCAAAGGATACCTCATCTTTTAATGCAGATAATAACACGTTGATCTCATTAAATTCTTCGGCTTCATATAAAATAGTTGTTATAAGCTTCAGGGATTTTGCATCAGGTTTTCGCTCTAACGAATATTTTAATAAAATTATTGATGATGAGGGATCATTGTCTTTTAACTTTAACGCTGCGTCATATAATAATTCTTTTCCTGTATCAATATCCCCAAGTTCAACAAGAACACGACCGTATTTTGTATTAAATGCTGTGTCATATTCATTTTCATACTTGATTAATTCAAGAATTTCTTTTGCCTTACTCCAATCTTTTTTTTGAATCAGAAAACCAGCATAATCGATGGATAATTCAAAATTATACTTTTTTTCTGTGATACACTTCTCTATACAAGGAATAAAATCTTTTTCTTTATTCTGCTTTATCAGTGATCGTGTATAGTTAAATAAATATTCATCATTTTCGGGACTCTGCTCTTTTGCAAGTTTATAATAAAACTCGGCGCTCGGATAATTTTCAATAAGAAACTGAAGATTTCCTATTCGGTTATAAATTTTATCATCACCAGCACCATAAAGAATACCTTTTTTATAATAATAAAGAGCAAGTTCATACGCATTCTGTTCATAGAAATCATTTCCCTGCATAAAATACGCCGTTGCATTTTTATTCATTTTTATTATTGGTTCAAATGATAAGATTTCTTCTGAAATAATGAACTTATCAAATGAAAATGCTAATTCCTTGCTATCTCCGGCTTCAATTCTAATAAAAAAATCACCTGATTGTTCATTAAGATGCTCAATATTCATTATCATAAGTCCGTCAAATAAGACGGTAAATGACTCTTCAAATGCCGATATAATAAGATTGAATTTTTCTGAAAATAAATTATCGCTTGATATTTTTGTATAATCAGTTTGTAAAACTATTTTACCGGATGAAATTTGAACAAATTTTATCTCATTCCCGTTACGCATAGAAAACCGGGCATAATTTGCATCATCAGCATATCGTATGAAAAAGTGTATTTCTTTTGGAACTTTATCACTTTTATTACATTTGTAAGAAAGGGTTAGAATACTGTTTTTTGCTTGTTTAATATATCGTATCTCAATTGGTGATGAGAAAGTATCCGCCTTTCCGGATCGAATATCTACTCTACGGTTTTTTATTGTGACACAAGATGAATCTGTTGTAAAATAACTTTTTTCCATATATCCTCATACCATATTGTTTTTGAAAAGCCCGACTTATGAATTTAACAACTTTTGCAATATTATACAAGAAAAAAATTGATTCTATTGATTAATAATTTTATATTCTTATACTTAATTCTATTGCAAAACCCGGAAGTAGTATGAAATATATAATAATAAGTGATTTACACGCAAACCATAAAGCATTGCGTATTTTTAAAGACTTTTTAAAAACGATCGATTACGATACAATTGTTTTCACCGGAGATCTTGCCGGTCATAAAGGGACGCCAATAGAATTTATTAAAGATTTCAAATCAATAAAAAACACCGTTGCCGTTAAAGGTAATTGTGATACGGACGTTCTAATTCATGATCAGACGATTATCAATAATCTGTTTTTACATGATTATTTTACTGCGATACTACAAGGGCCACAGATTGTTAATGAACATTTTGCTATGTGCCATGGAAGTATTCCTTTTGAAAATGTCTATATGCATGATATAAATGATACAATTTCATCTTTTCAATATTTAAAAGATAATCACATACCTCTGCTTTTTTTTGGACACATACATATTCCTAAAGGCTATATGCTCAATAGAAAAACTTCGGAAATAACCGAAATCAAACTTACCGGTGAAATAGAATTGAATAAAGATATGCTGTATTTACTATGTTCCGGTTCTCTTGGCAAACCACGGGAAAATCAGTTTTTCGGAAACGTTCTTGTATATGATTCAGAAAAATACACAATACAAAGAATTGACTTACCAATCTAATTATTTTGTAATTGAAATCTCAAATCAAAATGAAAAGGATATTTCCAATTACTTCTATTTTTATACAACGGATTATCATTAAATTCACCAAGATGAATATTAGTATGGCCTTTCATAACCATAATATTTTGTTCTGTAATCACTGTAAAATCAATATCTCTACGAATAATTTTTCTATTACATCGAATTGTTACCGGGAGAGTATATCTGCCTGTTTTCCCTATTTGAACACCACGAATATTAAAAGATAAATCAGTGTTAAACAACCTTGCCTTATCCTGCTCATTGATTGGCTCATTTATTATTTCATCCTGATTTATATCAATGGTAATTGACAAACCATCATCTGTATGATGAAAAAAAGTTTCATATTTCATTCCGATTGGAAAGAAAAACAAAAAAATCTTAACATAAATATTACTGCCATGAATAAATGAAATCTGTTGCGAATGTGCGAATGTCAGAACAAAAAAAAGTAATAAAACTAATGGTTTCTTTTTCATACCCCGGATTATACTGTTATTTTAATAAAAATCAATTATAATATGAAGCTTTTGTATAATTCTTTATTGACATCTCTCATGTATCACGGTAAATCGGCCGTCTCTCACAAAACTGACAAGTGTTATATCGAGTCGAACCGCTTCCCGATATGCCATAAATGACGGTGCTCCGCGGGATAACACCACTTTTATTCCCGCTCTATGACACATTTTGATAAGTTCTGCATTCACTCTCGAAGAAAGCATTATAATTTTACTGTTCACAAAGCCATACCATTTATTTTTAATAATATACCCGGTTACTTTTGTAATGCAATTATGCCGGGCTAAATCAATTGCGAAAAACTCGCAATTTCCCGATTCATCATACAGTCCTGCACCATGAACACCTGCTGTTTCTTTAAAAAGATGGGATGAGTTATTAAAATGTTCAAATATTGTTGGTATTATCGAATAATCGAGTTGAATGGGATTTGTTTGCAGAACCTGAATAAAATCATCATTAATCATGCAACCGCAATTTCTTCTGTAGTCGCAAATCGTTGAGGGTTTTGTTATTTTTTCAATATTTGCAACATTTTCATTTAAAACAAATGTTTTGATAATTTCTTCAGGACTGCATTCAGTGCATTGAAAATAATTACCAATAGCAAGTTCTTCTATTTTATCATTAACACACAATATTTTTTCTATAAATGTACCGTTTAAATGAACTTCAAGAAACTGATCATTTATCAGTTTTTCTTCCAGTATTGAAGAAACCCCGTTTTCATAGCGGGTAACTGTAATGCTCTTAAATAAGTTATTATCCATTCGACCATCCTTCCATTCACCGTTTCTACTTCTTTTTATTTAAAAAGATTGAATAATTCGCAAAAAAATTATACTATATTTATATGAAAATAGCACTATACGACATTGATTATACATTAATACCTTTTGACAGCTTTTACAAATTTGTTTTGTTATTATTAAAAAACAAACCGGCTAATCTGGTAAAACTTCCCGGTCTCATTTTTTTCGGGATACTAACTCTCCTGAAATTCATGCCACTTACTGATTATAAAAGTAAATGGCTTGCTTTAACTGAACATCTAAATGATGATGAACTTGATATTTTATCAAAACAATTTGTTGAGACAGAGGTTATTCCCTTTCTTAAAAAGGATGCCCCTGAAACGATTGATCAATATAGAAAAGACGGTTATTTAATTGTTTTCGCTACAGCATCTTTTGAATTCTACTTAAAATATTTAGCATTACATTTCAATGCAGACCTTTTTTTCGGTACAGAGATTGAAGTAAAAAATGGTAAAAGAACAATTAAAGGTGTTAATTGCAAAGGCATGGAGAAAATTAATCGCATAAAACATTCAATCGGTTCTGCAGAGATTGTGAGATACGCTTCAATTGGTTTTTCAGACAGTATGTCTGATTATCCGTTTACAAAGTTAGTAGGAACATTTAATATTGTTCATAAAAAAAGCTGGGTTATTAAAAAAATTTATGCACAGCAAACATAAGAAGTCAGTATGTATAAAATCGGGCTTAAACTCTGGTCAACAAATGAAAACTACAAAGATCATATTATTTCACTTTACAATGAAAAGTTATTTGATTACATAGAACTCTATGTTAAACCGGACACATATCTGTCTCACGGTTCTTTCTGGAAATCACTTGCTATACCGTTTGAAATTCACGCCCCCCATTTTGGTGACGGTGTTAATATGTCACTTCCTGAAAAATTTGATTTTAACCACAATTTGTACCTGCAAGCAAAACAATTTGCTGATGATCTTCATGCACATATTATTATATTTCACCCGGGCGTCGGCGGAGATATCAATGAAACAATACGGCAGATCAAAGTGTTTAATGATACAAGAATTATTATTGAGAACAAACCGCAATTCGGGTTAAACGGCGAATTGTGTGTCGGTCACACGCCCGAAGAAATTAAAAAAATTATAAATGAAACCGGTGTTCGTTTCTGCCTTGATATGGGTCATGCAATCTGTTCTGCAAATTCAAAGAAAATTAACTTTATGTCGTACTTGCACAGGTTTCTTGAGTTATCACCTTCGCTATATCACTTAACTGACGGGGAAATTACAAGTGAAAAAGACAGACATGACCACTACGGAGAAGGAACCTATCCAATTAAACAACTTCTTTCATTGATTCCTGACGGTTCAATCATAACAAATGAAGCGAAAAAAGAGTCACATGAGAATCTGGATTGTTTTAAAAAAGATATCAATTATTTCAGGAAACTGCTAACGGAATCATAATTTTAAATTCTGTTCCATCTTTGCCCGAAGTAACTGAGATTGAACCATTATGCATATCAATAATGCTTTTTACAATGGGTAAACCAATACCATTTCCGACATAACCTGATTTAAAAGCAAAAGGCTCAAAAAGCTTACCAATTAATTCATCAGGGATTCCATCACCATTATCTTTAATTGTAATTAAAGCATTTTCATTTGACTTTTCGATTGTCACTTTGATAACAGGATTAGAAATTTTATGACTGACAAGTGCTTTAATGGCATTCCCGACAATATTATTAAATACTCTTACGATTTTACTTTCTTCACACAGTAAATCAAAATCATCAACTGAATAATATTCAATAGTTACACCGGACTCTTTCATCATAAGATCAAATTTCATTGACAGGTGATAATTTATTACAGCTATACTGACAGGAACTAACTTTGGTATCTCGGCTCTGGTATAATCTAACATATCACCAATAATACCATTTATTTCATCGAGAATAACATTTATATTTTCCTGCAGTAATTCTCTTGCTTCTTCGACTGATGCTAATTCAACCATATCGCTAATTGTTTTAATGTTTGATAGGGGATTTCTTAAATCGTGAACAACCATTCTAATCACCTGACCAATTTTAGCCAGTCTTTCTTTTTGATTATCAAGTTCTAATTCTATAGCGTCTTTTTCTTCACTTGCTGTTACAAATTCTGTAATGTTTTCTAAAACCATTATGAAACGGTCACCGGTTATTTTCCCGCATTTCAGTCGTAACTTCTTAATTGATTTATCATTTATAGTCATTATATAATTATTTATATCTCTTTCATTTTTATTTTCTATTAACTTTTCTGATAATTCTTTCAGATTGACATCATACTTACTGATAGATTTGAAAAAATTATTATGAACTGAATATTCGTTATCAATTGACATCAATATATTAACCATAAAAGGATTAATCTGCTCTACAACACCATCGAATGACACCTTCGCTAAACCTACCGGCGTTAAATAAAAAAACTCATATAATTCCTCAAGTTCCGTCATATTACCCCTTTTTAATTAAAACAAATCCATTTCCATCTTTTTTGATTAACCGGAGTTGTACAGGTGCAGGCTTTACTTTAAAACTCAACACATATGGAATTGTCTCATCAAAACTATCACGTTCTTCAAATTTGAGAGCAACCATATAATTATTCATACAGGGTGCAATATCAAGAAAAAGGTTTTTTCCAACTACAGAATTACGGTGATAACTTGAATATTCTTCTTCTGCTTTATTATAAATAACTACATTGTTTTGATTATTAATACCAATTATGCCAAAATTGACTGCATCTAAATCATCGTCTGATGCAATAATTAATTTTTCAAATAAATCTAAATCTGAAAAATTCATATTTCCTCCTGAAAATGTGTATTTAATTAAGCATTTTTAATAATTATATGTTAAAATAAATTATATTGCAAATTCCCGGAGGAATTATGAATGTTCTAACTGATAAACATATTTTCTTTTCTGTCGGTTCAGAAAAGTATGGCATCAATATTTCAAGTGTTAAAGAAATAATACGTTTTGAAAAAATAACTCTTGTTCGTGACGCTCAAAAATATCTTAAAGGAGTCATTAATCTTCGGGGTAAAATAATACCTATTATTGATTTACGAATCAAGTTTGGAATAGATGAAAAAGAATATGATGACAGATCGATCTTTATTATAGTAGAAATAAATGAAAATGATTCGGATTATCTTCTTGGTATGGCAGTTGACGAAGTGTATGAAGTTCATGATATTGATGAAAAAAGTATTCAGACTCCACCTAAAATCGGTGCCGGAAATAAAAGTAAATATTTAAAAGGTATGGTAAAATTTAATGAGGAAATAGCAATCGTTTTAGATATAAACAAAATATTAATATCCAAAGAAATAATCAGAATGGATTCTATTAATGCTTCTTAAAAAATTGTGTCAAGACAAGTAGATTTTAACTGATTGATATTATCCTCAATTCGTATAAAGTTATCCCAATTTATATCATCCCATGTATTACCCATACATTTCCAAACGACATACACTAATTTAATTGTGTTTAGATAATTTCTAAAATTTTCTGCATTGTTTTTAACCCATTCAATAACAGCCCCGTCATCATCAACTGTATAGCCGTTTGAATATAAATGATCACACATTTCCCTGACCTGAATCTGATTATCCAGTATAAAACAACTTAAACTACTTGACTCAAGATGTCTTAAATACTCTTTAAAATACTCAAACGTTTTTTTATCTTTTTCTAAATAACAAAAACTCATTTTCCCCTCCATTAACAAGTTATTTGCTTTAATATTTATATAATCGACATTTTACATTGATTTTATAACCGTAACATTTTGAATATTTTAAAATTGTTCGACATTTGTTTTAATTTGTTTTAGTATGTTAAATATATGAATAAAAATAACGATATGACAAAATCAACTCTTCGTAATTATTACACGAATAAACGAAATAATTTATCAAATGAACAGGTTGCTGAATATTCATCCCAACTTACCCGACAAATTTTAAATTCAGAAATATACCTTAAATCCCATACATTATTTATCTATCTTTCTATCGGAAAAGAATTCAATACAGAAGAAATAATACTCAATGCTTTTAAAACCGGGAAACAAATTGCTGTCCCGTTTGTAAAAGACAAACAAATGATACCTGCAATAATGAATCAGGAAACACAATTTTCTTCGGGGCATTTTAATATTAAACAACCAGTTGAAATCATTGGAATTGATATTAATCAAATTGATTTAGTTGTCGTTCCGGGGCTTGTTTTTAATCGATCGGGATATAGAATCGGATATGGGGGCGGATATTATGATAGATTTTTATCCGGTTACAATGGGGTTTCAATAAGTGCAGTTTTTCCCGGGTTCATTGATGATACTTTTATACCGGATAATTATGATTTACCTGTTACACAATTATTTACTTTACCACAACAGTAGATAATGGCCCCAATATTGAATCATCTATAAGATTACTATTTTCTTTATCAATATATTTTATATCATCAACCTGAAAATAATAAAAATATGCCCCTTTTTCAACAAGTAATTCTATTTCCCAGTATCCCTTCTCTTTTTTAATCATTTGATTAGTAAACCGGCTGTACTTGGAGCCTGAAAAAACCAGACTGACCTGCTTTGCATTCGGAGCATTAAATCTGAATATTACAAGCTTTCCCGGTCCGTCAACTTCTTTAATTATAGGGGAATCAAGGTTATACTTAATTTCATCGGGATAATAAAGAAGAGAAAACGGATTACCATGAGCATCGATTGAAACCGGACCACCCATAGGATTAATATCCCAAAATCCATTAATATTTACTTTATACGCTATTACTTTTTTTTCAGAATCATAATCCAACATACAGTAAAAGATACCGAAAAATGATCTTTTAAAATAATAATTTTTTTTCCAGCCATCGAGATCAGAACGGATAAAAATCTGATAGCCAACTTCAGGAGGTAACGTAATAATTACCCCGTTTTTTGAGAAAATTGGCGAACCTGCTTCTTTTATCATATCAGGATCAATATATTTATTTATCCTGTTTTCTGATGGATACATAATGAAATTAGTAAGCATAATAATAGTTAATAGTATTTTTTTCATAATCTATATACATTTACCCTTAAAAAAGATATAATTTTTTGTTCATTTATGTTTAAATTTTCGGAAATATTCCGAAAAACTTAATAAGAATAATTCGGTTCATTATATACTTTTTTTAAAACTGAATTATTCCATCAATTATAGAAAAGAACTATTTACTTTAAATTAATCTTTTGTATAATAAGCTTTAAAAAATAAAAATAATTTTCGGGAATCATATGCCAAAATATGAAGATCTCCAGTATTTAAAAAACAAAATCATCAAACTCGGCAAAGAAGAGGAAATATTAGCGGGTAAAGGTAAAGAATTAAAAATCGATCCTTTACCCGAAAAAATTGACACCATTGAAGATTCTTATAATGATTTACTAGATGAATCTTTATTAGATGATATTACCAATGAAATTAGTGCTCAAACTCCTGAATTAATCGATGATATACCGGATTTTTCAGACTCTGAAACTGAAAACATTGATGATAACCAATTTGACGATCTTGATAACCTCGATAATTTTGATGATATGTCCCCGGTTGAATCCATTGAAGATGATTTATCAGCATTACTTTCCTCTGAACCGGAAGATAGTGATGATAATCAATTAAATGATCTTGAAAACCTCGATAGTTTTGATGAAATAGCACCGGCTGATTCCAATGATAATGATTTAGCAGCATTAATTACACCTGAACCGGAAGATGCAGGAAATAACCAATTTGAGGATCTTGATAACCTCGATAATTTTGATATAAAAACACCGGTTGATGATGAACTGTCAAGTCTTCTTGAACCACAAACTCAAGATGAAACCTTTGATGACTTTGATCAAACTGTTCCTGATGATTTAAGCAGTTTATTAGGTAATATGAACCTTGGAAATGATGATTCATCTGAAGAAATTTCTGATTTGGAAGAAACAGACAATGGCTTGGTTGACATGATGGGGCCATTAGATGATATTGACTCCCCGACAAACGATGTGATTTCAGAACCGGATGATGATTTACTTTCACTCTCATCACTTGACGATCTTCCAGATAACACACTAGATGAAGATTCGATTCAAATGAATTCAGATCTTGATGATTTTACTTTATCTGATATGAATGAAAAATCATCCGAAGAACCGATTCTTGATTTTTCTTCACTTGATAATCTGGATGATCTGGATGCTTTTGAAACACCTATTGAAGCAATACATGAAGAACCCGTTGATCTTGAAGAATTTGATCCGTTAAATCAGAGTATTCCCGATTCATCAGAAGAAATACAGCCGGAATTAGAATCTCCTGTCAATATTAATGATATTCATGAAAATTCAGATAACAATGACAGCTCTGAAATTACCTTTACCGATGAAGAAAGAACAAATATCTTTCTTGCACTTTCAACATTTCCGAAAGATGCAGAAATAAAACTTGCCAAAGCAATAGTATCTGATGAATATGCTGATACTAAAAAATTATCATTGATTAAAGCGCTGATTAATCATGAATCCCAGCACACTATTTGCAAACTCTACGAGAAATTAACCGGTGATAATTCACTTGAAAGAATCGGGTTAAAAAAATATACCGGCGGTAAATTTGAGGAACGACAGAAATCATTTTTATACAATTTTGAAAAAAATATTTTACCGACATTATCCCGTATAGCGTCGATTCTCGTAATTTTTATGTTATTTGCAGCATTTTATTACTTTATACTGGAGCCGACTTTATATGCTTCTAAACATTACAAGATTGGTAAACAAAACATTGAAAAACTCTTATTTTCTGAAGTTGAGCCAAATTTTAATAAAGCATGGTCGAAACAGCCCCGTTATAGTGAAATTATTTCTTATGCTAGAAAGTATAGAGAATATGAAAGATATCTTGATGCAGAAAAAAAATATTCTTTTGCAGTTGAATATAAAAAAAATAATACCACTGATCTTGAATTTGCAGACTTTTACCGTGAAATTAAAAAATATGAAAAATCTGTTTCAGCCTATAGAAATATTATTGATAATTATCCGAAAAGTATTGCTGCAAGAATTGGTATGGGAAAAGCCTATTTTGATTGGAGTAACGAAGAGATTAGTCAAATTGATTTAGCTGAAGCCCGATTTTTAGATGCATTAGACATTAATGAAAAAAATTTCGAGGCAATAAATTATTTATTATTAACATATATTAAAAAAGACAACAAAAAACTTGTTAGGGAAACTCAAAAATATCTTGATTTACATTATCCGAAGAAAGTTGATCCTTTTGTATACACGAAATTAGCATCATTTATGATAGATAATAAAATGATTGGCGAAGTAAAAGAAGTGCTTGAAAAAGCTACAATGTCTATTTCAAGAAATACTATATTACCTGAATTAGATTATCAGTTTGCCCGATATAACAGAAGTTTAAATATTGCCGATCAGGAAAAATTCTATCTTGAAAACGCATCCAAAAAACTGGATATTATAAAAAAATCTGATATAAAAAAACACTATCCGGATACTGAGTTTATACGATTACGAGCAAAAATATATAACGATCTGGGTGAAAATTATTATAATCAATCAAAAAATAATATTAGAGCAGAAGAAATGTTTAATCGTTCGATAGCATCTGATCCTGATTATGCTAAACCATATTACAATCTTGGAAATTTTGCTTATGTAACAAAAGGAAACAGAGAAGAAGCATTAAATAATTATGAGGATTCAGAGAAAAGAGGATTTTCCAATGATATTCAGGATTATAATCTTGGCTGGTTATATTATAAAGCTGATAGATATTATGATTCGTATATTAAAATCAATAAACTTCTTAATAAAAATCCCGATAACAACAATCTCAAGTTTTTACTTGGCACAACATTACATAAACTTGGTAAATATGATCTTTCACAAAGCACTTTGCTTGAAACATACGACAGGTTCTCAACTTTAAAACAAGCTAATTCACCGATGGATATGGATATGAGAAATCATCAGTATATTGTTGAAATGGTTTACAGATCGGCAAACAATCTTGGAGCTTCTTTAGAAAAAAAATATGAGCAGACTAAGAAATCAGCATACCTTATCCAGGCACATAATTATTATGCAATATCAATTGAGAATTATGACCGGTTTACTGATAAAAGAGATACTGCTTCGTATGATATAGAAAAAGACCAAACTGCCGGTATAAGCAGAAAAAACATAAAAACCGTACCTCACTTAAATCTTAAAATGTCTTTATACCCTAACACTCCGGTTAAAGATGACCCAATCGTATATGAAGATTTTAATCCAATGGAATTTATGAAATAACTGAAAAAGAGCGACTACCGTGTCGCTCTTTTTCTAAGTAAAATCAATTCATATATTTTTATAGTTAACGCCTGTATGACTCGCAATATCTCAGCTTCTCCAACAGAATAATATTCACGCCGTTTATTATTGGTAAAATTAAAAACAGCAACTGTTCTATCACCACTCATTATTGGAAAAGAAATAAAACTTTCAGTCTCATATCGTTTTTTTTCAGGAAAATCATACGATTGGAAATCTGACAGGTCATTACATAAAATAAACTGTTTTTTCTCAGCAACTTTTCCTGATACCTGCTGTCCGAATTTTACAGATACTTCATCGGTTTTTAATTTTTCTTCACTTTTCCAACCACTTGTTTTATACAAATTAAGTGAATCTTTATCAGCGATCATAATCGACCCTCTTTTTGAACCGGATAAGACACTTCCCCAATAGAGAGTTTTTTCAAATAACTCAAGAGCTGTTAGTGATTCGGATAAATCAGAAATCATTTGTGATATTCCATAATAAATATCATCAACACGTTCAAGCAATGATGCATCTTCAATGAGTGAAACCAAACGTTTTTCATTTTCATTAAAAATTTTCTTTGATGTTAATTCAATCATATCATTTATCAGTTGAGGAGAAATCGATTGAGATGAATTTGATTTACTTTCTGTTTTAATGATCCTTACCCCGCCATCATTTGGAGTAATAACAATTTTCACCATAATTGCAATTACCACCGAAAAGAATATAGAAAGAACTATCAAATAGAAAAATGCAAGTAATTTACTGCCAAAATCAAGAAATTTCATTTGTATAAAAAACTCAGAATCTTCAAAAAAATAATTGATAAAACCAATTGCATATAATATTGTAAATAACAATACAACAAACAAAAACATACCGATAAAGAACCAATTCTTCCTATTCATACAAAAACTCCGATTTTTTTACATTGCTCAATATATATTAATCAATTGAAGATCAATACGTAGTATAAAAAAGTTTGTATAAAAAACTTCCCGGATAATCACGACTTATTACTATATAATATCGACCTTTATCTAAATCTCTAATAGTTATATTACTCGTGCCTCTTGCCTTATAATATTCTTTTGCATTGACATCTATGATAGAAATCGTAAAATTTCTATCGAGAATGCCATCTACAGAAATATTCAATTTTTCAATCGTATTTACTATATTTACCGCATAATAATCAATATCATCTTTTTCAGTGGTTCCAATCATATCTTCACCTGCAATCAATAACGTTGATGTATCAATTGTATTATTAAACTCCCTTTCATAATAAACAGCTTTATTATCAACTAATGATGAGAATGTTTCAACAGTTATATAATAAAGTGGTTCTTTTGAGGAATCACTTATTTCTCCCGATACTTTTACGATATAATTTCCTTTATCAGAACCAAACCTTTGGCTTATTTCACTTCCGCCGGCGGTTGCATTATCAATTATGACTGACATACCGGCATCAATATCCGCTATTTCAAGTTTTAAATCAACACTTGATAAAGACTCTGCTTTTACCCTAAAATCATAGACACTATCTTCATCAAAAGCCAGTTTGAAATAATCAATATCGGAAGCAGGTACAATATACCCTTTAAGATTTAATCCGGGCTCAATAAATGTTGCTTCTTCAACTGAATTATTTGGTTCTATTTCAACCCATTTATCTTTATCTTCAGAAACAATCGTAAATATGTATGGCACAACTTCATTACTTCCAAAGGTTGATTCAATGCTTACATACAATTCTGAATGAGCACTATAATAACGCCAAGCAATTTCAGCTTCACCGATTCCCCGTTCATCCATACTATACAATAATTTTTTATTACGATCATACACTGTTACTTTGCTGTTTACTCCCGGAACTCCGGTTAAAGTAAATCTAAATGCACCTATTTTCCCCTTAAAATTGATTTTGAAAAAATCAATATCATTGTTATTTTCGATAGTATTAAAAAAACCGACAATGGGATCATTACTCATAATAAAACTATTTGCGGAAAAAAAAGAATTATTATCTTCAATATCTATCGTTTCAGAATATGGCAATAACGTGTTTTCTTTTTTAAAACAGGATTGCTGCGAAATAATAATAATTAACAAAATAATATTGTACAATCGTGATGTTCTCATTATTCATCCTCGGTTAATATAGGAAAATCCGTACCATGTATGTAGCATTTTTCAGGTAGCGGGCCATCAGCTCTAAAATAAAAATCATAAACATCAGGACAATACGGCGTACTTCTTAAACCTGTTGTTCTATCAATACTCATTAATCGCATATTTCCCGGAATCCTGATAAGTCCTGAGATATCGATTGAAACCTTCTGGTTATACTCAGCCCATATAGCACCGGCAACACCTTCACCGGATGATAACAATGATTCACCGGAATCTATTCCTACCCAGACAGCCGTGGCTTCACTATTTGTTATGCCTGCAAACCAGCCATCTTTGAAATCCTGGGTAGTTCCTGACTTACCATACGCAACTTTAGTTAAACCACTTCGTTTTGCCGACCAGTACCCGGTACCGCCTTCGTCAAAAACAGCCTTCATCATTTGAAGTATTTCATAGCTTGTTTCCGGTTTAATGACCTGTTGATTTTCCTTAACATATTCAGGTTGAAGAAAATTGAAATACGGATTGCGTTCTCTTTTACTGTCATAATAAATTGTACCATTAACATCATAAATTTTAGTAATCATAACTGGTTTAACTGTTAAACCAGATCGTGCAAAAATGCAATAAGCCGTGGCTAAATCATAACTGCTCATCTCGGCAGTGCCAAGTGCTAATGATAAAACTTCAGGAATATTCGGTGTATCCGGGGGTAATTGAGCAGCTTTTTTTATCAGCGTAGAAACTTCTTTAACATCCAATATATTCATAACTGTTACTGCAATTGTATTCAATGATCTTTTCAACGCGTCATAAAGTGTGATCATGGTGCCGTACTTATGATTGGGATTATAATTCTTCGGGGTATAATTTTGTCCATTAATTGTATAGGTGGTAATCTCGTCTTTAAATTTTGTAAACGGATGAATTGATATGTCACCTATTTGTCCTATATCAAGTGCGTTTGCATAAATAAATGGTTTTATTGATGAACCAATTTGCCTTTTTGCCCTTAACGCCCTATTGAGCTGATTTCCAAATGTATAGCCTGATCCTCCAACTAAAGAGTATACAGCACCGGTTCGATAATCGACTGATGCAAAACTTGCTTCTATTTTATTAATAATCGCATCATCATAATTAGTACCGGTTGACACTGAAGTTTCTTTTACTTTTTCCCTGATTATTCGTACTTGTTGTCTTACAATCCGTTCTGCTAATGCTTGCTTTTCCAGGTCAAATTGAGTTTCAACAATTAAACCACCACCTGTTATTTGTTCATAATCAAATTCTGTTTCTAAAATCTGCCTGACAATTTCAGTCAGATATCCGGAGTTATTTATTTCCGTTTTCCAGATTGATTGTTCTCCAACATTCCCTCTACTATCAAAATTATCCCAGAATCGTTTTATTTCAATGTCAGCAACTGCTTCATCGAGAAATTGAGCTTCTACAAATTTAGTCATAACATATTTTTGAATATACTTTGCCCTCTCAATATTCCGTATTGGAGAATACCGTTCAGGAGACCTGTTCATACCAATTAATAATGCAGCTTCTGCAATTGTTAATTCAGCAGGTGTTTTGTCAAAATAAAAACTTGCCGCATTGGCAACACCATAATTTCCGTGTCCCATATAATTAATATTTAAATATATTTTCAGTATATCATTTTTGGAAAATCGTGACTCAAGTTCGTATGTACAAAAAAGTTCATAAATCTTTCGTTTGATTTTACGTTCCTGTTTTGTAAATAAAATCTTTGCTAACTGCTGCGAAATAGTTGATCCCCCGCCGGCTTTTCCTAATGTCAGGATATTTTTTATTAAAGCAATAGCAACAGTCCGGTAGTTAATTCCTGAATGTTTATAAAATTCCCGGTCCTCGATATACACAAAACCACGTGTAAGATAATATGGCATTTCTTTAATTGAAGAAAGTTTATAAACTTCATCGTAATACTTTGTTATTATTTTACCGCTTCGATCGTATACAATTGTAGGTTTTTTACTATTTGATCCAACTGAATCCAATGGCTTGCTGGTTTCTTTTTCATTATCAAGTATTCTTGAAAAATCCTGGAGTTTTCTAAAAATCAACTCTCTGTCTTTAGAATAATCAAAATATACTAAACCGACAAAGGCAGAAATACCTGCACAAGTTAGAACAAATAATACGCATACGATTATTAAAACTCTTTTCAATATCATTCAAACACCTGTACATTAAAAAAACAAATTAGATAACATCTTAATCAATATTAATTAAAATATCAACAGTTAAATAGTTTAAGTGAATTACGTGATGATATTTTGGGTTCACCTATTTTCTTATTGACAAAAAAAATGATTAATTTCATATCTATCCCATGAAAAATACTTTTGAACAATTTAAAACATTTTATGAAAACCTTCCAATAGCAATTGAAATATATGATAAAACCGGTATGTTTTTAGACTGCAATGAAATATGCTTAAAATTATTTGGTGTAATTGATAAAAATCAACTTTTTTCATTTAATTTATTTGATGATCCTAATATTCCTCCTCATGAGTTACTTGAACTAAAAAAAGGTAATGCGATTAATTATATGACCCACTTCGATTTTAACAAAGTAATTGAAGAAGATTTATATGCAACAAATTTTAGTGGAAGAAAATATTTAGGTATTATGATACAACCTTATTATATATTAAAAGAATGTACAGGTTATACCGTTGTTATTTATGATTTATCGACTCTTGTAATAAAAAACATTGATCTGGAGAACCAAAAAATTCTTGCAAACAAAATGTTTTGGAACGCACCTATCGGATTAGTATTATTAAATAAAAATGGTTCAATAATTGATTTAAATAATCAATTTGAAACTATAACAAAAATTTCGCGAGATGATCTTTTACAAATAAGTATTTATGAAATTATTAAAGAAGACTTTAAAGATAGTATTAAAGAAATTTTGGATTCTTTAATAAATCATAACTCAGAAATTGTTCGATTTAAAACAATGTTAATAGAAAAACTTGACTATAATGTCTATGTACAATTTCATTGTAAAATAATTGAAAATAATGATTTCTTTCACTTTATAATTTGTTTTATTGAAGACATCAGTTACAAAATCACGCAAAATGCTAATATTGGTTTATTGACTAACGAATTTGATAAGTTAAAAGATTCCATTGAAAAAATGCAAATCATTTTACATTCTGCAAATAGGAACAATGAAAATAACTATATAAATAACACCTATTTTACAAAACGAGAAAAAACCATTATTCCTTTGTTAAAGACAGGCTCTTCAACTAAAGAGATTGCATTTAATTTACATATTTCTGAATCTGCGATAAAGAAAAATTTATCGTCTTTATTTTTAAAAACTAAAACGACAAACCGTTATGAATTGATTAAATTTTTAATGATTAATGATTAATAACCTATTGATACACTGTACTTTAGTACAGCAAATTACACTAAAAGACAAATAGTATTATTTAAATAATTTCTCTATAATCTTTAATAACTATATTTTTATTTTAGAATTTAGAGGCCTTTATGGATACATTAGAAGAGAAATTTCGATTTACAAGCTATGAAAAAGAAAGACGGTATGTTGAAACCTTATTAACAAATTATTTAAACAGAATAAGAAAACCTGAGTATATCGATCAATTAAATTATATAATGAAGGAAATAATTACCAATGCTGAAAAAGCTAATTTAAAAAGAATTTTTTTTGAGAAATCAAATCTTAATATAAAAAATCCATCTCATTATGAAATTGGCATTAAAAGATTTAGAGAGCAAATACTTTCTTATTATGAAGAATATATAGAAAAAGCCGAAGAAGAACAATTCTATATTGAATTTAAAATCAATAATCATAATAACAACCTGTCTTTAGAAATATCGAATAATTCAGAAATCCTTCCTGTTGAAATAGAACGAATTAAAAGCAAATTTCAATTAGCTGCACGATTTAAATCAATGGAAGACGTTTTTGAACACGGTTTAGATGAAACAGAGGGTGCAGGTTTTGGCATTATTTTATCAATTTTAATCTTAAGAAAACTAGGTTTAGATGAGAAAGCAATTCAAATATTCACAAAAGATTTCATTACCGTATCGAATATAACTATTCCTTTGAATCTTATTAATGCACAAAAAGGTGACATAATTGCAGAGGCAATTACTAATGAGGTTAATGCTATTCCTCAATTCCCTCAACATATTATAGAAGTAATAAATGTACTCAATAATCCGGACAGCACATTTAAAATTATTGGAAATGTTATAGAAAAAGACCCTGCATTTATTGCAGAACTTCTCAAAACTGCAAATTCAGCAATTTATTCTCTACCAAATAAAGTTGAAAATGCTACTGAGGCAGTTCGTCTTATAGGAGTGCGAGGGATAAAAAATTTTGTTTTTTCATATTCAACTAATAGAGCTTTAATGAATAAATATAATATAACAGAAATTAAAATAATGATGAAACACGCAACTGAAGTAGCTTTTATAGCTACTGAACTATCTAAAATATTTAATCTGAAAACAATACATGATAATATTTTTGTTTGTGCAATGCTTCATGACCTCGGTAAAATAATCGTTAGAGGGATAAAACCTGAGCTTGTTCAACAGATTCAAACTATTTGTTTTAATAAAGGAATAAACAATTTTATGGTTGAATCACTAACAGATGGTTATAACCACTCAATTATTGGTTCAAAACTTGCCGAAAAATGGAATTTCCCCGACTTCCTTGTTGAAACGATAAAATATCATCATATACCGCT
Source organism: Spirochaetes bacterium GWE1_32_154 (assembly GCA_001829315.1). Taxonomy (GTDB): domain Bacteria; phylum Spirochaetota; class GWE2-31-10; order GWE2-31-10; family GWE2-31-10; genus GWE2-31-10. The sequence goes on along the minus strand of MIAY01000009.1, from coordinate 15,904 downwards.
AGAAGCAAAAGATGAAAATATTAAACTGGTTTCATTAATCTATCTCTCCGATGCATTAACCTATTATATTGAAGGTAAACTACAATTTAAAGATATAGACTATAAAGTTTTAAAAATTTTTAATATTGAGACTAAAGAATTATTTGCAATAAAAATAGAACCGGTTATAAAAAAATTCAGTGAAATAAAAAACAAACTAATCGTATAGAAGTATATGAGGATATATATATGGAAGAAGAAATATTTTGTAGGGATGAAGTTACAAATCATAACCTTTCTATTCAATCAATTTTGAATTCATCAAAAACGAACAGATTAATCAATAATCTTATTGAAACCGGAAGATTAGCAAATGAACGATTAAAATTTTTACACACATTACTTGATACGGTACCCTATCCTATTTTTGCTCAAGATAATGAACAAGGTTTTATTGAATGTAATAAAGCATTTGAGATATTAACAGGTTTTTCAAAAGAGCATATTATAGGAAAATCTTGTTCCGAAATATATACTATTAATGATGCTCTATTTTTTGAACAAAAGAAAAAAGAAGTTTTTATTAATAAAGAAAATACAAAATTCGAATACACATTAAATTTTAACAATACTCTCATTAATATGAAAGTTGATTTCATTCCAATATTACAAAAGAAAAGTGAAATATCCGGTATTGTTGGAATATTTGATGATATTACCCGATTTATAGATAATGAAACTATATTAAAAGCACTTTCGATAACTGATGAACTATCCGGTCTTTATAATAGGCGGGGTTTTAAAGACCTTGCAAGCAGAGAACTAAAAGATTGTATCAGAAATAAACTAAACTTTTCATTATTGATGATAGATATTGATTTTTTCAAGTTATATAACGATCAATATGGTCACATAATGGGTGATCAAGCCATTCAATTAGTATCTTCTATTCTTAAGAAATCCTGCTGTCGTCCGCGTGATATTGTTGCTCGATTTGGTGGAGAAGAATTCATTATTTTCCTACCTGATACCGATACTTTAGGTGCATCATGTGTAGCAAAAAAAATCCAAAATGAAATTGAAAGAATAAACATACCACATGAAAAGGTTGATATTAAAAGAGTATCACTTAGCATTGGAATTTTTAATGTAGTACCAGATAATACTGTTACGATAGAAAACGTTATTATATCAGCTGATAAACTACTATATACAGCAAAACAGAAGGGAAGAAATCGTATTGAGTGCAATTTATAATTAAATACATAGGGGTTTTTATGAAAAAAAATGTAATTTTAATGGTACTATTATTTATAACTGCGGGGACATTTGCCTCAGAAACTATCCGAATGAAAAATAAGGAAACTTATTCTGCTGACTTAGTTAGTCTTGATGAAACAAAAATCATTTTTCTTATTAGCGGAAGCCGATTTGAATTTGAGAGAGAAAAAGTATCAAATGTTGATTTTTCGAGTTCAAATAATGAATTTGAAATAATACTCAATGATGGATCAAGTATGAAAGCATCAATTGTTGACCAGGATGATGAATTCTTTACGATTGGTTCAAGTGCCGGTATTACTCCTATTGAAAAGAAAATGATTAAACAAATAAAGAATCCTTTGTTAGAAAAATTTATCAGACCGTCAATTGGTACTCTTGAATTTCATTACGGTAATGTTGCTTATACTACCTTTATCATTAATGATTTTTCAAAATCATATCAGGCATATTGGAGTTATGAAAATTATATCGAAACTAACTTTTTCTCAAAAGCATTTTTCGGGATTAATATAAGTCTAATGATGTTGACCCCTCAATTTAACATTTTCAATGATTTTATTTTTATTATTCCTATTCATTTTACTTTAAAATACGAAGATAATTTTTATAAACATAAAGATGCTCAACATTGGTCACGAAATCTATTGTGGCATATTAGTGGTGGAATGGGAGTTGCAATTATCACGCTCTTTGAAAAAGAAGAAAACATTACAACAACGTCGGTTGGTATTTCAGCTGAAGCAGGATATGGAATTAAATATTTAATTAAAAAATTTATTGCTCTGGGTATCAACGGGAAAACCGGAGTAATGAGTCAAGAAAACACCATGCTTTTTATGCAATCAGCAGGAATTGGAGTTGAGATCAATTTCTAAGTAATTCAAAAAAGGATAATTTATGATAAAAAAATACACTACTATTTTCATAAGTCTATGTATATTAACATGTTTCAGCTGTTCAATGGACACTCTGCAAAAAGGTTTTTTAAAAAACCCAAGTAATCAAATTAAACCAATTCCTGAAAATTATGAATTTGAAGTAGATTTATTAACAGCAAACCAATCTTTAAGTAATACTAATGTAACACTAAATTGGGTTAATCCAAAAGATGGTAACTTTGAGAAAATTATAATTCTTAGAAATCTAACCAATTATCCAAAAAGTGTATTAGATCAATCATCGGATTTAATATTCTCAGGACTTAGTGAAACATTCATCGATAATGAGTTAACTCAAAATATATCATATTATTATAAAATATTCGTAAAAAGTAAGGATAATAGGTATTCAAAAGGCTTAAATATATCAAAAAAAATTATCCCGATAGGAAATATTGATTACACCTATAATAAGAATATTGAAAACCTAACTATTATTCAAAATCCTGATACTAATTCTTTAAGTTTAAATTGGATTAACCCCATAGATGCTAATTTTGATAAGGTTGTTATTCTCCGAAAAATTGATTCATTCCCATCCGGGGTGGCAGATGCGTTTTCGCAACTGGTATATTCAGGGACATCACAATCATTTATAGATTACAACCTCACTGTTGGCAAGAAATATTGCTATATTATAGTAGCAAAAAGCATAGATAATAAATATTCAAGTGGGGTTTATCAAGCCAAAGAAATAATTCCTTCAAGTAGTATATATAATTCAAATATTAATAGTTTTTCGATAGTTTCAGGTGAACCAAATACTACTGCAATTTTAAACTGGCAAAATCCTACTGACGCTGATTTTAATTCGGTAACGATAATGAGGAAACAGAATTCATTCCCATCAGGAATTACTGATCAAAGTGCTGATTTAGTATATACCGGTAATTTACAGACCATTACCGATTACGATGTAACAATCAATAATAAATATTTCTATGCTATTTATACTAAGAATAAAAATAATTTATATTCAACCGGCGTTTATCAAACCTATGAAGTTCTTGACAGTAACAATGTATATGATGAAAATGCTTCAAATGTAACTATTACACAAAGTCCTGGTACTACAAACATTCAACTTGACTGGACTAATACGACTGATACTGATTTTAGTAAGGTTGTTATTCTCCGAAAAGAAGCTAATTTTCCTTCCGGGGTTTTAGACTCTACGGCAACCATTGTGTATACAGGAACAGGAACTACCTTTACCGATAAAGCTTTAACCGTTGGAACAAAATATTGTTACATTGTTTATAGCAAAAATAAAAGTAATTTGTATTCAACAGGAATATATCAAGCAATTGATGTTATTGATGTAAGTAGCATCTACTCTAAAAACGCTTCAAATGTTACTATTACACAAAGTACAAGTAACACAAACATTCAACTTAACTGGACTAATACGACTGATACTGATTTTAGTAAGGTTGTTATTCTGCGAAAAGAAACAAATTTCCCTTCCGGGGTTTTAGATTCTACAGCAACCATTGTGTATACAGGAACAGGAACAACCTTTACTGATATGGCTTTAACTGCCGGAACAAAATATTGTTACGTTATTTACAGTAAAAATATTAGCTCCTTATACTCAACAGGAGTATATCAAGCTATTAATGTCATTGATGTAAGTAGCATCTACTCTGAAAATGTTTCTAATGTAACTATTACACAAAGTACGAGCAATACAAACATTCAACTTGACTGGACTAATACGACTGATACTGATTTTAGTAAGGTTGTTATTCTACGAAAAGAAGCTAATTTTCCTTCAGGCGTTTTAGATTCTACAGCAACCATTGTATATACCGGCACAGGAACTACCTTTACCGACATGGCTCTAACCGTTGGAACAAAATATTGTTACATTATTTATAGCAAAAATAAAAGTAATTTGTATTCAACAGGAATATATCAAGCAATTGATGTTATTGATGTAAGCAGCATCTACTCTAAAAATGCATCAAATGTTACTATTATACAAAGTCCTGGTAATACAAATATTCAACTTGACTGGACTAATACGACTGATACTGACTTTAGCAAAGTTGTTATTCTTCGAAAAGAAGCTAATTTTCCTTCAGGCGTTTTAGATTCTACAGCAACCATTGTATATACCGGCACAGGAATCACCTTTACCGATACAGCTTTAACCGTTGGAACAAAATATTGTTACATTATTTACAGTAAAAATATAAGCAATTTATTCTCAACCGGGATATATGTATCTGAAAAAATTGTTTCAGTCGGTGATGTTTTATATGAAAATGATGTTACTGACTTTATTACCCTTGAGGGAAGAAATAATAGAGAAATAAATATCTCATGGATAAATCCCATCGATTCTAATCTTGTTTCAGTAAAACTTCTTAAAAGTACAACAAATTTTCCTACCGGATATAATGATGGCGCAGCTACTGAACTATATGTTGGCACTAATGAAAGTTTTGTTGACTCAAATTTATTACCGGATACAACATATTATTACGGAATTTATACTCTTAATAATAATGGATTTTATTCTTATGGACAGAAATCTTTTAGAAATATACCGGCAGAAACCGGAAGTACTGATGTGAATGTTCGAAAAAGATCTTTTTTTCTTATAGGAGGGTCCAGTAGTTACCCTGCAAACCCATATACAAATTTTGTAGCCGATGTTGATATGTATGATCCTCTTACTAATACTTTATATTCGAATGTTGCAACCTTACCAACTCCAAGGGCATTTTGTGATGTCGCTTCTGTAAAGGGTAAGATTTATATTTTTGGCGGTTACTCAGCAGTTGGTACAATCACCAATGTTGTTGATATTCTTGATGCTGAAACCTTGGTATGGACAACAGGATTAAACATGCCCGTTTTACGAGCAGGTTTACGAACTGTTACATGGAAAGATAAAATATACACTATCGGCGGAACATCTACAGCTATTTCAGGTGGCGCACTGATTGACGGTCGTCGATATGACCCGATACTAGATACATGGTTAGCAGACACTAATAATATTTTTAAAGATATACTAACAGCGAGAACTTTTGCAGGTGTTACTATAAATAATGGTACTATTTTCTACTTTGGCGGAACAAATACCGCAGGAACAGCAATCCCGGCAGGAGCCGGGTATGGATATTCTTATAATATATTAACTAACACTGAAACTGCAGCACCCTCATACTCAACCGCTTTAACCGGAAGAACCTCAATAAGCTATCACAAATTTCTTGATGATGGAAAAGAAATAAATTATGTTTTTCATGTTGGCGGGGGTACTGCCGGGGCTATAAGTACGGCTATTCCACATGCAAACCTGACGTATGCAACAAATGTAGTTAATGTCATGGAGTTACCATCTTATGGAGGTGTTCCTAATTGGGTTGTTATAGCCGGGGATGGTGCAAGTTTAAATACAAACCGGGTGTATGCCAGCGGTGAATCGTATGGTGATTATATTTATATATTTGGTGGCGTAAATGGAAGTGCGTTGACTTCAATAGAAAAATTTAATGTTAATGATGGCGATTTTACTTCTGCCTGGCAGTCATCAGGCTTTCTCGCTACGGCTCGATACGGTTTTGGTATAACAAAAGTTAATTATTAATATACGAGGAGTAAACGATGAAAAAAAACAAAATTATACTCTTTATCATACATTCATTGCTATTGAGCACGATTTTTATTTCCTGTTCAACCAATGTTTTACAAAAAGCGTTAGATAAAGGAATAGAAGCTCTGGATACGGGTAATAAAAATGATGTTCAAGATTTCACATGCGAGCAAATACCCGGTTCATTAGATGTTTCTTTATCATGGAAAAATCCTACACAAAGTAATTTCTCAAGTGTTCTTATTGTAAGAAAACAAAATGAATTTCCCCTCGGATATAATGATAGTAATGCAACTACTGTATATTCCGGAAACTTAGAATCAACAACAGACTCTCAGTTATCAGCTAATACACTCTATTATTATACAATATATACAATTAATAGTAACGGGTTGTACTCGCCGGGTATTAAGAAAATTATTGAAATGATACCTATAACAGAAATATATAGCGAAGATGTAGCCAATGTTTCAATTAATCAAGTTATTGCTACTTCTTCTGTAAACATAACATGGACAAATCCGACTGCTGTTAGTTTTAGTACAGTGACAATTGTCAAATCATTAAATTACTTTCCAAACAGTATTAATTCACCATTATCATCCATTGTTTATGAAGGAAATGCAGAGTCTTTTAATGACACAACAGTTGATGTAAATAGAATATATTACTATACATTGTTTACAAAAAGTCTTCTCAATAAGTATTCATCGGGCAAAAAAGTAAATATTGAAATAATTCAGCAAATTAATATTTATCCTAATGAAGTATCAAACTTCATTGCTACTCAAACACCGGCTACAATAAATGCATCATTAACATGGACTAACCCGGTTGATAGTGATTTTAACTCTGTTCTTGTATTAAGAAAAACAGGTACTTTCCCTTCAAGTGCTACTGACGCTACTGCAACTACGATGTATACAGGAAGTCTTACCACGTTTACTGACAGTACAGCTTTAGTTAACACGGTATATTATTATTCAGTTTATACAAAAAACACAGCTAATAAGTTTTCTCTCGGCACTAAGGCAGTATTGGAAATAGTTCCCCTTAATACCATATATTCTGTTGAAGTGTCTGCTTTCACAGTCACACAACCTTCCGGGACAATAAATGCATCATTAACGTGGACGAATCCGGTTGATAGTGATTTTGACTCTGTTCTTGTATTAAGAAAAACCGGTGCTTTCCCTTCAAGTGCTACAGATACTACTGCAACTACTGTATATACAGGAAATCTTACCACATATACTGACACTACCGCTTTAGTTAATACGGTATATTATTATTCAATTTATACAAAAAGCACAGCTAATAAATTTTCTCTCGGCACTAAGGCAGTATTGGAAATAGTACCTCTTAATACCATTTATTCTGTTGAAGTGTCTGCTTTCACTGTAACCCAAGCTTCAGGTACAATAAATGCATCATTAACGTGGACTAACCCGGTTGATAGTGATTTTGACTCTGTTCTTGTATTAAGAAAAGCCGGTACTTTCCCTTCAAGTGCTACAGATACTACTGCAACTTCACTGTATACAGGAAGTCTTACCACATTCACTGACAGTACCGCTTTAGTTAACACGGTATATTACTATTCAGTTTATACAAAAAGCACTACTAATAAGTTTTCTCTCGGCACTAAAGCTACGCTTGAAATAGTTCCCCTTAATACCATATATTCTGTTGAAGTGTCTGCTTTCACAGTCACACAACCTTCCGGGACAATAAATGCATCATTAACGTGGACTAATCCGGTTGATAGTGATTTTGACTCTGTTCTTGTATTAAGAAAAGCCGGTACTTTCCCTTCAAGTGCTACAGATACTACTGCAACTTCACTGTATTCAGGAAATCTTACCACATTCACTGACAGTACCGCTTTAGTTAACACGGTATATTATTATTCAGTTTATACAAAAAACACAGCTAATAAGTTTTCTCTCGGCACTAAGGCAGTATTGGAAATAGTTCCCCTTAATACCATATATTCTGTTGAAGTGTCTGCTTTCACAGTCACACAACCTTCCGGGACAATAAATGCATCATTAACGTGGACGAATCCGGTTGATAGTGATTTTGACTCTGTTCTTGTATTAAGAAAAACCGGTGCTTTCCCTTCAAGTGCTACAGACGCTACTGCAACTACGTTGTATGCAGGAAGTCTTACCACATATACTGACAGCACTACATTAGTTAATACGGTATATTACTATTCAATTTATACAAAAAATACGAGTAAAAACTATTATTCTTTAGGTGTCAGAAAATCAATAGAAATTACTTCAAGTCCAAATATTATATCGACTAACCTTGAAATTGTTTCTAATTTCAACTCTGTAGTAAGTGATTCAAGTATAGAATTATCATGGATAAATCCTACCGCTGATTTCTCAGGTGTTTTGATAAAACGAAAGGCAGATTCATATCCATCAGCTTATAATGATGCTTCAGCAACTACTATTTATGAAAATAATGGCACGACTTATTCAGATACAACCGGATTAACAAATAATACAACATATTATTACTCAATATTTGTAAAAAACAGTTCAGCTCTTTATTCACAATATAGTAGCAGAACATTTAAGACATTTAGAACTGATTTTACACCTACTGTAAGACAAAGATGTTTTTACCTGATAGGCGGTTCATCTAATTACTCGGCACCATTTACAAATCTTGTATCTCAAATAGATGCTTATGATCCGGTAACTGATATCATTTACGATAATGTTGCAACGCTTCCAACACCTCGATATGGATGTACAGTAAGTTCTACAAATGGAAAAATTTATATTTTTGGCGGATTAGACTCTAATAAAAAACTTGTAGCAAAAGTAGATGTGCTGTTTGTTTCTAGCCCTATTTGGCCATCAAATGTTTGGTCAACGATCCAAGATTACCCTGCACCTAAATTTATGGCACGATCTGAGAATGTAAATGGGAATATATATGTTTTCGGCGGTTCTTCTGATTTCTATGGAACTACTACAAGTCCGGCAACGTATTTAAACTTTGCAACGTATTTTATTACCAATGAAATTTCTATGTATAACCCACAAACTGAAACCTGGGTCGTTGATAGAAAATATGTCCCTCTCATGGCTGGATCCTTGATGAATTTTGGTAGCGGTGTTTATGAAGGTAATATTTTTTATGGAGCAGGAAGATATACTACCGCCGGTGCTTTATCACTCGGAACGGGAGCTTTTTTACTTAATTTGAATACATTTATTTCTCAAGCAGCTCTTGTCGGAACATTTGTTCCAAGTGCTGCAGCAGGAAATGTTATGTATCAGAAAAAAGCTGTCGATGGTACTGATATTGCCTTTTTTCTGCATTGTGGCGGAACAACAACAGCTTCAACGTCTGAACCAATTCGTGCTGTCGCGGCCAATTTAGCAGCAGTAACAACATGCAAAATGATTCGATTTCCCCTTTCAACAGGAGCTACAGCACCAACATGGATAAATTTTGGAGCCGTGGTTAAAACACTTCTTACAGCACGAGCATATAATCAAGCTGAATATTACGGTGATTCTATTTACACATTTTGTGGTATTACTTCACCCTCCGGTGTAGTACTAAATTCAGTTGAAAAAATCAATGTTGATGATGCTTTGACTTTTCCCACCGGTTGGGGAAGCGTTGGAACAGGGGGAACATTATCCCCACGATATGCTTTTGACATAACTAAAATAAATAATTAAAAAATAAAAGAGGGTTAGATGAAAACACAAATAATAATAATAATACTAATTTTAAGCAGTTTATTTTTTATATATCCTGAAGATAAGCAAAAATCTTTAGAACTATATACTATTGGAATAGAAAAAATTGATTCAGGGGATATTGAGGGTGCTATAACCAATCTAAAAGAAGCGATTAGTTTAGATGAACGAAACTTTAAAGCAAAAAAATCACTTGTTGATGCACTACTAATAAAAGCTAAAAAACTTATTTCTGAAGCAAAATTTAACGATGCTTCTATACTATTAAAAGAAGCATACCGAATTTTTCCTTCTAACAAAGAAGTCGCCGATTTAAATCGCGGACTGTCTGACGGAACTATCCAACAGCAATATACGATTAGTAACAATCAAGAAGAAGAAGTAACTCAAGAATCAAATACACATACCAATACAACTAAAAATGAAGTTGTTAGCAGATCAAAAGAAGCCGAAAAAAATATTGAGGAAATAAAAAAACAAGTATTTACTTCTAATGAGAGTTCTACTAAAGAAAATCAAAACCTTTTAAAAGAACTTAATGAACAGAAAAAACTTATAGAAAAAATGAGAATTAATTATGAATCTATGAGTAAATCAAATGATAGTGCCACATCTAAAAAAGATACAGACACAATAAATCAACTCATTAAAGTTTATAAAACCACTCTTGAAAATGCAAATAAAAATGATGGAAAAGATAATACGGCTTTCCTTGTTGAACAAATGAAACAACAAAGAGAACTTATGGAGTCACAAAAAAAAGAAAGCAGACAACTTATTATCATTATATTTGCTGCTACTTTTGGTTTAATACTATTTATAATAATCATTATTATTGTATTAATCGCATTTTTCATAAATCGAGCGAATAGACTAAGAAAAAACAGCTCTTATTACAATGGTTTTTCACCAACAGGAATGGGTTATAATAAACCAATGCAACTTTCATCAAATGATGTATTGAGAATCGGTTTTGACCCTGCATCTAATGATGATACAACTTCTACTAGTAATGAAGATGAAATGTATAAAGATTTAATCAGATCAGAACGATTAAAGAGAATGCATTCTCAAATGAAATCCGGTGAACTAAATTGGAACACTGTACGGGAATATATTTTTGAAACTGAAAAAGAATTAAGAAATGAAATATTGAATATTGTTGAAATGAAGATATTAAGTGGAGAACTTATTGATGGTAGTAATGTATTACCGATTTTATTTCCTTATCTCACGGAAGGTGATGACTATCTTAGAGAAAAAGCAAATTCATTGGTAAAAAAAGCATTAACATCTACAGCAAATACGAATAATCAAGAAAAAATGCAACTTACACTTTCTTCAAAAGGTTTAGACTATAAACAAAGACTTGACGAACAACACGAAAACGACATCGAAGATATTATTTCTCATAATGTTCTTGATATTAAGAATTTATTAAGTTCACTGCAAGAATTGGAAAATGTATTTGGTAATAAAGAACGATCTTTGGAGACCGCTAAAATTGCTAAAGGAATGGCATTAACACTTGGTATGGCAAAAGGGGACGTTGAGTTATTATATAAAACTTCTATTGCACATGATTTTGGTTATTTAATGATGGATAAAGAAAGACTTCAAACAATCATGTATAAAACTGATATTTCAGAAGAAGATTTTCAATTCATTCAAGATCATACAAGTCAGGGAATAACTTTTTTTAAATCGTATATTATACCACAAGAAATGAAAGACGGAATTTTTTATCATCATGAACGAAATGATGGTTCAGGATATCCTGAGGGTTTAAAAGGTGAAGAGATTCCATTATTTGCTAAAATCATAGGTTTAGCAGAAACATTTGTTGCAATAACATCTGCAAGACCGCATAAAGATAAATTATCACCTAATGAGGCAGTTGCAATTATACGAGATGGTGCAAGAAAAAAATTTGATATTCAACACATCGATGCATTAACAAATTATTTAAAAAAAGTCGGAATAATAAAAAAATAGGATAGTAACATGGATGATAAAGTCTATTTTGTAACAGGCAATGAAAATTCTTTGAAAATGGGTTTATTAATTGAAAATATATTATATCAAAAAAAAGCAATGAAAAAAGAAGTATTATTAATCGATTCAAATATGAATTTGCTAACAACCGAACAAATAAAATTGAACTCTAAAGAAAAACTTTTAAAAAATGCAGAGTATTTTTCAAAAAACAAAATACCTTCTATTTCATTAGATAAATTACAAATTGATCTTGGAATTTATAAAAAAAACAACTCTATTCAAACTCTTGAGAATAAATTTAATGATATTTATATTTTCGAAAAACCCGATATTACTAATTTTAAATTACCACTATGTTCAGATGAAATTATTTTAATAATTACCAAAGAATCAAATTCAATAAGTTTTTTATTTAAATTTTTAAAACAATTACTTGATAATGAAATCGAAAATAAAAAAATTAGTATTGTTATATCAAATATTAAAAACATTGAAGACTCGGTAGGTTTTTATTCTAATATGTGTTCTGAAGTGTCATCTTTATTAGAAAATAACTTTCAGTTTAACTATCTTGGTTTTGTTAATTTTGATGAGGAAAGAATCTCAATCTCACTCAATAAAAAAGAAGCATATATTCAAACATTTCCAGAAAGTGCTTTTCATGGTTATGTTAAATATATTATTGAAAGACTCAACTTGGGAAGAACCGAACTGAGAGAAGATTCATTTTTTGAACAAATAATGTAATAGTCTGGGATTTGTTCAAAGAATAAAGACATCACTAAAGGGCTCCCTAAAGATTATTTCTCAAAACTTCAAGAATTTCATCTTTTTCTTTTCCTAAAATCAACATATCAGATGCTTCTTCAATTTTAGAAGTATCATTACAGTTTTGAATAATATCTTCATCATGTTCAGAAATGAAAAATTTGAGTTTTAATTGACGAAGAAGTACTTTTTTCTCTCCATTGATTTCACCTTCGATTTTACCTTTCATCATCCATTCTGCACCGTGTAGTCTTTCAAATGTATTTATATATGCCATCTTTTTGTTCTCCTGATAATTCAGTACTGTATTTTCAAATTTTTTATCAATATCAATCGGTAACTTAATCACCCAATCAATGAAGTTAAATAGCACTCGTATATACTCTTCACTAAACCCTTTTTCAAGCAACAGTATCGTAAGTCTTGTTTTCAAATCCAATTTCTTTTGTTGCTCTTTATTGCATGTATGCCATTCTAATAAGCTATATGTTACCAAAGCAAAGGGGTTTTGTAAAGTTAAAAGTAGTTCACCCTGATCTTTAAAATCCGTTATCTTCTTGTATGGAAATGTGAATTTATATTCAAACTCTTCAAACTTAAATTGATAGACATTATTAATGTTTTTACTGCTTCCGTCAGTTAAAAGAGCAACACTTAGAATGTCATGATTATACCGGTCTTTGATCCTTGTATGATAGTGAAGCATTCTTTCTGCAAAGTCTTTTTTGCGTATTCCCTGAACTTCAATGTGGATATAGAGGATGCTTTTTTTACCATTTTTAAGGGTGACAGCTATCAATTTGTCTGCAACTTTATGGGTATGATATGATTTAGAAAATATCTTCTGAAGCTCTTTGTCTTTATGTTCAACCGGTAGTGTAAAATCAATACGATTATATAATGCCGGGAAGTAGAAATCAAAAAAATCGGCTGTGAATGCTTCGATTAAACTTTTCCAGGCTTCATCATATTCACTTCGTGGTGTTGTTTTGTGGTTCTGCACATTGTTCTCCGTTTTTATCTCTACTTCTATTAAAGTGAAAAACGTGTAAAATCTGCGGGGATTAATGAAAATTTATCTGTTTTCTTATCTCGCCATCTCCGCGAACTCACAAACTCCGCGTGAAACACTACTGAAAAAAAAGGTTGAAAACCTCATGCTATTTCTTATCTGCATGATCTGCTCTATGGATTTTATAAGAAGTTTAGATTTGAGAAGAAATCTGAACAAATGGAACTATAATTTTTATGATGGGCGGACAGCAGTGATAAAATATCATTTAAGCCACATGCAAAAATACTCTTTTTATCTCGATTTTTTGCATGTGGCTCTATATATTTTATTATTAAAAAAGAAAATCAATTTAATTATACTTTACCTTGTCTTTCAAAACAATATCAAGTCCAACAGATGCTTTTAATGCAGCTTCAGGACAAACAGCAATACATTTCATGCACATAACACATTCTGTACAAGTGACCCTTTTGCCCTCACGAATGTACTCCGGAATATCAATACTCATAAGACAGGCGTTTGTGCAAGTACCACAGTTTGTACATTTTGACGCATCCCCTTTAATACGCAATAGAGTAAACACTGCACCTGCTTTCAAAAACACACTTACCGGGCAGACGTATTTACAAAACGCCCTATTATCTTTCATTATTACAGCCAATACAATTCCCGCGGTATAATAAAATATATTGCCAATTACAAACCAGTAGAAAGCACGAATCGCATGAACTGAGTTACCGGTCTCACTCATTTTATAATTAAATCCGTACATCAAAATGAAAACGCCAATTAATGCTGTAACAAAATAAATATACTTAAACTTTGATCCGCCCTTCACCCAGCCGTTACCTTTTTTGTAAGGTAACAAATCAAGAATCATAACAGTCCAGCATCCCCAGCCACACCAGTTTCTTCCATGTAATAAAGGACCGGCAATCTTACCGACAAAAAAATGTATCATTACACCACCGAAAGCACCGGCTAATGCAAAAAAGAAAAAACCTTCAATCTGGAAGTTTTGTTTTCCAAGTATACCTGCTAATACAAGTAAAATTCCACCGACTGTAAACATGGCAACATATCGGGGAATTCTTTTTCGTTTTTCGGGAAGAAGTGCAAATAATACCATACATATAAGGTTAACGATACCGAAGAATACAAATACCGGAACCGGTGAATTTTCACCCTTGAGTTTTAAAATATAGATACTCACAAGTGAAGCGACAACCGTTCCCATTAAAGACATAAATGGTGTTGCCATATACGATAAAAATGATGCTTTTCTGTTTTGACTCATAAAGACCTCCGTGATTTTCAAATAATAGTTTACGAATGATACTACACCAAACTATGATAATGAACTATCATCAAACAATCATTTTATTGCAGAATCCTGCTATTGCAGCGATTTCCTGAATTCGGAAGGAGTAACCTCAAATCTTTCCGTAAAAAGATTTGCAAAATGAGATGAACTGGAAAAACCTGTTTTGTAAGCTATATCGGTTACCGTAAAATCGCCGGAAATGAGGAGCTTTTTTGATTTTTCAAGCCTGGTTTCGATTAGATAGGACATCGGCGATTTCTCGGTATTCTGCTTAAAGAGCCGCGAAAAATGGGAAGGTGAAAGTGAAGCGATATCTGAAAGGGTTTTCACATCGAGTTTTTCATCATAATGTGAATGTATATATTCAATAACTTTATCTATAATGATCCGGTTGCTGCTTTCTTCTTTTGGTGTTCTGAAATCATAAACGGTACGAATTATTGAATGTGTTATCCGTAAACTGATCGCGTCAAGCAGCTCTTTATAACAGGGCATTTTGTTTTCATATTCACACATAAAATCTTTAAGAAGTGCCTTAAGATCATTTTTTATATCAAACGATTCTGCATTAAACACCTTCTTTACCTGTATAGAATACTCATCAAGCTGTTGTTCAAAAAATTCTTTATCGATGAGAATAGCAATATACCGTGCAAAATTTCCAGTCAGAACTTCATGATGTGTTATATCCGGTGAAATTGCAGATAGCTTTCCCGGTATCGACATTATCAATTTTCCGCCGATGTCAACCTGGCAGTGATCATCAAAATTAAGAATAAATGAATACGACGGATGTGTATGATCTTTTGAAATAGCATAGTAGCACGGCCCGACTGATGGTATAAAAAGCCCGAGTTTATCGCAAATAAAACTGTCAACAAATTTTATCTGTTCTGCATCGACATCCCCGACAAGATTTCTAATCTGCATAATATCAATATCCATACATCCACCATCACTGAAGATTATTTCTCAAAACTTCAAGAATTTCATCTTTTTCTTTTCCTAAAATCAACATATCAGATGCCTCTTCAATTTTAGAAGTATCATTACAGTTTTGAATAATATCTTCATCATGTTCAGAAATGAAAAATTTGATTTTTAATAGTCGAAGAAGTACTTTTTTCTCTCCATTGATTTCACCTTCGATTTTACCTTTCATCATCCATTCTGCACCATGCAGTCTTTCAAATGTATTTACATAAGCCATTTTTTTGCCCTCCTGATAATTTAGCACTGTATTCTCAAATT
>MIAY01000008.1 GCA_001829315.1 Spirochaetes bacterium GWE1_32_154 | reverse complement strand
CTTTTGTATTTTGTTTTTTTTTAGTCAATTAAATTTTAGTACAAAAATTTAGAACCTGCCACTTTTAATTACCAGAAAATAAAAATTACACCCAAATGTATTAAAATATTAGAAAATTCTTGATAATATTGGATTTATAATCTATATTGTAGCACCAAAAAAATAGTTTTTTATTATCCCGGAGACAAATACATGAAAGTTAGAGTAAGATATGCACCATCACCAACCGGATATCAGCACATCGGGGGAGTAAGAACTGCATTGTTTAATTACCTCTTTGCTAAAGCTAATAATGGTGATTTTATATTAAGAATTGAAGATACCGATCAAACACGATATTTTGACGGCGCTTTAGATGATATTTATCAGACTTTTAAATGGTTGGGAATAGAATATGATGAAGGTCCGGACAAAAACGGTCCGTTTGGCCCTTATATACAATCAGAGAGAATTGCACTTTATAAAGAATATGCAGAAAAACTTGTAGAAACAGGTCATGCTTATTATTGCTACTGCGACAGCGGAAGGCTTGAAAGAATTAAAAAAATCCAGGAAGCCAATAAACTGCCTCCCGGTTACGACAGACACTGCCGGACATTATCAGCTGAGGAAATTGAAGAAAAAAAACAGTCGGGCATTCAACCGGTTATTCGATTTAAAGCACCGCTTGACGGGAAAACTTCATTTGAAGATACAATTCTTGGCAGAATTGAAGTTGATAACAATACACTACAGGATTTCGTACTTCTAAAATCAGACGGTTTTCCAACCTACCACCTGGCAAATATTATTGACGACCATTTTATGGAAATAACCCATGTGTTACGTGCACAGGAATGGATTCCTTCCACCCCGAATCATGTTTTGTTATACAAGGCATTTGGCTGGGATCATCCGCAATTTTGTCATATGCCGATGGTTATGGGTGAAGACGGTAAGAAACTTTCAAAACGGCATGGCGCAACCCAGGTTATAGAGTTTAGAAAAGCCTATTTACCGGAAGCACTTCTTAATTTTATAGCGTTATTAGGCTGGTCTTATAATGATAAAGATGAGTTTTTTTCACTTCAGGAACTTGCAAAAATATTTGATATTAAACGAATAAACTCATCCCCTGCAATATTTGATTATAAAAAACTTAATTATTTTAATGGTTCTTACATAAGAAAATCGTCACAGGAAAAAATTATTGGATTGATTCTTCCTTATTATATAGAAGCAGGACTTATTTCTAAAAACCCGACAAAAGAGGAACTTGATTATTTACATACAATAATGCCTCTTGTTCAGGAACGTTTAGAATTATTAACTGATGCACCGCTTTATTCTGACTTTTTCTTTGGCGACTACCCTCCTTATAAAACATGGGAAATGATAGTACCAAAAAACACAGAAAAATCAAAAATCATTGAAGTATTATCGATGGCAAAAGAAATGCTTGAAGCATTAGGTGAAAAAGATGACAAAGAACTTGAAGCTGAGATTTACAGTATAACAGAAAAACTTGGTGTTAAAGCAGGTGCTGTATTTATGCCATTACGAATTGCAATAACCGGAGTCAATAAAAGTCCTGAACTTTTTCCTGTAATGCATATTCTCGGCAAAGAAAGATCTCTTAAAAGAATTGAAAATGCAATAAATAAACTTAAAAGCGAACTATAGGGAGTAACCATGGCTGAAAAGAAAAAAGAAGATTTAATGGAAAAAATTGTTTCTCTTGCAAAAAGAAGAGGTTTTGTATTCCAGTCATCAGAGATTTACGGCGGGCTTAGTTCATGTTGGGATTACGGCCCTATGGGAATAGAATTAAAAAGAAATGTAAAAAATGCATGGTGGGACTATATGATTCTCAAACGTGATGATGTTGAAGGAATTGATTGTTCAATACTTATGGCACCTCAGGTCTGGGTAGCTTCAGGTCATTTAAAAAACTTTACTGACCCCTTGGTTGACTGTAAAGAATGTAAAAAAAGATGGAGACAGGATAAACTTGAAGATCAATCAAAATGTCCTGAATGTGGCGGCGGGCTTACTGAAGCACGAAATTTCAATCTGATGTTTAAAACATTTATGGGACCGCTTGAAGATGCTGGTGCTATTGTATATATGAGACCTGAAACTGCACAGGGTATGTTTGTCAATTTTAAAAATGTTGTGAATTCTTCAAGACAAAAACCACCATTTGGTATCGGTCAAATCGGTAAATCATTCAGAAATGAAATTACACCGGGGAATTTTGTTTTTAGAACACGGGAATTTGAACAAATGGAAATGGAATTTTTTGTTCCGCCTGAAGAAGATGAAAAATGGTATGAATACTGGAAGAATCAGCGATTGCAATGGTATCATATATACGGAATCAGACCGGATAACTTACGGCTTCGTGAACATGACAAATCAGAACTTGCTCATTACGCAAAAGCATGTGCCGATGTTGAATTTATGTATCCGTGGGGATGGGATGAATTGGAAGGAATTGCAAATAGAACCGATTTTGATTTGAAAACACATCAGGAACATTCAGGTAAAGACTTAACTTATTTCGATGATCAAACAAAAGAACGTTATTTACCATTTGTTATAGAACCTGCAGCCGGTGCTGATAGAGCAACCCTTGCATTTTTACTTGATGCGTATGATGAGGAAGTAAAAGAAAACGGTGAAACACGGGTAGTTCTGCATTTTCATCCAAAACTTGCTCCGGTTAAAGTTGCAGTGTTTCCATTAATGAAAAAAGACGGGCTTGATGAAATTGCAAAAAAAATTGCAACTGATTTAAAAGAAGATTTTACAACATTCTACGATCAATCCGGTGCTATCGGTAGAAGATATGCACGACAGGATGAAATCGGTACACCTTTTTGCTTAACTATTGATTATGATACAAAAGAAGATAATGCAGTAACTCTAAGACATAGAGACTCAATGGAACAAAAAAGAGTTAAAATTGAAGATTTAACAAGAGTTCTAAAAGAAGAAATAAAAAACTGGAAACGATAAATACTATAAGCCTCTTTAATAACTTAGGTTGTTACAAGAGGCTTTTTCCATTATGCTATTTATATTTATAAAAAAATACAAAAATTTTTTTGCATTTAATAATTTTTTATTATAATATAAAATATAATCGATATGAATAAATAATATCTAATTTAAGAAAATTCAAATTCAGGTAGCGTATGCAAAACGATAATAAAGAAAAGATGATGAACTTTGTGAAAAGATTAACAGCAAATCCGTGTTTTTCAAACGAAACAGCATTGGAAATCGAAGAAAATATTCTTGTTTTTTACAAACAGAATTATCGAGCTTTAATCGGAACATTTTCAACAGCTTCTTTTTTTCCCGGTGTTTCAACTGACCAGGTTGAATTACTATTTCTCAATTGTCTTCTGGAAATTACAGACGAAAAACTCAATAAAGAATTTGAAAAGATATCATCGTCATTAGTTTCGTTCAAATTTTTTAATGAATTATTTAAGAAAGAATTTAATACAGGGAGTTTTCAAAAATTATTATTTTCATTTCTCCAGGAACTTTCAAAAAGAATTGAGATTAGACGGACATTAAGCCCGATTATTAAAATACTTAACAACAAAGTGATAAATAACTACGTTGATGAATGTTTTTTAAAAAGATCATATATTGCTTTTGAGTTAGAAAAAGTTGAAAAAATACGTCTTAATGCAAACAGTATTGCTGATTACATTAAACTTATACTAATATTCAGCATTTTAGGTCATGTGAGAAATGACATATCTATTACCATGATAAATAGTATGGATTATCAACCCGGTGATTTAAAGTTTCCTAACTCAGCCGTCCGTGAAAAGTATTTTCAAAATCTTTCAAGGCAGTTTGCTTCAATTTTATCCAATTTTCCACCTGAAATTATACAAGCAGCTACTATGGCGCATGTCAGTGCATTAGATGATCCGTTATTACCGGCCTCAAGCAGAATTTCAAGAATTTTTTATTCTCTTGGAAAAACATATAAACCCGGTATGAAAATTGATAAAGGTGCCGAAACTTTTGCGAAAAGCTGGTTCCAGACTCAAAGAAGAAACTATAAATATTATGGTTTTGATATAAAAATGCTTGATGAATTTTATCGGATTTCTGCTGAAAACAATTGGTAAAATCCGAATCAAATAAAAATTTAATTTTTTCAGGAGATATATATGAGCTATGTTGTTTTAACAGATGATAATTTTGATAATGAGGTATTAACTTCTGAATTACCTGTTCTTGTTGATTTTTGGGCACCCTGGTGCGGACCGTGTAAAATGATAGGTCCTATTATTGAAGAATTAGCAAAAGAATATAGCGGTAAAGTTAAAATTTGCAAATGTAATGTTGATGAAAATCAGTCAGCACCTGCAAAATACGGTATCCGAAGCATTCCAAGTTTAATTGTGTTCAAAGACGGTAAAGAAGTAAAACAAGCAGTTGGTTCGCAACCAAAAGAATCTATAATTGCATTATTTAAAGATTATTTATAGGGGTTCTATAGTTTTCATCTCAATACTTTAAGGTTGTAAATTGTCAGAAAAATCATTTAGAAATTACAACCTTTTAGTATTATTTAATTGGGAACCCTTGGATTTCCAATCGATATTTTCTTAATTGCCTCTTCAAGATAATGATATATTAACTTTGATAGATTCTCAGCAGCCATCATGCTTAACATTTTTCTGCTATTTATATCAAATGTTATCCCCAATGCATTCTCGTCTTTATTAATTCTTGTTACAAACCCGATTTGTACTTTAATTAGATATTGTCTGATATACATATTGATAGAAACAGCATCTTTTAAATTATAATTTTCAATACTATTTAAATTATTTAGAATTATCCCGGCTCCATTAACTGATAAATCTTTCATAATACCAGAGTCAGGACTTTTTGTACCGCCGGTATTTAGAATTTCTACTTTATATCTATATTTTTCAAGATTAACACGAATATATGACCGTAGAACTTTATTATTAATTGAAAAAAACGGTTTAATCATATCCAATGTTGTCATCATTGCATTTTTCTTATCTTCAAGATTTCTTTCAATATAAGCAATACCTTCTGATCTGAACAAATTTGATAATTTATCATCAATTAAATTGGTATGAACGAGTGATTTGAATGAAAAATATTTATTAATAAACTGAATAAAATTTTTAGAAAACATTAATGCATCATTATTATTAATTAAATTCCTCGAAAGAATTTTATCAAGATTGAAAAAATAAACAGATTCACTCTCACATATTTTATTGAGTTTTAAAATATGATCCATTAAACCTTCATGACGTTGGAGAAAAATATCATTTTTTAAAAACTCAATGTGTTCGTCTTCACCAATCGCAGAAGGCATTTCTATCCAATTAATTATTTTTGGTTTTTGAAGTAATTCAGTTACATGACTTTGCATACTACTAATCCTCCCACGCATTACATTGGTAAAAAAAAATAAAAACAACAAATACTACAACGGTACTATATACTAATAATCTGATATATAAAAGTTTTTTTTATTTATATCATTATTTATTTTTTTTAATTTTTAAATTTGACTTATTAATAATTAATAAATATAATAAAGTAACTTTATATTAGGAGATTTTTATGAAAAGATTACTGATTTCTTTATTGTTACTCTCTAGCATATCTTCATTTTTATTTGCTAAAGAAGATGTTAAACTTGGTTTTTATGTTCGTGAAGGAAAAACTGATTTAGCTGAGATCAAAAAAGCGCCGACTGACTTAATTGTTTCTTTTGAAAATACAATTATTTTTGACTCATTAATTGAAGATTGGATTAAAGATCAAACTGAAAAAAATGGCAAACCACCAAAAGTTACCGCTGCTGGTCTACAAACCGAATTTCTTAAATCGATGGATAAATTATTAAAATCAGGTAAACCGATTTCAAGAATTGCAGATAAATCAAAAGTTACTAAAAAATATGTCATAATGCTAAATGTTGATAGAATAGTTCCGGTTCCTATGGTTGGTCATACATTTACTTGTAGAATCAATCTATATGAAGCTTCAAATTTAGAGACTCCAATTTCTGTTATGACACTTCAGATTATTGAAAGTGGCGGTACAATACCTGGTGTTGTTAGTGACAAAGGAATCGGTCAGGCTGGTCTTACAATAGCCAGTCAATTAAAAATGTTAATTGCTAATCCCAAAGCTGCCCGGTCTGAAAAAGAATAAATAAAATAAAAAAAAGCACTCAAAATTGAGTGCTTTTTTTATTTTATTTTGCAAAAATATTTAAATAATGATATTGTTCATTATGATTAAAAGCCATATAAAATATACATTAATACTGGTATTTCTACTCATTATTTTCACAAGTAACAGTAATAATTATTCATTTACAGTAATTCCCGATTCATTACACTTTGAAAATAAAAAATCATCCTTGCCCAACGAGTGGTATAGTAATGCTGTTTTTTATGAAATATTTGTCCGGTCTTTTTATGACTCTAACAATGACGGTATCGGAGATCTTCGTGGTGTTATAGAAAAACTTGATTACCTGAAAGAACTTGGGGTTAAGGGCATTTGGCTTATGCCAATTAATATGAATAGTGATGGTGATCATGGCTATGCAATTATGGATTACATGAAAATAGCACCGGAGTATGGAACCATTGAGGATTTTAAAGAATTAATTGCAAAAGCACACAACAAAGGAATCGGTATTGTTATGGATATGGTTATAAACCATTGCTCAAGTGATAATCCATTTTTTATCAGTGCATTAAATTCCAGTGGCAGTCCCTACAGAGACTGGTTTACCTGGTCTTCAGAAAAACTATACTGGAGACAACCGTGGAGTGCTAATCCGGTGTGGCATGAAGGAAAGGATAAAAAGTATTATTACGGTCTTTTCAGCCGTAGTATGCCTGATTTAAACTTCAAAAATGAACAGGTTTACCGATACATACAACAGGTTCTTACGTTCTGGTTAAACATTGGTGTTGACGGTTTTCGATTTGACGCTGCTACTCATATTTTTGAAAATGAAAATGGTATTCTAGCGGATTTACCGGAAACAATTGATCTTTTTAAAGGTATCAGAAAACTTGTTAATTCATACGACGGAAAATATCTTATTGGTGAAGCGGGTAAAAGTGAATATATAGGTGACGGAACAGATTCTCTTCACGGGTATTTTAATTTTGGATTTATTGGAAATCTTACCAAAGCAATTTTTAATGAAAACGCACAATTTTTCACAGAAAAACTTCAAGAAGAATATAATAAAATGCCTGATGGCGGGTATGTTTCAAATGTTCTAGGTAACCATGATTCATTTTTAGGACCAAGGGTTGCGACACGATTTAAACAAAATCCTCAATTACTTAAAATAGCTGCGACAGCATTATTAACAACACCGGGCATACCATTTATATACTACGGCGAGGAAATCGGGATGACTTCGAATAACCGGTATACATTTGATTATTCATTACGAACGCCGATGCAGTGGAATGACGCTCTTCATGGTGGTTTTTCAACTATGGGAAAAATCAGCCCCCGCCAAAGCAATAAGGAATACAAAAAAATCAATGTTACAGAACAACAACAAGATAAAACCTCACTACTTTCACATTACAAACAATTAATAAACCTTCGTAATAATAATAAGGCACTTTGTCAGGGTTCAATAAACTTTGAAAATATCAATAAAAAATTAGTAACATTCAAGAGAACCTTCAAAAATAATGAATGTTTTGTCATAATTAATATATCAAACAGCCCGGTCTCTTTACCTCTTGAAATAATAAATGATTATTCTCTTGTTTTTTCAGATTCAAAATACAAGATAAAAAATAAATCAATTATACTCGATAGATATTCATCCCTAATCTACTCACGGGAAAAAACCAATGAATAGAATAAAAAATGAAATTATCAAAGACAATCTTATTTTTAATATCATACTGACAATCAGTTTAATTATTATAGATCTTGTCATTGGGTTTCGTTTATTGATGAAACACCAACCTTTTTATCTATTTGTCATTGTGACAATACTACTATCTATTTTCTTATGTACAATCTGGTTTAGAAGATGTGCAATTTATAGATTTATTTTACCTGCATTGGTTGTAATTTTCCTGCTCTCGGGTTTTCCTGTTTGTTATACAATATGGATTTCATTTACCAATATTGATGGTGATACAAGAGAAACCAAAAGAGAAGTCCGGGATTTATTACTCCATGATCAATGGCATTTTGATTCATCAAAAACGCCTGTCTTTGCAAAGTATTATTTTGAAAAAAGTGAAATAAATAATTTACTTAAAGAATATCTTACTCTTAAAGATACTATAGATATACAATATGACGCTGTATTTGAAAAAAATCTTCCTATAAAAAAAGAGAATATTGCCTTAGCTGCTATTGATCGGGAAATTGATACTTTTATTAGAAGAAAAATGAATCAATTTTCACTAAAAAATACTATAATTCTGTTTGATATTAACGAATCCGGTATTGAAAAAAAATATATATACATCCCGAACAAAAAAAACACTAACTATAAAAATATACACACACACACTATTGATAACGAGTCATTACAAGCAGAATTAAATAACTATATTTTACTTGGCAGTGCTGATACAGATAATGAATATAGCCTCGTTGATATTAAGTGGATGATTACGCTTATTGACGAATTAAAAAATGCAAACTTTATCATACGTGATAAATTCTATTATAATGAATATGGTAATCGATTTATTAATAAGATTCCATTGTATATTGAGAATCCTGAAAATGAACATACTTTATTAAAGTTCAATGAAAAAACTCAAGCATACGATATACTTATTCAGGAAGATGATGCCATCGGACGATTTGTTATTACAGAGAATAATGAAAAACCTTTTCATGGTGAAAAATTAGAAGTCCAATTCCCGGGTTTTTCATATTCATTTTTTCAACCCTTTAGAACAGATTTTGTGCCTTCATTTTTTTCAGGTAAAATAAACTCAAGAGGTTTTTATAATCAGATTGATACTATTTTTCCTCATGATTATTTAAAATATTTAGAAACAGCTGAAAATACTATTGAGACCAGAACTGTCTTAAAACAAGCTATAAAACGCGCAAATGCCGAAGTAAAAAAAATTAATCGTATGATTAATGGGAAAAACGGGTTTAAAAATGAATTCAGACAATCTTTTTTTAGAAAAATTGTTTTTTTTCCTACTCTTTCTGATTTTTCCTATACAATTGCACCAACGACAAATATCCTGCCAAATGGTTATATCTCACCGGGATATCGGGTTTATACCGGATTTAAGCATTATATTAATATTTTTAGAAATAAAGGGCTCCAATCGTATTATTTAAAACTTTTTGGATGGACTATACGCTGGGCATTACTCTCTGTATTTTTTTCTTTTTCTGCAGGCTTATTTTTTGCAATGATACTGAATAAAAAACAATTACATGGCAAGCGATTATATAGAACATTACTATTACTACCCTATGCCGTTCCTGCGTCAATATCAATCATGATGTGGAATATTTTTCTCAATACCGATTTTGGTACAATCAATTCAATTATAGGTTACCCGGTTCCATGGCTTACTGATGAACTATTATCAAAACTGACAAGTATTATTATAAATGTCTGGCTTTCTTTTCCCTACTTTATGATAATTTGTCTTGGAGCATTGCAATCAATTGATACAACACTCTACGAAGCAGCATCAGTTGACGGAGCATCAAAAAAAGATACATTCTTTATGATTACACTTCCACTCTTATTAACAGTAACAGCACCTCTTATCGTCGGGTACTTTGGATATTCATTTAATAATTTTACGATTATCTACCTTCTTAACGGAAGGGGAACAAATATTGTAATATCATTTATATACAATATTGCAACAAGGGAGAGACTTTTTGCTTTTGCATCAGCTGTAAGTTTTGTTACCTTTTTACTCATTACTCCAATTACTTACTTACAAATAAAAGCAAATAATACAACTAACTAATGAGGGTCACATGGTCAGACAAAATTTTAATGCTGTATTAAAAAATATTCCAATACATGCTTTTTTAATTATTTCATCATTTATTATATTACTACCAATTTTATATATGGTCTCAACTGCATTCAGACCGAATCAGGCAATACTTGCTCCCATGATTGACTTTAACACATGGATAGATACAAATAATACCGATAAAAAATTAAATAAAATATCAAAAAGAAAATTGTCACACACATTATTAAAATCAATGATTTCAGTCTCACCGGCATCCGGTACATTACAAAAGGCTCTCAATTCATGGATATACAGCAATGGAAAAAAACAGTCTGATTTCATAGAACAATTTAATATCCATGCACAGACACTACCCGATGATATAAGAGATGACTTTCTTTCAATTATATACTTTAACAACAATGAAATGCGATATAAATATGATGTTAGAGTATCGCTCGTTAATTTTAAATTCTTTTTCACCGGTAATTATCCAAATAGTGGCGGTTACAACTATCCTGTAAAAAAGTGGTTTTATAACTCAATGCAAATTTCATCAATAGTTACCTTTCTTCAGGTTTTTATTGTAATACTGGCAGCTTTTGCAATAAGCAGGTTCAGATTTTACGGTAAAAAAGCTATTATACTACTTATTGTTGTTTTACAGATTTTCCCTGCATCAATGATGATGATTGCATTCTACCTGATGCTTGATTATTTAGGCAAAATTGTACCTACTCTCGGGATTGACACAATTCCCGGTTTGATTATAATGTATCTTGGAGCCGGAGTTCCGCTTAATATCTGGCTGGCTAAAAGCTATTTTTCAACATTACCTGATTCACTTGAAGAATCAGCAATGATTGATGGTGCAAATTACACTCAAATTTTCTTTTATATTATTATACCAATAATTACTCCAATAATTGCAGTCATTGGCATTCTATCATTTATTGCAACATATAATGAATTTCTGTTGGCAACCTTTCTTATAACAAAACCGGAAAACCTTACCCTGCCCGTTGGATTAAGTTTTTTTATGGATGGTGAACTTGTACGATTTGGAACATTCAGTGCAATTGCCGTCATTGGTTCAATTCCCGTTTTAATAATCTGGTTATTTTTTCAGAAATATATTATTGCCGGTTTAACTCATTCTTCTGTTAAGGAATAGTGATGGGGTTGTATGAAAAAGTATAAAAAAATCTATATCGAAATAACCAATCAGTGTAATTTATCATGCAGTTTTTGTCAGGTAACAAATCGCACGATCTGGAGTATGAGTTTTGATGAATTTGATTATATTCTTAATCAGATTTCACCGTATACAGATTATATTTACCTTCATATAAAGGGAGAACCGCTGTTGCATGATCGTTTGCTTGATTTTATTGCTCTCTTAGCACAAAAAAAACTGACTGTTATCATAACAACCAATGGAACACTTATTCATAACTATCCTGAACTCATTACGTATTCAAATATCCGGCAAATAAATTTTTCACTGCATAGTTTACTTGAATTACCGGATGCAATATTTCAGAAATCATTAGATACCATTACTGCATTTATTAAAAATGCTCAGAAAAAAACAAATATATTTTTTGCGCTACGATTCTGGAATCTCAATATCAATAAATCAATCACTTCCGATGAAAATCTATCAATTATACATCAATTAATTCGTGATTTTAATCCCTCAGAAGATTGTATAGAAAAAATTACTCATTCAATTAATTCAAAACTATCTGATAAAGTATTTATTCATTTTGATTCAGTTTTTGACTGGCCGGATATTGATAGCACGTATAACCAGACTACCGGTTTTTGTTATGGGCTTCGTGACCAGATTGGGATATTATCAGACGGAACTGTTGTTCCCTGTTGTCTTGATGGCGAAGGTGTTATTAACCTTGGTAATATTTTTAAAAGTGACTTTCAAACAATCATTGATAGTGATAGAGCGACTTCTATTGTTAACGGGTTTTCAAATAATAAAGCAGTTGAAAATTTATGTATTAAATGTTCATTTAAAAAGAGGTTTTGAAATTAACTTAAAAGCGATTTACTCAAAAAATTCAGTTTCTTTAATCTCAGGGTCTCTATCAGGATACACTTGAATGATATTTTTATCCGTGAAATATCGTTTAACAAAATCATTGATTGCAAGTGTTTCTTTTGACCAGGATACACTTTCTTTACGTGCTGTAAAGAGAATTAGTAATTCATCGTCCTGTATTCGATCACGTAATTCAAGATACGATACTTTTTCAGGAAGTGTTGAATAGGTTATCTCAATTTTAATATCCAATTGTGCAAGATCAGTACGGCAAGTTTCACCGCATAATATCTGAAGAGGCACTTTAAGATTAATAGGTATCAAAAGCATCATATTGAATAAATCAATAAAATTATACTCCTGCTGAATCATTATGGGAAGAAAAAAATACACCTTTTTTAAACTATTAATTGATTTCTTTATGTTACACATAATAATACGATATGGGTGCTGATCTATCAATTTACTCATCATGGAACCGAATAATAAATCAGATACTTTCTCTTTCCGATTTTGACCTACAACTAATGTCCTTGTCTGAAGTTCTTTTGAAGCTCGAATTATCCCGCCGGCTACATTTATATCAACTCTGATAACAGAGTTGATTACTCTATTCGCAGTAATGTTTTTCTCTTGCAATAAGTCATGAAATTTTTTGCTTGATATTATATTTTGTGAAGTATTATAATCATCATTAACAATTGAAAGTGCGTTAATAACCGAATTTTTATTACTTAATAATATTGTTGTATCAAGAAGTCTTTCGGCAGTTACAGGATTTGCAATAGAAATTAAGAATGTACCGGTATTATCGGAAGTAAATTGTGTTTCACTTCTCCTTGCAATTTTTCTTGAAAACCTGTCGGTTATATAGGTACTGACAAAAATAGTAACCATTATCATAAAAATAGTACCATTAAGAATAATTATGTCAAAAATTCCCAGTTCATACCCGACCATAACAGCAGCAAGTGTTGATGCTGCCTGAGCATTACTTAGTCCGAACATTAAAAACCGTTCTTCCCGTGAATATGAAAAAATTTTCTGAGTTAATAAAGCCGCTATATATTTACATAATGTAGCAACGACAACCATAGTAATCCCTATAACCCAGCTTCTATAGTCACTTACGAGAACTCTTACATCAATTAACATACCAACTGATATTAGAAAATAAGGAATAAATATTGTATTCCCAGTAAAAGTAAGCTTATCAAGTAGAGGACTTTCCGGTAAAATAAACTCATTGAGTATGATACCCGCAATAAATGCACCGATTATCGGTTCTATCCCGGTTATCTTAGCAAGAAAACTAACCCCGAATATAACAGACAGAACAAAAATGAATTGTGACCCACCTTGATTTTCAATTTTATGAAAGAACCATCTGCAAATTCCTGGAATAATAAAAAAAGAAACGAGAAGAAAAATAGTTGTTTTTACCCCTAACATTATCCAGAATACCGTATCTAATGTTCCCCGTGTTGCAGTTGCAATAACTGAAAGAATTAAAAGCGAAAGAATATTAGTAATTATCGTTCCGCCGACAGTAATAGTAACTGCCTGATTTTTTGAAAGTTTCATTTTACTGATAATCGGATATGCAATAAGGGTGTGAGATGCATACATACTTGCAAGAAGAACCGACGATTTGAGATTATAACGAAGTATAAATAAAGTAGTTAATGTCCCGATGAACATGGGTATGGCAAAAGTTAATAATCCAAAAACAATACTTCGATGTTTATTCTTTTTAAAATCACTTAAATCAGTTTCAAGACCTGAAATAAACATTATATATAATAATCCGACCGTACCAAAATGAATTATTGCACTATTACGCAATAAGAGATTAAACCCCAATGGCCCGACAATCGCACCTACAATAATTAATCCCACCAGGGATGGCAGTTTAATTTTATAAAAAACAACCGGTACAAAAAGAATAATAAGTGAAATGAAAAACAAAACTACAATTGGATCAGTTAATGGAAATATATCTTTCATAGATTTAGTACCTCTCTCATATTATTAAGTTTGATACCTATTTCCTGTCTTCCATTGCAACATAGTCTCTTTTATGAGCAATATTTTTATATGCCGGTCTAATAATTTTACCGGCATTCACAAGCTCTTCTATTCTATGAGCACTCCACCCTGCAATTCTTGAAATAGCAAATAACGGTGTATATAATTCTTCAGGAATCCTTAACATCTGGTAGACAAAACCCGAATAAAAATCAACATTAATACTGACACCTTTATACATTTTTCTCTCATGGGCAATAACTTCAGGAGCTAACCGTTCGATTTTATCCAGCAATGCAAATTCTTTTTCTAAACCTTTAGAAGCAGCAAGTTGCGCTACAAATTTCTTAAATAACACAGCTCTCGGATCTGATATAGAATATACAGCATGACCGACACCATAAATAAGCCCGGAATTATCAAAACCGGTTTTATCCAATAATGATTTTAAATAGCGCCTTATCATTTCTTCATCATTCCAGTCTGTTATTTTCTCTTTTGCATCTTCAAACATTTTAACAACTTTTATATTCGCACCACCATGTTTTGGTCCTTTTAAAGAACCAATTGCTGCTGCAATAACCGAATATGTATCTGTTCCTGAAGAAGTCACAACATGGGTTGTAAATGTTGAATTATTTCCTCCGCCATGTTCGGCATGAAGAATTAAAGCCATATCAAGAAGTTTAGCCTCTAATTTTGTATATTGATTATCCGGTCGTAACATATGCAATATATTTTCAGCAATTCCTAATTTAGGATCAGGTTTGTGGATAATTAGACTCGTTTCATGATTATAATAGGTATATGACTGATACGCATATACCGCTAACAAAGAAAAATTTGAAATCAACTCTAATGATTGTCGTAATACATTGTTAATCGATGTATCATCCGGTGACTCATCATAACTGTACAACGCTAAAACACTTCGAGCAAGGGCATTCATCATATCTTTACTTGGTGCTTTCATTATCATATCGCGTACAAAACCATGCGGGACTTTACGATAACTACTCATCACTTTTTCAAATTCTATAAGTTCTTCTTTATTTGGTAAGTTTCCAAAAAGTAATAAATAACAGGTTTCTTCAAAACCAAACCGGTCATCTTTTTCGACACCATGCACTATATCCTCTATGTCAATACCTCGATATAATAATCTGCCGGGAATAGGAATCATTTCCTCTTCATCCATTATATATGAACGAACCTCACCGATTTTGGTTAAACCGGCAAGAACTCCTTTACCTGAAATATCACGAAGGCCTCTTTTTACATCAAATTTGCTATATAATTCAGGATTCAGTTTATTACACTCACAAACTAAATTGCTCCAGTAATCAATTTGTTCGCTAATACTATCATTTTTCATATATCCACCCCGTTCAAATACAGTAATTTTGTCTATGTTACCATATAAGAACGCAATGGTACAGTTTTTTTTATTTAAATATGCCTTCAAGTATTTTAGACCAGTCATAATTTCGTTCAACATTTTTAACAGATTCACTTTTCATTCTATTAAACGTTTCAGGATCATCCTGTTTTAGCTCTACAAGTTCAATTATTTTTTTACACCAGAGTGTAATATCCTGCGTTGGTAACGAATAACCGGTAACGGTATCTCTAATAATTTCTTTCGGCCCGCCGGTTGTTGAAACGATACAAGGTAAGCCACATGCCTGAGCTTCTAATACTGACATACCAAATGTATCGGTAACGCTTGGAAATAAAAACAAATCAGCTCCTGAATATAAATATGGTAAAAAGTTCTGTTTCACTTTACCTGTAAATACAACATTTTTAAGAGATTTGGTTCTTTTTTTCAATTCATTAAGGTAGGGCCCGTCACCGGTAATAATTAAATTATACTTATTATTTGTATTTTGTAACCTCTCAAAAACATCACATAAAAAATCAAGATTTTTATCTTTAGATACTCTTCCTGTAAATAGTAAATTAATACCATCTTCGAGTTTATAAAAGTTTGTAATAAATGAAACCGACTTTTCTCTCGGAAAAAAATCTTTTAAATCAAGCCCCCGTTTAAACACTTCCATTTTCTTAGCAGTATACCCGCGCTCTTCAAGTATTGAAATATACTCCGCTGTAGGAACAAGAATTTTTTCATTTTGTTCATAAAACCATTTGACATAACCTTCAACAAGATGCGACGGTGAATTCTCACCAATAATTTTTTCAAACTCAAGAGTAAAATCAGTATGATAAATTGCCTTTGTTTTAATATTTAATAATTTTGCACATAAAAGCCCGATAAGCCCGACCGGACCCGGTGTTGAAATAATTATCATATCAGGGTGTAATTCATAAATTTCCCGTAATGTTTTCATAATAGAAGGGATTCTAAACGTATAATGTTCATACTCATTCGGTGTAAAGTCAATAATTGATTCAAGATTCTTAAAATTAACCGGTAAATCATGATTTTCTTTTTCACCCACAGACCCGGCAATTGTCAGATCAATGTTATTTTGACTGGTCAGTTCTGCAATTTTCTTTAAGGTAACAGAAACTCCATTTAAATCAGTTATTGTATCAGTAAACCATATAATTTTATTATTTTTATTACCCGTATCAGGAATAAACCGATTTTGTAATTGATTTAAAAGTCCTCTGTTTTCATACATGTGTTTTAATGTAGTAATAAAAGGTAATGTCAATATAACACCAAAAAGTGATGATGAAATTTTCTGAAACATATTGATTAAATCAAGTTTTTTCATATCTTTTATAAGTGATGTTATTAATGAACTAAAATATTGATCAGTTATTTTCGTAATCATTTCATAGAGTAGATCTATCTTTTCTTCAATTTCTAAATCCTGTTTTTGAATATTCGTAATAAAATCTATTATAATTGAGTTGGTAGCATTGTTTCTCTTTTTGTATTTTGATTTTAAATGCTTAACAATCAACTTTTTCTTGAGAGAAAGCGGTTGGTCATTTAAGAAAATTAATTCATTTAAATACGAAAATATATTTTTCTCATTTTTTGACTGTGTGGATTGAATAAAATCCCATGCAATTTTATAGATAGAAAATGATAACGTAAAAAACTCATTATGACGGCCTGAACTCATTGATTCTTTCTTTCTCATACCGTTTAGGAATTCTTCTTTGTTTTTAGCAGAAATTACCGTATGTGTCTTACCAAGAAGTATCCCTGCATGATCATCTGATCCGCCGGTAAACCCTTTGATCCACGGTGTATCAGAATACGGTGTTAACCCGTGTTTTGAAATGAGGGCATTTAATTTTTCGGGATTTAGGCTGCTTAAAACAGTATTCCATATTTTATTTGAATATAAATTACGTCCGCCATTAATCGTTTCAAATGTATCAAAAAGAACAATAAGTTTTTCCAAATGTTCAATTGTGAGTTTATTATTAACTGAGTAAGTCGCATGAGCTATTGAATATGGTAAATTTGCATTCTTTATAAAATCCCGTAACTTATAAATATCTTTTCGGATTATATCAATTTCTTTAAACTGTTCAACAGTAAAATCATAGATTAAAATATGAACTTTACATCCGTCTTCAGGAAAATACGCTGTTGCTTCTACACCCATAAAACATTTTGAAGGGTATTTTTCAACAAGATATTGTGCACCTTCAATTCTATTGTGATCTGTTATTACCACATAATCCATTCCATTTGCAATAGCTCTTTGATACAATGCTTCCGGTTGGGTATATGATTCCCTTGTGCCTAATTTTTGAAGAATCCATTCAGACGGATGCTCTGAATAAATACTGTGTGCATGCATATCAGCTTTACCAAACGTTTTTTTCACCATAGATCACCTCTTTTTCAATTCTATCTGTAACAGTATAGGTAATACCTTTTATTTATTAACAAACCCTTAATGTTATGTTAAGATATTGTTAATTTAATGAGGCTCTTGCAAAAATCATGAGTACATAATTTGTGCTTCCGCCATATGCGATATAATCGCATTAGAAGTAGCCTCATGCAAAAATTCGAGATAAAAAGAGTATTTTTGCAAGAAGCTCTAATTAAAAAAAAGCCGCACAAGTCTATTTTTCAATAGTTTTGTGCGGCTTTAAGAATACTATTCTTTTTTACCGTTCAACCCGTGCTGATTTACCGCTCATAATACTTTCAACTTCCTTTAAAGAAACCATTGAAGTATCCCCCGGAGTTGTCATAGCCAGTGCTCCATGAATAACCCCGTACTGAAGGCACATTTCAGGTGTTTTATTCTCAAGAAAACCATAAATCAAACCGGATGCAAAACTATCCCCGCCACCGACCCGGTCAAATATTTCAAGGTTTTCAAACTTCCTCGCTTCATACAATGTTTTATTATAATATAAAACCGCTGACCAGTCGTTAATCGTTGCTGTTTTAGCATACCGTAATGTTGTTGCAACTGCTTGAAAATTCGGAAATGTTTTCATAACGGATTCAATCATTGTTTTAAAATTATCAACTTCCAAATTAGAATAATTTGTATCGATGCTATCCACCTGAAAACCTAAAGCAGTACTGAAATCTTCTTCATTTCCAATCATAACATCAACATACTGCGCAACCTCACGATTTATTTCCTGAGCTTTTTTCTCCCCGCCCCTTGATTTCCAGAGTGAAGGTCTATAATTTAAATCATAGCTGATAATTGTCCCGTATTTCTTAGCACATTTCATCGCTTCAATGGCAACTTCAGGTGTCGTTTCTGATAATGCAGTAAATATACCGCCACAATGAAACCACCTGACCCCGTCCTTACCAAATATAGTTTCCCAATCAACATCACCTTTTTTCAGTTGGGATGCAGCTGAGTTTGCTCTATCAGAAACACCAAGGGCTCCCCGTAAACCAAACCCCCTTTCAGTGAAATTTAACCCTACCCTGCAATCGCCTCCGATTCCATCAAAATCTCTCCATACAACCCATGATGAATCAACACCACCCTGACTAATCAGATCATGAACAAGAAAACCTATATCATTATCAACAAGAGCTGTTACAACCGCCGTTCTTTTACCAAAACATTTCTTTAATCCCCGTGCAACATTGTATTCACCGCCGCCTTCCCATACTTTAAATGTTCTTGTATTGCGTACCCTGTTTTCACCCGGATCAAACCGCAACATAACTTCACCAAGTGAAAGCTGATCCCATTTACATTGTTCTTTTGTTTTGATGTTCATGTACTATCTCCATAAGACAATTGAAAAGTTTTTAAGAAAAAGTATTACACACACATACTTCTTAATATCCTCTCTGTGATCTCTGTGGCTCTGTGTTTAAACATCCCAGGATTTTTTCCACAACAGAGGCACTGAGAACACAGAGGTATTAGGTTTTTTAATTTTTACCGGTAAAGTTACCCTTTATTAATTGTCGGTATTATTATGGCTGATTTGAAAGAATATTAAAAAAAATATTGATTGGTATACATTATAAGACTGTAGTCAGAACATGTATAAAAACGAGAGTGCCCGAGACCGGAATTGAACCGGTACGACTGTTGAGGCCGCAGGATTTTAAGTCCTGTGTGTCTACCAATTCCACCACTCGGGCTATCGTTTTCGTTTTATCAGCAACAACTGATACAGGCGACGAGCGGATTTGAACCGCTGATAGAGGTTTTGCAGACCTCGGCCTTACCACTTGGCGACGTCGCCGATATGTAAAAACTTATATACTATAACGCCGCATTTGTCAACCATTTTTATAACATTTGCCTGCTAATAATTGAAATAAATTCTTCTTCTTCTATAATACGAATACCAAGAGATTTTGCTTTATCAAGCTTACTCCCGGCATCACTTCCGCACAGTAAAAAATTGGTCTTTGTAGAAACGGCTCCAACTATTTCACCACCAAATAATTTGATTTTATCAGAAGCAATATCACGTGGTTTAAAATGCTCAAAACTTCCGGTAACAACCCATTTTGTACCGGCTAAAAACTGGACTTCATTATTGATTACAATTTCAGACTGAAATTGTAATCCGCAGTTTTTTAATGTATTAATCATTTCAATAACTTGTTTGTTCGTAAAATGTTTAATAACGGACAATGCAATCCCCTCACCTATTCCAAAAATGCCTGAAAAAATTGTAGAATCTTTTTTTGCTGCAGCTTCAATTATTGCATCAATAGTATGATACTGTTTAATCAATAACTCTGCTGTCTTTTCACCAATATCTTTTAATCCAAGAGAAGACAATACTGTTATAAATGACTTTTTCTTAGAGTTAGTAACAGCATCAATAATATTACTAACTTTTTTATCCCCAAAACCATCCATACCATTCAGTGTATTATAATCAAATATATAAATATCGGGTATTGTTCTAACCATACCATTTGCAAAAAGAAACTCAAGTGTTTTGTCCCCGAGACTTTCTATATCCATCTGAGACCTTGAAACAAAAAACTGCATAGTTCCCAGCATCCTTTTGGGACATTCAATGTTCTCACAAAACAAATGGGCACCATCAGACACTAATGCAGAATGACATTCCGGACATGTTTCAGGCATTTTAAAAGGATCAATTGAACCAATTTTTTCAATTACCTTTTCAACAGCCGGTATTACATCCCCCCTTTTTGAAATTGCCACACGGTCACCACAATTTAGCCCCAGTGTATTTATGTAATCCTGATTATGTAATGTTGCCCTTGAAATTGTTGAACCGGATAACAATACCGGCTCTAAAATTGCAACAGGAGTAACCCGCCCCCCCCGTCCGATCTGAACGGTAATATCTTTTACCACAGTTTCTGCAAGTAGTGGATCAAATTTAAATGCAATCGCCCATCTCGGATGATGTCGTGTAAACCCCATCTCTTCCCTGATTGCTAAATTATTAATTTTAATAACCAGCCCGTCTATTTCGTAGGGAAGTGAATTTCGTATTTCTGCAAAATGTTTGATAAAATCACCATAATGACTTAATGTTCCTGTGATACTGTTTTCAAAATTAACTGACTGTACATTATTTGAATCAGAAAAAAAACCGCAATTTGAATTGATTCTAAAACCATTTTTTTTGAGAAACATAAGATTATCAATATGTGATTTAAATAATTCTTCTTTTATATACCCTTCGTATAAAAATAACTTTAAAGGAACACCCCGTGTTTCTGAGGATTTTAACCGCCTGACACTTCCACTTGCTAAATTTCTAGGATTCGCATACTCTGAATCTTTTTCATTTGTATTAAAGTTTTTAAAATCTTCTTTTTCAATATACACTTCGCCCCGGATTGCTAATTCACCTTTATAATCAATTGTTAGAGGAACCGATTTAATCGTTTTAATATTATCAGTTATATCATTTCCGAGAAATCCATTCCCTCTTGTTAAAGCGTGTGATAATTCACCATTATTATAGTATAAAACCACTCCTGCCCCGTCTATTTTGGGTTCAATTACTAAGTCAATCTGTCCGGGAAATTGTATTGTATTTTTATGTACCCAGTTATTTAATTCTTCAATTGAATAACATTTATCTAACGATAAAACAGGAATTGTATGTTCTTTCTCAATACTTTTACTATCAAGATCAGATCCTATTCTTGTAGTTGGTGATAAAGAATGTTTGAATTGCGGATATTTCATTTCCAATTCAATTAATTGATTAAATATTGCATCAAAATCAGTATCACTCATAATCGGCATAGAATCAACATAATATGCTTTTTCAGCCTGAGAAATTCTATCTGTTAAATCATCTATTTTTGCTTGAATATCAGTCATAGTCCCTCTTTCATAATTATTACATTAGTCATACTATAAATTAATTATAAATAAATTCAAAATAAATTTGTATTGATTTAATCGTATTGCTTTATTAAAACAACAATTAAAAAAAACAATAATACTTTTTAATATTTATCACAAAACTATATAAAAAATATAATATTTTTTATAACAATACCGAAGATTAAAATAATTTAAAAAAATATGTATTTATTTTGTCTAAGATTTACACTTTTAAGACATTAAATAGAATGTATGAAATCAAATTATTATTAAAAAAAAAGTTAATTAACAAAAAAATGGAGAAAGTTTTATGAATCACAAAAATCTTGATGAAATTATTGATAACTACAG
Organism: Spirochaetes bacterium GWE1_32_154; assembly: GCA_001829315.1. GTDB lineage: Bacteria > Spirochaetota > GWE2-31-10 > GWE2-31-10 > GWE2-31-10 > GWE2-31-10. Next base: position 196,701 of record MIAY01000008.1, on the reverse strand, counting down.
AAATGGCCGGATAAAAAGAAGAGAACTTATTAGTACATTATCAGAACTTATAATTAAAATCCCTCACTATTTTAATTGCTATGATGAAGATTTTAAAAATGATTATTATGTGATGATTTTATCAAAAATTGACAATTTGTTAAAAACATATAAAAAAATTGAAAAATGTAGATTTACAACATGGTTTATTCATATTTTAAAAAGACAATACATTCAATTTTACTGCAAAAACCAGTATCAGAACAAATACAATGAACAATACAACATTGAATATAATGACGAACAACTTGAGAATTCATCATTACTAAGCTCCGGGAATATTAATAATTATTTTGAGAATGGTTCTTTTCTTAATTTGAGCGAATTAAACGAAATAGAATTAAAAATTATTGAATTAAAATATGGATTTGATGCAGATACATTTTATACTGAACATGTTGAAAAAAAAGTACAACAAAAAAGTCAGCTTGAATCAAGACTTTCAAAATCATACAATAAATTACTTGATGTCCAAAAAGAAATTAGAAAATCACTCAATATCGAAGAAATTGAAAATCTGAAAAGACAGGAAGCTCTTATAATAACAAGAAAAAGAAACAATGAAAGAAGATATAAAAAAATCACACCGACACCTTCAAATAAATGGGTAAGTGAACAAGTTAATCTTTGTGAAACAACCGTTGGTACATATCTTACCAGAATAAAGAAAAAATTAAAAAGTATAAATGAAAATATTACTGAAAATGTGGATGATATGTAAGGACACCTCTATAAATAAATCAGGCTTTACACCATTTTAAATTAGATTATAAGTGGTGTAAAGCCATTGCATGAGCATAGAAGTATTAAATAATTAATTCTGTACTCTGATTTCCTGCCAGATTTTATCCCATAGTTCAATGTTAGAACCAAGATCCTCTTTGAACTCATTATTTGCAAGATCTTCAATTGTATATGTTGGAATTTCTTTTACAATTTTTCGAGCTTCAACATTGATTGAAGGAAGCATTAAATAATCAGCAATTTGAGCGTATACTTCAGGCCGGTGAATATAATTAATAAATTGATGAGCTAATTCAACATTTTTTGAATCTTTTAATATCACCATACTATCAAGATACATAGTTCCACCATTTTTTGGTATGAAATATAAAACATCTTTAATTGTATCTTCATCCAACTCAAGAAAAACATTCTCAGCATACCCGTTAACAACCCAAAACTCCCCGGATGCGAAACCTTTTCCAAATGAAGCAGAATCAAACTTTAAAATATTTTTCTTCCATTTAAGAACCACTTCTTTAGCCTGTCTTAATTCACTTTCATTCACAGAATTCACTGAATATCCCAAACTTGCTAAAGCACTGCCTATAACTTCTCTCATATCATCTAATAATGTCATTCTACCTTTAAAATCTTCCCGTTCAAAAATCGAAAAGTCTTTAGGAAAATCTTTAATAAATTTTGTATTAACTGCAACACCTGCTGTTCCCATCATATACGGAATAGAATAATCCATAATCGGATCATATTTAATTTTTCTAATTATATTTTCATCAATATTTTTTAGATTTGGTACTAAATCACGATTCACTTTCGCAACCATACCTTCATTAATCATAATAGAGGCATAATCACCGGAAGGAAATGTAATATCATAACCGGTACCACCGGCTCTTAGCTTTGCAAACATTTCTTCATTTGATTCAAAAACATCATATACTACTTTAGTATTAAACTCTTCTTCAAACCCTTCTAAAACAGTATCAGGTATATAATAAGACCAGTTGAAAATATAGAGCTTACTTTTTCCGTCTTTACAACCGGATAAAATAAAAGCTGACAAAACCATAAACAATAAAACATTTTTCTTCATACGCATGTCCTCCTAAATTATTTAAACATATACTTTTGTATATTTTTGCTCGATACTGATAAAAGAACAGTACCGGCTATTAGTACCGTTGATAAAGCATTAATAACAGGAAAAACCCCTCTGTTTATCATTGAATATATATGTAACGGCAGCGTTGATGACCCCGGCCCTGAAACAAAAAAAGTAATAACAAAATCATCAAGCGATAGTGTCATAGACATTAAAAAACCTGAAATAATACCGGGAATACTCATTGGAATTATCACTTTCAATAAAGTATCAATTTCTTTCGCCCCTAAATCATGAGCAGCCTCGATTATTTGATAATCAAATTCATCGAGTCTTGAAGAAATAATTAATAACACAAATGGTATATTAAATGTAGTATGTGCTAAAAAAATAGTAAACAAACTCATTTTCCATTTTAACCAGGCAAACATTATGAGTAATGAAACACCTATGATAATCTCAGGCATTATGAGCGGTAAATACGTTACTATTTGCAAATATTTTTTCCACTTAAATTTATACCAGTGTATACCTATACCACCAATTGTTCCAATAGCCGTTGCAATAAATGATGATGATAATGCAACTATCAAACTGCTTCTAAAAGCACTCCACAAATCACTTGAGTGAAAAAACAGTTCTTCATACCACTGTAATGAAAAACCTCTCCATACCATTGTCTTCCCGCTGTTAAAAGAATATAATATTAAAACTAATAATGGTATATAAAAAAATAAAATTACTGAAACAAAAACTACTAATGAAATCTGTCTTTTATTTATTCCGGAATTAGTTCTCATTTTTTAACTCCGATTTATTTTTATTCGTATTTAAAAATATAAATATCCCGATCGTTGTTACCACGGTTAAGACAACTGACATTGATGATGCTAAAGGCCAATTCATAGTAACTTTTAGTTCTCTTGCAATTAGATTACCAATCATAAAACTTTTCTGTCCGCCAACCAATAACGGAATCGCATACGAGCCCAAAGCAGGAATAAAGGTAAAAATAGTAGCAGTCATAATCCCTGAGCGAATACCCGGTAGAAAAATCTTAAATAATGACTGAAGTTTAGATGCACCAAGATCTCTTGCTGCCTCAAGTAATGAAAAATCAAATTTTTCTATAGTTGAATATAACGGTAGAATAGCATACGGTAAATATGTATACACTGTAACGACAATAATTGCATACTGATTATATAAAAGCATAAGAGGACTTTTGATAATACCCAATGAAAGTAACATGTTATTAAGAAAACCATTATTACCAAGAATTGAAATCCATGCAAATATTCTGATAAGAAAATTTGTCCAGAATGGCACAATTACCAGAAATAAATATAAGTTTTTTCTTTTACTTCTGGCAATAAAATAAGAAGTAGGAATAGCAAGCAAAAGAGTTAAGAATGTTGCAAAAATTGAAATAACAACAGTAAACCAGACAACTTTAAAAAATGATTGATTAATTAAAGCAGTATAACCATCTATTGAAAATTCCCAGAGAACACCACCCCTAAGTTTCTTTTTCAGAAAACTATATAAAAAAATAATTGAAGTCGGTATTACAAAAAAAAATGTTATCCACATTGTTAATGGAGCTGTGTATATTTTTCCGTAATTTATTTTTTTCATCGCGGCTCAACCTCCACGAGATAACCATCAGCAGGATTCCACCAGATATAAACAGGATCTTTCCAATTAATTGGTGTTTCATCCATAAAATATTTTACATGCTGTTTAAATACTTTAAATAAAACTTTAGAATCTAAATGTACAAAAAATTTTGTTTGAAACCCGGTATATATTAACTCATCAACAATGCCATTTAAAACAATTGTATGAGGATGCCCCTCAATTTTAGGGTACTCTTTCGTTATTCTTATTTTTTCGGGTCGCACGGTTACCCGTACGAAATCACCGGTTTTTACCGGTTTATCAAGATAAAAATTAACTTTACCAATACCATCTACGTTCATAACTCCCATTTTATCATCAACCGACACTACAGTACCTTCAATAAAGTTTGTTTCACCAATAAAATCAGCAACAAAACTATTACCCGGACTTTCATAAATCTGGGACGGAGTACCAACTTGCAAAACAACACCCTGATGCATAACAGCAACTCTGTCAGAAACGCTCAAAGCCTCCTGCTGATCATGAGTTACAAATATAAAGGTAATACCTACCTGATCGTGAATAGAATCAAGTTCAATAAGCATGTGCTGCCGTAATTTTGCATCTAATGCACTTAATGGTTCATCAAGTAATAATACATTCGGCTGTAAAACTAACGCTCGTGCAATAGAAACTCTCTGTTTCTGCCCGCCGGATAACTGTGAAGGCATTTTCTTTATATGATCTTCAAGTTTCACCATTGATAAATATTTTCTAACTTCTTCATTAATTATTTTTTCTGATTTCTTTTGTAATCTCAATGGGAAAGCAACATTTTCATACACAGAAAGATGGGGAAATAATGCATAATTCTGAAATATTGTATTGACATGTCTTTCATTAGGTTGAAGATTTATTATACTGGTGTTATCAAGTTTAATATCTCCTGAATCAGGAGTCTCAAAACCGGCAATAATTCGAAGCAATGTCGTTTTACCGCATCCTGAAGGACCTAAAAGAGAAAAAAACTCACCTTTTTTAATCTCAAGACTTACATTATTCAATATTCTTGATTCACCAAAACTCTTATTTATATCATTAATTAATACAACGCTTCCTTTCAATTTATTAAGAGTCCTCCGTAAAAACTATATTTTCATACAAATTTAATACCATAATAAAAAAGAATAAGTAAAGAAAAATGTTTAAATTTATCTATATTTTTAATAAAAAAAAATGATACAATAATTTTGAGGCTCTTATGATAAATAAAAAAAATGATATTGCAATCGGTATTTTAAATGGCGGAAAATCAACAAGAATGGGAAAAGATAAATCATTAGTTGAATACAATAAAAAACCGCTTGCTGAAGTCATTTACAATAAAGCACGCTTATTTTCAGATGAAATTTATTTTCTTGGTAACTCCCCTTTACCCGACTCAATAGATAATCCTATTATTATACAGGACAAACCTGTCCCCGGTCCGCTTAGCGGTATATTAGCACTTACTGAAATAATCAATAAAGGCTGTTTAATCTGGGCTATTGATATGCCTCTGCCTGATATTGAGGATGTAGTGACAATTTTATCATTATCTGATAATTTGACAAAACCGGTAATTCCTTACAATCAACAATTAAATTTGTATGAACCTTTATTTGCATATTATCCATACAATTTACTTAGAAATATATATTCTATGTCACATACTAAAACTCACAAAAGCATTCAATCCATTTTAAATGCACTTTCAATTGAAGGTGACAGAGAATTATTCAAAAAATTGAAAAACAAATTAAAAAGTTGGAATTATCCTATTGATATTATCCTATAATCTATTATAATGAAAAAAATTGCCTGAGTTTTAGAGGCTCTATAAAAATCTATTATTTCAAATGGGAAAAAACTGTGGAAGATTTTTACTTTGATTTCGCACCTGAATGTTTAATAATTATTGACTATGATAGTAAAATATATAAATCAAATAAAAAAGCGATCACTTTTTTCGGTAAAATAGTAGATAGTGGGTTTCAATTATCAAATTTGGCTTTCAACAATACTGTTAAAGAAAATATATTTCAAACTCAATATATACATACATATTTTGAATTCGGTTTTGAAAACAGAGAATTAACCTATAGAAGTACTGAAGGGTATCTTTTTCATTTTCTTTTATCTTCAGAAAAAATTACTATTGAAGAAAAAAATCTACTATTTTTATCTTTCAAAAATGTTACTGACTTTATTTCATATAAAAATATTTTTGAAGAACTGTATAATAGTTTAAGTACTAAAACAATAGAATTAGATACTGTTCTGGCTGAAAAAGAAAAAACGTACAAGCTACTGAAAATGAAAGATGATGAAATGCTTCGACAATTAAATCTTGCAAAAGAGGTTCAAAGAGGTTTATTCCCTGAATTAATAAGAAAATATGGCAGTTATTCAGTCGCAACAAAGATTCAACCTGCATCGACAATAAGTGGTGATATGGTTGTCTTTAATGAAAAGTCAAACGACATTCTTGACATTGTCATAGCTGATGTTACCGGCCATGGTATTCCCGCTGCACTTATTACCATGTTATTAAAAATGTCACTTCAAGTGGCATTAACATCTTTTGATGATCCTATTTATATTTTAGATCAAATTAATAAAGATATGCATACCGTTCTTTCAAATTCAGCAATCTTTGCAACTATTTTATTTGCACGTGTAACTTTTTCAACCGGTGAAATTATTGTTGTCAATTGCGGACACCCGTCTCCAATTATAGTCCGGGCAAATGGCAATGTAGAGGTGGATGAAATCGGCGGAATGCTTCTCGGTGTTGTTGAAAATCTTGATTTTAACATTTATAATATGAAACTTGAAAAAGGTGATTCATTTATACTCATAACGGATGGTATTACTGAAGCATCAAACAACCAGGATGTGTTCTTTGAAAATAAATTTCTTGAAATTCTTAAAAACAATGTCAAATCCGATCCACAGATTTTAATTGATACGGTCATGAAAAATATCTTTCTCCATACCGGAAAAAGTGAACTTCAGGATGACATTTCAATTGTCTGTTTGAAAAAAGAAAATGTCTAAAGGTCACCTCTAAAGTACCTTTTCTACTATTTATAGAGAACATCATGTAACTCAGGCCACACTGTTTTCAGATTTTTCTCTGGTGACGGTAACCTGTGTATCTGATGAGGGAAAATAACTTCCTTGTTCACTTTGTATAAATAATAATGGGGTTCTGTATACCGGGGAACGGTTGTCCATGTAACATCTTTTAACGGGTTATAATAAACACTGGCAATCCGTATATTATCAACATTTATATTCCGTCTTAAAGACTCTTTCAATTTATCAATAGTATGATTAATCAAACGACCTGAACCAAACCCGGTGTCAACCAGTAAAATTTTATCATCGGGATTTATTGTATCTTCCAAATATTTTATACCAATTATGTTTGATTTATATGAAAGATGTGACCCCGATGTATTAATCGAAATATGATCGGGAGTTTTAATTGATAATCTATCTTTGGCAATTCGATATTTAAAATACTCATGAATTGATAAACCGGCACTTATACCACCCGGCCAGGTAGCAATAATAAAATCAGGATAAAAACCATCTTCAAATATCGTAACTGCTAATTTTAATGAATCCTCCAATAAAGTTGATGCCTTTAAATAATAAAATTCATTATTGATTTCAATATTTGTCCTGGCGATGGTATTGCCTGATTGTAATATACTATAAATAGCAGCTGATTTATTTTGAATCCAAGTTTCATTCTTATCATCATCACTTACTAAATCAGCTATTTCATGAGGGAAACTAATCCAGACATCTTCTTTATCAGACAATGTCGTTACAGGTATATGAACAGACCGTTCTCTGATTTTATTATAAACACATGCAACTAATATATGATCAGGACTATTTGCTCTGGATGTTTTTTTTATGGTATTAATAACAGCTTCAATTGTTTTACCCGAATCATAAATATCATCAACAATTAATAATTTATCTTCTTTTGAAATTGACTTAATAAGATGTTCAAGACCTTTTATGATTATCTCACTTTGTGAATTAATCCCCGTATAACTTGCTGTTGCAAACGTGGTATGATTAATAAAATGACCTTTTAATCTGAAATACTCACCGACACCAAGCCCGACCGGTGTTCCCCCGCGCCATAAACTAACCGCATGGGTGGGAATAAAACCCGATTCATAAATTTTTTTGCCCAATTTAAATGAATCAAGTAATAAAGCATCAGCATCAACGAATTCAAATTGAATCATAGAACCTCATTAGTAAATACGACTTCTTCTTTATATTTTGAATCTAAAAAAGATTTTAATATATAACAGGCGGCTATTTGATCAACTAATGATTTTTTCCGCTTCGTTTTGACCCCGATTTCTCTCATTGTTTCTGCAGCATCCCGGGTTGAATATCGTTCATCCTGATAAAACAGTTTATATTCTAAACCATTTATATCAAAGCAATTTTTTAACTTTTGAGTAAAATTAATAACTTTTTTGGCAGCATCACCTATTTCACTATCTTTACCATACGGTAAACCGATGACAACTTCATAGACTGATTTTGATATAAATATTTCTTTTATTGAATCAATAGATTTGTCATCATTATTTAAAGTTGAGTGGGCTGAAACAATTATTTTAAGCGGATCAGTCATTGCAATACCAATTCGTGCATCCCCATAATCTATACACATAATCCTGTTCATAAATCAGTTTCATCCTTATGAAAAAATTATTATTTCTTACCGGTAGTTTGATCAAATTCTTTAAACATATCATTTAAAAAAATAATATGCTGTCCGATTAATTTCATAGCAATATCTGAATCACCTAATTCTGTTAATGAAACAACCAGATTTTGTACTGCTTCTCTAACTTTTTTATCATTGGCAATTATCTGTTCTACTTTTTGATCCATGAATCGCTCCCCTTTTTTAGGACTGACATTATCCCGGTCAGTTCCCACTAACTTATTGAGTACTTTCTTATGTACCCCACTTAAAAGATTAGCATCGAACATTGGTGTTTCTGCTGATTTTTTTCGATTAATTCTATTGAGTATGTTTTGTGTATCATCCATAGGTTTTATTAAAATATTTTTTTAATAAAAAGTAAAGCAATTTAGTATTAAATTCGATATATTCAATATGAAAATAAAAAACAATTCAAGAGACGCTGCAATTGATATTTTAAAAGTATTTGCATTGCTCCACATGATTTTTAGTCATTTGTATATCACTCTCTATAACAATTCAATACAGGTTCCATTTATTGACTTTATTGATAACATTATACCGCTTTGTCCTGCATTATTTCTATTTTTATCAGGATATTCACTTACCATTGGTCAGTCATATTTAAAAGTGAAAAAAAGAATATTTTTTTCATTATTTCTCATGCTTATAGCCAGTGTTTTTTTTGTTGCAGAAAACGGGTTTCAATTTCCTGATTTTATTTTCTCACCGGGAATTCTTTATACAATAGGTTTAAATACTATTATTTGTACATTAATAGGCACAACAAAAAAATACAAAATATTCATCATTTCATCTCTTACAGTTCTTACATCAATACTATTTATTAGTTTACGATTAGCAAATAATAATATATTTCATCTAACTACAGGGTATGAACCGTTTTTTCCGACAGTGATTTATGGTTTTTTTGGATTTTTATATGGAGAACTAAAAAGAGCCGGTTTATTAACCAAATGGGTAAAAATGATTATATTCGCCGTTTCAATAGCTATTTTTTCAGTCTATTCATATATTTACGGGATATTTGCTCCATTATACCCGGATGTCGGCAGATATACAATTGAAAGGATATTTAACAGCAGCTATTTTATACCGGATATTTTTCTGAAAACGCATACTGCTTCTTTTTTTACTGCAAGAATATGGAATTTTGATATTCTATGCTTTGTATATTCACTTTCATTAGTTTTTATACTTGTTATTTGTTGTGATTATCTGATAAATTTCCAGAAAATCAAAATAAATAAATTGATTACGTTACCGGCACAATACTTGCTTTTTAATTATATTTTTCATTTAACAATAATTGCATTAAGTACACAAATAATCGGTTTCGGAAAACTATCACTATTATCATTTATAATGTACTATTGTATACTAATCATTAGTATATATCTGCTTAATTTCTTCTTTATGATAAGCAAAAAAAATCACCAGGGCATATCACCTGAGTAATTATCAACATCCATAATATCTTCTGCTTCTTCTGATAATTGCGGCTTCCCCGTAAAATCCATTCCAATTATAAAAGTTTCAAAACTAATCTTTCTGCATGATTTTGGTTTAAACCATTTCACCGTTTTAAATGCCATTTTCATTTCATCAAAAATAGCTTTCTCATCACCGCCTTGAAATATTTTTGCAACAAAAAAACCGGATTTTTTCAAATGATCATAGGAAAACCGCAATGCATCTTTTACTAAATCAGAAGAATTAAAACAATCAGTTAATCTGTCCCCCGTTGTATCCGGCGCCATATCACTCACAATTCCATTAAACGGCCCATGAGTCATAATTTCCGCCTGGTTATAATCCCTTAAAAAATTCCCATGAACAATAACAATATTTGGAGCAGTAACAAGAATCTTTTTATAATCGATACCGACAACAAGACCTGTATCGCCAACAATATTTGAAAGATACTGACACCATGATCCTGGTGCACATCCTAAATCAACGATTTTCATACCTTTTTTTATAAGAGAAAATCGACTGTCAATTTCTTCGAGTTTGTAAATACTTCGAGCAAAATACCCTTCATCTTTTGCTTTCCTCGAATAAAAATCCGGATTTTCATAATCATTCATACTAAACCTTCTTAATTACTATAGTTTAAAGAGAGTACCAAAAAAGAACAAAAAAAGCAATCTATTCACTCTCCTGATTGTAATCTTCCGGGATTTGAAATGAATCAAATATTTTTTTTATATCAAATCGTATTTCGTAATTACACTTTAGAGAGTCAACCATACATCGAACAGCACCGTCAACTGAGTATATTTTAAATCGTGCAGATAGTTTAACAGAATGAAAAGCATAAATTTTTTTTCCACTCACCCAATCTAATCCGCTTACTAAAGTCTGATCGAATTCGCCATCATTAGTATTTTTATGATATCCTGAGTAAGTATACGAAAAACGGAATGTTTTAAATTGTACGACACCACCAAAGCTATATATATTTCTGTAGTAATAATCTTCTAATCCATACGAAGGATTTACTCCGGCATACATAAAAAAATATTTATTCACCAGTATTTTAACCCGAAGTATATCTTTTATATATGACACCCTGAATTTTGATATAAAATCAGATGAACTGTATTTCAATGCTATTGAATACTCAACTTTTGAGAAAATATGAATAACCCGTGCTAAAGTAAAATCAATACTTGTATAAATTTTCTCTTCAGTTTTACTTAATAAATTCTTATGTAAATAATCTTCAAAATTTATTGAAAACGAACTTCCGACACGAATAATCGGCATACTATTGTAAGCATAGATACGTTTGTTCAGTAAAATAAACAATATACTAATCCATATTTTTTTCATAACTTCACCTCATTTAATTAAAGCAATAAAAGTATTTTTCCTATACAAAAATAGATTAATTTTAATAGAATATATTTCCGATAATTAAATTTAGTATAACATTCGATATTTTTTTTTAAATTATGATATACTATGTAAAATCCTAAAAAAGAGATGTAACAATGAAAAAAATGAAAACAATATATTTATCGAAAGGCGGAATAATAGTTGATACAACTGCCGGGGCGATTCAACTCGGCTCACCTCCGGAGACAATAAAAGATTCACTTGCAATGAATAGAGCTGTTCCTGAAATTTATATTGCACCAAAATCATTATTCTCAAATAAAAAAATGCTTTCATTAATGGATATAGAATTTCCATGCAATTACAATTTCTTTATTATGAAAAAAAAAACTACAATTGTATGCACTGAAAAACAAAAAAAAATAATTTACTCAATTTTAGAAGAATCAATTATCGGTCCCGAACAAATTAATATTGATTTAGAATATTATGATGGCCGGAATAACCCCGCACTTCCTGATATGAAAAAAGAAATGATGTATTTCAGAACTAATGAAGAGAATAATGAAACATTTAAAATAGAAAATATTGTTGATTTCCGGACATTTAATTCAATCAATACCGTTACAATTAATGGTGTTGACATTAAACTCAATAATGATGACTCAACAATAGAAATTATTGACCAAAATCAAAAAGTTTCATTACCATGGGATATTAATTATCAGGAAAGTGATATTGGAAATCGAATCTACTCAGATATTTTTATACCACCCTCATTTGGCATTACAACTCTCGGCTCATCACACGGGTTTGATCCAAAAGGGAAAACGAGCGGTTTTATTTTCTGGATAAACGGAGTGGGTGTTATGGTTGACCCGCCGGTTGACTCGGCTCTCTGGCTTATGGAACAAAATGTAACGCCAAAAATGGTAAACTCGGTAATACTAACTCATTGTCATTCAGACCACGATTCAGGTGTTATGCAAAAAATACTTCAGGAAGGAAGAATTACGCTCTATACGACTCCGACAATATTTTCAAGTTTTATAAAAAAAATATCTTTACTTGCAGAATTATCAGTCATTGATATTATTGAATTAATTGATTTTATACCAATTATGATAGCCAAACCAATAAATATAAATGGAGCAATGGTAACTTTCAGTTATCGTTTACATTCAATACCAACAATAGGTTTTGAAATATCATTTAAAAATCGTACTGTTGTCTACACTTCAGATCACTTAAATGACATTGATTTCTTTAATAAACTATTAAAAAAAGGGATACTAAGCCAAGGTCGATATGATGAGTTAGCAGGTTTTGACTGGAATAAAAATATTATTATCCACGAAGCAGGCGTTCCTCCGCTTCATACGCCAATGGAAACATTACTTAAATTACCGTATGAAAATAAACGCAATATTTATTTGGTTCACACTGACAAATCTAAAATCCCGGATGACTCAGGCTTAAAAATATCACCGACGGGACTTGCAAACACAATGATTATAGATAGTACTCCGACAATTCATGGTGAATCCATCGAAATATTAAACCTCATAACTCATATAGACATTTTTGAAGACACTCCTTTAAAAAAAGGCGGGGAAATACTAAGTGTTATTAAATATGTAAAATTTAAATCAGGTGACTGCCTTGTTAAAGAAGGAGATATTAATAAACGTTTTTTTATAATTATAGCGGGAAAAGCGCGGGTTATTGAAAACGAAACTGATAAAGCATTTATAAGTTCGGGAAGTTATTTTGGTGAATCTTCCATTATACAAAATGCACCTGCTTTAAATACGATAATTGCAGTAACTGATATTGTTTCAATTGTTATTGATAGTGATGATTTTCTTGCACTGATTTCCAATATGAATATATATGAAAAACTGCAAAAACTCTGTCATAATAGAAAAATCGGTTCATGGGAAACAATTAATAATAATAAATATTTTAATGAGCTAACCATAAATCAAAAAAATAATCTTGAAATCATTCTTGAAGAATACAATGTTGAAGAGAATGAAGTTATCGAAAATTATTCTAATTCTATGGATTACGCGTATCTTTGGGGTGATGGTATTGGTTTGTTAACCGATGAAAATGGCAACACGATAAAAGAAATAAATAAAGGGAATTTCATAGGAAATCCTGAGAATCTCATTTCAAACCGGGATCATAAAATAGGTATTGTAGCAAAAACAAACTCAAAACTTTTTAGAATCCCATGGCAAAGCATGATTAAATTCTTTCAGCAAAACCCTAAGTTATTACTTGAAATGAGAAATAATGGTGATTATTAGGATAAAGTAAGGAGGTTATATGAATAAGGTCGCTACGATAAACATACCGGAAGAAATACTATTTTCATTACGGGAATCAGAAACAGAAATTGCGTATGAAATGAAGCTTTATAGTGCGATGCATTATTATTACCATAAAAAGCTCTCAATTGGACAGGCAGCATTATTAGCAGAGATGCCGGAGGAAACATTCATTCACTATTTATCTGATAACAAAATATCAATATTTGAACATTATGATCGTGATGAATTATTGAAGGATATTGCAAATGCTTAAAGTAATTTGCAACTCAACACCGATAATATCGTTACATTCAATTAATCGTTTAGATATTTTAAATAAAACGTACGGTCAAATTATTATTCCTAACGCTGTAAGAGAAGAAATTAATGTAAAATCAAAAATTATTGAAAAATTTGATTTCTTCAAAATCTGTGAAATTAAAAATATAAATGTTGCTAAATTTTTTAAAACTGCTCTACATAAGGGAGAAGTTGAAGTTATACTGTTAGCACAGGAGTTAGAAGCTGATCTTTCTATCATAGATGATCTTACTGCAAGAAAATTTGCCGAGTATATGGGATTAAAAATTACAGGTACATTAGGTGTTTTAATAAAAGCGAAACAAATGAAAATTATTGATAAAGTCAAGCCAATTCTAAACGAACTTATCTATAACAAAATTTATATAAGTGATAGAGTTTACAATATAATCATCGAACTTGCCGGGGAATAATATAGAAATAAAAATTGATCCTGCGTTATGGCAAAAAAATATTCGCTCAGAATAGGATGAACAGTGCAATTAAAAACAAAAAAAAATAAAAGTTCCTGATAATATTATATTAGCTACCGCTCAAATTAATAATCTGATTCTGGTAACCAGAAACACAGATGATTTTATCGGTTTTTATAATAATATTCTAAATATATACGATGTCGATTAGTAATAGTATCTTTGACCCAATTCTCGAGTTTTATTTCCGGGCAGAATCACCACAGAAGCACCCGTTTCACTAGAGGGCACAGAGTTTTTTGTGAAATTGTTTCTTTCTTTATATAATCAAAATCATTAAATATCTACTTTTTCATCCCATCTCCGTGCTCTCCGTATCTCTGTGGTGGAAAATTCCTAAGATTTTCTATCCGGAACACAGCGTTTTTTAATGGTTTATCAGAAGAGGTTTCAATTCAGTTATATAAAAAAAACAACCTAGATGCCCGTTTATAATCCATTATCCTTTACAGCAGGCCCGATAAGAAATCCAATGCTTGATTGAAATGCAATATCAAATTTCTTATATTCTAAATCCTCTGAATTATAATAATAATAATTGTTTTGAGAATGATAGATATCACGATATATAAATTTATTGGTCAACTGTATTGTAAGTCTTTTTCCAGTTTTAATATCCATACCGATACTGATTTCAGGATTTACAGGAAACGAAATATCTATGTAATCTGTAGAAACAGGTTCGGTCTGGGTTGAATATTTATCAATATAATTTGAAGTTCTTAAATTAAACAAATCAAAACCTACCCCTGCTCTTACTGTAATTTTTTTAAAAGCAGCAATCTCCATTCCAATTGAACTATACACTTCAGTATTTGTATATATCCCACGACTATAATCTTCAGGTGAAATATAATCAAATATAACTCCCGGTGATGTATGAAACGTAAACCCATAGAAAAATAAAAATTTATCAAACGTATGTATAAAAGACAATGAAGTCAGAATCGGGACTGATATGCCAAACGAATTCAAATGATCCGTATCTTCGAGTTCATCAGCAGTAAATTCATCATGATACATAACACTGTTTTCAGAGACAAATCTTAATGAAGTATGTTTTGTAATAGTATTTTCATAATGAAAGTTTATACCGCTATAAATAGACAGTTTATTTTCACCATCTTCCCATTCGGCGTTTTCTTCAGGATACAAAAAATCTGAAAATGTTAATGAATAATATACACGAAGCGGGAAAATAATTGAAAAAAAGTAATTACCTCTATTAAACAGATAAGACCATTTCTGATTTACTTCCATAACAACAGGCGATGTGTTTTTTATCGAATATGCTTGATTTTTATCATTTTCATCTATATAATAACTATCTGCATCACTGTAAGAGTACAAAATAGTGGCTAAATAGCCAATAACACTATTTTCATTAATTTTTGCAGCCATAACCAGAGAGTTATTCAATGAGAGAGTTAATGAATCATTTTTAGTATCTAAACCTTTTTTATACATTCCCTGAATTGTATTATAATTATAATCGATATTTAATCCACAATCATATCCAATTACGATTGATTTCAAATTTCTTAAAAACCCCGTCTTCAAATCCTGAGTTATTGTAACATCAATTTCATCATCAGTAAAATTATATTTTAAAGGATCTAAATCAAAAATAGATTGAATCCTGATAATATTCTCTTTACTGAATACCGCTGTTGCGGGGTTTACATAAAAACTGTCCACCCAGACATCAGGCATTAAATATCCGCCATACGGATCAACACCACCCATCCCGCTGAGTCGCAACTCAGTTCCATTCAATAGTTGTGCAATCAACAGGTTAGATAATACGATAACCATCAAAAACATTTTTTTCATAAAGACCACTCCTGATTTTTTTTAACAATTGTACAACTTACAAATACACTCAATGTCTCAAGTTTTACAAGAAGCCTACTATATCACACAATTATCGTAAACGTGAAACATTTTTCTTATTATATCGAAAATTAAAAAATACGACTTTTTATCCATAAACACCATACCGTACATTTTTAAATACATAAAAATCAATGAAATAAAAAATAATATTGACGAAATTTACTTTTCTTATTAAACTGAAAATTGTATTAATAAAGTTATGCAAAGAGGCATTATGACAACATATCAGGAAGTGCTTGATCTTATAAAGAGATCTGAAGATCAACAGATTAAATTTCAGATTGAAGCGGATAAAAGAGCTGAAAAACTCGACAGAAAACTGGATAAAATAGCAAAAATGGTCGGTAATATCGGTAATAATCAGGGCGATGTCGCAGAGGAATTTTTCTTTAATACATTGAAAGTTAATCCCCGAATCGGGTCTATGCAATTTGATGATGTATCTGCTAATGTTCTAAAAACCAGAGATGGCATTAAAGATGAGTATGATATCCTGTTAACAAACGGGAACTGTCTTGCTATAGTTGAAACGAAATACAAAGCTCATATCAATGATGTTGAACACCTCAAAAATAGAAAGATTCCTAATTTCCGTAAACTTTTTCCTATATATGCAAACTATACTATATTCGCAGGTATTGCAGGTTTTCATATCAATGAGGATGTCGTTACAAAAGCAGAAGAGTATGGTTTTTTTATCCTTAAACGCCACGGGAAACTCGTTGAGTCAGATACAGAATATATGAGAGCACAATAAAATCCAATGAAATCAATTTTGTTTTATACTCAACTAAATATTGTATTCTTCGGTACTATTTTCAGTTTACTACTTTTCACTATCGAGTAATACCTTATAAATACTCAATACTAAAAAAAACAAAGAGGAAATAATGGAAAAATATGATGTAATAATAATTGGTACGGGAATCGGCGGATTAACAGCAGGTTCACTCCTTTCAAAATATACAAAAAAGAAAATCCTATTTCTTGAACAAAATAATGTCATTGGCGGAATGACATCCGGTTTTTATCGAAAAGGGTACTACATGGAAGCCGGTACACTTGGTATTAGTCTTGTCGATTATTTTAGAAGTTTATTGCATGATATATCACCGTCTTTATCAGATGAAATAAAAAAGCAGTATTATAAATATGTTATATGTGATAAAATTTGTGACGGAAGAAATATTATTGAAGTTGAAGAACAATATGTAAAAATGTTTCCTGACAATATTCAACAAATTCGGACCTTATTTTCATTTATTAAGAAAAAAGTTTCTATTTTAAAAGAATTCTTACATATTTTTAATCATTATCAATATTTTAAAAGCGGTTTTTTCGGTAAAACATTAATACTTATTAAAGTACTGCCGGTTATCATAAAAAACCTGTGGTTTTTTATCCACTACTATCCCCAGCAAATAAATACATTATTAACAAAAATTTTTGGCTCGGTTGATACTAACCCGGGTTATTATTTTGCGAACATAACATACTATTATAATCCTGCAATATTTATGTTTTTAGGTGTCTGGATGGAATATGAAGGAGGAATAGGTATTGCGAAAAACGGGTATCTTGAACTTGCTGAAAAAATAATGGATGTTGCATTAGAAAATGGCGCTGTCTTATTAAAAAATAAAAAAGTTGTTAAAATTATTATTGAAAATAAGAAAGCAATCGGAGTTGAAACCGAAAATGAAAAATATTACGCTGATAGCATTATATCAAATATTGATTTAAAAAAATTACTATTAGAAATGTGCCCTGACTTTACATTTAAAAAATCTGCAATAAAACGCATTACCCAAGCCCGACCATCAGAATCGGGTATTATACTCTATATGGGCGTGTCAATTTCAAATGATGAATTAAAAAAGTATATTCCTGAAACAGAAATGCTCTATGTTCATAAAGATTTTAAACCAGCTCATGACTTATTCAGTTATTTAAAAACATGTTCACTTCAAATTTCACCATCATACTATCTTAATGAAACAAGAGAAAAAGAAGGTGGTACCTCAATAATTATTCATACATCGATACCGCCTGAACATAATATGCCATGGTTTGATATGTCAAAAGAAAAATACAAAGAAATAAAAGATTCATTAATTACTATTCTTATTGAACGAATGGAATCACTCGTTCCGGGTATATCAAACAAAATCGAAGTAATTGATATTGCAACACCAAGAACCATTGAAAACTGGATAAATAGCTCTAATGGAGCTTCCGGCGGTTTTTCCTGGGAACGAAAAAAAAGTTTTATGAAAACAATGCTCCTAACAAAAGTGTATAGCAAAACATCGGTTAAAAATTTGTATCAGGTTGGAATGTTTTCTATTCAACACGGTGGTGTTTACGGATCAAGTCTTTCCGGTATGTTAGGTGCCGAACTGGTAAACAGGAAAAAGTTTTAATTCATTAGCCATTACACAATTACGAAGGGTAGCCATTAGCTACCCTTTTTGAATTATTTCACATCAATTTTATAAAGCCAATTGTATTTATCTTCAATTTCTCCATACTGTAATTTATAAAGATGCTCATACAAAGCTGTTATTTTTGGTCCGGCGTCCTTACCTTCATTATAAAAGTTATAATCTTTATCTCTATATCGTATCGACCCAACAGGAGTTATAATGGCAGCCGTACCACAACAGCCGGCTTCAGCAAAATTTGAAATCTCATTGATATCAACAGGTCGCTGTTCTACTTTCCAGCCAAATTCGTTCTCGGCAATAGTTCGTAACGTCATATTAGTAATTGACGGTAAAATTGAACCGGAATACGGTGTTACAAAAGTACCATCTTTTAAAATACCTATAAAATTTGCAGGACCGGATTCATCAATAAACTTTCGATGAATACAATCAAGATATATTACATCAGTAAAACCGGTACTTTTTGCTCTATAAGCCCCTCGTAAACCAGCTGCATAGTTACCTGCAGCTTTAATATCCCCTAAACCATAAGGCGCTGCTCTATCTAAATCTTCAGCAACAAGCATTTTAACCGGTTTAAAACCGCCTTTAAAATAAGGACCAACCGGTGTTACCATCATCATAAACAGATAATCTTCAGATCTGCTTAAACCGATATGAGGTGAAATACCTAGTAAAATCGGTCGAATATACAATGAAGCACTTGTGCCATAAGGTGGTATAAATCGTTTATTTGCTTTCACAACCCTTTCTAAAGCATCAAAGAAAACCTCTTTTGGAACAGGTTCCATCAAAATTTTTTCGGCAGATTTTTTTAATCGTAAATAATTCTCTTCAGGTCTAAAACAAACAACAGAGCCATCTTTTGTTTCAAAAACTTTCATTCCTTCAAAACAATTTTGTCCATAATGAAGACATGTTGATGCAATATGCAAATCGACAGTTTCTTCCTCATGAAGAGTTCCATTATCCCATTGACCATTTTTAAAAAAATATCGTATATTACCATCAACTTTTCTATATTTAAAGTCAAGATTAGCAAAATCAAGATCAGCTTTTTCCATAATAAACGACTCCTCAAAGATTAATATTTTCCGGTTATTTTAATGTAAATAATATTTTATGTAAAGAAAAGACACGAAATAAAATAATATTTATTTCGTATTATATTTAGATTTTAATTCATATAGTTTTCTAAAGTGTTTTTTTTCTTCATCAATAATAATATCAACTTTCGAAATATCTTTTTGATTCATAAATAATTTTAATTCAGAATAAAAAGTGATCGAATCTGATTCCATTTGTAATGCAAAATCTAAAACATCTACAATAGAATTAATTGAATTTGATATCTCATTATTTTTGTTTTGATTAAAAATTGCATTATCAACAAAAGCACGAAGATAAGCAAAATATTCATCATTATAATTACCATTATCAGTATCAAATGTTTGAACGGATTGCAATAACTCTGAAAAATACCTGGAATGTTCAACTTCCTGATCTGCAAGAAATACAAATAACGCGTTAATAGTTTCATCTTTAAATTTGTTGGCAAAGTTCCTGTAAAAGTTTTCTCCATTCTTTTCAATATTAACAGCAAACAATAAAATATCATCAAAATTATATTTTGACATAATTCCCCCTCTATAACTAATAAAAAATTCAAATTTAAAAAAAAGTTTGTCTTTTTTCAATTGATAAATTATAATACTTAAATATATATAATTTTTATTAAAGAGAATCAATATGAAAAATATTTTTCTTACTGAAACTGATGTACTAAATTACATTGAAAAAGCAAAACCACTTATTTTAAAAGATTATCAAATAAGTCGTGAAACTGAGGATTATTTTATTTCGATTCTTGAATTTTATCTTAAATCAATCGGCAAAGAAAAAATCTTTGATCATTTATCATACTGTCTTAGAGAGCTAATAAATAACGGTAAAAAGGCAAATACCAAGAGGGTTTTTTTTAACGAAGAGAAACTGGAGATCAGTGAACCTGAACAATATGAAAAAGGAATGAAATTGTTTAAAACAAAAACAATATCAAATATTGAATATTATTTAGATTTACAGGAAAAGAAAGGACTTTTTGTACAAGTTTATTATCATATAAAAGACCCGTATTTAAATATAATTATTTCAAATAATTCAACTCTTCAACCACAGGAGAGAGAAAGAATACTTTCAAAAATAACTCATGCGAAAACATTTAATTCTATAGAAGATGCATTTAATACTGTTCTTGATGATACCGAAGGTGCCGGGCTTGGTATTGTAATCATGATATTAATGCTAAGAAAAATTGGTATTTTCGACAAAAACTTTGCTATTGTCCAGGAAAATAACATGACCCATGTTCGAATTGCAGTTCCATTATCTTTAGTTACTGAAGAAGATGTTGAAAGTTTAAGTGAAGTTCTTGTAAAAGAAATAAATACTATTCCGCAATTTCCGGAAAACATACGAATTCTTGGAAAAATGATTGAAAGTCACGATGTCGATTTTAAGCAAGTTAGCGAACTAATAAGAAAAGACCCTGGTTTAACAATCGATATATTAAAAATGTCTAATTCTGCTCACTATCGAAGATTAAATAAAATTGAAAAAATAGAACTTGCTGTTAATATTATTGGAGCTAAAGGGCTGAAATATATGCTTCAATCCTATGGTATAAAAAAAGCAATGGAAGAAAAATATGATGCTCATATACTTGAGCAAATCTGGAAGCACAGCTATGAAGTTGCAAAAATTTCATCAATTCTTTGTGACAAATATAATCTTACTAACTTTGGAGAACAATCGTATATTGGCGGTTTATTACACGACATAGGTATGATAGTATTAAAAAGTCTTCACGAAAAAACACTCGATAAAATTGCTAAATTTTGTATGAATAAAAATATTTCTATGAACATAATCGATAATCTCTTAGAGGGTGCTAATCATTTTCAAATAGGTGCAAAAATGACCGAAAAATGGGGTGTTCCACAACATATTATCGATATTATTAAAGCACAATCAAACCCTTTTGGTGCTGAAGAAGACGTTAGAAAAATCGCAAAAATTGTATATCTTGCAAACATTATCGCCAATAAAATTGATGATAATAATTTTGAATATTTAAGTTACGAATCAATGATTGTCAATGACTTTAAGATTCCAAATGAAAGTGATTTTAAAAAACTGGTTGAAGAAATAAGAGTAAAGATTAAAGATAAATAAAAAGGATTTCTTAAAGTGTCAGAACATTTAATTCAAAAAAATTATAACTTTATAAGAAAACTGCCCGAGTGGGCAAAAACATTCGCAATTAAATATTGTTCAAATACAGCATCAACATACATATTTCATGGAAATATCAGAGATTTTCTTGCACAAAGAACAAGTGATAATGAATATAAATTTGTAAAAATTCAGGAATATTTTGCTGATATTTTATTTGGATATAAAGGAAAAATTATTTGTTATGACCGTTCATCAGGTATTTCATTTATTGAAAATCCTTTTGATAAAACAGGTGCCACAACTAAAAACGATTTTATTGATACTGCTGCAGCAAGTCAGATAGAGGGAATATCTAAAAACAATATTTCCGGTATATTAACCCGCAATCTTTATAAATCATTTGAAATACTTGAAAATTACTTTTATAAAAAAGTTGAACAGAAAGAAAGAACCGTTTTAGTTATTGATTTTGCTGAAACAGTTGCACCTGCAATGACCGGCTCAATATTCTCTGAAGAAGACCGTTTTGCTTTAGTAACTATCAAAAGATGGGCTTATAACCCTTTGTGGATCAATAAAGATGTAACAATTATTCTCTTAACCGAGACTTTATCTGAAATGAATGCAAGTCTTGTAAAATGCCCGAATATCATTAAGATCAACATACCCATTCCTGACGAAGAAACCAGGGACGACTTTTTAACTTATAATAAAACTACCGGACGACTTCTTATTGATGATTCAATTTCAATAAAAACGATTTCAAAAGTAACAGGAGGTTTAAATCTTGTTAATATAAATCAAATTATTTCAGAAAGCTATCAGGAAAAGAAAAATATATCATTGGAATATTTAAGGCAAAAGAAAAAAGAACTTATAGAATCCGAGTCCGTAGGAATGCTTGAAATTATTGAAAGTGAAGATAATTTAACAATGGTTAGTGGTCACGATTTTGTAAAAAGTGCATTAAAAAAAGCAGCTTTAAATATAAAAAATGGACGATTAGATGTTCTTCCTATGGGGTATTTAATTTCCGGACCGGTTGGAACGGGGAAATCATTTCTCTGCACGTGTTTTACCGGCGAAATTGGGATTCCTGTTGTTAAGGTTCTTAATTTTAGATCAAAATATGTCGGTGCTACAGAATCAAATATTGAAAAAATACTGAATATACTAAAAGCGATGTCACCTGTCGGAGTAATAATTGATGAGGCTGATGCTGTTCTTGGAGATAGAAATCAGGATGGGGACAGCGGTACATCCAATAGAGTGTTTGCGCAAATCGCATCATTTATGGGTAATACCGAATACCGGGGAAGAATATTATGGTTTCTCATCACATGCCGTCCTGATATCTTACCAATAGATATAAAAAGACAGGGACGATGCGAAGAGCATTTATCACTTTTTTATCCTGAAACGGAAAAAGAAAGAGAGGAACTTTTTTACACCATGATACGTAAACTCCGCATTAAGACCGATGTTGTATATAATGATGATTTAATTAAAAAACAAAAAATAACCTATTCCGGTGCTGATATAGAAGCAATTCTTGTGCGTGGGAAATTTATAGCTGCATCTGAGAACCTGGATATTGTAACGGACAAACATATTGAAGAAGCTATTAATAATTTTATACCGGCAGTATATCCGTACGAAGTGGAGTTGCAAAATCTGGTTTCAGTTTTGGAGTGTACCCATAAAGATATGATACCAATGAAATATCAGAATATGCCAAAAGTAAAGATTGCTGAATCGATCCGACAATTAAAAGCAATCATTGGTGATAATTAAATTATTAAAAACCTCATATTGATAAATTATCTCATTTTTTGTATTGATTATTCACTTTTACTGTATTTAATATAATATAAGAAATTTATATATTAAATACAGTAAAAGGTGCATAAAATGCAATTAATTCAATTGACACTTTTAGTTTTATTCTTTTCATGTTCCAGTAAATCAATCGAAATAATCGGAAACCGGGAAAATTATTCTTTAAATATGAAATTAAATGCTGATTCTCAAAAGAAATCAACTAAAACCTTATGGCATATATATTGTATCAATCTATCATCAGGCATGAGATATTCAAGCACATCCGAGTCTACTGAAAATTCAGAATTAATACTTAATAATCTCAATTCTGGATATTATGATTTATATTGTTATAAACTAAAATACAAGTCAGAAAATCAAATATATATTGAATCACTTGCATATTCTCCAAATTATCCAATTGATAGGAATATATCCGATCAAATCACACTATCACCTCTGAGACCAAATACAAAAATAACCACAACTGAAAATAATACAGAATTAATATTCAACATGAAAAATTGGTATACAACTATTTATATATCATCAATGACCTTAAAAAACGTAAACAATAAATTTGTAAAATATAATTCAAATATATCTATAAATGAGATTTCTACATTATCATTTAATAATTTTCTGATTTCAAATCCGGCAATGATTAATATTAGTTTTGCAAACAGGGGTAAAATTGATAAAGAATATTTTAACAGTATCGGATTATCGATTACAACAACACGATTTGAAAATTTTATTATACAAGACACTTTTAATCAAGATTCTCTCTGGTAAAAGTGCCATGTAAAAATATAAGAATTAGAAAATTTCAGTAGAGATTAATGTAAACAATAAATTAACATCATTTTTTTCTGCTTTTAAATAAACCCGATTATCTTTCAACGGTAGAAAGAAATTACTATTTGAAAAAACAACAGAAATTATAGAATCACTTAAAGAAATTATTTCATAATGAGGCAATTCAGTCCCACCTTCTAACCAACCTGATATTGTCTCAAAAAACTCTTCTTTCGTCAAATTTATATCAAGATCTCTTATAAAAATAGTATCAGAGAAAACTGATACAGCGTCCTTAACATTTCTGTCATTTAAATTTTTCATAAAATAATGAAATAAATCTACAACAGAATCAGTAGTTGCGTCATCAATTGGTTCATCAGCTACAACAGAATCAGTAGTTGCGTCATCAATTGGTTCATCAGCTACAACAGAATCAGTAGTTGCGTCATCGATTGGTTCATCAGCTACAACAGAATCAGTAGTTGCGTCATCAATTGGTTCATCAGCTTCAACAGAATCATTAGTTGCGTCATCAATTGGTTCATCAGCAACAACAGAATCAGTTGTTGCGTCATCGATTGGTTCATCAGCTACAACAGAATCAGTAGTTGCGTCATCAATTGGTTCATCAGCATCTACAGTATCCGTTGATACATCTTCCTTTGAATCATCAAATATTGATTCCCAGTCAATGGAAATAGATTTAACAGGTAAAGTTAACTCTCCACTCCTGTAACGTTTTACTTGAGGCTCTATTTCTATTGCATACTTAATATGTGCCTCACCAAGATTTTTTTTATTATTTTGAATATACCTCTCGCCTACTTCATAATATGAAATGGCAAGCATGATTCTATCTCTATCTGCCATTGATGTATAATCTTTTAGCGGAATAGCATTTAATTGTATTACAAATGATAAAACTAAAAAAAATACAATATACTTTTTAAAACAACTCATTAATACGCTCCTTACTAATCATAACCTTATTACATTTTTTTTATCACCAAAAACATTTTGAATTCCATTAGTCACTTTATACTTTAATAAATCTGATTTTATATCAGATTTCATTTTATTTCCTCTTAAATCAACAGTATAATAACTTTTTTTACTTAATATTTCATTAGAAATAAAAAAATTGTTATTATTTAAATATATTTCAAAAAGATTAAAATCATTGTCAAAAATGATTAAAGGAACCTCGGATAATTCATTATTTTTTAATGATAATCTTTTTAAATTAGACAAGGATTTAATAGAATGAGGAATGCTTTTTATCTTATTTCCATCAAGATAAAGTTCTTCTAAAGCAAATATCTTTGTAATTTCCGGTATTAAGTAGCTTAATTCATTATAAGACAAATCAAAAGATTTCAGGGACACCAGACCATCTATATCAGCTGGTATATACCATATCTTATTACCTGATAAATTCAAAACATTTAATGAAGTAGCATTCTTAATACTATCAGGGATTCTTCTAATTTTATTATTTGATACATTAATAATTTTAATATTTTCTGTAATAACAGTTTCAGGAAATAAAAATATATTATTCCGGGATAAAGTTAATATTTTTAATTGAGGAAAGAATAAATCATCAAATTTTTCGATCTGATTTCCCGTCAAATCTAAAATTTTCAAGGAATTAAGTAATGAAAAATCTCTTGATATATTTTTAATTTTATTATTTCTAATACTTAACTCTTCTAAATTAGTGAGTTTATTGAATAAACTTCTCAGGTAGATAATATTATTATTATCTAACTTAATTTTTTTTAATGACTTCATTTCATATAATACAGAAGGAATTTCTTCTATTTTATTATTTGAAAGATCTAAATATTCAAGCTGTTTAAATTTTTTTA
Source organism: Spirochaetes bacterium GWE1_32_154 (assembly GCA_001829315.1). Lineage (GTDB taxonomy): Bacteria > Spirochaetota > GWE2-31-10 > GWE2-31-10 > GWE2-31-10 > GWE2-31-10. The sequence goes on along the minus strand of MIAY01000008.1, from coordinate 170,348 downwards.
TTGTATCCGGCAAATCAGTCATATTATTATTTGATAAGTTCAATATCTTTGCATTATACTCACCGGATATATCAACAGGAAGATTAACAATTCCAACTCCCGATAAATCAACACTATGAGTAATTTTCTTATCACTATTTGTATGTGAACAGCCCCCTAATAAAAACACTATTAAAACACATTTTTGTATAAAAATAAAATAATTCAATAAAAACTCCTATTCCATAAGTTCGAATTTATAAATCAAATATAGCATAACAAATAACTTGGAAGTATTTGTTTTTGAAACTTTTTCTGATTTTAATTTTTGTATTACAAAGTCAATATACACATCACTTTCATTTTCTAATTTTTTTAACTCATCAACAAACCATTTTTTTGATTGTTCGGATAATAAACGTACAGATTTTTTTAATGTTTTATAAACACCATCTTTTAAACTTGATTTGCAATTTCTTCTATACCTGTTTAATGTTTGCATAAATAAAAACTGTTTTCCCTGATCAAATGTTACAAATTTATTAGTTAATGTATTAACATAATTATTAAAAACTGATACTGATTCATTTATATCATAATTTAAATCTTCAATAAACTGATCAAAACTATCTTTAATATATTGATCAGCTAATATTTCTTTCGATAAAATCGGTCTTTGTCTTTGTTTATCATTTTCTTCTTTTAACTTATTAAGCAGTTCACTAACCATATTTTCTTCTGTTCCCGGAATTACAGAACCATCGGATAATTCACTGGACATATCGTCAATTATAACAGAATTAATATCACCTCTTAAGGAATATTGACTGCAAGCCTCCATTATTGCCATTATTAAAAAAGCCAATCTTTTATCATTCGACTTTTGTTTAATAAACTCCACTAATAAAAAATTCATTGCCTTAATAATATTTTTATCATAAAAATTTTCTTTATTTTCGAGCGAAGGATATATAAATGAAGTATATAAACCAACCCATTGAAGAAAATTACCAATAATATCAGCCTCACCTCTGTTATCAACACCTGCTTCTAAATGAAGCTTTTCGAATTCCTTTAAATTATTGATAATAGGTTCAATAAGTGAAGTATCTAATGTATCATCAATACCTTCGGCTATTTCTCTTAAATCTTTTTTTATAAAACTCAAATTAACAGAATAATTATAACAAACACGATTTATTGAAAGGATCCAAAGTGCAACTCGTTTATTATTTGATTCAAATCGTATATATTCACCCAAAAGATCATGGATTAGTAAATAATCTAATTTTGTAAATTTTGAAGCCAGTATTTTTCTGCCGAACCAGGTTGCACAAAATTTATCAATAACTTTATAGTAAAACTGTAATTCTTCATCACTTGTTGAAAAATACTCAAGTGCCTCAAGAATCGGTTTAATCATACTTCGATCTTCCATAATTAACTCCACCACATCCGACTAATTACTTCTTACTATTCCGACAGCATTTCTCACCTTGATCATAAAGCTGTCAGCTTGTTCTCTTGCTTTATCAGCACCTTTTTTCAATACATCTTTTACATATTGATCATCGGCTTTTAATTGATTATACCTGACTCTCGATTCTGCAAAATAATCCAACAATTTAGCTAATAATATCTTTTTTGCCTCACCATACCCTAAGCCACCTTTAACATAACGATCCTGTAATGAAATAATCTCATCAGGTTGGGCAAATAATTTATAGAGCGCAAAAACATTGCATTGTGCAGGATCTTTTGGTTCTTCAACAGCAGTTGAATTTGTCACAATACTCATTACTTGTTTTTTTATTGTTTTCTCATCAGAAAGAAATGAAATAAAATTACCATATGATTTACTCATTTTCTGACCATCAATCCCGGGAACAACAGCAGTTGACTCTTTAATCATAACTTCTGGTATTTTCATTATATTACCAAAAGTATTATTAAATTTAATTGCAATATCCCTCGCGACTTCAACATGTTGCTTTTGATCTTTACCAACCGGAACAAAATCAGGCTCATACATAAGAATATCAGCGGCCATTAAAATCGGGTATGCAAATAATCCATGTTCAGGAGAAAACCCTTTAGCCAATTTATCCTTATATGAATGACATCTTTCAAGTAATCCAAGGGGTGTTATTATTGATAAATACCAACTTAACTCACAAACCTCCGGAACGTCAGACTGAAGAAACAATGCACATTTATCAGGATCTAAACCTATAGCAAGATAATGTCTTGCTATATCCAATGTATTAAATTGTAACTCCTGAGGATTTCGTAACGTGGTAAGTGCATGAAAATTTGCTATAAAAAAATAATTAATTGATGTATCCTGAAGATCTACATATTGTTTCATTGCTCCAAAATAATTACCTAAATGAATAACTCCTGAAGGTTGAATTCCTGACAGTATAACTTTTTTTTTCTGATTTTGCATATATTAAAATCCTGTATATAATAAAATGTTTAGAAAATGTATTAAATTAAATAATAATAATTAGAATACCATTTTTTCATTACAATTCAAGAAAAATATTCATATATTAAAAAATCACCAGCTGAAAGTTTGATTTAATTCCGAAATGTAATTGCATAACTCATTATCTTGACATTATTTAATAAAAAAGTTATATTCAAAAAGTTCTATATTACCTTACAAATCAAGGTTCATTACATGAATCAAAAAAGAAAATCTGATAATAACAATACTCAAGTAATTCAAAATATGGAATTTGCTTTGAGTCTTCTTAGAGACGGTAGAATTTCAGATGCCTATGATCTTTTTATTACTATTTTGAACGAGGACTACTCAAATTTAATAGCTGAAACGGGTTTGAAAATATGTAAATACTGGGCTAATCGATTATCAACCATAGAAAACAATACACCATATAATAAAGGTAAAATGCTTTATGAAGAGTGGAAGCGTTTTGAAAAACACCTTGAAGCACAAAAAAATATAAGTATGAAAGTCATAAATGCTATCATGTTTTTCGTGTTTAATACAGCTTTACAATATTTAAAAAAAGATATACAAGATAATAGGATTGTAGATATTCCCGTATTATTTTTAACAGGGATGTCTTACAAAAAAATTGGTGATTTTTCAAATGCGATTATTTATTTTGAGAGAGTTATTAAAAATGATAGAAATAACTCAAATGCGTATGCTAATTTAGCCGATTGCTACGCCTTGATTGATGAAGATAAAAAAGCAAAAGTTTTATTTAGAGAAGCTTTTTTTATTGATCCTTTCTCAATAGATATTGAATCTTTAGATTCTAATATGATACATGCATTAATTCATCAAATAACAGAGTTTAAAATCCCGAAAGATGAGTTAAACTTTTGGATTCCTGTTTATGGACGAGTATTAAATATATTTAACATAAAAAGAGATTTACTTGCTGTTGAAGTTGGTAAAATCAGACAGGAAATTTTTCAATTAGAACAGGAATTATATAAGTCAGTTAGTGACGATGAAATAACTATCGCACGACTTATAAACTATTATTTATGGCTTTATGATTATTATTATATTAAAAAGCCTGAAGATGAAATACTAATAGAACTTGAAGAAAAGATTAAAAATCTATCTATTAAAGTGTATACAAATTTAAAAAACAATATGATTCAGGAGATAAAATGAGCAGCCAGCTAATTGAAAAGTATGAAAATTTGTTGAATGAGGAAAAGTGGACGAGAGCTACAATTAATAATTATACAGTTAAAAATTTTGAAGAACTGAATGATTTAATAACTCAATTCTACGATAATCACATTCAATCTGAAATTCTTCTACTAACAGAGGAATATTTAAATAAAAATAAAAACTCAATTGTTGCTTTATATGTTTCAACTGTTTTTCAAATTACTGACGGGATTATAGAAAATAATAATGTTTACAGTTTAATAAAGATTTTTTCTGATAATATGAAATGGAATATTGTTGAATATATCTGTTGCAAAATTACTGAGCAGTTAAAAGATAAAGTTGTTATCCGGTCACTTATTGAAGCATTAAATAACCTTAATAAAAAAGAATCAATCTATCAATACTGGGAAGAGCTAATCAAGGTAGATTATGATGAAGCAACAATAGTTGTTAAACTCGGTGAGAAAAAAGAAGCAGAGGGAAACATAAAAGAAGCTATCAGTTATTACAAAAAAGCGATAAATCGAAACATTCATATCAAGAATTTTTCTCAACTTGAAGATATATGGAAAAAGTTACTTACATTTGAGGATGTTGGTTGTGACTTTTTTATCAATCACGAGAAAAGAATTACCAGAGTTTTTTCAATTGATAAAACTGTAGAATTATTCTTTTTAACATATAAGGTTTTTAAAGATAAAGAAGATTGGGAAACATGCATCAAAATACTGAAATTAATTCTTGATAATGACTCAAGAAATGAAGAAGCACGAACTGAAATTGTTTTTGTCTACAAAAACAAATATGCCGGTCACTCATATTTAGACGAATATATAAAAAAGAGTAATTTAGATGGTTTATGGAGAACGAGTAACGAAGCAATTTCTACTTTTGAAAAACATATTGCATTTGATAAAGGTAATTTTGTTTTTCATAGAGACTGGGGTTTAGGCGTTATAAAAGATATTGCTAAAGATGATTTCATAATTGATTTTCAGAAAAGCAAAAATCATAAAATGTCATTAAAATTAGCCATATCATCACTTCAAGTACTTCCCAAAAATCATATATGGATTTTAAAACTTAAAAATCTGGATAAATTACGGGAAATGGTAAAGAATGATCCGGTTTGGGCTTTAAAAATACTAATCAAAAGCTATAACAACAAAGCAAAAATGAAAGATTTCAAAATCGAATTGGTTCCGGATGTTTTAAAAACATCCGAATGGAATAGCTGGTGGACCAATGCGAAAAAACTTATGAAAGAAGATACAACCTTTGGAACAGTTGATGATAATAATGATACATATGAATTAAGAGATAAACCTATATCTGTTGAAGAAAGAACTTCAAATATGTTTAAGGCATCAAAAGATTTTATGCAAAGATTTAATATTGCATATCAATATTTTAATGAAACTGATGATCCTGATAGTGACTTACTCGATAGTATGGCTAATTATTTTACAACATATCTCAAAACAACAGATAATGTAAACGAACAAACTTTCATGAGTTATTTATTATTAAAACAATTTCAAAAAAAGTATAATTTTATGAATATTCAGTTTACAAATGATTTCAAAATTTTATTAAAAGGTATTGAAGATCCGCTTGAAATTTATGAAAAGATTACTTTAGGTGACCTTAAAAAAGATTTCTTATTAAATCTTAAAAATTCTAATGATAGCTGGCAAGAAACATATATACGATTTTTTCATATTTATCCAAGTGAGTATATTTTTAAAGAATTATTATTAAACTCAAAACAAGGTGATAAAGATTATATTGAAAAGTTAGTAAAAGATCTGATTGCTACATATAAAGAAAATCGAGAAGCATTTTTCTGGATTGTGTCAAAAGAATTAAATGAAGATCTGGCAAAAAAAATGGATATCATATATGATAATATCATATTATCATTGCTACATTTAATAGAAATAACCGGTAAAGATGTTTCTATTAAAAAAGAAATGACAAAGAATAAAAAATTAGGTTCTCAAGTAAAAGATTATTTATTTAAAAATAATTATCTTGAAAAATATATTGAGAAATCAGATGAAAATTTCTGTAAACGACTTTATAATATTTCTAATGAATTAATTTCCTTGGATGGTAACCTCAAAATCAAAATCAGAACAAAAATATCAGAACGATTTCCTGAAATTGATGTTGATAATCAAAGTCTCACATATTCAGAAGGAAAGAAAAGCTCCATTATGGATAAATTGCTTACAACTAAAGAAAGTTATTACAGGATGCAAAGAGAACTTCATAATATTTCTGAAGTTCAAATACCTGAGAATTCAAAAGATATCGGTGAAGCTATGGAAAGGGGAGATTTAAAAGAAAATTCTGAATTCAAAGCTGCAAAAGAAAAACAGGAAATTCTTAGAAATAAACTTACAAAACTTCATAATGATCTTACAAAAGCAATTATTGTTGATAGAAAGGAAATTAAATCTGATTTCGTTACATTTGGTACTAAAGTAAGTTTAATTGATAAACTTGATAACAATAATCCAATAACATACACAATATTAGGTCCATGGGAATCAGATACTGAAAAAAATATTATTTCATATCAATCACCTCTTGGTTCTAAGATGTTGGATAAAAAAGTAAAAGAAGATGTTTCTTTTACATTGAACGATAAAGAGTATCATTATGTAATAAAGAAAATAGAAGTTACTGACTTCTAATAGAAAAGCCCCTATAAAAGGGGCTTTTCTATTTATAAACATTACAATATCAATACTGTTTATCATAATAACTATAAATCCAGTTGTAAAATACTTTATTTATTGATGATAGTATACGATAATTAAAATATGAAACAAAATTATATCTTATTATACATTTTTACTACGGCTTTAATTATCTGGTCTCAAAACATATCTGACTCGTCGTCTCTTCCATTTGTCACCGATATACAAATTTATTCGTCAGGCAATTCAATTTTAATACACTGGACCCCCCCGGAAAACAATACCCTTAATTTCGAAGTCTATAGATCATCTTCTATGATTGAGAATCTAAATCAAGTGACTAAAATTGCTACTATCGATAAATCAGAATCATCATATACTGATACTCCGCCACATGGAAATTATTACTATGCAATAGTATTATCAGATCTAAAACTAAAAAAAACTAACGAAATAGTGATTCCATATAGAAATACGCTTCCTTATCCGGTATCAATTGAAAAAGAAAAAGAATTTCGTATTACAAAACTAACTGTATCAGTAGACTCAAAAATAAACATACAATGGGCATATACAAAAGAAGGTGATACTGATCAATTTATTAATATATACAGAAATACAATACAAATTAATTCAATCGATATATTAAAAAAATCAATAAAAGTTGCACGAGTAAATATTCTCGATAAAAATTATATTGATAAAAGTATTCCCGGTATAAATTATTTTTATGCAACAATAGAAGAATCAAAAAATACATTTCCGCTTACAAAAGGTGTTAATTATACTGAAAATCCTGTTCAATTAACTAGTAACAGTAATTATATTCAATCGATCAATTTTTCACAGTTTACAGCACTACCTTTATTATCGCTTAATCAAAATCCGCAAAATGGAGATTTGTTTGAAGACTCACAAATATTAAAATTTCCCTTTATAAAAAATAAGACTGTGAAACTGAATGCAATAGTAAATAAAACTTCTCTCAATTATAATGATATTGTTGAAACTATAAGACAATCTCAATTTATAAACGAACAAATTATTCCAGTAGAAAAACTTCCGGATGAAGATATTTTTATTCCTGATACATTCGCTGAAGAATATAAAACCGGTATTATTCATATAGAAAATGAAGAATGGGATAATGCAATTAATACATTTTATTTAATTATCACGAATAATATTTCAAAAGATATATTCTATAGAGTTTCATATTATCTTGGGTTAAGTTATTATCAAAAAGGTGAGTTTTACAATAGTTTTATCTACATTTTACAATCAAACTATAAATATCCTGAAGAGACAAAATTATTATATACCGGATTAACATATTTAATTTATAATTCACTGGAAAAATAACAATTCTAAAAAGTATTTATCACTATACAACTCATCTAATTTGAGATTTATTATACACAGAACGAACAAAATTCATATCAAGATGTGTATATATTTCTGTTGTTGAAATAGATTTATGACCTAATAGCGTTTGTACAAATCGTATATCAGCACCATTTTGAATGAGGTGTGTTGCAAAACTATGCCGTAATGTATGTACTGTAAATTTCTTATCAATTCCAGATTTTATTGCAGCCATTTGAAGGTTTTTCCAGATACCTTTTCTTGTTAATTTTTCGCCTCGATAATTTAAAAACAAATTAGAACAATTCTTTTTTTTTAACAATTTAGCCCGACCATTTTTTATATATTGATCTATTAACAGTAATGCTTGAGCCCCCACGGGTATCAATCGTTGTTTATCACCTTTACCCGTGACTTTTATTATTTTACTATCAACATAAATATCAGAGCAATTCAATTCAGTCACCTCACTTACTCGTAATCCACAACTATATAATAACTCGTATAATGCCCTGTCCCGTAGATTTATTGGAGACTGGCTATCAAAAACCTTAATAAACTGCTCAATTTCCTCAAGAGTTAAATATTTAGGTAATGATTGAACTGACTTTGGTCTGATTAAATAATTCGATGGATTGGAAACAATTAATGATTCTAATTTTAGAAATTTAAGATATAATGTTAATGAACAAAGTTTTCTTTGTATTGAAGAAGAATCAAACATTGCATTATATAAATATATTATATATATATCCAATTCGTCTAATAAAAAATAATCTTCAAATTTTACCGGTTGTATATGTTCAATTAAATAGGTAATAAAATGTATGATATCATTATGATACGCATAAACAGTGTTATCAGATAATCTTCTTTCGGAAATTATATAATCTTTAAATCTGATAACACTGTCATGTAATAACTGATTAAAATCCACTATCTTTTTTTGTTAAAAAATCATAGGTAGTATTCAGTTTATTTTTTTTATTTAATTCACGTAAATATGCAGGCTCTTCATGAGATGATCTATCATCATGATTTTTATTAATATTGATAAGTTCTAGAAATTCCGCTGTTGAATAGATATCATTTCTTTTAGCTGACGAATTCACCGGTTGTTTTTCTGTTTCTTTAGCAACTTCCTGCTTTACTTCTACTTCAGGTTTTAATACAACTCTTTCAGCATCCTGAAAACCGGTTGCTATAATAGTAACTTTAATTTTATCTTCTAATGTATCATCAAAAGTCTGACCGGGAATAACAAGTGCATCATCACTGGCAATATTTTGAATAAAATTCATAACATCAGTATATGTTTTAAAGCTTAAATTCGACGATCCGGAAACGTTAACCAGAATTGCTTTTGCTTTATCAACAATCAATTCCGGCATTAATGGATTTTCAATAGCCATTGTCACCGCCTCAATCGCAGCATTCTCGCCCTTTCCATAACCGATACCCATCAGCGCTTTACCTTTACTCTTCATAACCGTTTGTACATCTGCAAAATCAATATTCATTTCACCTGAGTTTATTATTAAATCAGAAATACCCTGAACGCCTTGCTTTAAAACATCATCAGCTAAACGCCATGCGTCCATCAAAGTTATTTTATCAGAACAATTAGTAATTAATGCCTGATTAGATATAACGATTAAGGTATCAACTATTTTTTCAAGTTTTTCAATGCCTTCAGCCGCTAATTTACCTTTTACTGTTTTCTCAAAATCAAAAGGTTTTGTGACAACAGCAACAGTTAAACAACCTAAATCCTTTGCTATTTTGGCTATTACAGGAGCTGCACCGGTTCCTGTACCACCACCCATACCTGCAGTAATAAAAACAAGATTTGCACCTTTTAAGTTTTCTTTAATAATTCCTTCATCTTCCAAAGCAGCTTTCTCACCAACTTCAGGCACAGCACCTGCCCCACGACCACCGGTTAGAGCTTCACCAATAACCAGTTTTTTTGTTGCTTTACAATGGTTTAGTGCTTGTTTATCAGTATTAACTGCAATAAACTCAACACCTTTAACACCTGCCTGAATCATTCTATTCACAGAATTACATCCACCGCCACCAACACCTACAACAATTATTTTTGTACATGCATTCTCAGCCTCATAAAAACCTATTTCCATTTTAGTCCCCCCCTACCAAAATAAATTATTAAAAGAAATTAGAAAAAAATGATTTGATTCCATCAAAGACAGTATTACCCGATTCATTATTTTTCTTCTTTCTTGTTTCATACGATGATGATTGTAATGGAAGATAGCGATCAAATCCCATTAAAACCAGACCATTAACTACAGCAAATTCAGGACTTGCAATCTGATCACCTAATCCTGATAATCTTTTCACATATCCCACTCGTGATGGTAAATCAAAAACTTCCTGACACAGTAAATCTATTCCGGGAATATGAGAAGTACCACCGGTTAAAACAACTCCACCTGATAAATTATTAAGATATCCTTTCTTTTCAATATCTTCCTTAATTATTTTAAACATTTCAACCAATCGTGGTTTTATAATATGAACAAGAGTCTTTGTTGGTATCACTCTATTACTTCTTCCGCCAACTACCGGTATTTGTAACTTTTCTAAATCATCAACCATTTCAAAATCAGCAACACCATGTTCAATTTTTAATGCATCAGCAACTGTTGTTGATATTTTCAAACCTACAGCAATATCATTCGTTACTAAATAACCACCAATTTTATGAAAAATAGTATTATAAATAGGTGATTGTCTTTGATATACAGAAACCTTTGTAGTTTCTGAACCAATATCTATCAATACAACACCTAATTCTTTTTCATCATTCGTTAACACAGATCGTGCCGAAGCAAGATTTTGTAAAATAATGCCATTTATCGGCAACCCTATTCGTTCAAAACATTTGTTAACATTTTGTATAGAAGAAATCGAGGTTGTAATAATATGGATTTGAGACTCTAACCTGGTACCAACCATTCCAATAGGTAATTTAATATTATCCTGACCATCAACACTAAACCATTGCGGAACAATATGTAATATTTCCCGATCCAGTGGAATTGCAACGGCTTTCGCAGCTTCAATAACCCGATCAACATCATTCTTTCTTATTTCTTTATCATGCCCGGAAATAGCTACAACACCTTTGGAATTTATCGATTCAACATCCTTACCTGATACTCCAACATATACACTTTTAATTTCTCTTCCAGCCTGCATTTCTGCTTCACTTATAGATTCATTAAGTGCCTCAACAACAGCATTTATATTAACAACAACACCATTTTTTACACCGTCATTATTTTTCGATTTTCCAATTCCAATTATTGTTGTTGAACCGGTATCATTTATTTCAGAAATAACTGTTACAATTTTACTTGAACCGATATCAACTGCCACTATTAAATCATCATATCTCGGTTTCAATTATTCCTCCCGTTTATAGAAAACACCTTTATCAATTATCGAAACCTCAGCATAGCCTGAATTACTCCAATCAGAAAAATAAGCTATAGAAAAGGCATCTATTATATTTTCGACATTTAAATTTTTTTTTAAAGTTATTGTTTTATTAATAGTTCGAAAATTAAAATGATAAGAAAATTGGTTGTTACTATTTTCTATCTCAATTTGAGATATTGAACTATAATATATATCATATTTATTTTTCATTATCCATAAAAATTGGATAATCTCGGTATACCTTCCTGTTAATTTTCTACCTGGTAATACTTCATTACTAGTATCAACAATTAATAATGGTATATTTCCCCCTACTCTACTACTTGAATAAACAACACCTCTTTTATCTAAAAGATATGGGACCCCCCCTTTTCCTACAACACGTCCCAATGGTACTCTCATTTTTAATTCTATCTGTATTAAATCAGGAAATTTTTTACTCACTTTTACTGAATCAAAAATAAATAGCCTATCAACATTTCGTTTAATACTTTCAATATCATATTGCCAGATATAATATCCTTTTTTAACATTAATTTTCTTAAAAAAATCAGCATTATTTATTTTTACATCAGAAATTACTTTGATTTTTTTAACAGTAAATAAATCTTTGTTAAAAATAAATAAAAAAATAAAAATGAATAGAATGATTACAATAAAAAATAGAATCCATCTACCTATTTTCATTTACCAATCCTTTCTTGTTCACTAAAGAAATATTTAACAATACCCCAATCATAAACATATACACAATTAATGAAGTACCGCCTGAACTAATAAAAGGTAATGTAATACCGGTTGCAGGTAACAAACCTAAAACAACACCAATATTCATAATACCCTGTATAAAAATCATAACAATAATCCCGCTCGCTAATAAATATGAATATTTATTTTCAACCCTTTTAGAAATATTTAAACCTATCAGGGCTAATCCAAAAAAAAGAATGACAATAAAAACAGCGGCTACAGCCCCCCCTTCTTCTGCTATTATCGCAAAAATATAATCATTATGAGCCTCCGGTAATGCCATATTTTTCTGTGTTGATTCACCTAAACCAACACCAAAAAATTTACCCAACGCAAAACACTTCATAGCTTGAATAGTCTGCCAACCTGAACCTAAAGGATCATTCCAGGGATTGATAAATGCAAATAATCGTTTCATTCTATAGGGTGCTAACATTATCATTATAGCAGAACTCAATAAACCAATTAATGACATCATACCTAAAGTAAAAATATTAACCCCTGCAAGATAAAATATTATAAAGGAGCACATAATAATTAAAAATGTAGTTGAGAAATCATTTCCTGCAAAAATAAAAACTAAAAATACACCTAAAACACAAAGGGGCGGAAAAACACCTTTATAAAAATCTAAAATATACTCTTCTTTATTACTTAATACTGAGCTCAAATAAATTATTACAACCAGTTTTGCAAGTTCAGAGGGTTGAAAACTTAAGCCAAAAACAGTAAGCCATCTTCTTGCCCCCATTATTTCTTTACTAATACCGGGAATCAGTGTTATAACTAATAATATTAAAGTTATAAATACTAATAATTTTATATATTTCTTATAAATTGTATGATCAATAAAAATAGCAAAAATAAAAAAAACTAAACCAACCCCCATATGAATAGCTTGTTTTAACACAATATGATAGGGAACACCATAAAATCTATCACTAACCGGTTGACTTGCCGTATATAAAAAACCAAGCCCGATACCTAACAGAATAGTAATAAAACCGATTAATAATACATCTAATGAATTATCTTTAATATTTTTCATCGTAATTTTAAACTACTTAATGCAACAACCGCTAAGATAGCACCAATTATCCAGAATCTTGTTATAATTTTTGATTCATGCCAGCCTTTTAATTCAAAATGATGATGAAGTGGCGCCATTAAAAAAACTCTTTTACCTGTTCTTTTGTATGATATAACCTGGATTATTACTGATAATGTTTCTGCAACAAATACACCACCAACTATTCCTAATAAAAATTCCTGTCTAATCATCATTGCTATTGTGCCTATTATCCCGCCAAATGATAATGAACCTGTATCACCCATGAATATATCAGCCGGATGAGAATTAAACCAGAGAAAACCAATTAATCCACCTAACATAGCAAAACAATATACTAAAACTTCACTTGCCTGCGGTAAATAATCAACAAGTAAATAATCAGCAATTTCTTTATGACCGAAGATATAACTCAATAATCCGAATGTTGCAAAAACCAGCATTAACAATCCGCCGGCTAAACCGTCTAAACCATCAGTTAAATTAACTGCATTTGAAAACCCTGTAATAAGAAAAACACCAAAAGGGATGTAGAATATTGAGATATCAAGTTTGAAACTTTTTACAAAAGGAATAGATATTTCGCCTGCACTTTTACCCATAATAAAATAAATACATAACGTTACTATAAGAGCCAAAATAATCTGGCTTATTAATTTAAATTTGGCATGCAGACCATCTGATGATTTTTTCGATAATTTTAAAAAATCATCAATCATACCAATAATACCAAATGATATTGTACAAAACAACAATACCAGAATATATAAATTTGAAAGATTACCACACAATACCATCGTAATAATTGCCACAACAATTACAACAAGTCCTCCCATTGTTGGTGTACCAACTTTAATAAGATGACTTTCAGGTCCATCAGTTCTAATAATTTGCGAAGCTTTCCAGGCTTTCATTTTTCTTATAAATGGGGGAAATAAGACTAATGATAAAATAAATGAAATGACAAAAGCAGTTGCAGCTCTTACTGTTATATAACCAAATACATTAAAAAAAGTTACATATTTTGATAAAGGATATAAAATATGATATAACATTTCCCCTCCACAATTAACATTTTATTTCGTTTTCTTAATTTCAATAATTTTAATATTCTTCAAAGGAACAACAGAAAAAGCTTCTTTTTTAATATAATCCAATGTATCAAGAGGATTGGTAAAAACTGAAGCTTCGATACTAATTCTTTTATTTTCTGTTCTTAATTTTTCAATTTCACTATATTTAATATGCACTGTCTTTGAAAGTTGTTTAACCGCTATAACAGAATATACTGTTCCGACAAAAAGAACAGCAATAATTAAGGAGGCTATAAAAAACATCCATGCATATTCTTTACTCATAATTTCTCCACTATTCGTAACCTGGCAGATCTCGATGGCGGATTATTTTCAATTTCTGTTTCTGTAGGAATAATTGATTTACCAATAATTTTTACTTCCCGAACTTTACCACAACTGCAAATTGGTAGTTTTGGAGGACACAAACATTCTTTATTTAATTCAGCAAATATTTTTTTAACTATTCTATCCTCAATAGAATGAAAAGTTATTACGCCTAATCTCCCGCCTTTTTTTAATAAAGAAAGAACTTGAGGTATACCCTTGGTAATATTATCAAGTTCATTATTTGCAACTATTCGCAATGCCTGAAACACCTTTGTTGCGGGATGAATATTTCTACTTCTAAACTTATGAGGAATGGCATTTTCAATTATTGTAGCTAACTCTAATGAACTTGTTATCGGTTTTTCAATTCGTGATTGCATAATTCTTTTTACTATATTAGGAGTAAATCTTTCTTCAGCATACTTATAAAAAATATCTTTTAACTCTTTCTCAGAATATGTATTAATAATATGTTCAACACTTGTTCCCTCGGAATCTAACCTCATATCTAAAGGTTCGTCTTTTAAAAAAGTGAAACCTCTACCTGAGCTCTTATAATGAAATACAGAAATTCCCAGGTCAATTAAAGCACAATCAAATTGCAAACCTGATTCTTTCAACTGGCCGGCTTCATTGAAATTAATATTAAATGAAGAAAATCGTTCACCAAATACAGCAAGCCGTTCATTTGCAATTTGAAGAACAGAACTATCTCTGTCTAAACCACAGGCTTTAATATTCTGATATCTATTTAAAATAGCTTCAGTATGCCCACCCTCACCAAGAGTGCAGTCAAGATAATACGAATCAGTTTCCTGAACTAAATCAGAAAGAATATAGTCCAGTAAAACTGGAGAATGGACATATTTCAAATTTTCCCTCCCCCAAGGCAGTTATTATTTGATGTCTTTTTTACTTTTTCGAGCTCACCAAATATATCTGTATTGAAATCTGAAGCATTATTAAATGCATTAAAAACACTAACATCCCAAAGTTCTATTATTTTGTTCATACCCAGAAAAACACATTCTTTTTGTAAAGACGCATATTCTCTTAAACTTTGAGGAATAGCAACCCTGCCATTTTTATCTATCGATACTTTTTGAGCGGGTGCTATAAACATTCTATAAAATTTTCTCGTATCAGAATTATAAATACTAAGATTAGCTTCTAATTCCTTAAGAGTTCGATCCCATTCTTCAATAGAATAAATAACTAACGCTTTATCACCGCCTAAGCCTTTAGTTATCCACACTTCATCGGTAGTTAAAACACCTTTTAATCTGGAAGGAAATGCGATTCTCCCTTTTTCATCTAATGTATTATAGAATTCACCGCAAAAACCCCACTCCATCTAACACCTTCTACCACTTTATACCACTATTATTATACTATTTAAAATTTTTGTCAAATAAAATAGTATAAAAAAAGTATTTATTTTTTTACTATTAATAATAGAGCCACATGGAAAAATTTGAGATAAGAAAAGTGTTATTGTATGAAGATTTAGTGCCAGGCGATATAAATGTTTTATATATCCCAGTAAATATTAATTGAGGTTTTTATAGTTAGTGATTTTTTTGTAATAGTTATTTGGCATAAGTCAAATATATAAATATAAATCAGGTTACCACTTTCATTTCTTATGTCATTATAATTAACAAATCCAAAATATTTAACACACAATGCGACAAAATCAACATTAGTTAATCCATTTGAAAAGTAGATATTGTGCTCATCAATATCAACTATTTTTGATAAATATTCTTTAGCAATTAATTCTTTATTTTTTTCTAATTGTATAACTTTCTCTAAAGGTAATAAACGCAGTCCATTATTTTCTAATTGATTATATTTAATTTTTATTCCGTGCTCATCCACAACAACAACCTTTATTGTTTTTTTAAGGACCAAAACCATTGTAGAAAAAGTTCAAGATTATTGTTAAAATATGAATAAACAATATATGCAGCATCTTTTCCAATATATCGATAATGCCATGGTTCATATTTATAACCGGAAAAAGACTCCATTCCTTTCGGATACGATAAAACAAAACCGTATTTAAAACTATTTTTCAACAACCAAACACCAACTTCAGTTTTTTCCAGACTTTCTTCCAGCATATTAAAATCAATCGCGGTTCCTAATTGATGTTGAGAAGCTCCCGGTACTGCACTTACCCGTTTAGCTTCCTTCTCACCCAATACTTTAACCCATCGATTAAAAATTATCTTCTGACTTTCAAAAGAACGATATGATGAAATTATTTTTAACTGAATATTTTGTTTTTTAGTATCATTAAACATAATGAGTAAGTCATCAAGTACTATTTTTCTTAACATTGTTTCAGGTCGAATTACAGAAAATAAAGAATCTACATTTATCAAATCATCAGGAATATAATCATTGTTTAAATGATGCGTTTTATTCACAAGTAATAACAATTCCTCATTAGTTATTATTTGAGAATAACGTATTTTAAAATCATTAAACAAATCATCTTCAATCCCTATATTTTCAGGTAAGCTATTTTTTAATAATTCACTATAAAAATCTTCTTCAGATTTACAGTTTTCATTTCTCTTAAAAATATCATCTGAGAAATTTATTTTAATCAGTATATCAATTCTCGAAAATATCTGTTCAAAACTTTCTATATTAAAATCTTTTACACCAATTGAAATAATCAAAGTATCTTTAGTTGTGGAAAAAAAGGCTTCAATCGACCCTGATCCTTTTATTACCGGTTTTACCTTTATATTTTTTTCAGGATTTAATGCACGCACAAGATTCTGTGACTCATAATCAAAATCAGAAATTTCAATACCGTCAAAATCAGTATCTAAATTGATAATAATTTTCTTTTTAAATTTCATTGAATGTAATGTATCTAAAAAGTCAGTTAAACACTTTTCTGTTTCCTCGTTGAGTGATGTAATTATTGGTTTGGAATAAAAAAACGCCTTTTCTTTCCGGTCAGGTGTAGGAAAATTTCTTGAAATCACAACATTATTTTCATTATATGAAATATAAGAATCAAATGCTTTATCATTGATTTGAGAAAAACAAACTAAAGATTTATTATTAGTTTCAAGAATTATAGACTCATACCTTTTAACAAGCTCACTATAGAATAAATCTTTAGATGGATTACTCTTTCTAAAACCATCTATAAGAATAATCCCAAATGAACCATTTCCTTTAATTATAACATTGGCAATAATTGAATTATGAAAATAAAAAAAACAATATAAAAATATAAAAAACTTTCTCATAATTTAGTTTAATTTATTAATATAAATCCGCCCATTATTTTGAGAAGCTGATAAACTAATTTTTGTTCCATTTTGCTCAACGACTACAAAACTACTTACCAGACCATCGATTTTGATATCCTGTTCTTTTTTAATACCGGTATTCATAAAATCACTATAAATAACAAGACCACTATACAGCATCTTATGATCATAACCATAGTCAGTATATTTATTTTCAACTATTTTATAGTTATATGCAGCAACAAGATAATCAATTGAAGACAAAGCATACGTACCAACATCACTGATTAAGACATCATCAGAGACATTTATTAATCTTTCCCGGGATGAAGTTACAGTATTATAAACAGCAACATTTTTATAAGAAGCACCAAATATATATTTATCTTTATTATTTAATGATAAAATCTTTAATGATTTAGGAAAAGAAGATTCAAAAACCGACTTATTCTGATTCATATCTAATTTAACGCCATTATAATTATAACAATGGAAACCTAACTCAGTCGGATTCCTCGAAGCAATAAAAATAGAATCATTAGCAGCATCTTCATTAACTACAATTACTCCCGGATCAAGTGTTTTGCGGGAGTCACCATCAACTTTTATCATTTTTACATTTCCGTTACTATCAGGAATCATACTATCATCAAATAAAGTGCCTTCTGATTTTAATTGTATAATTCTTATCGGATTCGCAAGATTACCTGAAATATATAATCTTTCCTGAGTTGCATAAATTGCCAATGCAGTGTTTTTTAAATCAGTTGTATTATCTACTTTTGAAACCGGAAAAGAATCAAGAGAAATAACATCTGATTTAGTTGGTGCTTTAATATTGGTTGTGTCTGTAATATCAATTTTATAGACAAAAAAAGCACCACCTAAATATGGTGAAACTTCAGTAGCTGAAGAAGAAGCTAATACATACAAGATCTTTACAGTTCCATTATCAACAATTGAAAAATCTACAGGATTCAGTGTAATTGCAGAATCACCGGTCAAATCATACGGTAAAATACTGCCATAATTTACAGCACGATCAAAAACAAATTGAGGCAAAGCACCACTTTTTTCATCTATAGTAAAAGTTTTTCCTGAAATAACTTCATAATCAGGAAATGAGTTTAAATCCAACTTAATTAAACCTTTCGTATAATCATATACAATCGCATTATTCGCATCAATAAGTGATATTTTCTTTGGATTGGAAAACCCGCTTATATAATTACAAGCATCATATGTCACCACCTCATCTTTAGGTAATTCACAGGAAAATATTGTTATTAAAACAAGAAAAATCAGTATTGTCATTTTTTTGAACATTAGTTACTCCGATTAATATGATATCATTCACATACTAGAATATAACAGAATTAACCAATATTACAATGTTTTTTATTTGTATATTTATACGGATCGTGCAAAATTACATTTTAATAACAAAATATGGTCTCATGCTAAGACTTTGCTATTTCTTATTTTTCTGAATCACTTTCAACATAATTTTTCATTAACTTAATATATTTGGTTATTGATGTATAAAAATTTACAATATATGCAATAAATTCTTTATTACCACCGCCTTTTATTTCCTTAATATTTGTAATTTTCTCAGGTTTTGTCTTTTTATACTCACTTAATGTAATGAATAAATTCTTTCCAAGCACCAGAAAATCTTCAACAACTCTTAAATTAAGAATTCTTATACGCTCTTCAATAACACTTAATGTCATTTTAATTTTTTTTTCATTATTAGTTCCACCACCTAATAACAAAGCTAATGTCTTAAATGAATTACTTCCTGCATTAGCGATTTCCTGTTCTTTTTCTAAAAATAGTTTTTTTAATTCATTAACTCTAAAAAAAGCATCGGAAAACTTTTTCTGAAAATCTTTGTCACCAAAAAAACCTTCCAGAATAAATGTATTCACAACATCTTTACTATT
Source organism: Spirochaetes bacterium GWE1_32_154 (assembly GCA_001829315.1). Lineage (GTDB taxonomy): Bacteria > Spirochaetota > GWE2-31-10 > GWE2-31-10 > GWE2-31-10 > GWE2-31-10. The sequence continues at coordinate 150,709 of MIAY01000008.1, read as the reverse complement.
TTGTTCATAAGTTTCCATAAGAAATGTTTTTGTAATTCGTAAGCCTTGTACACCTCTACATTCAACATTTTTTTTACCCATCAAATCAATGAGAGCTTCATTATATCCTTCAATTGTAACAAGTTGTTTTCCGCGAAATAAATCTTTTATATCTTTTTGTAATGTACTTTCTGAAAACTGTTGAATAACAACATTCTTTATCGAATTAAAACTTTCATTAAGATTTTTCTTATAATCTTCTATTATTTTAAGGGATTCATGAAAAACTCTAATTTTAACTTTTGGATTAGAATCAATATAACGAATCATATTTAAAATTATGTCCGGTGTAATTTCAGATTGAATGATTTTATAAATTTCATCTATCGCCTGTTGTACTTTTTTAGCAAAAGCTTCTGCATCCGGTCCTTTTTCTCTTGATGATAATTTCCTTACAGATTCAATAACAGACATTTTTTTCGGTAAAGAAGCAATTATGTAATAAAAATCTTTTAATTCATTAAGTATCTCACTTCCCAAAATAGCAGAAAAAACAGGTTGTTTTACATTTTTAAGACTGAAAGAAGGATCAAATTTTGAAAAAAATGATTCATAATTAAATATACAAATATGATACATGCAATTAAAAAAATTATATTCAGGCTCAACTTTAAATAAGTCAGAACCACTTAACTTTTTTTTAAATTCAACAAATTCATTTTCGACTAAAGAGATTGCTTTATTAGGATTATCCGTTTCATTTAATTTTCTAATTATATATTCTTTTGTAAATTTGTCCCTGATTTCTAAATCAGCGTCTGATAAAAAACTTTCAATATAAAATTTTGTATATACCCTTTTTCGTTTATCATCATTACTAAATAAAGTAGAATCTAAAAATTCAAAACAAATAAGTATATTATTAAAAAAATTAAACATTTTATTTACAAATAATTGGGTAATATACCTGTCTTTGGTAATATATTTAAACTTAGAGGAAGTAAATGTCTTATAAATTATTTTAAGTTCATTATGCTTTAAAAGATATTCACTATCTCCTTTAATTAGATGATGAAAATAAACAAAGAAATCACCTATTGATAAAATCATAACAACCCCTTAAAAAAAAATATATATAATGAACTATCAGTAAAAAAAAATTATTGCAAAATCGCCTGAGATAATTGCAATATTACAACTTTAAACTCTACTTCTACATTAACCTCACCCGCATAAGGTTTTATAGTATAATGAATAAAATTAATATTTACAATAGAAACGATCTGCATAATTTATTTATCGGCATTTTTTATATTATATTAATAATAACTAAAAGTATGATTAATTATACAGCTTACACAAAATATTTACTTAAAAATGTATTATAATTCATTTTTTCACATTGGCATAGAAAATGCTTAATAATGCTGTATGAAAGGAGTTCAAAATGAAAGCAGTAAAAGATATGGATACTATCAAGTACTACTTTGATGATTTAAAAAATGACAAATTATTATCAAGAGAAGAAGAAATAGATTTAGCTAAAAAAATTGAGGCTGGTGATAAAACAGCAGTTACTACAATGATTAGATCAAATTTACGGTTAGTAATAAAAATAGCTAAAATTTATATCACAAATGAATGGCAACTTGAAGACTTGATACAGGAAGGTAATATTGGTTTAATGAGAGCAATCGAAAAATTTGATTATACCAAAGAAGTGCGTTTTGCAACATATGCATCATGGTGGATTAAACAATCAATTATCAGATCTCTTAGTAATAAAAGAAGAGCAATAAGATTACCACATAGAAAAGAAGAAAGTGTTAGACTTGTAAAAAAAATGACTTCAGAATTGTTTCAAAAACTCAATCGTTCACCATCAATTAAAGAATTGGCAAGTGAAATGAACTATTCTGAAACAAAAATAAAAAGTATTTTAAGCATGGGAGAATCAATAGCATCTCTTGATGCAGAAATAAATGAAGACGGCTTATCACTGTCAAGCGGAATTGGAGATCTCAGATTTTCACCGGAAATTGTTTTTAATGCTAACGAAATGATAACTGAAACAGATAAGGTACTCGAAAAACTTAAACAAAAAGAAAAATTTATAATAAAACAAAGGTTTTTATCCCAAGGACAGGAAAAAAACACTTTAAAAAGTATTGCTAAGGATATGGGGATAAGTCCTGAAACTGTAAGACAAATTGAAATTAAGGCTATTAGCAAAATAAGATCAGAATATCCATACTTAAAGGAATATCTTCATGGCTAAGCCTCATGCAAAAATACTCTTTAAATTTTGAATTTTGCATGAGACTACTCTGGTCGCATGCCCGAGCAGTAATGCATCCATCACGACCAGGTACAGTTTTAGGTACCCCGAAATATTGCATAACCCAATTTTATTGCGTATCGGCGGATGTATAAAAAAAGTACTCTTTTTTCATCATGTACTTATGAATTTTGCAAGAACCTCGACTAACAACAAAAACGAAGCTATAACCCTCAAGCTTCGTTTTTTTCCTTTCTAAAACCACCGTTTGAGACAACTCAATTAGTGACAAATATTATTTATTTTCTGATGGACATAAATGTTCTTGATTTTGTTTTTGCAACAATAAAAGGTTCCATTCGAAGACCGGTTGAACCTTCTTTAATCCAGACTTTTTTCATTGAAACTGACTCATTATCATTAGTTAATAAAGAAGGCAAATCTTCTACAAACAAAACATCATCTTTTATAAACTCAATAAATTCGGTATGTTCACTAACAGGATCCTTAATCAATATGAACTTATCCTGTTCATACGGATGTTTACTGGGAGAACCAATAAACGAAACAGCTCTATTTAATTCTACGCTGTTTTTCCTTTCAGGAGAAAAAAACTCCTCTCTAATAACAATCTCAATATCAGACAAAACGAACCTCCATTTTTTACTGTAGATATTTAACGCTTAACAGTATAATTCCAAAATATGAATTTGACAAGATATTTTTTATAGAAATACCGGTAGAGGCTCTTACAAAAATCATGAGTTATGGAATTCGGCACTCCAATACCCTGAATTATTTCAGCTCCCGCCACCATACGGAATATAATTGCATTACTCCATGGTCGTTGAATACAGTTGCTCAGACATACAACTAATGTTACCTCAGGTAAAAATTCGATATAAAAAGAATATGTTTGCATGTGACCCGGTATAGACACTTTTTTTATTTTAATATATAGTAACCTTATTGTAAAATCAAGTATTTTCATGATACAAAAAAACGGAGTTCATATGACAGTTTCAATGGTGAATAAAACTTCAAAACATATATTTTCATCTTTATTTGAATTAATTAAAGACAATGATAATAACACGTCAGAAATATTTCATCCACTAATAAACACAACCGGTTTTGCATTTATAATACATGATGCTATAATTATTCTTTCTGATTCTCAATCTGATGTAATCATGGCAACCGATGGGGATATATATTTACAATACGAATATTTTATAACTAATTTTATTAATAAAAACAAAATTGATTTTTATACAGCAAAGTTGATAATTGATGATTTTCTTCATTATAATAACGATGAAAAAAAATTGTTTAAGTTATTTTCCCTTTTATCATGGCCCGGTTCAAAAAAAGGTCTGGATATCTATCATGAGTTTAGTAATTTTTCTACTGTTTTAATTTCCTTAATTAAATCAAAAAAAATTGGAATTAACGAGTCTTTTTATTTTCACAATACATTTAAAAATAACTATGATGAACTTTTAACATTATTAACCCGGAACTCAACATATTCAGAAAGTAACATTAGAATTCGTCTTACATTTGAAATATCCGGAAACAATAATCAGAACGCTCTATGGTTTTATCAAAAATTACTGGATATAAAACCCGGTTTAGATATAACAAACTATTTATACTCGCTTAAACATGAACGATTAATCCGGTCAAGGCTGGAAATTACTAAATATATTAAAGAGCTTCAATTACCTGATTATGCAACAATCGTATATGATGCAAATTTCGAAAAAACAAATCATACTATGAACATAACATTTTCCAACATAGATGATTTAAAAAGTAAAATTAGTTCACTAAACACCCATCTATCATCAAAGAAAAATGAACCTGATTTCCTTAATGTAGAAACACTCTTTAATTCAATTATGGATAGCGATTGTGAAAAATAATACCAGTTTTAACCACATTTATATTGAATCCCATTTAATGGAACACCCTAAAACTAAACTTATTTTAGAAAGGTTACAACATACAGGGGAAATATCACAATTTGATAATATACACACATTAATTAAATCAAGTCACCAGGTATATCATCCGTCAGATCGCTCAAAAAACCTTGTCTTAAGTTCAATCAGGGGTGAAATATTAAGAAAATGTCCCGGAACTCATGGGCATATCTGTTGTAATTACCATGTGATTAATCAATACATCGGATGCCCCGTCAATTGTGCATATTGCATTTTACAAGGATATCTTAATCAGCCTTTTACAATAATTAATGTTGATATTGAAAATATATTAGAAACATTAAGCACAGTCTCAGTAAAAAATCAGAATGAAATACTGAGAATTGGAACCGGAGAACTTGGTGATTCCTTGGTTTATGATCATTTAACAGATTTTTCTCTTGATTTCATACAATTCTTTAAGAATAGAAGAGAATTCATGTTTGAGTTTAAAACAAAAACAAATAATATTGATAATCTGCTAAAAGAGCCTAACCCGGGAAATATTGTTATCGGGTTTTCCATGAACCCCGAATCACTTACTGTAAAACTGGAATCTGATGCTGCCACAATCGATGAGAGAATAAATGCAGCCTCATTACTCGTTGAGAAAGGATACAAAATATCGCTTCATTTTGACCCGATTTTAAATATACCAAACTTTCGGGACGAATATAATTCGTTAATTCAGAAAATTTTCTCAAGAATCTCACACAATGACATTGCATGGATTAGTATGGGAACATTTCGATACACAAATGACTTAAAAAGTATGATCGAATATAATTATCCCGAAAGCGGTCTTTTATCGGATGATTTTGTTTTAACAGCTGATGGAAAATACAGATATTTCAGACCTGTCAGAACTGCATTATATAAGGCAGTAAAAGAATCTCTTACCGCTATTAATCCTGATATGCCGATGTATCTTTGTATGGAAAGTCCGGAAGTTTGGAGGTCAGTTTTGGGTACAACTCCGGGATGTTCGGCTAAGATGGACTTTCTCTTTAAAAAACGGGGTATTATCAAATAATGAATACAATGAAACTAACCATTACAGATGGTGTTATTTGCATTTTATTTTCAATAATTTCTATACTTATTATAATTGTCTTAATTTCAAATAAATCTTCAAATGATTATTTACTTGTAAATACGCCCGATGGTGATTTTAAATATTACTTAGACCATGATAAAACGGTTGAAGCAACCGGACATCTTGGAAAAACAATAATTGAAATATCCAAAGGAAAATTTAAATTTATTGACTCTGCCTGCCCGAATAAAACATGCACTCACACCGGGTTTATTTCATCTTCATTAATACCGGTAATTTGCCTTCCCAATGGAGTGTCTGCTAAAATAATTAAAAAGCAAAAAAAACATTCAATTCAAATTGATGGAGTTGCAATGTGATTGAAAAAGAAAATAAATATCTGGTGCCTTTTTTTGCAGCAATTTCAGCTTTTTTATCAGTATCAGAATCATTAATTCCAACACCCGTTCCATTTATAAAACTCGGGATTTCAAATATCCCGATTTGTATTGGAATTACATTATTCAGTACAAAAGATATTTTGTTTATTACAATTTTTAAAGTACTCATTTCAAGTATTGTACGTGGTACAATATTTTCATTTCCGTTTGTAGTTTCACTCGCAGGAAACAGTATATTTCTACTGCTTACCATTCCATTTTATAAATTGTTCAGAACAAAAATCAGCCTGATCAGTATATCAATTATCGGAGCTTTTTCTCATAATATCGGACAATTACTCGCAGCATTATTATTTATTCCTATACAAACAATACAATTGATTGCTATCATACTATTGCCGATAGGTTTAGTTACCGGAGTAATAACAGGGATATTGAGTAATTCGATTTATAATAATCATCTGGAGAAATTCATTGAAATTATACGAAATAAAAAATAACTATAGCATTTGTTTACTATGCCCCAATTCGTGCCAATTATCACAAAAAAAAACGGTTGGATTGTGCGGAATAAGAAAGTTCTCGGAAGTAGACCATTCTATTATTAATCCGTATTCCGGAATAATATCAGCAATGTCTGTTGACCCGATCGAAAAAAAACCACTTTATCATTTTATGCCGGGAAGCTCAGTTTTTTCCATAGGATTTTATGGCTGTACATTAAAATGTCAGTTCTGTCAAAATTATACAATCAGCCAGACAACACCGCCTCATGATTCAAAACGATATTCACCTGAAGAAATAGTCAATATACTCATTGCGAATCAATATCCGTCAATTGCATTCACTTACTCTGAACCCCTTGTATATTTTGAATGGGTATTGGAAACAGCAAAACTTTGCAAAGCAAATGGTATTAAAACAATTTTAGTCACCAATGGATTTATAAATAAAGAGCCGGGATCACTTCTGCTTAATTATATTGATGCAGTAAATATAGACTTAAAAAGTTTCAAAAACTCTTTTTATACAACATATCTTGAAGGATCGTTAGAATCGGTTAAACAATTTATTAGTACTTCAATAGAAAAAAAAGTCCACACAGAAATTACCACGCTGATAATACCCGGTTTAAATGATAGTAAAGAAGAAATTATTCAAATTTCAGAATTTATTCAATCATTCTCACCATTAATACCACTTCATATAAGTTCATATCATCCGTCATGGAAAATGTCTATAAGAGCAACGAATCCGGATGAAATTATAAAACTATCACGACTGTGCGAAGAGAAACTTGCTTTTGTCTATCCCGGGAATATAAATACAATGACTAAAACATTGTGTTTTCACTGCAAAACACTTCTTATAGAACGAAGTGGCTATCAGACAAAACTTTATAATATCAACAAAGATGGAACATGTAAAAAATGCGGCGGATTTAATTATATAAAAATGTAAAAACACCAGTTAATTAGCACTTTTATATTTTAAATCTTTTTGATAAACTATTAATTACTCTTCGTAAAAAATCAACATCAAATTCATCAACATTGACAAAGTGAACCCCGATTCGCGGACCATTTACATTCACAACAACAGAATCAATTGAATTTAATTCATCATCAATTCCGAATTTTAACTTTATAATATCATCTTTAACAAAAAACTGATTTAATCTAAGACCTGCACCATCAAGATTTAAATCATAAATTTTACATTTAACCCATTTACCGCCATAATAATAAAAACCATCAACATCAACAGAAAATCTAGTCTGCTTTCTTCTATTGTCAGATCTTTTATTTAACACAGAAATCCTCCAAATGAAGCCTCATGCAAAAACACCGTACTTCAATCTAAATTTTGCAAATGCCTCAATATATTAGTTTTATCACACAAACTCTATTATTTCAATTATTTTATAAAATAAAAATTATGCCGATATTATTTATATGGATAAACATGAATTATATTCAATTTTAAAAAGAATTCTTTTATTGACTCTTATCACATTTGCTTCTTTCATACTTTGTATAAACATAATGAAATACACACGATATATTATCAACATAAATTCTACTGTTAATGAAGCTCTCAAAAATAAAAAAGGCAACATTCAAGTAATTAATAATTCATTTAATAGTTTTGACGACTATAGTCACCTTAATTATAATCCTGAAAAAGCACATAATGCATATGACTTGAAATATAAAGATGATTTACGTGATTTAAAAAATAGTGATTGGGATAATGGAATAAATATACTTGTTACCGGAAGTGATAAAAAGGATTTTTACGTCTCAAAGTCAAGAGCTGATGTCATTATCATAATACGAATAACTCCGGAAGGTAAAGTTTTATCAATTTCTATACCACGAGATACATTAATTACAGTATACGGTTCAAATAATAAAGAATATCTTGATAAAATCGGTCACAGTATGTACTGGAATGGTTTGGATGGTTTAAAAAAAAGTTGTGAAACACTCATTGGCAGTCCTATCTATAAAGTAGTAATAATTGATAATTTCAGAAGTTTTGAGGCATTTCTTTCTATTATTGGCGGAGTATCAATTGATAAAAAACTTGAAGGAAAATTAGGCGTTCAATGGATTAGAAATCGAAGTTTCAAATTTGGTGATATTGACCGGTGTAAACGGCATCAGGTATTTTTAAAAAAATCGATTAATAAATTATGGAAAATAACCGGAAATGGAAATGTTTTTATTTCAACAATATTATTTTCAAGTTTACGAAAAATTGTTCAAACAGATCTAACTACAGAAGACTTTATAAAACTACTCTACATCTTTAAAACAAATAATTTTAATCCCGAATCACATTTTTATACATCTGTACTTCCCGGGAATTTTGATGTATTTGATTCAAAACTCTTGAATAGGCAAAATCTATCCTGCTGGAAATTAAATGAAAATATACCGCAAAGATTATCACTCCTTTTTTACTCAGATGAAAAAAGTAATCCGATACTTTCTCAAATCAAAATAGGATATATGGATTTCATCAAATTTGATTTGAAAAGATGGATAAATAATGTTAAACTCTTAGTTAACAATCATATTGTTATCGGTTCAAAAGCCCGGGTGGTGAAATTGGTAAACACGCTAGATTCAGATTCTAGTGAACGATAAGTTCCTGTGAGTTCAAGTCTCATTCCGGGCAATATATAAATAAACAAGGGCTTCTTGAAGAAAATTCTTCTTAAATCAAAAAATTGGAGTTATAATGAGAGTTTTATTAATAGGCAGTGGCGGTAGAGAACATGCAATTGCACAAAAAATTGCAGAATCACAAAAATTGACAAAGTTCTTTTGTTTTCCCGGGAATCCCGGTATTGAATCTTTAGCAGAAAAAGCTCAATGTGATGATTCTATTGACTCTATTGCACTCTGGGCAAAGGAAAACGCTATAGATTTAATTGTTTCCGGTCCTGAAACATATCTTGTTGCCGGTTTAGCTGATGAAGCCGCAAAGTTTGGTATTCCAGTATTCGGGCCGACTAAAAAAGGAGCTATGCTTGAAGGCAGTAAAGATTTTTCAAAACAATTTATGAAAAAATATAATGTTCCAACTGCCGGTTTTAATGTTTTTACAGATTACGATGATGCAGTTACGTTCATAAAATCATTGAAAAAGTATCCAACGGTGATTAAAGCAGACGGCCTTGCTGCCGGCAAAGGTGTCAAAATTGCGTTAAATGAAAAAGAAGCATTACATACGTTACAAGACTATATGATAGACAACACACTTGGGAAATCAGGTAATAAAATTGTTATTGAAGAGTTTATGACCGGTGAAGAAATGAGCGTTTTCTATCTTACAGACGGTAAGAAATTTGTTCAACTTATTGCTGCAAAAGATTATAAAAGAGCCTATGACAATGATCAGGGTGATAATACAGGTGGAATGGGTTGTTATGCGCCTCATAATTCACTAACACAAAAACTTAAAGAAAAAATAGAAAGTGATGTAATGCCCGGAATAATTAAAGGCTTTCAAAATGAAAATTTTGATTATCGCGGTGTTTTATATGTAGGTCTTATGTTAACAAATGAGGGCCCAAAAGTTGTTGAATTTAATTGCAGATTTGGTGATCCTGAAACCCAGGGTATTATGCCATTAATTGATAATGATCTACTTGAGATTTTTTATCAATCTGCAACAGGTAATTTACAATTCAATGAGGTGCAATGGAAAAATGAATATGCAGTATCTGTTGTTATCGCATCAGCAGGCTACCCCGCACAGTATGAAAAAGGGAAAAAGATTTCATTTCAAACGTCTATGAAAGACTATATTCATGCAGGAACAGCTTTTATGCATGGTGAAATTGTTACCAACGGAGGCCGTGTGCTTAATGCCGTTGCAACAGCAAAAACAAAAGAAGAAGCACTTCAGAAAGCATATAAACTTGCCACTCAGGTTAGCTTTGAAGGTTCTTTCTATAGAAAGGATATTGGCTCATGATATCAATTAATGAATTAGCGTCTAAAATAGATAACACTATTCTCAAACCGGGTATTGAAGCGAATGTCTATTATAATTTCATTAAACAAAGTGCCGGAAAAGACTTTAATTCTATTTGCATACCTCCTGTTTTTGTTCGGGATGCGATGAAACTAATCAGTTCAAAAGATAAAATTGCAACCGTTATCGGCTTCCCTTTCGGGTACAATTGCGTTGAAACAAAAGTCTTTGAAGCTGAAAAAGCGATCAACGACGGGGCAACTTTTATTGATGTTGTTTTAAATATTTCTTTATTGAAAAATTGTACAACTAACAAGACCAGTATTCCTTTAATAGAAAAAGAACTATCATCAATACGAAAAGCAACATCAGGCAAAGAATTACGAATTATTATTGAAACATGTTATTTAAATGAAGAACAAATCAGTTTGATTGTTAATCTGATAATAAAAACCGGCTGTGATGTAGTAAAAACTTCAACCGGATTTGGAACCTGTGGAGCTGATGAAAATGGTATTCGATTTCTAAAATCATTAACAGAAAATAAAATTAAAATTAAAGCGTCAGGGGGCATTGCAACTCTTGAAGATTGTGTAAATCTGTTACATGCCGGTGCTGATATAATTGGTTCATCGAAAGGATTGGAAATCATAGATAAAAGCCTTTAATCGGAGTATATAATGAAAAATGTATTTTCAATAGATAAATCATCACATGAACAACTTATTGATGTTTTTTTAAAAGATTTAAATTTTCAAATTGAATGCAGTAAACTCACCGTTGAAGAAGAAGATTTTCTTAATATTCTATTAAAGAAATTATTAATAAATATAGGCAAAGATAATGTGTTTGATTATATCAGTTACATATACAGAGAGATATTAAATAATGCAAAAAAAGGCAATTTAAAACGATTATATTTTATCGAAAATAACCTTACGATAACCAATAAAGATGATTATAGTAAAGGTATGATTAATTTTAAAAAAGCGTTGATCTCTGAAACGGATAAATTTACAGAAAGTCTGCCTGAGCAAGGTTTTTATATAAAAACCGGCTATACAATTATTGATGATATTCTTGAAATCACAATAGAAAATAATTCATGTCTTACTAATGAAGAAAAAAAAGTAATCAATGATAAAATTCAAAATGCCACTGAATTCAAATCAATTGAAGATGCTATGATAACAGTAACAAATAATCCTGAAGGTGCCGGATTAGGACTTATTATCTCAATTTTAATATTAAAAAAATTAAATCTTGATCAAAATAATCTAATTATATTTTCTGACGACAGAATAACTCACTCAACTATTAAAATACCATTATCAGTGACAACTGCAGAAAATCAGGAATTCATTAAAGACACTATCCTGAGCGAGATAGAAGATATCCCACAATTCCCCGAGCATATAATGCAAATTCAGAATATGCTTCTAAATGATAACATTGATATCAAAGAACTTTCAAAAGTCGTAATAAGAGATGCAGCATTAACCGGTAGAATTATTAAATTTTCAAATTCACCACTATATCTTACGTATAGAGAAGTTTCTTCCATTAGTGATGCAATAAAAACAATAGGATTATCCGGTTTAAAATCAATTATTTATTCGTATGGCAGTGAAAAAATACTCAAAGAAAGATATAAAACAGAAAAATTACAGGGGATATTCACTCATTGTAATAATGTCGCAAATATAGCATTCTCTCTGGCAAAAAAGAAATTACACAGACATTTACTTGAAAACCTCTATATTGCTGCCTTGCTCCACGATCTTGGAAAAATCCTCGCTATTGCAATTGATGAAACCTTCATTACTTCAATTAATAAAATATGTCATGACAAAGAAATATCATTAAGTCTGATTGAAAAAATTGCACAAGGGATTAATCATCGAACAATCGGTGGTTTACTGGCTCGAAAATGGAATTTTCCTGATTTACTTATCGATGTTATAGATAATCATCACTCTCCCGAGAAATCACATGAAGAAAATAAAGATATTGTGTATTTTGTTTATTTTGCGAATTGTATTGAAAATCATAATAAAGACTATGAAAAAATATATACCAATATGAATAAAGAGTCTCTGGATTTCTTCAGAATAAACACCCCTGACGATATAAAAAAAATAGTGGATCATCTATGATTCAATGCAATTATTGTAATTCAACAAAACATAAAAAACGCTATCATGTACAATCTTCAGAAAACAATAAAACTGTTACCTATTATACATGTCAGCGATGCGGTTCAATCATGCAATATCCTTTACCGGATGAAAATACAATTAAAGAATACTACAATAATTATAGAGAAATCAAAAAAAATATGAATCCCGGGTATCTTAATCAACAGGGGTATAATGCATTAAAAAATGAAAGAAATATGACATTGAAAGAAATCGGATTTGATAGTAAAACAATCCCAAATAAAACCAATATCGAATTAGGTTGTGCAAATGGGCATTTTCTTCGCTATCTGGTTGAAATGAATAGCAAAGAAACGATTGGTATTGACATATCTGATGAGCTTTTAAATTCCATTGATTTAAACGGCGTCACACTCATTAACGGATCTTTAGATGACATTAAAACATCTTCTTGTGATACTTTATTTCTTTTTAATGTTCTTGAACATATTCCCGATATTCAATCACTCATGGAAAATAGTATACGAATCACTAAACCGGATTCTTCTATTATAATCGAAGTTCCACTATCAGGTTTTGTTCAAAACTTTTTTGGTGCAAAATGGCGTTTTTTCATGCCTGATGAACATATTCAAATTCCTTCAAAAAAAGGACTGATTATGCTTTTAAAAAGATACAATCTGAAGGTAACCGGTTATACACGATTTGGAAGTGGTTTTACATCAGGGATGATACATCCATTTTTCAAACGGATTTTTGACTATTCAGCAAAAAAAATAAAATGCGGTGATAGAGGAACATTTTTAATACAACCTGAAAAAATAAAGCCTCTATAAAGGCTTTTTAGAATATATTGTAAAGGATAAAAAATTGTTTTATAAAAGATGTGCCGGCTGCGGACAATATTTTGAAGTCCTCGAAGAAAACAGTTCAATTCAATATTGCAGTGCAGAATGTTATAAAGAATTTATCAGATGCAGTGTGTGCGGAAATTTCTTTATTAAACAAGGCAATGACAACGAAGAAAATTTTGTTTGCAGTGAAGAGTGTATGAAAAAATATAAATATGACAGATTAGCCAGACAATTATCAACAGAATGAGGAATTATGAATATTCTTGCGATCTCAGATTGGATAGACCCGCTTATTTATTCGGAAAAATTAAAATATCGTATGAGTGATATTGACTTAATTATAAGTTGCGGTGATATTTCAGTGAATTACATGGATTTTGTAATGAGTGAATTGAATAAACCACTTTTGTTTGTTGTTGGTAATCATATTAATCCGAAAAACTATACGATGAGTATTGGTGAGAAAGCAAGAGTAAACATACCATCTTGTTTTAAAAACTGCCATTTAAAAATGCATACCATCAATGGTGTTATCATATCAGGTTTTGAAGGTTCAGTATGGTATAACGGTGGTCCGTTTCAATATAGACAGTGGGAAGTCTTTTTCAAATTATTAGCTTTAATTCCACGATTATGTATTAACAAACTTATTTATGGTAAATATATTGATATTTTCGTAGCTCATTCACCACCTTTTAAAATTGGCGATTTACCAGACCCGTGTCATAATGGGTTAAAAGCATTTAACTGGTTTATCAAAACATTTAAGCCACAATTCTTTATACACGGACATGTCCATCTGTTGGATCGAAATGCTATAAGAGAAATTCAATACCATAATACAAAAGTAATTAATTGTTCCGGTTTTTATAAAATTAAAATCAAAGAGCCAAAGACAGATGAAGTTGTTTAATAGTTCAATGAAGGAAATGGAAGTTATAAATTGGAGATGAAAAATGTATAGTAATGAGACAATAAAAGAAGTAACTAGAACAGATTTTGATAAGGCATTTCAAAAAGCTTTATTTTCCAGAATCTTATCAAGAATTAAAGGTCAGAATAACACTTTACTTTCTTTTCATGAAGTTATGAAATATGTTAAAGTAAAAAATGAAGCGTACCGGGGACTTCAATGCGTGAAAATAAATGAAATTGTCGGTAGTGAGGGACGCTATAATGATTTTAATAAAGAATTTCTTCCTAAAAGAAGAAACTTACGACAACGATGGGAACGGGTTGACGAAGCACATTATCAGGAGAAAATCTTACCACCTATAAAGCTGTATAAATTAGGCGGGGTTTATTTTGTAAGAGACGGTAATCATAGAGTTTCGGTATCCAAAGAACAAAGAAGAGAATTTATTGATGCGGAAGTCATTGAAATAAAAACTGATATTGTTATACAACCTGATATGACACGGGAAGATTTATTACAAATTGTCATAGAACATGAAAATAAAGCATTTTTAGAAATTACCCGACTTGATGAACTACGGGATGTCAGTGATCTGCATTTTTCATTTCCCGGACGATTTGATGACATACTATCTCATATTCACGGTCATCAATATTACCTTGGAATTGACAGCGGAAAGCAAATAACTTTTAATGAAGCTATGTTAAGCTGGTATGACAACTTATTTATGCCGATTATAAACGAAATCAAGTCCGAAAATCTGCTTACTAGATTTCCGGGAAGAACTGAGTCAGACTTATATGTTTGGATTATCAGGCATTGGGATGATCTTAAAAAGAAATACGGTGAGGATATTCAAATAAAAGATGCTGTAAAATCATACAATAAAAAGTTTGGTCAAAATCCTGTCGTATTAGCATTTCAAAAAATTAAATCAATTTTTATTAGAGGTTAACATGAATATTATTGCAAAAAAACTATTTGAAACAGAAGCTATTAAAGTAGCAAATCCTGAGAGTCCATTCTGGTATACGTCTGGAAAAATCGGACCGTATTTCATTAATACTCATTTTTTGTATGGTTCTAAAAATGATGCAGATCAATTATTATCATTGATTGATTCTTTAGTGTCTACGCCTGAAAAACTTATTAAAGAAATTACCGAAGAAGTGACCGGTTTTTACAATTCAAATGCCCTTTATCAGGATGTTATGGAAGAATTTGTTGAATCGATAAAAAAATCAAGTCTTTTTAATGACGCAACAATTATTACAGGCGGTGAAAGAAGGGATTGGTTTTTCTCAATTCTCGTTGCAAAACTTACCGGTAAACGACATGTTTTTATTTTTAAAGATTTAAAATTGTATGATGAAGATGGCGAAATAAAAAACCTTAATAATGAAAAAGTATCACATATCGCCGATTTAATCACCGAGGCATCAAGTTACGAAAGAGCCTGGATTCCGGCAATTAAAAATGCAAACGGGAAACTTATACATACTGCAAGTATTGTTGACCGTTGTCAGGGCGGGTATGAATTTTTAACCGGCCAAGGGATTGAGTGTTATTCATCGGTAAAAATCGAACGGGAATTTTTCGACACAGCTCTCAATGAAGGAATTCTCAGTCAGAATCAATACAAAATGATTGTAGATTTTACAATAGATCCTAATAAATATGGTTCTGATTTTATTACAGCTAACCCGGAATTTATGAAAAAATCCCTTGAATCTTCAGATAAAGGAACAAAAAGTAAGGCACAGCGATGTATTGATGAAAATACCTATGGAATTGATGTAAATAAATTACAAAATAAGTAAATTTTATTAATTTTAAAATAACACTTTGATATTTCCTGAGGATTTACTATTATACAATAATGAAAGAAGCTATAATAAAACTGTTTAATGACATATTTAATTATAATTCAAAAGGTAATCTTTATTTTTCACCGGGCAGAGTAAATCTTATCGGTGAACATACTGATTATACCGGTGGATTAGTTCTTCCTTTTGGTATAGATAAGGGTACGTATATATTTGCAGTAAAAAATAATTCATCGAAAATCAATATATATTCTGATAATTTTAAAGATGGTATTATATCTATTGAAACAGAATCATCAATGATAAAAAAATCTCATTGGAGTGATTATTTTAAAGCAGTATTGTATGTTTTATCGAATGATTCATATTCAATCAATTCAGGTTTTGATGCTGTTATTGCCGGCAATATTCCTGATAGTGCCGGTCTGTCATCATCAGCATCTTTTGAAATGGTTTCAATGATATGTCTTTTAGATCAAAATGGTTATACCATACCTCAACCCGGATCTGAAAAAATGGTTGAACTTTCATTAAAAGGGCAGCAGGCAGAAAATCAGTTTATTGGACTGCAATGTGGTATTATGGATCAATTTGCTTGTGCTAATGCAAAAAAAGGTCAGGCAATAGAATTAAACTGTGATACTTTATCATTTCAATATGCCCCGCTTGAAACCGGTGAATATGAAATACTTGTAATCAATACCAATAAAAAAAGAAGACTCGAAGAAAGTAAGTATAATGAAAGAAGATTAGAATGTGAAAAAGGTTTTGAATTGCTAAAGAAACTGGGAATAACCGAAAAAAAACTGGGTAATGTTGGTTTAGACAGATATAATACAGTTAAAGATGGTATAAATGACGAATTACTAACAAAAAGATTAGATCATGTTATTCAGGAAAATGAAAGAGTAAAAAAGGCTGTTGAAAATTTAAAAAATAATGATATAATGGGACTTGCAAAGCAGATTAACGTATCCGGTGACTCATTACGGGAAAAATATGAGGTAACCGGGTTTCATCTTGACTTACTTGTTGATATTGCTCGATCTACTGAAGGAGTTATTGCGTCAAGAATGACAGGAGCCGGGTTTGGCGGATGTACAGTAAATATTGTCCAATCGGGTAAATTGGAACAATTGTGTAATACAATTTCTAACAAATATACAAATGATTCAGGAATTAAACCTGATTTCTATAGTTTTAATGCCGGAAATGGAACTTGCAAATTATTCTAAGGAGAATTTACTATGAAAAAAATTATCGTTACTTCCTTGTACATTTTATTGACATTTACATTCTTTTCTCAAGGAAAAGAAATACCTAAAGTACTAAAACTTGAATGGGGCTCCGGTCTAAAGGACATTCAACGAACAATCTCAACGAAAGAAGCCGGTTTATCAACTTTAAAATTTTACCAAACTGTTGCCGGGAAAGATGAATTAACAGAATTAAGAACTTCTTCACAAGTACGATATGTATCTACAGGTTCTCCTTTTTTAAATATACCTTCTGATGTAATATTCACTTTTTATAATTCAAATAATACAATTGATGGTTTAAAATTAGCAAAAGTTGAAGTTTATTTAAAAAAACGATATGCAGACAGGTCATGGGTTAATACAAAATCGGTATTTAAAAGTTTAATTTCATTTTTCTGTGAAAACTATGAAGTTACTTTAAAACAAAATGATGAAAATATGATTTTTACCCGATATGATTATGAAATAATAATAAACGGTATTTATGTAACATTTGCTGCAGACATTGGAAATAACAGATTATCTGCAGATGATTCAATTTATTTTACCTATGAAAATAATAATATAAAAAATATGATCTTAAAAAAAGATCTTGAAGTAGAAAAAGAAAAACTTAAAATGATTGAAATTGAAAAAAACAGAGATCCGAACTCATCAATAAAGGGTAATTTATAAATTTCCTATTAAATCGAAAAGGGGTATAGCAAATGCTGTTCCCCTTTTTTAATTAATTTGGTAAACAAAATATTCTTTAAAAATCCTTATTTTCAACAAGAGCCTTAAAATCACCGTCTTTCATAACAACTTTAATTAAATCATGATTATCTATTGAACCTACAGAACTAATTAATTTCCCGTCATCAACTCTATACACAACAGAATACCCCCGTTCAAGAATATTAAGTGGATTCAAAGCGATTAATCTTTTATTAACTAATTCAAGAGAATGTCTATATGAAGTAATTTTATTTTTAAAAATGTTACGGATTTTTTCATCTAAATACGCATGATCCTGCAATTTACTCTCATAAATCCGTCTGAATGCTCTATTTAATTTAGTGGAGGAAACCGCATCAAATCGCATACGGGCATTCCTGATCATACTTTTCATTACTGCCTGAATTCTTAATTGCAAAGAAGATACAGTTGAATTAATTTCTTCAGAGCTTTTTGAAACGAGTTCTGCTGCTGCAGAAGGAGTCGGAGCTCTTAAATCACTACAAAAATCAGCAATGGTAAAATCAATTTCATGCCCTATTCCTGAAATTATTGGTATATTACATTTATTAATAGCATAAGCAACAATTTTTTCATTAAATGGCCATAAATCTTCAATTGATCCACCACCACGGGCAAGAATTAACACATCAACTTTATCTTTGCCATCATTAATAAAATTAAAATCAGCATAGTTAATAGCCTTAACAATTTCATTTTTTGCATTATCACCTTGAACAGCGACCGGAAATATTTTCACTTGAATACCCGGAGCTCTTCTTTTCAATACATTAAGCATATCCTGCAAAGCTGCTCCGGTTGGCGAAGTAACTATACCAAGAACACGCGGATGAGAAGGAATATTTTTTTTTACAGCCTGATCAAAAAAACCAAGTTCAGATAGTTCTTTCTTTAATTCTTCAAATTTAAAATATAACTCACCAATTCCAAGCGGTTTCATTTTATTGATAATAATATTATAAGAACCGGATTTTTTGTATAGATTAATTTTACCTTCTACTAAAACTTCCTGACCATCTTTAATATTTTTAATTCCTGATTTATTAAAATCGTCAAGAATTGAACTGTGAGTTCCTTTAAAAATAACAGCAGAAATAACCGCTTCATCATCTTTAATTGTTAGATACCAGTGACCGGTTGAAGATGGACGAAAACCTGAAATCTCACCTTTTAAATAAATTGTACCGGGAAAAAGTCTTTCCATACTTAACTTTATCATATCGGAAAATGTCGAAACAGAAATATATCGATCAGTTGAATCCATTGTTTTATCCATTTGTAGTATAACTATGTATGCGTACCATGTTAAATATAAAAATTAACGTATTTTTGCAAGAAGGATTGATAATAATTTATTGCATTTTTATGTATAATAATATATATTTTTTCCTAATTATTCATAGGAGAAAAAAATGCAGGAATTTACAATAGTTGATTCAATTTCATCATATATCAATTTTGACGAGAAAATTGATTCTGAAATAACAATAACCGGAATGGTTCAAAATAGTAGAGTTACCGGTTGGGGTGGTTTTATTATCATTAGAACGCCTAATAATAATATTCAATGTGTACTCGATAGAAATACTCTAAACATTGAACCTGAAGCAATTAAAGTTGAAGCTGCTATAAAAATAACCGGTATTGTAAAATCAGCAACAATTAAAGATATCTCAATTGTTCCTCGAAATATAGAGATTCATGTTAAAACAGTTGAAATCTTATCATCACCATCAGAAAATCCATTGCCTGTTGATACAACAAAAAAAGAATTGAATATAAATCTCAATACCAATTTTGATAAAAGACCATTAACGCTACGACATCCGAGACAAAGAGCAATTTTCAGAATATCATCAACAATTTTTAATGAGTTTGGTAATTTTCTTACAACCAACGGGTTTACTCGAATATGCTCACCAAAAATAGTTAAAACTGGAGCCGAAGGTGGAGCTAACATTTTCAAATTAGATTATTTTGAAACAAACGCATACCTTGCACAATCTCCACAATTTTATAAACAGATTATGATTGGTACATTTGGAAGAGTTTTTGAAGAAGCACCGGTATTTAGAGCTGAAAAACACGACACATCACGTCATTTAAATGAATATATCTCCCTTGATTTAGAAATGATACTGGAAAATGGATTTACCGATCTCATTCAAGTTGAAACTAAACTTTTAAAACATATTTTTTCAAAATTAAATGAGTTATGCTCAAACGAACTTGAGTTACTAGGTGTAACGGTACCGGATATTGAGAAAATTGTAACCATAAAATTTGATGATGTTCATGATATTATTTTTAAAGAATTCAATAAAGATTACCGTGGAGAAAAAGATCTTGCTCCTGAAGAGGAAAGTTTAATATGTGGTTATGCAAAGAAAAATTGGGATACAGAACTGCTTTTTGTTACTCATTTTCCTACAGTTAAACGACCATTTTATACAATGGATGATCCGGATGACGAAGGTAAAACATTATCATTTGACCTGCTTTTCAGAGGTATGGAAATTACAACAGGTGGCCAAAGACTCAATGTCTACGATGATTATCTTAAAAAGATGAAATCATTTGGTTTAAACACTGAACTTTTTGACAGTTATTTACAATCATTCAGATACGGTATGCCTCCGCATGGTGGTCTGGGACTTGGGTTAGAAAGATTAACTGCATTAATATGCGGTCTTTCAAATGTTAAAGAAGCAAGTTTATTCCCACGGGATATTAACAGACTTGAACCATAATTTCTAATTGACAATTTATATATAAACCGGATTTCAAAGTGATTAACACGTGAGAAATCCGGTTTTTTATAACACTAATTATCAAACATACTATATTTTTCTTCTGCATTTTTGATTATTTTAAAACAATCAAAAGCTGAAACAGTTTTATCAGGCATAAATTTCTTCCCGTCTTCAAGCTCAATTATATCCCATTCGACAGTAAATAATATTGGTTTATAAAAAATACTTTCAGTAGTTACATCATCGATTGAACTCTTTCCAACAAATTCACTTTTTTCATTAGTAATTGATTGTTTATTAAAAATACGATTAAATAAAAATGAAATATATTTTTTAGTCACCGTGATAGAATTTGCAGTATAAATATATCCAAGTTTATGCAATTCATTTAATACTATATCCATAGTCAACGCAGATGACGTAAAATTATTAAAAAATTTGGTTTCATTTCTTACCATAGTAATAAAATTATTTGCATCAATTTCATTGTGGAATAAAATAGCAGCTGTTGATTGATTTTTTAATCCTTCAGTTGTACTTAAATAAAATGATATGTCCCGTTTAATCAAACTTAACTTAGGTAAAATAATTCCATCAGCTAATAGTTTATCATATATAATAATAGAATCTTTATACTTCGCTGTTGTATAATATAAATCAGCTAAATACAGTTTCAAACGGGAGTTATGTGTAGCTTTTAAAATACCATCATTAAGAATAGTAATTTTTTTTATTACATCATTAGATTGTAATGCACTTAAATAATAAAACCATTCTTCCCGTTCATTTAATTGCTCAATTTTCTTAATTATTCGATCAACTAACAATACATTATTGGAATAATAAGCAACTTCACCGTCAATACCTAAAACTTTTGCTTCAAAAATTCTATTATTTTTCGCTTTCTTTCTTAAGGAATTATTTAAATCAATTATTTCATTTATAATTTTTTTAGACTGCGTATCTGAATATTCTGAAAATAAAGTAGTTATTTTGTTAATTTCTAATGCTGATTCCTCATCAATACCCTGAGCTACTACATCACCTAATGATTTGCATGAAAAAAACAATAATACAAAAGCCATTAAACAGAAAAAATGTATTTTTTTCATCATAATCACCTCATAATTGTATATATATATATATTACTATCTATCGAAGAAGTTATCATTTCAAAATTCCCGTCTCTATCTATATCAATAAAATCGGGTTTAGAATAACCGGAGACCGGAAAACCTGAATAATGTAATAAATCTGCATTTAAACAAATTATATAATTACCAGCATTATAAATAAATATTTCATCATTTGAATCTGAATCAATATCAAATGCAGATAATTTTGCATCATTACCATGTATTCCATTAAGTTGCATTTTTTTAGTTACATTACCATTTATATTTAATATGGAAATAACTCCTTCATTATTTAAAATAACTAATAATTTGTTATTTTTCACTGTGATTACAAGAGGAGTTGAATTATATTTTCCATCAAGTTTTATTGGCCATCCTTTTAGTGACTGACCTTTATCATTAACACAATGCACAAAACCATCCTGAGTTACAAAAACGACAGTACTATCAACGAAGACCGGGGAAGATTTAATCATAGAGCCGGCCTGATAAGGAAAACCTTCCTGTAGTATTCCCGAAGTATTAAACAAAAATAATTGACCTGAAATTGAACGATCTGCAAGTGCAATCAAGATACCTGAAAAAGATGGTTGTGATAATACAGGTGCAGAAAATATATAATCTAATCTTGAAATTACTCCTTTACTATCAATACTTTGAATATCTGCATCCCGTGGAGAAAAATAATAGTTTTTACTATTAACAGTATCAGATACCCATCCCCCTTTATAATTAATTATAAGTGGAAAAGGATGAATCGTCGTAGCTTCTTTTGATATTTTATTGACTATTCCTCTAGTTGAAAAAACAGTTAAAGATTTATTAAGCTCATCAAATGTAATAGTTCTGGAATCGTTACCTAATGGTAGTGGAAAACCATTAACATCTTTAAAGGTAATATTCTTCACCTGAATACTACCGGCCTCTGTCAAGTATACTATTTCAGGTACTTTTTTACCGGATACTGAACCAAAAATGACATTACCGGTGATTGCGTCATCACTATAAACAGGAAAACCCGGAAATGTCCTTACATTTAAACGATCAGTACCTGTTGCAGATAAAGATACTGTTATTGTATCATTGCCGGTTGAAACTGCAATGATACCACATTGATATAAATTGATTATTTTATCGATAAATTCTGATTTATTAAATAATGAAAACCTTGTTGACTTCGTATTATAATAGACTAATGAATCTGTTTTAATACCGATTGATTTTAAAGCGACCTTGAATTGATTATCAAATGGTAAAGTATTGCTGCCCGTATATTTATTTACCATACCTGATAACGATTGGGGATCTTGTGACAAAAAAATATAATTATCAATTTGTATAAAATAAGGCATTTCAATATTTTTTACAATCATATTAATAAATGATTTCATAGCACCGGGAAATTCGAATTTACTAAGTCTCACCCCGTCAAATACTATATCAGCACTTTGCTGTAAAATACCATTTCGATCAAGATTATTAAGTACTTTTTTAAACGATTTGTTATTATTAATTTCTAAAAAATATATTGGATTTATTGAATTGTCAGAATTAATAATACCTAATTCTGAACCGGGCCATGAAAATAGTAGTTCATCAATTGTCATATTTAACAATAATTCAATTCCTTTTTCTAAAGCTGCTAATTTACGCTTTTTATCAATTGTAAGAGTTGAAATAAAAAAATTATATGCACTTTTTAAATCACCAATATCCGATTTAAAAAGAAAATTAGTATCATCCGGCAAATAATGCAGAACATCAATAGATTTATCTTTCTTATTGATTATCGTATTAATAATTTCATCATCAGATTTAACCTGTGAATGAAGAGTAACTAATAGATCTTCATTCGATAAAAACAAATTAAGCATCACATAACGACCCAATGTAATTCTTGACAAAACATTATCAATCCCGCTTCCCAAACCCCTGGCATTTTTAACTATAAAATCACTGCGAAAATAAACATCAAGTAATGTAGATGATGTTCGGGCTTTAGAAAGTTTTAAGAATTCTTCATTATCACGAATTGACTTATCTGAATCAATTATTATATTCTCTTTCGTATTACTGAAAAATAATAAATTATTTTTTAATGTCAGATAGAAAAATGCATTATTTATAACAATTTGATAAGAATTTTTTGACAGCAACGTTACATTATATTTCTTTAAAAAAAAATCCAGACGAATAAATCTTAATATAATAGAAGCATATTTTAAATCAGCAATTAAAAATACATTATTTGATGTATCCAATCTACAATAAACAGGTAATTCTAAAAAGTTAAGTAATAACTTATTTCTGGAAACTTCAAGATTTCTAAAATCAAGTACATATTTATATAATTCAAAATATGGAGTTTCACTTAATATATAGTCAGTTACTTTAAGATCAATCAGATTATTATATAATTTCTTAATAGATTTAACATGTACTAATACATTAAAGTCATCAGATAAAAATGTTTCCGGTTTTTCCCTTGTTCCTAAATAATAAACAAAAGATATGGTTAATAAAAGTAATAATAATAAACAACCAACAAATACAACTTTCAATATTTTTTTCATTCACTATAACTCCAAACATTAGAGTAATAAAAAGGAAACAATTCGTCAATAGAAATAAATGGTAGATTTTAACTAAAAAAAATTGACTCTTACTTTTCTATCATGTATTATGTAAAAATAGGGTAAAATTATGGAAAATAACAATTCATTTACAGTTTCAGAAAAAGTATTGTTTAATACCGCACGAAGCAGTTTAATAAATATTTGTTTAATAGCTTTATTAATTACCGGGTATCTTGTGTTGCCAATGTACATTATGCGAATAATTAAAACAGGATGGCAGCCTGTTACTATTAATCATATTGTCATTTTATTAATCGGGACTTTTATTATTGTATTGAGAAACAGGTTTTCTCTTTTAGTTCGTACAATAACTCTTATCGGCATTTCTATATCATCTTCCTATTTTGGACTTTTCAGTTTTGGCATAGTCGGGAGTGCTTTTTTCGGGATGGGGTTATTCGGTTGTATCGTTGCTGCTCTTGTAATCGGAAAACGAGCAGGTTTTATATTATTAACAGTTAGTACTATTCTATTTATTTTTTATACTAACTATGTATTTTCAAAAAATGGTCTTCATATTATTAGATTTCTAACATCTTATGTTCAATCAAAAACAGCTTGGTATAATGCCCTATCCGGTTTTATACTCCCAATTTTCATGTTAATAATGGGTATTGGTGAGATGCATAAAATTATTAAAAAATATATTGCAACAATTGATATAAAAAATAAAGAATTAGACATGCAAAACAGATTTAGAGCTGCTTTATTTAACACTACAGACTCTTTTGTCATAATTACTGATTCAAAAGGTCTTATTTCAGATATTAACAAAGCATGTGAAACTGCAACCGGGTATAGTCTGAATGATGTTATCAATAAATCATTTATAGATACTTTTTTATTTGAAAATAAAGCTCTCGATTTTACTACATTATTTAATGAAAATAATAAAAAAAGATATGAAATAAAGTGGATAAATAAATACGGAAATCCCCATTTAATCAATTTTACTCTCAATCCAATCAGATTTGATCAAGGTACTATTTCCCATTGGTTTATATCGGGAATTGACATGACAGAATATCGTGAGCTTGAGGGGAAATTTATTCAGTCACAAAAAATGGAATCGATCGGTAAATTAGCAGGCGGTGTTGCACATGATTTTAATAATTTTTTAACCGGAATTATCGGATCAACTGAAATGCTTAAATTTTCTCTTGATGAAGAAAATCTAAATAAAAACCAGGAATATATTGATATTATTTTAAATGCCGGGAATAAGGCATCATCTCTTGTAAAAAAATTACTTAATTTTTCTCGAGTTGAGTCAGGTCCCACTGAACTTTTTGATATTGAAATAGCAATAAACGATACCGTTGCATTATTAAAAAGATCAATAAAAAATACTATAACAATAAACACTAGTATAGACAGTAAAGTCCCCCTCATAATTAAAGGTGAAAATGCTCAGCTTGTTAATGCTTTGCTCAATTTAGGAATTAATTCCCGGGATGCAATGGAAAAAAATGGCGGGAGTATAACATATTCCGCTAAAAAAGTTTTTCTCTCATCAAACACTTTTCCTGAGGATAATATAAGCGATGGTTATTATGTTCAACTCGATGTCACAGACACAGGGAGCGGGATTCCAAAACACCTCTATAACAAAGTATTTGACCCGTTTTTTACGACAAAAGAACAAGGAAAAGGTACAGGGCTTGGCTTATCATCTGTATATGGAACTGTAAAAAGACATAAAGGAATAATAAAATTATATTCAGAAATTGACATAGGTACAAAATTCTCTTTATTTCTTCCTCTTTCAGAATCACAACCAAATAATAAAAAGATTATGAAAAGTATTATTTCAAATATGACTCAATGGAAAATACTACTTGTCGATGATGAAGAAATAATCAGAAAAAATACAAGCAATCTTTTAAAAGATTTTTCTCATACCGTAACAACAGCACAAAATGGTATAGAAGCATTATCTCATTTGGAAAAAAATATATTTAACTTAGTTATTTTAGATTGGATTATGCCTCAAATGAATGGAGCACAAACTTTAGAACAAATAAAACAACTGTACCCGAATATGAAAGTTATCGTTTCATCGGGTTTTGGTACTAACTCAGGTTTACTTAAAAATGCTTCAGAACATAAAGAAATATTTTTTCTTGCAAAACCTTATACACCTGAAGAATTATTATCACTAATTTCTGAAATCCAAAATACACTTTAGTTTTAAGCGTTTCTATAAATCTGATATACAAATAAAAAGGAGTGACAATTACGTCACTCCTTTTTATTTGTTACTACTTACCTATTGCATAGCACCAAGTTTTTTATAATACTCGTGTCTTGCTTTTTTGTCTTCAATTGCTTTTTTGTATAATTCATCAGCAATTTCAGGGAATTCCTTTTTAAGTGATTTATATCGTGTCTCACTCATTAAGAAATCCATCATATCTTCACTCGGATCTTGAGATTCATAAATAAAAGGATTTTTACCTTGTTCTTTAAGAGCCGGATTATATCGATAAAGAGGGAAATAACCACATTTTACAGCTTTTTTCTCTTCTTCAATTGTATGTCCCATACCTTTTGCTAAACCATGATTAATACAAGGAGCATACGCTAAAATAATTGACGGACCATCATACGCTTCAGCTTCCTGGAAAGCCTTAACTGTTTGTGCCATATTTGCACCAAGTGAAATTGATGCAACATAAATGTAGCCATAACTCATTGTTATTAAACCAAGGTCCTTCTTACCAACTCTTTTACCTGCTTCAGCAAATCGTGCTATAGCACCAATAGGAGTTGATTTAGAAGCCTGACCACCGGTATTTGAATAAACTTCTGTATCAACAACAAGAATATTTACATTTTTACCTGATGCTAATACATGGTCTAAACCACCATATCCAATATCATACGCCCAACCATCACCACCAAAACACCACACTGATTTATCAACAATATAATTAGCAAGTTCTAAAATCTTGCTTAAAACGGCTTTCAATTCACCGGATGCTTTTGTAATTGCAGCAGGAAGAAGTTTTTGTGTTGTTTCTGACTGTGACGTAGCCACTTCAGTAACATCTTTCCACAATTCAATATTTTTTTTCAATGAAGCAGATAATTCAGGAGTTGTTCCTAATTCAATTGCTTTATTAATATTTGTTAAAAGTTGCTTTCTGTTTGAATCAATCGCAACTCTAAAGCCCATACCATATTCTGCATTATCTTCAAATAGTGAATTCGCCCAAGCAGGACCATGACCATTTCGATTAACAGTATAAGGAATTGTAGGGAAAGTTCCACCATAAATTGAAGAACAACCTGTTGCATTTGCAACAACCATTCGCTCACCAAATAACTGAGTTACAAGTTTAACATAAGGAGTTTCTCCACAACCGGCACAAGCACCAGAGAATTCAAATAAAGGTTTTTTAAACTGAGTACCTTTAAATTGTGCAAGTGTTGTTCCATCAATAACATTATCTGCAATTTTTTCAAAGAAAGCTACATTTTCATTCTGACCATCGTTTCTTTCATCAAATATTGATCTGAATTCAAGTGCTTTTGTTTTTGAAGGACAAACGTTAACACAGTTTCCACATCCTGTACAATCTTCAATATATACCTGAATTTTATATTCTAAACCGGTATCTTTTGTTGTTGATTTTAATGTATTAAAAGAAGCAGGTTTATTTTTTAGTTCTTCAGGTCTGATTTGTTTAGCTCTAACTGCAGCATGAGGACAAACTAATGAACATTGATTACATTGAATACAATTTTCGCTAATCCAATGAGGAACAACAGCAGAAATACCTCTTTTTTCAAGTTTTGTAGTTCCTGTAGGAACAACACCATCTTTAATCATTTGAGATACAGGTAATTCATCACCTTTTAAATACATAAGTCTTTCAATAATATTTTTATCAAAATCAGATGAATTATCAGGTATAAGTTTAGGTGAAACAAAAGCATTTTTAACTTCTGAAATTGAAGCAGGTACTTTTATTTCTGATAAACCACTGGCAGCGTTATCAATACACTTCCAGTTCATCTCAACAATTTCCATACCTTTCTTTTCGTATGATTTTTTAGCAGCTTTTTTCATCAATTCAATTGCTTCCGCCTCAGGTAAAATACCTGATAATTTAAAGAAAGCAGCCTGCATTACTGTATTGATTCGTGTACCCATTCCGGCACCTTCAGCAATTTTTAATGCATCAATAGCATACACTTTAACTTTTTTATTTATAATTGTTTCCTGCATTTCTTTTGTGAAACTTTCAAAAACTTTATCAGTAGAAACTGATGTATTCAAAAGAAATTTACCATTTGGCTTCATTTCTTTTAACATATCATATCGACCAACATAAGAAGGATTATGACATGCAATGAAATCAGCTGAAGTAATTAAGTATGGAGACTGAATCTTTGATTTTCCAAATCGTAAATGTGATATAGTAATACCGCCGGATTTTTTTGAATCATAAGAGAAATAACCTTGTGCATACATATCAGTATTATCACCGATAATTTTAATTGAGTTTTTATTAGCACCTACTGTACCATCTGAACCTAAGCCCCAGAAAATACATCGTGTTACACCATCAGGTTCTGTAACAATTTCTTCATCGATATTTAAAGAAAGATTTGATACATCATCAATTATACCAACGGTAAAATTATGAGTACATTTACCATCCAAATGTTTATAAACAGCTAACACCATTGAAGGAGTAAATTCTTTAGATGATAAACCGTATCGACCACCGATAATTTTAACATCATGTTTTCCCTTAGCCTGGAATGCAGCAACAACATCAAGAAATAAAGGCTCTCCATAAGCTCCCGGTTCTTTTGTTCTATCAAGAACAGCAATTTTCTTTGCTGTAGCAGGAATAGCATCAACAAAAAGATTAATATCAAAAGGTCTATAGAGTCTTACTTTTAACAAACCAAGTTTCATACCTTTCTTGGCATTTAAAAAGTTGATTGATTCTTCAATAGTGTCACAACTTGAACCCATTGAAATAATAACTTTATCAGCATCCTTTGCACCGTAATACTCATATAACTTATACTCTCTTCCAATTTTAGCACCAACTTTATCCATATATTTCTGGACAAGAGCAGGTAATGCAGCATAATCATTATTTGTTGTTTCTCTTCCCTGAAAGTAAACATCAGGATTTTGAGCAGCAACCTTTACTGTCGGATGTTCAGGATTTATTGCTCTTTTTCTAAATGCTTCAACAAATTTCATATCAAGAAGTTCTCTCATAACTTCATAATCTATCATTTCAACCTTTTGAATTTCATGTGACGTTCTAAAACCATCAAAGAAATTAACAAACGGTATATTTGCTTCTAAAGTAGCTAAATGTGAAACTAATGCTAAATCCTGAACTTCCTGTACAGAATTTGCAGCAACCATTGCATAACCTGTATTTCTAACAGCCATAACATCCTGGTGATCACCAAAAATAGAAAGTGACTGTGCAGCCAAAGATCGTGCAGAAACATGAAAAACTGTAGGTAATAACTCACCCGCTATTTTAAACATATTAGGAATCATTAATAAAAGACCTTGAGAAGCTGTAAAAGTAGTAGTTAGAGCACCTGCTGATAATGCACCGTGAACAGTACCGGCAGCACCTGCTTCAGATTCCATTTCAACAAGATCAAGAGTCTCACCGAAAAGATTTTTTCTACCGTGTGCTGCCCAGGCATCACAATACTCGGCCATATTTGAAGACGGTGTAATAGGATAAATCGCAGCGACTTCATTAAATGCATAAGCGACATGAGCGGCGGAAGTATTTCCGTCAATAGTAGCCATTTTTCCTTTAGTAGCCATTATAACTCCTTTCATTCATAATCGATAAATTCGTAACAAGTAACCTAAAAACCTGTTACGATATGCAATATATAACATTTAGCAAAAAATCTCAAACAGAAAGTATAAATAAATGCAGTAAAAATGAAAAAATACATTTCCTATACAGAGGCTCTACAATATTTTTATTAATCAACCATATTATCAGAATAAAATAAATAAATGTAATCTCCACCGGCTTTCCTGTTTAAATCAGGATACTCGGAAGTCCAGTTTTTATCATTAAGACGCTTAACCTGATAATAGGACAAATCCGGTTTCTTATAAATTGATGTAAATTCTCTTGTATTATCACTGTGATTATAAACATACAAATTTCTAATCGGTTTATAAATAGTACTTCTATAATAACAAAGATACATGTAATCTCCACCGGCATCGCGGTTTAAATCAAAATTAATTCTTGTGTAATGATCAGGATTGTCATAAATTGCATCATTTTCATCAGCATCATGAACAACTCCAATATGAGTTATTGGAATATACCCATCACTCCCGTCATCTTTTCCATATCTCACATAGATATAAATATCATCCCCGCCGGCACCTTCATTTAAATCCTGATTGATTCTATAATACTTACCACCATTATAATCTATATAATCATTAGCTCCACTATCCCGAACCAGAATATCAACGATACAGGTTTTTGCTATCGCTTCAGGAGTGAAATTTAATTCTCTTTCAGTTGCCCATCTTTCAAATGCTTTTTTTAAAAGTTCTTTCTTCACAGTATTATCAGTTAATTCCCAAACAGGCACTATTCCGTCTGCAGTAATATTTGAAAAAACAGTATTATCATTTATACTGTCAATCCATTTTGTATAATCACCATCATTATTAATATGCTGACCATATTCACTTTTCCCGCCTATTACAAATGTTCTGACTTCCGTCGACTCAAATCTTTCAGACCAGTATGATGATGTTTTTACATCAACACTTAATGAAGCCGATGAAAATAATGATTTATACGAAGCCTTTGCATAGTTTTCAATTGTTTCACTCCCTGTTGATGCGGTTGTTTGTGCAGACAAACTATAATCCAGTCGTGCTCCCATAATAATGCCGGTTAAAACATGAGTACCATACGTATTAAATATTTCATAACAATCATCAGTCGAATCATTAATTCTTTCTTTAAATGTTTGTGTAAGATATTTTTTTAAATTTGAATAATTAACTTTGTCTTCATTTTTTATCGTAAGTGAATATTTTTTAATATCACTATGAACAGTAGCAAACTGATATTGTGATGAGTTAAATCTGTCAGTCGTAAAATTAGTTTTCATACTGCCTGAATAAAATTTATAATTACCTGAAATATTTGTTTTAATATTTAAACTATTTGAATACTCCGAAAATGTTTTCCCGGAAGATGATGTAAAATCACCTTTTTCCAACATAATTTTCTCAATTTGCGAATTATCAATTAATGCCTGATAATCTAAAATACTTCCCTTGAGATATTCCGGATCAGCATAATTACCAAAAACATCATATCCCCGACCGATAGCTTGAACTACATCTGAATTTGTTTTTGAACCATCATCAGATGAATCATTAGTAACACAACCAATAATAATGGTTATAAAAGTTACAATTAATACCATATTCTTCATAGTTAACCTCTTAAATACATTTTTAGATTTTTAATACTAATAATAACACATTTTTATTGACCTTCTAATAAAATAAATTGAATTTTTAACAAAAATAAGATATTTTATATTCTATGATTAAATATAATGTTTTAATTGTTTTGTTTTTCAGCTTTCTGCACATAAATGCGGATGATAAATATATAAAAACTGTTTTATACAAAAAACTTATTTATGATTACACTATACCCTCAGTAGTAAATGTAATATTGAAAAACACTAGTGATATACAGAATATAACAATTTTTTTGAATTCAAAAAGCATTAATAATTTCAACAAAGTAGCCAATACAGAAA
Organism: Spirochaetes bacterium GWE1_32_154; assembly: GCA_001829315.1. Classification (GTDB taxonomy): domain Bacteria; phylum Spirochaetota; class GWE2-31-10; order GWE2-31-10; family GWE2-31-10; genus GWE2-31-10. The sequence continues at coordinate 118,438 of MIAY01000008.1, read as the reverse complement.
ACGGTCGCATTGAATCAGTTAATTTTCTTATTAATCATTATGAAAATAATAATTATTTAGAAATTTTTTTTGAAAATAACGCCGGTATAGTAACAGTTTTTGAAACAGTATTGAATTTTGAAAAGTCAATTATTTTTAATGATGATACATTTTATGTAAATATTAACAAATATTTTCTTATCCCGACAAATAACAGAAAAGAAGAATGCGATAATTCAATTGAATACGAACTTGAATTAAGTAATTCAAACCTGATACTATACCCGAATGATATTAGAATATCAAATCAAAAATATTTTTTACTCAAATCTGTCGATTCAGGTGATTGCATTATCAAAATAAACATATCTGATCCAATGTTTGAAAATGGTAAAAAATATTTAGGCAGAATTATTTCAATAAAAATAAGACACTAATAGATGGGGACTTTTGCAAATAGTTGAGATAAAAAAGTATTTTTGCAAGAGGCTCGGTTTTTTACTATTTCACCCGGTACTTATCAATAACAGTACTCACAAAGGTAAATGAATAACCTGATCTGATCATTTCTGTTATAAGTGTTTCAATATCATAAAATAACCATTGCTCTCTTACTATGTCATTTTTTCCTGTAGAAAGGGATATAACCTGATTCGGCTTAAGCCGTTTTAGAATTCGTTCAATCAGTTGTTCATTATTCATGAAATAACTCGCACTTAACTGCCGGTCACTTTTACTCACCCAGTCAAGACTATCAAGATTATAACTCACAAAACGATATCCGCTTTCTAAACCATATTTTATTATAGACTCTGAATAAACAAAATATGGTGCGTGCCAATAAGGTGAAAAATTTTTACCTGATAATTTAAAATATGACTCTTCATTTGCAGACAACCCCTGTCGTATAAAATTTCTATCTATCATAAATTTATTTTCAAGTAAATTAACATGATATTGAAACGCATTACCTACTTCTAAATTGAATTTTGATATTTCTGTAGTGATAATTGGATTAATTTCCATAAAATTGCCATTTAAAAAAAAGTTAGCTTTTATGTTATATTTTTCAATAACGCTTAAAATATCAAATACACCTTCACTCGTTTTGACTCCATCAAATAAAAGAGCAATTTCACTTTTATCACTTACAGGAGTATCTAAAAAACTAAATTCCCCCGAAATCTCAGGTTGATATAATGAATAATATAATTGTGGAAATGAAGTAATATCATATTGTTTACCGGTATAAATCTCTTTTATTATTAAACTATCAGTATAAAACCCTTTTTTAACTTCCCGTGATAATAAACGAAACATTCCATTTGTAGTTACGGTATATAAATCTGACGCTGCTAAAGAAATCTCGTTAATTCTACTTGTATCATCATCAATTGTAAAGAATTTCCCTTTAGCATAAATAACAGATTGTCCCTTGTAAAACCCGGCAAAATCCCCACTGCTTAAAAACAATGGTTTTCTATCAGAGTCTCTTCCCTTCCAGATAAAATCTTTACAAAAGAATATATATTCTCCGGTTTCAGTTTCTACAACCTCAAGAGCGTCGGGTAAATCAATATTCCATTCTACTTTCTTTTCTGAAAGTAAAATTGAAAATACACCTTTATCGGTACTGACAAAAATTGAATTCATATCATGAGAAAAATTTATATTTGAAATAGATCCTGTATCTATATCTTTGAAAATAGTGAACTGGTATGTATTGGCATTCCGGGTTATTAAAATAAGTTGTTTTTCAATTTGCCCATTTTTTAAAACCTTTACAGTAAATGCACCATCACCATTTGAATTGATTAAAACTTTTTCAAAACGCATAGTATCATTAAGCTGTAAATAAGGATTGGCAGTTAATAAACCATCTATAGAATAATATGAAATCGAAATACCCTGTTTGACAACAAACAACCTGCCGGTATGCTTATTGTATTGCAGAGTATCAGAGGCCGGATCAAAATCAAAAGGAATTTTACACAAAACAGTGCCCTGTCTTAAATAATGTTTATAAATTGAACGGTAATAAAATTGTTCAGGGTATGACTGGTATACTATATTTTTTTCAACCCAGATTAACGTACCATCTTCAGTCCATGATGTCTTTTTTAATGAACATTCACCTATAAATCTCCAATCTTCAGAAAGGCTTTTTCCGGAAAAATAATCTTTTAATGAAAAGTAATAAATTTTACCTGATTTCTGATAAATAAAACTATTTGAATCAGGAGCCCATAATGCTGTAGTTTCACCCGGTGACCGGTCAGCATTAATAACAACTCTTTCATTTTTTTCATTTTTCAAATTATACAAAAAGATATCTGACCGCATAGGGGAAACCGGTTTTTTATAAACAATATAATTACCGTCCGGTGAAATGCTGACTATAGATAAATCATATACAGAATACTCATTTCCACTGGAAAAACCGGGGATTTTTTTAATTTCAGTAATAGAATTATTCATATAATCAAAATTATAAACCCCGATCCTGTTTTGAATGTATAATAATGTATTATTCCTGTCATAAACAACTTTCTCAGGATAATAAGTTAATGGTTTAAATTCTTTGGTGTTATTATAAAATTTACCTTTAAAAAAAGTATTCGCATACGGTTTATCACCTAACTTCTCTTTTGATTTAAATATAAAATTATTATCCTTATCAAGAGACATTGGTTCAAAACTTATTTCTGAATGAATAGAAAATATAATTATAAGAAGCAACGTAAATATATGTATATATCTCATAGTTTTATTAATCGGAATAGTATATCTATACCTTGAGAGACTGCGTAAAAACTGCAACTTTGTTTTATGTTTTCTTCTTTGTAAATGTTACATTAGAACTGCTGACATCAATAATAACTCTTGAATCTTCAGCTACTGAATTGGTAATCCAGACATTACCGCCTATAATTGAATTCTTTCCTATTACCGTTTCACCGCCAAGAATTGTAGCACCGGCATAAATAGTAACATTATCTTCAATTTTCGGATGTCTTTTTAAACCTTTTATTACCTTACCGCCATCATCTTTCGGAAAACTTAACGCACCTAAAGTAACACCCTGATATAACTTAACATTATCACCTATCTCACAGGTCTCACCTATTACAACCCCGGTTCCATGATCAATAAAAAAGTATTCACCAATTGTAGCACCAGGATGAATATCGATACCGGTTAAACTATGAGCATATTCAGACATAATTCTCGGTATAAATGGTACTCCTGTTTTATAAAGAAAATGGGCGATTCTATGTATTGTAATAGTTAATATGCAAGGATAACTAAAAATTATTTCTGAAAAGTTTCGTGCAGCCGGATCTCCATCAAATGCTGCTTTCACATCTTTTGCAACCAGATCCTGCAGCGTTTCAATATATTCAAGAAGTTTAAGCGATGACACAACAGCTTTTTGTTCACTGACACTGCATATCTCACAAACACTGCTGTCATGAACATGTTCCTGCATAAAGCTTTTTTTTATTTCCTCTACAATTTTCTCATAAATACAATTAATTTTATTGGATATATGACCTTTAATATTCAAATCAGTAATTTCTTTTTCAGAATAATACCCCGGAAATATAACCTCAAATATATCATTTAAAATTGCAATAACATTACTTTTTGAAGGTAACGGATATCTATTAATATGATCAGTTAGTGGAGAATCTACCTTAATTAAAGTTAACCGTTCTGTTACTGCTTCCAGTCTTTTTTTTACATCATGCAAGTCTGTTTTTATACCATTCATATTGCCACCTCATCTTAGAAATGTAAATATATTTTAACATCTATTGACCATAAAGAAAAGATAAATTATCCTTATAATACATAATTTTTTATTATTTACAAAAAAACTACTACATTGTTGGAGTTTGTATGAAATTATATAAAAACGTTTTACTACTGTGCCTTGTGATTTCCGGTGTTATGATATTTTCTTACATTCAATATCAAGACAAACCAAAACAGATATATATCAAAAACAACACTGACTCATCACATACGGCTTTAGTTTCTGATGAATCAGAATTAGAAGAAGAAGAAAAAAAGACTATTGCATTGTACGAGAAAACAAGTCATGCAGTTGTTTATATTACAAGTTATAAAACCGAGTATATTAATTATTTTTTTGATGTTGTCCCTCAAACAAGTGAAGGTCAGGGCTCGGGAGTTATCCTTGATTCAAAGGGTTATATTGTTACAAATTATCATGTGGTAGGAAATGCCGATAAATTACTTGTTACATTATCCGGTGATGGAGATACTCATGAAGCACAAATTATCGGAACTGATCCTGAAAATGATTTAGCAGTAATTAAACTCATATCCCCTCCTAAAGATTTGCAGCCTATAACAATAGGAACTTCAACATCATTAAAAATCGGTCAGAAAGTCTTTGCAATCGGGAATCCTTTTGGATATGACAGAACACTTACCTCAGGTATTATATCAGCCCTTGGAAGAAGTATAAAAACAGAATCAGGAAATGTTATTGACGGAGCAATCCAAACAGATGCATCAATTAATCCGGGAAATTCAGGTGGTCCGCTTTTAGATTCGTCAGGAAGAATAATCGGCATTAACACTATGATTGTTTCACCATCAAGAGGAAGTGTCGGTATTGGTTTTGCTATCCCGATTGACAGGGTAAAAGAAGTAGTTCCTGAATTAATACAATATGGTTATGTAAAAAGAGGCTGGATAGATGCTACTTTTTTACCGGTAACATCCCGAATTTCAAGGGCACTCGAACTAGGTATTGATCAGGGGCTCATGGTCATGCAAGTAGCACAAAATGGTGAAGCATATAAATCAGGACTTCGTGGTGGTAGCAGAAGAGCTGTTTATGGAGATAAAATTATTTACATTGGCGGTGAAGTACTTACTCAAATTAATAACATTCAAATTACTGATTATTCTTCTCTGGTAAATGCACTAAAAGATGCAAAAATCGGTGATGTTATTAATGTAACCTATATCAATAACAGAACTGTTCATAAAACAAAAATTAAACTTATTGATAAAGGTAAATTTTTAAATAAATATTAAGTATTCTTAGAAAAACTCATTAAATAAGGTATTTTTACACAAAGCTTCAGCCTATATATTATTTTATTATAATATTCTATTGACACTTTAAGATGAACTTTGATATATTTAAAAAAAAAATACTATCTATCAAGGATAAATATGTTTTTCTCTAAATCATTCGGACCAAATGGTGTTCATCCTGAAGACTATAAAAAATTAACTAATACAAAAAAAATCGAAAGTGCTGATATACCAAACATTGCATACATTCCTGTCAGTCAACACATTGGAAAACCTGCAAAGATTATTGTTTCCATTGGTGATCATGTTGAGGAAGGTCAAATTATTGCTATTGGTGACGGTTTTATATCATCAACAATTCATTCATCAATACCCGGTACAGTTATTGACATCAAAGATATGTATATTTCAAACGGGAAACTATCTAAAGTAGTTGTTATTGAATTAAATGGTGAATTTAGAAAATCAGGAAAAAACATACAATTATCCGATTACCTTTCACTTAGCAAAGAAGATATAATTAATAAAATCCGTGATGCAGGCATTGTTGGAATGGGTGGAGCAACTTTCCCATTATATGTTAAATTAACAGTTCCTCAAGGAAAAAAAATTGATACAATGATAATTAATGCAGCTGAATGTGAGCCGTTCTTATCATGCGATCATAGACTTTTACTCGAAAAAACTGAAAGTTTTCTTGAAGGAATTCTTATTGCAAATAAAGTTATTGAAGCTAAAAATGTATATATCGGTATTGAAAACAATAAAAAAGATGCAATAAAAAGAGTAAAAGCTTTATGTGAAAACAGATATCCTTTTAAAGTTATTTCACTAAAAGTGAAATATCCCCAGGGTGATGAAAAACAACTTATCAAATCTGTTACACAAAAAGTATTACCCATAGGGAAACTGCCTTCAGATATCGGTATTGTTGTCATAAATACAAGTTCGGTTATCGCTATAAAAGAAGCGATTGTAAATGATAAACCACTTATTGAAAGAGTTGTAACGGTAACCGGACCGGGAATAAAAAACCCGAAAAATCTTTATGTTAAAATCGGAACACCTGTCAAAGAAATTATTGATGAGTGTGGCGGATTAACCGGAAATGTAAAAAAAGTAATTATTGGCGGTCCGATGATGGGTTTTGCACAAATGTCACTGGATATTCCGGTTACAAAAGGAACATCAGGTATTTTATGCCTTACAGAAGATGAATCAAGTAAATTTGAAAAAGAAGCAGTTTGTATAAATTGCGGAAAATGTATTTCATCGTGTGCATTCGGGTTAGTTCCTACAGTTCTTAATAAATATATAAATAATCACTTATATACAAAAGCATATGAAGAAGGTTTGTTAAATTGTAAAGAGTGTGGTGCTTGCGCATGGTCATGTCCTGCTAAAATTCCTTTAGTTCAAAATTTCAGACTGGGAAAAAATATGATAAATAAAATTGTTTTAAGGAAATAAAAATGAACAATAATAATTCAAATAAATTATTAGTATCTTCTTCACCCCATATTCAAAATTATGAGTCTACAAAATCAATTATGTGGACAGTAATAATTTTTTTGATACCGGCAGCACTCTTTGGAGTATTAAGTTTTGGTTTTAATGCACTTAATATTATTGTAGCATCTATCGTCACCTCAGTAATTACAGAAATAATAGCCCAGAAATTAAGAAATCAGAGAATAACAATAAATGACGGCTCTGCTGTATTAACAGGTTTATTACTCGCCATGACATTAGCACCTTCAGTTCCTTTGTACATACCGATAATCAGTGCTATTTTTGCAATAGGTATAGTAAAACATGCTTTTGGCGGTCTCGGTCAAAACTGGGCAAATCCTGCTATAGCCGGTCGTATTTTTGCATTTGTTGCATGGGGTAAAGAAATGACTACATGGTCTACTCCATTTACATTAGACGGAACTACAGCTGCAACACCTTTATTAGCTGTAAAATCAGCCCTGATGGAAGGTATCAGTTCAAATTTTTCAGGCCCTCTTTCCTTACTTCAATCATTACCAAAAGAAATATTAAAAATTGATATCGATTATACAAAACTTTTTTTTGGATATAAAGGTGGTTCTATTGGTGAAGTATCAATATTTTTGCTGCTCATTGGTGCATTATATTTACTTTATAGGGGTATAATAACTATAGACATACCATTTTCATTTATCGGAACAGTGGTAATTATTGCATGGATTTTTGATGGTACATTATATGGAAAAGGCTTTTTCACCGGAGATTTTGTATTTCATTTATTAACCGGGGGAATAGTTTTAGGTGCTTTTTTCATGGCAACCGATATGGTTACAACACCAATAACAAAAAAGGGAAGAATTATTTTTGGCATTGGATGCGGTTTTTTAACAATGATAATCAGAATGAAAGGCGGATATCCTGAAGGGGTCAGTCTTGCAATTTTATTCATGAATATGCTCACTCCTGCTATCGATAGATTTGTTAAAATCAAACCATTTGGTTTTGAAAAAAGTAAGGAGGTTAAATAATGAAAAAAGATTTAATTATAGCTTTAAAACTTGGTTCTATTTGTTTAGTGGCCGTCTTACTTTTGAGTATTGTTAATTTATTTACTGATAAAAAAATTAAATTATCGAATCAACTGAAAATGGAAGCCGCAAATAAAGAATTATTTGCTGATGGTGTAACATTTAAAAAAAATCATTTTAATAAAAATAATGAATTATCTGATGAGTTCTATTTTGAAGTGTATAATAGCACTCAAAAAATGATCGGCTATATAACGTTAATTAATGGCACCGGATTTGGCGGTGAAATAGCGTTGCTAATTGCTTTTGAAAAAAATTTAAAAATTAAAAATATTAAATTATTAAAAAATTCAGAAACACCGGGATTTGGTAAAAAATGGGAAAATCAAAAGTCGATGGACATGTTTGTAAATACCAACACAGATGACAAGCCTTTTCCAATTAAAAAATCAATGGTAAGTCCGGAATTTTTAAATACACCCGACGGCGTAACAGGTGCGACAATAACGTTTAATGGCATAACAGAAGCTGTAGCTCGAGCCATTTCTTTAATGAAACAATTATAAAGAGGTAAAAATGGACAATGTAATAATACAGGAAAATAAATCAAACAGTTTATTTAAAAAAAATATTCTTTATTTTACCAATGGGTTACTCAAAGAAAACCCTGCACTCATCCTGTTACTCGGCATGTGTCCTACCCTGGCAGTTACTACTAAAGTAGCAAATGGAATTGGGATGGGGCTTGCAACAACTTTTGTTTTACTATTTTCTAATCTTTTAATATCATTGTTAAGAAATTTCATTCCTACAAAAGTTAGAATACCTTCATACATTGTTATTATAGCGTCATTTGTTACAACAATTGATTTATTAATGCAAGCATATCTTCCGCTTTTAACTAATTCACTCGGAGTTTTTTTACCGCTCATAGTAGTAAATTGTATTATTTTAGGAAGAGCAGAAGCATTTGCCGGAAAAAACACAGCCGGAAAATCAATATTAGATGCGTTAGGTATGGGCTTAGGTTTTACCTTCGCACTCATTCTAATATCTTTACTTCGAGAATTTCCCGGTACCTTAAAAATTGACTTCTCTGATTTTGGACTTGGTATTTTAACTTTTCTAAAAAATGCTGATAACCCGACATTATCAATTTTTAGATTCAATATTTATAGCGGTGCAAAAATATTTACCATGCCTGCAGGTGCTTTTTTTATATTGGGTTTGATCTTAGCATTTAAACAAAACATTGAGAATAAAAAAAAATATGGAGATAAATAATGAGTGGTGAGATAATTGCAATAGCCATTGGCACAATTTTTATAAATAATTTTGTCTTTTCACAATTTTTAGGAATTTGTCCATTTATTGGTGTTAGTAAAAAACTTGACAGTGTTCTTGGTATGGGTTTAGCCGTTATTTTTGTAATGACATTAGGCAGTATGGTAACCTACCTTATTTATAAATATCTTTTAGTACCATTTAATTTACAATATTTGAAAATAATATTTTTTATTTTAATAATAGCATCAATTGTACAGTTTATAGAAATAATTTTAAAGAAACAATTACCATTTCTCTATAATGCACTTGGTATTTATTTACCGTTAATAACGACAAATTGTGCAGTTCTTGGAGTTGCATTATTAAATATTAATAAAAATTATAATTTTATAGAATCATTGATTCATGGGTTTTCAGGTGGAGTCGGCTTTTTAATAGCATTATTTTTAATGTCGACGATTCGTGAAAAACTTGATTTAGCGACTATACCGAAAGCATTCAAAGGTGTTCCAATAGCATTTATTTCAGCTGGTTTAATGGCTTTAGCATTTTTAGCAGCTGATCGATCAATGTTAGATATTTTTAAATAAGATATAAAGAGGTTATGTATGATTATAGATTTATTAGTTGGAGTGCTTTTACTAACACTAATCGGCTTTTTCTTAGGTTTATTCCTATCTTTCATTTCAAATATTTTTACAATAAAAATAGATCCGGTTGTTGAAAAAATAACAGAATTATTACCGGGAGTAAATTGCGGAGCATGCGGATACCCCGGGTGTGCCGGTTACGCTGATGCCTTATCTAAAAACACAAACATTGAAATAAACCTTTGTTCACCCGGCGGAAAATCGCTAGTTGAAAAACTAAATCTTTTATTAGGGAAAAATTCAGACTTTTCTGATAAAATTGTAGCAAAAGTATTTTGTATGGGAGATGATGCAATAGCCAGCAAAGATTACGATTTTAACGGAGAGGATGATTGTTTAACAATGTCTAATTTTTTTCAGGGTGAAAAAACGTGTAAGTACAGTTGTGAAGGAAAAGGTGACTGTATAAAAGTGTGCCCGGTCGAAGCAATAAAACGTGATTCACTTAATCGGGTTTGGATTGACAGTAGTATTTGTGTAGGTTGTAAAAGATGTGTATCAGTTTGCCCGAAAAATATTATAAAAATGGTACCTGTGAACGGTGGTCATTTTGTTGCATGTTCAAGTCATAATGATGGGAAAACTGTTCGGGAAATTTGTAAAAAAGGATGTATTGCCTGCAAAATTTGCGAAAAAATAACCGGTGATCCGACAAGAATTGTCGTAATAAATAATCTTGCTGAAATTAAATATACCAATACAGTTGACTTAAAGAATGCTGCAATTAAATGCCCTACCAGTGTTATAATACCAATTATTGATCAAAAAGTTTTTGTACTAGATACATTAAATAAGGATTTACAAAAAAAAGTATGAAAAAAGTAATATGCATTCTTTATATTTTTATTATATCACTGTTTTCACTTTATCCCGATCAGACTTCCGATATTATTAAGTTATATGAGCATAATCCTGCATTGAGAAAGAAAAGAATTGTCGAATTAAAAGATGAAATAAAAGATTTAAATAAAAGATTAAAAAATTTTTCATATTTACAAACAACTGATCTTGATAAAGACACTCAAAAAAATATATTTAATGAATTAAAAAGAGAAAAAAAAGAAACCAGAAAAGAATTAAGAGCTCAAAGAAAAAAAAATCTTGAAAAGATTGATTCTCTTATGGATGCTGCTATTACCAATGAAGAATATGAATCATTACTTAAACATAGAAAAGAATTACGTAAAGAATATTTAGTTGAAAGAAAAAACTATAGACAAGAATCTTACGTTGAAGAAAAAACTGAAGATTCCATCAATGAATTTAAAAGAATAATCATGAACCTCGACAAAGATAGTCTTACATTTGTAACCAATGGTACCAGAATATCCAAACAGGGTCCTGAATCACAATATTTTTTTAGTACTGATAAATTAGCAAATAGTTATAAATACACTGAAGAATTTGGTTCAATTTTTAACTCAAAAGAATCAATATTTTTAAGCTGGGTTGGTAAAAATAATGATAAAGCAAGAAAAGCAGCAGCAAATAACTTTACCAATCGGATTAAATCAATGTGTTTTTCAAAATCTTTGCGAACAGGAAAAAAACTAAAAGATATACCAATTAATTTAATTGGCCACAGTCATGGCGGAAATATAATGATACTTGTTTCTAATCAACTTTTAAGAGAAGAATATAATGTTCAATTATTATTTACTCTTAATACCCCGCGAAGAGAATATATTCCTCTTTACCCTGTCGAACATGTACAACTTTTTTCTTACGACGATAAAGTTCAAAAAATTGGAGCATGGGATTTTGATTTTTTATGGCAGGATATGGATTATCAAGGTCCTGCAGCAAGAAAATTTGAAAATGCTGTAAATATAAACCTTAATTACTTTTTAGATTATGATACATTTAAATTCTTTAGTAATGAATTCCTCGGTTTATACAAAACCGGACGTGATTACTATCATCAAATAACACGATATCTTGGGATAATAGAAAAGATTATTCTTGATGAATCAAAGATAGATAATTTAAGATCAACAGTCGGCAAAGAAAACAATTAAAACTGTTATAAATAGTATTAATTTCAAAGAGAAGCTCAATAAATAGTTATTTTCTTCTTACTATTATAGGAATAATTAAATAGGCCGTAAGAAACGCAGTTACAATACCGATTGCCATTGAACTACCTAAACTGAATAATGCTTTAGAAGTACTAAAAGATAATACTCCAAAACCGGCTACTGTTGTCAAACCTGATGATAAAATTGATTGTATTGTTCTATTTTTCTCAACCTCAGATGAATTGCCTGCCCAAAGTGATGAAACAAATATTCCATAATCAACACCAATTCCAACAATGAGAATAAGAGCTGTTAAATGCATAATATTTATTGAGTTTCCGGTAATAACAGTAAAAGCAAGCACCATACATAAACCACTTACAGGTGGTAAAATCATTGAAAATGCGACTAATATATTTTTATAGATTACAAAAAGTAAAAGGAAAATAATAAAAATTGAGATAAAAACTAAAATTATTGTTTTTTGCTCAAAAACTAAAAGACCTTTTGCACTATCTTTTAATATATCAACGGTGATAAAATTTATAGTATGTTTATTTAATATTTGACTCACTTCTTTTTCTTTTAATCGATTTCCTATATGAACCATAAAGTAAAATTGACCTTTATATTCAACAATAGATTTTTCTAACTCTTTTACAAAGTAGTTTGGAGCTGAATTAATTACCACTTTATTATTAAGAATATCATTATATTTTGAAACAAAAGGCATAAATGCATCTGAAGTAAATTGTGAGTCAAAAAGAGTTTTATTAAATTTGTCCAAAGAAAAATTATTTCGTATATATTCAAATCTGTTTTTAATTATTTCTTCAGTTGGTATAAATAAACCGGGATTTAAAAATAATAAATCAGGATTAGTTGTATATAATGCAATTGTTGCCTTAATACTTTCTGAAATGACTTCAGATTTACTATTTCCTTTAAAGGCAATAAAAACATTATCTGTCGATTGACCAAAATCATCCATTATTAGCTTACTTGATTCATCCAACTGTTTATGATTCATATCCAAACCGAAGGGATTATCTTCTAACGTTATAAATAATGAAATTAAGATTGATAGAACTATAAAAAATATAGATATAAAAGTAATAATTGTACCGAACTTAGTTTTAGAAAATGAAAGAAAATCAATTACTACAATTTTAAAATTATTATTTTCAGGTTTTACAAAAAAAGGTAAAACATACCATGAAAATAAAAAAGAAAATGTAACGACTAATATACCAAATACAGCTATTTCTTTAAGCGACCCGATTCCGGAAAAGGGTAAAATTGCAAATGAAATAACCGTTGTAATCCACCCTAAAATGATTGATAAACCGATTTTATTGCGAAATGTTTTAAGAGTGGAATATAACTCCAGTTTTGATATAAAATGAATTGAATAATCAATACAAATACCGGCAGAAGTAGCACCAAAAGCTAAAGCAATTGCACCAAATTTACCATAGAATATCATTATCATAAAAAATGTTAATGCTATACCAGAAACAATTGGTAAAAAACTATAAAACATCAGGGATAAACTTTTGAAAAAATATAAGAAAATCAAAATTGTTAAAATAATAGAAATAAATGATATAAAAAGAACTTCTTTTTGAATTGTTGTGGAACTTTCCAAAAAATATAAATGACTTGAAAAGACAAAAGAATTATAAGAAGAAAGTTTACTTACTTTCCTGATTTCTGTATCAAGATCTTTTAATTGAATACACTTCGAATAATCCTCAGGATAAAAACCCGCTGAAAATATTCGAATATAAGATTTGCCATCTTCTGAAAGAATCCCATTCTTATAAACAGATAAAAAATCACCTGCAGAAAACTGCATTTTTAATATATCAAGACTTAAATTAAGCGGATCCGTAAAAAAAGGCTCGGAAATATCTTCAAAGGGGGAACTTAACAAGTATTCATATTTAGCGGTCAAACGTTTTGATATTTCCTGATCGGTAAATGGATTTGAAAGAACATCATAAGGATAGAGTAGTAATGAATTAGTTTGAATATAACTTCGAATTTCAGCGATCTCTTCAGTTGTCGGTAATGTTCCTGTTAAAAAACAATATTTTTCAAGTACCCGATCAGTTTCATCTATAGCCTGATCAAGTTTACTTTTATTATCAACATTAATATAGAGTATCACTTTATCAGCAACAGATGAATGTGAAGTTAATGCAACAGATCGGGCTAAAACATCATCAGACGGTAAAAGTGAATAAATAGTTGAGTCAATTTTTAATTTTGAAACAGAAAAAACAAGCAATACTACAGAAATAATAACAATTCCTAAAAATATACTATTTTTAATGTTAAAAATTTTTTTCATCGGGCTTTATTCCTGTTACAGCATTGAAAAAAGAATATGTAATTGTAGATTTATTTTTATATTCAATTTTGATATTTTCAATTTTATCTGCTTTACTTACAATATGTATAATTTGAATTGTTTTTAAAGAAAGCATACTTTCTCTTGGTATCAATTCAAAATAATCTTTTCCTTGAATGGTTGAATGTGTTAGTTTAAATAATTCGGAAATTCTTGCAGAATCCCCCGAAAATAAAATAGCGATATTTCCGTTATCCATATCATCAGACATAGCATTAATAGTAATGGGCTTAGCATCACCTTTCTGAAAACTAATCTCACCGGATATTTTTTTAATAGTAATTAATACTGGTTTGATTTGTTTAAATATAAAATGGTTTTTACCGTCCATAAGAATTCTACCACTGCCTGTTACTGGTTTTTTTAAAAATGGCGAAGTTCTTTCAAAAGTAAAATCAGTATACAAATAGTTATTTTCCGGTACTGGAATATCATTTGAAAAAAGTATTAATGTCATACACAAAAATAGTAAATAAAATAAATGTTTCATGCTCTCTATATATACTAATAAATTATTTTTTAAAAGAAAAAAATTAAGTTTTTACTTTTAAATAAATGAGAGAAACTCTATAGCTTCTTGCAAAAATACTCTTTTTATTTCGAGTTTTTGCAAGAAGCTACTTATAATGCGATTATATCGCATATGGCGGAAGCCAAAAAAATGTACTCATTATTTTTGCAAAAGCCTCTCTATAATAAGTATTTTTGTAAAATTGCCATTATTTCATCGATTACAATAGGTTTTGTAATATAATCACTCATTCCGGCATTTAAACACCTCTCACGTTCACCAACTTGTGCCTCAGCTGTTAATGCTATAATTGGTATTTTTTTATTTGATCCTGTCTCTATCTCTCTAATGCAGGCTGAAGCAGTATATCCATCCATAACCGGCATTTGAATATCCATGAATACTAAATCAAAATCATTTTTTTTATACTCTTCAATTGCAATGACACCATTCTCAGCTTCTACTATTTCCACATTTGGTATAATTTTTTTTAATAATACTTTTAACAACATGAGATTTATTTTATTATCTTCAGTTATCAGAACTTTTTTAACATCATTTGAAAGAATCATTGTTTTAGTTTTCCGTTCATTGTGTACATTAATTTCTTTTTTAGATAGTGTTTGAATAATATTAAATAATTCAAACATTTTCACCGGTTTTGATAGACGAGCATCAATATGAAGACGTTCTGACTTAATAAATATTTCCTGATCATTGAATGAACTGTATAACAAAATAATATGTAAATCATCATATTTTTCTTTTCGTATTATTTCGATAATGTCACAGCCATTTTGATCGGGCATATTATAATCAATAATGAGTAATTCATACCGGTTAATTCTTAATTTAACTAATGCATCTTTACCATTTATTGCTACATCAGATTCAATCCCTTTATATTTTAGCATATCAGTCAGAATTAACCTGTTATTTTCATTATCATCAACGATTAAAACCTTCTTAACTGACTGTATATCAATTTTTTCAACCCTTGATGCATTTTCATACGCCATCTCAAGCTGAAAAGAAAACACACTCCCCTCACCTATTGTACTTTCAAATTTAATTTTTGAATTAAAACGCTCTAAAATCTTTTCTGAAATTATTAAGCCTAAGCCTGTACCACCATATTTTCGTGTTGTTGTAGGATCAGCCTGAGAAAATGCTTTAAATAGCTTTTTAGCTTGCTCATCCGTTATACCAATACCGGTATCCCTGACAGAAAATTCAATTGAAGCAATACCATTTTCTACTTGATCATGAACTACTGAAACAATAAGTTCAACTTCTCCCTTTTCAGTAAATTTAACAGCGTTCCCAAGAAGGTTTCCTAAAACCTGTTTTAATCTCAATGGGTCAATAAAAACAAAATCCGGAATATTTGGCTTTATATTAAGCAATAATTCAATACCTCTATTATGAGCTGCATATTTAACCATATCAATTGAGTTCTCAATTAGGGTAATTAAATCAGTTTTTTCATAATATAATTCAAGTTTATTTGCTTCAATTTTAGAAAAATCAAGAATATCATTAATAACTTCCATTAATGTTGTGCTGGAAGTTATTATATTATCTACATAGTCCTTTTGTACAGAACTTAATAGAGTCTGAGATAATAGATCTGAAAAACCAATTACACCATTTAATGGGGTTCTAATTTCATGAGACATATTTGCTATAAATTGACTTTTTGCTATATTTGCACTATCAGCTTTTTCTTTAGCTTGTAATAATTCATATTCAATTTTTTTTCTTTCAGTAATATCATAATTTATTCCTACAAATCGAAAAGGTTCATTATTTTCATCATATACTATTTTGCCAATCCCCTTAATATAACGGGTCTCTCCATTTCTCAAAATAAGAGGAAACTCAATATCCAGGTCTGTTTTATTATTCATTGCGTGAAAAAATAATTTTTTATTTTCTTCTGCGACCTCTTCTGATAACCTGTTGGCCCAATCTTCAAACCGGTTATGAAATGATTTTTTATCAGTATCAAATAAATAAAACATTTGCTCATCCCATAATAAAACATTACTTTTTATATAATAATCCCATATCCCGATACCTGCGCCCTGTGTAGCTATTTTTAATCGTTCTTTTGCTTTTTCAATCAAATTGTCCTTTAATAATTGTTCAGAAATATCACGAAAAAGCACAACACATCCGTTCACTATCCCTTTTTCAACAATTGGAGTAACACTATAATATACAGGAACAAATTTATCTTCTTTTGTAATAAAATGATCGTGTCCGGATATATTTTTATTTTCTTTTATTGAATGAAAAATTGGACAATCATTTTCAGGAAAAAATGAACCATCGACCTTTGTATGATGCCATATAGAATGACTTTCTTTACCAAGCAGTTCCTCTTTAGAATATTTTAATATTGAAGTTGCTTTTTTGTTAACAAATGTATGAACACCATGTGCATCAAGCCCTAAAATACCATCATCAGCATTATCTAATATTAAATTTAACCGTGTTGTGTATGTATGAAGTTGTGCCTCAATCTTTTTTCTATCGGTAATATCAGTAAGTGAAAGTATAAGTAAATTCTGTTCTTTCGATTGAATTAATGTTGTAGACGCCAAAAAAGAAAAATGTTCCAAAACACCTTTACGGGAAATATCAATTTCATAAGGGATTCCTCGTATAAACTCACCTGTTTTAAAAGTTGTCATAATAGCACGATTTAATTGACATCTTCGACATTCAGTAGAATATCCGCAGCCCAACGGTGTTTTAGATGCATTTAAACAATGAAAAACTGCGGGAGCTTTTTTTTCTAAAAGATTAGTGTTTGATAAAGAAATAAACTCTTTCATTGCACGATTTGCATATTTTATATTTCTATTTGAATCAATTAAACAAGTAATAACTGAAGAATTATCGTATATTGCAATAATACTGTGTTGTATATCAGAATATTCAAATAATTCAGCAGTATTATCATGCTGAACAGCTGATTTATTCATTATGAGAATAGCAAAATATTCTTTTTTAATGTGAGTTACTACAATTGTATACCACGATTTAGATGTATCAAAATACTCTTTTGAATCAATTTCACCACCATGTATGGCTATATTTGCAGCTGATTTTATAAAATCAATGGAATTAAATCGATTATCATCATAATCAAGAGCATTTGTTTTACCGCTAACACCGGTAATTTCTGTAAATAGCCCATTTACCTCGATGATTTCATAATCAACAGCCTGATGTTTTGCATCAAAAATTATTTTATTAATACTAAATGCAATGGATGATTTAGATATAATTTTTTTAAACATTGAACTATTCATAATACTCACTTTTTATAAAAAAAAAGATGATGTAATTCTATAAAAACTACATCATCAATTATAATCGAAAAAAAAATAAAAAATACAGAATTTACTATTTTTTTAAAGAGAGAAATAAATTCTCAACTTTTTTCCTGGCCCACGGAGTCTTTCGTAAAAACTTTAAACTTGAATTGATCGAAGGATCTGTTTTGAAACAATTAATTGAAATCATTGTTCCAAGTTTTTCCCATCCATAGTGCTGTACTAATGTTTTTATGATAACCTCTAAAGTTACACCATGCAAAGGGTCATTAGATTCAGGTAATTCACTCATAGTTTTATTCAACTCCACATAGTTTTTTTGCAAGTTTTACGGCATCCAATCCATCCCGTGAAAAACCATCAGCGCCTATTTCATCGGCATATTCCTGTGTTGTAACTGCCCCGCCAATAATTATTTTAGCTTTGACGCCTTTTTCTTTTGCAATTTTCACAACATCTTTCATATGAATCATTGTTGTTGTCATTAATGCAGATAAACCAATTACTGCTACATTATGTCTAATCGCTTCATCAATGATAAAACCGGAATCAACATCTTTACCAAGATCAATTACATCAAAACCATAATTTTTAAGCATTATACCAACAATGTTCTTGCCAATATCATGAATATCACCTTTTACGGTAGCCAGAATCACCTTTAATTTTTGTGGCGAAGAAGAATCTTTCGTTATAAATGCTTCCAGGTATGAAAAAGCAGCCTTCATAGCCTCCGCACCTGAGATTAACTGAGGCAAAAAATAAACTTTCTTTTCATATAATTCACCAACCTTATTTATACCGGGAATTAATTGTTCATTAATAATGGTAGCTGCTTCAACACCTGAAGCCATTAGTTGTTTAATTTTGTCAACTATAATATCCCTGTCACCGGAAACGACACAATCGAAAGGACTTTTCTGTGCAATAGATTTTTTAACAGTATCAGTAGCATCTGTTTTAACAACATTACTGATATAATTAACACTTCCTTTATCATTAACAGTTAAAACATCAGAGGCATATTTTAAATTCATCAATATTTCATCGTTAGGGTTTGCAATGGCAGTAGTTAAACCATTGTATATACACATTGCAAAAAATGCACCGTTGACCCATTTTCTTTCAGGTAAACCAAATGAAACATTTGATAATCCTAACGTTGTATTAGCTTGTAAATCTTTAGCGCACCACTTGATAAATTGTAATGTTTCTAATGCTGCATTTTGATCACTTGATACTGTCATAACTATACCATCAATAATCACATCATCTTTAGTTAAACCAAATTTGCTGGCATATGATAATAAAGTAGTAACATTTGCAATTCTACCTTCAGATGTTGATGGTATTTCGTCATCAGTTAATGGCAACAAAATAAACATTGCACCAAATTCTGCAGCTACTTCAATAAGCGGTTCTTTTACTTTTTCAAGTGATATTGAATTAATTAAAGCTCTACCCGGATATATTCTTAATGCTGCTTTTATTATTTCAGGATCTGAAGAATCTATAACCAACGGGAGTTTTGATGATGATGATAGCATTTTAATAGAAGCAATCATCATGTCTTTTTCATTTATACCCGGCATACCCATATTAACATCCAATAAAGAAGCTCCACTTGACTCCTGCTCTGCAGCAAACCGCTTAACCTCATCAAGCTTCCCTTCTTTTAAACTTTCCTGTAATTTTTTTTTACCGGTAGGATTTATTCTTTCACCAATTACTTTTACAGGTGTACCCAAATCTAAAAACAAATGTCCCCGTGCAGAAGAAAGTGAGGGTAATTTATTTCGTAACGTCCATACCGGTTTACTTTTTGTGGTGCATTTTGCAATTTCAGCAATATATAATGGTGATGTACCACAACAGCCTCCCATAAGATTGACCCCGGCCTCAACAAAAGCCGGAACAAATGTACCATACTCTTCAGGTGTCATATCAAAAACGGTTTTACCGTTCTTTAACTTTGGTAAACCTGCATTTGGCTTTGCAACCAATGGAATCGTAGCATAGGGTTTTATTTTTTTAATTATCTCAAGCATTTTATCAGGGCCGGTGGAACAATTACATCCAAATGCAGAAACACCAAGACTCTGTAAAGTAATTAATGCTGTAACTGCATCAGTTCCGGTTAGTGTAAAACCGTCTTCACCAAAAGTCATTGAAGCAATTATTGGTAAATCACAAATTTCTTTTATTGCAATAACAGCTGCACGCATTTCCTGTATATCAATCATTGTTTCAATAACAAAAAAATCAACACCACCATCAAGCAAACCTTGCGCCTGTTCTTTATAAACAGCAACACACTCTTCAAATGGCAATTCACCAAAAGGTTCAACAAATAAACCTGTAGGAGCAATATCTCCGGCAACATACTGATTTTTTGAAGCAATAGCTTTTGAAATTTCAGCAAGAGATTTATTCATAGAGTAAACATCTTTTTCCAGCCCGAATTCTTCAAGTTTTAATCTATTACAACCAAATGTACATGAATAGACAACATCACTGCCATTATCAAAATAAGACTTTTGAACTTCCTGAATAACAGAAGGGTTTTCTAACACCCATTTTTCAGGACAAACACCACCGGGTAAGCCTCTTTTTTGAAGCTCAGTTCCCGTTGCTCCATCCAAAACAAGGATTTTCTTTTTTAATAAATCATTGAATTCTTTCTTTGTCATAATACTACTCCAAATAATGTTAAAGTTTTATAATTGCTCTTCAATACCAATAAATGCGGTTACTGATTTTTCCGGTGTCATTAAAAATGACGGTGTTAAAGAGATAC
The DNA here is from genome assembly GCA_001829315.1 of Spirochaetes bacterium GWE1_32_154. Taxonomy (GTDB): domain Bacteria; phylum Spirochaetota; class GWE2-31-10; order GWE2-31-10; family GWE2-31-10; genus GWE2-31-10. Next base: position 97,832 of record MIAY01000008.1, on the reverse strand, counting down.
CTATTCGTTCGGGTTGTAAAATAGAAAAAATTGCCTTCTGATTTTCTAATTTCATATCACCATATCCAGGACTATACCGCCGTTTTGTAACGACTAAACCTTGCCTGACAATTAGTTTATTAATAAAATCATGTACGAATTCTGCACCTTCTTCAGCTAACTCAGACCCGACAGCATCATAAATAACACTTTCTGACATCTTATTATTTTTCATGAGCATATCGCGTGCTTCAACAATCTTCTCCCCTGCAGTAACAGCAAATAATGCACAGGAAACAGCCCTGCTCATCATATCACAAAATCCTTCAGATTGAAACTCATACTTACTATCAAAAGTAATAATTGATTGAGAAGCAAAAGAAACTGATTTAAATACCGTATAGACTGCCTTTAATTCAACAAGTAACACAGCCGAATTAATTATTGAATCTATTTTCTTCTTTTCTGTTTCATGCAAATCAGTAGAATATTTTCTGAATCCCAGGCGGTTATATATACGATTATAGGGGATTTCTGTTTTAATAGTTTGCAGTAATGTTGTTTTTGTATCATGTACCATTAAAAAAAACCTTTTTCAGCAGGAAATCTTTTTTGTGCTTCATTTTTATATTGTTCTTTTATAGTGCCGACTGATTGTTCAATAATTTTATAATAATAAAATTTTAAATTAGTACGAATCGTACTGTCATCACCAACAATTTGTAATGCTTCATTGGATATTAAAATTGCCTGTTCAAAGTTATTAGCAAGCGATAATGTGTATCCAAAATTTATATATACATTTTTTAATAAAAAAACAATTCTTTTATCAGAAAGAAAATCTAATTGTTTTAGAAAATCAAGTGCTGTAGTAAAATCTTTATTCGAGGACAATGTAACAATATAATTATTCACTAATGTAAATCTATATTTATCATACTCCATGGTTTTATCAAAGCCATATTGTTTGGCATTTTCAAGCATTTTTAAACCGGATAAAAAATCACCGGATTTTGTAGCATTATCTGAAATTTTAAAAAAGATATTATTTAGTAAATCATTTTTATTTTTACCTGAATTCATTGTTTGTAAAATTGTATATGATTTATCAAAATCATTAATACTGTTATATTCATTTATTAACTTATAATTTAAATAAAAGAGAATTTCATTAAATCGAAATTCATCCTTATGAATAAAATCCTGATGTTTTTCATAAATATACTGTGATATTTCTAATAGATTTTGCAAACCTTCAGTACTTTTTATTAAATCTGACATAATATCATACTGCAGTGGATTTAATCTGATATCAAAATTATTATCAACTAAATAATAAGACAACAAATCCAATCCGGTTTTAAATTTCTTCTCACGAGCAAGGTTCTTTACATAATTAGTAAAATAAGTAAAATACTCCTCATCACCCTTTGTATCGTTACGTCCGGTTTTTATAAAATAACCTATATTTGCAGCTTTTAAATAATTCTTTTCTCGGGTTAAATTTGTTGCAAGGTTATGAGAAACCAGTAAAAATAATTTTTTAAGATCAATTTCATATCTATCATTATAATTTTTTTGAGGCACATAGGTAAAACCGGTTGTTTTGCCAAATTCATTGAGAAAATCCTTCTTAGTTCCGGGTTCAAACCCGAATCTATTGGTTGTTTCAACATCAATAAATGAATTACCAATTTGAACAGAAACAAAAACATGATCTTTTGTTTCAATTGCCCTAGTTAAAAAGCCATATTTAAACATACATATTGAATATAAAATCGAAGAACTAACGCAGTTAAACAATCCTTTGTCTTTTAATTCTGAAATCCTATCTGAAAGAAGATTGTATTTAATAAAAAATATTTCATGAAGTAAAGTGTTTATCGAATCACCAATCTTATATTTTTCTGAATCATTTAACAAATTAACATTAAAATTACCATGGAGTGTATATAATTTTTCTTGTAACTCATTCGATTTTGTAAGATAAAAATTTAATAATTCACCTTCCCTTGAGGTATCTTCAGAAACCAGTATAAAATACCGTGCTAATTTCATTTCTTCAGGGTTTACAAAATCATCCTCTAAAAATTCATTTTGTAAAGTAGTAAATGAAGTAATCTGAGCATATAATGATTTTGAATTAGAAAAATCTACTGAATGAGCTGAAATTAAAATAAAAAAAACAATAAAAATAGAACTATATTTTTTTAACAACTTGTATCGTAACCTCAGATAAACAAATAAAATCAGATTTATGCAGTACATATGGTTGATTTTTTTTCAATAAAACACCATTTAAGGTTGAACCATTTTTACTTAAATCTGTATAATATAAATGATCGTTTTTTTCAATAAAAAAACCATGAATCCTTGATAAAGTTAAATGTAAATCAAAAGGACCTAAATCAATATCAGGTGAATAATTAATATCTTTTCTTCCAATATATATTTTTTGTTTGTTATGAAAATTAAGAGGAAACACTTCATTATCAATACTAATAGTCCAATTAACGACGCTTGTTTCTTTAAATGATTGTGGATTATAAATACCGCAAAAAGGACATTGTGTAGAATCAATATTTATAAAATTAAAACAGTTAGTACATTGCATAAATAAGCATTCCTATTTTCTATGTGTCGTTTCAAGGTCTAAAATTAATTCAATCTCACCAATTGATCGATTTAATGTTTTGGCAATATCATCAATCGCCCAACCTTGCTTTTTTAAACGAATCACCGATTCTTTGACTGATTCCTCTCCATAATGTTCAGCAGTATCAACCTCACTTGAACTCTTATTAAGAGATTCCAACGCTTTAATCTTTTTATCACTTGCGCTATTTAAATTTTCTATTTGCGTTTGTGCCTTCACAAGCCATTCCCGATGTTTATTAATTGCCCCCGTACGTACTTCTAAATCTTCTATTAATGAATCCATTTGATTAAACTTATCGATAACCGACATTACTTTATCCTGAGATTGAAGAATAAGTGAGGCATCTTTTTCAAATTTCTTTAATGATTTCTCATAAGTCTCTTCTTTAAACGCAATATCATCAACTTTTCGTGCAATTGTTGATATCTTTGATTCAATATCCTTTGCAGTACTGTCTAATCGTTTTAAACTGTCGTTAGCTGTTTGAATAATAGATTCTTTTGCACCAATATCCTCAGACATCCGTTGTAATTTTATGTATTTATCATTAACTTTATCTAACTCCGACTCAACATTAACAATTGCAACCCTGGCATCACTTATTTTCTGCATTCGTAATTCTGCATCCTCAACAAAGTTCTTTATTTCTGATACAGAATATTCAATATTTTCTATTTTCTTTGAACTATTTAAAATATTTATATATTTTGAATCTGTTAACGAAGCTATCTCATTCGCTTTTAGCACTTTCTTTTCCATTTCATCAATATCGACTTTATGCTTTTTAATGTCATCAATAGTTTCAAGTATCGATTTTACTTCTACAGCCAATTTGTCTTTTAATGAATTAGCTTTATCAAATAATTGAGTATGCTTTTCAAACTTCTTCACTTCATTTTCAATTTGAGCAATCCTTCTATCTAAAATATTAGAGTGATCCAGGAATTTTGCAGTAAAAGTTTGATCAGTTTGTTTCATATTCATTTGAATTTTAAGAAATTCTTTTTTATAGTTTTCAATATTTGCTATAAATTCATTTTCATTATCCTGAAAAATGTTTTTTGCAATCTCAATTTTTTCAGCTAATGATGATTTAATTGAAACAATACCATTATCTACCGATTCATTAATTTCAGTCGTCACTTTATTTTTCAAATCTGAAATCTGTTCATTTAAATCATCAAATTTACTAACAAATGTTTCAAATTTTACATTATTTTTTAAAATTGCACCGGAAAAATCATTATTAAAATCTTCACTTAAAGCGTTAAATTTTATTTTTAATTCATTATAATGCTGATCATATTTTGAATTAACTTCAATATATTTATCTTTAATCTTTTGACTGAGTATATCACTATTTTCTTCAAATTTAGCATCATATTTATCATTCAACAGATCAATAGATTGTCTGATTGTCAGTAATTCGTTTTTATATTCATTTATCTTTTTTATTGTTTCTGTTTCAAAAATGGTGACTTTTTCATCCAGAAAATTATTTCCTTTTACTATACGATCTTCAATGTCCTGATCAATTCTACTTTCAATATTTTTTATTGAGTCTTTCATCTGGTTGTATGATTTAAATAAATCATCTAACTGTTTCTTGCTATCAATAAATATTTGTGCGGTTTTTTTATTATAATCACTTTCAATATCCTGGATTTTTTTTATAAAATCATTTTCGGTAATATCTGATCGAGTCGTCATTTCATTAATATGGGTACGGTACTTTTCTGTAAATATTTCCATTTTACTCTCAAATTTTGTATCCATTACAACTATTTTTTCTTCTAATTGAGTTTCGTATTTATCTTCAATTAATCGTAAATTATGCTTAATCTTTGAAAGACTCTCTTTATAATCTGATATTTTTTTATTTGTATCAATTTCTAGATTCTTATACGTTGTTACAATTTCTTCTTTACCCTTTAAAAGTGTATCTGCAATAAACTGCTTACCTTCATCTGCTGTTCTGACAATCTCAGTTTTCATATTTTGCTGAATATATGAAAGGCTATCCTGAATTTTAATATTTTCTAACGTTAACAGATTAATACTATCTTCGCATTTCTTTAAATATTCAACACCTTTTTGATAGTATGTTTTTTCAATTTCACTCAGATCAGAAGAATTATCGGTAATTCTATTTTCAAAATCTATTAAAAAAAGATTTAATTTTTTTTCAAATAATGTAACATCATGATAAATAATATTATTTCGTTCTTCAAGATGATCACGCATTTTCTCTATTTCAAGATTGATCCTGCTTTCAAGCTGTTCCTGTTTTTCCTGGAAAGAGCTTAATAAATGAGTTTCACCTTTTTCAATTTCCAATTCTAATTCTTTTGATCTTTTTACAATTTCTGAATAAGTATTCTGCATTTGAGTTTCGACCATACCATATTTTTCAGAGAATTTTTCAGATAATAATTTAGATTTATTGTCAGCATCAGTTGTTACATTATAGAGCATCATATCTATCTTTTTGAAAGTATCGACCCGTTCAGTTTCAAAATATGTATTAATTTTAGTAATACTATTTTCAGAATCCTGTTTAATGCTATTAATATTTTCATCTAAGGTATTTTTAATTTCCAGAATCTTAATATCCATTTCTTTCGAAAATAAATCATGATTGTTTTCAATAGTTTCTATACTGCTATTTGTAGCAGATGAAAAACGTATCATATTTTTATCTGTATTAATAATTTCAGTTTTAATTTTTTCAATAATATCGTAAATACTTTGACTTTTTTCATTTACAAAACTATCTAACTTTTCAACTTTTGCTTCATTAACTTTAACTTTCTCTGATATTTTAGTATTTAACTGCTCAACAGCTACATCAACTTTTTCTTTAAATTTATTTAAATGATCTTTTATGCTATCGAATACTTTAAGTTCTAATTTCATTCCCATATCAGCAGCATTATTCAAATGCATATCAATTTCTTTTTGTTTAATATCAATCTTAGAAAAAATATCATTTTTTATTTTTTCTATATTGATTGAAGATAACTTTAAAAACTCTTCATATTCAGTAATTTTCCTGTTGGTATCATTACTAACCTTTGTTAAACTGGAAAAAATACCACTTAATTTTGTCTCATGTTCCTTTGACACTGATACAATAGCATTTCTTGCATCAGTCTTTGATTTTTCTGTATACAAATCCAATTCTTCAACTTTTTTTGTATATTCTTTACTTATATCTAGCATTCTTTCATTTGATGCTTTTCCTATTTCGATTTCAATCTTCTTTCTGTAATCATCAACCCTTACTTCTAATCGAGCAAAATATGAAGAATAATCCTGTATTTTAGCTTCAATTTCTTTTTGAACATCAGATTGTAATTTTGTATATCCATCTTTTAGCTGAATTATATTCTTCATTTGTTTTTCTTCAATCGCAGCTAAATTTGTCTGAAATTCTTCAAGATGATCACCACGCAAATGCCCCATCTTTTCTTCTAATCGTTTCAAATCATTTTGTAGATCTGTATTTTGTTTTGAAAAAACTTTCCAGTTTTCAGAAATGAAACCATCTAATTCTTTACGATAATTAGATATTCGTTTACTTAAATCACTATTATGGGTCTCTATCGAATTTGAAATATTTTTTTTCTCAATTTCAATATCCGAGTGAATTTTATTGATATCTGTTTTGATTGTTTTAATTTCTTTTATTGATTCTTTAAGCATATTCTTAATATTTTTACTAATGCCACCCGGATTTGCACCGTCAGACATTATTTTTCTTGATTCTTCAAGATCTTTTTCAAGTCTTGACACTCGTTCAAGCAGAGGTGACAAATCACCGGAGACAGCACCTTTACTCTGTGTTGTATGATTTAACTGATTCAAAACAACTTCGGCTTTTTTTACTGCACCTTCAATATCAATATCTATTGTTTTCATTTGACCTAATTTACTATCATGATATCGATCAATTTCTTCTTTAAGCTTACCCGATGCTTTTAGAATTTTTTCATAATTTCTATTATTTCTATCCGCATATCGTAATATACTAATAACTCCTAAAGATACCATAATAGAAAGAAAAAAGTAAAAAAGTGACATTGAATCCCGCCTTATTTTTTATTACTGCTAATCTCTAAATCCAATATAAACTCAACTTCACCAATTGACAAACCTGATGTTTTAGCAATATCATCAATTGTCCACCCTTGAGATTTTAATTGTATAACCATTTTTCGTTTTGAGTCTTCCTGAATACCTTGTCCACCTGATTTTTTACCTGATTCAACCGGAGAACTATTTATCGCCTCAAGCGTTTTTATTCTTTTGTCAGTTTCATAATTGAGATTCTCAATCTGAGTTTCAGCCTTTACAAGCCATTCTCTTAATTTCATAATGCTTGTTGTTCTCTCTTCAATATCAATTACAAATGAATCCATTTCTTTAAATTTATTCATGATATCATTAATCTTAGATTGTGACTTCATAATAATTGAAGCATCCTTTTCAAATTCTTTGATGTTCTTTTCATACGTTCCACGTTTAAAATCAAGTTCATCATAATTCCTGTTTAAATCAGAAATCATACCTCTTAATTTTGAAGCTTCATCACGAGCAGATTCAATAGAATCCATACTTACCTGAATAATTTCACCCTTTTTATCCAGTTCTTTAATCATTCTTTCAACATCATCTGATTTTGTTTTAATAGTATTAATACCAGTTTCAACATTACTAATTAATGCTTTAGCATTTTTAATATTTTCAATCTTAACTTCAACAGATTCAGTCATTTCTTTTAATTCATTTAAAACTTCGTTAATATTATCTAATCTTTTCGCATCATTAAATAATTTTGAATATTTTTCTTCAGATGCCTTCGCAATTGTTTCAATATTTAAAATATTTTTTTCAATTTTTTGTAAAGCTTCTTTATCAACACGAATTGAAGAAATCTTTTCCTTAATATCCTTTATTTCATCATTCAATTTATCTTTCATGCTATTTGTTTTTTCAACTAATAAAAGATTTTTTTCAAACTTATCAACTTCATTTTCTATTGTAGAAATTCGTTTTCCGAGAATATTTGAATGTTCAATAAATCTTGCACTGAATTTATCATCAATCTGCTTCATTGAATTTTGTAATTTAATAAAATCATTTTTAAATTCATTAATACCTGATTTAACTTCAATCGAAGTGCTATTAAAATGTTCTTTTGCAGTGTTAATTTCTTCAGCTAACACTTCACGAATATCATCCTTACCTGATTGTATTGAAACTAATATTTCATCCTGTACACTATTTTTCAATACAGAAATCTGCTCATTGATATCAGAATAACGCATTTCAAAATCATCGAGTCGCTTTGCATTTTTCATTAACATTGACTCAGCTTTATCACTATATTCCTGAGAAACCAATTCAATTTTAGATGAATAATCACTTGCAATTTCAGTAATCTTTTCATTGAGCATTTTCAGATTATCATCAACCGTTCCGCGAACATTAACGAATTTTTCGGCAATTTTTGCATCAAACTCACCAATTTTTCTATTAAATAAATCACCATATTTAATTTCAAGGCCAGAAATATTCTGCTGAACTTTATGCATTTCTGATCGATAATTATTGATTTTCTCAACCATTTCTTTTTCAATAGTTCTAAAGTGATCTGCTAAACCTGCTTCTCTTTCTGAATATTGAATCTGAGCATCGTTCAAAACAGAATCTACAGTATTCATTATGTCTTTGGAAAGATTTATTTTTATATCAGAAATATTTGATGAAATATTTCTAAAGTCAGATTCTAACATTTTATACTTCTGAGTATACTGATCATCAATTTGCATTGTTCTTGACATTAATTCATCCTGAACACTTCCAAGATGTTTTTGCATTTCATTGACTGACATTTCATAAATAGTCTTAAGATCGTCCATTTGTTTTATGTATTTTGTATCAATAGTATTCACTGTATCAATAAACATACCATGTTTATCATTAAGTTGTGCTTCAAATTGATTACTGAAATTATCCAATTTTGCAAGATATTTATTTTCCATACTTTCCAATTGAACAAGATATTCAGTATCGTGTAAATCTGATTTAGCCCTGAAATCATTTACGATCTCAGCAATTATATTTTTATACTCCTGCTCATAATCAGAAATATTTTCATTAAAAATAGTTTTTAATTCGGTAACCGTTGAATCATACCCCGAGTTAAATCGGGAAATTGTTTGATTATATTTATTTTCAAGTTGAACTTCTAAATCTTTTATTGAACCGCGTAATGATACAACCCCACCGTTAAAATCAGAAATTACTGCTGATTTAAAATTAGTTAAATCATTATTAATTTCACTTATTGAATCTTTATATTTACTTTCAATAACTTCAATGGATTCCTTAATATCAGATATTGTATCTTCAATTTCTTTCGCCACATTATTCTTAATCAGACTGACATTTGACTCAATCGTTTGTAACTCTTTATTGGTATTTTCTTGAACATGAGAAACAATGGATTTGACACTACTCATTTCATTTGATATCGAATCAACAAGAGTTGTTTTAAAACTTACTATTTCATCATTTGTTTTTGTTACCAATTTATTGATATTATTAATTTTTTCATCGGCATCCTGCATAGCATTTGTTGTTATTAACTCAAAGTCTTTTGCAGAAGAATAAATAGAGTCTTTTGCAGATAATTTAATCTCATTTAATTCAGACTGGAAAGTATCAATTAATGTTTCGTACCCATTAATCTTTTCCTGTGTCTGTGCAAATGTATCTATTTCTTTTGATTTATAAGAATCAATTGAAACTGATATTTCATTTTCAAAAGATTGTTTCATATTTTCAATATCAGATGTAAGTTTTGAAATTCGCTCTCTTACACTGCTTTCAATAATTTCAATTCTTTCATCAATTCTCTCATTTAATACTTCATTAACTCCATTAATTTCTTCAGTAAAACTATCAAGAATTCTTCTATATTCATTTAATTTAATTTCTGACGTATTTTTTATCACATCAATTGAGCTTTGTAATTCAATATTTTTTCGATTGATTGATTCAGAAACTTTTAATAATTCACTATCAGTTTTTGTGTTGATTCGCTCAGATATTTCATTATCAATTCTGTTAAACTGATTTGAGACATAACTTAATTTATCAATTAAATTCTTAACATTTTCTGAGGTTTCAGTTTTAATAGTTTCATATTGAGCAGAAATCTCTGATGTTTTTTGTTCAACAATTATATCAACACCTTTCAGACTTTTTTCTAAACGATTATGTATATCATTATCTATTTTATTTTTTATACTATTTATTGATTCATCTAATTGCTGATAATTATTTTGTAAACCGACAACATATTCATTTACTTCCTGAAAATACTGAGAAGAATCATCTTTCATTGATTGTAATAATACATCCAATTTATTGGAATGTTCAATCTCCAACCCTGCAATTTTCTGGTTAACTTTTTCAATAGACTCTTCAATTATTGAACTTGAATTAGAAAGACCGTTCTCAATTGCTAATCGATATTCAGTTTCAAGGTTAGTAGTTTTATCATACATAGAATCAATAATCTCGGATTGTTTTCTGATTTTAGCAATTATTTCCAGTGAAACTTCCTTTTCATTATCTTTTAATGTAGCTATTTTTTCATTCATGATGAATTCAAGCTGATTTACACCATCAATTATTTTATTGGAAATTTCATCGTTAATCTTTTCTTCAAGTGATCCGATTTCTAAACCGATGTGATCATATTTAGATTTTAATATTGCAATATGTTCAATAGTTTGTTCTGATAAAGTATCTTTCAAATTATTGAAATCTGTATCAATACCTACAAATCGTTGTTGATATTCATCCTCTAATTTTTTTACACTTGAACTTAACTCACCAATCCTTTCAGTAATGTAACTATCAGTATTACCTAATTTTGCATTAAGTTTATCAATAAATATTGTATCAAAAGAATTTATTTTATTTTCTAAATCCCTAAGTGTTGAAATATAATTACTGCTTCTTGAATCTAAATCATTTGATAATGTATCGTACGATTTTTCAATTGCAGAGACTCTTGTATCAACAATTGTATTAACATTTTGTAAACTTTCAACTAATTTTTCAGTTATAGAATTATCAATTCTGTTTTTATATTCAATTATATCATTATCGAGGGTTTGAAAACGTAATGACAAATTATATAATTCTTTTTCATTCTCTTTAAATAAATTTGCTTTTTCTTTATTTGCGTCTTCGAAGAATAATTCAAACATTTTTTTAAAATCACTAGTAATATCATGACCGTTTTTAATAACTTGTTCTTTCTGAGTATTAATCTGTAATTCCATCTCAGAAATTGACTCTTGCAATTGTACATACTTTGCTGAAATATCTGTTATTTCAGCATCATTGTTTTTAATAATTACATCATGTGAATCTGTAATTGACTTCGTAAATGATTCAAAATCAGCCGATAAAGAATTCTTTAATGAAAGAAAATTAACCTTGATATCTTCCAAGCCATTATTATACAAAATATCTGCTTTTTCTATTTTAGTAAATACATGTGCTTCAAGTTCTGATAATTTATTAGTATATTCATTTGAAGCTTTTTCATATTGTTTTGAGATTTCATTACCTTTTGTATTGATAATCTCAAATGAATTTGTAAGTGTTGAATCGATTTTTTCTGATATTTCATTTTCAATTCTTTGTTTAAGATCATTTATTGAAGACTCAAGTTCTTTAAATCTAAATGTATAATCTGAAATTTTTTCAAAATTCTCCCGTAATACCATTTCATTTTTTTCAGAAAAATCATCGGCAATCAAATCCAATTTTGTATTAAAACCTGTCTCAAATCCTGACAATCGTTCCTTAACTCCCGATATTTGTTCGTTATATTTTGCAGTTAATTCAATAAATTTATTACCGATTTTATCTTCAATTTGAGTAATTTTATGAATTAATCCCACATTAACTTTTTCATCTAATTCTTTTATTTCATGCTTAACTTTTGCAACATCCTGATACTGTGAATCAAGATCAGAAACAATTTTATCTTTTAATATTGTATGATATTCTTCAAGCTGATCTTTACTATCAGAAAATAAACTATCGAGGACCGATTTTCCATCTGATAATTTCACTGATAAATCAGCATCAAGATCGGATTTTAAGTTATTTAAATCAATAGTGATAGTATTAATATTTTCCTGTAATTCAGTAAATTTAGCATATCCGTCTATAATAAATTTCTCACCCTTTGACGAATATTTTTCTTCAAGACTATCTATTTTTTCAATATATGACTCTTCGATCTTTTCTAATCGGGCATTTAATACAATGATATTTTCATTATATTTTTCATTTATTTGAATATATTTTTGTTGAAGAGTAGTATCTGCCTCACTTAATTTGTCAGCAATTTTAATACTGAGTTTTTCATCAATAGTTTTAATGCCTTCTTTTATTTTCAAAATCTGATTTTTATATGAGTTCACAAGATCTTTAATTGAATCCTCTACTTCTTTATAATTATCTATGGTTATCTGTTTTTCTGAATTAAAGAACTGTTTAATATCTTCTTTTCCATTTGCTATTATGGTATTAAAATCCTCATTCAGGTAATTTTTAACACCTTCTATTTCACTCATTAAAGATTCAATTCTTCCTGTATACTCTGATAATTCAACTTTATTTTTTTCAATTATCTGAGTATTTTTATCTGTAAAATCCAATTCAATCGATTCTAATTTCTGTACATATTCGCTGTCATACTTAGCAATTTTTGTATTTAAAACGTCCAGTAATACAGAATATTCTGAAGTAATTTCAGTTAATTTCTTATTTAAAGAATCATCAGCCTGTTCTAATTTCTTAACAAACTTAGCCCCGAATTTATCATCAATCACTTTTATATTTTGTTTAATTCTTGTTAATTCATTTTTATACTGATCAATAGATTTAACAGTTTCATTCTCAAGGTCTTTATATTTATTAACAAAATTAGAATGTGAACTGTCAAAAAAACTATCAATTAACTTTCTCGCAGACTCTAACTTATTGTCAATATCACTTTCAAATCTCATCTCATTATCAGATAATGCATTGTCAATTCGATTAAGTCTCTCTTCGGCACTAATAATAAATTTAACTTTCTCATCAACAACCGATCCAACTTTATCCCGATAATATGACTCTAATTCAACCATTTTATTCTGAAAATCTTCCTGAACTATGCTGAGATTGTTTTTAATTGATGATAAATTTTCATTATGTATATCAATAAACTGATTTATTTTTGCATTGATATTATCATCCTTTTCCTGAGTAAAAGCATCAAACCTTGAATTAAAGTCATTTTCCAATTGATCATACGATGATTTTATCATTTTTAGATCGGATTTAAATGAATCAAATCTATTTGAAATATCTTCGCCGACAGTATCGATCTGATTACTTAATTTAGCTCCACCATTATTCACAATTGAATCTATTTCTGTTTTAGCCTGTAAAATTCTACAATCAATATCAGTCGCAAACCCTTTATTTATTTCATCTATTTTTTCATTAAGTAAGCTATACTTTCTTTCTAAATCTAACGCCATATTTTTTGAATTACCAATTAAGCTCTCACTTCTTTCAGTATAATCATATTCAATAGTTGTTAGTCTATTTGAAATATCAGACTCAATATTCGAACATTTAAAATCAAAATCATCTAATTTACCGGAATATTTTCTTGAAATTTCATTTATTCTTTCAACCAGCTCGTTAACATCTTTCATTTTTTCAATAAATTCTTTATCAACTTCGTTATACTTATCATTTAATTTATTTTCATATAATGAACTTACTCTTACCATATTATCTTTCACTTCTGATAAGTCTGATTTATAACTATTTATAATCGACTCTGTTTCATTTGATAACAATTCGTTTCTTTCAATAATCTTATTGTGCAAACTATCTTCTGCATTTTTCATTGCTTCAACAAGTCCGGCTATTCGTTCCTCAATAAAAGTACCTTTTTTGAGTAACTCATCATTTATTGTTATATCATATTGTGAAACTTTATTTGTAATTTCTGTATATTGATCTTCAAGTGAACACATTTTCAACGTATTTTCTTTAATTATTCTATCATTCATTAATCTGAAATTTTCTTCCAGATCATTTATTGTATCATTATAACTATTCAATACTTTTGCACTGTTTTTTTCTACAACATTAATCTCAGTATTAATTTTAACCTGCACTTCTTCAACAACTGATTTAAACTGTTCATACATTGCATCAATTTCATTTCTATTAGCTAATAAAGTTTGTTTATAAACATCATTTGAATTCTGAGCATCTACAAATAAGTCATCTAATTTACTTTTAATTATTGAATTTACAAAGGTTTCCTTATCTTTTAATATAATTTCTAAACCATTAATTTTTTCATCAAATTTTGACTCTATAAGTTTGGTTTTATCTGATAAATCTGTTTCAATATTTAATAATTTTGAACTAAACCCTGCATAAATACCATCGATTTTCGATTTAATATCAGAAAGTTTCTTTTCAGATTCATTATTTGTCAGTTTATACGCCTGAGATATTCTATCTAATAACTCACTCTTTTCATTTTCATAATGATTATTGAGTTTATTAAGTTCACCTTCAATATTTGTATTAACAATATTAATCTTATTTATAGAATCTTCACGTAATTTTTCTGACAAACTATTAACTTCGTTTGATTTCAATTTAAAATCATCGTGTAATCCGGATATACTATTTTTTAAATCAAATATTTTTGTTTCAATAGCTACAGTATCCATGAGTGATGCTTCAATCTTCTTATCTATAATTGTATTAATATTTACTATCTCATCATCAATTCTATTTGAATAATTTGATAATTTTGTTTTGATAGAAGAAAATATCTCCCCCTCCATTGAATCAATTCCTGATGATATTACATTAACCTGTGATGAAAATTCTTTAATTCTGTCAGTTATTATACTATTCAAATCTGATTCAAAATCAACAACAATTTTTTCAACACCATTTGCTTTAGTTTCAGCCATAATAAACTGCTCATTTAACCGTTGTTCAATAATTTTTAATTTAGAAAACATATTTTCAGAATCAGTCACATTATTACTGAATAATAAAGAAATTTCACGCGTTAAATCTGTTTTCGTATCATTAATGTCACCAATAACTTCACTCTTTAACGTATCTAAAACTGTTTTTATTTCTGAAATGCCATTGTTTTTTTCTACTTGAATTGAATTAATAAGCTTTGATTCTAAAGTATTAAATGAGTTTGTATATTTAATGATTTTTTGTTCATTTTTTCGATCAACTTCTTCTAATGTAGAATCTAATCTGTAATCTAAACTATTAATTGACTCTTGAACAGAACCTTCGACTTTTTCGTATTGGATGTTTAAATTGTTTAATTTATCAATAAATTCTTTTTCTTTTTTTTCTATAATATCAAATAATGAATTATATCTATCTACTATATTATTATTAAGTGAGTCAGATTCTTTTCTGATTTTATCAGCTTCCGACTCTATTTCTTTCATTACTTTCTGAGTTACATTTTTTAATGAAATACTATTTTCTTTTTTAAAATTATCTTCAATTCTATTTAAATCTCTATCTACTAAAGATAATGCCTCTCTAAAACCCTTAAGTTTACCATCAACACCTTTTAAAAATTCTTCATTTTTTTCAATTTCCATTACTTGAGCGGATACTTTTTCAATAGTATTTCCAATTGAATCAATTTTATATAAATACGTTTCTAATCGATCATTACTTTCTATTATTGTATTTTTATTTTCTTCAATGAATGAAAGTGTCCGTTTAAATTCATTCATCATACTGTCACCTTTTTGTATGGCAACTTCTATGCCATCATCAAAATCTCTCAAATATGAATATTTCTCATCGGTGAATTGTATAAAATCTGATTTTATTTTTTTATAAAGGGTCGCTAATTTTTCAAAACTCTTATTTTTACTATCAAAATGTCTGAAGACCATCGAAACAACTAAAGACATGATAAACATTATTAATAAATTTATTAACATCCCCCCCCCAAATAATACGAAAAAAAATTATTTTGAATTTAGAATTCAAATATGAATTACTAAAATCAATTTGAATTCTAATTTATTTGTGAATTTCTGTCAATTTGAAATGGTAATATTTTTAAAAAAAAATTAAATAATGTGTATTTTCCTGCCGATAATGCTTTAATTTAAATTCCCTTTCATATCAACAATAAAATCAACTGTGAAAGTAGACGAATTAATTGAATTAGTAAAAGTATTTAATGAAGTTCTTGACAAAATATCAAACCCCTTTGCAACTAAATAAAAGTAGCAACGAAATGTATAAATCTCACCATCATCAGAAATTGGTGAAACCCCTCCCCCTGTCTGTAACAACTTCTTGTAAAATGTAGGATCTAAAAAACCTTTAAAATCAGCATCATACCCCTCAGGATAATCGATACTATTTGGATATATCCTATCAATAAAAATATAATCATCCCCTTTACTATCCTCTACATAAGGATTAGAAAAAGCTTTATCATTGTTAGAATCATCATGAAAATAAATCTTTACATTATTTGTATTAGCTTCAGTTAAAATATTTTCAATTATAGATTCAGTTACCGGTATTGTAACATATTTATAAATCGACAATAAAGGATTAGCAGCTTCACTTACAGAATCGTTAGTCGCATCTGCAGTTGGAAATAATTGATAAATTGGCCTGGAACCTTTTATGGATTGAACAGTTATAAGATTTTTATTTCTGCTTGTAACCGGATCCTGGCTATTTAAATAAGGAATCGAATTAAAAACAGCTGCTTTTTTGGATGTTTCCGGTGTTGTAAAATAATAAAACAAATCATAACCGACAAATAAATACTGACCATCAGGTTTCTCCTGATTATAACCATAAAAACTAATTACAGGATTTTTATTATTAATATCATAATCAACAGAAATATTTGACGGCTCTTTAAAATAAATAGTATCTTCTATACCACAGGAAATAAAAAACACCATTAACATACAATAAAAAAATTGTTTTAATATATTCATATATAAATAATACACTTTTATTAGCAAAATATCAATAGAGCCTCATGCAAAAACTCTCTTATTATCTCAAATTCTTTCATGAAGCTTCCTCTAATGCGATTATATCGCATATGCGGTCGAAAAAATAATGTACCCATTATTTTTCAAAAGCTTCAATAAATATTGAATATAAAAAACATAATAAATAAAGAAAAAATAACATCAACCAAAATAGAAAATACACAAAAGACAATAAAAACAACAATAATATAGAACAAAAATATCAACAACATACGAGAATACTTTTTTTTAATGATATATATTTTCATACATAATAAAAATATAATCAAAAAAAGCATCATAAAGAAATCTATATAACCTTGAGTATAATCAACTATATTATTATTATTTAGTACAGAATAAATAAATAAATACAACTTTACATATTTATCAGAATCCGTTATTTTTAGCCAATTAAACATTTTGAAATGATTAATATATACCAGAATATCATTTTTATAAGTATAAGTATCATACTTTGTTACAATGTAATATAGATCTGACGGCAGAATATATTCCCTACAAATTAAAACGGTATCTAAATATACTTTTTTATTTTCATAAAGCAAATCATACGCAGAATAACCGGTATTTTCCAAACCATCAAAATTAATGAGACAATCTCTATCAAGCCTTAACAACTTCGATTCAGAATCTATTAAGAAATCCAATACCTTGTTATATACACCATTATTATTTTGACTTTTTATTATTTCAATCAAATCAAATAAAAAAGTATCGAGAATTAACAGATTTTCTTTTATCGAAAAAATAAATTCTATTTGTTTTTTTAAATCAACAGGTAAATTTGAAAATCTTAGTGAATGAATAATTATTTTAGCAATAATAGCATTATTTTTTTCAACTCTTAACAAAACTTTATTTAATTCCAATAAAAAATCATCATTTAATTTATCAATTCTCGATTTTACTAATTCAATAGAATTATTTTCTAACCCGGATCTTTTTGTAAATTGAACTTCCGTTTGATCAAACAACAAAACATTATCACTTTTTAAAGTAAATGTATTGTTATTAATAGAAAAAATGACATTTTTTAAATAGATTTTATCAGCATACAAACCGGAAGAGACATCTTTATAATTCATTGTTTCAGAGAATTCATACCTACCAAGCAAAGGATACCCGCTTAACGTATCAATATCGGATATATTAGAAAAAAACAAAGCGTTACCATGATCACCAATACCCCCTATGGAATCAACTAACGGTAATGAAGCAGTTTTTATTTTCAAATGATTCAAATTATTATCTTGCAATAAAAGATCATTAGTCAGATCAATTACTCTATAATCAAGTGTTTCAAAATATTTTTCTTTCACATTAAACAAAATCTCTGGATAAGTAATGAATGGAGAAAAAAACTTAAAAGGAATGGAAAAAAACAGATACGATGTTTTATTAATGTGCAGTATTGAATTATTCTTTAAATAAATATATACAAAAAAAATCATAAAAAGAAGAATCAGTTTATAAAATATGAAAATATTTCTTTTTGCTTGAGATTTCATAATATACTCATTAAAAAAAGACAGTTTTTGTGTAAAAGTTTTCACTCAAAACACTCTAACTGTCCTATAGTAAAATAAAATTAATAATTATTTATTAATTAAATATTTGAATATCATTTTTTAATAATGATATTCTTTCTTTTGCCAAATTAACCTGTGATGAATTCGGATATTTTTCAACCAGAATAGTATAGTTTTTTAAAGCATTATCTTTATCATTACTCAAATCAAATAATTGACCAAGTCTAAAATACGCTAAAGGCGCATAATAAGAATCTTTAATTTCATTAACTATATACTCAAGAGAGTTAATTGATTCATCATTTTTATCAAGGTCAGAATAAACAAATGAAAGAAAATAATATGCTTTAGGAGTTAAAAATAACTTCTTATTTTTTGCAACAAAATTCTTAAAAATAGTTTCAGCCTGCTCATTTTTTCCGGCAAAATAACAAACATATCCTTTGTAAAACTCTGCTCGTTTTGCAGAAATTGTTTTCGGATATGCATTAATCACCTCATCTAACTTAACAAGGATAGCATCAACCTCATTACCTTTTGATGTAATATTTAATCCATCAAACTCTTTTAATTCATCATAAACCAACTCAAACATTTCAGAAGATGCAAACTGTTGTTTATCAGACTGTTTCTTTGAAACAAAAAAAACAACCGGCAAAACAATTGCAACAATAATAATTAACCAAAATATAAAAGATTTAATATCAAGTGATTTTTTCTTTGATTCAGCATCAATAACTGTGGCCATAACTACTCCTATCTACTATAATTTACTAATTTCGTACTCTTTAATTAAACGTGCTAAATATGTTCTCTGTATATCGAGCGTTTTAGCAGTTTTAGTTTGATTCCATCCATTTAAATCAAGAGACTTAATAATATATGATCTTTTAAAATCATCTATAGCCTCTTTTAATGTCAGAAATGTTTTTGTAACAATTCGATCACTATGTTTAATATCTATTAAAACACCATCATCTGACAATACAATTTCTTTTTCTATAATGTTCTCGAGCTCTCTTACATTACCGGGGAACGTATAATTTTGCAAAGAAAAAAGAAACGATTTTGCAAAAGTTATTTTCTTTACATATTTTTTGCAATACTTATCTAAAAAATAATAAGCAAGATCATCAATATCACCAGATCTATCACGTAATGGTGGCAAAAATAACGGAACTACATTTAACCTGTAATACAAATCTTCTCTAAAACGCCCCGTTGAAACCAAAGATTTTAAATCTTTTGATGTTGATGCAATAACCCTCACATCAGCACTAACTTCTTTATTTGACCCAACCTGCTGATACACCCTGAACTGCAAAAAACGTAATAATTTTGACTGCAAATTCAAATCAAGATCAGCAACTTCATCCAGATACAATATCCCGCCATCAGCTTGACCAATCTTTCCTTTATAATCACTACCGGCATCAGTATATGCACCTTTAACATGTCCAAAAAACTCATTCTCTGCTAAACTATATGGTATTGCACCACAATTCACTACAACAAATGGCTTTGTATTTCTCTTACTACTATCCCGTATCAATTGAACAAGAAGATCTTTACCTGTACCATTTTCTCCTGTCACTAAAATAGTAACATCAGTCACAGAGATCTTCCTGACAACTTCTTTTAATGTAGTAATTGATTCACAATTACCAACAAAATCAATCATTCTTACTCTTCATATGATCAGCTAGAGTAAACTTACCATGATCTTTTTCAGTAACCAGGTAATCTTTTACACTTTTTCTTTCTACAGCCTTTTCATAATCACGTATTGACAACTCGATAACTCTTTTTTTAAGATCTAAATTCCTGATAGTAGCATTAACTTTATTTCCTACTTTATAATCTGAAGCTAATGACTGTTTAATTTCGTCAATTCTACCGGCAGCAATTTGTTGAAAACCGATAACTATATTTAAATTGTTAACAAATTTTACAACAAGTCCTTTTTCAGTACTAACTTCAACTATTTCACATTCAACAACATCATCCTGTTTTAATTTAGTAGGAATATTTTTCCATGGGTCATCACTTAATTGTCTGACACCTAATTTAATCTTATTGTTTTTCACATCACACTGCAAAACTTCAGCTTCAATTGTTTCACCTTCTTTAAAAAACTTAACAGGATCCACAACTTCAGTCCATGAAATTTCATCTTTATACAATAATGCATCAACACCTTCTTCCAACTCAACAAACGCACCGAAAGATGTTACTGATTTTATTCTTCCGCTTACCTTAGTTCCAACCTGGTATTTTGTTTCTGCAATATCCCATGGATTTTCAAGTAAATGTTTTAAACTTACATTTATTTTTTTATGTTCTTCATCTATAGACTGGATTTTCACTTCAACAGACTGTCCCTTTGTTAAAAGTTCTTTAGGATGTTTAACATTCTTAATCCATGACATATCAGAAATATGAAGAAGAGCCTCAACACCATCGATAATTTTTACAAAAGCACCATAAGGCATTAATGAAGTCACCGTACCCTTTACAACACTGTCAACTTTATATTCTTTAATAAATTTATCCCATGGCTGTTCAGTTAAATACTTCATACCTAAACCGATTTGTTGTTTATCTTTTTTAATTGATATGATTTTTACATCAACAACATCTCCGACTTTAAGAACATCGGAAACAGCATCAACTTTATTCCATGAAATTTCTTTTATATGCAAAAGACCTTCAACTCCGCCAATATCAATAAACGCTCCAAAATCCGTGATATTTTTAACAGTTCCTTTAACAACATCACCTTCTTTCGCAGTTTCAAAAAAGTCACTCTTTTTTTGTTTGTTACCGGATAAAAGAGCTTTCTTTCTATTTGCAACAAAATCTTCTTTAATACCTAATTGTTTCTTTCCACCGGTATCTCTGGGTATAGCAATTCTATCTATAACAAAACTGATTTTCTTTTCTTTGATTCCTGAAGAATCTTCAGTTCTCTTAACATCCCATAATGCCAGAGGAACAAACCCGTGTAATGAACCATACTTAATCATAACACCATATTTTCTTACCTCAACAACATCGCCTTCCAACACTGTTTCGTTTTTAATAAGAGAATAAAGCTCATCCTTTTCTTTAAGCTGTTTAGCTTTTGAAAGTGAAACAACGGGATCACCATCATAACCTTCCTGATACACTAAATAAACTTCAACCACATCACCTACTTTCGGTCTTGCAATGAATTCACCGACAGGTATTTTTGCTTCAGATTTTCCACCGAAGTCAAGATACACAATTTCATCATTGATTGAATCAACAGTAGCACTAATGATTGTGTTCTCTTCATAATTTCTAAAAGTTTCTTCTAAACTTTTCTTAAAATCAATTTCATCATTCTGACTTTGCAAATTGTCGGTTACCATACAAAACTCCAAATATTATTTAATACATTCTATAATTTTATTAACTACCTCATCGATAGATAATTGTGTCGTATCAATATAGATAGCATCATCAGCTTTCTTTAAAGGACCGATTTGACGATTCATATCGTTATAATCCCTTTTTGAAATAGATGACTTTATCTCTTCAAATGACTGACATTTAGTACCAAGTTCATCACATCTTCTTCTTGCACGCTCTTCAACAGAAGCATCAAGATAAAACTTGTAATCAGCATTTGGAAAAACTTCCGTTCCAATATCCCTGCCATCCATAATAACAGGTTTATCACCAAAAAACTTGTTTAAAAAACCATTTACAAAAGATCTGACAGGGGGATTAGCAGACACAACAGGAACAGCGTCCGTTACATCTTTTTCTCTGATAAACAGAGAATAATCTAAACCGTTTACAAAAACTTTTTTATTAACTATATTCAACTCTGTTGTAGTTAGTATAGTTTCTATTGCGGTATAATCATCTATTTTTAAACCACTGTCAAGTATTTTTTTTGTTAAAGAACGATAAATAGCACCTGAATCAATATATTCCAAATCAAGTTTTGAAGCTACAATTTTTGCAATAGAACTCTTTCCCGCACCAGCCGGACCATCAACTGCTACAACCATTTTGACCCCCGTTATAAATAAGTTTTGTAATTTCTTCTTTACTAAATAATTTGAATTCACCTGATTTAAGATGTAATGATTTCAACTCCATTCCACCGATGAAAATTCTTTCGAGTTTTAATATTCTATATGAAAAACTTTTAAACACTTCCCGTATTTCTCTTTTTTTACCCTCTTTCAATTCAACGAGAACAAAACTCTCATCTTCCATCAACTCACATCGTAATGCTTTATAATGAACATCTCCGACTTCCAAACCTGATGCAAAAGCATTTGTTAACCGTATCGAAACCGGGATATCACATTCAACGAGATACCCTTTATTAATTGATGTTGAGGGATGAATTAATGTATTGGCAAAATCACCGTCATTGGTTAGTATCAGCAAACCGCACGAATCCATATCAAGTCGTCCGACATGAAAAATTGAAGGATCATCCATGTCACCGAGAAGCTCAAAAACATCTTTTCGACCATGAGTGTCTTTTCTCGTGCATAAATAACCTTCAGGTTTATTAATGACGATATATTTTTTAGCATACACAGAAAGACGTTTACCATCAAACTCGATTATCTCATTTCCGGTAACTTTAGCCCCGAGCGTATCAACAACAACGCCATTTACCTTGATTCTGCCTGAAACAATAAGGTCTTCCGCCCCCCGTCTCGATGCAACACCACAAGAAGATAAAAATTTTTGTAATCTCATTTCGCCGGTATTATTCATCATCCGGCCTGAATTCATCACTTTTTAATTCATGAATTGTTGGTAAATCTTCTATATTTTTTAAATTGAAAAATTTCAAAAATTCCTGAGTTGTTCCATACAATAATGGTTTACCAAGAACTTCTTTTCGTCCGACTATTTCAATAAGGTTTTTTTCAAGTAATAATCTAACCTGATTATCAGCTGAAACTCCCCGAATATCTTCTATTTCATGCTTTGTTACCGGTTGCTTGTATGCAATAATCGATAAAACAGTCATCGCTGATCTGGTCAGACGACCTTTTTCCTTTATAGAATATATCTGTTTAAAATCATTGAGTAATTCTTTCTTGATCTGCATGCAAAAACCGCCTGCAACTTCTAAAATTGTTACTCCATGAAGATCATCACTGAATTTATTTTTTAACTCTTCAATTATTTCATAAATTTTATCTTTTCCAAGGCCGGTTATTGAAATTAACTTTTCTAATGAAACCACTTCGCTTTCATAAAACAAAACAGCTTCTATTATTGCAGAATATCGATCCAACCCCATAGTATCTCCTAAATCGCTCAAGTTATCACCTCTTCATCTTCAAACGTATCATCAAAATCTGTTTTAATTACTGCACTATCATCCAAAGGCATCATTTTTCTTACGATATGAATGTCTCCGAATATTTTATGTTGCCTGATAACCATAAAACCAAGTTTTACAAGTTCTAATATCGCTAAAAAGGTACAAACAAGTTCTGTTTTAGACATTTCCTCATGAATTACATCAAAATAATTAAAACTTTCTTTTTCTTTTAACATTGACTGTAATAGAATTATCTTATCCTCTACGGTAAAATCCATTTTTTCAATTTCAAGTTCAACAGGTTTTTTACTTTTTTTATTTAACACTTCAGCAAATGCGGAAACTAACTCAATAATTGACAGCGGTTGCCAGTTTTCATCCTCTTCATCATCCATATCAAATAACATAGGTTCTGTATTTTTTCTTACAATATAATTTGATTCATCAGACATCTCTTCTAATACACCCGAGGCTAATTTATACTTTTGATATTCAAGCAATTTCGCAATAAGATCATCACGCGGGGTTTGATCATCATCTTCATCATACTCAGACTCAACAGGCAACAACGTCTTTGATTTAATATAAATAAGTGACGCCGCCATTTCAATAAAATCTGACACATTTTCAAGATCAAGTGATATTAATAATGACATATATGATAAATACTGTTTGGTTATTTCAGAAATACAAATATCATAAATACTTACTTCAGCATTTTTTATAAGGTACAGAAGTAAATCAAGCGGGCCTTCAAATTCTTTCAGTTTAACCAAATAACTTGATTTGTCTCTATTGAATAATGATTCATCTTTTTTGTAATCTTCAAACGCATTGTTATCTATCAAAACGAATTTTCTCCAGTTTTTCCACTATTAATTGCGGATTTCGCGCAATACATTCAAGTATTTTATAATCATTTTTTTTCTCTTCGTCCAGAATATCCAATAAAGGAATCAACACAAAATTTCTTTCAAACATAGAGGAATGCGGAATTATCAATCTGTCTGTTTTTATATCCATTGTATTAAACAATAATATATCAATATCAATTACTCTCGGCCCTTTCGTTCGTAAAGGATTGCGTATACGCCCCAATTTCGTTTCGATTTCATTTATAATTGCTAAAACTTCAAAGGGGTCGTTCATTGAAGTTGTATATTTTGCACAGATATTAAGAAAAAAAGGCTGATCTGTATCACCGACCGGTTGTGTTTTGTAAACAGAACTTATCGATTGACAGGTAAACTTTTTACTTAACTCATGTAAGCCGTCTTTCAAATACTGTAAAGACGGCTCAATATTTGAACCGAGTGAAAAATAAGCTATATTTTCCACTTAGATTTCAAGCTCTTTCTGATCAGGATTATCAGCTTTCTTTTTCTTAGGTGTCTCTGTTACTTCAACCTTATCGTCAACCGGTAATAATGCAGCTCTGATCTTTGTTTCAATAAGCATTGCAATATCAGGATTTTGAAGAAGAAAATCTTTAGCATTTTCTCTACCCTGTCCGATTTTCTTTTCACCATAATTATACCATGAACCGGCTTTTGCTATAAGACCATATTTAACACCGGCATCAACGAGAGAACCTTCTTTTGACATGCCCTTACCGTATGTTAACTCAATCTCAGCTTCTCTAAAAGGAGGTGCTAATTTATTTTTTACAATTTTAACTCTTATTTTATTACCCGTTGCTTCAGTTCCCGTTGTAATAGTTTCAATTTTTCTTACATCAACTCTCATGGATGCATAGAATTTTAATGCATTACCCCCGGTTGTCGTTTCCGGTGAACCGAACATAACACCAATTTTCATTCGTAACTGGTTGATGAAAATAACACTGCATTTTGATTTTGAAACGATTGCGGTTAATTTTCGTAATGCCTGACTCATAAGTCTTGCTTGAAGCCCCATGTGGGAGTCACCCATATCACCCTCAATTTCTGCCTTCGGCGTTAATGCAGCAACTGAATCGACGACAACAATATCAACTGCACCGCTTCGCACAAGGTTCTCAAGAATTTCCAATGCCTGTTCACCGGTATCAGGTTGTGAGATCCACAAATCATTTATATTAACACCCAATGCTTTTGCATACGCAGGGTCCAATGCATGTTCCGCATCGATAAAAGCTGCAATCCCGTTTTTCTTTTGAGCTTCTGCGATTGCATGAAGTGTCAATGTTGTTTTACCCGATGACTCAGGACCATATATTTCAATAATTCGTCCTCGCGGATAACCACCGATGCCCATTGCAGCGTCGAGTAATAAAGAACCACTGGGAATTGTATCAATAGCGACGATATTTTTTGCCCCGAGCCGCATAATAGAGCCTTTTCCAAATTCTTTCTCGATAGCCATTATTGAACTTTCCAATGCTTTCATTTTTTCTGCAATTTCATTATTTTTAGCTTCCATAAATTCCTTTTCCATTGTAATAGTTTCAAAATTCATTAATTCTGACATAAAAACTCCTGTATAAAATAGTTTATGCGACTTATAGTCACATAATATTAAATGCAGGAATGTGTTTTTTTCATCATTAAATTTAAATAATTATTACATTAATAACAATTATTAGTAAAGACCATTCATACAATTGTTTATTGCTAAGTAGATTTGTTTTTTTGAATGTCAGAAAAACAAAAGAGCAGGCGTTTTCGCCTGCTCTTTTGTGTATGTTTTAATTTTTTTCTAATCAAGGACTTAATGCTTTATCAGCATTAATTTGTTCCAGGGTTAAAGCACTGTTGTAAATTCTGACTTCGTCAAGCTTCCCAATGTAATAATACATACTTCCTCCAAAATAATCCCAGCCCAATCTCATATTTCCATTTGAATTTGGTTCTGTTGTCGTTGTTTTCGTAGCTTTAAGTTCTCCATTCACATAAATCTCATTGATATAATTTATCCCGTCAGATGTTTTCCAAACTGCAGCAAGATGATGCCATGCATTAGTTGTTATAACATTTGCAGGTGTCGGATTATAGGCGTTTGAAATATACCCTTCAATTGCATTACTACTGATTATTGATAATCTTCTTTGCACTGAATAAGATGTCGAATAATTCCCTTTTATATTAAATATTCTCTGGGTAGCTGTTGAAGTTGTATTAACCCACATTGTAACTGTTATATCACTATAAGTACCGGCAGGCATCAAATCAAGATTCTCAAGATAGTCATTAGCACCTCCGGCAAACTTAGCAGTTTTTCCTTTTTTCCCCCAGATATCAAAACTAACAGCACCCATATTTGTTAAATGCTTTGCATTTACCGTGCTGTCATTAAAGGTATCTTCAAAGGCATAGTATGCAAGAGGTTGAGGTAATGTAGCCTTATTCACAATAAAATTAAGCGTAAATGTTCTACTTATACTTCCTTCTGTATAAGAAAATGTTACAGCAACATCAACAGGTGGTGGCATTGGATCCGGACCGGCAGTAAATGTAAATGTTATCATTTTACTACTTCCGCCAGATATACCCCATGGGAGTAATGGAGTAAACGTAAACCCGTTTGCACTGATATCTGTAAAGCTATTAATCGTAATTAAAGAACTGACATCTGAATTTTTAAAATCAATAGTAACATCTTTAAAAGCTGACATTACCACAGTACCAAAATCGACGACATCATTATCGAGCTTCACTGAACCATCTACCAAAACCTGCAATTTGGTAACAGGTATTACACCTGTGCCGGTTAAATTAAACGATAATGAAGGTGTATCAGCATCACTTGTTATCGTAAATGCAGCAGAATTAGTACCGGCATCAATCGGTTTATATTCAAGACTGAAATTATAAATGCTATTTGGTTGAATTGTTGCTCCACCAGCTAAGCCGACAATAGTAAATAAATTAACACTTGTAGAAACACTTGCAATAGTTAAAACCTTAGTACTGGTATTTACAATGGTTAATCCAATATTTTTTGTTGCACCAACATCAGTATCACCAAATTCAATCATTCCTCCGCTTGGAACATCAACCGTAGCTTGTTTTATAGAAATCGTTGGTTTAGTTATATCAGTCGTAACTCCCTTACCGGTTAGATTAATCTCAAAAGACGGTACATTTCCGGCATCACTTATAATTGTTAATATCCCGGCTGAAACACCAGTAGCAGGAGGGGTACAACCAATCGTTACCAGAAAGTTTGTTTTTGCCGGTATTATTTTATTACTTATCATGGTACTAACACTAAAAATACCATTATTTACAGTACATGAAGTAATAGTTAATGGTTTATCACTGTCATTATTAATAGAAAAAGACACTTCTTTTTTAACATCAACCGTTACATCACCAAAATCAATCGTTCCTTTATGTAGAACATCTAATGTAGCATATTTGATGGAAATTGCCGGCTTGGTTTTATCAATTATATCATCACTGTCAATGGTATCATTTATTTCTTCCCATACATTCTGATCAACTTTCTGAAAAATATCAGCACATCCTGATATAAATAATGCAATAATAAAAATAAAAGCTATATATTGTTTCATCTCATCCTCCTTAGAATTTCAATGCGACATTAAAACCGAATGATTTTATAAAATCACCACTAACACCAAAACTAACCTGTGTTTTTTCTTTATGAAGAATCAATGGCACTGAAACGCCAAGCAGCACTACACCTAAACCAATCCCGGCTATACCACCGGCAAATAAACCTATATTTGTATTAAACTTCGTTTCATAATCAGCATAACTTGTTCCATTATTTCTTGCTAAGGCAACCTGTGGCATATATCCGACAATATCATAAATCAGAACACCGGCTCCGCCTAAGGCAAAAACGCCTCCGGTTACTGCAAGTCCTATACCGGCAAAATTAAGTCCATGCAATTGAGACGTTGTTTTCACCGTCGCCGTTGACTCAGCAGGCTCCTCTGGAGTGTTTTTTGAAGCAATTTCCGCCCGTACAACAACACCGGTACCTAAACCGGCAACAGCCTCTGCAGTGGCATCGAAAAGGTCAGCTTCTGTTCTTTTTTGAATATTCTTTGCAAAAAGTATCTTACCGGTTGATACTTCAATACCTCGAATGTTTAAAGCAAATCGCCCGCCTATATTTGAAAGACTGCCAAGTATAACTATTTTAGCACTTGCAAGTTTACCGACTTCCACCGCCGATGACTCATCAAATTCATCGGTCATTGTAAGTGATAATTCTGATAGTATCATATTTAATTGTGATCGTTCAATAACATAATACCGGTCAAGATTAACAATATCAGTTATCAGATTTTCCGTAATTGCCTCTACAACTGTCACCGCGACATTGACAGGTTTAAGATTTAATACAACAATCCTATCGCGATTATCATCCTCTGCAATAAGCAATGATGTAGCAAATAATAAAGTTGCCAATAATAATTTTAATTTAATCATAAATACCACCCTTTTAAAATGTAACTTTTATTATTATAAGATAATTTTATTAAAAAAGTACAAAAAAAATTATTTTTTTGATAAATTTGAGTAGTTAGAGAAATTTACTAACTACATTGTTAGATAAACGCTGATACTAAGGTTTCCAGCCTTTTTCTGGAGTGTTTCATGCGGATTTTGTGAGTCGCGGAGAGGGGGTAGAACGCTGAAGAAGCGGATTTTCAGATAATGAAGATTTTAGAATAATACAAAATTTTTGAATAACATCTGTTATTCTCTCACTTCAAATAATTGTTCATTTTTTCTACTATAAAAATCAACAACTGAAAAAAACCGAAATCCACCTCTGCGTCTCCGCGATCTCCGCGTAAAACCCTCTTACATCCTATCTGCGTTCATCCGCGTTATCTGTGGTTAAAACTCTTAACCTCCGCGTGGTATAATTCAAGACTATTTAACCACAGATGAACACCCGCTATGCTTGATAAACGCAGATGAGAAAATAGAAAAAAATTCATTAATCCCCGCAGACTTTAAAGATCAGGGTGAACTACTTTTAACTTTACAAAACCCCTTTGCTTTGGTAACATATAGCTTGTTAGAATGGCATACTTGCAATAAAGAGCAACAAAAGAAATTGGAATGGTGAGAAAAAAGTACTTTTTCGGCTATTGAAACTTAAATTTTTCTTGAGTGAGTATGATGAGGATATTGTTCAAAACTGTAATGATACGTCTAAAATTGAAGAGGCATCTGATATGCTCATTTTAGGATAGGAAAAAAAAGAGATTATTGAAGTACTTTATTAATAACTATTTCTTTTTCTGTAGAAATTTGTTATATTTTCACTACAAAATCCTATAAATCCGGAAAAAAATGAACAAAGACATATTTAGTTTACTAAAAAATGAACGCGATTATACTAATAAATCTTCAAAAAATTATGATTTTTTTTTTACTTTGCATGTTATAGAAAATGAATTTGTTGTTCTTTATACAACGGCTTCCGACCGTACAACAAAAATCAAAACCCCTGATTTCAATATGTATACAGGTAAAATCCGAAAAGTTTTGCAACTTATTTCAGAATATGAAAAACAAATGTTTTATTCTGTTTCATGGACAAACACAGATGGTTTAATTTTTTTAAATGAACACCCGTTTATAGTTCATTCACTTATCGGATGTACTAATTTAATAAATAGCATTGGAAAAGATATTATTTTTAGTAACGTAACCTCTGAGATAATTTTAAATGTAAGTGATGAAGAAGGTGCGTTAAAAAGCAGTTTATTAGTAAAAGATTTAAAACTTACTCACCCGCTATTCATAAATGATGAATACCTCCTTGAGAAAAATGTTATTTACAAAGTAAAATCTGTTGGTGATCGTGCTAACCTATTGAAAGATTTTGCTAAAACTATTGACAGAACTAAATTTGAGCAATTTTTGAGTATTTTTTTTAATGCATTTCCTTCTATTACAATCAGTTTTTCAAATGGCTATTGTATTGAAGACCAAATTTCAATGGCAGCACATGGTATTTTATATATTGAAAATATTGATATTCAGAAAAACCTTTTCCTTCGGGTATTACTTTCCGTTCCGGGTGCTGATCCTTTTATTATCAATGATTACGGTTTAGACCGGGTTATTACAATTAATCACCACACTAAAACGATTAAACTTGTTGAAGTAGATACGAGTGAATCATCCGGCTATTTTGATATAATTGAAAAGAGGCTCCATTCATGCGAAATGTCAAAGGGCATAAAAAACGGGTACAAAAGAATAAAATCTCTCTTTATTATATCACCGGTTTTAGCTGATGAATTTCTAAAAAATGAATTAAGCGGACTACTTGAAAACTATGATATTCTTGGTGAAGAAAAACTTGAGTTTTTTGAAATCCGGAAAATAAAGCCAAAACTGATAACAAACTTTTCCCGCGGAATCAATTATTTTGAAGGTGCCGTTCTTGCAGATATTGACGGACAAATTATTAATATATTTGACCTGTTAGAAGAAATCAGAAAAAAAACATACATTACCCTGGCTGATAATAAAAAAGGAATAATTAACCGTTCTTATATTGAAAAACTCCAAAGAATTTTTAAAAAAGATAAAGAAAATGCTCTGGTTTCCTTTTTTGATATTCCACTTATGGACGATCTATTCGATGAAGAACAAATAAATACACAGTTTTTTGAAGCGAAAGAATTTTACAAAGGGTTTAATCAACTTTCGCTTCGAGAATTTCGTGAACCCATTGTTACTGCACAAATGAGACATTACCAGACCGATGGTTACAAGTGGATGAAATACCTCTATGACTACTCACTCGGCGGATGTCTTGCAGACGATATGGGACTCGGAAAAACGCTCCAGAGTATTGCTTTATTATCAACCGTGTATCCTGATCAAAAAATGCCATCATTAGTGGTTGTGCCGAAAAGTTTATTATTCAACTGGAGAAATGAACTTAATAAATTTGCCCCCGGAATAAGCTATTCATTTTTTTATGGCTCGCAAAAAAACATCGATGAGGCAATGAAATCAAATATCGTTATCACAACGTATGAAACGGTTCGTAGTTCAATTGATATTTTTCATACAAAAGATTTTCATATTATTATTCTTGATGAGTCACAAAAAATTAAAAATCTGACTTCAGCACTTTCAAAATCGGTTATGAAACTTAAAGCTGAAAAACGATTTGCTTTAAGCGGAACACCTGTTGAAAATCATCTTGGTGAATTATATGCATTATTCAAATTCATTAATCCGGGAATGTTTGGTTCAGAAGGTGATTTCCAGAAAAAATACCTTAATCCAATCCAAAAGGAAAATAACAGTGAAATACTCAATGAATTGAAAAAGAAAATATACCCGTTTATACTTAGACGATTAAAAAAAGATGTCCTTACTGAACTACCCGAGAAAATTGAACAGGAAGTTATCATAGAAATGAATGATGAACATAGAGCATACTATGAAAAACGACGCGATTTTCTCTATAAAATGATAAAGGAAAACATCAAGATAAACGGCATCCGATCATCGCAATTTTATATTTTTCAAGCATTAAATGAACTAAGGCAAATTGCATCAATGCCTGAATTAGTTACAGATACAATCATATCATCCACTAAAAAAGAATCACTACTTGAACAATTGGAAGAAATAATTGATAATGGGCATAAAGCACTTATTTTCGCAAATTATCTTGGAATACTTGAAATTATCGAAGAAGAGCTTAATAATAGAAATATCGATTTTATTAAAATAACCGGTCAGACAAAAAACAGGCAGGAACTGGTTGATAAATTTCAGAATGATGAAAAATGCAGTGTATTTCTTGCTACATTAAAAACCGGTGGTGTAGGATTAAATCTCACTGCTGCTGATTATGTTTTTATTTACGACCCTTGGTGGAATAGTGCAAGTGAAAACCAGGCAATTGACCGGGCTCACCGAATGGGACAGAAAAACACTGTGTTCAGTTATAAACTTATTACAAAAGGAACAATCGAAGAGAAAATAGTTGAATTACAACGGTCAAAAAATGATTTAATTAATTCACTGCTTAGTGCCGATGGGGCCGGTGAAAAAACGATTAAAGAAGAAGACCTGGAATTCCTGCTCGGGAGCAACTCATGAGTAAATCATCAGAATTAATTGATATATTTAACGATCCTGATTCCTGGGATGTTTCGAATAGCATCAAAGAATGTCCTGCATGTCATAGAAAATCATTTTTATCAGATAGAAAAACAAAAAAGTGTGAATTATGCAATTTTTACCTGACTGAAAAAAAAATAGATAATCATGTACTGAGCGATATTATCAAAAATGATACTATTGTAATTGATTCACCCGCAATGTTTTTTGAAAAAATTCTACTATTAGATTTTATTGATCATTCAAACATAAGATATCATGACATGACTTTTTATACTAAAATTATACCACTTTTAAGTTTCTCTGATGACCATCTGCTATCTCATACAATAAGAGATTTGACGTATAAATTACTTTTACAATGCAATGAGTCTGTGATTCCTCATATAATTAAAGATTGTGATGTCGATTCATTTTACAGTTTAGCAAATACCATTCTACTTTTTTATTACATTACATCAGACTTTCCTTATTATAAAGCTTTCTATTACACTGCATATTACAATGGAAAAAATGATGTTTTACATTTTTTTGCAGATAAAGGTCTTCAAAAACTAAAACCTATGCCACTATCACAAGAACGGTTACTATTTAAATTCCTTGAAAATGAAGAAAACAAAAAGTCTGTTACATTTGATTATCATTTTTTCTCAACACTACTCACCATTGAAAGAATTTTCACTCTTAATATGTTGCAACAACTATACAAAACGATACTTTATCAATTTTTTGACAAAACGTGGTTTGACTATAAAGGTGACTTCTCACCGGGGAAAATAAAGAAAAATGAATTAGAAATGTGTTTATTACTTTTCATTAACTCACCGGTTTTAATTTCGCACTATTTTAATACCCTTAATGACAACGAAAAAAAACTGATACATCATTTACTGTATACCCGGAAAACTGAAAGCGAAAAAACTGTTTCTCAAAGATTCGGAATACATGCGATTGCAGCGCTGCAATCCGGATACACAAATAAAATCATGATAAATGACATTTACAATTTTACCTCACTGCTCCAGTTTAATATCATGTTTGAGCATAATTCGTATCAGGAAATTATCGGTATGAGAATGAATGATTTCATTGCAGATGAATTAACCAGAATATTACCGGTTCCGCCTCACTATCAACTTGAAAATATAACTGATGAAATGCTTGCTGTTGCACCTGAAAATATAATATCTTTCAGGGATAACGGAAAAATCCTCAACAAGATTATTTCAGCAGTAGAGTTTATTGATCAGGGGCATGTTCAGTTTCTCAAAAATAATAAAGGTATAAAAAAACAATCATTACAGGATTTCAAAAAATATCTATTACTTGATGAAATGCCCTTCGGTAATGAAAACTCAACATTACGATCTGAATTGATCCTAAGCACATTATTAAAACAAAAAAACGCTATAGATAAAAACAAAGATATAAAGGAACTGTACAAATCACTTTTTTTCCCCTTCACCACAGAAATTGATTATTGTGCATTATTCATTCCGCATATCACTTTAATGTACTATCCGGATACATCAACGATCAATAGTGAATGGTTTACTAATGTATTACTTGCTCTAAAAGCAACCCGTGGAATGAAAAGAGTTTCATTCCAATCATTTATGTCGAAAATAATCCGCGAGAAAATAAATATATCGTTAGTGAATAAAAACTTTCTATATCATTATACACGCTTAAAAAATGACTTTAGAATTAGTTATTATAATGAACCAATTAATGATGACACATATTTTTCTTATTATATTGAACCTTTATTAAAAGGAATGATGTATGTTCTTGCCGCTTTTGGTATTATTGACATTGAAATAACAAAAGAACTTTCGATGAACAACCTCACAGGCGAGAAAATTATATTGACACCGTATATCAATCTTGATTATTTTAATCTAAGTCAGTTTGGAGAATATTTTCTGTTTGATGATGCATCTGATAATTTTTCAATAACTGACAATGAAACTAACATTACATTGGATGAAAAATCACTTCTTTTATATGTAGACGGCGATGATCCGTTATTGTTGTCGGGTATACACAATATTGCAGAAAAGGTTTTCGACAATTGTTATTTGGTTACAATGAAATCATTTTTATCAAAGTGTAAAACACAATCAGATTATAAACAGACAATATCATGGTTTTCCAATTTTATTTCAGCTACTCCACCAGAAATATGGCGTGATTTTCTTAAAAAAACATCAAATAGAGTTAATCCTTTAGAGCAGGTTGAAGGTTATATCGTATTGAAAGTTAAAGATTTGCCGGAACTACGGGATGTTATACTCAATACAAAAGCAATTCGTGACATTATTCTTAAAGCAGATGATTTTCATTTATTAGTTAAAACTAATGAATATGCTAAACTTAAAAACATCCTCGGTAAAGAGGGTTTCGTGATTTAAATGACTGAACAAACTAAACAAAGGAGAATTGTATGAGGAAATTATTTTTGATCATCACATTGTTAAGTATTTTTGCAACACTTCATGGAGCAATTGATGCAAAGCTGTACAAAACCGATATGGATAGTATAAAACAACATATGAGTACCGGTAATTTTTTCAATGCTGCAGAATTGTATGCAAAATGGGGTGGAATTTTTGAAAAAGAAAAAATGATACGGGAAGCTGTTTTAACATATTCAGCCGGTGCAAAGTCGTATGAAATTGCATATAACCAATCACAGGCATTACAATATTATAAAAAAGCGATTGAATTATCAAAACCTTTAGAATCCGATGAAAA
Source organism: Spirochaetes bacterium GWE1_32_154 (assembly GCA_001829315.1). Classification (GTDB taxonomy): domain Bacteria; phylum Spirochaetota; class GWE2-31-10; order GWE2-31-10; family GWE2-31-10; genus GWE2-31-10. Next base: position 62,292 of record MIAY01000008.1, on the reverse strand, counting down.
AATCGCTGCAATGCGAAATCGCTGGATAACCAATGCCGGATTACTTGAATGTTATGTCAATCAAAACAGCACCGAAGCTCTGACTCTTTTTAATGAGAGTGAACGGTATTTTAAAAAGAACAATCTTACAGATGATCTTTCAGTAGTAAATAAAGGGAAAGGACTTGCATACAAGCAAAAAGGTGATTTTGAAAGATCGCTCTTTTTTTATAGCGAAGCAGCGTCACTTGTAAAACTTGCAAATCCACCGGAATATATTAAAATCCTTAATGAAATCATTGATTTATATGTTACGACAAGTGGCTCTAATTTTGATGTTACTCAAATTACCCGATATGAAGAGGATATTCTGCGATCAGCAGATAAAAAAACAATTACAAAATATTATTTAACGCGGGCTTCGATTACAGGAAATCCCGAAGAGAAAAAAGGCTTACTTTCAGTTTGTTTAAGCCGGTTAGATGAGAACACTGAAGATGCATTAAAAATACGTGTATTAATTACTCTTGGCGAAACAATGCTCAATGAAGATTTGAAAAATGCAATTGCCCGATTTACCGAAGCGGAGAAAATTGCACAAGGTGCAAAAGACAACCGGTCATTATTTGCCATAAATAATTACCTTGGAATCGCCCATTTTAATAATAAAAATTATAAAGTAGCAACTTTATTCTTTGATAAAGCTCTCCAGACAAAGGGATACGCACCATCCGGTCAGGAAAATGCCTTATTACATATCAACCGGGGTATAAACAGTTATTACCAAGGTGATTATGACCGGGCAATAACATTATTGACTGAGTCTACCGCTCTTATAGAAAAACTTCGTAATACACTTGAAAATAATGAAAGAAACAGATCATTCTTTCTGCAAACAGAAGCAGCATATCGATATTTAACCATATCATTAATTGGTAAGTCACGACTTGTAGAAGCATTCAATATATATGAACACTCACGGGCACGAACATTTCTTAACAATATATCTATACGATCTGCATTAACCACAGTTGGAGTTTCAGCTGATGAACTAAAAAAATATAATGATTTATCAATTAAAAAAGCATTTATTCAACAAAAAATAGATAATTCACAAACTGAAATTGCAGAAATGATTATTCTTGAAGAGGAATTAAAAAACGTTGATTTTCAACTTTCATTATTTATTGATACAATCAGTGCAAAATATCCAAAATTTAACGACATTAAAAATCCTAAAATCATTGAGTTTAAAGACATTGATACTGTTTTAAAACCAAATGATGCATTATTGAGTTTTATCTTTTCAGTAAAAAGCTATGCATTCCTCTGTAAAGCAGGTCAAAAGGAACCGATAGTTATTGAAGTTAATAATAATATTGATAATTATGCGGAAATTATGAATAATTCAATGTTCAATTCATTTAAAATAAATAGTAAAGATTACGCAACAGCAATAAATAACCTGCTTATTAGGGGAAAAATGGATCTCACCGCATCAACAACGCTTGATGCGACAAAAATGAGAGGTATCGCTCTTGAGCAAAACAGAGAGGTTCAATCGGCAACTGACATTATGAATGTTTTAAAAAATCTTTATGGTTTTTTTGCCGAATCATTTCTTACAAAAGAACTGCAAAATGAATTATCAGACACAAAAACAATTTATTTCTCACCTGACGGTAATTTATGGACAATGCCTGTTGGTGCGTTAATTATCCGTGATTATAAAAGCGGTAAATACTATTATCTTGAAGATAAATTTAATATCAGTTATGTACAATCACTATCAGCAATCAGTCTTTTAGCACAAAAAAATCTTTCCACTCCACACAGCATAGATCTTATTGGATTTGGAGGAGCATCCTACCCGTTTACCTCAAAAAAAACGTCTACCGGATCCAAGCAGTTACTAAAAAAAGATCCGCTTACCGATAAAGATTTAACATTAATGATACATGAAATTCCTGCAGAATCAAGAACCCCGTATGAAGGCAGAAACTTAGCAGATTATTATCAGAAAAAAGGTTTATCATGGGTCGATCTTGGATTTTCAAAGAATGAAATTATGGTAGCTTCAGGTATTTTTAATAATAACCGTTTATTTCTTGGCTCGCAAGTCAGTGAAGAACGAATTAAATTCCTTTCTGAAAGCGGAGAATTATCAAAAACCTCAACGATATTATTTTCAGTTCACGGGTATGTTGAAAAAGACCAGCCTGAAATGTCTTCACTTGTATTATCATTAACAGATAAAATAACGAATCAGGATCTGGATAAATACGGAATTGTTGATGACGGATACCTTAACTCAAATGAAATTATTAATTTACGACTTAACAACTCCCTTGTAATACTGTCTGCGTGTGAAACAGGTACAGGAAAAGTAGAGGGCGGAGAGGGAATTGCAGGAATCAGTCAAAGTTTCTTTATTTCAGGTGCAAAAAATGTGCTTGCAACATTATGGAGTATCGGAGACCAGTCAACACAGCCTTTTATGCAAATATTCTTTACTAAGATTAAAGATAAAGTACCACCTAACCAGGCTCTTCGGGAAACGAAAAAAGAATACCGGGAAAAATATCCGCAATACCAATCTCCATTCTATTGGGCACCATTTATTATTTATGGTGTTGTTGATTAAATTGTCCTGTTTAGTCACATACAAAAGCAAAAAAAAACGGTTCCTGTTGAGGAACCGTTTTTTTTGCTTAATTCGGTCTGTTAGTATGCGCATTCGTACAAATCGGTACTTCGTAAGACTGCATTTTCATTATCCATTCCAGGACGACTTTTTAAGGTATCATCTTTGAATACTTTATCAATTTCTGATATAACGGTGAAGTTATAAAAAAAAACCAAAACAATATACCGGTAGAAAACAGCTTACCGATATATAAAAACAAATTTGACTATTGAAAAGATTGCTGTTAAATTAAAAACTGAAGTGCATATCATACGAAAATTTATTCAAAAATATTAACTTAAATAATAAAAGGTGCTTCTTTAGATGAACTGGATAGTTGAAATAAAGCCTTCTGCCGTAAAAAAACACCAAAAAATCATATGTTGCTCTCATTTTAACATCAAGATAGTATCTATCCGAAAACCCGTTATTCTCTATGTATTGAAAATATGTAATATATTCCACACCATAACTATCATATAAATCAAAAAGAGTTATAGTTTTCATAAAATATGTATCCGAAATAGTAGCTAAATATGTATACATTGAGAGTATAAAAAACTGTCTTTAGTACATCAGAACTTCCTTTGAACTTATGAAAATATAGCATAATCTTATTTGCGAACTGAATACGAATATAATACGAACATATTCGAAAATATATTTGATTATAACTTAACACTTTCTATGACTTAAAAAAATGAAACAATTCCAGTTGCTCTTTTTCTAATATCTTTAATAACGTTTTCTGCCACCCATTACTAAAATTATTAAAAATATATTTCAACTTTATTCTTTGGTCATCATGTTTCAATAAAAACCGGGTCATATCTTTAGCAGTTTCCATGTCTTTAACAGCTTTAATCTCATTTTTCCTTCTCTCACTGACAATATATTTATGTAAAGTATAAGCTGCAGGTTCCGGAACCTGTAAAAATAATCCGTTGTAAGAAACACACATTACATTGGACTCAAGAATACTTAAATACCGTAACAGTATCGCTGTCACCGATAGATCCTTGATATCAATAATATCCTTTTCGCCTCGACCTTTCAGGTTCATTAAGAACTCAACCTCTAAATCAGGATGGACAAATTTATTAAAATTATTGCTAAAATTATGCTCAACACTAAAATCCAGATCCTTTAATAATTCCACCACATTCGCTTTATGCTTTAATTTTGGAGGATTAGGTATCAAAAAATCAATATCTGTTGTCCTTTTTACAGGAACTTCTTCTGAATCTTCAAAACATTCTGAATACACATATAAACACCAGCCTCCAATTAAAATCAATTCATCCAAAAGATCGGCGCTGTTTAGTTTTTTCAATACATCTAAAAAATTTATCTCTTTGCACGCAATACCCTCTTGGCTTCCTTCAAATTCTCTCTGGCTCTTTTTAATAAATCTTGAATTTTCCTTCTCTCTGCAATTTGATTTTTTAACTCCTGCACTTCTTCAGAATCAACACTGCCGAGATAAACAGTCCTTACCGTACCACCTTCTCTAAAAGCACGATAGCTGTATACATTTCCATTTATTCTTTTGTCTGATAGATAACCTTTGGGAAATTTTGACAGTTCTGTCAGATAATATTTTTCAAGTCGCTCAAGTCGATCTCGCTCATCTTCTATTATATTCATTAAAGTGCTCATAGTATCACCTCTTTTTATTAACCTACACTAACTATATATTATACAACATGTAGGTTAATTGTTCAATAAAAAAAATATGGATTAATCCATAAGTTCTTTTAATGTAATGAATAATTTATTAATAATCCGACATGATGTAAAACGGTACCCGTGTATCGAATAAGGAATGAGTAAAATACCAAACCAATACATCCTCTCTACTTCACATATATAATGACAGAGATGAACCAGACCGGCAGAATATTCATACACTGATTATCTTTTCAATGAAACACATAAAGAGTCCGCTATTTTCGCCGGCAGGTTATCAGGGCATTATATGGGAATGTTGAGTAATATCACCACTTTCAAATTATTTCGACCAAACATTTAAAGAGCGGAAAAACGGTAACATTCGAAATAATTTGAAAGTTATTCCGGAGAACTTGGTGCGGAATATATGCCCATACAATTGATTTGATTAAATACAGATGTTTAGTTCTTAACCAACCCAGCCCCGCATACTTTCACAATTAGCTGATGTTGATCACGGAAGATCAATTTCAGTTAATTGTGAGGTATGCGATGCCCCTTAGTAAAATCACGGAAGATTTTACGGGGTTTATTGTTCAGATATTTGGACAGGTTTTTCAACAATATTTATTGTGGAAGTGCTACGACCTTTTACTAAAGTTCGGCTTAAAATCATTTAATTTGTAGCATGTTATTCTTATGTACGCATAGAATTATTATTAAACCACACAACAATTAAAATAATCAATTTCATTCTACTATAAATGGAAAAACAATATATATCATACTAACAAATAAAATTTCAATTAGTAGTAAATATAAGTAAATAAATCTTACTTTTTTGTATTTAATAATAACCTCTGTAATAAAGAGTGAAACTATAGTAAATACTGCAATAATAATTGGTTCTATTGCCAAATTAGAAAGAGACTTTGATTTAATTACTCCAAATACATTAAGAATTTCAAACCTATACAATATAAAATAAAAAATCAAAGAGAATAAAATACAAAAAACATTATTAACTTTATTTCCTTTGAAGTTAATTTTTTTGTTTATATATTGTTTTAATATGAAAAAAGGAATTATTATTACAAAAAAGAAAATACTAATATAAAAAAAAGACATAAAAAGCATTGAGATATATTCAACCATTATTCACCAGCCTCTTTCATTACTTTTTCAGAAGTCGAATTTCCTGCATTTTCTTTTCCAAGCATTTCGGGCAAAGGATTTCCTAAACCAGGATTAAATCCAGATGGATTTTTATCGTTGAAGAAATTTTCATTTACACCCCCACCTTCTAATAAACCAGTTGTAAAGTTATTACAGTTACCTTGATTTTTTTCTGTACTTGGAAAAGGTTCATAATTTCTAGAATTATTTTCATATTGATCATAAGAATCTAATATTTTATTAATAAATTCAGTATCTGAAAGCCCCTCAGGTGTAGGCACTCTCCAACTTTTTTTTAAATCTTCTTTTTTCCAATTTAAATCGGTAGTATCATTTTTTCTTTTTTCAAGAGTATCACTTTCTGCGTTATTATATGCACCCAGTGTAAATTTAGATTCATTGTTAAACTCTTTTGGATTATCAGGAATAATAAGTAAAAAAGTATGAACCCCTGCTTTGCTTGGAAATGATGCCAACTCTCTTGCTCGTAACCATACGGCCAACCCCGTCGGATCAACCATATTCAACGGATTATTGTTACAATACCCATACCAATTTACGCCATCCTTTGCGGGATATTCCTAATTATACCCGATAACTTAAACTACTCTTCTTCAGACATCATAATTATAAAAGCATCAAGTCCGCCATTATTCTTTTTACCAAAAAGATTACCTCTTGTTTCTCCCGTAATATAAAGAAAATCAAGACCAACTGTTAATCCGTAACACTCATCATCTCCGGGTGTACCAAATACTTTTGTAAATAATTGAGTACCATTAAGATCATACTTTGATATAAAAACATCAGAACCGCCAAAAATCTTCTGACCACCTAAAGTTCCTTTTGTTCTTCCTGTTACATAAACACTATCAAGTCGGGTAAAAATATAATAACCAAAATCATTCTTATTAGAACCTAACAACTTAACCCATTTTACCGCACCGGAAACATCAATTTTAGCCGTAATAACATCACTCTCACCTTTATTTCTAATGGTCTTATAATCACCTTTTGTCTCACCGGTTATATAAATAGCATCAAGTCCTCCGGCAATACTATACCCGTAATCAACTTTAGAAGTACCAAGCATTCGCGTCCATTTTTTCACACCGTCAGAATTAATTTTTGACACAACAATATCACTTTGACCATTACTTTTTTGTCCATCAACAGCCCCCATTGTATGTCCGGCAATATATACTGCATCATCGATAACTGTTATACCGGAACCTTCATCAAAAGAACTGCCACCAATTAATTTTGTCCATAGTTTTTTTCCATTAAAAGATATTTTACTTACAAATATATCCCATTGACCTGCATTGGTTGCTTTACCTATTGAACCATTTGTCGAACCAACAACATATACTGCATCCTTTGATACTGCAATACTTTTTGCACGATCTTTTTTATCTGAACCATCAATGATATTCCATAAAAGTTTACCATTAAGATTATATTTAGCAACAAAGTAATCAGTTTCACCTAATGGAGTTACACCACCTAATGCACCGCTAGTATAACCGGAAACATATACACCATCCCCAGTTGCAATAATCCCTGTACCAACATCACTACCGGAACTTCCAAGTTGCCTTGTCCAGATAATATTTCCGATAAAATCCATTTTGGTTATAAACATATCAGAATCACCTGCGTTTTCAAAACCCGGCATCTTACCGTATGTATATCCTGTAAGATAAATTCCATCAACACCAATTGAAAGGGCTTGACCGGAATCACTCAATTTTGTACCGACTAAAGAAGTCCATTTAAACATTCCTTTAATCTGACCAAACTTAGCTTTGAATTCAGCGAGTTTTTTCTCCTCTTCACTATAAAGTTTTTCTAGAAACGCTTTTTCCTCGGCAATTTTTCGTTCCTGTTCTTCTTTTGCTTTACGTGCTGCTTCTTCTATTTCTTTCTTTTCAGCAATTTTTTTAGTAAAAAACAATTTTTTTGTATCATAATAATCTGTTTCAAGATACTTATCGATTAAAGAACGCTCTAAAATATCCAAACCTATAACATATTCCTCTTCTATAATACATTTTTCAATTAAATCCTTAGCTTCTGCAGCACTTGTTATACCTGCATAAAAACGATCTGCTGTTTTTTTTAACTCTGCATCCAGTTCAGCCTGACTCAAAGCCTTTTTTGATGTATTAACCATTGCAACCCTGACAAGTCCTACATCATATTGATCAGAAAATTCATTTGCAAGCATAAGAACAAGGGATTCATCAAATACAAATTCATAAACTTCTTCCTTCACAACTTCCTTGGAACGAATCTGATTTCTAACATCGGTAAGAGATTGTTCAACAGGTTTTTTTACAACAAGTTCTTTTACTTTATTTGCATATAAAGCTGCTTTTTCTTTATTTCCCTTAATATTTTCAAGAAGTGATTTTTCAAGATATAAATTTGGATTTCCAGGTTCATCGGTTAATTTTTTATCAATAATTGATGAAGCTTGATTTGTATAATACTCTTTTTGAGCACCTGAATATTGATCTAGAACGTTTACATCAACAGTAACAGTTTTTTTAAACGGTTGTGAAATAAAATTAACAACTGAATTAAATAACTTGGACACAACATTTTCTTCAGAATGAATTACATTGATATTGGAAAAAACAAGAATACCGGCACATAGATATATTTTTAAATTATTTTTCATTTTCTAACTCCAATGCTGATTCTTTTTCCTTAGCTGCTTTCATTGAATCAACAAATTCCCTGTAATACATATCACTATAATACAACTTACGTAAAGCATTCACGACTGATTTCTTTTCCAGAAGAATTTGATTTATTTCACTAAAAATTTCGCAAATTTTTAATTGTGCTTCAACGGCTTTCTTTAAATCATCATTATCTGTTTTAATAGCACTGAAGAATTTTTTGATCTGCTCGAATTCTTTTGAACTTTCTGTTAAAAAAACAGTTATTGCTTCTTCATCTGAATTCTCAGTAACATCATTTTTCATAGCATCAAAAATCCCAATCTCTTTTTTCATTTCATCCGATGATAGTATATAATTGGTATCAATAACCACTTCCGATTTACATGAAACCAGAAAAAGTATGATAGCAAGAAACATTTTCATAATTTTCATATCAAATTTCTCCTTAAAATCACGGTATTATTGTATATGTACATGTTGCCTGTGATACCATTTCGCTTTTAACATTTTTTACTGATTCAATAATAACACCCCGTAATGAATTACCATCAAATACAGGAATCTCAGAAGTGTGGTTTATTGTATCAGCAAAATCACTTGTACTGGCTATAGCAATAAGCATTTCACTTCCATACGGAGGGCTTAACTTTAACTTAAATGGAGAAAATTTGGGGTCTCCAATTTTATACACTTCATTTTTCTTAACAAAATTATTTTTATCAAAATAATTCGGAAATAATAACACTGACGAACCGTCTGCTGATACGAGATAAACTCTCAAATAACAGTCTTTATTTGAAATAAAATAAGGAACTAAATACTCACCCTCTTTATATGTGGCGAAATCTCCCTTATCCGGCCATATTTTAATATTAAAACTCTGACTGGCAAACATATCAGATAATTCTGAATATTTCTTTTGAAACTCATCAATATTATCAGGAATAAGTTTAATATTTGAAAATTTATCTTTTGGTACAGTGAAATTTTTGGATATAGTATATTTTTTTTCTTTCAGATCATATATTTTTATTTCAAATTCAAGTTTATCATTATTTTCCCAATAACTTCCGGTAATAAACCCCTGCACTTTTTGATATAATTCATCCTGTTCATTGCTTTTTTCTATTGTAATTCCTCGAGTTGATAGCCCGCTCTGTTCAAGATATTTATTAAAATCCGGATCTGAATATTCTTCTATAGTACCAAGATTTGTAAAAGTTGAAGCGATTTTACTTCGTAAATAACCGCTTATTTCACCGGAATAATGTTTTCCCTTAAAATTAAAGTTTGAAATTGTTAAACTTTTAATTACAGGATTATTTCTTTTTATTTCATAAAATATTTTTTCTAATTCGAAACCAACCGGATCAACGGTTTGTCTTATAATTTCTTTAACTTTTGTTTTTTCAATAGAAGCAAGAACATAATATGTTTTTGCTTTTTTATCATCATACATACCATCAAATTTTACACCCGACAAAACAACATCAGAACGAACAGAAAGCTCCTTTTTGACAATGTCTTCAAAATTTTCCTCTTTACTATTTGCTGTTGAGGTAGTTTGCTGTGAAAAAACAGACTTTACATCTGCCACTATATAGGTGGATATGTTATTTAATGCATCTGCACGGGCACTTTCTATTGCCTTTTTTGCCTGTCCCTGTTTGTATTGCGCCACCCCTAAAGCATAAAAAATTCTGGAATCAGACGGAATCGCTGAAATCCAATCCGGTTTTGGTTCGTTTGCCGCAAACATTAATTGTATTGTTACAAAAAAAAATACAACGGTGTAAAAATGCTTCATTTTTAAAACTCCTCTAAAAATAAATAAAATAGTAGTTAAAATTTTATAACAAACAAATGCAACATAAAGAACTTCTTGCAAAATACTCCTTTTTATATCGCATATGGCGAAAGCAAAATCAAGTATTCCTGATTTTTGCAAGAACCTCGAAATATATTACTATATTTCGAATAAACTAAAAACATACTGGAAATATTTTACTATAAAAAAATAAATTTTGCACGTAAATGGCACTATTTTTTTATCACTATCTATGAAATACCTGCACTTTTAATGTTCATCGACTCTCTTGCATAAAATGGTAATTAATAGTATTACTTTTTCAATGAAAACAATAATTAAAAGATTAAAAACATTAAGTCATCTTATCCGGACAAGACATTGGGTTAAAAACACCTTACTATTTGCTCCGCTTATTTTTTCTCTCAATTTATTTAATATACCGTACTTAATTTATACAATACTTGCCTTTTTCAGTTTTTCTTTTGTTTCCGTATTCATTTACATAATTAACGATATAAAAGATATTGAGACCGATGCAATTCATCCCGTAAAATCAAAAAGACCACTGCCTTCAGGCGATATAACTAAAAAAAATGCTTTTTTTATCGGATTATTTTTTTTCATTCTAGGAATATCATTATCAATCACAAATTTAAAATGCTTAATTATAGTCCTGATATATTTCTTTATGAATTTACTGTATACATTTAAACTAAAAAGAGTCGTTATTGTTGATATATTTGTCATAGCACTTGGTTTTTGTCTAAGAGTCTTAATGGGGGCAGTAGCAATAAATGTCAATTTAAGCAACTGGATGTTATTAGCAACTTTCTCAGTAAGTCTCATTCTCGGCTTCGGTAAAAGAAGACATGAACTGGTATTACTAAAAGAAGATGCTTCGGGACACAGAGAAATACTTGGTGAGTATAGTAAAGAAATACTTGATATTATGATAACGATATCAACAGGTTTAACCGCTATTAGCTATGCTCTTTATACAATGGATCCTGATTTAATCAACAAATTCGGTACTGATTCACTTATTTATACATTTCCGTTTGTTATGTATGGATTATACAGATATCTTTATATTGTCTATCACAAAAGTAAAGGCGGGAGTCCTGAAGAAGATTTAATCACTGATAAAGGTATATTAATTGCAGTTTTATTATGGGGAATTATGATTATTATATTATTATATTTCCATAACTTATTTAGATTTTCATCAATTTTTCTATTCAAAGGAATACTATGTTAAGTTATAATAAAAATATGTACAGTTTTTTCGATTGTATCATAACTTTCTTTTTATTTTATTTAATTTTTATAATTCGATATCAGACAAATATTTTTGAATCTACAACATTTCGTCCAATTACATTCGAAATTTTTATTATGTTCTTTTCCTATTCAGCTATTATTACAATACTCAATATAGCTATGAAATTATATGAATTTAATAAATTGTATTCGATAAAAAATTCTATTTTTTATTTATATCTTGTTTCAATCATTACTGCACTTTCATTTGGTTTGTTTTTTTACATATCAAAAGTTGATTTTGCCAGATTTGTTTTTTTCACCGGACTCATACTCAATCCGATTATTTTAACACTATTCAATAAATTCTTTTTCAGATTTTTATTTCCATACAATAGAAATCAGTTGTTATTCTATATTGGTGAAGAAAAAGATTTTATTTACATTAAAGAACTTGTCGATAAATACAAAAAAATACTCAATATTCAACTTATTAAAATTAACTCTCAATCAAATATAAATTTTCTCATAGATATCAATACTATTATTGTCATTGATGAAAATTCAAAAGTACAAAAAGAATTTGTTAAATTACTTACTGATTATGAATTAAAGGGCGGTATGATTTATACAATTACGGATCTTTACGACTATCTTGATGAAAGTATTCCTTCAAACCTTATTTCTTCAGATGATTTTAAACAATTTTCTTCATATAAGATCAATAATTTTTACTCTAAATACCTGAAACGAATAGGAGATATTGTCATATCCATCATCCTTTTAATACTAACCCTTCCGATTTTACTCATTACTGCGTTATTAATAAAAATAACGTCTAAAGGTCCGATAATTTACTTTCAAAGCCGGGTCGGTCAAAAAGGTATCGATTTTAAAATGTACAAATTCAGAACAATGGTAAAAAATGCAGAAACTGATAAAGCGTTACTGACAACAAAACATGACTCACGAGTCACTTCAATCGGTAAAATCATGCGGCCATTCAGAATTGATGAATTACCTCAATTATTCAATATACTAAAAGGTGATATGTCTTTTATCGGCCCCCGGCCTGAAAGAAAAGAAATAATTGATCAGATACTTGATGTATGTCCTGTATTTAATAAAAGACTTTTAGTAAAACCGGGTCTAACAGGTTGGGCGCAGGTTAAATTTAAATACATAGATGACATTCATGAAATGCACCGTAAATTAGATTATGATTTATATTACATAAAAAACATTTCATTATTGATAGATTTGAAAATTGTATTATATACAATAGAGACCATACTATTCAGACGAGGGGCACTTTAATGATAGATCTCCATCTACACAGTACAGCATCAGATGGTGAATTATCTCCGTCACGACTCGTTGAAGAAGCAGCAATAGCCGGCGTTACAACCATGGCATTAACAGACCATGACACAATATCAGGTATCAATGAAGCAATTGAGGCAGGAAAAAAATTATCAGTTACTGTAATACCCGGTATTGAAATCAGTACATCTCATAAAGATGTCCGTGGAGAAATTCATTTAATCGGTTTATTTATTGATTATACAAATAATGATTTTTTAGAAAAACTTAAAATTCTTTCGATCTACAGAAAAGAAAGAAATGAAGAGCTTATTAAAAGATTTCATAATCTTTCAATTGAACTTGATTTAAATTTATTATTTGATAATGGTAAAAAAAACACTTCAACTATCGGTAAACCTGATTTTGCACGAACATTATTAGCACAGAATTTAATTCATAATGAAGGTGAAGCATACGGGAAATTTATGGATGATAAAACAGGGCTTGCGTATGTAGAAAAAGCACATCTTAATTTACCCGATGCGATTCAAATTATTCATAAAGCGCGAGGTATTGCAATATTAGCCCATCCATTCCACATTACTAATAATTATGATTCGCTCTTAAATATTGTCAGTGAAATGGCTGAAAACGGGCTTGATGGAATTGAAGTTTTCTATAATAATTACAACAGAAAACAAATTAAAAGTCTGAAAAACATCGCGAAACATTGCTCTCTTATTAAATCAGGAGGTTCAGATTTACATTATTTAAATAGCTCAAGAGGTTCAAAATTAGGGTTTTATGGAGTAAAAAAAAATATTCCGGATTCACTATTAGACGATATGCCTTCTTTATTTTCTAATTAATGCAAGATACGCTATATAAATTTTATTATTCCATTTTTCCAAACCAATATATAATTCTTCATTATCGTTAACTGCTTTAACAAAATTAAAATTCACTATATCAACAGGTATTTTTTTATCGGCTTTGGCAACACCCGGTATAATTTCAAACTTTGAAGATAAAAATGTATTGATAGATTCCAGGTAATAATTAATCGAAGCCCCCCCTGAAAATTTTTTATTTGTATAATAAACCCACCCTTTTTCAAGCGACTCTGTCGTATAGAAAGTTACATTACCTACTGAATAAGAATACAATCCGAGTCCCCGAAGTGGATATAATAAGCCCCCCAAATCAGAAAAAGTACCTTTTTGAAAAGATTTAGTAAAACTATACAACATCGTATCAATTACTTTAGTATCAATCCCGGTAACATCCAAATCATAATTTGTAAGCGACTCTCTCTTTACCCACCCGACTAAACCATCATAATTACATTGTATCCAATAGTCATTATTAACCTTCTCCGTTTTCCAGGTTGTTTTTAAAACATCATAATCAGAAGGTATTTTACCGATAATTGAAGAAAAAATCTTTGGTTCTTTTTTCATTTGAAGAAATTTACCAGCTGGTAGAGTTACAACTGAATAAATTCCTGAATTCTCAGAATAGAGTGAGAAAATAAATAATATAAAAAAAATAATTAATTTATTTTTCATTAAGTATGTCTCCTTCAATATCCTGAAGTACATTAATAAAATTTCTTCTCATAGCATCGGCATAAAGATTTTCTCTCTGGATAGTATAAAAAAGATCATCAGAGTCGTATTTGAGAGTTTCATATAAATCAAATAATTTATTATATGCAGGAGTTGATACAAGTGAAGGTTGTAAATCGAGTTTCTTTAACGCTCGCACAATAAAATGGTTAAGGGCTTGAACACGAGCCATTTCCTTATCATGATCGGAGGAAGTCATTTCAATAATCTCAAGTTGCAATGTATCTTTTAAGAAATTTTTAACTTTTTCATACAATTCTTTATTTTCCACTTCAGTTGTTAAAACAATTTTCTGACCTGAAAAGCCGTTCTTTATACTCTGTGGACCAAATAACGGATGGGTCCCGATAAAATTAACATCTTTTGGTAAATATTGTTTCATAAGTGAAACCGGTTTTAATTTAACAGAGCAAATATCTAAAACAATTGCTCCTTTTTTAAAAAAACAACAATTTGATTTTAAAAAATTTTCAATATATTGCACTGGAAGTGATAGTATAACAATGTCCTGCCCTAACGCCGTTTCTAAATCTGTTTTGACAATATAATCCGGAATAAAAATATCCTGCTTAATATCATAAACAAACAAGTTAAAATACTCTTTCAAATAATAACAGGCAGTTCTTGAAAAATTCCCGTATCCGATAACTGAACAATTCATAATTAATTCCTTAATTGATAAATTTTACTTTCATTTTTTTTTATTTTATGATAGTTTTCTTTTATGAGAAAGAAAAATAATAACAGCGATTTTAAACTAAGATATTTTTTATATACCTTTATCGGGTATACCTTATTCACTACTATTTTTATCATACAATTCTTTATTTTCACACCAATAAGTGTAATTTTACATTTTATTGGAATTGATAATAATAAGCTCTTTTTTACATATGCAACAAAACTTTCTTGCAGAAGTTTCTTTCTTGCATTTATTGGTCATAAAATCAATATAAACCTTAAAGAAATTAAAGCTCCAAAAAAAGGTGAAAAAAGATTATATCTTCTTAATCACAGTTCAATTTATGATGTTATTATGTCTTATTTACTTCCCGGGCCTTCCAAGTTTATCATAAAAGATAAATGGGTAAAAAAACCTTTTATAGGATGGATGCAGGGTTTAGCAGGTAATATCGTTGTTGGAGAAGAAAAAGACTCTAACGAAGCAAATGACACATCACTTAATGCAATTCAAAAAACTCTTGACGCATTCAATAGAGGCATTTCAATAATCGTTTTTCCTGAGGGAACAAGAAGCGATAACGGGATGATTCAACGATTTAAAAGAGGGTCATTTAAAATAGCACTTGATGCTGAGTGCGACTTGGTCCCTGTCGTTATGGATGACTGGAATACAATCAGACCAACAGGACTAATGATTAGAGATATAAAACCGGTTGTAAAATTAATTCAGCCTATTAAATATAGTCAATACTCTCATTTAACACACATAGAACTTGCAAAACTTATACGATATATAATGGCAAAAGAATTATACGCAATAAGAGAAGAAAGAAAACAAAAAGAGAAAAATTACTACAGAAATGATGAAAAATATGCTCAGGAAGATCTTCAAGCTAAAGAAGAACTTGAAAAAATAAAAGCAGACCTGGATGCAAAGAACATTTCCTTAAAAGCCCTTAACTAAAGGGCATTTCTAAACAAATGAACGTATAAAGGAATTATGTTTTTTTTCACTTCCAATTGAAGTCACAGGTCCGTGTCCAGGATATAAAATAGTCCCATCATCATACTGAGCAAATATTGATGCAATAGAACTCATAAGAACCTCATGGCTTGATCCGGGAAAATCTGTTCTTCCAACACTTCGATAAAATATCGTATCACCACAGAATACACTTTTTAATTCAGGTACATAATATACTACAGAATCAACAGAATGTCCTGGCGTTTTAAGCACATTTATTTTTACCCCCCCCCATTCAATGATTGAAGAATTATCAACAGCCCTAAAACTATCCGTGTCAATGTGATAAGGACTCTGGAAATTAAGTGTATATACCGGTTTATTAATACCATCCTTACCTTCTTTAGAAATATATACAGGGATATCGGGATAGATAGTTAAAAAATCAGATAAGCCTTCAAAATGATCAAAATGTATATGAGTTAACATTAGAGCTGTGGGATTTAAACGACGGTCTCTAAGAAAATCTAAAACTTCAGGTGCATAATCAACGAGTAACGCATTGGAATTTTCATACAAAACATAACAATTAGTATGAATCGAACCACCAAGTACAATTTTCAAGTCCATTAAAAAGCCCTCCCGGAATCTAATAAAATAGTAACAGGTCCATCATTAATTAAATCAACTTTCATATCAGCTTGAAAAACACCGGACTTAATCAAATCGGAATTATATGTCATTTTCAATTTTTCAAGAAATAAATTATATACAATTAAAGCATTATCAGGTTTTGCACTCTCAGTAAATGAAGGTCTGCGCCCTTTTCGTGCGTCACCATACAAGGTAAATTGTGAAATAACAAGAACTTCATAATGATTATCAATAAGTGACAAATTCATTTTATCAAACTGATCAGAAAAAATCCTGCAGTTTAAAACTTTATCAACAATATAATCAATATCTGCTTCACCATCAGAATGTGTTATACCAAGGAACAACAACATACCAACTCCAATTTCACCACGATTTTCTCCATCAACCATAACAGATGCTTTTTTAACTCTCTGTATAACTCCGCGCATGATTAATCCCTTATCAGAAAACTGCCATTAATGACTACTTTGCCATCAATAACATTAACTTTGCCAAAAACACTTGCATAACTATTATTTTCAGCAATTACTGCTTTCGTAAAAATAACAGGTATAATGCCATCAATTAAGCCTTCATTCTCATCACCGAGTATTAAATTAAAACCAATCTTTTTCTCTTTCTTATCATAAACACTATTGACAATGCGACCATGCCATTTTATATAAATCCCATTAAAAATATCAGTATTCTCTTTTATATCGCGGTATGATAAGGTATTTACAAACTGAGAATAATCTGGTTCTTCAATAAAATCTGCCAGAATATCAAGTTTTAATTTTACTCCAAATGAAGCGTTTGACAATCGTAACTTATTTATATTGATTATTGCAGAGTTCACATCTTCTTTTATAATACTGTCTTTGACTGAATCAAAATATTTTCTTACTTCAACTTCAGAAAACGAATAATTTCGTTCTTCAAATTTAGGCTCACTGATTACATTAGGATTATAATCATCAATTACGACTTTACTAATATCTTTACTGCTTCTGAATATTTTTTTAACAATACCGGGTCCGAATTTATAACCTGTAAAAGCGAGTAATGATATAAATAAAATAACAATAAAATAGAGTAAAATTTGTTTAAAAGGGATAAAAAGAGGTTGTTTACAACTGATTTTTTCAAAAAAAGTATCTTCAATCAGATTGATTTCGCGACCTTTATTTTTGATATAATTAAGAGCATTCTCTGCCACTTTGTTTTTCTTATTTTTTTCTGAGGACTTACACCAGGATATAATCGCATTTTCTTTTTCATTATGTCGTGAATAAATATATGCCAATTTATTATAATCATCTGAATTAGCTATTCTATTATCAGCTAATATTTCATAACATTTTCTCGCATGATAATAGTTTTTCATATAAAACGCAGACAGGGCTTGATATTTCACCCTGTCTTTATTTTTTATCGGTTCATATAAATCACAATCGGACAACTTTGATATTTTTTCATACCCATGTGAATGTAAATAAAAAAAAACTCTAAGTTTGAATAATATATCCAATTTAACTATTAACCCTCTCTAAATATTCACCAGTTCTAGTATCAATTTTAACGTTATCTCCAACTTTTATAAAAAGAGGAACTTGAATTGAATAACCTGTTTCAATTTGAATCGATTTAGTAGTTTTAGTTACCGTATCACCCTTCACACCGGCATCAGCTTCTTTTACTTCCATAACAATAAACGTTTCAGGATTAGCTGATAAAACCGTTGTATCGTGAACAGAAAGTCTCACTTTACCATTTAACACAACAAAATTTTTTACATCCTCACAAAGCTCAATTGGTACATGATATTGCTCAAATGACTCATCATCCATAAATACGCAATCATCACCCTCATCATATAAATATGTTGCACCTTTTTCATAAACTTCAACAATTTCAATCTTTTCGCCTGATCTGTAATTTAACTCTTTCTGATTACCTGTTTTCATATTTCTGGCTTTAACTTTAACAAAAGCTCCACCTTTACCCGGTGTTACATGTTGAAATGCCATAACAGTCCAAAGGTCACCATCCATTTTGTAAATATTACCTTTTCTAATATCCTGCACATTGATTAACATAGATAAACCAACCTTATTCTATAATTTTTTATGATCTGAAATAAAAAATATTTTAAAATCCGACCTTTGATATCTTATATATTTTTTTTTTAATTTTGTCAAAAGAGCTTTATAAAAATAAAATTTCTTTTATTTCGTTAGTACTTTTACCGGCATAAAATAATTCTAAAATCTTTTTTACCGTAGAATCAAGGTGTATAAAATTACATTCCTTACAATCCCAAACAAGTTCAGCACTTCCTCTAGTCCATTTACCGCCAACAGATTCATTTTCACAAGGATAAATTGGACAATAGCAAAATAAACAATTCTGATATTGCTGAGTCTCATGAAAACTATGACACGGATAATATTTGCATTGCGAATAACGTTGAAATGTATTTGTAAAATCAATTTGTTTTTCGAAATACTTTTTGGATATATGATCCATTTTGATTCCTTGTAAATAATTTCAATTAGAAATAATTGAAATTATTTCCATTTTTATTTAATTATATGGTATATTATTTTATCATGAAAATTACAAAAAAAATATCTTTATATATTATTTTTTCATTTCTTACTTCTTTTTTTGTTCTCAAAATACTTAAATCCTTTGTATCTTTTATTTCAACACAAAAAAAAGAAGAAATTTTTGATATTTTAAATGAAAATGGAATAACGGTAAGTAAAGCCCCACGATCTGTTTGCCATAACGGCTCTAAATTACTTCATCCTGTAGTTCATATTCACATTTATAATAAAAATGGAAATATTTTATTACAAAAAAGGTCTCATAATAAAGACATTCAACCGGGTAAATGGGATACAGCAGTCGGCGGACATATTTCCTCCGATGAAAGTGTTAAAAATGCTCTTATTCGGGAATGTGAAGAAGAAATTGGAATAACACCTGATTTTTCGCTACTGCAATTAATTACTGAGTATATCTATGAGTCAAAAATAGAAAGAGAATTTGTCCATTCATACATGTATAGAAGTGAAGGTCCATTTGTTAAAGAGAAAAAAGAAATTGAGCAATTAGATTTTTTCACAACAAAAGAAATTGAAGTGCTCATCAAAACAAACCAGACAACTGAGAACTTTATATACGAATATGAAATGTATTTAAAAGGGAAAATTATAAAAAAAGCTGACTAATACCAGTCAGCTTCATTAACTAATTATGAGAAAAACTCATTATAAATCAGCTGAACAGCTTTCTTTGAAACAGAACCTTCAGAATCATCTTTTATGCCAATAATTATATTTCGCTCACTTGGCCCCTGATCAATTATCTCAATATTAATTCGAGCATCAGACAATACCTTTGATATTTTACTTAATGTTCCTATATGATTCCTCATCCCCTCACCAACGATACAAATCACGGTTCGATCCGTTCTAATTTGCACCTTATCTGCATGGAGCTGTTTCTTTAAAAAATGACAAAATTCATCTTTATCGATTGGTTTTCGTAATGATTCGGAAACACCAATATGAACTGATTTTTCATCAAATTCAGAATCTTTAACTAATAGACCAATTGAATCAATGCCGGTTGTAATTTGTTCAATACTAATTCTGTTTTCTCTGAATAATGAAAGTACTTTATCTGAAAAACCAACTTCTTCATTCATTAAGCATTTTTCAAGATTAATACTACATAAACCTTTTAAACCTGCTATACCAATAACCGGTCTCTTAGGATTTATTTCTCTGTCATTAACAATCAAAGTTCCTTTACTATCAGGTTTATGAAGATTTTTTATATTAATAGGAATATTTGCATGCATAACCGGAAGCATAGCCTCCTGATGCAATACATTAAAACTGATATATGATAACTCTCTAATTTCTTTGTATGTTACTTCGTTCATCAATTCAGGGTTAGAAATAATTCGCGGATCAGCTGAATATATACCATCAACATCCTTCCAGTTCTCATACATCGTAGCATTAACAGCTTTAGCAATATCCGCAGCTGTTTTATCAGTACCACCACGACTGTAAATCATCGGTTTATCACTGGTATCAACCCCATAAAAACCGGGATATACAACAATATAATCACTGTCTTTTAATTTTGCCAAATTCTCATATGCTTCATGAGTTATCCTGCCATTTAGCGGATGACCACTTAAGTAATGGCCAATATCTTTAGGGTCAACAAATTGTGCTTTTAACCCCCTGATTTCACTAAGATAGAAAGCATCCAACCGTGCAAAAAGTTCCTCACCGCTACCAATTATTAATGCACGAAAATGATCAGGAGATAATTGATCTTTTTTACTGATATGTATTGATAAAATCGATAATACTTCATCTATTTTTTTTTCGGTAACGCCAAGTGGTTTAAAAACGAAATAATGGTTTAATTTTATTTTATTAAATATTTCATCAGGAAATGTTCCGCTTTTTAAAGCAATTTCCGCACCTTCAACTAATAAATCAGTAACTTTAGGTAAACCATCGACTTTACCTACCGCCGAATCAATCTTAATCCTTCTTTGGGGATTTGACTGAAAAAGATCTGCTGCTCTTTTAACATTATCTGATGAGGCATTTGCCCAACCACCAAATTTTGAAACAATATATTCCATATTCTACTCCGATTATAAAAAATATTCAATAAAGACTAACACACAGGTAATATCATGCAAGAGAAAACCTGAAGACAATTTTATTTAGAGCCATAAAAATAGGTTAGATTCCATTGTTCTGGTATGGGATCCGATATAAGCATTCCGGAGAGTTTTTCAAGTAAGACTTTAAATACACCTGATTGCATAAATTGCTCAGCAAACGACTTATCTTCCCAGGTACCAACAGCAAGTGCTTCTGATTTACCGGTAAGTAACTGCATACGAACAAGACCTGGTGTCCCGATTGCTTTTATCATCACAGTGTCATTCCAGATTCTGCATCCTTCCATAAAAAAATCACTTTTAAAAACATAACGCATAGTTGCTGTATACATACTTCATCCTTTAAAAAAATGGTAATTTACTCAGATTAAGAAAAACCTCATGCAGGAAACAATGTATTATTGTTTCATTATGCATGAGGAATTATAACTGCAAAAGAGGCTCTTACAAAATCAAGAGTGCTTAATTTTGCGTCCGCCAAATGCGATATAATCACATTAGCCCCTGGTCGTAACGAATACATTACTGCTCGGGCATGCAACCCAAGTAGCCTCTTGCAAAAATTCGAGATAAAAAAAGTTTTTTTGCAAGAGACTTAAGAAATTAGCTTCTTTTTGCTGTATTCTCAGCTTTTTTTCTATCAGATTCTTTTAAATAGAATTTTCTAAGTCGTATACTCTTTGGGGTAACTTCAACAAGTTCATCATCATTAATAAACTCTATACAATTTTCAAGACTTAATTTCGTAACAGGCGTTAAAATAACATTTTCATCACTACCTGATGCTCTCATATTAGTAAGCTTCTTACCTTTTCCGGGATTAACATACAAATCATTATCTCTTGAATGTTCCCCGATAACCTGTCCTTCATAAATCTTTTCTTGAGGACCTAAGAAAAACTTACCTCTACTTTGAAGATTAAATAATGCATAGGCAACAGAAACACAATTCTCTGTTGATACCATAGCACCATTTATTCTATGTTTTATTTCACCACAAAATTTATCATATTCCATAAAAACATAATTCATTACACCCATACCACGTGTTTCAGTCATAAACTCTGATCTAAAACCAAGTAACCCTCGTGTCGGTATCTTATAAACGATTCGAGCCATTCCATCTTCCTGAAAAACTTCAAGAAGAAGACCTTTTCGTTCATTAAGTCTTTTTATAATTGCACCTGAATATTCTTCTGCGACATCAACCGTTAACTCTTCAAATGGTTCTAAAACAGTGTCACCCTCTTTTTTCATAATAACTTCAGGTCGGGAAACCTGAAATTCATACCCTTCTCTTCTCATCGTTTCAATCAGAATTGATAAATGAAGCTCACCACGTCCTGATACTTTATAACCAACAGTTGTTGTAAGTTCCTGAACTTTTAATGCAACATCATTTAATGTTTCTTTTAATAATCGTTCACGAATATGTCTTGAAGTAACATATTTACCTTCTGTTCCAGCAAATGGAGAATCGTTGGGCAAGAAGTTCATTGAAATTGTCGGTTGATCAAGTTCCATATATGGTAATGGTTTAGGATTATCAACTGATGTAATTGTCTGACCGATTGAAATATCTTCAATTCCTGCAATTGCAACAATTTCTCCGGCAGATGCACTTTCAGCCTCAACCATTTTATTTGTTTCGAATTTATATATTTTTGATATTCTCACTGTTGAACCGATTGAGTCCGGCGTTGCTACAACTGCAGGACAGTTGACTTTAATTGAACCGGAACAAAGTTTACCGATAGCCAGTCTTCCAAGAAACTGTGAATTTGTTAATGTACTTACAAGAAACTGAATCGGACCATTAGGATCACCTTTTGGTTGCGGGATGTACTCAATAATTTTTTTATACAAAGCAGTTAAATTATCTGTTTTAACAGTAAAATCATCAGTAGCCCAACCATCTCTGGCAGATGAGTAAACAACCGGAAAATCAAGACAATGATCCGGAGCATTTAATTTAATAAATAAATCAATAACTCTTTCAACCACCCACGCCGGTCGTGCATCTTTTTTATCTATTTTATTAATACAAACTATTATCGGTAACTGTAATGCTAATGCTTTTTTTAATACATAATATGTCTGTGGCATAGGCCCTTCAGAAGCATCAACAAGTAATACAGCGCCATCAACCATATTTAAAATTCGCTCAACCTGACCACCGAAATCGGCATGTCCCGGAGTATCTATAATATTTACATGAAAACCTTCATATCTAAAAGATCCGTTCTTTGCAGATATAGTAATCCCTCTTTCTTTTTCAAGATCAAGCGAATCCATTAATCGTTCCTGAACGACCTGATTATTTCTAAAACTTCCTGTTTGCTTAAATAACTGATCAACTAATGTTGTTTTTCCATGATCGACATGTGCAATTATTGCAATGTTACGTATTTGACTTTGATCCATTTTGTTTAAAATCTCCTGTTGTTATAATTGAAAAAAAAATATATATAGTAAAGGCTCTTGCAAAAATCAAGAGTACTTAATTTTGCGTCCGCCATATGCGAAAAAATCGCATTAGAAGAAACCTCATACAAAAATTCGAGATAAAAAAAGGTTTTTTGCATGAGACTCAGGATAATCTAATGATAAAAAAAATGCTTATTTTTATATTATATTATTAACCTTAAAAATCGACATCAGCATTACTACAAATGAAGATTACATAACCAAAACATTGTTACTTACTTAAAATCTTAGGAACAGCATAATACCCGTCTAAATAATTTTTTGTATATTTTCGTAACCGGGAAGGAGATAAACCATCTTCAATCACATCATCAGAAAAAACATTTTTTATATCAAAAACACTTTCTCTATCATCTATACTACTTGTATCTAAACTGGTAATTTTTTCTATATACCCCAATATATCATTTAATTGTTTTACAAACTTAGTTTTCTCATCTGAAGGAACATCAAGTCTTGACATATCGAGTAATCTATCAATCATGTTTTCATCAATCATCAATTTTCTCCAATTTTGCAAATTGTACAATAACTTCTACCTGACTATAATCAAAAAAATCAATTAATGCCAAATCGTATTTCCCTGATTTCCGAAGAGATAAAACTCTTCCAGATCCATAATCCTTACTGCGTACTATTTCACCGACTTGAAAAATACTATTTTCAAAATCCATACTATCATTTTTTTTAATTTTTATCAACTCAATTAAATCAGATGGTATTTGAGTAAGAAACAATGACTTACCTGTTGATTTTCGCACACCATATATTGACCTTGAATTGGCATACATTATATATAATACCTGTTTTGCTCTGGTTATTGCCACATAAAAAAGCCTTCGTTCTTCTTCAATACCATCCTCATCCTCAATAACCGAGTTACAATGAGGGAAAATATCTCTTTCAACTCCACAAATAAATACATTATTAAATTCAAGCCCTTTTGCATTATGAACTGTTAATATTTTTATCGCATCAGAATTATCTAATTGATCAGTTTGAGAAACTAATGCATTGTCTTCGAGATATGCAGTTATAGACTCTACACCGGGGTCAACATTTTCAAGAGTCATCATTAATTCCCGTATATTTCCAATTCGATCAGAACCATCAGAATCATCGATATTTTTAAAGTATTCTGATATTCTTAATGCATCTAAAAACCATTCTAAAGAATCACTTAAATATTTAAATGAAACAATTTCGTCTTTTTCAATAAGAACATTTCGTAATTCTTTAAAACCCGCTAATGCCTTACCGGTAATACCTGATATTGTTTCAATTAAACATAAGGCTTTCATAATATCACCATCAAATGAATGAGCAACAGTGGATAAAAAAATATCAAGTGACTTCTTTCCAATTCCTCTTGAGGGTTTATTTGCAAATCGTTCAAATGCCACAGAATCTGAATTATTTGAAAGCCAGCGCAAAATAGACAGACAATCTTTAATTTCCTCTCTGTCATAAAAACCAACACCGGCTACAATTTTAAACGGAATACCGCTTTTCATAAAAACCTGTTCAAAAACCCTGGTTTGATTATTCGTTCTTACTAAAATTGCAGTATCTGCATACGCCATTTCATCTCTACGAATAATATGAGCAACTGCTTGTGCCTCAGCATAATCATCATCATTTTCAAGTAATTTAACATTCTCACCTTCACCATTTTCTGCAAACAAATTTTTTCCAAGCCTATTAATATTATGACTGATAATTGCATTTGCTAAATTGAGAATATTTGATGTAGACCGGTAATTTTTTTCTAATTTAATAATATGAGTATTAGCATAGTCTTTTGGAAAATTGAGAATAATATTAACATCTGCACCACGAAATTTATAAATTGACTGATCCTCATCACCAACAACCATCAAATTTGAATTATCATCAGTTAATTCTTTCAATAAGCTATATTGCGTGTAATTGGTATCCTGATATTCATCAACAAGGATATACTGTAATTTTTTACGGTAATAGGTATAAATAGAGCCTTTTTCCATCAGAATCTTAACAGGTTGTAAAATAAGATCTTCAAAATCAAAGGCATTATTGAGTTTTAACTGTTCATTATAACTTTTATACACTTCAATAAATTGAGTATCATCTTCTAACACATCTTTTTCGATTTTTTGTTTAAAATTCTTTACCCATTTTCGATATTTATTGTAATCAGATTTATTTATTTGAAAGCCGGATAATACTTTGTCAATTATCTTTTTTGAATCATCTTCATCATAAATAATAAAATTTGGTTTTCGACCAACAGCCTCTGCTGTTCTTCTTAAAAAATAAGCACCAAAAGAATGGAATGTTTTTATCAATAAACCAGGAATTTCACCGGTAATTGACTCAATACGGGACTTCATTTCTCCCGCTGCTTTATTAGTAAATGTTAATGCAAGGATTTTTTCAGGTGATACAGATTCATTTTTAAGAAGATGAATGATTCGGGAAGTTATTGTTTTAGTTTTGCCGGAACCGGCACCTGCCAGAATAAGTACCCGTTTTGACTCGGTTAAAACAGCATCTATTTGTTCTTTATTTAAACCTTCAATGATATTATTCATGCGAGCCTCATGCTATATTAATTACCGGAAGCAAAAAAATCTTTTCCATTGATTTTCTTTATGACAGCATGACTAAACTGTCCCGGTTTTGCCGTAAAAGAATCCAATACAGTCAACCCGTCAACTTCCGGTGCCTGGCCCCAGAATCTGGTTAGAAATAAATTCTCATCAACTGATTCTTCTACAAGTAAATCGGTAGTTATACCAATAAATCTTTTTAAAGACTCCTGGGATATACTCTCTGATAGACTCATTATTTCATCTAATCTCTTTGATGCTTTAATTTTTGGAATTTTCTTTTCAATTTCAAAAGCTTTGGTACCATCTTCATCAGAGTACGCAAAAGCACCAACCCAATCGATTCGGGCTTGTTTAATAAAATTAAGTGTTTCTGTATGATCTAAATCAGATTCCTGCGGAAACCCGGTAATAAAAGTCGAGCGTATAACCGCCTGATCAAATCGTTTACGAATTGAAAATAATAAATCAAGATATTTCTTTGAAGAACCGACTCTTCCCATTTTTTTTAATATTATTTCAGAACCAGATTGAAATGGAATATCAAAATAAGGAATGAAATGCTTAATATGCAATAATCCATCTAAAATTTCTTCAGTTATATGATCAGGATGCATATACAAAACTCTTATCCATTGATTCCCATCTAATACGCTATCAATTCTTGTAAGTAGTTCGATTAAATTGCTTTTACCGGTTAGATCAGAACCATAATTGGTTGTATCCTGACTAATGATATTTATTTCTTTAATGTCATTGTTTTTTAAAATTAATTCCAATTCGATAATTATATCATCAATAGGTCTTGATCGTAATGGACCACGAATTAATGGTATTGCACAATATGAACAATTATTAGAACAACCATCACTTATTCTCAAATAAGCAGAACCGGGGAATCCTTTTATTTTTCGGGAGATGAGTCTTTCTTTTACTATTTCAGGTTTAACAACTCTTTCATTCTGTTGTATAGCATCAACAATTTGAGAAATATCACCAGTTCCAAAAATCAAATCGACTTCGTCGGGTAAAAACTCTTTTTCGGCAGCTTCAGTATAACGTTGAGCAAAACAACCAGCTAAAACTAACTTAGTACATTTCCCGGTTTTTTTATACTCAGCCATTTCAAAAACAACATCAACAGCTTCTTTTTTTGCAGAATCAATAAAACCACAAGTATTAACAATAATATAATCAGCATCCTCCGGTTGATCTGTTAACGAAAAACCTTTTTCTTCAAAAAGAGCTGCCATTTTCTCAGAATCTACCTGATTCTTTGAACAACCAAGACTTTCAATATATACTTTCTTAATCATTATTCCTCTATACTATTTTAGCGAACTAATCTGTAATGAATTAATATCTCCATTCTTTGTCCATGCTATGATTTTAACATCCATTTGCCCCGGTTCTCCTAAAACAAATTTCTTTCCTAATTTATTAAGAGAAATATTTAATGCACCGGCATTAGAAACCCATACAATTATTTGATTTTCTACATTTAAATTAAATGAATTGCCTTTGGAATATTTAGCTTCTTTTTCATCACCACCATCTATCTGATATCTTAAAAAAGTATCATCACTGATTGTAATAGTCATATCAAGGGGTAATTTATCCGCCCCCTCATATAAAACTTCTACACTATCATCAATAAAATACTTGCTATCTATACTGCTTTCGTTAACAAAAACAGTAACAGATTTTCTTATCAGAAGTTTAGCAATTTTGGAATCCCAGAAATTCAGAACTATTTCAACATCATCTTTTCCATCACCATTCATATCGAATTTATTGGTATAACCGTTACCTATTAAAAATTGCTCTTTACCTGAAGAACTATTAATAACAACAGTAGGATCAAGATTTGACAACCACACCGTATTTATTACATCATCAATCGTAACACCTATTTTTTGATCTTTTTTTAAATCAAATACCATTTCATCTTTATCAAGAATCAACATTTTCTCAACGATTTCGGATTGCGGTAATGTTTTTTCTTTTTTAACAACAACCTTTTGAGCTGTTTGATTACTTGTCGTAATCATATTATAAATAAAAAACATTCCTGATCCGAGAAGTGATATCGCAATTAATATTACCAAAGCAAAAATAATACGTGAATAATCAAAACCGGGTTTTGGTATCAGCTGCTCAATTGGAGAAGGAGTCTCTGAAAGTTTAATTTTTTCAAATCGTCTAATTATCTCGTTTGATTCTAAACCTAAATATTCACTGTAATTTCTAAGAAACCCCTTTAAATATGCTTCCCCGGGGAAAACGGTAAAATCATCAGCTTCAATACCAATAATAAATTTCTTTAATATATGAGTATCTTCAATTACTTTTTCGATTGACAGCCTTTTTTGCGTTCTTATTTCTTTTAAAAATTCGCCTAATGGTTCCATGTATATTAATTTTCTCCCTGTTTTGATATAAAATTATTTACGGTATTGGCATGTGTCGGTTTGTCAAATTCAAATTTTAAGTCTGAAACACTTTGATTAAGTAAATAATCATCAAACTCCAAAATGACTTTTTTATATGCAGCTGTAATTCCTTCAACTCTTCTTGTAAGTCCATCAGGTTGAACAGTTAAATATATTACATTAAAGCCATTCTGACTTGACCGCCATTTAATTAATTTGAACTTATACACTTTGCTTCCATCAGTATAATCAACTAATGATTTACTTTCATGATATTCAATCGCATATTCCTTTATAAATTTGTCAAAACCAACCGGATTAATTAAAATTGGGGATTCAACAACTGAAACCTTACCATCATCTTCAGTTTTCTTTTCTTTCGCCATTAAGTCCTGTTGTAGAACTAAATTCATATTTTCTAAATAAACCCAAAATTCATAACCATTCGTAACGATAACCTGACCTTTAGGATCAGAGAAATTCATACGCATCTTTTGAGGATTTTTAAATAAAACAGTACCTGTTTGTATTTTATCATCCTGAATCCATTTAAATGAGGCAGAAAAATCTTTTACTGTTGATGAATAATTATTTGAAATATTTGTTAAAAGGTCTTTTGCACCGACTAAGGGTTCCTGACCAAAAACAAAAATAGTTTGAAACACAAGACCTATTATAAATATATTATTTTTAATATTTTTCATAAAAAAAAACACCTCTCTAAGACTGTTGTTTTAGAACTTACCGTTGTTTTTGTCAAGTTCTTTCTATTTTAATTCACTTTCAAAAAATGCCGGTCTAAATATAAAATTCTTGATTTTGATAAATTAACAAATTGAGATTCAGGAAAAAGGGAAACTAATTGTCGATAAAAAAAGCGTGCTTCTTTATACTGTGGCTCATCTAATAATTCTAAGGAATATGCAAGATAAAAAAGAGCTTTATCATAATACATTGAAGTATCGTACAAAGAAATAAATGTTTTATAATTTCTTGATGACTCTGAATAATTTTTTAAATTAAAATTTAAATCACCCAATAATAAATATAACAACTCTTTTACCTGATTGCTATTACTATGTGGTAATGCAATATTATAAATAATATCAATAGCCTCCTGGTACTTTTCTAAATCCTTTAATGTTTGAGCATATTCGATAATCGCATCATCAAAATAAGGATTTCCAATTTCAGCAATATTATTTTTGTAGTGTTCAATTGCTTTATTATT
Organism: Spirochaetes bacterium GWE1_32_154; assembly: GCA_001829315.1. Classification (GTDB taxonomy): domain Bacteria; phylum Spirochaetota; class GWE2-31-10; order GWE2-31-10; family GWE2-31-10; genus GWE2-31-10. Next base: position 32,333 of record MIAY01000008.1, on the reverse strand, counting down.
ATTCACATTTATTTTATACGATTTAGCTATTCGATAATAAAGTTCAGCATCTCCAATACCGGTTTTTAAAATTTCCTCATAACTTTTTATTGCATCTTTATAATTTCCGTCAATAAAAAAATTATCTGCTAACTTTCTTCTAAAATCTTTATCTTTTTTAACATCTGCTTTTTTTTCAGTCTTTTTACCTTTTTTAGGCTCAATAATATTCTTAGGAACAATTTTAATAGTAAATTCTTTAGTAATAGAGCTATTTTTAGCATAATCATAGCGAATAAATTCGATTTTTAAATTACCCGGCAATCCTGTTATAAACGAAAACATTGTTCTATTAACATCATTTTTTCGTAATACAGGCTTAAGTAATGATGAATCTAATTTATTTATAATCCAACCGGTATTATCTAATGAAATATTGACTTCACTATTCTCTTCAGCCTGAATTTCTTCTCCCCCCTGATTACTTTCACTTACCATTGAATTATTGGTAATATTCTTAAATTGTTCAATATCATACTGCAAAGAAGTATATGTTGAACCGCTTTTCTTTACCGCTTCATCAGGTTGATAATAATACACCTCATCAACCGGAAAACTCTCTTCACTTTTCTTTTTAACTGAGTTATCCGAAAAATCAAAAGTTGGTGATTTCTTTTCAACAACAGGAGTCTCAACAGATTTTTCTTTCTTGATGGTACTTATTTTTCCCGGTTTTTTCTCTTTTACCTCTTGTTTTAATTGATAATTTTTTAACAAATCAGCATATCTTAAAACATTATCATTATACTGAACAGTATCTTCAGAAACAAATCTATCATCAGTCTGATCACTTCTTTCATCACTCTGTACAAACTCTTCGCTATCCGATTCTCCTGTTAACACCTCGGAAACGACATCATTTGTCTGGTCTACAACAATTACAGGAATATCATTTGCTTCATTATCAACATTTGAGATTTCAATATTCTCATTATTTTTCTCGACATAAAAATCACCGGCTTGAGACTCAATGTTTGAAGATTGTTGTTCAATAGTATTCATAGCACCACTATCAGTCTGCAATTCTATTATCACATCAGCAGTAGTGTCAATTGGTTTTATTTCATCTGCCTGGATATTTTCTTCAATACTTTCAATAGAAACTGACTCTGCATCGTGTACATCATTTTTTACAACCTGATTATTACTTAAACAGGATAATAAAAGAAAAAAGGTAATTATAAGAATGAGAATGTGCTTCATTTTTTACTCCTCTTTTCAAAATTAAACGATAATGTTTCTGCTAAACTTTTTTCAATAACAGTATCAAATTCATTGAGTATCAACCCGAGATTTTCTCGGTTATAATTATTTAAAGGATACAAATCCTGATAATCAGCTGTTAAGTCATTATTGATATAATCAGGAAAAAGCAAAACACCCTGAATCATAAAGAATTTATCAGACTTTGTTTTTTCCGACTCGATTGTTGGTGAGTTCATAAGTTTACTCTTTAAACTATTTGTTTGAGATTGAGTATTTCCATCACAGCGGGATAAAAACGCAACCATAATTACTACCATAATAAAAAAACACCCAAAAAACAGTAAGAGTTCTTTTTTGCTATTTGTGAAAAACAATATAATTTCAGCTTTATTAATTGATTTCGATAAATCAGTTAACTTTTTCAATAAATTTTGTAGAGACAATCTTGGAAACCCCCATAGACTCCTGAGTTACACCATGTAAAACATTTGCAGCCGACATCGTTTTTTTATTATGAGTAATCATAATAAATTGAGTTTGCTCTTCAAACTCAGCTAAAAGATTGATAAGTCTCGTTACATTCATTTCATCAAGTGCCGCATCAATCTCATCTAACAAACAAAAAGGTGACGGTTTTACCTGAAAAGTAGCAAACATTAGCGCAATGGCAGTCATCGTTCTTTGTCCGCCTGATAATAATGTAATACTTTTACTATTCTGACCCGGTGGCTGTGCCGTTATTTCAATCCCTGTTTCGAGAATATTCTCAGGATTGGTTAATGTAATATCAGCACTTCCACCATTAAATAATTTTATAAAAATTGCATGAAAATTTTTCCTGATTTCATTATATGTTTTAACAAAAAGCTCAACTGAAACAGCATTTAATTCATCAATAACAATCAGTAAATCTTTCTTTGCTTCTTTTAAATCATTTAACTGTTCATTCAATAAATTATATCGCTCTTCTAAACTTTTACATTCCTGAATTGCAAGCAGATTTACACTTCCTAATGAACTTTTGTCACTTTTTAAATCAGTAAGCTCTTTTCTAATATCAGAGTAGTCCCGACCGCTTTTATATTGTTCTTTATTTTCATAATCTTTTAAATTAACTGAACAATTTTCATAAAACGTTTCATAAATATTAGCCAGGGTAGTTTCTACTTCAGCAAGTTTAATATGATATTTCTCAATATCCGATTTTTTCTCTGTCAATGACTCATTGATACTTCGAATACTTTTTTGCTGTTCGGACATTCGGGCATTTTCATCCTGAATCTTATAATCCAACTCTTCTACAAGTTTTTCAATATCACGTTTTTTTGCAGCGCACTGGGAATGAGCATACTCAACTTCATCAATTTCCGCTCTTATTTCCTCCAGTGAGTCTTTTGACTTCTTAATAGAAAATGTTAGCTCGTTTTTATTATTTGAATAATCCTGTTTCATACGGCCGATTCGTAAAATGTCTTTTTCCAAAGAGTTAAACTTTTCATTTAATGTTGAAAGATTTAGTTTTGACTCGGAAATCATTTCCTTGTATTTTTCTTTTTGTTCATCTTTGGTATCATACTCTTCACTCGTATCATCAATATCTTTTTTATTTCGCTCAATTTTTAGATTAATATCATTAATTTCATTTTCAATTTTTCTTTTTCTCTGAAGAACACCTTCAGGACTAAAGATATCATTCATAAATACGCCGGTTGCCATAATATATTTTTTAACATTCTCATCGGCTGCAGTTAATTTCACTTCAAGTTCTTTTAATTGTTTATTATATTCATCAAGTCTCTTTATGAAATCACCAGTATTTGAAGGGGCCACACCGGAAGATACAATATCACTTAAGAAACCTCTTCTCATTGTCAATTCTGTAATAATATTTTTTATATCAGACTCAACATTATTTTTTATTGTCATAATTTCTTTTGAGTTAATATCAAATGAATTTAATGATTTTTCGATCTTTTCAATAAGCTCATCAGTAACATCTTTTAATGCATTTCTTTTGTCTATCAGAAGACTTTCAAGCTTTTTTATCTCATCTTTTTTATCAGAAATAATTTGTTCAATCTTTTGTAAATCAATATTGATCTGATTGATATTTTCATTATATCTGTCGGTATCTTTCATAATGGAAGATATTCTTTCCTGTATATCGTATTTTGAATCATCGGCTTCTTCTAACTCATCTTCCAGCTCAATAATTTTCCTCTCAACCACACCAATTTTTTCTTCATCTGATTTTAATGTCGAATTTAAATTGATAACATTATCACGAAGCATTGAACTTTTAGAATTAGCAAGCTTAATCTCACCTTCTAAATGAATAATTTGTCTGTTGCAGTCAATTTTTTCATTTTCAAGGTTATTTAAATAAACCATTTTATCTGATACAATATCCTGAAGACTTTCTATTTCCCCGAGTATTTTATTTAATTCATTTTGTGAACTTTGTAATCGATTGGAAAAATCAGTTTGAAGTTTCTTTTGTAAAGTTAATCTGTTAACATTTATTTCAATTTCCAGTGAAATTTCCTTATCCTGAATAAGGGTATATTTTTCTGCTTTCTCAGCTTGTTTTTTCATTGTTTCATATTGTTTTGTAACTTCAGAAAGAATATCCTGTACTCGAAGAATATTTTCATCAGCCCGTGCTAACTTGGTAAGAGCTTCCATTTTTCTTGATTTATACTTTGTAATACCGGCAGCTTCTTCAATTATATACCGCCTGTCTTCAGGTTTATTTGATAATATCATATCAATTTTCCCCTGTTCCATAAATGAGTAGGCAGTTTTCCCAACTCCGGTATCATAAAACAACTCATGTATATCTTTTAATCTGACTTTTTCTTTATTAATGAAAAATTCATTCTCACCATTTGCATAAATAATCCTGGCAATTTCAACATCATTAAATTCGACAGGAAGAATATTATCATTATTCACCAGAACAAGCCTGACTTCAGCCCGGCCGAGACCTTTTTTATCAACTGTTCCTTTGAAAATAACATCTGTCATATTATTAGCACGCAATGCTTTGGTTTTCTGCTCGCCAAGAACCCATTTTAATGCATCAACAATATTTGATTTTCCACAACCATTAGGACCGACTATCGCTGAAATTCCTTTATCCAATACGATATCTGTATGATCACAAAACGATTTGAATCCATTTATAGTAAGTTTTTTTAAAAACATCTAATTACCACACCCCGATTTAAACGAATTATACTTTTTTATATGAGCTTAATGTAACGTTTAGTTTTACAAAAGTTATAATGGTTTGTCAATGAACATTTTTAGTTGATTCACCTCTTAACATCAGATAAATTTTCTGACTGTTTCAGATAATTGTTTTATTGAATATGGTTTATGCAAAAATTCAACGGCACCATTTTTCAAAGTTTCATCTATTCTTTTATCAGCAGAAAACCCGCTTGTAATAATAACTTTAATTGCGGGATTTATTGCTAATAAATCATCAAAAACCTCTTTACCTGATTTCTCAGGCATATTCATATCAAGTAATACTAATTGTATATCCCTGTTATTTTTATATATTTCCACACCTTCACTTCCAATACAAGCAGTTTGTACCGAATACCCGCATTCTTCCAGCATCATTTGAGCAATAACCCTTAAATATTCATCATCATCAATAACAAGAACTTTACCGGAACCTTTAATTACCACTTCTTCATTATTTAACATTTCTGATACAGAAGTATGTAACAAAGGTAAATATATATTAAATGTTGTTCCAATCCCTTTTTCCGAGTAGACATCAATAAACCCCTCATGTTGTTTAACAATAGTATAAACAATACTTAACCCTAACCCGGTTCCTTTTCCTTCAGGCTTGGTACTAAAAAAAGGATCAAAGATTTTTGCTATTATCTTCTGATCCATACCGACACCGGTATCTCTTATACTAATATGAACATACTCAATATTCTTAGCTTCAATATGCGTTTTTATAAAATATTTATCAGCGACAACTTTCTTAATATCCATAAACAAAATATTTTTATTATTTTGATCTTCACGCATAATTGTCATTGCGTGGTAAGCGTTTATAAATAGATTCAAAAAGACTTGTTGAAGGCTCGTGTTATCACCTAAAACGACCGCAGGTTCGCTTAAATAATTATATTGTTTAGTCACATTCTTTTCAAAAGTATTATCACATAATTTCTCAACATTTTTTATAACCTGGTTTATATCAATTTTCATTAGAGTTTTTTCCTGTTTTCTTGAAAGAAACAACAATTGCTGTACCATATCAATTGATCTTTTCGTAGCATCACTTACAATTCCTAATAATTCCCGAATTTCCTGTATATCAACCTCAGGTCTTTTTAATTTAATATCTATTAAGCTCATAGTTCCGCAAATCGCTCCAAGTACATTATTAAAATCATGTGCCAAACCACCGGCTAAAACACCTATCATATCAATTTTCTGGGTCTGTTGAAGTTGTTGTTCTTTTAACTCAAACTCTGTTATATCATCAATTCTAAGAACACACCCCTTAATTGATAATGCATGCAAAGGATATATTCCGATATTAAAAAAAATCTTATTATCATGTATTATCCCTGACTGCCTGATAAACTCAATTGCGGAATGATTATTGGAAACATCAAATAAAGTCTTTTTAAATTTTTCAATAAATTCTAATGTATCAAATATATTTGTGCCAATTGCATTTAGACTTTCAATTCCGGTAAAATTAGCGGTCGCTTTATTCCATTGAGTTATTTCATTATTTTCATTAACAGAGATAATCATCGATGGAAGAGACTCAATAATATAATTTAAATATTGTTGAAGTTCTCTAATTTCATTTCTCGAATTCAGTAAATCACTTTCTCTGTTTTTAATAGTTTTACTCATAGTAACAATAGAATTATCAATATTTGAAAGTTCATGACAATGATACACAGAGTAATCCAAATCATACGAACCTTTACTAATCATATCAATCGTAGCCATAATACTTTTAAGCGGTGTATTAAGGATTCGATTAATTGATATAACAGTTATTGATAAAATTATGGAAAGTAAAAATAATGTTGAAATAAGAAAATTATAGAAATAGCTTTTTAATCGTTGCTGTATGAAATGATCAGTTACATAAATAGTTATCGTTGCAAGAAAAACATCATTACTTATTATATCATCTTTAAAATGCTTATACATATATTCTGATTGAAGCGTATCTGTGAGCTTACCGGTTACCGGATTTCTATATTGAGCTATTTGCAAATTACCATTTTCACCAACTTCAACACCGATAATTTCTTTATAAATGAAAACATTATCAGTTATTTTTTTTATCTGTTTTTTATCAAAATTATAAAGCGGAGTTTCAAGATTATTAAGAAATAATGATTTTATTACTTCGATATTCTGATCTAACCGTTGCTTTTCCTGATGTATAATACTTACACTATTAATTACCTGAAAAAATATCTGAATCACGGTAACCGTTGTAAAAAGAATTATTAATAATCTGAATGAAATTGATTTATATTTCATACTAACCTCATATTATATCTGATACAAAAATAACACTTTTTCATATCAAGTCTCACTTAATTATACATTTTTTTTTATCTATTGTATTAATATATTTTTTTTTGTACCATTATTTTATAATAATATTATAAGGGGAAAAAAATGGGTAAAAAATATTTAGTGCTGTTTATCATGTTTGCCTGTTTCTGCTTCACATGTGCAGAAACAAGAAATTTAATTATTGCGGGGATTCCGGAAGAACCAAACAGGTGGATTACTTCTTCAGGGCAATATCGAGGGTTGGATATTGACATCGTTGATTTCATTTTCAAAGAATTAAAGATTCCATACACCGTTATTCTTGAAGAAGCTTCAACACGATTAGAAGGTAACTGGAAAAAACCGGTTTCGCCTTATGATATGGTTTTTACGTATTCTAAAAACAGTGAAAGAGAAGTATATCTTATTTACGCCGAGGAATCACACATTGACTTTTCATGGAATTTTTTCTACAGAAAAGAAGATCAAAATAAATATAAATATGACACTTATGAAGATTTAAGGGGAATACGAATTGGAGCAACACAAGGATTCAGTTACACGGATGAATTCTGGAATGCATCAAAATCGGGCATATTAACTCTTGACACAGTAGTTGCTAATGAAATACAAATTGAAAAATTGCTAAAAAAGAGAACCGAGCTTGTTCCACTTAATACTCAGGCAACATTATATGAAGCAAAACAGAAAGGGATTCTTGACAAAATAGCCTATTTACCAAAGCCGATTAAATCAAAACCATATTATAACACATTCGTAAAAAGCTCAACCTACCCGGATATTGATACAGTAATTATCAAATACAATGAAATCTTAAAAAGAATGAAATCAGATGGAACTTTAAAGAAAATACTATCAGAATATGGTCTGTAATAACATGATTATCGTACTAAACCACAAAGTCTTGTACGATAATCTGTTTCTTTATAAATCAACCTTGAAACCGAGGGTTACTGAATCAGTATTTATATCAGTTATCATTGTTAATTGTCAATAAAATATCTCAAAATTGAAGATTCTTATAAATACTAATAAAAAATGTCTTACGATTTACTTTTTGATAAAACTATGATATTTTAATTTTCTAATTAATCATCAGGATACAACTATGAAAATGAATGCACCTATAGCATTATTTGTATATAACAGACTTACTAATACAAAAGAAACAGTAAATGCTCTATCAAAAAACATGCTGGCAAAAGAATCTGATTTAACAATATTTTCTGACGGACCAAAAGCCGATAAGGACATTGAAAAAGTAAATGAAGTAAGAAATTATCTCAAAACAATAACCGGGTTTAAAAGTATTACAATTATCGAAAGTGCAGTAAATAAAGGTTTAGCTGCATCTATTATTAGTGGTGTGACAGAAATCGTAAATAAATATACAAGAATAATTGTTCTCGAAGATGATTTAGTAACATCACCATACTTTCTTACCTATATGAATGACGCACTGGAAATGTATGAAAATGAAGAGAAAGTTGCATCAATTCACGGTTTTATTTATCCGGTAAAAAAAGAACTTCCTGAGACTTTCTTTATAAAAGGTGCAGACTGCTGGGGCTGGGCTACATGGAAAAGAGCGTGGGATTTATTTGAAAGCGACGGATTAAAACTTTTAAATGAACTTAAAAATAGAAAGTTAACAAAAGAGTTTAATTTTAATAATTCCTATTCCTATACTGATATGTTAGAAAGACAAATAAAAGGGAAGAATAATTCATGGGCAATACGATGGTATGCATCAGCCTTTTTAAATGACTGTTACACATTATATCCGGGTAAATCACTTGTTGCAAATATTGGAATGAACGAAGGCACTCACTGTGTCAATGGCGAAAATTTTCTTGATATCTATCAGGAACAAATACAATTAACAAAAATCAGTCCCATTCAACCGGATAAAAAGCATATTAAAATAATTGAATCTTATTTCAGGCAGGATGACAAACCGTTATATATCCGATTGCTAAACCGTCTTAAAAACATACTTAGACCATTGTATCATTTCTTCAAATAAGGACCCACTATGCAAATTTTCTGTACATTGTTTGACTCACATTACTTTTCACGCGGACTGACAATGTATAATTCTTTAAAAAAAAATACCGCTGACTTTAGATTATATATTGTTTGTTTTGATGATTACACGTATAACGGCTTGTTACAACTTAATTTCCCGGAAATAATCCCGATATCACTCAATCAATTTGAAGATATAGAATTATTAGAGGCAAAAAAAGGCAGAACAAAAGCGGAATACTGCTGGACTTCAACATCATCGGTGATTTTATATGTTCTTAATACTTTTAATGAACCTGAATGTACCTATCTTGATGCTGATTTATATTTCTTTAGTGACCCGGGCGTTTTACTTGATGAAGCAAAAAATCATTCAGTGATGATAACAGAACACCGTTTTTCAGCACCGTATAAACATTATGTGTTTTTCGGCATATATAATGTTCAGTTTATGTATTTCAAAAATGATGTAAATGGACGCAAAGTGTTAGACTGGTGGCGAAGCCGCTGTCTTGAGTGGTGCTATGACAGAAGTGAAGACGGAAAGTTTGGTGACCAGAAATATCTTGATCAATGGAATAGTTTATTTGAAGGCATTCATGTAATGCACAATACCGGTGGCGGTGTTGCACCGTGGAATGTCCAGTCATTTACATACGAACAGAATCAGAATGTTTTGTTTCAATGCAATAAGCAAACTAAAGAACACAATAAAGTGATTTTTTACCATTTTCATAAGTTTAAACTCTATAAAGAAGGTTTCGGTTTAGCTCACACCTACGATTTATCAAAGGATATTGCAGATTTTATTTATACCCCATACTATCAGGCATTACTCAGTACAATAGGGCAAATATCAAAAGTATTTCCCGACTTTGCATCAAAAGGGTTTAACTCATATAATGAAGGCAGATTATATCTTAATTATCTGCTGAATAAGAAAAATTTCACCGGAGATTGCCTAATAACCGAGAATAAAGAAAACATTCATGTAAAACAATGTGCTGCTAAACCTGTTAACCTGTTAAAAAATATTTTTATCAGATCGTTTATTGGAAGAATTATCAATAAAGTGAGGTTTTTTATTTTATATCATTAGAGCCTCATTAGAGCTTTTTAAAATCTGATAACGCCTCTAATAATAACAGATTATCCCGGCGATTTTTAACGGCAATGCGAATATAACCGTTCTCTAAACCACGAAAAGATGCACAATCCCGCACTATAATTAATCGATTGTGCAAATACCGTATTAGTTCATCCTTTTTAAATACACCGGAAAGTTTCAATAATAAAAAATTTGCTGATGACGGAAAAACGGTTATTTCTTTAATCTCCTCTAAACGTGATATACAAAAAGCTTTTTCATTTTGTATATTTTCAAATGAATCATCTATAAATTTCTCATTTTCAAGCAGATATTCACACGCCCTCCGGGCAATACAATTAACATTCCATGGCGGAATACTATTGTTTATTTGTACAGTAAGCTCTCTATTTGACGTTACGCCAAAACCCGCGCGTAATCCGGGGATGCCGAAAAACTTTGTCAGTGACCGTATAACAAAAACGTTATCGGAATATACAGTTTTTCTATTTCCTTCACCGGTGAACTCGATAAAAGATTCATCCAATAACAGATTAACGTTAATCCCCTTAATTTTTTGAATAAATGAATCAAGTTTGACCGGGGAAAGCATTGTTCCGGTAGGATTATTCGGGTTACATAAAACGACAAGATCATATCCTTTTTCAGCTTCATCATACAAAGAATCAACATCCACTATAAAATTATTCTCTTCACGCAGCATGAAATAATGTATATCAGCACCGCGATTTGACAACATTCTTTCGTATTCTGAAAAGGTCGGACTTACAATGAGTACTTTCTTATACAATGCATACAAACTATAATAATACAATGCCTCTATACCGCCATTTGCAGGAATACAATATTCAACCGGATACCCGGAATATCTGCCTAAAAGCTGTTTTAGTTTTGTATATTCACTATCGGGATACAAACGAATTTCTGATAATGTGCTGATCAGATGCTCTTGAAACCCATCGGGATGTTTTAACGGGTTAATATTACAGCTAAAATCGGTATACTGCTGATGTGATAACTGATTTTGTTCTGCTATTCGAATGAGACTGTCTCCATGAATACTGTTCATGTGACCACCATTAATATACCAATGACGATACAAAATGCTATGAGCGATGAAATCCAGGAAATATGCACTGTGTTCTGAATATCGTAAAAATGAAGTTCTTTTTTATTCCAACCGATATAGGGTTTCTGCTCGATTTTCCCGTCATAGATAGTGAGTCCTCCCAGCCTGATACCCAATGCCCCGGCAACAGCGGCTTCACCATGTGCAGAATTAGGACTCTCGTGATTATGTCTGAATTTTATGACTGCCTGCAGTGAACGTAGCGGGTTTTTACCGATAACAATAACCGCTAACGGGATAATAACAAACCCGGTAAGTCGTGCGGGGATATAATTTAAAATGTCATCAGTTTTTGCAGAAAAATATCCTAAATCATGATATTTTTCATTTTTATACCCGATCATGGAATCAAGCGTACTTACCGCTTTAAAAACCATTGCAAGCGGTAACCCACCCAGTAACAAAAAAAATAGTGGTGCAATTATACCATCATTAATATTTTCACTTATTGTTTCAACAGTTGCCCGTATTACTTCGTTTTGATTTAATGTTTCAGTATCTCTTGAAACAATAAAACGCAGAGCATTTCTTGCTTTTTCAAGTTCACCTTTTTTTAACAGATTAAAAATAATTGAGCCTTCAGTTGCTAATGATTTTGTTGCAAAAACTGTATATAATAAAATTATTTCAAAAATAACGTGAATACTTGCAATTGCCAGAGTAACCCAATAAGTAATCGCACACACGAGAAGCAGTATGAAAAAACCGCGTATTTTTGCATTGAATGGTATTTTTATTTTTTCAAGAGCATTTATTAACCTGCCGATGAATCTCACCGGATGAGGAAAGTTCTGAGGGTCTCCGAATATACAATCCAGTAAATACGCTATTATGAGTTTAATTATCAGCATGTATAATCCTGTAAATCAAATCGATATCAAGAGCACTTCGTACTTTTTCAGCTAATGTATTGTATTGATCTTCTTTATATTCCCGGTATGAGATTTCGTTTTCACGCATGGTATACCCCTTTTTCTTTCTGATACAATTTAATATTGTCCGGGTGAATAACGCCGTATCAAAAACACCATGCATATAGGTACCTATAATATTTTCATTAAAACTGCCTGTTAATTCACCATTACTATCAATAAAGCCCTGATTACCGGTATAAACTGATGTTCCCATATGTATTTCATACCCTTTTAGCTCTATCCCGTTTAATCGGGACAATTCATTGCTCATTCCCCTGACTATACCTGTTACCTGAGCAGTTATTTTTTCCCTTTGCATTGTCGTTTCCATAGCAAAAAATGATAAGCCGGTTTCAAATCGAACATCACCTTCGATACCATAAGGATCAGCAACGGATGCCCCCATCATCTGATAGCCCCCGCAGATTCCGAATATAATTGTGCCTTCATCTGATGATTGTATTATTTTATCAAATATACCGGTTTTCTTTATATACTGTAAATCATGTATTGTATTTTTTGTCCCCGGTAAAATGATAATATCCGGTTGCCCGAATTGATCAACTGATTCAACATATCGTATTGTAACATCTTCATACTGATTAAACGGGTTAAAATCGGTATAATTAGACATATACGGGAATTTAATAATAACGATGTCAATTATTTCAGTACTTTTAGTCTTTTTTTTATAAACAAGCCTTTCGGTTACCGAATCCTCATCCTCAATATCAATATCCAGAAACGGAATTACTCCAACTACCGGGATTTTTATAATTTTTTCAAGCATAGCCAGACCGGGTTGAAGCAATGCAATGTCACCACGAAATTTATTTATAATAACACCTTTAACTCTTTTTCGTTCTTCACGGCTAAGAAGTTTTATTGTTCCGACAAGTGAAGCAAAAACGCCGCCTTTGTCAATATCACCGACAATCAGTACATTTGCATTGGCAATTTTAGCCATGCCCATATTGACAAGATCATTTTTTTTTAAGTTTATTTCAGCCGGACTACCCGCCCCTTCTATGACGACTAACTCATATTGATCTGATACTTTTTGATAATTCTTCTGTATAATTTTTTTGAGTTTCTTTTTGTATGCATAATAATCCATAACTTCCATTGAACGAAGGACTTTCCCCTCGACTATGATTTGTGATTTCATATCTGATGTCGGTTTTATGAGAACCGGATTCATGGATACATGCGGAATAATGCCGGCAGCCTCAGCCTGAACGGCTTGAGCTCTTCCCATTTCAAAACCTTCTATTGTGACATAGGAATTAAGAGCCATATTCTGTGATTTAAACGGAGCGACTTTGTATCCGTCCTGTTGAAATATCCGGCATAATGCTGTTACTACAAGACTTTTTCCGGCAGATGAACATGTACCCTGTATCATTATTGAACTCATAAACCAATATCTCCAAATGTTCCCATATTATTCATCATAGCTGTTGCTGCTTCGATTATTGAAAATGCAAGGGCTGCACCGGTTCCTTCGCCCAGTCTCATATTCATATACAACATCGGCTCTAAACCAAGAAGAGTATTGATTATTTTTCCGCCCGGCTCTTCAGTTCCATGAGATGATATCATATAACCAACGGTATCAGAATGTATTTTGTGCGCTAATACGGCAGCCACTCCCGAAATAAAACCATCAATGACAACCGGTATTTTTTTTGCGGCGCAGGCAAGATACACTCCGGTCATGCAGGCGATATCAAAACCGCCTAATTTTGACAGCACATCAATAGGGTCATTTCTATCAGGTTTGTTGATTTGTACTGCATCCATAACAACTTTCTTTTTATTGGCAAATGCTTCATCGGTTAAACCTGCCCCGCGACCGACTACAGAATCTATATCACAACCGGTTAATGCATATAAAATTGCACTGGATGTTGTTGTGTTGCCGATTCCGACTTCACCTGTTCCTATAAGATTGTAACCGCTGCCAATTAAGACATTGGTTTCTTCTATGCCGATTTCTATTGCGCGTATAGCCTCGTCTTTAGTCATAGCAGCGGTTTTACGAATATTATGAGTGCCTCTTCTGATTTTTCTGTTTATAATTGCATCATTTTCTACATCAGTTACAAGTCCTACGTCAATTACTTTGAGTATAGCACCTGCATGGTTTGCTAATACAGCAACACCGGATAAGCCTGTTACCATTGTCCCGGCAATGAGTGTACTTACCGACTGGGGAAATGACGCAATCCCCTCCTCATACACACCGTTATCACTGCACCCGATGACGATTGCTTTTTTTTCAATGTGATTATGGATATTACCTGTAATTCCTGATAATTGTTTTGCTATAGATTCGAGTTTACCAAGACTTCCCTGCGGTTTAAGCAGGTAATCAAGTCGTTTTTGCGCTTCTTCCATTGCCTGTGTATTGAGAGGTTTGATTGCATGTATTGTTTCATGGTATAATTTCATAGTATTTCCTTGTTGTATTGTATGATGAAAACGGGACATATGTCCCTGTATTGTGCTTTTATTCACAAAAAGAGTCCATATGAACTAATGTGATTGTATGTCGAGGATTAATGAAATGTATTATGTGAAATGTGTCATAGCTTCCCTCCGAAGGATTGGATTACAAATGAAGTATCCTGACTTAAGCGTCAATCTAATCCCTTTAGTCTTCCCGGTTTCCCAGTGACATTGTATAAGGTTTCGTCGGCTATTACAGTAGCGGGGGCTGTACCGGATTTAAACCGGTTTCCATCAAATGTTTTTGCAGTAAACTATTTTTTTTCAGGGATGTCAATTAAATTATGATATAACTGTTATGGTAAAACTTACTTGTAACATTGATACCAAATATGATATGTTTATCATAGAAGGATACAATATGATAACAGAATTCGTTGAAAAAATAGCACAATTTAACAATTTTGAAAATGTTGAAAATCAATATTCAAATAATTTTAAATACAATATTATTACCAGAAATAATCTCATACAATACATGAAAATAATGCTAAAAATGAAGCCAGCAACGATTTTGATTGGTGAAGCTCCCGGTTACAACGGGTGTCGTTGGAGCGGAGTCCCTTTTACTGCTGAAAAGAATATTTTAATTGAATATCGAAAGGGTCAATTATTTGGAATAACTAATGGTTTTAAAATACGTGATATTGCTAAGCCTCAATCAGAAGCTTCTGCCACTATAGTATGGGAACATTTACGAAAAATAGATAGTTATCCATTAATGTGGAATGCATTCCCATTTCATCCTCATAAAAAAAATAATACAGAATCAAATAGAAAACCTTCGAATGAAGAATTACATACGGGTAAATTAATACTTTCTGAAATCCTTAAAATGTATAATATTAATAATATTATTGCGCTTGGAAATACTGCTCAAGAGACGTTGGCGAAGATTGGAATTACGTGTAATAAGATTAGGCATCCTGCTAACGGCGGGAAGAATGAATTTATTTCAGGATTGAATACAGAATTAGGAATTCTGCCATCAAATGCTTCAACCTGACATTTACAATAAATAAATGATAGCACGATCCCCCGACCGAAAAAAAGGAAAAATATATATGACGCAATTAAACTATATAGAAACCATAAATTTACTTCGCAATGATACACTAACAAATATAGTTCTCTTAAAACATGCTGCTATGTTAAAAGAAAATGCTGAATACAAACAAATTGAAGAACTGATTGGAATTAAGTTTCAAGCATCACAAACTTCTCATGATAGAGCCGATTATTCAAATTATGATTCAATACATATATTGTCAAATAATAATCCTGAAAATATTGCAACATACTTAGAATCTTTATCCTATGGATGCCATATATTCAAAATCAATGGACATGTAGCAAATAAAGAATTCGAATTACTAAGATCATTTAAGTCATTAACAACTCAAAATTGTATTTTAATCACAATCACTCATAATATCATTCATGAAAATAATATTGAAACGAATGAATATGAAAAACTTTTCAAGTTAATTCATTATTCGATACATGATATTAAATATATGATTAATAATCATTCAGCAATAATTTTTTCCATTAAAGACCGGAATATCCCTGTTGTATCATGTATGGTATATCAGGTTTTTGATAATGTATGGGAAATTGGAGCATTATCCACACTTGTTGAATATAGAAGAAATCATTTTGCTGAAGAATTAGTAAGTTGTGCAACTAATTATATTTTAGAAAAAAAATTAACTCCCAGATATCATGTATTTTCAGAAAACATTGCGAGCTTAAAACTTGCAGAAAAATGCGGATACAAACCATTTCTTGATTTTAATCACTATAAATATGTGAAATAAGTAGAGCCTCTTGCAAAAATACTCTTATTATCTCGAATTTTTGCAAGAGGCTTCCTATAACGCAATTATATTGCGTAACGGCGGAAGCTAAATCAAGTACTCTTGACTTTTGCAAGAGCCTCAGTATTATACTCGATATTTCGTGAAGTATTTATACCTTCCTGATATTTATCTGATTAACTCACATAAAGTTAGAAAACAACGTAAAAAACATTCTTTTGGGGAAGTTTGACATTTTGAGAGGGATTATTGTATAATCTTGTAATTAGATAAAAGAATATTGTGAAACACTTTAGGAACTAAATTAAAAAAAAGGATTCATTAAATGAATGAAAAAATTGCAATTGTCACAGGTTCAAGTTCAGGTATTGGAAAAAGTTGTTGTATTGATTTATTAAAAACTGGTTGTACGATTATTGGAATTGATGTAAACCAGAAATCTATTGATAATCAGAACTATATTCACCTGATAATGAATATTACAGATGAAGAAACTGTAAAAGAAGAAATAAAAAAAATATACGAAAAATTCGGAAAAATAGATTATCTTGTCAATGCTGCAGGCACATTTTCAAATGGGAAACCATTTTATGAAATAGACCTCGAAAAATGGAATAAAGTTTTATCAATAAATCTTACCGGAACATTTATAATATCAAAACATGTTTCACAATGTATGATAAAACAAAATTATGGGAAAATTGTAAATATTGCCTGTATCAGATCAACGATTTTTAAACAAAATATGTCCGATTACGCATCATCTAAAGCTGCTGTCGTAGCATTAACATCAACAATGGCACTTGATTTAGCACCGTATAATATTCAGGTCAATGCGGTAGCTCCGGGTTTTACATATACCGGTATGACTGCCAGGGCTTTTGATCAAGCCGATATAAAAAAAGCCTCCGAAGCATTAATTCCATGTGGAAAAATTGCTCAAGCAGATGATATATCCCCTGTTGTATTGTTTTTGCTTTCCGGTGGCTCAAATTATATAACCGGGACAACAATATTTGCAGATGGTGGATATAGCATCCAAAAATAATCATGACGACTTTGTCACTTTGGGAGAAAATTGCACTAAGGTAAAATATGGAACATCACGATTTTTTTAATGACAACTCTGATAATTATAAAATTTTCAGACCGGCATATCCGGTTGAAATGTTTGAATATCTATCAAAAATATCTTTAGATCACTCAAAAGCATGGGACTGTGCCTGTGGAAATGGTCAGGCAGCAACGGGTTTGGCTGATTATTTTGAAAATGTTTATGCTACAGATGTAAGCATAAATCAAATTGCTCATTCTATTGTAAAAAAAAATATACATTATTCTGTTTCAATATCAGAAAAAACCTCATTTGAAGATTCATTTTTTGATATAATATGTGTTGCTCAGGCTCTTCACTGGTTTGATTATAATGTATTTTGGGATGAAGTGAAGCGGGTTTTAAAACCGGGCGGCATTTTTGCTTTTTGGGGATACTCATGGCCTTCAATAGATACTAAAATCGATAAAGAGATTAGCGATGGTGTTCTTACAATAATAAAACCATTTTGGGCAGAACAAAATAAAATACTCTGGAGTCACTATAAAGATATTGAGTTTCCTTTTAAAAAATTAAATGCGCCACAATTTGAGTTGATTACTGAATGGAATTTAAATGAGTTGTATTCATATATGATGACATGGTCTGCAACTAAAAAGTGTATTGAAGTAAACTCTGCAGATTTTCTTGAAAAGTCATACAGTAAAATGCTTAAAATATGGGGAAATGCTGAAGGTAAAAAACAAATAAAAATGGATTTCTGTTTTACTGCCGGGAGGAAATAAAAAAGAGTGTTTTTGCAAGAACTTGTAAAGATACAAATACTGCAATAATTAAAGTAAAGCAAGGTTATTTAACGTGGTTTATTGACTTAAGGTTTTATAAATAGTAGCATACGTAAAAAATATTCCCGCACATTTTAATACAAATCTGTACGGGAATATTATTAGATATATCTTGTTCAGAAAATTTGAGTTGATTACAAAAACAAATTATTTTAAAATTTTTTCGATCGCATCAGTATATCCTGCAGCAATTAAATCATCTTTATAATAAGATCTAATATTTCCAACGCTATCACCGATAGCGATGTAAAATAACTTCAAATTCAATGAGGACGAAAAATTTGAAAAATCAACTGGTATTATAAAAACGCCTGCTGATTCTGAACCAGAAAATTTTTGAAAATCGTTACAATAGATAACCGCATACTTTTGAGTAGTGTCTCTAAATCCAATATTCAGAAATTTTATCTTTCTATCATCTTTCACACCTATTGTAAAAATTGAATTATCAATAGATATTGAAGTAATCTCAGGAGCTGATTTATCATATACTGTAGAATTATTTTTTATTATTGTATCATATTTAAAATATTTAAAAAATGAAGACTTTATAGAAAAACGCGGACTTCCAACCGGATCATTTCCCAAAGTTGCTATTTCAACTATCGTCCAATTACCGGGCTCAGAGTATTGTGGAATTGTTACTTTTGACTCATAATAAGCATTTTCATTGTTTCCATTAGCAAAACTATAATCAAAATGATGCGATAAAGTAATATTTCCCGATGGACTTATCAGTTTTATGAAAAGCCTTGATTCTAAATCGCCTGTTTTTGATAATTCTATAGTAAAAGAAACAGTCCTGTCAGAAAATGAAGTATCAATTTGTAAAGTATCAATTTTAAGATCTTTTATTAACGGTGACGATATATCATCTAATGAAATCCATTCAGCAAAAAGCTCAATATCCGAATCTTGAATGGTAATACTGTCATTAACACTGTATGAAAGCCCGGTTCCATCTTTTTTAGTATTCCAACCGGTAAATAAAAAACCTGTTCTCGAAAGTCCACCCTTATTTTCCTGTATAATCGCACTTTTTCCGGACTCGTACTTAAGAGAATCAGATATTACGCTACCAATGTCTGAACTATTATCACTGTAAACAATTGAAAACGTCTTTCGGGTGGAATCGTCCATGTTATTTTCAACACTATTTTGTGTGATTCCACACGAAAACAAAAAAGTAAATAGAAAAATAATTGATACATTTTTTTTAAACATTTCTTTCCTCATTTTTTTTTAATATTAAATTTTATATTATATACTATATACATGAATCCGTATAAAAAACAGTGATGAACATATGCAAATTATTGTTATTTAATGATTTATAAGAAAACAAACCATCATCAATGAGGTGTATATGTAGATTATAGACACTACCACAGAATCAATAAAAAGTACAGGTGGAATAAATAATGCATTTGAATATGGGAAAAATTTAAAGAATTGCTTATAACAAATGCTACAACCTGAAACAGACTATGCCATGATTTTTACATCCGTAAAAATTCATACCGCATGCAGCATGCATGTTAAATAAATAATGGAGGCTCTTTATGGATACAATTAATACTATTGAATTAAAGGATGAAGAAATCTATCCCGATGACGCTGTATTAAAAACGATATTGGGGAAGGCGTATTCAGCATACTCTGCATTATTGAAAATGTATGAAAACAATGAAATGAAATATGAATGGCGTTATTATAAAGATGGAAAATCCTGGTTATGTAAAGTTCAAAAAAAGAAAAAAACTATACTATGGATGTCAGTCTGGAAAGACTTTATACAAGCATGTATTTATTGTCCTGAACGACACATTGAAGATGTATTAAGTATGGATATTAGTAATGAAATCAAAGAAAAGATAAAGAATACGAAAAATATCGGAAAGTCAAGACCATGCATATTTGAAGTAAGAGACATTATCATACTCGATGATATTGAAAAAATCATGAATTATAAAATAAAGTTACAATAACATTGTTACAACAATCACATACCGGAAAGTTTATACAAATATATATTAATAAGGCTCTTACAAAAATTCGATGAAAAAAAGTATTTTTGCAAGAGGTTCAATAGAAAGACCTTTCGGTCAAAATTGACTTAATACAATAATAGTAATATTATATGACTATGTAAATCTGGAGGTTCTTTATGCCTGTAATCAGGTCAAGTGCGGATTTAAGAAATAATTACCCGGAAATATCAGAGTTTTGTCACAATAATACAGAACCTGTTTTTATTACAAAAAACGGTCAAGGCGACTTAGCTGTTATGAGCATCGAAACGTATGAGATGCTCATTAATCAAATTGATTTATATAAAAAAATCAATGAAGGAATAAAAGATGTAAATGAAGGCAGAAACGAAGAAGCATCAATTGTTATAGATAGAATTAAAAGAAAACTCAATGTTTAAACTCAATATTACTGAAAAAGCTGAAAATGACCTTTTAGAAAACGCCATCTATATAAAAAATGTTTTACACTCAGATATCGCAGCCAATAATTTGATTGATGGTTTTTATAATTCGCTTTATGTATTCAAGGCGTAATTGGAAAGAATTATTAGGGGAAGATTTTCTAACAACAGGCTCAAAGTAAATACCAAAAAACATTGCAACTCAAGTAAATATTCTATAGCACCTCTGCATACAGTTACACATACGATTAATATCATGATTTTTTATATGTTTACCAATTGCCAATCGCCATAAAATAGACTATAATCCTAATAAACAACCAAATAATGGGAGTACAGTCATGGTGAGTGATTTTATATCAATATATAAAAGACTATTACAACATATAAATTTCAGTCACCATAGATATATTTACAAATATTTTAATTTAAATAACAGATTAACCGGACTTATAGGCCCTCGAGGTACAGGAAAAACAACATTATTACTTCAATATATAAAAGAGAATTTAAATATTGAAGAATGTATTTATACTTCTCTTGACAATATATATTTCACACAAAATAATCTTATTGAATTTGTTAATGAATTATATGATTTTTACGGCATAAGATATTTCTTTTTCGATGAAACTCATAAATATCCAAACTGGAATCAGGAATTAAAAAACCTTTATGATTCATACCCTGATATAAAAATAGTTTTTTCCGGTAGTTCCAGTCTCGATCTGACGAAAGGAGCGTATGATCTATCACGTAGAGGTGTATTGTATAAAATCGGAGGAATGTCTTTTAGAGAATATCTATTATTTAATAATATAGCAGATATCCCTTCATTTACATTTGAAGAATTATTACATAACAGATCAAAATACGAGGCAGATATTGGTTCAATAAAAATGATTCCGGGACATTTCAAAAATTATATTGGAAACGGTTATTATCCATTTATACTTGAAGACCCATCAAGCTACAGTCATAAAATACAAAGAATTATTGAAAAAACAATTTATGAAGATATTTCAAATCACTATAAATTAAAAACCGAGAATTTAATTAACTTTAAAAGAATTATTTCTTATTTAGCAACAATACCACCCGGAGAACTAAATAAAAATAATATATCCAAAAATAGTGGATTAGACAATAAAACAGTTCAGCATTATCTTGATATACTCCAGGAAACAGGTCTCATACAAATGATTATAAAAAATCAGGCAGGAAGTACTATATTAAAAAAGACAGAAAAAATATTTTTAGATAATACTGATCTTTATAAATCCGTAAGTAAAGAAATAGGATTTGAAACTCCAGTTGGAACTTTAAGAGAGATTTTTTTTATCAAAATGATACTTA
Organism: Spirochaetes bacterium GWE1_32_154; assembly: GCA_001829315.1. Lineage (GTDB taxonomy): Bacteria > Spirochaetota > GWE2-31-10 > GWE2-31-10 > GWE2-31-10 > GWE2-31-10. Next base: position 10,300 of record MIAY01000008.1, on the reverse strand, counting down.
ATTCAGGAAATACAATACATTATAGTGAGACAGGCGATTATAGTATACAAGATATTATATTTGAAATTGGTGGAAAAAATAAAACATTAAAACAAATTAAACATACGTTGGAAAACTCATTTTTAGTCAAAGATGATATTGTTTTTGGCTCAAAATATGAGATACCTTTATATCTGTTCGGTTTTCTTTATTAAATAAAATCTTCAAAAAAAATTACATATTTATTATTTTACCTATTGTATTTACATTTTATATTCAATATACTTTTATCGGGATTATACTTTTGTAATTAAAATGAGAAATATTTTCAGATTTGACCTCTATAGATTTAAGTGACCGTGGTGGTGTTATTACTGGGATACAATAAATACTAAGGAGTATAATAATGCATTATATTAATCCTATTACAATTGCAAAACAATGTACTTGTCAAAATCAAACTGATATTGAAAAATTTGAAAAACTTGGGGAAATTTTATCAATGTATAAGGATGAACCCGGAAGTTTAATTAATTCGCTCTATGTTGCGCAAACAATTTTCGGGTATCTTCCCGATAAGGTAATAAAATTTGTTGCATCCCGCCTGAATGAGCCTGTAATAAAAGTTTTTGGCGTTGCAACATTTTACTCATATTTCAGTCGCTTTCCCCGGGGTAAATATACCATTAAAGTTTGCCTTGGAACCGCCTGTTATGTACGTGGCGGCAAAACATTACTTGAAAAAGTCAAAAAAGAATTGGGTATTTCAATAGGTGAAACAACTCCTGACGGTTTATACACCCTTGAAATTGTTCGTTGTGTCGGGGCCTGCGCATTAGCTCCCGTTGTGGTAGTTAATAATGACACTCATCGAAGAGTAAAATCAAATCAAATACCGGAAATATTACAATCATATATTTCGGAGGTTTCAAATGAAAATTAGATCACTTAAAGAACTTGAAAATATACAAAAAAATAAAGAAGAATCAATAAAAAACAGAAGTGCAAATGCTCAAACCGATAAGAAGTATATTTTAATATGCGGTGGAACAGGATGTAAATCAAGTGGCTGTGATGCAGTTTATAATGCATTTAATACTAATGAAACGATACATACATATGGCGATGCTATTGAACTTATCAAAACAGGATGTAACGGAATCTGCGAATTAGGCCCGGTTGCGGCTGTTTATCCTGATAATGTTCTTTATATTAAACTTACACCGGAAAAGGTTGATACAATAATCAGAGAACATATAGTTAAAGGAAAAATCGTAGATGATTTCGTATATCAGAATCCTGCAACTCTTAAACCGGTTGCTTATATGAGTGATATACCGTTTTTTAAAAAACAACATAGATTTGCCCGTTTGTATGCAGGTTTGATTGATCCTGAGAATATTGATGAATATATTGGAATCGGCGGATATTTTTCACTTTGTAACATCCTGAAAAAGATGTCTCCTGAAAATGTTGTTAATGAGGTAAAAAAATCATCACTTCGCGGTCGAGGCGGCGGTGGTTTCCCGACGGGTATAAAATGGGAGTTTGCAGCTAAAGAAAAAGCTTTCAACGGGAAAAAATATGTCATTTGTAATGCTGATGAAGGTGATCCCGGTGCATTTATGGACAGAAGTCAACTCGAAGCAGATCCTCATAGTGTCATTGAAGGTATGCTTATTGCCGGCTATGCAATTGGAGCCCAAAAAGGTTATATTTACTGCCGGGCTGAATATCCGCTTGCAATTGAAAGACTGGAAATTGCAATTAAACAGGCGGAAGAACGCGGAATAATCGGAGAACGTATATTCGAATCTGAGTTTTCATTTTCAATTGAAATACGAATGGGTGCCGGGGCGTTTGTCTGCGGAGAAGAAACAGCATTAATTTCATCAATCCATGGTAAGCGTGGCGAACCTTTACCAAAACCTCCTTTTCCAGCACAATCAGGTGTATGGGAGGCTCCGACAATTGTTAATAATGTAGAAACGCTCAGTAACATTCCGCCACTATTCAGATTCGGATCAGATTTTTTTGCATCAATGGGGACTGAAGGCTCAAAAGGTACAAAAATATTTGCACTGGCCGGAGCTGTTAAAAATGTCGGGCTTGTTGAAGTCCCGATGGGAATTACACTTGGTGAAATTATTTATGATATTGGCGGTGGCATAATCGGCGATAAAGAATTTAAAGGTGCCCAAATCGGAGGTCCATCGGGAGGATGCCTTCCAAAAAATCTTTTAAATATAAAAATAGACTACGAGTCATTAAAAAAAGCCGGCGCTATGATGGGCTCAGGCGGTCTTATTGTTATGAGTGAAGATACTTGTATGGTTGACCTGGCGCGTTTTTTTATGGAGTTCATACAGGATGAATCATGCGGAAAATGCCCGCCTTGTCGTATCGGAACAAAAAGAATGCTTGATATTTTAAATAAAATTATCGAAGGTCACGGTGAATTATCTGATATTGATGAATTAATCACATTGGGTGAAGATATTAAAATATCTGCTTTCTGCGGACTTGGACAAACAGCACCTAACCCGGTTTTAAGTACACTTGCCAATTTTAGAGAAGAATACGAAGCGCATATTATTGAAAAAAAATGCCCCGCCGGAGTATGTGCCGAACTCGTGTATACACCATGTCAGAATGCCTGCCCTGCCGGTGTTAATATACCCGCTTTTATCGCCTTTACAAGTGAAGGCCGATATGAAGAAGCCCTCATTGCTCATCTTGACAGAAATCCGTTCCCAATGGCATGCGGTTTAACATGTACTCATCCTTGCGAGTCAAAATGCAGAAGAAATACACTTGATGCACCGGTTGCTATTCGTGAAATTAAACGATTTATGGCAGAACGCGGTGGTAGAGACGGAATATACACTATGCCTGAAATCATGAAACGACCGGAAGCTGAAATAAAATCAATAGGTATTATTGGTTCCGGACCATCAGGTTTAACAGCCGCCTTCTTTTTAAGAAGATTGGGCCACACTGTTACCGTTTATGAATCACAGGACAAACCGGGAGGAATGTTGCGATATGGAATACCGGAATACCGATATCCCAAGGCAATTCTTGATAATGAAATAAATAACATCTTAGCAATGGGTATTGATATAAAAACAAACTGTACAATCGGTAAGGATATCTCGTTTGATACTATTAAAGCCGGGCATGATGCTGTTGTTATTGCTGTCGGCGGCTGGAAAAGCAGAAAACTCGGGCTTCCCGGTGAAGATGCAGAAGGTGTAATCGGCGGTACGGATTTTCTCTGGTTAGTTGCTCACAATGACCTTAAAGAATTTCATGATGATGTTGTCATAGTCGGTGGCGGGAATACGGCGATTGATGTGGCAAGAACTGCCTTGCGACTTGGTGCTAAAAGCGTAACCTTAGCGTATAGAAGAACAATCGATGAAATGCCTGCCGACCATGAAGAAATTGAAGAGCTTATAGAGGAAGGAATAACCCCGGTTGAACTTGTTGATGTTGAAGAAATACTCCTTGAAAACGGTAGAATTAAGGGATTAAAATGCAGAAAACAAAGTCTCGGAGATTATGACAGTTCCGGTAGAAAACGCCCGGAACCAATAACCGGTGAAAACAGTACCGTTATATTTAATTGCCGGATGTTAATCCCTGCAATCAGTCAGTTAATAGATTTATCATTTGCAAAAAATCTTGAAACAAATCGGGATGGTACAATAAAAAGTAATAAATACACTCACCAGACATCTGATCCGTTAGTTTTTGCCGCAGGTGATGTTATAAAACTAGCAAATCTTGCAGTAGCTATCGGCCACGGTGAGGAAGTCGCCGTTTCCATTGAAAAAAAATTGAATCCTGATTGCATACAAACCTTTTCATGGCGAATTCCACACTCCCCTGCTGTTTATTTTGATCCTGATATTGAGCCGGTGGAATCAGAAAGAGTTGAAGTTGAATATTCATCGGTTGAAGAGAGAATAAAAAATTTCCTTCTCGTAAATAGAGGCGTGAATTGGGATTATAAAATTAAAGAGGAAGCAAAAAGATGCTTACGATGTGACTATAGAGAAACTGAGTAAAACATATCAGGAGGATACAATGAATGTTACTATTTCAATTGATGGAATTAATATAGAAGTAACTGACAGTACAACTATTCTTGAGGCAGCTTTGCAAGTTGGAATAAAAATACCGACGTTATGTTTTATGAAAGATCTTCATAAGGAAGGTATCTGCAGAATTTGTCTGGTTGAAGTGGCAGGAAGACCGGCACTTATGCCTTCATGTGTTTTATATGCAACTGAAGGTATGAAAATAATAACTGATTCTCCGGTAATAAGGAGAGTACGAAAAACAACACTCGAACTTATTTTATCAAATCACGTAAAGGATTGCCTTAATTGTGAAAGAAGTACCAACTGTGAATTACAGGAACTTGCCAACCGTTTTGGCGTTGATTCCTGGCGTTTTGATGAGCAAATTGAAAATCGAACTATCGATGACACTTCATACTCAATTGTACGGGATAGCGGTAAATGTATTTTATGCAGACGCTGTATCTCAGCCTGTTCAGAAATGCAAAGCGTTAATAGTATCGGTATAATTTCACGTGGATCTCACTCAATGGTAACATCAGGACTTGATTCATTAGCAGATAGTGTTTGTGTAAACTGCGGTCAATGCGCGGCTGTTTGTCCTGTTAATGCAATCTATGAAAAAGATGAAATAGGATTTGTTGAAAAAGCACTCTCAGATCCGGATAAATTTGTTGTTGTACAAACTGCACCTGCAATACGTGCTGCACTTGGTGAAACCCAGGGGCTTCCTCCCGGAACCTGCGTTACCGGAAAAATGGTTAGCGCACTAAAAATTATGGGGTTTAAAGCAATATTTGATACAAACTTCACTGCAGATCTGACAATTCTTGAGGAAGGAACCGAGTTACTTCAAAGACTTGAAAAAGCAATACAATTTAAAGATCCTTCCGTAAAACTCCCGATGTTTACAAGCTGTTCTCCGGGATGGGTGAAATTTCTTGAACATAATTATCCTGATTATACTGATAATCTTTCAACCGCAAAATCTCCTCAACAGATGATGGGTACAATAATAAAAACGTATTACTCAGAAAAAAAAGGAATACCGCCTGAAAAAATTGTAGTAGTTTCAATAATGCCATGCACAGCTAAAAAATTTGAAGCAAGAAGACCTGAAATGACATCAAGCGGTTTTCAGGATGTTGATTTTGTCCTTACAACAAGGCAACTTGGTAAAATGCTCGATAAACGCGGTGTTGATTTTATTAATTTACCGGATAGTTCATTTGATGATCCGCTAGGAAGATCAACCGGTGCTGCTGATATATTTGCATCAAGCGGCGGAGTTATGGAAGCTGCCCTTAGAACCGTCTATGAACTGGTAACGGGCAGAGAATTACCGGCTGAAAAACTTCACGTAAATGGTTTAATGGATATTCACGGAATTCGGGAAGTATCTCTTACATTTGAAAACTGCCTCGAACGCTACACCTGGCTTAATGGAGTAACAGCTATAGTCGGGGCAGCCTCAGGTCTCGGAAATGCCCGCAAAGTAATGGAAAAAATTATATCCGGTGAAAAATCATACCATTTTATTGAATTTATGGCTTGTCCCGGCGGATGTATAAGCGGTGGAGGTCAGCCACGATTAACCGATGATATTGTACGTATGAAACGATTTAATGCCATAAAGAAGGAAGATGAAGGTAAAAAATTGAGAAAATCGCATGAAAATCCATCAGTTATGGATTTATATACAGCATATCTCGGTTCCCCCTGCAGTGACAAAGCACATCATTTATTACACACACATTATACAAAGAGAGGTTTATTATGAGAATTTTTTCAGGTTTATTAATGACACTAATGATTATGTTCGTTACACCTTGTTTTGCACAAATGACTGTTGGTTACACTGATTTCCCGCCATTTACCTATATGGATGAAAAAGGTGAAATAAAAGGTTTCTTTCATGAACCGGTGAAATTGGTATTAAAAGAAGCCGGATTTGATATTCAAAAAGATTTTAAATTTGCAGTAGAACCAAGTAATAGATTATATTCAAACATACTAACAGGAAAAGTAGCGATTAATATTGGTATTCCAAGCGTTCCATCATTAAAAGATAACATTTTAATTGGAGAATATCCATTCGTTAATATAGTAATAAAATCGTATAGTATTGGTGACAGACCTGTTGTAACCGAAAAAGGGCAATTTGCTGGAAAATCAATCATTGTTATCAGGGGATATTCCTATGCCGGACTCATTACATTTTTAAATGACCCGAATAATAAATGTACACTAAACGAAACAGACTCTCACGAAAGTGCCTTGAAAATGCTGCAAGGCGGACGAGGTGATTATTTATTAGACTATTCAGCACCGATTGATGTCGTGTTAGATACAATAAAAATCGATGGATTAAAGTCAACATCTTTAGCAATTATACCCGTTTTCTTTATTGTTTCAAAAGCAATACCAGATGCTGAAAATCTGATGAAAAAAATTAATACAGCACATCAGGTTTTGATAGAAAAAGGCATAGTAAAGGCAGCAAATTAGTGAAAGTGGAGCATACAAAAAAATAGTAATTTTTTGTATGCTCGAATTTGATCGTTTTGTTAGAGATATTCCTCTAAAAACCCGATAACATTTCTTTACTTAATTGTTGCCGAGTGAAGTGACATCCAGCCTTCCTCAACCTGAACCCTGACAGCCACAAATCCGGCCGGTATTTCAACTGCAAGCGAATCAGACTCTGTAATACCACCGGTATCGGATATACCAACAGTTCCCTGTTTTTTACCGTTTATATAAATTGCAATGCGGGTTGTTCCATGGGGATAATCGGGATGATCCATATAGAATCGCTCACCTTTCACTGTAATAGTTCCGGTGAAAGGTGCATCAGAGTGACCGACAAGTGTGAAGTACTCTTCAACCGTTCTGGCATCTATACCATTATACACCATCTGATCGCCCTCACCTGTGAAATATCCGCCAGCTGTTTCTATATTACGAACTTCCGGCCCGTGATATTTGGCAATACTGATCGTTCCAGGTAATGGAGCACCGGCAGTAACTTTTGCTTTTCCGCGTGACTTGAGATTTTTTAAGGCTTTCATTTTTGGTGAAGTAGTATCTGTAATGAAGCGTAGAAACTCCCATCTTGAAGCTCCGGCTACACAATAATACACCAGTGTATCACCGCCGGTCTGATCCCACAGATCATGGTTTTTTTCTACGAGATCCTGCATACGCGGATCTTCATTAAGTGCATGCATCTGGATATCAGTAAATTCATTCATCGTTTTTTCGATTGAATCGAGACTCGGCCCCCCCTCATAAGCAACTCTTTTTAATCCATAAGTATGAGCCCAGGTACTGTCGATAAGGTTCATTTTCTTAAATACCTCGTCAGGATACGCAGCGGGATTAAAAAATACATCCGGATTAATCGACTTATACCCTTCATTAACTCCATAATACGCACTACCACCAATTCCATAATAATAATACGTAAGATCATGACTTTCAAAATCCTTGTAGTATTGTTCAGCCCAAGTCAGACATCTGCTTAATGTCGCATTCGCATCACCCTGCTGAGTTGCAAGAATCGGTCGAACACGCGTCATCATATTGGAATCTCCAAAAACCTCACGGAATAATTTACTTATACTGCCAAGTCTCCATGCAGGATATTTATACAGTAAATCATAAATCTCATCATTAGGTACAGGATTTCGACCTTTTCCTGTATAAAAAAGCGGATGATTTGGTTGAGTTGCTGCAATTTTTCTTACCTCATCCTGTATAAAATAAAAAGCTCGAAATCCGCCTTCAGTTCCGCCAAAATTATTCCAGATTTCATTTGAATATTCAACCCAGACATTAAGACCGTCTTTAAGCGGCTTATATACCGGGGCATTCACCTTTGTCGTGTAAGGATTTACACCATCAGTACCAAAACGAATCGCCTGAGCCATTTTCCGCACATAGTCATCATTGGCTAATGTTGGTATATTGATCCACAAGTCGCTATCTGCTTCGTTGCAAAGCCGTACAATATGCTCGATAGACATACCGGAATTGAGATTGGTATAAACCAGACCGTCACTTGTCGTCGTATACGGTTCGGTCAATCTTGTAACAGCCGGATTATCAGGAGGTGTTCGCTCACTCCAATTAATATTCGCATTACCGCCGATACCCATCCAGTCCATAGTCCTTATAACACCTGCCGCTTTAATCGCATTAAGAAACGGAGTCGTGAACATCTGTGAACCATCACCCGGGTAACCCGGTCTGAACATTTTCATATTAGATATGCCGGAATTTAATGGACTCTGAGGCGTTTTTCTTGTTCCTTCAAATACTACTCCGCCGTTTGAACCATCATGTAATCCTGAATACGTTGCATCGCAGGTTGTCGTATTAGTTGCCTCATCATATACTTTATTGGTAATTGCAAGATCACTCCAGAGACCGCGAATTATATCAGTCTGACCAGTGAAACTTAATTTGTATGTACCGTTAAAATCAACACCTCTGACTGCAGCCCCTTCAAACAATTTTACCCGAAAATCACTCAATGGCCACCCTTTTTCATCCATTGGAACAGCAGGCTGTTCACCATCCTCCACGTGATTCCAGTTTCCGCCATGTTTCATAAGATCTGCAAATGCATTTGAACCATCCCATGAACTTAAAAACCAGACATTCATACCAACACTGCCTGCTTCACTCGTATAAGTCACCGGGTCTCTATAAACAGGTGTTGTTGTCACATCATCTTTCACCGGAGTTACACTCATCCCGGTACACTGAGAGAATAAAATAGTTATTCCTATGAACATTACAGATAATACTATTCGTTTACAATACATCATACGTCACTACTCCTTTTATACAATTAGTTACATAGATATCTGATTGAAGTTGAAAATCACACGATTTTAATTAGCAGCATTTGATAAATAAATATTTCGTGTGTTTTTCATGTGAGACAGGATATTACTTACAAATTATGCTTTTAGCTACTATGGGAGAGTATCACAATGAAACTAATAAAAAAAACCGGAACATTGATATGTACAACTATTTTCGTGTTATCACTATTTATACAATGTACCATGCCTGTAAATAATGAAAAATCCGATACTCCTCAATCTGATAATAAACCAACACTAACACCGCGGTATAATACCAGGTTAAGCGATCACTGTCTTGGATATTATGAATACCTTCCTGAAGGGTATGACCCGGTTGATAAAAACAAAGAATACCCGTTGATTATTTACATTCACGGTGTTGGCGAATCTGGTGTTGGTAATACAGATGAATTAGGAAAGTTATTGCTAAGTGGTCCATTATATGAATTTCAAAAAGGTAATCTACCGGCTTCTTTTACGGTAAACAATGAGGAGTTCAGTTTTATAATTATTTCGCCACAGTTTTTTAGTGACAATTCAGTAAAAGAGTGGCATTTTGGTATATTCCCGACAGAGGTTGACGATATTGTTGAGTACATGAAAAGCCATTATAATGTCGATGAAAGCCGTATTTATCTTACCGGCAGCAGTATGGGAGGGGCAAGGTCGCTTACCTATGTTGCATACAGCAGTGATTATGGCAGAAAAATAGCTGCAATGGTGCCAATTGCTTCATATATTGACGAGGCATATCCAACACATTATATCGATGCAACAGAAGCAGCTTCTATTGCCGCATCAGAACTTCCGATCTGGATGATACATCACACAGGGGATTATATTTCAAATGTTGCATGGGTCAATAATTTGTATAGTAAGTTGATCGGTATGACTCCTGAACCGGTATTGACACTGATCGATGAAAATACCCATGACGGCTGGTCAAAAGCGTATTCCGGCGAATTGAAATTAAATGGTTATAATTTGTATGAGTGGTTGTTGCTGCATAATAGATAGTAATTCTGAACCCGGTTATAAAGATAGAATGTTGCTTTTTCCGGATAATTAAACCTCTTTTTTACAAACTTTAAAAACTTTATATTTTTCTCTCCTGATTATATGTATTCTGCATAATCCTGATTAGTTCGGTATTATGCAGAATATTTGATTGTATTAATTTGTTTTTTTTATTTATATGGTATGATTTACTGGAATTTCAGGGGATTTTATTATATACTGTGTATTCGGTATAAGAATTGTTCGACAGACCTACCGGCGGCTAATTTTTTTGCTTTGTGGTTTGCGACTATGATTATTATTTGCGATAATTGATTGGTTTGCATTTGCAAGCGACCA
>MIAY01000007.1 GCA_001829315.1 Spirochaetes bacterium GWE1_32_154 | reverse complement strand
TATAACCGCTTCTTACTAAAATGCCTGTATTTTCAAGAATAGTTACAGTTTTACCTTCTTCATACTTATTGCTATCAACGGGAACAGTTCCTGCAGTACTATTATTACTATTATTACTATTATATATCACTGAATAATAGTTTATTTCTTCAATTTTTGTAGTTGATATTGTACAAGCTTGTACGAATAAAATTAAAAGTACACTTAAAGTAAAAAATATTTTTTTCATTACTATCCTTTTTTTATGATTTATTTATTATTTTACATAAATAACACAATAATTATAAAAAGTAAATTACAAATAATTCTGGTTTTTAGCAATAATGATTTTTGCTCCCTTTGAGTTCTTTTATATCAAAATTATTAGTTTAAGGATCATTAGCTATACTTCCAACCCAACATTTTAGTCATTTCTTTTTGAGTTTTATGATTTTTCAAACGGTTTTCACGCAAATAAAAAGCGAAAGCGATTTGAGTATCAACTATAGTTTTATAGATGATGTTCTGTCCGTTTTATCACAAATTTTATGAGGTTCTAATAATTACTTGATATTAAAACTATCATATTATTGACAAAATATTGGAAATAATTAAAGTATAGATAGTGTCTCAAGAAAAAAATTACCATTGCTGAATATGTCATAATGTTAATATTTAATAAAATGAATATAATAGACGATCAGGAGGAAAATAATGAAAAAAGAATATGATTTTTCAAAAGGTGTAAAAGGTAAATTTTATATTCCGGAAAATGAGATTCAATTACCAATTTATTTAAGTAAAGATAATCTTGATTATTTTCTAAACATTTCATCTGAAAAACATATTGGCGTATCAGATCTGGTAAATACTATTTTGAAAAAAAAACGTGAACTAATCGAATCTATTCGCTGAAAAGTCGTTCAGTTTTTCTGCACGACTCAAAGATCATTCAGGTAATCAATTGTTATTTCCTATTCACCTACTATTTTTCTTTAAGATTCTACCTGTAATTTTATATGAGGCGCCCTGTCCAAATATTTGGACAGGGTTTTCCCTATTTATCGTGCAAGTGCCAATGGTAGTGTTATTTAATTAATTTAAAAAAATTCTTTGGATCCTTTTCTTTTGCTTCTTCTAAAGTTATTGGATCATCTTTTTTTTCATTACTCCACTCTTTTACTAACTTATTATCTTTATTAATTTTTTCAATCTCTATAAAAATTTTTTCTAATTCTACATTTAATTTCTTACGCTTCTTTTCTAAGAAAATAGATTTTTTTATATACTCTTTATATTTTTGAAATAAATATTTTATATGAATATAATCATTTTCTTGAAGATCTAGTAACTCAATTTCTGAAAAATCTTTTTGTTGACCTGTTACACTAAAATATAAATTCTCAATTTCTATTGAAGTTGAATATATTCTAATATCATTATCATCTTCTTCGGAAAGTATATCTTGTTTATAACTATAATTTAAATAATATTTACGCATTAATTCGTCTTCCATGATTTTATCTAAACTACTAATTCTTAGTGAAATTAAAAACATTAGAAGAAATGAAAACAATATTTTTCTCATGTAATTTATCTCCTTTTAACCACGTGGAACATTACTGTTACTATAAGTTGAGCTTTTTTTTCTTAATCAACTATCTTATTAGAAGAGCCACTATCTTGATTGCCAGAGATAGGTATCAGCTCAGCCCTCCAGCATATTTTCCCGTATTCAGCCCCCCAATCATCATTATCATACACCCTCATTTGTACTACCACAAGGTAAAACGTGAAGTCTGGAGATATGTCATGATTTATTACAACAGGATAAGAATTAGCACTGTTAATAAAAACGGGCTGCCTCCAACTAAGTTCAAAGAAATGGGAGCAAAACTTTCTGATTCAAGATATGCTTAAAAAATGGGGTGATTTGTGACTGCACTTATATTGACATTTCCATCTAAAATACTATTGAACATCCTCTAATAATTAAATATAAAGTAACATAACCCAAAAGACCAAAAAAAATTCTAAATAACCATGAATCTTTAAATATTTTACCCTTGCAAGCTATTATCTCCAAGATAAGTAGTAAAACTAATATTATAGATATAAAATCAAAAAGATTACTATCAATAAATAATACAATAGTTTTAAAAGTTGATATCATTTATTTTTCTCCAATACTTTATTAGCCACTTTTTCACCTAATTCACCAGAAACTTGTTCAGTAACGCTTTTTCCTGCTTTTAAAGTAATATTTGAAAATCTACCAAACACCTCATCTGTAAAGTTTCTTAAGTAAGGATTTATGATTTTAGAAGCTTTAGTCTTTCTCGCAAAATCCCCCCCCCCTGATTGTAAACCATCTTTGTTGCGCATATACTAAACCAGTTACATCATTTATACCATTTATTATTTCCCTTTTCAATACACCAGACAATAAATCCCCACAATCAAAAAAAACCTGCCGTAGATTTCTTTTAATCAACTCGTAAACATACAATGTAAAAATTTCCAAACATTACACAGCTACTATTTTCCCGGCCTTTTTATTAATAAAGTCAATAAAATCCCTGATTTTCTCAGGTGGTGTTAATGAAACATTTTCAAGTGCAGAAATATATCCCGCATCGCGCCATTTATGAATACCGATTTTTGAATATGGTATAATTTGAATCCGTTCAACTGTTTTCATACCATTTACCGCATTATAAAACGCTTCAATTTCATCCATCGTATCATTGTAACCCGGAATAATAACATACCGCAGCCATATTTTCTTATTAATAGACGATAAATAAATACCGTTTTGTATCGACTTTTCGATTGAATCACCGGTGATAGAAAAATACCTTTTATTATCCAATGCTTTAATATCAAGAATAAATAAATCGGTATTTTTCACAATATCAGGATAATCAGATAACAATTCACACCCGGAAGTATCAACTGCGGTATGGTACTGATTTTTCTTTGCATTATAAACAATTTCAGCGGTAAACTCAGGTTGATAGAAAGGTTCACCGCCTGACACCGTTAACCCGCCCCCCGATTGACGATAAAACTCATCTGACTTACTCATTAATTGTATAATATCCACAGCTGATATTACAACACCATTATCCGGTAACCACGTGTCGGGATTATGACAGTAAATACATCGAAGCTTGCACCCTTGAAGAAAAACAACAAAACGCAATCCCGGTCCATCAATCGCACTTAATGTCAAATATGAATTAATCTTTCCATTCATATTAATATCCCTCATGAAATGTTCGATTAATAACATCAAGCTGTTGTTCGCGGGTCAATCTGTTAAAATTAACAGCATATCCTGAAACCCGAATTGTTAATTGAGGATATTTTTCGGGATGTAACATTGCATCCAATAATGTTTTACGATTCATCACATTAATATTCAAGTGATGTCCGCCATATTTAAAGTATGCATCCAGTAACGATGCGAGATTATTTATTTTCTCCTCTTGGGTTAAACCCAAAGCGTCAGGTACAATTGAAAAAGTATTTGATATACCGTCAAGCGAATGTTCATAAGGAAGTTTTGCCACAGACTGTAATGAAGCTGCTGCCCCCAGAATATCTCTTCCATGCATTGGATTAGCCCCCGGTGCAAATGGTTCGCCTTTTTTTCGACCATCGGGTGTTGAACCGGTTTTTTTACCATAAACAACATTTGATGTTATCGTAAGAACTGACATTGTTGGCGTTGATTCACGATATGTTTTCTGTTTTCTCAATTTATTCATAAACTTTTCAACCATTTCATACGCTATAGAATCAACCCGGTCATCATTATTCCCGAATTTTGGAAAATCACCTTCAATTTTATAATCAACAGCAAGTCCAGATTCGTTTCTGATTATTGTAACTTTTGCATATTTAATAGCAGATAATGAATCAGCAACCACTGAAAGCCCTGCAATACCGGTTGCCATTGTTCTAATAACATCTTTATCATGTAATGCCATTTGAATTGATTCATAACAATATTTATCATGCATATAATGAATTGTATTAAGTGTTCGTATGTAAACACCTGCTAACCATTCCATAATAACATCAAATTTACTCATAACCTCATCATACTCTAAATAATCGCCCGTTATCGGTGCAAAATCAGGTGATACCTGAACATTAAGTATTTCATCTTTACCGCCATTTATAGCATACAGTAACGCTTTTGCAAGATTTGCACGGGCACCGAAAAACTGCATCTGTTTACCGACTTTCATCGCAGAAACACAGCAGGCTATTGCATAATCATCACCAAAATATTCACGCATTAAATCATCACTTTCATATTGAATTGATGAAGTTACAATTGATACTTTACTGCAATACGTTTTAAATTCTCTCGGTAATCGTGATGACCATAAAACCGTCAGATTAGGTTCAGGTGAAGCTCCAAGATTATCAAGGGTATGTAACATACGGTAACTGGTTTTTGTGACCATCGATCTGCCGTCAACGCCCATTCCGCCAATTGATTCTGTAATCCATGTCGGGTCACCCGAGAAAAGTTCATTATATTCAGGAGTTCGCAAAAAGCGAACAAGACGCAATTTAATAACAAGCTGATCAATTAATTCCTGAGCATCCGATTCTGTAATCAGTTTTTGATTTAAATCCCGTTCTATATATATATCAAGAAAAGTTGAAATTCTTCCCAGTGACATAGCAGCGCCATCCTGCTCTTTTACTGCTGCAAGAAAGCCGAAATAGGTCCATTGAACAGCTTCAAAAGCATTTTTAGCCGGAGAACTAATATCAAATCCATAACATTGAGCCATTTGTTTAAGCTCATCAAATGAATTTATCTGCATCTGAAGTTCTTCACGATGTCGTATTGACTCGCCATCCATATCATGAATATCCAATAATCCTTTCTGATACTTTTTATCTTTGATTAATGCATCAACTCCATATAATGCAACCCTGCGGTAATCACCAATAATCCGCCCCCGTCCGTATGCATCGGGTAATCCGGTTAATATAGCAGATTTTCGCACCAGTTTCATTTCATCGGTATATGCATCAAACACACCGTCATTATGAGTTTTCCGGTAATATGAAAAAATCATTGATGTTATGGGATCTATGGTATAATTGTATGATTCAAGAGCGTTTTGAACCATTTTAAGGCCGCCACGGGGATAAATTCCTCTTTTTAACGGTTTGTCGGTTTGTAAACCATAAATCACTTCAAGACTTTTATCTATGTATCCTGCTCCATGTGAAGTAATTGCCGATGGGATAGTCGTTTCAGCATCTAAAACCCCTTTTTTGCGTTCTATCTTCATAAGTTCTACAACTTTTTCATGTAACGTTTTTGTTTTATCAGTTACCGGTGCCAAAAAAGACTCATCACCTTCATATTCACGATAATTTCTCTGAATAAAGTTTCGCACATCAATTGTATTCTGCCAGATACCTTTTCTAAACCCCTGCCATGGATCAGTCATATCACTCGTCTCCTGTCTGATTTATTGGAATAGAATACCACATTTTACTTAAAGTAACAAATAATAACTTTAAATAACAACAAAACATAACAATTTAATTACTTTTTTTTATAAAAAAAATATTGGCTTATGCAAAATTAAGAGTACTTAATTTTACGTTCGCCATTACGCAAAAATTTGCGTTAGTCCCTGGTCGTGCGCTACCGCTTACTGCTCGGGCATGCAACCCGTGAAGCCTCATGCAAAAATTCTGTAAAATTAAGGTATTTTTGCATGAGGCTCTATTGATTAAAATATCATTATAACTTATAAATACTATGCAATTTGATGATCGTTTTTATAAAATAGAATGAAAGTAAGGAGTATATATGAGCAGATATAACGCACGAGGTGTAAGTTCCAAAAAAGAAGATGTTCATAACGCAATTAAAAATCTTGATGCAGGACTCTACCCCGGCGCATTTTGTAAAATTATTCCTGATTTTCTTGGAAATGATCCTGATTATTGCACAATAATGCATGCAGACGGAGCCGGAACTAAATCATCTTTAGCCTACATGTATTATAAGGAAACCGGTGATCTGAGTGTTTTCAAAGGTATCGCTATGGATTCAATTGTAATGAACATTGACGATTTACTCTGTGTTGGCTGTACCAGTGATTTCCTGGTATCAAGCACTATCGGAAGAAATTCAAAATATATACCGGGTGAAGTAATACATACAATAATTCAGGCGAATGAAGAAATTGCAGAGGAATTCTCAAGACTTGGTATAAAAATGATAATGACGGGTGGTGAAACTGCCGATGTCGGTGATTTAGTCAGAACAATTATTGTTGATACAACCGTTACTGCACGAATGAAAAAAGAACAGGTTATAAATGCTAAAAATACAAAACCCGGTCATGTCATAATCGGGTTATCATCAACCGGTAAAGCCAATTACGAAAAAACATGGAATGCCGGTATGGGTTCAAACGGCTTAACTTCTGCACGGCATGATATTTTCGCCGGTGTATATAGAACAAAATACCCTGAGTCATACGACAATTGCATACCGGAAGAACTGGCCTATTCAGGGAAATATCTATTAACTGATACAATAAAAGGTTTACCACACGATATTGGCAGATCAGTTTTATCACCAACCAGAACATACGCTCCGGTTATTAAAGAAGTCATATCAAATATGGGCAAATATGTCAGCGGTATTATACACTGTTCAGGCGGTGCACAAACAAAATGCCTCAAATTCGGTTCAGGTTTACATTATATTAAGGATAATTTATTTGATATTCCTGTATTATTTAAAACGATACAGGAAGTTTCAGGAACTGACTACAAAGAAATGTACCAGGTTTTTAATATGGGACACCGTATGGAAATATATGCACCTGAGGATATTGCCTCTGACATTATTGCACTATCACAATCATTCTCAATTGATGCACAAATAATCGGTAGAATTGAAAAAAATAAAACGCCGGGAAATAGATTAACCTTAACTTCACCTCAAGGTGTTATTGAATATAATGAATAGTGGACACCAATAAAAAAAGCTTCCTGAAATGGAAGCTTTTTTTATTACTAAAACACATACGTGGTTTATTATCAGTTTTTCTTGAAAGCCTCATCAAATAGTTTTGCATTTTCGATGAATATATCTACGATTACCGGATCAAATTGAACCCCTTTCTGACTGACAATATATTCAAATGCTTCTTTATGCGAAAAGTTTCTTTTATAGGTTCGTTTAATTCTTAATGCATCATACACATCTGCAACGGTTAAAATACGGGCACTCAAAGGAATCTCTAAACCTTTTTTACCATTTGGATACCCTTTACCATCCCATCTTTCATGATGATTTTCAGCAAGTCCGGCGGCTAATATTAAAAATGATTTTTTTCTACTGATTTTTACGATGGAAGACAATCTCTGATTACCAAAAATTGTATGTTTTTTCATATGATTATATTCTTCATCACTTAACTTGTTAGGGCTTTTTAAAATAATATCATCAATGCCTACTTTACCTAAATCATGCAAAGATGCACTATACACAAGATCCCGTATGTATTCTTTATCGATAATAAAATAATCAGAGTCTAATAATAAATTATTATTTAAAATGATTTCACTTAATTTTCCCTGTTCCTTTTTCTCTAAAATTGCTTCTGCTAATATTTTGGTATAAATAGTCACACGATCCTGATGATGAGCAGTTTCAATATCCCGCAATTGAGATATCTGCTGCAATGTAATAAGCATTTCTTTTTGAAATTCCTGAAATTCATAATCATTAATCAAAAGTATTTCACTCATTTTATAAATTGAATCAAAAAGCATCCGTATAACAAAATTTACTTCACCATTTATATCATAAATATTAACCGTAGGATTGGAAACTATAATATGACCGATCGTTGCCTGAATAAATTTTGTATCATTTAACTCAAGCAATTCATCAAATAATCGTGACGGAAGAGTTGAAAATTTTTGATTTATAATTTCATCGGTTAATAAATCCATATTGCTTGTAATGTAAATGTGAAGCATTTCAGCTTCGTTCTTATAGTCATACGACTTCAATTTTGTAATAAACCGTTCAAATTTAGTGTCATTATCTTCAAATGTTTTAATAGTTCCAATGAAATATTCCATTCCGTTAAAAAATACAACTTTATATTTATCGTTACCAAACAGATTATTTTTCCCTTCTTCTCTTAATAATGGAGTAATAAATCTATCGGAAATCGATTGTTTTTTTGCTTTAAATTCATTAAATGAATTAAATATTTTAAAACATATTTCGTTATTTGTTATTTTTTGAATAGAAAGCCAGATATCACAGAAAACGTCATCATCAGGTGTTTTTTCTAAAATGGTTTTTCTAAATGCAATCTTTAAATCAGTAATTGCCGTACTGTCTAATGCCTCACGATATCCATCAATAAATTTATTAATTTTGCTTTTATCGATATCAAAAGTATCTAATAAATCTTCAATAAAACCTGATAAAGAACAATCATCACCATATATTGAATCTATTAAACCATCAGTAACCGTTGCGATAATAATTTCCTGAAAATAATTGGTGTTTTTATAATCAAAAATCATTTTTTTGAGTTTCTGTTGAAGTCTTAACTTGGTTTTTGAATTATTAATTATATTACTTTCAATATTTTGAAGATAGGTAAGCATATATTCAGTAATTGCTTTTCGCGTTGAACTCTCTACAACTTTATGTTTCAGACTCGAAGATTCTGTTGATAAACCGACAATCTCAGCTGCAACTTCCCGTAAAATTTCACCTAATTTTATATCAACGCCATTTCCTTCCAAAGATGATGCAACTAACTGCATCAATGATAAAAGATCAACCGTTGATTTTTTGGATTGATTATATTCAGAAATAATTGTTTCTAAAAATTCTTTTTTCATATACACTCTTTATTAATAATTATAGGGCATTTTTCGATATCATCTATAGTGTTATTTTAACTTAATAAAAATAAAATTTCAATTGCAGATACGATAATATATTTATTTTTTTCAAATGATATCATAAATAAGAATTATACTTGACGGCAGGCTCTTAATAATTATATAACATTTTTAATAATTGAGGAGTGATTTAGTTGATTGTGTATTATATCATATTATCTTTAATATTAATTTTCATGTTAAAAAATTTAACAGCATATATCCTTATAAATGAAAAATTTTATTTAGGTTTCTTTTTAATTCTATCACTATTCTTTTCGATAATAATCTTTAACAGGATATTACCCGATTTTATTGGAAGAAACTCAATTTTTCTTCAATGTGGAGATATTGTTAATGTAATTCTTATATCCGGCAGTGTCATTTTTTTCTCCCATCACTTTCTTAATCTGACAATTATTAATCCATTAACAATTTTATATTTTTATTTTGAATTATTAGCAGCAACAGTACTACTTGGTCTATTATTTATAACCAATCAACCGACACTTATATCCTCTCTTGCCCATCTTATTGTTTTTATATATACATTGATTTTTTTTATAATAATTACTATTGAAATATCAAAAAAGAAACACACAATACATTTTATGCGAACTATAACATTACTACTCATGCAATTATCATTTACAATTATGACTTTATTTAAGGCTTTATTTATTCCAATCCATATACTTTTTTACTCCGGTATATTGATAATGATTGTATTACTTGAATTTGAAATTATTTTTAAAGCAAAAAATAATGTAACTGTTGCATATACATTTAATTTTAATGATATTAAAGAAAAAGATAAAAGAATTCTTGAGTTATTATTTAATGGTATGGAATACAAAGAAATTGCGACAAAAACCGGATTAACTCTTAATACAATAAAAAAATATATAAACAGAATTTACAGAGAGTATGATGTTAAAAACAAAACAGAATTAATGAATAAATTTCTTAGAAAATGAATAAAAGTATCAGAACCAATATTTTCACATCAGCTCTGAATATATGAAAAAAGTACAAAAAATCTATTATCAGAAATTCAATAAAATGCAGGATTAATCCAATATTCTTTGATATTTAAAGGCGTTTCAGAAGGAAGTAAAGGATTATTAATTTTAAAAATTTTTCGTTTACTTAAATCGGCTTTTATTATGATATCTTTATAATACTTATCAAATATTTGATCAAAAGATCCATCTTTAATCATAATTTTCAAACCGGCTTCCACCCTCGAAGCCAAACGTAAATCATCTTTATTAAAAAAGAAATACTCTGCAAAGGGATATTGAATACAAATTGTTTTTTCCACTAATAAATCAGGATAAAGATTTTTGCGGTGCAGATACTCATCAAAAGCTTCATTTATCCCTCGTGAAAAATAATCAAATCTACCGGCAATTAGTATTTTAAATAATGTTTCGTATTCATCACCCACGACAACATTAAAACCATTTTTTATTAGAAGTTCAACATCACTCCTTCCTCTTCCCTGCCCTACGGTCATTTTTTTCAATTCATCAATTGACCTGATTGTAGCAAATTTATCCTGATTTTTTGAATGAATTAAAAATATTCGATATCCGAGGATACCTTTTAAAAGTGGAATGCGCACGGGAAGATAATTTTTCTCCAATTCTATTGTTGAGGTAGCTCGAATAATTGAAAGATTGTTTTTATTTTTGAGGTTTATAAGAATTCGTTCTTCTGGCATACTAAAATCTGCATTAACCCCCTAAAGTCAAGACTTTTTTTATAAAAAAATCCGGACATTATGCTATATTTTCTTCTTTAAAATCAGCTGGATTTTCATATT
>MIAY01000006.1 GCA_001829315.1 Spirochaetes bacterium GWE1_32_154 | reverse complement strand
TTCGAACACTGAAGTTAAGCCCCCCAGCGCCAATGGTACTGTCTCTTTCGGGGGATGGGAGAGTAGGTCATTGCCAGGCTTTTTTTTATTTTTTTATAACTTATAGTATATTGTGGTGGTGTAAATTGAGTCATAAATTTGATTTTGAAAAATCTCTAAAAAGGCTTGAAGAAATAGCTGATCAACTTGAAATTGGAAATATTCCACTCGAAGAATCTATTAAAATATTTGAAGAGGGAATAAAACTCTCTAAATATTGTGAAAAATTATTAAATACCACAGAACAAAAAGTTGACACTGTAAATTCATTTGAGATACCTAAAGAATTTTTAGATATTGAAACAGATAAAAAATCAAAGCATCATAAAATAATTACCAATGATGAGGAACCTCAAAGTGATTCAGAGAATTTCCTCTTTAAATAAGTCAGAAAAAGGTTTAATACAATTATCCAATAAAAAAAATAACTATATTTCTAAAAATAAAATTCGATTAATAACTATTTCCTCAATTTCAAAATTTAAAAAAGGTTTAATACATTGTCGTTGTGAATACGTTGATGATAATAATATTTATATATCTGATTTTACAGGTATTATTAAGATTGTATATGAAAAAAAAAATCAAATTATAAGTGGTGATTTCTTAATCATAGATTTTTTTTATTCAAAAAAAATATTGATTGCTAAGTCAATCATTATTTCAAATCGAACTATGCTAACTCAATCCGGATTTAATAAAACTTTTATTAATAAATTTCTTAAAAATGATACTAAATTGATTGATATCTTAAAAAATCGAACTTCATTTTATAGTGGAATTCATGATTTTTTTAATAATGATTCTTTTATTGAAATTAATACACCAACTCTTGTAGAATCACCGGGAATTGAAAAATATCTTGAGGTTTTTTCGACAAATTATTATGATATAAATGGTAACGAAAAGAATTTTTTTATGCCAACATCACCGGAATTTTCTTTAAAAGAAGCTTTAATGTACGGTTTAAAAGACATTTATGAACTGGCAAAGTGTTTTAGAAATGCCGGGGAATATTCAAATACTCATAGACCCGAATTTATAATGCTTGAGTGGTATAGAGCATTTGCTGATTATCATGTAATTATTGAGGACTGTTCACGTTTATTTTTATTTTTACTCCAATTAATAAAGAATACCCATTTATGCCAATATAAACATTTTTTAATCAATTTTAAAAAATATGAAATATTTACAGTAAAAGAGTTATTTGAACGTGATTCTATTGATTTAGATAATTATTCTACTAATCCAGACATTTTTATAAATGAAATTAATCGTGTTCTTAATTGTGATATAAGTAATGTGACAAAAGAGGATTTATTTTTTAAATATATGCTTGATAAAATTGAACCGACTTTGGGGTTTTCCTGTCCTGTTTTTATTGTTGATTATCCATACGAAATGACACCATTATCAGAGCAATGTGAACATAATCCTTTATACGGTAAACGATTTGAAGTATATATTGCCGGAATAGAAATTGGAAACGGATATGGTGAATTAATAGATCCAACTATACAGGAAAACCGGTTTCATGAGGTAATTAAAGAACGGGAAATTATAGGTGGGAGTAATTTACCGTACCCGGAAAGATTTATTAATGCAATGAAACAAGGTATACCCCCTTGTTCCGGGGTTGCTGTAGGAACAGAACGTTTATTTATGATTATAATGGGTTTAGATGATATCGGTGATACAAAATTGATTGATATAGTATAATAAAAAAGAAAAAAGTTAACTGCATTTTACCGTTAATTCTTTTATTTCTTCAGCCTGTACTATATCTATTTTTTCAATTTGTTTGTTTCTTATTTCAATTATAGAATTTTCGAAATCGAATATAATGCCGTTTTTTTTTCTCCAGATTAAATCTGTCAAATATGAATTACCGTTTTTTAGTGTTATAGTATACATGATAAAGCCTCCTGAAAAAATCTATCTTGTACAGTATAATATATCATCGAGAGCTTTTTTTTGATTTTAATAAATTATTACAATCTAAATGAACTTTTATTACATAGTGTGAATAATTAAGTTTTCGTTATTAAGAGTTAGTTTTATTTTTTGAGGTGCTCCTATTTTTTGATGTAATCTTTTATTAATTTTCACCGTTAAATCTTTACATTTGTTATTAAGGGTTATTAAACCATCAATAATTTCCCCATTAGCAAGAATTTTCACCTTTTTATTGATGCCAAGTATTCCTAAATCGTAACCATCATTTGGACCGATTATGATTTCTGAGTAAGAATGAAATTCAATAACAGTTGTTAAAACTTTACTATCTGCCATATAAGTTCCTTATCAATTAATTATTTAAAAGTGTAAGACAGGAGATTTTATCATACTCGAAATTTAATTTTTTATCTTTTATTATGTTTATTTGTTTTATAAAATCATTTCGGGTAATTAATTGTGCTCCCATAGATATTTTATAGGGCAATTCCATACCAAGATCCCATATATCAAAATTAAGATTATTAAGTAATTTTCCAATTGAAGCTAATAAAACAGAACCCGATCCATTCACTTTGTAAAATCCTGTCATACTGAGATAACGACTGCCTGAAACCATCCCAATGTCACCAGCGACTAACTTTTCATTTTTCCATAACTCAATTGAATGAAATGATGCCTTTAAATCATTTTTATTAATAAGTGGTTTTATTGCCTGATATAACTCTTTTGAAAACCAATAATTGCCATGTTGTTCCCATACTTCCTGCATAACTGTATCAAAACAATGATTAATAGTTAATGAAAACTCATGCGCATTTCGTTTAATGGTTTTACCAATTTTAACAGAAGAAGGTGATATTATGCATCTTTCGTTATGAAATTTGATAATTAAGACATCTTTACTTTCATCATACGGATTTGTATCAGCCATTGGTAGAAAACCATCGTAACATAAATGTTCAATAAAAGACGAATCAAAATCATCAGATGCTTCAAATTCTCCTGTCAAATTATCTATAATTAATTGGGGGTTATTAAAATAATCTTGTGATGAAATCAAAATAAACCCTATAGTTTTTCAAAAATATTTGATAATCCGCCAATAACTGATCCCTCACCTTTGTGTGAACCAAGAGTTGCCATCATTTTTGCCATTAGCCTGGATATTGGTAATGATTGCAGCCAAACTCGTCCTGTTCCTGAAATTTGAGCAAGAAAAATACCTTCTCCGCCAAATACCATTGTTTTTAAATTACCTGCCGCTTGTATATCATACGATAATGATGGTTCAAATGCGACTAAACATCCGGTATCAACTCTTAAAGTTTCATTTTTTAATTCTTTTTCAATTATATGACCGCCAGCATGGATAAATGCCATACCATCGCCAATTATTTTTTGCAAAATAAAACCTTCACCGCCAAAGATACCAGCACCAAATTTTTTTGTAAATTCAATATCGATTTTGGTACCCATCGCTGCACATAAAAAAGCATCTTTCTGGCAGATTAAATAATTATTAATAGTCGCCATATTTACGGGAATTATTTTTCCGGGATAATTACCAGCAAATGCTACTTTTCTTTTTGTTGAACCTTTGTTTGTAAAATGTGTAAGAAATAATGATTCCCTTGTTAATAACCTTTTACCGACATTGAATATTTTGGATGCAAGTCCTTCATTGATATCAGAGCCATCACCAAGTTTTGCTTCATATACAATATCTTCTTCAAGGTACATCATGCTACCGCCTTCTGCAATAACAGTTTCACCTGGATCAAGTTCAATAATTACCAGTTGTAAATCATCACCTTCAATTTTGTAATCAATTTCATGACATTTCATAGCAACTCCTTATTAAAAATGTTTTAATTTAATGTTTCAGGTTCTACAAATTTTCTATATTTAAAAAGTGTTTCCATTATATCCTGATGGGATTTATAATAATCAAAAAGGAGAATTGCTTCAATTTCTTTATTTTTTCCTTTCAGAAAGTATTTATCAAACCGGGCATTTTCAAATGTACAGGATGCTATTTTCTGGATAATGTTCTTTGATGCCAAAATCCCGCCCGAAGGTGACATCCCTTCAAGTCTTTGAGTCGTATTGATTGGATCACCAATGAGTGTGTTATCATATCGTAGCGTTCCACCGACACTTCCTCGAACTACTCTACCGTAATGAATTCCCATTCTTAATTTTAAAGGAAACATTTTTTTTGATATTCTTTCGTTGTTAATTCGTTCTAATTCTGATTGTATCATTATCCCGGAGAGTAGGGCCATATCGGGGGAATTGAAAATTGCAAGAAATGCATCACCGATAAATTTATCAATATCACCATAATTCTGGTATACTATTTGGGTTACTATATCAAAAATAAGATTAAGCGTATTTATAACTTCAGTAGGGGTAAGATTTTCAGACATTGAGGTAAATGATTCTAAATCGGCGTAAATAAAACTTAATTCTTTTTCTTCTTCCGGTATAATCATGTTTTGATGATTAGCAAGATCTTCACATTTATCCCATACAGTAAGCGGAATAAATTTTTTGATTAAGTCTAATTGAATTGATTTTGTTGCGTTTCTTTCGGACATTTCAGAAAAATTTTTATTTAATGAATCAATTCTTATTTTATATTTTATCAACGTAGAAATTTGATGAGCAAGTTCTTCACCTGATATATTTTTTCGTACTACTGCATCGATTCCACATGAGAAATTATTTGAATAATCATATTTATCTGATAAAAGTAAAATCGGAAGGTATGAGAACGATTCGTCTTTTTTTAAATTTTTTACAATATCAATTGTATTGTTTTCTGTTTCATCAAAAATTACTATTGCCGGTTGATTTTCAGATAAAAGATTATCATAAATATCATCAGAGTTAATAATTTGAATTAAATCAAGTTGAATATTTAGAATTTTTTCAATTTCACTTTGTAAATCTTTAATGATTGAATTATTTTTCTCTGTAATATATAAAACTTTATACATATACGCCTCATTAGGTTAAAGCAATAAATGACAGATGTTCAATTATATAAAATATACTGTAGAGGCTTTTGCAAAAATAATGAGTACATTCTTTTTGCGTCCGCCATATGCGATAAAATCGCATTATAGGAAACCTCATGCAAAAATTCGAGATAAAAAGAGTATTTTTGCAAGAGGCTCTGTATTAACAAATATACTATATGGGATCAAACACTGTTATTGTAACACATTTTTTTGAGAATGCTTAACATTTTTATTAATTATCTAAATCGTAATGTTTTTCCAAGCTCTGAACTTTCCAGTGCCAGTTCAATAATTTTAATACTATTTAATGCTTCGTATGGTTTAACTGAAAGTGGTTCTTTATTTATTAATGATTGATAAAAATCAATATAGAAATTTTCATAACAACCTTTTTCACTTTTAATTTTCTCTTTCTTAATTTTTTCATAATTTGTAATTAAGTCACCATACGTAACATTTGTTTCTTCACCCCATCCTTCAGAAAATGGATTTCGGCCTTGTTTCAATTGAGATTCCTGTGGGTCGATACCATACTTAATAAAACTTCCTTTTGTACCATGAATCTGAAATCGCGGTCCGTCTGATAAAACAATGCTTCCTGTATGTAATATTACTCTTTTTTTTCCATAACCAAGAATAATATGATAATAGTCATTTGTTTTTGCACCGTCTCTTTGAGATTGAACATCTGCAAAAACAGTTTCAGGATTACCAAAAATAGTAATTGCCTGATCAATAATATGAGGGGCTAAATCATACAGAACACCTGATCCTTTTTCATTGTTTTCTTTCCATTTATGTGTTATTTCCGGTTTATATTTACTGAAATGTGCTTCATACGTATGAACATCACCTAATAAACCTTCTTTAATAATTTTTTTTACTGTTAGGAAATCACTATCCCACCTTCTATTTTGGAAAACGGTTAAAAGAAGGTTTTCTTTTTCTGCAAGTTTTATAAGTTCAAGTCCTTCTTCATAGGTTGTAACAAATGGTTTTTCAACAATAACAGATTTACCGCTCAGTAATGCTTTTTTTGCGATATCAAAATGGGTAGAATTAGGAGTTGCTATAATAACTGTATCAATTGTTTTGTCTTCAAGAAGTAATTCATACGATTTGTATATTGAAACACCGGCATATTCATCAGTGATTTTTGACGGATCTCCGGTTACAATGGCTTTTATATTGTATCCTTCAACAGATTTTATAATTGGAAAATGTATAGTTTTAGCAGAATAACCAAACCCGATTAAACCTATATTAATCTCTTTCATAAGTGATACTCCTCGAAAAAAAACTTTTATAGAGAGTCTCTTACAAAACAGTCTCTAAGTATAATTTACATAATTATCTATTTTGAAGTGATTTTAAAAAGTAACAAAAGTTAGATTGAATGTCAATATAACTTCTAAAAAATATATTTTGAATAATTTTTTAATAAATTAATAGAGTAAAATTGTATTTTAAAAACATATTCATTATAATAAAATATGATAAGGCGGAAAACTATGAATAAAAACAAACAGTTGACTCTGCGATTGAGTTTGTCTACAACATTTACTGTAATTGTGCTTGTAACATCTGTACTGCTTGGTGTCGCAACTTATAGTAGTGTGAGAAATTATATTCATATATCAATCAGACAACGCCTTATGGACATGGTTGGAATAGCTGCTTTACAGATTAATGGTATTGCACATTCAGAACTGGTTAATCAGGATGATGAATCTTCTGATACATACATTATGATGAAGGCACAGCTTAATGCTATAAAAAATGTTAATAAAGACATCAGGTTTGTTTATACTTTTCGTTTTAATTCGGTAAACTCTGTTGAATTTGTTGTGGATGCTTCAGATAATCCTGAAGAAATGAGTCATATTGGTGATGTTTATGATGAAGCTCCTGAAGAAATGATTCGGTCATTAACTAATCCCCCGCTAATAAATGTTGATAAAAGAATGTATATTGATGAGTGGGGAACGTGGCTTTCAAGTTATGCACCTTTTTTTGATAAATCAGGTAAAATTGCAGGTGCTGTCGGAATGGATATTTCCGGTCAGAAGATTCGTGAATATGAAATGAGATACTTATCTCTACTTATTGTTATTTCTGTTTTTATTTCTATTTTTGTATTAATTGTAGGAAACATTTTTGCTCGAAGAATCAGTAAACCTCTATCTGTATTATCAGATGATCTTTTACGAATACAGAAGCTTGATTTTGATCATGTTGCAGAAATTCATTCAAATATTAAAGAAGTTGTTGAGATTATGGAATCAGTTGATAATATGAAAAAAGGATTACGTTCATTTAGAAAATATGTACCTGCAGATGTTGTTGCTGAATTAATCAGTTTGCATAAAGAGGCTGTACTTGGTGCGGAAAGAAAAGAATTAACTATATTATTTTCAGATATTGAGAACTTTACATCAATTTCTGAAGAATTAATGCCGGAAATATTAGCCGAAGAGCTTGGTCACTATTTTGACGGAATGACACGGGTTATTTATGATCATAAAGGAACTGTTGATAAATATATCGGTGATGCAATTATGGCATTCTGGGGGGCTCCGTCATTTGTTGAAAATCACCCCGCCGAGGCTTGTTTATCTGCTTTGCAATGTCAGACTTTTAATAAATTACTTAATGAGAAATTTGTGAAAAATAAGATACCTGTTATGAACACACGTATTGGAATCCATACGGGTGATGCAATTGTTGGTAATATGGGGTATGAAAAAAGGCTAACTTATACAGCAATCGGTGACAGCGTTAATCTTGCAAGCAGACTGGAAGGTTTGAATAAATATTACGGCACTAAAATTCTTATTAGTGATTCAACTTACAATGTTGTTTATAAAGAGTTTGAGGTACGTCTTATTGATATTGTTGCTGTAAAAGGAAAGAAAACAGGCATTAAAATATACGAACTACTTGGAACACTTCATAATTTCGGCGATCGTGACCCAGATTATATTAAGAGTTACCGTGAAGGTATGCAGTATTATCTTAATAGAGACTGGATTAATACAGCTTCAATTTTTCAGAAACTTATAGCAATGGATCCGTTTGATAAACCGGCGGCAATGATGTATGAAAGAGTGTCTAAATTCTTAACATCACCACCACCTGATAATTGGACCGGTATTATTATGCTGAGAGATAAATAAGGGGGGCGCTACAGCCCCAGTGCTATTTTTGTTTTCTCAGGAGTAAACCCTTTTCGTTTTGCATAATCACTAATCTGATCCTCACCGATTTTACCGGCAACAAAATATTTTGATTCAGGCGCTGCAAACACATATCCGCACACTGATGCTTCGGGGATCATCATCCATGATTCTGATAGTTTAATGCCGGTTGCAGTTTCTGCATTAAGCAGGTCAAAGAGAACTGCTTTTTCAGAATGTTCAGGGCAGGGCGGATACCCCGGTGCCGGACGTATTCCCCGATATTTCATACCGAGTATTTCTTCTTTTGAAAGATTTTCATCGGGCGCATACCCCCAATACTCTTTTCGTATCATGAGATGGAGTTTTTCGGTAAATGCCTCAGCTAAACGGTTTGCAATTATTTTAATCATCAGTGCGGAATAATCATCGTTGTTATCCTGAAACTTTTTAGCTAATACATCAACCCCAATGCCGGCAGTTACGGCAAAAAATCCCATATAATCTTTTTTGCCTGATTCCTGTGGCAGTATGTAATCACTGAGGCAGAGATAGTGCTGTTTATTCTCGGAAATGGTCTGTTGTCTCAAAAAGTTTACCGTTGCCTTCACCGAATTTTTATCATCGTAAATTAAAACGGTATCACCAGCACTATGTGCCGGGAAAATACCGAAAACTGCATTTAATTGTATGTTTTTTTCTTTTTTTAACATTGAAAGCATTTTTTTTGCATCTGATACAAGTTTCTGAGCTTCTTCTTTACTGTCTGGATCAGTAAGAATTGTTTCAAGGCGACCTTTAATATTCCACTCACGAAAAAAGAATTGCCAGTCAATGAAGTCTTCAACGTCAGAAATTGGATAATCATGTAATGGTATAATACCTGTTTTATTTGGAATGTCCGGCTGATACGAATCGGGAAATGTAAATCTATGTTTTCGGGCTTCTTCAAGCGGGATAAGTTCAACGCGAATGTTTGCCTTCATGCGATTTTCACGAATCGTCTGATAGTCTGCTTTGATTGCCGCTGCAAAACCGGTTGCATTTTTATCAAGGAGATTTCCGGCAACACCAACAGCTTGTGACGCATCCTCAACATACACGACAGGACCGCTGTAATTCGTATCAATTTTTAATGCCGTATGGAGTTTAGATGTTGTAGCACCGCCAATGAGTAACGGGATGGTAAAACCGGATTTTTCCATTTCAGAGGCAACGTGCGACATCTCTTCAAGAGACGGTGTAATGAGACCTGATAAACCGATAATATCAGCGTGAATCTCTTTTGCTTTTTGCAGTATCACATCAGCACTAACCATAACGCCGAGATCGATTATTTCATAATTATTGCACGCTAAAACTATACCGACAATGTTTTTCCCGATATCATGAACATCACCTTTAACCGTTGCTAAAACGATTTTTGGTTTAACTGCTGTTTCGCCGCTGATTCGCTGCTCTTCTGTGATAAAAGGTGTTAAATAATGCACTGCTTTTTTCATAACCCGGGCACTTTTTACAACTTGCGGAAGAAACATTTTTCCTGCTCCGAAAAGTTCACCGATTAATCGCATACCATTCATAAGCGAAATTTCTATTACCTGTACCGCAGATTTAAAATAAAGCCGGGCTTCTTCTGCATCGGTTTCAATAAAGGTATCAATTCCTTTCATCAGGCTGTATGAAATTTTTTCTGAAAAATCGCCTTCTCTCCATTGTAAGTTTTTAATATCAGCGTTGGATGTTGAATTGATATTGTTTGCCATTGCAATCAGTTTTTCATTTGACTCGGGATCGCGGGCAAAAAGTAAATCTTCAACAGTTAGTCGTAATGATGTTTCAATATCATCATAAATACCAATTTGTCCGGGATTGACAATCCCCATTGATAAACCTTTCTGTATTGCATGGTATAAAAAAACGGTATGAATTGCTTCGCGAAGTGGATTATTTCCTTTAAATGAAAATGAAATATTACTCACCCCACCTGAAATCTGTGCGTTCGGAAATAATTTTTTTAACCGGATAGTTGCTTCAAAAAAGTCTAAACCATACCGGTCGTGTTCTGCAATACCGGTGCCAACCGCAAAAATATTCGGATCAAATATAATATCTTCTTCATCGTACCCGGCTTCTTGTATAAGGAGATTGATTGCACGGGTTAAAATTGCAACTTTTTCATCACATCCTGTTGCCTGACCGTTCTCATCAAATGCCATAATAACAACGCAGGCTCCATATTTTTTAATTTCCCTGGCGTGATTAATAAAAATTGTTTCACCTTCTTTCAGGCTTATTGAATTGACCGCACAACGTCCCTGAGTGGATTGAAGACCTTTTATCAGGATGTTAAAATTGGATGAATCAATCATAAAAGGAACTCTGGCAATTTCAGGTTCGGTTGAAATAATTGACAGATATGTCTCCATTGCCTTTTGACCATCAATGAGAGCTTCATCCATATTAATATCTATCATCTGAGCACCATTGTCGACCTGATTTTTTGCAATGTCAACAGCTTCTTCATACTGCTCATTTTTTATTAAATTAGCGAATTTTTTTGAACCTGAAACATTTGTTCTTTCACCGATATTCACAAAAAGAGAATCAGGTTGTATGATAAGCGGTTCAAGCCCGGTCATTACGGTATAATGCTGTTTATCAGGAATCAAACGGGGGCGTACATTTTCTAATGCTTCTTTTATAGCTTTGATGTGTGATGGCGTTGTTCCGCAACATCCGCCGGCAATGTTTAATAAACCGTGTGATGCTATACTATGTAAAACCCGTGCCATATTTTCCGGTGAATCATCATATTCACCAAGTTCATTCGGCAGTCCGGCATTGGGATGTGTTGATATGTTACACGATGCGGCATTGGTGATTTCATAAAGATGTTTTTCCATATCAGCAGCACCAAGTGCACAGTTAAACCCCACAGAAATCGCTTCGGCGTGCATAATTGAATAGTAAAATGCAAGAGGCGTTTGCCCGGAGAGTGTTCTTCCTGATGCGTCAGTTATTGTCCCGGAAATCATAAGAGGTATTTCAATTGAATGTTGTTCTTCATACTTTTTAATTGCGTAAATAGCTGCTTTACAATTAAGTGTATCAAATACCGTTTCTATCATAATAAGATCAGCACCGCCATCAATTAACCCTTCTAGTGCGGTGAAATATGAATCAGACAGCTCAACAAATGAGATGTTTCTGAAAGCAGGGTTATTAACATCCGGTGACATGGAAAGCGTTCTGCTTGTCGGACCGAGAATACCTGCAACATACGTTTGTTTACCTGTTTTTGCATAATATTCAGCAGTTGCTTTCTTTGCAATTTGTGCACCTGCTACATTTAACTGATAAGCAGCAGTATCATTTTTATAATCAGATTGTGAAATAGTTGTTGAGTTGAATGTATTCGTTTCTATAATATCCGCACCGGCTTCAAGATATAACAAATGTATTTTTTGTATCAGGTCAGGTTTTGTTATATTTAATATATCATTATTACCTTTCAGATTGATGGTATGGTTTTTATAGGTGTTTCCTCTGAAATCTTCTTCGGTAAGTTTTTCTTTTTGTATCATTGTTCCCATAGCACCATCAAGGATTAGTATTTTTTCGGTAAGCAGTGATAGAATTGTTTTTTTATTGACCATTTTTTTCTCCGGTTTTATTATAGCTGTCTTTTAGTAGAAATGCTATATAAGTTCGTATGTTTATTATACTTTGTGATACTTTCAGGAAATAATTGATGTATAAACCATTACAGTATATTGATAAAACAAAGATTTTCACAGGTTTACAGTATCATGAATTTTCGCCGAATTTATTTTTGTCGCAGTATGTTGCGTGTTATTGGACTGTATATTCTGTCGAGGCAATTCACGATGTTTCGCATAGGATAATTCCTGACGGATGTGTTGATATTGTATTTGATTTAAATGAAAAAATATCATTTATTACCGGGATATCAGATAAAACCGAATTTCTTAACTTAAGTGGTTTCATACGGTATTGTGGTATACGATTTTTACCGAAAGCTATACCGTTTATTCTTCGAGATTTTGCAATTGACAGTTTAAACTCATATATAGAAATAGATACAAAAAATAAAATTCTGACAGAAATGACTAAATGGGTTTTAGATGAAAATGACATTGAGAAAATCATTATTAATATCCAAAAACATCTTGAAATTTTTTTCAGAGATTATACGATTAATGGTAACTTTAATACCATCTTAAATTATTCGTTAGCAAACAATGGGATGATACATGTTAAAGACATCGCCGGGTATTATAAGCTATCAGAGAAGCAGATTGGACGATATTTTAAAGAGAATATAGGTATTTCAACCAAGCCGTATTTGAAAATTATCAGGTTTCAAAATGCATACCGGTATTTTCTAAATCGTGCTAATACTTCTATTGTTCAAGCTGTTGATTCAGGCTTTTATGATCAGTCACATTTAATAAAGGATATTCGATTTTATTTAGGAGATACGTTGTATTAAATTGGGTTACAATGTCTGATTTTTACAATACAGGATAAGATTAATGTTTTATAGTTGGATATTACAAACGCTTTATTCAATACGAACAAAAAAAAGGGGACGGAAAATGAAATTAAATTATGTTATTATTTATGTTGATGATGTTGTAAAGGCCACTGATTTTTATGCAAAAGCATTTGGATTACCGTTAAAATTCATTCATGAATCAATGATGTATGCTGAAATGGATACGGGTGAGACAATTTTATCTTTTGCCCACAATGATATGCTTACAATGAATATCGGGGTTGAAGCTCATAAGGGACAGAAAAATTGTTTTGAGATTGCTTTTTCTACGAGTGATGTACAAAAAGATTTTGACAAGGCGATTTTAAATGGTGCAAAAGAGATAAAAAAGCCTGATTTAAAACCATGGGGACAGACAGTTGCTTATGTTGAAGATTTATTCGGTACAATTGTTGAAATATGTTCTCCTCTTTAAGATTTGAACTCAGGAAGACGATTGTATTGCAGCATCGTGGAAAAATCTGAATGTTAAAAAAGAATTTTTCACGATGTTTTTTAATTATTTACGCGTAATATGTTATATTGAAAAAAAAATCAATTAGATGTATACTGGTTCTATGGGGGAAATAAAATGGATACTTCTGTTATTTCAAATATTGTTAATGAATATGAATCTTTGCCGTATGATGATAAACTCTATGTTTTTGAACTATTTCAAAAACAACTTATTGAAGCAAAGAGAACAGAGATACGACTTAGAGCTGACGATGCAATTCATAATTTAGAAAACAGTTTTGTTAAAAAAGGTTCATTTTCCGACCTGTTAACGGACTTGGGCAATGATTGAATTAATCTGGGATGAAGGATTCAAGAAAAGATTAAAACGATTGCTAAAAAATAATGAATTCTTGAAGAGCAAATTTGAAGAAAAGATTGAGATTTTTTGTTTAAATCCGTATGACCAACGCTTAAAAACGCATAAACTGTCCGGTAATCTTAAAGATTTATGGGCTTTACGGGTAGATTATGACTGCAGGATTATTTTTAAATTTATTTCCGAATCAGAGGTACTTTTAATTGATATCGGAGGACATGATGAAGTGTATTGAAAAATAATTATATAAAGCCATTAACAAGTCAATTTCTTCAAAAAAATATTTTTTTTATCTCTTTTTTTCAAAAAATATGAACGGGGTGCTGTATTCAGGAAGTGTTTTAAAAAAAATATTTTTCACAATGTTTTAAATAGTATTTTATTTTGATGTATATCACGTAAAATATCACTTTTTTTTTATATAATTTGTATTATATGGAGGTGATTTATGAGTTCAATTTGTATTGCAGGTGGAGTAACTTTTGATTCTATTGTTTCAATGAATGAGTTTCCTGATAAAAGGGGACAAACTGTATTTTCAAGTGGTTATCACGAAACTATTGGCGGAACCGGTTCGGGAAAAGCTCTTGCAGCCTCACGGTTATTTGATTCTACTATACTGCATTATATGGCAGGTGATGATCGGGATGGTGAATTTATAAAGGGGTATTTATCTTCAAATGGTATAAAACTACTTACTGATGTCGATCCTGCCGGTACTGAGAAACATATAAATCTTATGAATGCTCATGGAGAGCGTATTTCGATTTATGTAAAATATGGAACCTTTGAACCTGTTTTTAATCATCAGCCAATTGTGGATGCGTGTAAAAAATCAGATTATATCGTTTTAAATATTATTAATTATACCCGTTATCTTATCCCGGAAATTAAAAAACTGAATAAAGAAATCTGGTGCGACATTCATGATTATGATTTGGATAATCCGTATCATAATGATTATATACAAGCTGCTGATTATATTTTTATGAGTTCTGATGCTCTTGATGATTACCGATCTTTAATGACCGGTTTTATTGAAAATGGTAAAAAACTGGTCGTTTGCACTCATGCTAAACAAGGTTCAACATTGCTAACAAAAGAAACAGGTTTTATTGATTTGGGTATTTGTGATAATTTTAAGCGCGTTGATACGAATGGTGCGGGTGATAATTTTATGATCGGTTTTATGTATGCCTGGAGTAAAGGGCGGTCACCTGAAATCTGTCAGAAATATGCAACTATTGCAGCGGGGCTATGTATCAGTTCAAAAGAGATTATTCATACTGATTTAAGCATAGATTTGTTAGAGGATGCTTTTTTATCGAATACATTTATAAAGTAAAGATAAACTGATTGATGTTTTCTAAATTATTGTATATCATACTTATTATTCTATTTTCGATATAAAAAATGAGGAATTACATGGATAATCGTGATATTCAAGATAAATTAGTCCAGTTGAATGTTTTGACTACTCAGTTTCGTGATAATATTAAGCAATACAAAAGCACTCTCTATGATGAAGCAAATACGCGAGTTGATTTTATCGACAAGATGTTTGAGCTTTTTGATTGGGATGTGAGAAATAACCAGGGGTATTCTGAACTGTATCGTGATGTTGTTCGTGAAGACAAAGTACAGATTGAAGGTAAACAGAAAGCACCTGACTATTCATTCAGGATTGGTGGAGTGAGGAAATTTTTTGTTGAAGCCAAGAAACCTTCTGTTTTGATAAAAGACGATATGATGCCGGCATTTCAGGTGAGACGATACGGGTATACTGCAAAGTTGCCTTTGTCCATTCTGACGGACTTTGAAGAGTTCGCGATTTATGATACCAGAATCAAACCTGATAAAAATGACAAAGCCAGTGTCGCCCGGATTTTTTATTGCACCTATGATGAATATGAAAAAAACTTCGAGTTTATCTACAACACATTTTCAAAGAATGCGATCCTTAAAGGAAGTTTTGATAAATATATAGAAGAAAATAAAAATAAAAAGGGAACGGGCGAGGTCGATAAGGAGCTTCTCAAGGTAGTTGAAGAGTGGCGGACTGAGCTTGCGAAGAATATTGCACTGCGGAATAATGACATTGATATTTATAACCTGAATAATGCCGTTCAGAAAATCATCGATAGGATTATTTTTTTGCGAATTGCGGAAGATAAAGAGATCGAGAGTTATGAACAGTTATTAGTGTTAACGAAGTCTGCTGAGATTTATGTCAATCTTAACGAAATATTCACCCGGGCAAATAAAAAGTATAATTCGGGGCTTTTTCAGCCTGAGAGTTGGCTAACAGGTATAAAAATTGATGATAAAATACTTTCTACTATTATAAAGGGTTTGTATTATCCTGAATGTCCTTATGAGTTTTCGATATTACCGATTGAGATTCTTGGTAATATCTATGAGCAGTTTCTTGGTAAAACTATCCGGTTTAAGAATGTAAAAGATGGTCAGCATACTGCGGTAATTGAGGAAAAACCTGAGGTTAGAAAAGCCGGCGGTGTGTATTATACACCTTCCTATATCGTTAATTATATAGTGGAAAATACAATCGGGGAAAAGATTAAGGGTAAATCACCTGATGAGATTGCCGGTTTAACGATTTGTGATCCTGCGTGCGGTTCCGGTTCGTTTCTTGTCGGGGCGTATCAGTATCTTTTGAATTATCATCAGGAATATTATACTGGTGAAAAAAATTGTAAGAAAGCATTGAAGGATGAGAAGATTTTTCAGCTTTCAGAAAATAGTTTTAAGTTGACCATTGAAGAAAAACAGAAAATACTTACCAATTCGATTTATGGTGTGGATATTGATCCGCAGGCTGTTGAGGTTACTAAACTTTCGCTCTACCTGAAACTGCTTGAAAATGAGGGAAAAGAGGCGGAAGGTTCGTTGTTTAAGCATAGTGACTTGAAGTTGTTACCGACATTGGATAAGAATATCAAATGCGGTAATTCACTGATTGGCAGTGATTTTTATAAGGATAAGGATTTGTCGCTTTTCGGGAATGATGAGATGAGGAAGGTGAATGTTTTTGACTGGGAAGTGGAATTCCCGGGGGTGTTTAGAGGGGATAGGAATTTTACCACAGAGGGCACAGAGGTTTTGGAGGG
Source organism: Spirochaetes bacterium GWE1_32_154 (assembly GCA_001829315.1). Classification (GTDB taxonomy): domain Bacteria; phylum Spirochaetota; class GWE2-31-10; order GWE2-31-10; family GWE2-31-10; genus GWE2-31-10. The sequence goes on along the minus strand of MIAY01000006.1, from coordinate 34,282 downwards.
GAGTGGTTCTCGCGGAGGCGCGGGGGGCGCGGAGTTTGGGTTTGATGTGGTTATTGGGAATCCGCCGTATGGGGCTGAGCTGAGTGAACAGGAAAGGATATATCTTGATAATAAGTTTTCTCTACGAAATACTGATACTGCGTGTCTTTTTATAGGTCTTTCTTTAAATATATTAAACCTTCACGGTAGTAATGGGTTTATAATACCTAAACCTTTTGTTTATGCTTCAAATTGGAAAGTAATAAGGGAAAAACTTCTTGAAATAATAACTGAAATAGTTGATTGCGGTAAAGTATGGAAAGAAGTGAAACTTGAACAGGTTATATATTTTTTCAATAAAGAAAAAAGCACTGAGTTTTATTATTCATCTGTCAGAGATAATAATCAAATTATAAGATTTGGTAATATAAATAAATTAACCTTTAATCAGTTTGGATTTTACCTCAATGGAATTAGTGAGAAAGAACTGAGTATTGGTGAAAAAATGTTAACTATTGGACATTTCTTAAATGAATTTGTAAAGAATCAAAGAGGTGCTATTTATCAAGAGTTTGTAAAAGATGAAATTGATGACCTTATGGTTTTAGGCGGAAAACAAATAAATCGCTATTTTTTAAATGATCATGTTAAAGGTTATATTTCTAGAAAACATATTCAGGATGAAAAGGCATATATAAAAGATAAATCTATACTTGTGCAAAGGCTTGTTGCTCATATAATAAATCCTAAACCACATGTTAAAATTATTGCTACCATTCCAAACATTCAAGATAAGAAATTTATAATTATTGATACTATTAATCAATTAACAAATGAAAGTGAATTAAGTTCAAAATTTTTATTGTCTTTATTAAACTCTAAATTGATTTCATGGTATTCATATCTATTCATTTTTGGTAAAGCAATACGAACAATGCAATTTGATAATCCAACTTCATCAAAAATACCAATTCCTAAAATTGACCTCTCCATTTCTTCCGAAAAAGCACAGCATGATAAACTTGTTTCTCTTGTTGACCATATGCTTGATGTTCAGAAATCTTTTCATAGTGCGGGTTCTGATAGTGATAAGAAGATGTTTAAGCAGAAGATTGATCTGATTGATGGGCAGATTGATTCGTTGGTTTATGGGTTGTATGGTTTGACGGAGGATGAGATTCGGGTTGTGGAGGGGGAGTAGGGATGGGGAAAGTGAGAAGTAGTACTTTTCAGATTCATCTTGATGTAGCACTAGCATATGATTTCAGAAAAAAAATTAATCAGCATCAGCACTTCTCAATGAAAAAAAATATCGATAAAACAGATATAAATGCTTGGAACAAAATCTGCGCGATTATGGATAGGATAGATGATACAGTTTGTTATCTTAACTCAATTATACTAGGAAAGGTGCGGGGAAGATCCACTGCATTTGACTTTATAGATTTTCTTAATAACACTGGAGTCCTTATAGAATGCATAGATGCAATTAATAAAATATATGATTTTAAGAGCAAGATAAAAAAAACTAATTCGATTTTTACTGAAGGAAAAAATAATGATGATAGTTATTTTAAACATATAAGGTCACTATGTTCAGTTCATCCTGTTTCAACAAATAAGCATAAAGAATTTTTAGAAGAGGACGATTTCCAGTGTTGCCCGAGAGTTGTATGGAATGAAACCCCTTCTATTACAAAAGAGCCTTGTGATCTGTATGCGATAGTGTATGGAACTCAGGAGCATATTTATCATAAAATAATCCCTATATATTTATCAGAATTATTTGATTATATTCAGGGAAAATATAGTGACATTAAGACAGTTATTGAGATCGTCGAACAGAATAATCAATCAATTAAGAGTGAATTAATTAAAAAACCAATTAAGAATGAGCGTGAATTTGAAGATTATGCTGATTATCTAAAAAGCTTAAATAAATGTTACAATGAGAGAGTTGGATCTGATAACGATGGCATTTTTGAGTTTTATGAAACTGTTTTCAGTGTATCCTTTTCAGATTCTAAAAACCAGGAACTACTTGATAAATATAAAGAAGCGATAAAATTTTCTGCACACAAGTTTCATGACTATATTCAGAAAATGTATTTTGGCGATTTTAAGTGTCAAAATCATCAGGATGAGTTTGAAAATTATTTTGATCTCTATTTCTTTTCTTCAAATAGTGATGAGTTAAAAGCCTTTCATTATCACCTAAGTAAAATTATTCAATTAGTCCATCCGTTAAACTCTACTGATAGACTGTATATCTATTCTTTAATTAACGAAATGAAATGTTTTTTTGAAAAATATATAACTTTTGAAGATCAAATGTCTGATGTTCAGTTATCAGTAATTATTTCTGTTGCCCTTTACATACATTCTCTAGAAAACAAGTCATCACTAAACAGAGTGATTCCTAATGACTTAAAATTTAGAAAAATTATTTTAGATAATGATCGTTATAATGTAATAATAGCTGTTGAAGAACAAAATGATACTGATAAGGATATTTTATTTCAATTATTAGGTATATAACATGATAGACTTACGAAGGTTGATAAATATATATGATAGGCTGAAATATTAGCAAGAAAAAAATGTACCATGCTACTTATTGCCAAGAGAATGACAATATAGAAGTAATTACGGAGGGAAAAATAAAATGATATTTGAAAATATAACAGCAAAAGAAGTATATTTAGCTACACTAAGAAAAATGTCTTCGGAGCAAAAATTAAAAAAAGCTTGTGAGCTGTCTGATTTTACTAAAATGTTATATATAACTGGATTAAAAAAAAGATTTACAAATATTGGTGAGGATGATTTAAAGAAAAAGTTAGTTGAGAGGTTACAAAAATGCAGCAACTCGAATTTCTAAAAAATGTGATTTCGGTTCTTGATAATTATAAAATTGATTATATGGCCACAGGATCAATAGTTTCGAGTATTCAGGGAGGTTGTTTAAAATGACAAAAGAGGACATTCTACAGAAATTAAAACAAAATAAATCCATTTTCATTAAGTACGGTATAAAAAGGATTGCTATATTTGGATCGTATGCAAGAAATGAAGCAACTGAGGAAAGTGATATAGATTTGATGTACGAGATTAATGACGAAACCTCAATAAGTTATATCGATTTTTTTGAACTTGAAGAATTATTATGTAAAGACTTTAATAAAAAGGTAGAACTTGTGAATTATAAATACATGAACCCTATTATTAAGAAAACAGCAGAGAAGGATTTTATTTATGCTTAATAATAATGTGATTTATATACTAACTGTGTTAGAGGCAATAGAAAAGATTTCAATTTATTCGAAGAATTTTAAAACACCAGATGAACTATATTGGGCGAATGACCAGATAAATTTCAATGCTTCAGTAAATTTATTAATTGCGATTGGAGAGGAAACAAAAAAAATTGATAGTAACTTGAAATTTGATTATCAGGAAATTCATTGGAAGGCTATTTGTGGGCTTAGGGATAAAGTTGCTCATAATTATAGAGGTATTGATCCGGTTATTATCTGGAGTGTTATTAAGGATGAACTTCCAATTTTAAAAATTGCTATGGTTTCCATGATTAAAAAATTAGATTTGAACAAAGACCTTTTAAAAGAATTTATTGATAATAAATATTATAAACATTTAACATATTTAATTGAAGTTTAATCAAAATTTCTAATTGATAAAGGAGGCGAGGTGAAAAGACTTAAATTATACCTGGATAACTGCTGTTTTAACAGACCATACGATGACCAGAAACAGGAGAAGATTTATATAGAAACAGAGGCAAAATTATTTATTCAGAATAAAATAAAGAATGGTGAATATGATCTTGTCTGGAGTTTTATACTTGACTATGAAAACTCCGCAAATCCCGATATCGAAGCCATGAGATCTATTCAGATGTGGAAAAATATTGCTACTGAAACTGTTACAATTACCGATTCTATTAGAGAATATGCAAACGTTTTACACAATCAGGGCTTTGGTGTTAAAGATTCACTACACATATCATCTGCTGTTTATTCAGGTGTTGATTTCCTTATTACAGTCGATAAGGGTATACTTAAAAGAAAAAATCTTGTTCAGGATTTACAGATAATTAATCCGATGGATTTTATTTCAATGGAGGAAGATTTATGAGAGCTGATACGCTGATAAAACATGATGGATATAAGGCTATATTCGATAATCTTGATATAGTCGAGGCAGAACGGTTTATCGCATTAATAAAAAGAGATAACTTTGATTATACAGAATGGCGTAAAACCCTTTGGGAAAATAAAAGTGTTGATGAACTTTTCAACGAAGCCAAAGATTTTTGGGAAAAGCAGAAATAGGATATTGAATCTTTGGTTTATGGGCTGTATGATTTTACTAAAATGTTATATATAACTGGATTAAAAAAAAGATTTACAAATAGTGGTGAGGATGATTTAAAGAAAAAGTTAGTTGAGAGGTTACAAAAATGCAACAACTCGAATTTCTAATGCCTTTTAATTTTCCTTATTAGATATAAAATTAAGTTGCATGACTATTTGCATTCTTTATAATTTTTTTTCTATTTCTGATTGTGTAATGAAATTCCATCTGAAGCCAGAGATAATCGAGTTTTTCACGGGGAGTCATTTTTGATAATGGCTTTTCGAGGTGTCCATCAAATAACGGGTCAACAGGGTTTTGATAATTATTCATTAATCAGTGCCTCCAGTTCTTCAATATCTATGAGATCCTTTTTTCGTGGCGGGTTGATAGACTTTTTTGCACGGATTAAATCAGGTATTGATGAAACAATTACTTGTATAGTATTAATTTCAATAACATCCGCATTTTTCTCAAGTTCTTCGTATGTTATTGGATATGTAAGAAAAATATCAAGCTGAAGCGGACTACTATTCGATACAAAAGTATAGACTAATGCTCCTTTTTCCTCTATCCACGAATCACGAATTGATTTGTCAAGAAGATTAGTGACCGGTTCAGGAATTCTCGGTATCATATTAAATTTTGAACATATATCAATAATTTTTTTTAAATTTTCATCATCCAATGAAACTGATAAATCAATATCATACGTAGCTCGTTCAACACCTTGTAGTACACAGGCTACGCCACCGCAAATAACATATTTAACGTTATTTAGAGCAAAATATTGAATAAGGGTAAACATATCATTACTGGTATTTGTCAAAATTATTATATCCTTAACTGACTAAATCATTAAATATAATGTTTTTAGTAATTATTTCCTGAATATAATACTGAATTTTATCAATTAATTCAAGATGCTACTTAATTTGTTATATAAATCTGATTTTGATGTATAAACTATCAATAAATTTTGAAAAATCTAATATAGTATTGACATTGTAAATATATAAACATATAGTCTAAAGTCTCAAATTTTAAAAAAAAGGATATAGAAATGAAATTTATCAAAAGCATATTATTTATTGCTGTTTTATCTTCAGGTGTGTTAGGCTGTGTTCAAACATCGGATGAAACACCTGTTAAAACCGGTTCTCTTACATTACAGACTTCTATTTTATCAACAAAATACAGTGTTTCAAGTGGTGTAGAAACTCTTTTAGAATCAACTACAACGACTAAAGAAAGTGCCGGTGATAATACCGTACTTAAATCTATAACAAAAAACGCCGAGAACAAAATAATCAATGAAACAATTGGTATATTAAATATTGATAAATCACAAAGTTATGAAACAATCAGTTATTTGGATAAGGATAAAAACATCACAACAATACCTAGTTCGAAAATTTCCCAAACTATGACATTTTCAATAGATGTATTGAAAAGTAAGATAAATCCTTTAAGTATGAAAATTTATAATTTCAAAGATCCAGCTACGAACGATAAAGAATTAAGTGCAGAAATAACATATGAATACAGTGATTCGCAATTGTACAAAGTTAAACAAAATTCATTTTTTAATGGGAAATTGGCTTTTGTAAACAGTTTATTATATTTAAAAAAAATCAAAAATAAAACAAGTCACGCTCCTAATTTTGATGGGATATATCATGCAGATGAAAGTTGTCGTTATATTGATCAAACTAATACAGTAGGAACATCTAAAACATATATAAGTAAAACTTTATTTGATGCTGATGGTCTCCCATCGGAAGAGCAAATGGATATTGATGGAGATGGAACTGCGTCAACATTGCAAACGGTGTCATTTTATAAATTTACTAAAGATTCGTCAGGTAAAATAATTTCCCGCGAAATATTTACTGATAAAGCTCTTACTACACATGTTTCTAATGGTAGTATTGCAAAAATTACTTATGAATATGATAATGAAGGTTATTTATTATGTACAAGCACATACAGCTGGTCCAATAATGATTATACAATTAATAAGAGAAAAACAATTTCTTATTACAAAAACCCGTTACCAGGCTCTGAAGATTATCGTTATTTTTTTAAGGTAGAAAAAACTTCTGATAATGGAGCAACGTGGGAACTTGATATTGATGATTATGGTGATACAGTGGCTAGTTACGAGAAAATAACCAAATGGACAGAAACAGAACAGGAAATTTGTAAATATGATAAAGATGACAATGTAATCGAAAAAACAGTTACAACGTATGAATTATTTAATTATAAATTTAACGAATAATCATTACAAATAAATATACACAGGGATAATAATTGTATTGTATCCTTGTGTATTTCACCTGCAACTATCAAATCATAAAATCTTTTATTTAACGTTAATTCATAATTTAATGGTATTGTATCCGGTTCAAATACGGCTTCTAAACTTTTTTTTAATCAATCTTTCTAAGCGGTCATATTCGTCTGTTCTTTATTATTTAAATTCTCACGAATTACTTTGCATCGAAATTCATAGAAAAATGCATAGCAAACCGGTGAGTAATATCGTTTAAAGGAGAGTTATTATCAATAGTTGACAGAGATTAGAAAATACTTTATTCTTAATTACTTCTATTTATGTAAGGATTTTCTATGATAAATTTTATTATTATTGGTCTTGTTTCTTTATTTATAATCATTTTACTATCAATATTAGCTTCCGGATATGTTAAAGCACCACCGGATGAGGCGTATATCATCACGGGTTTAGGAAGAAGAAAAGTAGCAATCGGTAAAGCTGCTATTAAAATCCCGTTTTTTCAAAGACTTGATATCATATCACTAAAACTTATTTCAATTGATGTTAAAACTGCCACTGCTGTTCCCACTGCTGATTTTATTAATATTTCAGTTGATTCAGTTGTTAATGTAAAAGTTGGTACAAGTGAAAAAATGCTTGAATTGGCTGCACAGAATTTTCTTAATAAGTCACTTAATGATATTTCAGGTATTGCACAACAGGTTCTTGAAGGTAATATGAGAGAAATTGTCGGTAAAATGGGGCTTCGTGAATTAGTTTCTGATCGTCAGCTATTTGCAAGTCAGGTTAAATCTAATGCTAATCCCGATCTTGAAGCAATGGGCTTGGAGATTGTTTCGTTTAATGTTCAGAATTTTAGTGATGCTAATAATGTTATTAGTGATCTTGGTATTGATAATATTTCCCGCATCAAAAAAGATGCTTCTATTGCAAAAGCAAATGCAGACAGAGAAGTTAAAACTGCTCAAGCTGAAAATGATAAACTTGCTAATGATGCATTAATCGCGTCTCAACTTGAAATTGCAAAAAAAAGTACAGATTTAGAGATTAAAGTAGCAGAGTTGAAAGTTAATTCTGATACTAAAAAAGCTCAGGCAGATGCTGCTTATATGATTACTCAACAGGATCAGAGAAAAACTATTGAGATATCTACAGCAAATGCAAATTTAGCTAAACTTGAAAAAGAAACTGAAGTTCAGGCAATGCAAGTAGCACTTACAGAGAAGAGTCTTGATGCAACAATTCGTAAAGTTGCTGATGCGAATAAGTACAGGATTGAGCAGGATTCTGATGCAGATCTTTATCGAAGACAGAAAGAAGCTGAAGCATCAACGTATGAAGCAACTCAAAAACTTGAAGCTAAGAAAGCTGAAGCGGATGCTGTTCGTTATTCCATGGTTCAGGAAGCCGAAGGTATTCGTCAAAAAGGTATTGCAGAAGCAGAAGCAATACAAGCTAGGGCACTTGCAGAAGCTGTTGGTATTGAAAAAAAAGCTGAAGCAATGACTAAAATGGGTGAAGCCGCCAAACTGGAAATGGTTATTAATCAACTTCCTAAAATAGCAGAAGCGGTTGCTGCCCCGTTATCTAAAGTTGATCATATTACTATGTATGGAGATGGAAATACAGGTAAGATGGTTGGCGATATTATGACTGCAATTGATAAGATTACAGAAGGGTCAGGTATTGATATAAAATCTTTATTAAGCGGTATAGCCGGCGGGATCATCAGCGGAAAAGCAACTAAAGAATAATATGTAGATGAACTCACTAATTCCATCCCACAATAAAAAAAGGGCTGATCCATTATGTATCAGCCCTTTAAACGTACTTTATTGTATCGACTTAAAAGTTGTATTTTTAACAATACCAACATTTTCGGCGTATTTTTCATCTTCTTCCATCGTTTCAGGTAAACCAAGATAAATAACACCGGTAATAAAACCAGTTTCATCTTTAATCGGTTTATATACAGCAACATACCATCGGTTAACAACAAATGCACGACCGAAATATATTTGTCCCCGAACCATAACTGTTTGATATACAGGGCTTGTTTCAGAAATAGTAGTTCCTATCGCTCTTGAATCATCAAAGTTTCGTACGGTTGTTGCAACTCGTATTAAATCATTATCAAGTGGCTGAAAGAAAGTAACAGAAGCATTGGTTCTTTGGGAAATCGCATCAACAATAATAGTACTGTTTGTAAGTTGTGTTTTTCCGATTTGTAATTCATTGAGTTTAAATTTATCAACAAAAACAGTATTTCCGGTTGGTAGAATCTTTCCGCCAAATTCATTAAGAATTGTATTTGCTTCTGTTAATTTCGCTCGCAACAAATCCTCTATATGTTTATGATTTTCTTTTGCTTTTTCAGTTCTAACATCAAATAAACCGACAAACTTTTGAAGCTCAAGTGTTTGATCAACAAAGTCTTTCATCGTTGACGAAACGTTCTCACTTTCTGTCAGGTTATCCTGTGCAATATTTGAAATATGGTCAATTGCCTGTAAAATTTCAGATGAACTGAATTTAACTTTATGGATTTCTTCAGAAATCGTTTTTACAAGTCCAGAGATTAACTCATTTGATGTTGATATTTCTTTTAATATATTTGTTGTTTCCTTTGAATAGCGAACACCTTCCTGAATAATTGAATTGTTATTGGTGATCAATTTATGAATTCTGTTAGCAGCCTGAGTTGATTTTTCAGCAAGTTTTCTAATTTCACCGGCAACTATATTAAAACCTTTTCCTGCTTCACCGGCTCTTGCAGACTCAATAGACGCATTTAATGATAACAAATTTGTCTGTTCGGCGATTTCATTTATCATACCGATAATATCAGTAATTTCCTGCGAACTTGTTTCGATCTTTGTCATTTCTTTTTCAAGTTTATCCATTGAAACCATACCGACTTGAGCTTTTTCAAGAGCAATTACCGCATATTTATCTGCTTTAGCAGATTCGGTAGAAATAGTTTCAACCATTTTGTTGAGGTTTTCAAAGTTTCCCTGTGTTTCTTCAACAGTTACGGCTTGTGTGTTAGCTGCATCTTTTACTTTGGATGATGAAATATATAAAGTTCGTAAATTTTTTGTTAAGATTGTTACGGCAACATAGATTTTTTGATTTAAGTCTTTCAAAGTAACAACCATTTTTTTAAACGAATTAACGAGATCTCCAAGTTCATTTTCCTGTTTAAATGTAAATGCTACTGTTAAATCACCGTTACTGATAACATCCGCTTTGTAAATTAAATCATTAAGTGGAGAGGTAATCATTCTTTTTATAAAATAAAATGTAAGAATCACTGAAAAAACTATAAATAATAAGTTAATCAAAATATAAATAATAATTAAATTAGTATTAATTTTAAGTGATTGAGCTTTGTATTGAATTATTTCATTTTCAATATCATCAATATACAAACCGGTTCCGATCATCCATAACCACTTATCAAAACCTTCAGCGTATCCTATTTTATCAACTTCTTTACTGATTTCAGGTTTATTCCATATAAAATTAACAAATCCGCCACCGCTTTTTGCAACATTTATTAATTCCTGAATTACCATTACACCATTGGGATCTTTCATTTCCCACAGATTTTGCCCTTCTAATTGAGGTTGTATCGGATGGGCAATATTATTACCATCATAATCATATACATAAAAATATCCATTTACACCACTAAAACGATATGAACGTAAAAGAGCCAGTGCCTTATTCTGATATTCTTTTTCGAGAATAATGCTATAATCTGTATTATTCCCGGAATATTTTGTTTTTTGTAATAAAAATTCATTATATATTGTTTCAACAGTATTAATTGCCATATTAGTTGTGTCTTCAAGTAGTTTTTTTGTATCATTGATAGATTTATCATGATAGTTTTTAATTTGATCATTTGTTGCTTTATTTAAGACTAGTATGATAAAAAAACATAAAGTTACTTGAGAAATTAAAAATAACGAAACAAAAAATGTAATAATTGAGATTCGTAATGATTTTCTTTTTTTTGATTTATTGGTACTTGTCTGATTGTTTAACTTCAAAGGAGTGATTTTTTCTTTTTTGTTTTTTCTCACCATAATAATCGTTTGTCCTTTATCGTAAAATTTATTTGTGCTTGAGGCTCACTAATATATCGACAATTTATGTTTCATAATAAATTTTTTATGTACAAATTACCAGGGCTTCATTAAAAAAAGGATGAAAATACTATTTTCATCCTTTTTTTATCTCTTTTTAGTACAGAGGTGCTATATGATCAATTATTTATTCTTTAAATATTTTTGTGCGGATAAAGATGCAATTGTTCCGTCACTTACTGCAGTTGTTATTTGTCGATAGAGTTTACTTCGGACATCACCGGCAACATATACACCCGGTATATTAGTTGACATATCTTCCTGAGCGCTAATATATCCCCATTTATCCATATTTAATTTCCCGGCAAAAAGTTCGGTTTGCGGAACGTACCCGATAAATACAAACACTCCCGATCCATTTTCAAGTTTTATTGTTTCTTTCGTTTTCAGATTTTCAACTTCAAGATATTTAAAAGTTCCGTTTCCATAAAAACCACGAGGTTCATGTGACCAGAGAACTTTTATCTTAGGATTTTCAAGTGCTTCATCACTCGCTGTTTTGTTTGCCTGGAACTCATCAAATTGATGAATTATAGTTAATGAATTAACAAAGGTTGTTAAAAATAATGCTTCTTCTACAGCACTGTTACCTCCGCCGATTACATAAATATCTTTTCCTTCATAGAATTTTCCGTCACAGGTTGCACAATATGATATACCTTTTCCTGCATAGGTCTCTTCACCGGGTAACCCAAGTTTTCGAGGAGTTGCTCCGGTTGCAAGAATTATTGCCTTTGCAGTAACTTTTTTATCATCATCCACTAAAATAACTTTATTCTCTAAATCTAACGAAATAATTTCAGAAGCGTTAAAAAAATCAACATTCGCCTCTTTAACTTGTTCGGTTAATTTGTGCATAAGCATATAACCATTTATTTTCTCGCCGGTTCCGGGATAATTGGCTACAGAATGTGTTACATTAACCTGACCGCCCGGTAGTGCCTGATCGATTATAAGAGTTTTAATTTTTGCCTGACCTGCATACAAACCGGCAGTGAGACCGGCTGGACCTGCACCTATTATCACAAGATCATACGAATATTCTTTTCGCTCAATACCGCTTGATTTGTCTTTTAAATTATACGTTTCTATAAGAACTTTTTTTAATACACTTTTCTTTATTGCTCCATTCATTCTTGGCGCTACTTCTTTACCGTTTTTATAAAATAAAAGGGTAGGGCTTGAAGATACTCCATTTTTAACAGCAAGTTCTTTATTACCTTGTCTGTGAATTGTGTAGAATTTTATTTCACTTCCATATAGATTTGCGAAGAATTCATACTTAGAATGTAATGCTTCACAAGGAGGACATTCTGTTGAATAAAAATCAACTACGACACCACCATTTGCATTTAAAACCAGTTCTTCATAATCACTACTATTAATTTCTTTTACCATTTTATTTCTCCTCATATTCTAATAATGTAATAACTTTTCCGCAAAGCTTCTTGCAAAAATACATTTTTTATCTCGAATTTTTGCAAGAAGCTACTTCTAATGCAATTATATTGCATGTGGCGTAATAAAAATCAAGTACTCTTGATTTTTGTAAGAGCCTCCGCATAAAATTGTATTCCATAATCCATAACCTTTTTAACCGGTTTACAATCCGGTGATAATACAGTTCCGTTTTTTTGTTTTGCAATAACTCCACATCCGCCACCACATACAACACCAACAGAACAATCTTTGCATTCCGGGATAGTGAGTATTGATCGTTTTTTCCAGTCAGCTGTTTTTTGATCATCAATATACAACTCAGGGTAAAAAGTACCAACCTTGTAATCTTCTCTACCAACACTTGCTGTACAGCTATAAATACCGCCTGAATAATCAAATGCCATTTCACTTTTAAATGCGGGGCATGAATCAAAATCAGGAATATACATTTCACCCTTGTCGACCATATGTGATATTCCAAAATACGATGGAATATGAAGTTTCTTAAGTATTGGATGTTTCATGAGTAAATCAGTATATACCCTATACATTTCATCTAAAGTAAATAAATCACCGGGTTTCATGTATTCATTTATTAACTCGTAATTTCTGCCGAGTGACGTCTTAAATCTTGTTTTCGGTAAGTCGAGGAAACCTGCTTTATCAAGTCTTTCAGCTAATAACGGTAATGTCTCTATCGTTTCTTTATCAATAATCATTCGTATATTAATCGGGATAAATAATGAAACAGCTTTTGTTATACCTTCCATAATCGCATCGAAAGTGTTTGCATCCTGACCGGTTTTTCTTCGTTTATTATGAACTTCTTTGTCACCGTCTAATGAGATGTGTATTTCACGGATAATTCCTTTTTCAAGAATTTTTATGTATTTTGTCAGATTATAGGCATTGGTTACAACTGCAAAACCGATTGAATTATCAGTTAATTTTTTTACCAGGTATTCCATCATGTCATAGTTTTCTTTTTTGTTCTGTAACGGTTCACCGCCAAAAAGGGTAAGATATACATCACGTTTATTTTCTTTTCGAAAATTGACCATATAATCAACCATATTGTCAATTAACTCATGTGAAGGATAGGCAACAGAACGGTCTACTCCTTTCTGGTAGCAATATCCGCATGAAAAATTACATGAATATGTTGGTACAAAAACAAATTGAACTTCACTTTTGTTAACTTCTTCATTAAAATCATTATATCTTTTTTCAATGTAATTCTGTTCTTCTTCTGCTGTTCCGAAAAAATACCCCCGGGTAAACCAGTATTCCTGTTCATCATCATCAAGTGGTTTACCATCAGTAAACCGTTTTACCGTTTCATTATCTGCAATGTCAAAAGCACCTGACAATGGATTAAAAACAGCATTATTTTCAGAATCTATTGGTGTTATTAAATTATATCTTGATTTATACATTCTATATCCTTACGTAGTATAGTTTTTTTTACAACCGTAGAGGTATTTGAAATACCTCTACGGGGTAAGAAATTAATCGTGGCAACCTGCAACAATTTTTGTGTTTTTACTGCAACATTGTGCAACAGAACTGTCTGCTGTAGAACAACAAACCTGATTCTTCTTAATGTTTACTTTAGTAACTGATTTCATTTTTTAACTCCTTTTATTAAAAGACTTTCTATTGGAAAGCCATTTTTTTCATACTGTCTTCTTGAAATAATTTCAATTGTATTAAAACCTGCTTTTTTAATACTTTCTAAATATATGTCTTCCGGTATTGCTCCGCCATAGCAATCGGCAATAGCGCTCGGATCATTTCTCACTTCATCGGGAAGCCATCCCACTGAAACTATGTCACCAACGAGAAAATACCCGTCATTTTTTAATAATCTATATATTTCTCTGTACACAGCTTCTTTATCAGCAATGTGATTGATAACGCAGTTACTGACGATTACATTAAAACCACTATCAGCTAAAGGTATATGTACAATATCAGAGCACATATAGGATATATTATCTCTTTTATTCACCATGTTTGCTTTTAAAACCATAGCCGGAGTTAGATCGACACCGGTTATCCGTATAGAACTGTCATATGTATCAGATAACCGTGCAGCAAAATTACCGTTTCCTGAACCTAATTCTAAAATTGCATCATTAGTATTAAGTATAATGTATGGATCTATTATTGTGCAACCTAAACTTTCAGATTTCACTTCTTTTGTATATCGTTCAATTATAGTTTCATTCATTTGTTTGCTCCGGGAAAATATGGACATTCTAAACCGAGACATTCATTATTGTCTTTAAAAAAAGAACAAACCGGTGTACTTGCTTGTATTTCAATATCTGTATACTTTTTAAACGATTTAATTCCCGCTAAAATACTTGTATAGGTATTTCTTTTACAACATCGGGGACCGGGCTTTTTAGCTATTTCATTTATCGCATCAGCAGTAAATGAATGTACTAAAGAATAATTATCTGTACTTAACGGACTTGTTTTTAAATAAATAGCAGAAGATATTCCACAACCGATTGCTGTAGCACATGCTCCCCAATATCCGCAGGTTCCTCCGGGTAACGAACTTCCACGAGCTTTAACTATATTAAAAAATAAATTATTCACTTCATACCCTGAGTTTTGTATTGATTTAACCAAAACTGCCGGTACCAGATAATGATGTTCGGTTCCGTGCATTTTAAATGATGGATGATGCATAATAATATCCGCCATTTGTATTGGATCCTTTAACTCAGTAACAGCTATAAATTTTTCAAGAATTTCAACCGCTTCACTTGAATGACAATGATCACATATATAATGTTTATGTACACATGAAACTTCTGCTTCAAACTCTTTACCACAGAATAAACATGTATGTTTTTCAAGTTTTCCGTATTCTAAAAAACCCCCGCAAACAAGACATCCGTTTTGACTCATTATTGATTCCTTATATATTCTAATATACTCATATACTAATAAACAGTCAAGTGTTTTTTTATATAAAATTTTAAAAAATATTTTTAAATAACATCTTTATCCACTAAATAAAAAAATAATCGTGCACCGTATAATTCTTCAATAATTAAAGAAAGATTTTCACCGGGAATCCATTTTTTTATTTTTTCAGCTGAAAATAAAAATGATAATGCAAAATCATACTCCATAACCGATAAATTAAATAAATTTATTTTATTACGAATTACTCTTAAAAGTAGATCAGTAACTACAGTATCCTCATAATTTTTCTTTTTTAACATAAGTTCATTATATAATTGTTTTATTCTATTAATAAAATCTTCATAATCATATAAAGTGTCAGTCGGGATTTTTACCACTATTCCTGCACATTCAGAAGCAATTCCGGCAAAGTCTTTATCATAAGCAAATCTTTTAGGGAATAATTGGTGTAAATGTGAAATTTTAGAGTTATGTTGAGTAATAGTATTTATTATTTGAGTTTCATGTTCTTTGATATATTTGTTAATTTTGCTTTTTAATGCTGTATTATTTACATAGGTATACACATGTCCGGAATATTTATTAAATGTTTTCATAGTATCCATATAACCCATTGTAAAGTTTTTCATATAAATTTTTTTATCTGTTTCTATAATACTACCCAAATCAGATGAATTTTTTATATAAATTGTTTCAGTACCGACAATATGTGGTACTCTATATTTTCCAGGACCTGAAACATCAACAACAATGATTTTCTTATATCCTCTTTTACGGGCAAGATCATACGGTACAACATTCGCTATTCCACCATCCAACATAAAATTACCATTAATAGTAATTTGTTTTAGTCCCGGTAGAGCAGATGATGCCATAATATAATGAATGAGTTCTCCTTTCGGGATGTGTTCTTTGAATATTTCAAAAGGTCGAAGATTAGACGCGTTAAATGAGACAAGGCCGAAATCTGTTTTAGACTTTCTGATTTTTTCTTCACTGATATATTGATTAAGTAAACCAACCAGAGGGGTTGTATCTACTCCGCGATTTTTAATAATATCTTTTTGTAAAGTAACAAGTTTATCAATATTCTCGGTGTTAATAATAAACTTCCCATTTGAAATCATTTCATCAGGAATATTTAAAGCTGTGTTTAATTCGATACCAGACCAGAATTCCATTGCTTTTTCAAAATTTCCCTGTATTATCAGGCACCCATTGATAGAGCCTATTGAAGTTCCAATGACTGCATGGAATTTAATACCAAGTTCACGCAATGCTTTCCAGACTCCGATTTGATAAATGCCCTTCGCACCACCGCCACCCAGAACTAATGCATATGACTTCATAGCAACCTCCACATAATTATAATACGAGCTTCTTGTAAAAACACCTTTTTTATCTCGAATTTTTGCAAGAAGCTCCCTCTAATGCGATATAATCGCATATTGCGGAAGCAAAATCAAGTACTCTTGATTTTTACAAGAGCCTCATACACTAAAGTTTGAAATAGTTATAGAGGCTCATGCAAAAAGTAAATAAAAATATTGACTTGAATGATATTTTCTGGTAGATTGCAGACTCTATGCCGGTGTGATGGAATTGGTAGACGTGCTAGACTCAAAATCTTGTGAGGGTAACTTCGTGTCGGTTCGACTCCGACCACCGGCAGTTTTTTAATGTTATAACTTGTTTTAATACCATGATTTACACAACTTCATAATCAGCAATAAACCATTTGTACCAAATTTGTACCAAATTCGGACTACAAGTGGAGTTGTAAAATGGGGTTATACATGGAAAAAAACGGATATTATTACATCAAAGTGTCTCAAAACGGACAAATCACAAAGTTAACAACAAAGACAAAAAATAAATCATTAGCTCAAGAAATTTATAATAATTTTCTTTTATCATTAGTAAATCAAAGGTCAATTGCAAGAATTACAACATCAAAAAGAAATGTTGAAACGATTGTTAAACCTATTGTAAAAGAAAGAAATGTTGAAAAAGAGATAAAAGAAATAAATAATGATTTAATTGACGCTTATAATAAGTATATTATTACATGCTCGGCAAAAGGTCATTCTGCAAATAATCTTTATACAAAAAATTGGACGCTTCAAAAATTTATTAAGCATGGTATTCTTACTTTTAATGACCTCAATCAAGATAACCTTGATAAATTATTTATTGATAATAAGGATTATGCAAATGCAACCATGGAGACGCTTATTCGTGAAGTAAAATCATTTATAAATAATTGTATTAAAAGGGGTTTGTTTTCTCGTGATCTCTATCAATGCTTAGATTTTCCAAAAATAAAAAGGGTAGGGCGTCAAACTGTTATTGCTGAGGATGATTTTAAAAGGATAATTGATTTTATTGAAAGTAAAGGTAATTATGATTTTTCATTCTACATTACAACGCTTTATTATACCGTTTCAAGACCAAATGAAGCAAGAATCATTAAACTTGAAGATTTTGACGAAAAAAATAAAACCGTTAAAATATTCATGAATAAAGTAAAAGAAACAAAAGAAACATATTTACCGGATATATATTTTGAGATGTTAAAAAAACACCTTGAAAGAACCGGGATAACATCAGGATTTTTATTTATTGGCGGTACCAAAGGCGATGAGTTTTACTCAAAACAATTTCAAAAATTAAAAGTTGAAATGAACCTGCCAAAGGACTATATCCTGTACGCTTTCAGGCATACCGCGGTAACCGATCAACTCAATTCAACTAATGATATTCATTTTGTTTCAAAACAAGCAGGCAATAACCCTGAGGTTGCACTAAAACATTATGTTAACAGAAATACCAAACATTATCAGGCATTAGTCGAAAAAGCCTTTCCAGAGAAAGAATAAAAAAAGAGGGGTTAAAGCCCCTCTATTCTTCCTGAAGTTACTGACGGTGCATTAGAAACAAGTATAAACGATTCAACAAATCCGGTCATAGCGTCTTCTGCATCATCATGCTTGTTTTTTCCTTCCCTTTGAAACGTAGTAACATGGTTATAAAACTCCCGGTGTTTATACTTCCAATTTTTATTGAAATAAAGCCTTGCTGAAACAATCGGGGCATTCGTGATTATTCTGGCAAGTTTATTACCTCTTTGGGATATCTCTTGTATGACATATTTATTAACAATCCCTTTCTCTTTACATAATTTTCCAATTACATTTTTTAACAACAAAGGAAATGAAGAACCGCCATAATTATTTTCAATAACAGTTTCAATGATATCATTATTGATAATTGCTCTTGCACATAATTCAATTGAATATTCAATACCCTGTTTATTGTAAACAATATCTTTTATATATCCTTTTTTATTAACTATCTCACCAAAGATACCACATACATAATCACCGCCCTTGTCGGCAATATCAATAAAACCACATTTACGATGAGTCGGTTTTGGTAATTCATCGTATTCATTAAAGTATTCATACAGTCGACCTTTTATGTCAACTAATTCATTGTGATAGTTTGCTTTGAATATTGGCGGGTCAACTGTATTCATAATATCGATATAGCTGTTGTGATCAAGCATATCTTCACAAAGCATATTTTCACCATCGAATACTTCTTGCTGTAAAACAACGGTGTCATCATAATATAAAATCTTACCACATTTTTTTAATGTATCAATCCGATATGGTTCTTTACCGTCAAGCAATTTTCCGCATAAATCATTTCTTGACCATCGAGTCATTATAATAATTTCAAGTGCCCCTTTCTCATATCGGGACCGCCATGTATTTTTATACCACTCCCATTTTTTTTCAAGTGCTGCTTCATTAACAACTTCTTCATAGGATTTTATAATATCGTCAATTATAGCAACGGTACAACCTCGACCGGTAACACCTGTGCCAACACCGCATCCCTTATATGAAAAAAAAGAACCTTCTAACGCCCATTGTTTGAATGATTTATTGCCATACTTTAATTTTGTATTTGGGAAAACATCCTCATAAACAATATCATCATATGAAGTTCTAATTTGGCTTATTTCATCACGAACATATCTTGAAAAATCTGTTGCAAGAGACTCTGAATATGAAGCAACAAATAACTTTTCTTTAGGCCTATGACCGAATAACCATGCTGAAAATAAAACCATTGTTCTTGATTTAAAATGTCGTGGAGGCTCATTGATAATAAGACGTTTGAATTGTTTTCCTTCTTTTCGGCTCAATGCACCTTGCCAAAAAGCCTGGAGAACAGTACATAACATTTTGATATGAAACCATTCTTTTTTGTAATGATGCATTGTTTGGCAGAAAGTCCAAAAATCACGCCTTGAGGCTTCAATCAATAACTCCCGGTATTCATCAT
This sequence comes from Spirochaetes bacterium GWE1_32_154, assembly GCA_001829315.1. Lineage (GTDB taxonomy): Bacteria > Spirochaetota > GWE2-31-10 > GWE2-31-10 > GWE2-31-10 > GWE2-31-10. The sequence continues at coordinate 14,731 of MIAY01000006.1, read as the reverse complement.
TGTTCATTGACTCCACCATTGAGCCTTGAAAATAAATTATCATCGTTTATAGTATTGATAGTTATGTTTTGCTGAGGTTTATCGTTATTTGCAAGAGTCTCACCGACCGCATTCTTACCAATTTTCTGGTATTTTTCTATGGCTTCTGCTAAGTGTTTTAGTGCAAGCGGTGTATATTTTTGAATTTGTAATTTTGATTCATCTGATAATGAATCGTATGTGTCTTTGAATTCTTTGAGTGCTTCAATATCCATTTTGCATAGGTCAAGAGCATTGTTTGCAAGCTCAAGACACTTTAAATCAAACTCAGCCCACTTAGTACTGAGGGCGTTCGTTTTGTTCGATTCGTGTTCTATTTGTTCTATTTTTGTTCGTATGATTTTATCATGCTTTGACGCTATTTTATTTTGATATATCTCTTTTTTTTCTTCCCACTTTTCTTTTTTTGCACGAACGGACATGGTTGATTTTGATATTTTATAAGAAATTGAAAGCTGATTAAAAGATGGGTATATTAGTTTCCCATTCTCAATAATTCCCTGTACGAAATCACTTTGTACTTGCTCCCATTGTTCTTGAGTATATGCCATTATTGTTATATCCTTGTTTTCAAAAACTCAATTGGATTAACCCACTTATCAATATTAGATGTGTACCCATAAGGTGCTTGTGGTATTTCATTGCTGATATAAATACCAAAATGCAAGTGAGGAAGATATAAATTAGAATTATAAAATTCTATTATACTTCCTATGATATCCCCTTTTCTTACAATTATTCCCTTTTGAAGTTTAGACTTAACATGCCCGTAAAGCCCGATAAAATAGTGACCGTTTTTATCAATATGTTTGATAAATAAAACACCTCCATTAGTGTGTGGATTCATACTGCCAAAACCATTGATCATTTTATTATCAACTACCATACCATCAGCAATTGCAATGACAGGTGTATCTTCTGGACAATCAAAATCATGCCCAATGTGTGTTAGGTTTCCAAGCTTAAATCCGAATTTTCTGTATCTTCCTTTATCGGGAGCAGGATATATAGTATTATTATTATTCATTGTTTTTAACCTCGATAATATGGTTGTACCCTAATTGAGAATGAAGAGTTTCTATTTTATTCTGAGTCTTTTGAACTTCCTTCAATTTTTCAGATGTTATATTTCTAAACTCATCCATCCAATAATGAAACTTTACTTTGTATTCATTTTTTAAGTAAGCTCTTATCTGATCGGTAATAATTTTTCTTGATTCAATTTGAATAACGCCAAAATAACTGTCAAGATACTCCATTGACTTTGACCATGTAAATTCAAACTGTCGCTCTTTGTACGCATTCCATTCTGGCTTATCACATAGGTGATTTTCTTTTAAAATACGCTTAATTTGTTTTTTCATCTTTTCTTCATGAAGAATATAAATTAATTGGTAATTACGGTATAAGTCACTATCAATACTTAATTCTGCTTTATTAACAATGAGATCAAGATTCTCTTTGTAATACCGTTCAAGCTCTCGTTCAATAAATGTCATTTGTTCATCGAGTATCTGTATTTCAGAAATATCATAAATGACTTTATCCAGTTTTCTTATTTCTTGAAAAATAAAGAAATTTCTTTCGGATGAAATATATTTACCATCGGGAGTATTTAATACGACACCATCGCTTGAAAGCTTAAAAGACACGCGTTTTCGTATAGCAAATACAATGAGCATTGAGAATACCATACAGACAAATATAGTGGCAATGAGAGCATAGATATTATCTATAATCGGCATTTTGCCCCCTGTAACCATCGATTATTGCTTCCAATGATTTTATGTATGTATTGAGCCTTTCAAGGTTAATATCGAGGTTTTTAGTATCCTGTACGGTAAGTGAAAAGCCGTTTTCATTTTTCTTAAATTGAACATCAAGCATTAACGGATATGATGGCATTGCAATATGTTCAGTTCTTAAACTATTACCTTTTGAAACGGTGGAACAACCCGTCAGGATTATAAGTATCAACAGGAATTTTTGTAATAATATCTTCATTTTCTTTTCCTAAACCGGTTATATTTTGTATTTTATTTAATGCTTTAATTTTGCCGTTAGCAGATATCAACTCATTTTCAAGATATTTAATATCTTGAAATTGCATTTTAATTTTGCTGTCTTTTGCTTTAATTGCCATAATAAAACCAAAAACAGTCCCGGAATAAATAAAAACCAAAACAGCAATTATAATTATTAAAATTAAAATTACACTCATTTTCTACCTCCAAATATTTTATCTAAAAATAAATTTACATAAACTGGTGTGAATGGGATCGTAAAAAATAATGAAAAGAAAGACATACTTATTTGCGTGTCTAAATTAGGGAAATCTTTTTTAACTATAATGTGACCTACAGTACATAATGTTTGTACTATAACTGATAATACCATTCCCCATTTTGACAGGTTTTTAGCATCGGTTGGCTTTTTTTGGTCTAATTCGCTTAATTTTTTTTCGTCTGACATATTTCACCTCAAAAATATAATAGCAGTTTAAAACTATGAAAATCAAATCGGTTTTCATAGTTTTTAAGTATTAAGGCTCAATTTTATATTTTTCTTTTCTCAAAATTTCAAAAATGGTGCTTTCTGACATATAAAATTTTATTGCAATTTGTTTTGCAGTCATTTTGTGTTGATAATAATCTTGCAATATTTCAGCATTTCTAATGGCCTTAACTGTCCTTTGAGGAAAATACACCGCCTCTCCTGCATAGGCTGTTGATACATACTGAATCTTTTGATTAAGAGTTAAATCTACGCTTGAAGCGATTTTAATAATATCCATGACTTTATCAGGTGCTGTAAAATTATTAATCATTTCCCCTCCCAGTGACATGATTTAAGCGTTTAAAACTATCTCATTGTTTTTTAAAAAGCTGACATCTATCTGACTTATGCTTTTTTTTATTTTTATGGCTTCGTTTTTAATTCTGTCACCGGATAATAATGTTTCAAGCGGTAAATCGTTAATCAATTCAGGCTCAAGATATATTTCTCGCATGACAGCAGTAATAACATCAATGTCTTTTTCAGTGCATTTTTTCTCGAAAATTTCCCGAATAAGATTTAAATCTTTGTTTATCCCGGTTAATTTTTGATATTCCTGAATTATTCGCCGGACCTTTAATTCTGTCTTATCAGGTGGTGGTGGTGGTTTATTATTTCGATTTTCATACCCATCGTCAATCCAATCGTCAAGAATGGCTTGGTAAAGATATGCCGGTTTACTTTTGACTTTTTCAGGCTTGTTAATAATTAACCAGTTTGTCAAATTGATTTTATCAATGATTTTTTCTGGATGATGATTTTTTATAACTGATTGAGCCTGTTTATCCGAAAGTCCTGATTCTTTTAATTTAAAAAATAGCGACTCACGTGTATTAAGAGCGTCGTTGCTTTTCTTTACTATACTATGCTCTACTATACTATGCTCTACTATGTTATCCGCTGTTATAACAGAATTAGTAGTTGTTATAACAGAACTGCTTTCTGTTATAACAGAATCATCGGGTGTTATAACAGAATCATCAATTTTATATCTACTTTTCATACCTTTTTTACCGGCTTCACTTTTTGCTTGTCTTTTTTCTTCCAGTGGTCGCATTCTTGATATAAAATTATGAGAGAATAAATATCCGTCCTCTATAAAAAGGAGTTTAAGTTTAAATGAATAATCAATTATTTCCTTGAGTAATTTAGGCTCAATTCTGAAATCACCGGATAATGTTTCAATAGTAATGTCGTCATATTCTAATCTGAAATTTTCTGATATGCACAATTCTTCAAGAATCATTACCCAGATTGCATAACCGGTGATTCCAAATTTATTGCGAATGGCGAGAATCTTTCTGTCATTTCTCATGGTAGCATCATGTGAAAAATATTCAGCGTTATTTTTTATCATATTACCTCCAAATATTTCGATATAATAATCGAATGGCCATTATCCCTGTTTAAAAAGGATTGCGATTAAAACGGAATGTCATCATCGCCATTTTGCATTGGCCATTCAATAGAATCATACGTATCACTTGCATCAGCCCACGGATCAGGAACATACTCATTGTTATCTTCTCTATTTGGTTTTTGAGCCGGTTTATTTACTATTTTCTGTTGTTTATCCGGTTCTGCAGACGTTGTTGATGTTTGATTATTTCCGTCGTTTGCAGGTGTTAAAAACATGATCTCACGGCATTGTATATCAACTTTTGACCTTGCTTGATTTGTTGTTTTATCCTCCCATCTATTCTGTTTAATTGAGCCTACAACACTAATCTTTGAGCCTTTCTTTAAATACTTTTCACAATTAATCGCTTGATTTCCAAAAACAACAACGTCAAAGAAATTTGTATAATCCTTCCATTCGTTATTTTGTTTAATTGTTTCACCATTAGCAATGGAAAATTTACAGACAGCGGTTCCTGAAGGTGTATATCTTATTTCAGGATCACGAACTAATCTTCCAATTATTACAATACTATTTGTATCTTTACTCATGAGGTATAACCTCCAATTCTGAAATGTATAAAAATCTATCTACACCTGATTTTAAATTTTTTGCATATATGAGTGATTGATTTGTATTGTCATTAACAACTTTATACACCTGTCCTTTATGTTTTACATACTCACCTTTTTTAAAAAATACTTTCATATAACATCCCTTTTTTTGAATTTTAAAAAGGGGCTCAAGTCCCCTTTTATTTTTTATTAATTATTAACCACGTTGTATTTATTGCTGATGAATTCAATAGTTTGAAATAAGTATTGAGCCGTTAATATGGGGTCATTCTCATTATATGCTATACATATTTTATGAGCGGTTGATCCGTCTTTTGCGTCAAGATTCATTCCAATTTTATCAATCATTTCCGTGAAGTCAGAAAATAGTTTTTTTCGTGTCTCTACTGTATCTTCAATAATTATTTCAGCATCCTGTACTTTCGGTTTTGGTTGTTGTTGTTTATTGCTTTGCTGTTTGTTATTTTTTACGTCGGGTTGTTTTTCTGGAGTAACATCCTTTTGCTCGTCTTTTATTTCTTCGTTTGTATATGGCATCCCCCCCATTTCATCAGGGAAACATTGACGAAATCCAATGGATAAAGCGACTTTCTCAAGCATAAAACGCGGTTTACTATTCCATATTTCATTATCTTGAGTAAATTCCTCAAAGTAAATAGTTTTCTTAAATGGCTTTTCTCTATCTTTTCTATAAATTGTAATAGTACACGATAAGTCACCTCTGCATACCTCAACAGATTTGTTATAAGTTCCTTCACCGCCCTTTTTGTTTCTTTCAATTGATATTGTACTTCTTGAAATACTACCGGAAAATGATGTTTCATATCCATTGAGCAAATCAAGTCTTTCAGCTCTTTTTAAATAGACCTCATATCCGGTAACTATTTGTAATGTTCTATATTGACCAGAACCATACGCTATACAATAGATTTCCCTTTTAAATGGATTTAATTGAAATGCTTTTGCAATTCCAATAAATTGGCTTATTTCATTGTCACTTAAATTTTGAGTTGCAAGAAATGTTTTTGCATAATCTTTTAATTGCTGCTCTGTAATAACTTCATTTTTTGTTTCTGTTTTAATTGCTAAATCACTCATACTATTTTCTCCTCTAATTGTTATATAATGCGTCAGTTATGCTTAAAAAAAGTTCACGTGTTGCTTGAATATCTGCCATTGCATTGTGAGAATTAAATTTAATTCTAAATTGATTACAAAGTGTTTCAAGTTTGAAGTTTTCAATATCATTTAAATTGTCATTAGAGTCATAATATAAATAAATAAAATGACTCATTACTTCCAGTTTTGCTGAGTGAAAATATGAATGAAAAAAAGAATTGTTATTTGATAAAAATAATTTATATAAAAATCCTTTATCAAATTCTACATTATATCCGGCTAATATTGCCTTGTCTTTTTTGTTAAATTTTTCAATATTATTATCTAATAATAATAACAATTCTCTATAAACTTCACTTTTACTTTTACCTGATTCATTAAGAAAATCTCTTGTTATTCCATGAATCTTTTCAGCATCTGCGAATGATTCAGGATAATTATTGTGTTTAATATACCAATCTTTTTTAATTATCAGTTCTTTTTCAGTATCTTCAAAAATACATGCTAACTGAATAATTTTATCATTGTTACTATCCAAACCGGTAGTCTCAGTATCAATCCAAAATATTTTCATATTATTTAACCCTCCTGTTGATTAAAGAATACTCCCTTTGAATAAAGAGTAGTTCTCTTGCTATTTCTGCGTTAATTTCTTCTTGACTTTTGATGTAAAATTTTCTATTCTTGATATTGATGTTTTTACTAACTTGTTTTTTATGAAATATTCGAGCTACCAACTCGGATATTTTTTTTACCATGTTCAATTTACACACTCCAATTTACTATTAAAATACCTTATCCATACGGACAGGTTTAAGAGACTTTTTCTAATTTTGATTTTTCAATCAATTTATCTATAAATGCCATTCCTTTTTGAAAAACAACCGTTTTAATATTTATACATGTTTCACCAGTTGGTTTAATAAACTTTTGTTCGATAAGCCTAAAATAACCGTTATCAACATATTTTTGATATGGTTGATTATTATTCATCAACACGCCTTGACCTCTAAGAAGTTCAAAAAGCTTATTTCTACCAATACCTTTGTTAAGAACTTTTGCTGCTTCACTCATTTCTACAGTATCAGTTGACCCGGTAACATCATCATAGAAGTTCACTTTATGTTTATTTTCTTCTGCCTGTTTTTGTAATACTTCAAGTTTTCTTAATGCCGTTTCATATCCTTTAGCAATAATAAGCAATTCATCTGCTTCAGTTACAACTTCCGCTTTAAAGCGTAAGTCGATTCTCTTGTTATCAACTAGATAATCCTTAATTATAGATGTTTCAAATTCACTTAAATATGTTATCTTTCCTTGTTGTAACCTTTCAGGAAATTTTTCTTTTACTGCTCTTGTAACTGTATCAACAGATATTCTATAAATATCTGAAATTTCTTTTATAGTAGTCATTTTTTTAACTGTTAAATCATTCATACCTTATATCCTCCTGCTATATTTTTATTGATAGTTTTTTTATATCAATTGCGTTGATAACATATTCTGATAATTCAGTATTTGAGCCGTAATAATCTATAAATCCATCAATAATTTTTTCATTGTGAACTTTAACTTCACAATATATACCTTCAATGTGTATTCCATATATTCCATTTTCCTTCATGCTCTCACCTCCTTTTGTAAATAATTGAAAACTTCGCTTTTCATCTCAGTCATTGCAAGATATAACATTGGCGGCAACTCAATTTTAGAGTCAAATAAAACATCAATTCGATTTTCAATACTTAGTAATACGGATGGAACATCCAAATCTTTTTTACTCATATCACCTCCTATTAATTAACTCGCTGATTTTTGTTCTAATAAAATTTGACATATATTTTTTTTAAATTTACTATTATCTATGGAGTTTTTTATGATTAAAACTTGTCCTTTTAATAAAGATAATATCTGTAAAGAATGCACAATGTACTTGCAATTTAATTATGATAAAATTGATTTAATCACGTTAAAATTGAAAGATGATAAATATTTCAAAGACGAATTTGTTCCATTCTCTTATTTTGAAGAAACATTAAATAATCTCGATATAAAAAAAGTACTATTTTTTATATGTTCTTTTAAATTACAACATATAGATTATTTGTTTCCTATCTATGTTCTAAACGCAATATCAGCCTCATACATAACAAACAGTAAAGAACCTATTTCTATATATTCGCAAATTCAAAGTTTTCTTGATGATATTCATTACATTGTTTGATCTTTATTAAAAACCACATAATGTTTTTTCATTTGTTTTATAACCGCTCTTACATTTTCTCCTGTTAGTGGTGTTATTTTAGAATTAAATAACGCTGTCTTAATTTTACCATTCGCTTCAATAGCAATTCTTTTTATTTCTTTCTTTTTTTGTTTCTCTATTTCTGAATTATCCATTTTAACCTCCTGTATTTTAATAATTTATTAACTCGCTGATTTTCTTAAACCGGATATAACTTCTTTTTTTTCTTTTAGGTACATATTAAGAGCATTTTTCATTAAAAGAGTTTGAGGCAATCCGGTTTCTTTACTAACTGTTTCAAGCCTGTTTTTTGTTTCAAGGTCAATTCTAACTTGTATTGAACTCATGTTTCACCTCCTTTTTAATTTCTTATGTAACCAGTATAATATATTTGATTACCTATGTAAACACTTATTTATAAAAAAATATATTTTTATTTATTTTGTGACGACAAATTATTATGATTTCACAAATTGAACTATTTGACAGAATTGCAAATGCAATGTACCAATCAAAACAAGATGTATCTTCCATTTGTAATGCAATAGATATTAATAGAGCTACTTTTTATAATCTTAAACATCGCAATACATACCCATCACTTGAGGTGTTATATAAAATATGCAAGTATTTAGACCTCTCTATTGACGATCTTTTGGAGCTTTCACCGGATACCACGCCGGATCCGATTTGTTCATTGGTAAAAACTTTGAATGATAATCAGAGGTTGGCGGTTATGGAAAATATTGAGACTGTAAAAAAGTTTGTGAAATAGTTGAATGTGTTGACATTATGTCTTATATTTAATAGTGTATGACAAGTTTTCTAAAAAGGGGGTGAAGTATGTATTCTGCGTTGACTATTGCAAATAAGATTATTGAATTAAGTCAAAATGAAGGGCGCGTTATAACTCACCTTAAACTTCAAAAAATACTTTATTTCTCACAAGGTTGGTATTTAGCATTAACCGGAAACCCTTTATTTTCTGATGAGATAGTTGCCTTTAAATATGGCCCTGTAATAAAATCTATTTATGAAATATTCCGAATTTTTGGTAGTAAAAACATCACAAAAATAGCAGAATCAACAGAGCAGGTAGAAAATAAAGATAATGAATTTATTAATAAAATTTGGAATCTTTACAAAAATCATGATGCAATAAGCCTATCAAATATATCCCATATAAAGAATGGTCCATGGGATGTTACAAACATTAATGATATTATTACTACTGATATAATACAAAATTACTTTACCGGAAAACTTAATGCTAATTGATTCTGATGTAAATATTGATGATTTATTTGGTGATATCGAAAAAAATGTAAAATCAGACTTTGAATAAATTAAAGATAAACATGTCAGTAATACTCAATCAGTTAAAGAAGCAAAATTTTTTAGTAAAACTGAGTTAGACAGCATGGATGCATTAAATGATATAAAATTAAGAAAACTGTATGCGTACTGTTTTCTTGGTCTTATAATAGTATCCAGTTTTATGCTTTATTTTTTATTGTTTTTGATTGGTAAAGGAATATTATTTTTTGACAAATATGTTCAGATGGAGTTAATTCCACTTGTATTTTTAAATACAATTACTATAGTTATTATTATAGTAGAATACTTATTTCCAAAGAATAAAAACAATCACCATCATAATGATAACGCAAAAATATAACTCACTCCACCTGTCTTAAAAAAAAACGATCATTATCAATTAAATTAAACTTAATTGCTTCATTAGTCTACATATAAACCGCTTATTCATATTTTTATATATTCTCATTTCTTTATAGTTATTCCAACCGTAATTTAGACATTTTTTCCATATTTTTATTTTAATTCGCTTTTTCATCTATCCTAATTCCCCCGTCTTAAAACATATTTATCATTATCAATCCATTTAATCACCGGATCTCTTTTACTATCATACATTTCAAAGTTATACCAAACATACCAGGCATAAACCATCATTCCTGTTTTATATTTTCCATCGGCTCTTATCTGATCGGTAAGCATCGGGTATCTGGTAAAAACATAAACAGTATGCAGTCCTGAGAATATCTTTTTATTATATCTTGCCTGACCATGTAAATAATTCAAAGGTAACAATAATGCAAATTTATTTTTTGCTATTTCCTTACACCTAAGGATAAAATCGTCAGCTTTTGAAAAGGGGGGATTGGTTATAATATAATCAACATTATCCATTTTTTGTTTAAGAAAATCAAACCCTGTAAAGTGTAAATCACCGGAAAAAACATTTTTAAATTGTTTATTAAGTACCGTAGTTATTGCCCCCTCTCCTGAAGCAGGGTCAGCAATTGTTTTTGAAATAACAAATGGTTCATTTTCTAATAATTGCTCTGTCATAGAATACGGAGTTTGATAATAATCAGATTTATTTTTATCCCGGTGAGCAAATGGTAAATATTGATTTTCTCTCATAGTTGTTCCTTGCTTTTATCCTTATTTAAAATCGAATTTAGGCATACCGCCATTACTACCATACTTAATACCGCATTTCTCAATATCAATACACTCGACTGTATGTATCGTACTCTTTTCAAGATTTCCTGTAGCCCAACAGCCAGTCGAAACCTTGAATCCAGATTTACATTTTTCATTTATATAATTACTACACATCACACCACCTCACTTAATTTTTCCTGATAAAATACCTTTTTGTATTCTTCTAATTTGCGATATTTGAATACCTATAAACCACTCCATTTTATCACTTCGTAATACATTATACTTAACTTCCGAAAGCATTTTTAATCGTTCAAATACACTTTTCATTTTGTTCTCCTTACATTTATTCTATTCAATAAAATGTGTTGCTTCAAAAAAATTACATTTTGGTAATGGCATTATGTTATCAGGATAAATAAAGAGCCAGTAGATATTTGCCTCATCAATTAAATCTATTTCTTTTGGGTAATACTCAACGGCGATAGTATCTTCACCGAATATTTCATTTTTTATTGACTGCATTTCTCGCCAATGAAATGGAATAGGGTTATCATCATGCCTTTGAACCATCGCTTTAATGCACTTTCCGTGTGTGCTTTCGCAATTATCATCAATTATAACAATATATTTATTGTTTGCAAATGCTCTTGTCATCCAATACGGATGTTGTTTATTATCAAGATCGATAGGTATAAATAAAGGTTTATTGAGCTTCATTATTTTTCTTGCTTCAATCAATTGTTTTCTATTTCTCATTATTAATCCTTAAGTTAATGTATTTATTATCAACTCCGATAATATCTAACAAGTAGATATTTTTTAGGGTATGTCATTTGACGGGAATTGGCATACCCATTTTAAATTATATAAACACTATAATATTTATATAACTAAACTTTTCTTATTTCATTCCGAAACATATATAAAAAAATGGAGTTTCAAAATGAAAAAAGAGGTATATACAATTTCTGATTCTGTTAATCTTTTAAGAGAAATGATTAATTCAAAAAAAATGGAAATAAAAAATTTTAGAAATCTTATTAAAGTTGCAAGAGGAATTCATCAATTCTTAACAAACTAACGCCTGTAGAAGATTTGGCAGTCCAGGACACTGCTGTTTGATGTAAAAGAGCAAAGGTAATCTCATCAGTTACAGTTACCAACCTGTAAGACAATCGGTATCCCGTAAATACCGATTGTTTCGATTTAAGCAATAATCAAAGTATTCTCAGGTAATTCAGATTCTAACCATCTTTTTATATTTGCAATGGCTTCAAGCTTCCATGCTCCACCGTCAGCATTAAACAAAGCAAATGATGGTTTTTCTCCACCTGACTTTGCTCTTACAATAAATTTTCTTGTTGGTTGATCAATTTCGTTAAATGTAACAAACGGTTTTAAATCAACAATTGTTGGTACTTTCTTTTCAGATGCCATTTCAAGACCTACTTTTGCAGATACGGTCTGAGACAAACCATCATCTGAAAATGTTTTTACAACTCCGTCTTTTACCGTTCCAATAGAAAGCAAAAGAGTTTTCTTATCTTCTGACTCTTTAAACATTGTTGATACTTTAATCAGGAATGTTTCAAAATCATAGTAATCTTCTTTGAGATTAAAAACATCTTCATGGCCAGATGTTAACAGCAAATCCCTTTTATGAAATATTGGATGTTCACCGGACCAAACCGAAATTTTATTATATGATTCAATATGTACAAGAATATCTGTCATATCAGGCATCGGGGTTGTTACTGACCTTGTTGAAATAAAATCTTTTATACCGGTAAGTGTTTTTGTATGTATTGGTTCTGGTTTTGTTTCGAGATAATGAACTAAATCCATTGTTTTTAATGAATTATCATGCTTTTGATTGTACTTAATACCATCAACTTCAATAACCGAAGTTTTTTCTTTTTCAATTAAATATTGTATTGTTTCTTTATTTAGCTGCATTTAACATCCCCTTAATATCAATTTCATTAGTTTTTTGATCTTCAAATAACGGTAAAGTTCTTGATGTTTCCTGAAATAATTCAAGTTTTTCACCTGCAAAACCTGACATTGCAAGATTACAAATCCCGGGCTTTGCAGAAACAAGAGTTGATTTAACAGCAAATTCACAAGTTAAACTATCTCTGTTTTCATCGCTTGCCGGAGTTAAATCAATATAAATTGCAATTTTTCTTGGTTTCTTGCCTTTTGTATTCATATCAGCAATATTTGCCAAAACATTTTTTAATTCATACTGAAACACTTCTTCAAGAGCCCCTTCACTTAACTCTGAAAGAGTTATTTTTTTATAAGCCATAATTTTACACCTCCCAGTGTTTATTTTATGCCATAACAGGTCGATAATAAAAAAAGCCGACCCCCCGCAGAGTCGGCTTACAACTGAAAATCTCATGGCACATAATCATAAGAGTTTCAATCTCTCAGCGGGGTATGCTTATAATATCGTATATTATTAGAATAAAATCAAGTGTTTTTCTAATAATTTGTGATTTATTTCAAATATTTTTAGAATAGGTTGTGTAAAATGGCTCAAGGAAAACAATTAGAAGAATTATTTGAAGCGTTAAAAAATGAAAATATTGTTAAAACTAAGCAAGATTATTGTAATTTAATGAATATTGATTATAAAAGTTTTTCAAGGTTATTAAGAGACGAATTAAATTATCAAATAAATCCAACAAATTTCGAAGTTCTAAAAAAATTAGATATTAATATAGAATGGTTTATTACCGGTCAAGGCTCAATGTTCAATTCAGATCAAACAGAAATGATTATTGGAACACGACCAACAAAACATAATAATCATTTTGAGTACACAAAGAATGACAATGTAATTTATTTAAATGTTTATTCAGGAACGGTTTCCGCAGGCCATGGAGAAATTGCAATTGATTCTGAAATTATTGGTCAATTCCCTGTAATAAAAGAAATGATTGATTCTTGCTTAGCTGAAAAATCTTTTATTATTAAAGTTAAAGGTGATTCAATGACACCAACATTGTATAATAATGATTATGTTATAGGAAACACTGAACTAAACCATACTTCCGGTGAAGGTATTTATATTATAAGAATGTATGATAATTTTCTTGTAAAAAGAATACAATTCAATTTCGACAATACACTTACAATAATTTCTGATAATGCCAGGTATGAACGTCAAATTATACCAATACAAAATGAAAATATTCAAATAGTCGCAAAGGTTGTTGGTTGGGTTCATAAGCACTTGTATTAATTTTACTATAAATAATAAAAAAAAGGGGACATATACCCCTTTTTTTTATTTATTTATTTATCTTTAAAACTATTATTTGCAATATCAATAATTGCATTAAAAAATTGTGATAATGCAGCAATAAGCGAAGCAATAAATATTCCCGGAATTAAAATCGCAGAAAAATATAAAATCTTTTCTGAACCATAAAGATCTTCAGTAAATATTGATGCAAATACAACTGAACCAATTACAAAAAGAATAGCAAATATATAACCTAGGGTAATATGAAATGTTAAAAATGGATACCTATTAACAGTATTTAATAACGGTTCTTCATAGGACCCAACAATTTTCATACTATCAATTCGGTTAAAAAAAGAATCAATTATTTCAATTTCTTCATTCACCGGATAATAATTCAGAAAATAACCATCATCACCTAGTTTATACATTTTTTTTAATAATAATTCTTCTTTTTCATTAGCTTTAAAAATTAGAGATTTAAATTCTGTTGTAAATATATCTTTTTTATAATTCATATCATCACCTCATTAAAACTTTTTTATCTGAATTTTAATTATTCATTATTAATAGTATATTCCATTTCAGCCTTACTTTTTGCATCTGCTATTGATAGTCCTTCTCCGATAAGATCATTCATTCTTTGAGCTACCCATTTTTCTTTTTTATTAGTGCTATTGATTTGTTGTTGTTGAACATAGGCTGATTTTTCTACAGCTTCTCTTGTTTTATTTGAATTACCACCAATAGATAATATTATTATCCCTATTATTATTCCAACTATTGAACCTCCATACGTAAAAGGAATTCCAATTACACCTGAAATTATTAAAAACCATCCTAAACATCCCATATATTCTCACCTCAAAAATTAAATATGATATAATTATATACAATTAAACAGCAATGTGCAAATAATATTTCAATGTATAAATTATTTGGGTGTAAATTTCTTTTACTGGTAACTATCCGGCCTTTTCAAGGTATGCAGTAACCTCATTCCATCTATTACTAAAATATAGACTTCTAAGTTGTAACATATCATTTGCACCTGATATAGTCCATTT
>MIAY01000005.1 GCA_001829315.1 Spirochaetes bacterium GWE1_32_154 | reverse complement strand
CCTGATGACGATATAACGGTTGTCGTGGTGAAGATGAAGTAATAATACTGTTTTTCATGCAGCCCCATTGTTTACCCGTATTCGGGGCTGCTTTTTTTTGTGTCAGTAAAGTTGTATTTTGTAAATCAAAAGTATATTTACTAATACAATTTATTTCTATCAAATATCCTAAAGTTGTATTGATTTTTTGGTTCTGTAAACATATAGTTTATTTATATTATGGTTTATTTTACTTTCTATATAAAAGAAAAATTATTGATTGTAACGTATTTTGAAAGAATAGGTTAAAAGGAATAATAAAATGGAGAATTGGTATGTATAGTAATCTGATTATAGCATCACTAATTGTTTTTCTTACATTATCCTTTATTTTATTATCAAAGACTCGCCGTATGTCAAATATGTATGGCTTGTTATTAAATAATTCTAAAGATTATATAATTTTTTTATATCGTTACGGAAAAAAAAAGCGGTTTGTATATATTAGCCAGTCATCGGCAGTCGTAACAGGGTTTGAACCGGAAGAATTTTATAAAGATCCTGGTTTATTTGAGAAACTAGTTTATCCGGAGGATATTCCGGTTTTTGAATATCAGAGGGATTTTTCTGCCATGTCAAATCGTCCGATTATTATGCGCTGGGTACGTAGGGATGGGCATGTTATCTGGACAGAACATCGTTATAATAAGATAGTAGATAAAAAAGGCAATATTGTTGCTGTAGAGGGAATAATTAAAGATATAACAGAACAAAAAGTAACCGAATTTGCATTAATTGGTAGTGAGCGAAAATTTCGAGAATTATTTAATAATGCTAATGATATGATTTTTTTATGTGAATATAATGGGTCGGCTAAGATAATTGAAGTAAATGACAGTGTAATAACTCAACTTAATTTTTGTAGAAGCAGGTTATTATCAATGCATTTGTTGGATCTTGTAGATGGAGGCAGTTTAACTAGTATGCGCAGGATACTTGATGAAATGACTCTCAATAAATCAATTAACACTGAAATGTCATTTATTAATTCTGAACGAAAAGGGATTTTAGTTGACCTTAGCATACGATATTTTAAGATTGATGGTCGGGATCACATACTGATATTAGCTCGTGATATAAGTGTAAAACGAAAATACGATAATGAGATACAAAAAACACAGAGGTTAGAATCATTGGGATTATTAGCTGGTGGAATAGCTCATGATTTTAATAATTATCTTACAGGAATCCTGGGAAATATTTCATTGGCTATGATTAATATGAAAGATGAGGATGTGAATTATCCGTTTTTAACAGAAGCGGCTAAAGCTTCATATAAAGCGAAGGAGCTTTCGGGTCAGTTATTAACTTTTGCCAAAGGTGGAGTTCCGGTTAAGAAAACAGGAAATATTGGAAAATTAATAAACGATTCAGTGAAATTTATTACAAGTGGATCAAATGTAAAATGTGAGATAACAATAGAAGATGATTTATGGCAGACATCTTATGATGAAATGCAGTTAACTCAAGTTTTTGATAATATTGTGATTAATGCAATCCAGGCAATGCCTAAAGGTGGGAATATTTTTATATATTCAAGAAATATTGAAATATTTGACAATTATCAGAATATTAAGAATGGGAAGTATATTAAAATAACAATAGAAGATAATGGACCGGGAATAGATAGTGAATATTTAGATAAAATATTTGATCCGTTTTTTACAACCAAAAGTACAGGTACTGGTTTAGGTCTTGCTACAACGTACTCAATAATAAAGAAACATGATGGATATATATTTGTTAATTCAAAAAAAGGTCTTGGAGCATCTTTTATAATTTTCATACCGGTAATTGAATGTGAGGCTAATAATACTTTTGATGATTTTTCATTAAATAATTCAATTTTGAAAAAGAATTTATTAGAAATAAATAATCTTAATGTTTTAGTAATGGATGATGATGAAATAATTTTAGATATTGAGAAAAAATTATTGGAAAAACTTGGTTATACCGTGGAATGTGTAAAGAATGGAGAAGATGCTTTATCCACTTATAAAGCACATTTAGAAAAAGGGCTTCGTTTTGATATTTTATTGCTTGATTTAACAATAAAAGGAGGGATGGGGGGTATTGATACTATACGTGAACTAAAAGCAATTGATTTTAGTGTAAAAGCTATTTTGACTAGTGGTTATTCAAATGATCCTATTTTTGATGAATATCGTAAATATGGTTTTTCAGATATTCTTGTTAAACCATATACGATAGACCAACTTAAAAAAGTATTGGAAAGAAGTTTAATAGTTCATTAAAATCTAAAATTACGAGGAGGAGAATATTATGGTAGATTATGAATCAGATACAATGGGGTATCTCGATATTACTTTTGGTCCTAAGTGGGATTATATTCCACTTTCGAGAAATTTTATTGAAAATTTTTTGAATGTTAATATGACTGATCGTGATTGTATTGAAAAAATAACAATGTCAACTTCAGAGCTGTTAGAGAATGCGGTTAAGTACTCTCACATGGATGGTATTCGGACAAAAATTCG
Organism: Spirochaetes bacterium GWE1_32_154; assembly: GCA_001829315.1. Lineage (GTDB taxonomy): Bacteria > Spirochaetota > GWE2-31-10 > GWE2-31-10 > GWE2-31-10 > GWE2-31-10. The sequence goes on along the minus strand of MIAY01000005.1, from coordinate 53,310 downwards.
AAAAGACAAAGAAAAACCTGAAATAATCGTGAAAGTTTATAATTCGGTAAAAAAAGAAGATGTTCAAAAATTAACAAAATATATTGATGAGTTAAATGCAGCATCTGATCCATTTGAATTTTATGTCATGAAGATTCGTGAAAAACGTGATCGTGGAGGATTAGGTCTTGCTCGAATAAATTGTGAAGGTCGTGGTAAATTATCGGTGAAGTATTTCCCTGTTAATGATTTATATGGCTATATAGAAGTAACATCAGTATTTAATGTTAATAATACAATACAATAAGGAGTCTAATATGGGATTAACAATAGGAACTGTAAATACAAGTGGAGTAGAAATAAAAGTAGTTGATACAAGTGTTGTTTTTAGTGGTAGTATTGACTGTGCAAATCCGAATGAGTTTTTAACTCCATTTTTAACTGAATTACATGATAAAATAATGAAATCCGGTATAAAAGAAATAAAATTTGATATTCGAAAGTTATCGTTTTTGAATTCGTCAGGAATTAAAGCAATAGCAGATTGGATTTTAAAAGTTGATGCTCTTGATATGTCACAAAAATATACAATTGTTATAATGACTTCAACAGAATATAAATGGCAAGAATCAAGTATGTCAACATTGGTTTATCTTGGTCCGGGATTTATAAAAAAAGTATCAGAGTAAATCGATAAGAAATACATATCAAGTTATGAGTTTAAAGTACTCATAACTTGATCTTTTGTCTAAAAGTGATATTTTTTTTTATATGAAATTAAAGAAGGATAATAAAATGAAGAAAACAAATATTTGTCTTGTTTCTGTTTTCTTATTATTACTCAGTAATATTGTATTATTGGTGTTAAATAAAGATTTAACATACTTTTTATCAATTATTCTTTCATTAGTTATTGGTTTTTTTTTATTAAAAAAAGATAAAAAAGAGCACATTTCTGTCATTATACCTCAAATTCATGAAATTAATAACGAAATGACACCGGCGGAAGTGATTATTGAAAAAAAAGAAATACCCTTAGAAATAATAACTGACTCTCTTTTAAAACAAATTGAGAATGTAATTGATTCGCTAAAAAGCTCAATATTAAATGAAATTGATATTTTTTTGAAATCATCATGGAATATGAAATCTTCTATTTTGATTAAAAAAGTAAATGAGATTGAAAAGAAAACAAATGAAGCAAATAATTCTTTAAAAAACATAATTAAGGGAATTGCTTCAGGTGTTGATTATGATATGAAGCAATCAAGATCAAATATTGAGAGAATAAATAATTTATTTTCAATAATTGGAATAACTAAAGAGAATACAGAATTATTAAAGAAAAACTCTGATTTTCTTTTAATTATTATGAATACAATCGATGAAATATCCAATAAAATACATGTTTTGTCCATAAATTCTTCAATTACTGCCGCAAGAGCTGGAGATGTTGGAAAACCATTTATGGTAATAGCAAAAGAAATTCGTAAATTATCTGAAGATGTTAAACGATCGGTAGAAAAAATGAAAGGATATTCAAATATTCTGAAAAATTCAATAACGATTGTATCAGATCTTAATGAAACCGTTGATAAGGAAACACATTCAACGTATACAGAATTTAATGAATTATTAAATCGTATTGAAGGATTTTTTTTATCATTTAGTGTAATCGAAGGAAAATTGACAGGTAATAATTTTAATTCATCTGAATTAATTACTTTAATCAATAGTGACTTTAATGATGCTAGTTTTTTTGACATTGAGTCAGAAATAAATAAGATGAAAATAGAAATTAATAAGACTGTTTTAACAAACAGGAAAGATTGTGAGGTTTTATTATGATTAATTATGAGGAAAATACAAATGGCTATCTCGATATTACATTTGGACCTGTTTGGGATTACATTCCAATAACAAGAACTTTTATTGATGCTTTCCTTCTTGTTCATCTTGTAGAAAAAACGGATATTGCTAAAGTAGTCACAGCAGCGTCAGAATTACTTGAAAATGCGGTGAAGCATGCTAACAATGATGGAATAAGAATTAAAATAACAAAGATTATTAATTCAAATTGTGTAGAATTAATCGTTTTTAATTCTACAACAAAAAATGATTTTTTGCAATTAGAAAAAGTAATCTATGAAGCAAATAATGTTGATAATACTCTTGAATACTATGTAAATAAAATAAGGAAATCTTGTAATAGAGCTGATGGTAGCGCTGGACTCGGTATACCAAGAATAAGGCATGAGTCTGGTATCAAATTGAATATATCTTTTTTTGAAGGTAATGATAATGGTGGTATTGTTGAAATAAGAGGAGTATTCAACATTGTTGAAGAAATTTTGAATTAATAATTGATTAGATGCAATATTATTCAAGAAGAGAACTAAATTTAATATTTTTAAAAGTAGAAAACAAAGAAATATACGTTATCTGTAAAATGGAGACGATGCATGATATATCAGAATGGAGAGATTACAATTTCACCATATACTTTGTACTGGGTTCAAATGCCGGCAATTATTGGAGAGCAAGATAGAATTGAGATGTTAAAAAGAAATGTCTTTGTTGTAGAATGTCAGTATGGATTTGAAGATTACTCAAAATTGATTGAAAAGAGAGATGATTGTTCAGCATTCTTTTTCAATCTGGATAAAATATTTATTAATGTTAAAAAGGGTAGTGAATATATAATTGCAGAGAAAATAGCTCAGTTTATTTCAAAATTTTCCCCGGATAAATCAGTAGCTCATACAACATTGTTGGATAATAAAATGCGAGAAATTTTTCAGAATGAAGGAATAATTTATTTAGAAAAAAACTTTTGTGATAAAGAAGGTTCAGTGACACTGTTAATGAACTTATTAAAACCTCTTTTTTCAAATGAAAATGTTATTAGACGAACAGATATAAGATTGTTATTATTTCCAATTGTTAAATACAAAGTTGATATTTACTTTGATAATTTTCTTAAATCACGAACAGGTTATCTCAAAGATGTAAGTATGAGTGGTATAGGTGTTAAATTTGAAACCAATGAAGATTTGGATTGTTTCTCATTAAAGGATCAAGTGATGATCAGGGTTATATCACATAACTCGATATATAAAATTCCTTTGGCAATAATAACGAGAAAAACTCTAGGGGTGAAGGAGGTTGGAGTAAGTTTTAATATTACTGATACAAATATGATTAAAGAAGAAACAGCAAATTTTTTTGTTAAAATAATTTATAGCTGGATAAAGGAAGTAATCTTAACTCAGGGTAAAATATAATTAGAAAGAATAGATTGAACGTATGTAGGAGGAATAAGAATTATGATGAGAAAATTATCTATTTTAGTGGTTTTATTTATTTTTTGTGGTTATATGTCCTATCCTAAACCCAAAGATAAGCTTAAAACAAACAAACTTTATGTAATTGGTCGAATTAATACGGGAATTGATCTTGGTAATTTTTTTAATGGAATTGATAGTAAAAAGCTTTTTCTTCGAATGATTTTTCATAGAGACCCAGATGCCATATTCCCGGCCGAAAAACAAATTTGGAATGGTAATAATTACAGAGATGATGGATATTTTATTTTGGCTGTTCCTAGGGAGAAACTATATCTTATTCATTCTTCATTAGTTCCGGTAGTATCTCTGGGTGATCAGATAATTCTTGAATATAATTTAAATCTTACGTATGATTTTAAAAATGACGATAGAGTAATTTATGTGGGCGATATATTTATGAAATATGAAGGTGAGAAAACATTTCTGAGTATTAAGGATAATTATAGTGAAGCTCTTGAAAATTGTTCAGAATTCTTACAAGATTCAAATGGAGACTTTATTAAGCCTCGAAAAAGTCTTTTTATTGGCAACGGTGAAGTTGAATCACGAAGAGTTACTGTTCGTCCAATAATTTATATCTATTAATAATATAACCAGTCATATATATGATAGGTTATATTATTAATCCTCGGATGAGAAATTAAAATGATATGTTATATCCGAATTTTATTGCATCCCGACTTCCAGATATTGTTATTTTATTTAACTCCTCAATAATCTTTGATTTAGTTGAGATGAATTTCTTGTATTCATATAACCCTAGACCAAGATAAACTGTTCCTACAATTGATGATATTATACCAAAATTTAAAGCGACCATACTTATAATACCTGGAATACTTAATGCGTAATTTAAAAGTATATACGGAATATAATTCGAATTATGCAATGGTAAAATGGAGCCAGCAGTAAATCCAATGCCGAGAGTACACGCCAACGCACCACCAATACTAAACGGTATAGCAGTTAAGAAAATATAATTAGTATATTTGGTATTTGATACAAACATATCAGTCATTAAATTGAGATCTATTTTACCTTGAAATTGATCCTTGGTTTTATCAATTGCTTTTAAATAAGTAGTTTTTGTAAATCCGACAATTGCACTGCTGTCGATCAGCTGCTTGTAATACCCGAAATTTTTTTGATTGTTTTCGTCAATGATAGACCACTCTTTTATTGTTTTGAAAAACTGCTTTGGAGCAGGTTTTAAATCGATTATTTTTACTTCGGATGCATATACTTTTAGTGATAATAAAATTAATAATAAAATAGTTTGTATTTTCATGTTTATATTTTTCCTTTTGATTTCAAATTTTAATTTTTATTAACTACCAATCTACATGAATATTTCATGTTAAAACATACGTGTTAATGTAGTTAGATGAATAGATATTTAATCAATTCTGATAGAATATTCTCTGGAATAAAAATTATAATCATTTAACGGATCATGTTTACTTAAGCAAAATGAATATTCAGCTTTTTTGTAATTTAATAAATCTATCTCTATAGTATTAGAATTAATTTTTTGATGATAAATACACTCACCATCATTATTAAATTCTGGACCATAAATTTCAAAATAATAATTATAATTTGTTTCGTTAATCCCTTGAAGGGAAAAATTATATTTTTTCTGTTTTAAAATATGATTTTTTTCAATTTCTGGGATATTTAAATTTCCTTTGATAACTGATATATTAAAATTATTATAAATATATTTTCTATTGTCTTTTGTGTATAAAATCAAACTTAATTTATTTTCCAGTAAATCATAATTTTTATAATACTCTTGATAAAAAAAGCCATATTTATTTATTTCATTCTCTTCTTTGTAAAAAACGTCTTTAAATGATGATTCTGTTTTATATATTTGTTCGTTTTGTAAATAATGAATTATTTTAATATTTTGTTTATCTTGTTGGTTTAATTCGTTAAACCAATATGCAATTGAAATTGTTTCTCCTTCATCAAAAACCCTTGTTCTTAATCCTACATTAAAATGATATTTTGTATCATTAAAATTTATGTTATCTTCATTTTTTTCAATTATTTTTCCTTTTGATTTCGCCAGTCTCATTCCCATATTCTGATTTTTTCGGATTCCAGGGAGTTCCCTACGTATAGTAGTTGTATGGAACCCTTTTTGATAACCCGCCCCCCCGCCTCTATAGACTTTTGAATACCCGCCTTCAGGTCCTCTTGGATTAATTACTGGAAGATTAGCGTATGATTCATACCAATCCCAACATCTTTCCCAGACATTTCCTGACATATCATATAAACCAAGTTCATTGGGTTTCTTTTTACCAACAGGTTTAGTTTGTTTATTAGAATTTTCAATGTACCAGGATACAGTATTAATATTGTCACTTCCACTGAAGTTATAGTTTCTAGTTTTATTTCCACCTTTAGCCGCAAATTCCCATTCAGCTTCGGTTGGAAGTCTATATCCGTTTGCATTCCAATTGCAAGTTATTGACCATTTTAGGTTATCACTGTTATGCTGGTTACTTGGATCTTTATTTTCTTTATCAATGCTATACACTTCTTCTAATCCATCAATCTGACTCTTTTTATTACAAAATTCTATTGCTTCATAAAATGAAATATTATCAACGGGATTTTTACTGCCTTTACATATAGAAGGATTATATCCCATAACTTCAGTCCATTTTTCTTGAGTTAATTCGTATTTTGAAATATAAAAAGAATAAAGCGTTACAGAGTGAACTTTTGAGGACTCATCACCCATTTGAAATGTTCCTCCATCGACAAAAACAAATTGATCTGTTTTTAATTTTTCAATTGAGAATGAAAGAGTTGTTATAAAACAGAATAAAAGGCATGTTAAAAAATATTTCTTCATTTACGGGCGGTCTCCTTACATTACTGATCCTCATGCAAAGAATGGGGTAAAAAATACTATTTCTGCATGAGGTACTGATTATAAAATTATTTGATTATTAAAGACTCTCTTTTGTTGCTTTGACATTTATTCTTCTAAATGTTTCAAAACATCTGCCATCGGATTGTTTTGTTCTTTCAATCATTTTACTGATAACTTCATTGCGAAAATCATTTTTATCTTCATCCGCGACTAATTTCAAAAAAGGAACGAGTGCTGGCTGGTCGATCCATTTTATAAGTTCATTCTCATTTGCAAAATACCGGTCGGCATTTTCATCCCATATTTGAATATTTTCAAAATCACAGTTTGTAACAAGTGTTTTATACTGAATAATTGATGGCATAAACCATGGCCACTCCAGATTAATAAAATATTTCTTATATTTTTCAAGTGAGATTGTTTGTTTTATTATTTCATTGAAGTTTGAACCGTTACCTTCTCCGGCAAAGTTAAATCTGATCGCACCGTTTTTTTTCAATGCTTTATAACAATTTGCAAGAAGTTTTGTATGATCTTTAACCCAATGAAGTGTAGCATTTGAAAATATAAGGTCAAATTCTTCATTAAAATCAATCACATCAATATCCATCTTTTTAAATGTAAGTTTTTGATTTTCCAACTCTTTAGCAGTTTTTATCATTCCCTCAGAAGCATCGATTCCCAATACATTACCATCAGGAACTAATTCCGACAATAAAGATGTTAATGTTCCATCCCCGCAGCCTAAATCGAGAATAGATTCTTTACCATTTAATTTAAATTCCGATATGATTTTTGTTCCCCATTCTTTTTGATGTGCGGAGGCTTTTCTATATTTTTCACCATCGAATTCATGAGAAATTTTCTTTTGTGCAATGATATATCGTAAAATATGAGTATGTGGACCTTCTTCGCCATGATCTTCAAAATCTTTAATTAGTCCTGAGTCGAGTATCGAGAAATCTGAAAAATGTGCACGTAAATCTTCATCCGTAAAATAATGAACAGGTCTTCCGGGTTTACTTTCATATGTATTTACTTCTATTTTATTACCACTTCCAAATGAAGGTTCATTCTCTGAGAAAACAGCAAAGAATACAATTCCACCATCATGCAATTGTTCAAAACACTTAGTTATAAAATCAAATCTGTCTTGTTGCTTGAATAAATGCAGAACATTGAAACAGTAAATACCATCATATTTTTTGGAATTGTATGGCATATCTAAAACGCTGCCGGAGTAAACTTGAAAAGTTATACCGTTGTTACGTCCGATTTTTATTGCCTCTTCAGATATTTCAATACCTTCAACTTCCATGCCGTTTTCGATAAAAAATTTACCATTTCTTCCATAGCCCGAACCGGGAATTAGTATAGTTTTTACATTAAATCTTTTAAAATAATCAAGAGAGAATTCAGCAGTTTTACTCCAATTTTCTCCCCATACCTTTTGTTCATTTAAAAATCTGTTGTTCCAGAATTCTTTCATAATTTGCCTCCGTTTAATATAATATTATGGAATATATATTAATATATTCCATAATATTATATATTTCTGTTAAGTACTTCACATTCATTTACTATTTTGTGTAAAATATTCTTTTTTACGGAAAAAATTATTAATTTAAATGAAGTGTGAAATACATCACAGATTAATATATAGAAACAATGTATTTTAGATTAAACGAGGAGGAAGAAATGAAAAAATTTATTATTATATTTACATTAATTATATCGTTCATGACTTTAGTAACAAGTATGACAGGTTTTAGATCTTTAAAAAATATGAAATTCGAAAAAATTGAAAAAAGTGGTGACTTTGTTCCGCTTGTATCAAGCGGAATTTATAAGGGAAATCCTTTATACTTTACAACTGCTGCAATTGGGTTTGACGCTGTTAGACTTTTTATAAGTCTTCCAATTTTAATTCTTGCTTTTATTTTCTATCTCCGGGGTTCTTTAAAAGCAAGTATAATTCTTGCAGGTATATTGTTTAACTATTTCTATCAGTATTTCGAATTTGTCATGGCGTTTACGTATAATAGAATGTTTCTTTTGTATACATTAAATTTCTCTTTAAGTTTTATTACCGGTTCAATGTTAATTATTTCAATTTCAAAAGCACTCACAAATTCAAAAAAGTTTCAGGAAAGATTTCCAGTTAAAACCATTGCGGGTTTTCTGATTACAGGCGGTTTTTTGTTATTATTAAAATGTCTTGGTGAAACCGGAAATTCTCTAATCGGTGGAATTCAACCCCATACTATGATTGGGCAACATACATTATGGGATCAGGCAATGGATATAGGTATCATTTTTCCTTTTTGTCTGATAACAGGTATTCTACTATTAAAAAGAATATCTTTTTCGTATCTTATTTCGGTATCGGGACTTATTTTTTTTGCGAATCTTACTATGTCTGTAATAATCGGTGAAATAATATCATCAAGATTTACAGGCATTTTAAATATACCGGGTATTATTGTCTTTTCTATTCTTGAGATATTATCAATTATTTTTATTTTGAGGGTAATTGGGGTAGGGAAGAGTTCCGATTTGGTTCTATTGAAGTAAGACATAATACATCAAATTTAATATGAGAAAAAAAATATTTTATAGTATCAATTTTGTTATTACATTTTTATTATTATCCTGTTCTAATGAAATCGATCCCAGTAAACCATTACCGTCTTTTGAAGGGATCAATGTTGATAAGAATACTATATTTGTGCTGGATAGGGATGATGTAAGATATCATTATATCTATGCTATTGATACAGTTAAAAATAAAATATTTTACTCTTATAAATTTGATGGAATATTCCTTGGATCTATTGTGTACAATTATTCATTTGATATTGATGGATTATATGTAAATTTTATTGACGGACGGGTGGTAAGAATTTGCTTATCTGAGGGGAAAGTGGGTGAATTTAATATTGATTCAAATGTAGAGTGTATTGGAATATTCGATGGAAAATTATTCTTAACACCGTGCAAACCAGGGCTAAAAAACGTTCCAGTAGTTTATTCAACCTATGATCCGATCCGTCATATTTTTTCATCAGTGACATTACCAGAAGGAATTTTTTATCCTACAAGTTATTATACTTCAAATAATGGAAGTCTGCTTATCAGTTTATCATTTTATGGAGAACCACCGGAGTTATATGACTTTACCAATAATTTTATTATTGATAGTTTTGAATTAACAAAAACGTTCAACTTTATTGGAGGATATCAGTTAAGAGAAAATTATCTTTTGGGTTTGTATGAAGAAAAAGAGAATACTTATAATATTGCTATATATACACTTAACTATGATAATGGAATTTGTCAATTTGATTATAAATTCTCTCATATTGAAGATTTTATGTTTTTTGACTTCCTTATAATTGATCACTGGATGTATCTAATTGGTCGAACTAAAATAGTGATTCGTGATATAAATAATAATTACAATATTGTTAATCAAATCAAGTTAATTGATGGTGGAGAAAATAGTGTTTACTACTTAAACAACTTTTTCTGGATTCCATCACAACAATATAATGGTGTTTATAAAATCAATCCTGATGATCTCTCAGTAGAGGTAATACGATGAGAAAAATAGCAGCTTTATTTGTACTCTTAATCTCTGTCATCACGGGTGTTTTTGGACTTGATCGTTCAGTTTCTCAGATAATTGCAGGTGCTACCAGTCAGGGGCTTGAATTTCCTTTATTCAAAGCATATCAAGGTACGGAAAAAACAGTTACAACTGCGATGTATTTAAGCTTTGCAGGTTCATTCAACTATTCGTTTCTGAAAAAGGTACATCGCAATTATTCAATCGGATTTACCGCATCCTTAGGTGATACAGTGAGTGTTGGCGGGTTTGACCCGGATATTTTTATTTATTTTCCTTTTGTCATAATGACCCGCTTAACCCCCTTCTATTTTTTCAATAGAATTACTCAAAAAATAGGGTTTACAAGTAGAATCGGAAGAAAAGTATTAGATTCATTTGGTATATTTGAGTCAGGTATGTCGACCTCATTTATAAACTTTTTCGGTCAGCAACGTTATTACGAAGACCTCAATAATAATTATTATCTTACTTTTTTAATGGGTATTTATTTTTTTATTGGTTATGAGAATCATGGAACATTGATCTATGGGAATCCGGTGAAAAGACTTGAAAGAAGTTTTATTATCGGACAGTTTTATGAATTTAACTTTGATATAGGTAAATATACCGGGGACTTTTATACAAGTATGCGTTATGTTTATTTTTATTTCAGCACAGGTCTTGAATTGAGGTTTGGTGTGGTGAAATGATTAAAGAAGTAGGGTATGAGTAGCACATCAAGTTCTATAATAATATTGGATTTTTTTAGAAATATACTATGTCGGTAATTTATCCGTCATTTGACATCGTTTTTACCGACATTTGTAGATCTATAAAAGATGTTTCCACATTTAAATAATTCGAACTGTTTTGGCACAAGATTTGCCATTTCGCAATATTCAAACATGGAGAAAATAATGAAAAAAAATGCTTGTATGTTTTTTTTACTAATCACAGTATTTGTAATGGCAGAGGAAAAGCACTATTCGATAAAAAGAATAAAATATCTTACGCCTGAAGTTTTAAGTGAAAATGTTATGCGTTCATATCTCGGTTTTAAAGAAGGTGATAAGTTTACTATAAAAGAACTTGCTTTTTATATTGATACTGCAAGACTTCGGCTTAGAAATTATGGAATATTTAGCAACATTGAAATTCTTGAAATGGATTCTGTTGATACTGAAAATAGTAAAGTCATTTTTATTTCACTCTCACAAGGTTTTAATAATACAATAAATGCAGCATTATGGTGGGGAAATGTCGGATGGAAAAATATAGCACATCGTGGTGATTATATCGGATTTTTTGCTGGTATTAATAAAAATGAACTACGGACATTAACAACTTTGCCACCGGGTTTTATTTATTTTGAACAATTAACAGGCTGGTTTATTGGTATGGATAATCCATTTTTTCCATTTTTTCCTCTGTATGGCAGTGAGAGTGATTATGGGCATACATTATATTCTTTAGTGAATCTTGGTATAAAAATTCATCCTGATATTGTCGTGGGATTTCGAAGCGGAATAAAAAACTATTTTACGTCTCATATTGTAAATCTTTCGCATCTGGAGACAACGCATTATGATTTCTCATATAATGGTTCAGTAATTCCGATTGGAGGATTTTTAACAGTTGATATGAGATACCTTGCTGAAAAGTGGTATTCAGGTTTTATTTTTTCATTATCACCTTCAGCAAATATTGATATACTTAATAAACAAGTGTTTCCAGAAATAGTAACAAACCTGAGAGGCGGTTTATTTCCTCATTCGTATATTTCACTGGTAAATGACATTCAGTTATATTCTACAATTTTAAGCCTGTATCCGGGTAGTGCTAGAAAGTCAGTCAGGGGAGAATTATCCAATGAAGAAAGTAGCGGAAATTTTACTTTTGTTAACAAAGTAGATTTTCGTGTTAAAATTATAGCAATTTCAATGGGTTCGCTTACTTCTGAATATGGCCTGAGCAGTTTTTATGAGGGTGTTCTGGCCGGAAATGATTTTGCATTTTCTGAATTAAAGTATAACTCAATAGTCGGTGGCGGTTTTTATATCAGACTCGGATTTCCTGTTAACTTGACAATTTTTGGAGAACTCGGCTATACTGTGGGTAAAGAATTTAAAGATGGTTATAAAATAAATATCGGGCTTGGTGACTTTTTTTAAGAGAGGGAATTATGCAGAATTTTGTTGTATATATGAGTGTTTTTTTCTCTGGGATCACCGTCACTTGTTCGTTATTCATGTTTTTATTCGGGCAGAAAAGTATTGGTACGCGATTTCATGCACTTTTTTTTGCATACCTTGCATTATTTCTTATATGTCTTATTTTAGAATATACCGGTGTTCGTTATATGAGTGATGTTATTGGTAGAATGCAGTATTATATACCGGTTTTTTTTATGTTATTTGTCGCCGTTCAGCATACCAATAAATTCAGTATGAAATATCTGCTCTTTTTTTTAATTCCATTACCGTTTGTATTTTTAAATCCGCATATTTTATATTCAATACTGTATCATGCAGTTTCATGGACCATTTTGTCAATTGCTACTATACGATTATTCAATTCTGCTAAACAGATTTCCAATGAACAGAAGAAAAGGTTTAATTTTCTAATTGCATTGTTAATTGGTCTTTCAATTGTACCCTTTATTATTATAAATATAATTACATGGTTTATATACAAAATTGACAACCCTTCATTAATAATGTTTCCGCCAATTATTGCGTTAACCGCATTACTTGATTTTTATTTTTCGTATAAAATAAATTTTTTAAGTCTTGACCACAGTTATTATGCCGATATAGATTTTATTCAGAAATCAATGGCGTTTGAAAAGAAAACTCTTATTGAAAAACTATCAGCGGGGCTTATTCATGAAATTAAAAATCCAATTACGGCAATACAATCTATAAATCAGCAGCTTTTATCACGCATTGATTCTATGGATAAAGAGTCAATAATCCGTTATCTTAGTGTAATAGCAAGTGAGACGGACAGAATTAAGAATCTTGCAGAAACATATCTTAAAAATTTCAGATCAGGTACAAAGGGATCAGGCGAGATTATAAACCTTAAAGAAATAAGCGGTTCGCTGATAACTTTAATCAAACCAGAGTTATTAAAAAGAAATGTTGTGATTTGCATTGATAAATCGTGTGAAAATACATTTTTTTATTGCAATAATAGTGAATTCAGACAAATACTTATAAATCTTATTTATAATGCGCTTGAAGCGGATGCGAAATCTATAACAATTTCTGCACAAACTTTAGTACAAACAGTAGAAATTTTTATAACTGATGATGGTAAAGGTGTTGACCCAATAGTGAAAACTGAAATATTCAGACCGTTTTATACTACAAAATTAGAAGGTACAGGGCTCGGGTTATCAATATCGAAAGAAATACTGAATAGTTATTTCGGTCAGCTTGAGTTATATCAAACAAGTGGTTCGGGTACTATATTTAAAATCATATTACCGATAGGAGATTTAAGGGTACTGGACTTATAATTTAAGTATTTAGGGGTCTGAAGCACATTTCCGACAAAAACCACGCTAAGGAAAATATCTCTGTTTTCACTTACTTTACGCCACACAATTATACAGTAAGTTTTCTCAGTTTATAGCTTTAAAACTCAATGTTATTTTCGAATGAGTTGATTATTGACAATTGTTTACCATAAGAGTTAATATGCTCCCAGTTGAGAGGTCTGATAATTATTAAGTTTTTCCATTATTCTATCAAATATTATGCTATACTTTAAATTTAAATAAGTGCCGGGATAAAAACGGGTTGACTGTCCAAATATGCCGGTTTGTGTAATTATAATTGTGTAGTGAATGATTTTAATGAAAAGTTCTAAATTGTGTTGCCTACACACTATTATTTATATGATTTAGTGCATATTTTAGCAACATAATTTATATTGTGTTGCTAAAAAAGTCTTAGAGTGGGAGTTTTATTCAATTTATTACAAAAACTGGTACTTAGCGTGGTTTTTGTCGGAAATGTGCTTCATACCCCGATATAAAGAGTATAGCGACTCTAAATAATTTAAGACCATTAAATGGCATTTAATTGTATATTATTCCTTAGCGTATAAATAAAGCGAGCTAATTGTAAAGATTTGTTCTTAGCGTATGTTTTGCACGGAAAACTGTTGGTACCCCTTACAGGTAAAAACAAGCTTCGAAATTATTGAATCAATTAGATATTAATATAATTAAAAAGGATTATAATTCTCAAGCATTTGAAAATACAGAGAAATATCCACAAGAAATATGAACTGATAAAAAAGTAGATGCTCTAGAATATATTTTAAATTATCTCAAAGAATTGATAAAATTTTTTTAAGAAGCTTCAAATGGAAATAAAGCAATAATTAAATATTATATTAATATTATGATAACACCTCTCATTTATTGTGTGTTATCCATTCTCAAAAATTGATTTATATTATATATTTGGTAAATCTGTCTCTTTAATTATACTTATTACAATATTGCAATGAATCCCTATGACCTATTTTTACACGAATCGTTGCCGTATACCGAATAAGGTTAAAATTCTGAAAAATAAAACCAATTTTATCTGCATGGATTCTTGATTGATCTTTATCTGACATGGATCCAATATTTTTATTATTGAAAAATACCATTCCTGAATCAGGTATGTCAACGCTACCGAGAATATGAGACGTGTTGACTTACCGCTTTCCGACGGCCTGATGAAAGCATTTGATTCGTTTCTGTATAAAGTATAAGATTAATATCCCGTAACGCTTTAACAATTACGTTGTTAAGTCTGTATGATTTACAAATATTTTCAATCCGGTATATAACTTCTTTCATACCATCTTCTTAAATAATTTTATTCACTATATTTTGACAGTTCTTGTGCGGATAACTTGGCAAACTTGCTATTTGGAAAACTAGTTATTATTTCTTTCCAGATTTGAGTTGCTTCTTTAAGTTTTTTTTCTTTTAATACTAATTTTGATTTTAGATACTTAAACTCAACAAACATTTCAACAGGTAGGGTACCTTCAGCATACAGTTTTTCACTGTGTTGTATGTCAGCGCTGAGTAAGCCGATTCTTTTGTTATATTCTAAAATAAAATCAGGCATACCAACTCCGTTACTTACCCGCAGTAATGCTATATCAATATCATCAGGGCTCTCATTTCTAGCTTCATCAATAATAAGTAAACCCTGCCCCAGTATACCAAGATCCTGTTTTTCGTTTCCCTTTAATGTCATAGCAGAACCAAGAAAGGCTTTTACAAGTGGATCATTGTGTAATGACAGACTTTTTTGTAATTTTTTTATCGATGTATCTGCATTTTTTCCTGTTTCAAGTGCAATCATGTGATAACAAATACCGATTTTAGCGGTAATACAGGCAAGATCTTGAGTGTTTTTTGCGTCTTTCTCAAGTTGTTTGATTTCCTCTGTTAAAAGTTTTGTTGATAAACTGCTTATTCTACCTAACCATATACTATCGAAACTGTACATCATACAGCCTATACTTAGGAATGTGAAGCACATAAGTAATTTGTTATATTGCATAAATCCTCCTGTTTTGTTATAGTAAAGCAAAAGTTGTGCCAGTTTGTAAATGGGCATGAAATTGATTGTTTGTTAGGTTTGTATGTTTTTGTGTCGGGAATATTCCCGTCAAATGTCGGGAATATTCCCGACATGTATTAATATAATAAATTTTATATAAACCCTATGAGGGGTGTGATAACGATTTGTATAAAAAGAATTGTTTGAATACATAACATTATTATTATAATTTAATTTTATATATAAGAAATAATAAAATCAGATTTCCTTATAAAAGCAAACAAAAAACATTCCCGATAGTTTAATGTCAAAAACACTGATAGAGTCAATAACAAGAATAGAATTTCAATAATATATATTTTTGGTATTGACTTTTAGTTTTATGTAGAATATATATTTTATTATGAAAAAATCAATATATATTGTTTTATCCATTGCTCTAATTTCGTGTTCAACCAATACTAAGGTTGAATTAGTTAAGAAAGAAAAAGGTATAAAGAGTACTTCTGTTACTCAATTACCAACTGTTTCTGCCCGGGAATTAAGCACATTGTTTTATCCTGATTATGTTGAAACACAGGTAAAAGTACAGGGCAAGAAACCGGAAGTGATAAAAGAAATTACACCCAATCTTAATTATTCAATTGCTGCCCAATGGACTGTTAAAGGGGTACGATGGATTAAATTAAGAAATAATGATGATAAAAAAGAGATTATATTTGAAGAATCATCTCCGCCTGAGGGGATTTCTGTTATAAAGAAGGATTTAATGTATTATATCATTAAAATTGGTAACCAAGAAATTAAGGCTCCGAGATGAAAAGATATATATGTCTGGTTACTCTATTTCTTTTACTATCCTGTAAAACCAATGATTATGTGTATCGAGATAAAGATATGGAGATGTCGGCATTATCAGGAGTTGTTTTAAATGAAGAAGGGCTTCCGGTTGATGGAGCTAAAGTAACTCTTAATAAAACGATGGAATCTTTTAGTGATATTAATGGCAAATTCCTTTTTAATACAATGCTGTTAGGAAATAACACGGTAGAAGTTAGAAAGAAAGATTTTACGGTCTATACTGCGAATATTAAGTATACCATTAAAGATAAATACGGGTTTTATATCAAAGCTAAGATTTTAAGCCTGAATGGGTTACTTAAAAATGCGTATGAGTATCTTTTTGAAAAGAAATATTCTGATGTTGAAAGGGTTTTAGGTGAAATTGAAAAAATAAATAATGAAAATGATGCCTATTTATTCCTAAACGCTGTTTTTTTATATACCACCAACAAATATGTTGAAAGTGTTGATATTTTAGAAAAACTGCGTGAAAAAGATAGAATGAATATATATTATTCATTAACCTTAATAAAGTTATATAATAATCTAAAATGGTATAGAAAATCAGCTGAATTAAATGAGTTTATATATTCATATAAAACAACGGATGATGTAAACTACTTAAGGGATGCTGCTTTACTTTACAAAGACAAATTAAATGATGAAGCAAATTATATACGGATAATGAAGGAAATTGACAGGATAACCAATGATAAGTGAGTATCTTGAGTTATTGAAGAACTCACCTTTTTTTTTCATTAAAGTTTTACTGTGTATAATTATTGGTTGTATTGAATCATATTATGATATAGTGAAAATGGAAATACATTCATATTTTTTAATTGCATTAACCGTACTTATTGTGCTGTTTAATATTTTTATTGATATAAAAATATTTTATGTAACATTTTTTGGTGTTTTGGCAGTTATTATTATATACTTGATTATATATACGTTGTCATCAGGTGGAATAGGACTTGGGGATATGGTTTTTTGTAGCTTTCTCACGTCAATATTCGGTATTGCCGCAGGTATTGGAGTACTTTTTATATCAAACTGGCTTGCTGCAATGACACTGTTACCTTTTATTCTCAAAAAGAAGGTTGTGGGAAAAACAAAAATACCGATGATTCCTTTTCAATATGCAGTTAGTATAGGTATTATCGTGTTGATGTATTCTACGAAGAGTATATAATGTAATAAAAAATGATAACCGGTGAATAATGAAAAATTATATAAGAACGCTATTAATTGTAATAATGACATTAACAACAGTGTGTGCTTTTTCAGAAGACGTAAAAAGAATAGATGAATTAACATTTACTGATGAACAGATAAACAGTGTTTTAAAAATAGTGGCTGAAATATTTCAAGTAACCATGGTGCCGGATAAGGATATTGAAGGTAGGGTTACCCGGTATTTTAGAAACACTACTATAGAAGAAACTCTCTCACTTCTTTTAGAACCACTGGGTTTTACCTATCGTGTAAATGGTTCTATCTATTTTATTATTAAAAAAAAGAATTTTAAAGTTCTCTATGATGAGCTTGCATCCTCATATATTTTAGAAGCTGATAACAGTTTAGTTAGTGAAATAATAGATGAGTTCTCGTCGGTATCAAAACAAACTTTTATTCATAAGGGTAATTCAAATGATAGAGTTACGATACGAATATATAATAAAAAACTGGATGAATTAGTTAAACTTCTGGCTAAAAGTATTGATTATGAACTTTTGAAAATTGATAATGGCACAATATTCAGTAAAAAAGAAGAACCGTTATCGTTAATTGGCATGGATGGCAAAAATGTTAAAACTATACTAGAAGGTGCTGAAGATACAATAACGGTTAAATTTGTTAATCAGTCCACGAAAGACTTACTGCTATTGTTATTTAATAAATTTAATAAAGAGTTTATGCTATTATCAAACTCATCAGCCAATATACCCTATTTAGATATTAAAAGTATCTCATTTACGGATTTGCTCTTAACGCTCTGTGAACATAGCGGGCAGTCATACACGTATAACGATGGTAAGTATTACATTTATGATTCAATATCTCCTAAAATGATAAATAGATTAAGGGAAAGTTATTCATTTCAATTACGAAACCTTAACTCACGATCATTTCCAACATTAATTCCATCAAATATTATTCCACCCTCTTCATATAAAATACAGGAACAGTTAAATAGCGTAACACTCTACGGCTCTCCCAGTGAGATTGACTATTTTACAACCATTATCAAGAAAGTTGAAGAGAGAATGGATGATTACAAATATGTTTTCTTTCAATTAAAATATAAATCGGTAAAAGAAATAAAGAATATTTTACCGGAACAATATAAATCATTGCAGATTCAGATTTTTGAAGAAAACAATACGTTTTATATGTATCTTAATTCGTATGATGAAAAGAATATCAGAGCTTTAATCAATGAAATTGATGTTATACCGGATGAATATGTGTATAAATTAAAATACTTAAAACCTGATGATGTTATTAAAAGTATGTTACCGGAATATATTGATAAAAAGAATATTTATCTCATTACCAATGATGCGTCATTGGTTTTTAGAGGTAATGTTGATATGAAAAATAGACTGTTTAAATATCTTGATGTTTTAGATGTAGCCCCACCGGTTATTCGATACCAACTTTTAATCGTAGAATACATTAAATCAAAATTATTTAAGTTAAACTGGGGTGTTGGAATGCAGCCTATTACCAATGGTATTGGGGATATATTTAAAATGAACAAAACCGGTGTTTTTGACAAAGGGGATTTAATAAATGTCAATTTTGATATTCCCACTGTGTTTGGGGTCTATTTTTCGGTTATGCTTGAAGAGCAGTTAAAAGAATCAAAAGCAAAGATTCAGATGTCAACAGAAGTGTATGGCTTATCAAGTGAGAGTGTAACCTTAGCAAATACGAAAACGATACAGTTTGCTGATACGAAAAAGGATGAGAATGGGAATGATGTTCCATTTTATAGCGCAACAACATTCGGTCTTAATCTTGAAATAAAGGGTAGGGCAACCTCAAGTGATGAAATATTTTTAGAAGTATCAACAAAAATATCAGATGAGATAGAAAGCCAGGGAGCCGGTCAGCCACCTAATACCTCTGAAAAATCGGTGAAAAATTCGATTCGGACTAAATCAGGAAAGCCTATTATTCTCGGGGGATTAACCAATAAAAAGGAAAACCTTCAAAACAATGTTATTCCGGGACTCGGACACATCCCGTATATAGGGAATGCATTTAAAACACATAATAACACCTATTCAGACTCTGAGTTTGTTATATACATCATTCCTTTTATTAATAAGACAACGGAAGATATTAAAAACGAACAAAACAAATATGTACGAAATCTCTATGAAACATTTATTGAAAAAAATTAAATGGAGTATTGTTTTTGGAAACACAAATAGTTATTAAATCAGGTAAACAGTTTTCATACGAATATATTGTTAAAAATAGATTAGTAAAAATATATGAAGACGATGATAAAATAATAATAGCCAAAGATGATAGTGCAAGTCGTGAATTAATCAATGAAGTTACCCATTATTCGAAAAAAGAGAACGTAGAGTTTGTGCTGTATGAAAAAAATGATCTTGATGAACTGATACGATATCTGCATAAAGACGAAGACAGAAAGATTTTAAACAGCGTAAAAGATGATAATACCACTGATTTAGCAAAACTTGCCAGTGACGCACCGGTTGTTAATCTTGTTAATGAGATACTGATAAACGCCCTCAATAAAAAGGTGTCGGATGTTCATTTTGAAGTCTATGAATCATATTTTAGAGTACGATTTCGTGTTAATGGTTTATTAATACAGGTGGGGTCTTATCCTAAGAATGTCTATGATGCCGTGTGTGCCCGAATTAAGATTATCAGTAAACTTGATATAACGAATAAACGATTTTCTCAGGATGGAAAAGCTGCATTAACGATACATAATAGAAGAATCGATATACGAACTTCGACAATGCCGACAATGTATGGTGAATCGGTTGTTTTACGATTTCTTGGTATTGAAGAATCACTGCATGATTTAAAAAGTCTAGGTTTTGATGATAAAGATATAGCAGAATGCAATGCAATAATACAAAAAAGCTATGGTACTTTTATATTAACAGGCCCCACCGGAAGCGGGAAAACAACAACCTTGCGAAGTTTAATCAACATGATTGATTTTAAATCGAAGAATGTCATAACAATAGAAGATCCGGTTGAATATACCATTGAAGGTATTAATCAGGTTCAGATCAATGAAAAAATAGATTTCGGGTTTAATTCTATTTTAAGAAATGTATTACGTCAAGATCCCGATGTTATTATGATCGGTGAAATGCGTGATGAGGAAACGGCTGACCTTGCACTACGGGCTGCAATGACCGGACATCTGGTATTAAGTACCTTACATACCAATGATGCTGTTTCAAGTATAAGCAGATTATTAAATATGAAAATACCCTCATATGTTATAGAATCTGCTGTTTTAGCCTGTGCTGCACAGAGGTTAGTGAGATTATTATGCCCTGAATGTAAGACAGAGTTTACTCCCGATGGTGTTACGAAACAATTATTTGAAAAATATGGGATGAAAGTAAGTACACTCTATAAACCGTGCGGGTGTGAACGTTGTGCGATGACGGGATTTAGTGGACGAACGGCTTTATTTGAACTTTTTGAATTAGATGAAAAAATTAGAGAATATATTATAAATGGCGAATCAGTTTCTGTTATTAGAAAGTATTTAAATGATAATGGGTTTAGAAGTCTTTTTTCAAAAGCATTAGAAAAAGCAGCGTTGGGATTAGTGTACGTTGAAGAAGTCAAAAGTATCATCGGTGAGGTCAAATGAAGCAGTTTAGAGCTCTTGTTATTGATGATACCGGAAAGAAACGACATATTCTTGAAAATGGTGTTTCAAAAGAGCTCTTTATTGAAAATCTAAACTCACGAAATTACTATATAATCAATGTTTCTGAAACAACCCATGAGACAGCACATGCGAAAAACATTGAGAAAAAAACGCTTTTTCAACTGGATATCGTGTACCAGATATATTCACTTCTTGATTTTGGTATTGATGTTGATGAGGTGTTTAATATATTGCGAGGTGTCTATACCAAAGGAAACCGGTATGAGTTTGTTAACTCGGTATATGAATCCTTACATAAGGGTGTGAGTTTTTCAGATGCACTTAAAAATGCAGATCAGTATAGTTTATTTAATGATTTCTTCTATATTATGGTAAAATCAGGGGAGAGTAGTGGTAAATTAACCTATGCTTTTCATTTGCTTTTTAAGTATTTAGAATCCATGAATAAGATTAAAGACAAAGTGATATCGGCATTGATTTATCCGCTTATTCTTATTGTTTTTTCCTTCATATCATTAAATGCCCTATTTCTTTTTATTATACCAAATTTTAAACAGGTGTATAGTAATATGGATTATGAACCGGCTTTTATTATAAGGACACTTTTCGGGTTGTCAGACTTTATTATTAATAACTATTTTGTGTTACTGATTCTCAGCGTTGTTTCTATTGTCGGGGTAATTGTATTATATAATAATAAGAAATACAAAGAGTATATTTCAGCGTTCTTTAATAGTTTACCGGTAATGAAAAGTATCGGGGCATTACGGAATAAAATAAAGATTGCCTTTTGTCTGGAGATATTTTTAAAGGGCGGGTATACCTTAGAAGATTCATTATATAATCTTACGAATATTGAAAGAAACGGGGTGTTAAAAAAACAGCTTGGTGAGGTATTTGAAGTAATTAAAGGCGGGGTAGGGTTACGGGCTGCTTTTTCTAAAATAGATTTATTTAATAATGATAAGGATTTAAGTATCATTGAGATTTCTGAAACGGTATCCAAAAGTGCCGAAGGGTTTGAAAAAATAAATAATGACGCATTATTAAAGCTTGAGAATTACACAGAGAATCTTTTAAAGTTTATCGAACCGGTTATGATGTTATTGATTGGTGCTTTTATATTTATGATTATGTATATGGTAATTTCACCAACACTTGAAATATTAAATAAATACTGATAATGGAGGATAGAGGATATGAAAATGAACGATTTAAACAAAGGGTTTTCTTTAATGGAGACGTTGATATGGGTAGGGATTGTCGGTATATTTGTCGGGTTAGTTGGCGTGTCAGGGGTTACTTTTATGAATAAAGCAAAGGTAAGAGGTGCAACGCAGGAGATGAAAATATATACCATGGCATTATTAGACTATTATCAAACTGAAGGTGATTATCCCGGAGCTGATAGTGGGTTAAAAGTGTTATTAGATGAGCAATATGTAACAAAAACAGATTTTAAAGACCCATGGAAGACGGCCTATGAGTATGTTATTCATGATGATGGATTAGGATTTAGTATTACGTCTTTTGGAGCTGACAAAAAACCGGGTGGTACGGGATTAAATAAAGATATTATTGTTTCATCCAATAATGAAGATGATTCTCTTGATGATTAAATCATTTAAGAAAGGATTTTCTCTTTTTGAGGTTATTATAAGCGTAACGGTTTTCTCACTGTTTTTTTCTTTTATCTACGCCGGAGTTACATCGTTAATTTCAATGGAGATGAAGAAAAAAAATGAAATTTTCTCCACGGTTGACATTGTTAATCAAATAACTACCGGGTATTATTGTGATAATGAAAAAATTAAATAACGCTTTCTCATTAATCGAAATTATTATATTCACTTCAATTGCAACATTTTTTATGATAGCACTAACCTCATCATTATTTATGATTATGAATCGATATAATAGTATCAAGGAAAACTCTGTTGAAATAAAAAACATAGCAGTCGTCATTGATTATATTGAAAAAGATATTTTAAATGTGAATATGTACCCCCATCCGCCGTATGAAGAATATATCTACACCATAGATCATATTTTGTTTTTCAGTAATAACCGGAAGATTGAGTACCGGTTTAATAACGATCAGTTTGAACGGATTGTTAATGGAAAAGTCGTATTAAAAACAGCAAAGGTTAAAAACTTCTCAATACAGTATTTTAATTATGAGGATGATGTTTTAAAAGAAAATCAAAAACCAGCATATTGTATAATGGAGTTCATGTTTGACAAAAAAAGTTCTCATAAATTCAAAATGAGGTTGTAATGTTAAAAAAAGGGTATATATTAGTAACGGTTTTACTTTTTATTACACTCCTGTCTACAGCTTTTTCAACAGTACTACTGTACGTTACCTACAATTTTAACAGAGTTAATAAGAATATCGTGTTTATAAAGAATACGGAAAAACTATTTTCAACCCTTGAAAAGGTTAAAGAAGATATAGCGTTATATAAAGACGACAGCTATACATCTTCATGTGGCGGGTGGATACCAAAACTAACCGGATATGACTGCTCGGTTGACATTGTACCGGAAGACAGTAAAATTGCACTTAATCTGATAGATAGAAATGCATTAAAAGTCTTTTTAAAAGACAGTAAAATAGATGTGGATATAACTAAAACGATATGGGATACCGGTATAATTGATGCAACTCCTGATATAGAAAAAATATTTTCTATCTATAAGGTACCAAATTATAACGTATCTGATGAGAAGATGATTTTAGAATACTATAAACTGTTGCCATATGTTACTCATAATCCTGAGTTTATTACGGATAGAATAAAAAGCTATAGAACAAGAGAAAGTTATTTAAAGACGGATAAACTTATCATAGGCTCTGATGAGTTTGAGTTCTTTAGAAGCTATTTTCCTAGAGGTAAGGAAGATTTTCAGGCACTATGTGCCGATTATATGGGTGAAGTAAATCTTAATTATGTGGAAGAGAAGGTTTTCTTCTTTTACTATGGATTAGTATCACCCGAAAAGGACAGTCAAGCTCAATATTATTGGGATAAAATACTTTCTTATAGAAATGCGAATAAAAGCATAACAGAAATTACGGCTATATTTAATCAGGATAATGGCAGGTTTAAAAAAGTGTTTGGATTAGATTCAAAACTATTTAAAGTCAGTATCGGGTATGGAAAACTGAGATTGGTTTCAATTGTACGGGTATATAAAGATAGAAAGGGTATTAATTCTACCTTTGTATTTACTAATAAAGTATGGGAAGAGAAGTATGAAAGAAAAAAGAATATCGATATTCAATGAAGAATCAGGACATGAACGCAAAAAGAAAATACTGTTAACCGACAAATATTATGACATCAAACCATTAACAATTCCGTCTGTCGAAAAAAAGCACATCAAAAGTTTAATTATAAATACATTACGAAAAGAATTATCGGTAGAATTAACAGAAAGTGATATTGATTATGAGGTTGTATCAGTTGAAAATAAAATGATGAACCTTGTTGTTTTTATAAAACATTTTTCGCAGGAAATCATGGAACATCATACCATTTCATTTATTTACCATTACCTTGAAAAATTGGTAGAAAGTGAATTTTTTAGTGACAATGCAAAGTTCTTAATTAAAGAAGATACTGCGTACTATCTCTATCACTTCAGAGACGGGATTTTCAAAAAAAGAAATATTTACTATAAAAATGACCTTGGATATCTTGGTGATGCTAAAATATATTTCTTAGAAATTGGCACTAATTCGGTACGTTCAAAGAGTGATGATAGCCGATTTATACCAATTCCCGATGAAATAGTAGAAGAGGGGCTTGCATTCAGGTCAAAGCCGGTTTTCAAAGTTAAGAAAGGTAATCTATTAGACACAGTAAGCAATATTTCCTTAGCGTTCAGTATTTTGATGATTATAATCTTACTAGTGGTAATGATGGTTAATAGAGATGAGGCAAAAAAGATATCTGATAAGATTCGTGAAATAGAGGGTCGATATATGAAGGTATCTGAAACGATCAATGTGAATGATAAAGTCCTGAATAGATATATAGGCCTCAAAGACAAACAGAATAAAGTAATGGATCTATATACGGCAATCTATTCTGCCGGGTATGATAATTTAACAATAACGACTATTTCAATAACAGGAAATAAGTTTAGAATTGATGGAGAGTGTGCAAATGATTCTTTACTTGAAAAAGAGTTTAGAACTCTATCAATCTGGAAATATATACGATTTAATTTTACTAAAAATATGAATACTATCGGCTGTGTTATTGAGGGAGAGGTTCGTGAAGAAATTTAGGTTTTTCTTACTAGTAGTAGCAGTATCAATTTCGGTTCTATTGTTAATAAACCTCTATTTTGTATCCATTGAAATACAGGAACTTCAGTCATATAAATCATTAATGCAGGACAAATATGACCGGGTGTCTGACACGCAGAAGAAGTTAAAAGAATTAAATAGTGCACATTTAAAAGCACCGTTTTTTGATAAAGCAGATTATCTTGAAAAGTATCTACGGGATTTAGTTCAGTCAAACCGTATACAGATATTATCGATAAAGGGACAGTTTATTGATAAAGATTTTAGTGAGGTTGAAATACATTTTAGCTCCAATGCGGAAGATTTCTTTAGGTTTTTAAGTAGTATAGAAAATGCTGATAAGCTATTAAATATTAAGAGAGTGAGCGTCAAACGAGGCAAGGGTTTTTTGCTTGATGGAAATATGAGTGTTGTAGGTTATAACGAGTAAATTTGTTATTGACAATATGTAATATTAATGTAAAGATTTTGTGTGATAGTAAATCAAATTTAAAAGGGTCTAATTTGAATAAAAGAGATTTTGTGTATATATCATTATTTTCGATTATGGTGTTCGTTTTTGCTTTTTTATATGCTGGACTACAGTATTCAGTGAATAAAAAGTTTTCTATTCTGAACGAGAAGGTTTCAGTAATGGAAGCATCTTTACGTGAGGTAAAGGAAATGAACAATTTTGGTTCAACGAATAGGAACAATGCTGATAACACCGAAAAGGGCAATATCAGTAAAGAAGGGCTGGTTTCTGCACAGGGACTTGATACTGAAAATGTTGAAAAGATACGGGTGAAAAAGTGGGAATCTTCGTATGAACAAAGAGCTGTTTATGGTCCTTATAGTATTGATGGATTATATCTTTTTGTCTATAGCGATTCCAGTTATATAATAGTAGATACGAAAGGTGCATTAATAAAAAATGGGCGGTTTGGTAATTTTCAGCTTATGTCTAAACCGTTGTTTGAAAATAAGAATATGTATTGTACATCATCAAGTGGTTTGATTATTAATTATGATTTTTCCTTAATGAAAATTGTATGGCAAACATCAATAGGGTTAGCTTCGTCATTGAATTTGTATTTTATTAATAATTTGATACTGTATAGCAATCCATCGGGTGAGGTAACTTTTTTACAAAAGAAATCAGGGTTAATTTACAAGAAAGAAACATTTCATAATTTGCTAGTAGAACCAATGTCTGATGGAGGAAGCCTTATTGCGTTAATGAAAGACGGATTTGTCCGGCAGTATCAGATTGTAAATAACACAATTGAAATGATACAAGAAGTTGAGCTTTCGAAAGACTTTGTTCCGGGTGCTATGTATTTGAGAGATAAAATAGTACTTTTAGAATCAGCAGGTAAAAAATATGTACTCATTGAAGGGATGGTATTCGTTAATAGTGTTATTGAGGATGCGATACTAGTGAATGACCGAATACTCTATAACGTTAATGGCGTTTATTGTTATCGAACTAATTCTACATGGGTAAAGGTATCAAAAAATAATGATTCTTTGCAGATTAATGAGAACTGGGGAATTAAGATAAAGAAAGGACGGCTGGGTGTCATATCAGGTATGTATTCTGATGACGTTGATTACAACGGTTCTGAATTATTTATTGATAAAAAGGCGTTTGTTGTATTGAATGAGAAAAAAAGTATAATTCTATGGGGCATTGAGTAGTATTTTAACATTAAATGAGTGGAGCGTTCGTTGAAAAGATTTTTAATTACAATTGTTTTTATGGTGTGTTTTAGTTATTCTGCTTTTGCATCAACAAAAATACTTTTTAAGACATTTTCATCCGTATCAAGAACAGATGAAAATATATCCTATCTTGAAAAGAATATACCCGAGAATATTATCTCGTATCTTGAGAAGAATAATGGAACGAATAGTTTTAATTACTCTTTAATTTCAGATAGCGAAAGTACTATCTATCCATTAAGCAGTGTTGTATTAGATGATTTACAGTTAAAGTATAAAGAACGATTTTTAATTGTTGGTAAAATAGAGTTAACAGAAAATAACTATATGATTGAGTTGAGTATATATGACATAAGGAAACTTCAGATATTGTATACCAGAACTCTTGCGAGTGTCGGGTATGATTTATATCCTCTTATTCAGGATATGTCGTTAAGTATTCAAGAGTTTTTTATTACTTTTCAAGACAATCAAAAAGGTAATAAAACAAAACCATCAAGTGGAATCATCCTTGATTTTGAGTTAGGGTATCCAATACCGGCAGCAGATTATTTGACGGTACAACTTGGAATCCTATCAACAACAATTTTACTGAAATACGAGTTTTTACAACGAATTAACAAAATGATTTATACGGGTTTTCGAATAGAAGGCGGAATCGGGTATAGTTTTTTCATAAACCAACAGAAAAAAGTTGAAAGTTATTTTAATGAAGTGATGCTGCCGTGCAATGTGAATTATGTTCTTCGGGTATCCAAAAATTATATGACAATGGGGTTAGGTTTTTCGAATGTACTTCATACATTTATTCAGCCTGATTATTATAAAAACAATGTAATTGTATTTTCGTATGCACCGTCTTTTAAATTTATGATGGGGTATGGTATTTCTCCGTTTAAAAATGAACGTCATCAGATAGGAATAAATACAGAATATCAGATTATTTTTTATCCAGGAGTAGCCGCTAATGAGTTATTTCCTAAAAGTCAATTTAGTGCATCAGTATTTTACTCATATATGATCGAGGTGAAAAATGAAAAATAAATTTTTATTACCATTGATATTGTTGTTGTCAGGATGTACAACCGGTTTTTTCAATATGGCGAATATAGAGGTCTTTATTGTTGAAGAATTGAAAACACCGACTTTTTCAAAAGCATCCGGTACCCATTGTCCATTTTATCTTGATGTAAAAGCCGAAGACGGAGAAGAGATTTATTATGAAATACGGGATAAGGCAGTTGAAAGAAATGCCATTGAGAAAAGATATAGTGAAAAATTGTTTATTGATAAAACGTGTTATGTCAGTGTTTATTCAAAGAAAGATAATAAGGTTTCTAAAGTAGGAACGATGAATTATATTATATTTAATATAACATTAGATACGCCAGATGTGAATTATAAATCGGGGGTGTATGATCCGTTTATATTTGAATTTATTACGAAAGATACATCAGGTGATATTATATATAGAAGATCAGATAGAAATGTAACTATTTATGATGATTTAACAGAAATATATTCGACTCCATTCAATTTAGAAAACTCTTGTATAATTAGTGCGTATAGAAAAAGTGGGAATTCAATTTCACCGATAGTAAATTATGAATATATTATTGGTGAAAAAATGACAGACGTACCAAAGCCATCATATCCATCAGGAAATTACAGTCCTTTTTTTCTTTCATTTGATAATTCAGAAAAGGTGTATTATACAAGCGGGGCAGAATTTTGCACAGAATATAATATGATAAGAGATGAATATACAGCCCCATTATTAATAAAAGAGAGTGTTAAAATAAGTGTTTTTATAAAAAAAGGACTGAGTGTTTCTGAAATTATGTATTTATCATATATCATTGATAAAGATAATAGTAATACTGATATTATCATGTCAAAGCCAACAGGAAACCATAATCCGTTTGATCTATTAATAGGAACAGGGATTGCCGGTGGTAAAATATATTATACGGTAGGCAGTGAGGCGAAAACGGAATATAATCAAATAGTAACTCAATACACAAACCCGATAGTCATAACCTCAACAAGTGTTGTGAGTGTATACGTGAAAAATGGCGATAAAAATACAAACATTCAAAGTTTTACCTATACAATTTTTGAAAGAACATTATCAACACCGATAGCAAATAATGTATCGGGAAGTTATGAACCATTTTGGTTAAGTTTATCAGGAGTAACGCAAAGTGTTATTTACTATTCCCTGTCAGAACAAGGGATTGATGTATATGACAATATTACCAAGGAATATAGCGTATCGGAGAAATTAAGTTCAAATTGTGTACTCAGTATGTATGTGAAAAAAGGTAACCAGATTTCCCCGATAGTGCATTATACCTATACAATAAGTGAAGCGTTACTAGATCAGCCCAAAGCATCGAAAGATAGCGGTGATTATGAACCGTTCATTTTTAGTTTTACCAATATCAATGATGGTGAAGCTGTACGATATAGTATTGGGACGGTAGGGAAAGCAGAGTACTCGGAAATAGTAAGTGTGTATGTCGGGTCAATGTTAATAAAAGAAAGTTGTGTAATAAGTGCATATAAATATAACAATGGAAAGATCTCAAAAATAGCAACCGTTTCGTATACAATAAAAAATAACGGGAATCAAGATGATATTGTTGTTTCAAAGACAACAGGAAGTTGTAATCCATTTGATTTAACGATTATGACCGGAATAGTAGGCGGTACAATATATTATACGGTAGGCAGTGAAGCAAAAACGGGATATGATCAAATAGTAACTCAATATACAAATTCCATACCTATAACCTTAACAAGTGTTGTAAGTGTATATGTGAAGAATGGAGATCAGTATACGAATATCAAAAGTTTTACCTATACAATTTATGAAAGAACTTTATCAACACCGGTAGCAAATAATATATCAGGAAGTTATGAACCATTTTGGTTAAGTTTAAACACAATTTCCGGTGGCGAAATATTGTATGCAGTGTCAGATAAGGAAGTAACGAGTTATGATAGTATTGGGAGTACCTATTCTAATCAGCTACGAATTGATGCTACCCAAGTAGTAAGTGCGTATGTTAAGTCAGGAAGTGTTATTTCCCCGATAATACATTATTCATATATAATAAGTGAGACTAAACTTTTAACACCGAACGTTTCTTGCAAATCAGGACGTTACGAACCGTTCATATTCTCATTTACAGAATTACTTGATGGAGAAGAAGTTCGTTATGATATAAGTAAAGTGGGAAAATCAGAATACATCGATATACGCAGCGTCTATACAGAACCTCTTCTTATAAAAGAAAGTTGTGTAATAAGTGCGTTTAAGAAAAAAGGCAGTCTTATATCAGATATAGAACGGTACACGTATACGATTTTGAATACAGGCAATTCCGGTGATATAGTAGCATCGAAAGTGACCGGTCCATATAACCCTTTTGATTTGATTCTTAAAACAGGAATAGTTGGTGGAGAAATCTATTATACGGTAGGCAGTGAAGCAAAAACGGAATATAGACAAATAGTAACTCAATACACAAACCCGATAGCCATAACATCAACAAGTGTTGTTAGCGTTTATGTAAAAAATGGGGCGCAATATACAAACATACAGACGTTTAGATATACTATTTATGAGAAAACCCTTCCAACACCGACTGCGAATGTTGTTTCAGGGGAATATGAACCATTTTGGTTAAGTTTAAACACAATTTTCGGTGGCGAAATATTGTATGTAGTGTCAGACAGGGAAGTAAAGAGTTATGATAGTATTCTTACTAAATATTCTATTCCTCTAAGAATTGATGCTACCCAAGTCGTAAGTGCGTATGTAAAGTCAGGTGATATTATTTCCCCAATAGTGCATTATACATATACAATACGTGATGTTTTGTTAGATCAGCCTAGTGTGTCGAAAATAACCGGTGATTATGCTCCTTTTATTTTTAGCTTTACTAATATCGATGAAGGAGATGAAGTAAGGTATAGTATAGGGAAAACAGCGAAATCAGAATATTTTGATATTTTAAGTGTGTATAAAAACTCTCTGTTAATTAAAGAAAGTTGCGTGATAAGTGCATATAAATATAATAATGGAAAGATTTCAAAAATAATGACAGTATCTTACATCATAAGAAATGAAGATGGTCAAAGTGATATTATAATGTCTGACGGCACAGGAAGTTATAATCCATTTGATTTATCTATTGCAACCGGAATAGTTGATGGAGAAATCTATTATGCAGTAGGAAGTGAAGCAAAAACGGTATATAGCCAAATACTAACGAGATACACGATACCAATCCCACTGTCATCAACAAGTGTTGTAAGTGTGTATGTGAAAAAAGGGGATCAGTATACAAATATTCAGAGCTTTACCTATACAATTTATGAAAGAACTCTTCCGACACCGGTTGCGAATAAATTAAGTGGTGAGTATTCTCCGTTTATTTTTAATTTTCTTTCAACAGGGAATATAAAATATATTCAATCAGACACTCCTGTAACAAGTTATAACAGAATAATAAACACATTTGAAAAACCATTTATTATCGATAAAACGAAATATATTGCTTGTTATTCAATAAATGAGAATGATGGCATTATATCACCCATAGTGAATTATCAATTTACAATTACAAATACCAAAATACCGTCTCCTGTACCATCAAAAGTAGAGGGAGATTATTTTCCATTTTTATTAACTTTAAATAAGAGTAATTACTATACGATAAAGTATGCAATTTCAGAAACTGTCATTAATGATTATTCAATGATACTCAATGAATATGTAGATGCAATTAACATCGTAAAAACAGGATATCTTAATTGCTATAAGATAGAAAATGACTTAATTTCTGATATATTATCGGTAAAATATACTATTAGTAATGATTTACCAGTAATTCCAGCAATAATTAAACCGGTAGGCAGTGGAGTTGATAATGTTATTTCTGATAATACGCTGTTTTCAGAAGGGATTAGCTGGTCTGATACTATAAATGGAAGAATGTTAGATTATGTTATTGATATGGATTTGAATAATGATAGTATTACAGATATTTCCATCAATAATGGAACTTTAAATAGTTTATCAATAAATGATGAGTTAAAGAGTAAATTATCAGTTAATTTAACGACGTTGAAGATAAAGGTTTCTATAAAAGATAGAAGTGGCGGATTATTAGTTGATGGCGTTTATAAAACATATAAGTATTTTAATAAAAAGATTCTAAAATCAAATGTTTCTGTAGAAATTCTTAAAGCAAGTAGGGCAGGGAATGATTTATTTATAAGCTCTCTGACAAAAGTTGATAATAAAGTAAAAGGTAATTTTATCGTATGTGACGGTTTGTATAATACGAAATTTGATCAAACACTTCAGACAAACATATCTGGTAGTATAATGAGTTTATCGACGTCTTGGGGAGTTAGTGCAGGAATGACCGCTTTTCATGTATTAGATAGTGGAGTGAATAAAATTTATTATATTTCAAACATTTCAAGTACTTCCGCTGGAGTTATAAATCAAACATATATTAATGGAAGAAATCCTCATGTTTTATATTATAATGGTAATTACCACCTGTTTTTTATTAATTCAAATAATAATATAACAGAATGGACATTAAATGAAATGGGAGTTAAACAAAGTGAGAAAGAGGTTGTTGTAAATCTTTCTTTGTATAGCACTTTAAATTCAGTAACACAATCAGATACTCACGTTGCGATGGGTGTTGAATATTTTGATTCCGGTTTAATTAAAGGTAAAACATATTTGTTTCCAATAGATTTATCAACAAATACTCAATTCATTGATGTGTTTTCATTAGAACAGTATGGTTATTCATCAAATATTGACGCCTCGTATGTGAGTAGTGTTTGGAATGACGATGTTAATAATTACTCATTCTATTATAAATTGCGTGCTCTTACCGGATCAGATAAAAAAATCACAATTGATACTGGAGAAGGAAGTTCTGCAATATTAGGGCGAGCCAATGATGTTTTTTATATAATGTATGATAAAATGTATTCCGGGTATAGTGAGATATTTATAACAAAAACAGATGGTTCTATGAAGATAAGTGAAAAAATCACTGATGATAGAAAAATACGGAATAATTTAAATATGGTATCGTATGAAAAAGAACTTTATGGTGTATGGTTAGAGAATGGAATAGATATTGCAGTTATTAGAATATATTAAGAATGGAAGGGAGTTTGTTTTATGAAAAGGTTATTATTATTATTAAGTATTATTTTTCAGTTTAGTTTCATGTATAGTATTGATTTGGTATGGTTATCTAACTATGATTATTATTTGTATGATCTCAAAATACGTGATATTTTAGATGCTAAGTTTACGAGTTTTAATGATTATCAAAAAAGAAATAGTGATTTTAGTGATTCTCTATTAGCACAATTTTATTATTTTCGAAATAATACTAGCAAGATGCCCTTATCTAATGAAAGAGTTTTATGTGTTTCTGAAATTAATTTTGATCCTCAAATAAAATTAAATGTAAAAGCGAAATGTCTTCTTCTTGAGCCATGGGTTCCTGCTACATATTACTATAGAGAAGCAATGCTAAAAGTTGAATTTCCAATTGAACGAGCCTCTCGTGAGTGGAGTAAATCAAGTAGTCCTTCTCAGGCTCATTTAGAAGCTCATGTAGGTACAGAGTGGGAGGCAGGAACACATGCTTTTAATGAAACTTTCTATGAAATTGATTTTAATGACCCAATAATTCCATATGAATTAACTGAAGGGTCTCCGACAGCATATTTTAATGCAACGCCATTACAATCAGATGTTTTTAAGAATGGAACATGGGAAAATGAATCTTTTTGGTGGGAAAATGACAGTAAAATAATTAAGTATTTTTTGGCTAAGAGCGCAATGGCGAGTATAGAGTGTTCTCAAATTGCTTTTTATAGTGATTTGAATAATAAACAGGAATCTAATATGAATTTTGATTTTTCAGTTGGTAATGAGATAATAATCAAAACAGAATATAAGGTAAAATCAATTTGTACAGATTTATATAAAATATCTAATAATGAGAAAATTCTTCTCGATGAATTTTCATTTTCAAATGATATTGGAAGAGATGCAACATATTCTATTTCCAAAAATGGGATAAATGAATTGATTTTTGATTCAAATAAAATGAATACGCTAGAAAGTGGAGATTACGTTCTCAATATTGGGATAATTAATAAATTTAACCAACGTGAATATTATAAACCTATTTACTTCACTATAAATAGCACACCAAAATTCTCTTTTAAACAAAATGAGATATATATTGGAAATCAATATAGAAAGTATGAAAATAAACCAATAAATACGGTGGAGAATTCATTACAATTTAAAATGAAAATCGGTGTTGATAATCGATGGTATTGGAAAAATAAGAGTACTGAAAATATAAATGATTATACTATACAATTAAAAAACGGGGATACAGTACTTGCAAATAAAGTAACTGTTCATAAAATCACAAAAGAAAATGATTGTTTTTATATAGAATTTAAAGTGGAATTTGGGGTTTCGGATACAATAGAGTTTAATACTTTTTATATTTGTGATACGATAACAAACGCTGTGTTAAATACAACAAGCGAGATTATTGTTTTTAAAAAAATACCTGAATTAAGTTCACGATATGATGTTTCAATGGTTTTATCACCATTAGGATTAAAATCTAGTGTTGATATTAGAGTTTTGGAATCAAAGGCATGGGATACAGATGAGTTTTTAACCACAGAAGACTTTAATCTTGATAGTCAATTGATTTCTTTATCATTAGGTAACGGAGATGGTACAATCTTTATGATCTCCCTTACTGATAATAAAGGATTAAAACACGTAATTTA
Source organism: Spirochaetes bacterium GWE1_32_154 (assembly GCA_001829315.1). Lineage (GTDB taxonomy): Bacteria > Spirochaetota > GWE2-31-10 > GWE2-31-10 > GWE2-31-10 > GWE2-31-10. Next base: position 18,241 of record MIAY01000005.1, on the reverse strand, counting down.
TGCTACCAAAGATACAAACAATAAAATTTGCTATTATAAGAAAGATGTATCTTCAAGTGTAGGAAGTTTTACTCTGAAATACTCAGATTTTTTTGATTCATTAGGAAACACAACGATATTTCCGATAGATATTTTTGGGCAGTCAATTTCTGTTAGTATTACAAGTGCAAAAATTGTGGGAAATAATTTTCTAAATGGGATATATACCTCAAATGAGGAAATAGAATTATTATGCAAAGCATATGATAACTTTCCAAAGTTATTTAATTCGTTTGATAATAGTGTTATTGCGTTTAATAAGCAGGAAATGGAGACAATAAAAACTCTTTACATTCCAGCCTTTCCATCGAGAGTGGTATATACGAATATAAAAAGCAGTGGAATAGAAGATCCCCCTGTTGAAGTATATATGAAGCCATATTTCACGGATCAATTAGGTGAAAATGTAAAAGCATATCAAATCATAGTATCAAATAAGGAATTAACAGATATTGATGATACTGTCTTCACCTATGATTCGACAAAAGAAACTATTTTATTTCCAAAAGATAATATATGGTCATGGAATACGGCTGGATATTACGTAAGTAGCTGGATTGATAATTCAAAGGATGCCTCAATTGTTATCGGAAAGAGTGCTTATTCTTCAAATAATGGAATTGGAACGCAATTCAAATATTCATCATCTTCGATTGATCAGTCGATGCATTTTTACGTAAAGCTATTATATGCCGACAATTCCGTATCTACTGCTTATCGCCAAACAACGTTATTATTTAATAAAGATTTTCGAGTCAGGAAGACTGCAAAAGAGATTCTAAATGCAGGTGAAGTTAATGAATATATTGTGCTTGAATCAGATTTGTATATTCCAAAAGACAAGACAATTACATTCTCAGCAAATTCAGGAGCTGAAACTAATTTAAGAAATTTGCCTAGCTTGATGGCTAATACATCGGTTAGAATTATTGTTGATGGTACGTTAATCATAACAAATATTTATTCAGATACTAAGACAGCTTCTTCGAGACGAGTACCGTTAGGTCCATCAGGGATAAATGATACAGATAATAATGATACACTTTGGGGAGGCATCATTATTCGTAAAGGCGGAAAATTAATAATTAATGGAGCAGAAATAAAGGGTGCAATAAATGGTATTTTACTTTTAAATAATAGTGGAGGTACTGCAACGAACCCGACTATTAGTCTTGAAAATCTAGATTTAAAATATAATGATATAGGGTTACATCTTTATAACTCTGGGATAGGAAAAGTTGATAATTTGACGATTGAAGGTAATACCTTATATGGGGTTAAGGAAGAAAAACCATCAAAGCTGAGTGAAGACATTAAGGAAAAGTTAAAAACTGGTTCAACCGATAATTTATACGTTGATTACTATGATTATGAAAAAGGTGATATTATTAGGGTAGGAGAATAAAATGAAAAAAATATATATAATAGGCTTATTACTAATATCATTTTTATTACAAGCGAATGAAATTCTCTGGGATAAGTTACCTCAGAGTAATTACTCATCAATAGATTCAAGAGTGTTTGATCGAAATAATACAACTTTTATTGACATAACCGGGTCTACTTACACTAATGAAATTAGTTATAAGGGATTTTCAAAAGTACGAACGTTGTACATTGTTTGTTCTGGTGAAGCAGTTATTAGGATATATGATGCAAATGAGGTTTTATTAATAAAGGAGTCAGTAGTTACTACGACGCCGATATTGAAAGAGATTCAAATACCGGCATCAGTAAAAGATAAATTTCTTTTAAGTATTTCAAATACAACCAATAAGGTAACTCGTGTACATGAGATTGATGCAATAGGTAATTTTATAGCGAATCCTGTAACTAAAGAGAATGTAAATGCTGTTGAAAATATCGTTACCTATAGTTGCCCTGATAAAAAAGCTAATGAAAAGATTAAGGTTATTGTACATTTTAATGGAGCAGCTACAGGATTTCTTGCATATTCATTGAGTGGTATTGAGTATGCAAGAGTATATGTTTCAATTAAAAGCACAGATAGTAAAGATATTCAATTTGAGAGTATTCCCTACACATCATATGGGACTGTAACAGTTACATTTGAAGCTGAGACAGGTTCACTTACGAATGCGGATTTCATAGTAGAGAGAAATATAGTCTATGAACCATTTTTTGCAGTCGATATAACCAAAAATGTAAAAGATTATAGCACTGATTTGTTAGTTGATAACGATGTTTTCAGTGAGATGATCGGGCAATGGAATGAAGAATCAGATGAACGAGTTGTCGATATACTGTTTAATAAACCGATCAATGCAGGGAAAATCTTTTTCTATTTTACACCAGGGTTTACTGAAAAGATTGATTTTGAAGGGATTTTGAAAAATGGCAACGTTCAAAGACTTGGGGTTATGGATTCTGACGAGAAATATTTTAATGGTACGAACGATGTTTATAAAGAAGAATATGAATATCTTAGTGAACCAGGATATAAGATTATTGATGTACAAGCAACGAATGATTTATATAAAGGGGTACGATTGTTTCTTAAAAAATACCCAGGAAGTTCAATAATTGGTGGCATTGGTGATATAAAAGTTTTTTCAGCGTGTAAGTATGTACAGAATAATTATTTTATTCCGACTGGGAGTTGTTTTATATCTGAATCTAATCCGGAAGTAATGAAATGGGATAATGAAACGGGTGTGATAAGCCGAGTTATTGGTATTTTCACCAGAGGAGATAAGGCTGAAAGGAAGTTTGGATATCCTCAGAAATGCAATAATTTTCTATCAGTAGGATCTTTTATCGATGGTGAATTTGATCTGAAAATACCAGTTGGGAAAATAGGTTCAGAAAATATACCTACAAACTTAGATTCAACGAATGTATTTTCAAATATGACTGTTCCCATTTTATTGTATTCAAAAGCACCACTAAGTTCTATAAAAATAAATGGATTGAGACCAGAACCGGTTATTGATCCAGAGTATAACCTTAAGAAAGATGTAACATTTACAGCGGATGGGTATTATCTTGTACATATAGAAACGAATGCAAAACAAAATAAACTTGAAAGAATCGACAAAATATTTATTGATACAACAGCTCCAGAGATTGTATTAACATATCCAACAAAAGAATATGTTAATAATATAACCCCAACAATTAGAGGATATATTCGCGATTTAACTCCAACAACAGTTACTGTTAATGGAATTAATGCAACAATGACAGGAAGATATTTTGAAGTAAAAGATGTAGAGGTTAGTGAGGTTGGAGATAGTGCAATTGTTATTATTGCCACAGATAGTGTAGGGCATACGAGCAAAAAAAATATTACAGTAAAAGTAGATAATGATCCGCCTGTTGTAAATATTATAAGCCCTGAGAGTAATGGTGTTTTTAAAGATGAAACTATTAATATACAACTTCATGTTGAAGATAAAAGTTTAGTAAAAATAGCATCTATGGGAATTATAAAAGAAGGTGTTGTAACAGGAGATGTCGTATTAGAAAATGTTCCTGTAGTTCAGGGGAAAAATTCTATATTAATTAAATGTATTGATCAAGCAGGGAATGAAACCGTATCAACGTTAGTTATATATATTGATAGGAATGATCCGATATTTGAAAACTATTCTAGTATAATATATACGAATAAAGATTTCCCTGATTATAATTTAACGATTCTTGATGAGTTTGATGTTTCTTTGCTTTTCAGCACAGGAAGCTTGTTTAATGAAGCAACTTTTGTTAAGAAAGAACTAAGAGAAAATGGATTATGGGCCACTACTTTTTCATACAAAGTAAATATATTTGGAGTTTCAAGTTGTCTTGTTAGTTTAAAAGCAGTTGACATAGCAGGGAATGAAACCAATTCAACAATAAATTATATTAAAGATAATATAGCACCGGTTTTAAGTAATATAACACCGATTGATAACTTTGAAACATTAACAACAGCAGTAACAATAAATGGAAGTTATCTTGAGGAAAATCTAAAGTCAATAAAAATAAATGGAATTTCAGCAATAGCAACTAATGGGACTTTTTATTTAAAAGATTATAAATTAGAGAATGAAGGAATAAATACCTTAACGATTGTTGCAACCGATAAAGCAGATAATCAATCAAGTGTTGTTTTAAATATAAATAGAGATACGACACCACCAGCGAATCCATTAGTTCATGTATTGAGTACAGAGTTGAATATCGGTGTGTATTGGGAGAGTGAGATTGAAACAAAAGATATATCATATTACAATATACGAAGAATACCAGCGTTTAAAGAAGGGAATAAGATTCATGAAGTTGAAATTCCGTCATACACAGATTCTGGTGTCGATTATGAAGAAACAACTATCTATACCTATTACATCCAATCAGTTGATAGAGTAGGAAATAAATCCGAATGGAAATCAGGTAGTAGTGGAAGAGCAGATCCTTTTGTTCCAAATTATCAAGGTTCACTAAAATATGATGGAATGGAATTAGCATGGGATGGGAATGAGTGTAGTAGTAGTATAAACATTCAGGTACATGCGATTGAAGAACCAACCATAAAAGATTCAGGAATGTTTTATTCTCCAATATATAAATTTGGCCCAGAAGGAGTCCAGTTTATGAATGAACTTAGGATTAATTACTCTATTAATAAGCAACAAGTAGAAAAAAATAATATAAAATGGCACTATTTTAATGAAGAAACGACCCAATGGGAGCGAATTCCAACATGGTACGATAGTGAGTCAGGGGTATTAGTTGGAGAAATTTATCATTTTAGTTCTTATGCCTTAAAAGAGGATAGAACAAGGGAATTTGAAGATAACGAATTGTCAGCATTAAATAGTACAAGACAGGCATCGAATGTATTTGTAAACGAAGCCGATGGGTCTGTTATTATATCCGAATCAGATTTAACATTGAAGGGACCAGGGAATTATGATTTTTCTTTAACAAGAAGCATTAGTTCAAATAAATTAATACAAACAAAAAACAATACTCAATCAATGTATGATAAATATTATCCCAAATTTGATACAGATAATATAGTAGTCGGATGTTATAATTATCAATTAAATGAGAAAAAAAAATATGTTGATATTGGTGGATGGGAAACAAATATTCCTAAAATTCAAGGAGAGACAATATTCATACCAGAGGGAAGCATTAATATTGGAGTAATACCAATCAATAAAGGTGGTGAAACATCAACTTCAGTTTCTTTTGAAAAGGTAATAGTAAGTAATAAATGGTTTAAAATCTTTGGGTCCCATAACGGAGAAGTACTCAATAAGGGAAATATCGATATTAAGATAATGACATCAGAAGGCATTGTATATGAGTTTGAAGCTATTTCAGGGAATACCAATAATAATCGTCTTGCACAAATAGATTATACCAATTTTTCTGTAATAGATAAGAATATATTTTTCACAAAAACTAATTTTGCAAGAATATCGAAAATTACGTATCCAGATGGCTCGATATTAAATTTTAAATATGAACCAATGGAAAATAAAACGTATATTACTACTATTTATTGGAATGACCATATAACAAAAAGATTAATCTTAAGTAATAATTTTGAAAAAAGTACATCAATTTTAGTTAATGAAGTAACAAAAGAGAGAATATTTTATTCTCATGACAGTAAAAAAGTATATGCGGGTAATTTTTTAGATTATAGAAGTAAATACTCTTTTACAGATTCATTTTTATCTTCTACTTCTTACTCAAAAGATCAAGAAGATAAAAAATATATTGTAAATTATACCTATAGTGATTATATTACGACCGCAGATAAAAAAAGTATGTATACTGAGAAGTTAAATAGAGATAAAAATGTGCGGGAAAAGCACCAAATTATTATTACAAATACTTTTGATAAACTTGAAACTAAAATCATAATGACAGATAGTTATGAATTTAAAGAATATAAACTTAATAAAGTTGATTATGAAATTGGTATTGTTGATGAAATTAAGAAATATAAAATTATTGAAGATAATAAGAGAGACTTATTAAGTGATATAAAATATAATTATAGATATGAAAAGAAATTACCATCAAGTATATTTAGAGGTTGTGAAATAGCTACTCGAAATAAAGATAATATAATAATAAAATCAGAAATTAAAGAATTTAATGATTTTGGGATGAAAGCTTCACATGAAGCCCCGTATTTATTCAAAGATAATTTTGAGTATTATGGTAAAACAGAAGAAATTGAAATATACAAGACCCCATTTAATGACGATTCGGACTCAGAAAAAAATACATTTGAAAAGAAAGTTATTGAACTCGAAAATGGTGATTCAATTCAAATTAAGAAAGATCCAAACAAATTCGTTTATACATTATTTTATACTAATAAAGTACAAACAGACCAAATATTAGGCGAAATAAGTGCTCCAAGTTCAAGTTCTTTGGGAATTATCAGCATAGAAGATAATGTTTCAAAGAGAACATATCGCTATTTAAATGATCTTAGAACTATCATATTAGATAAGGATTTTGCTTCAATTTCAGATTTGAACATTAATGATCCATATAGTGGGTTTATTCAGTATAGTTCTGAAAAATTTAAATTTATAGAAACTGAGAAAATAAATATTTATATATCTATTATAAAAAAAGGATCTGATGAGGTTGGAAATTCGTATACAGGGCAGGTTTCTGAAAGAGACAGTAATGTTATTTTTCTTTCGATAGAAGAAAAGAATGGTAAATATGGAAAAATTAAAAACATGATCCATCGAAGATTGCCATTAGAGTACGAGTACGAAAAGATGAATGAGAAAATAGTAGTTAATTATATGTATGATAGTTATGGAAGAAATATACAAACAAGTAAAAAAATAATTTTTGGTGATAATAGTGAAAATGAGCTTGAAAAAAAAGATATAATTTACTTTAAGAATACATATAAAAATGATGAATATAATTGCTTGTCACTTCCGAAGACTATAACAACCAAATATGGAGTCAATCAAAGCAATAAAGAGGAATACGTATATACATTAAAACCTGAAATTAAAAACTATCAACTTAGTATGAAGAAAGTATTTGATAATGATCAAATACTGAAAACGGAAGAATACGTCTATAATACAAATAATAAATTAGAATCAATTTCAAGGTATGGAGAAACAAAGTCCAATCAATCGATACTAAAATATAGATATGAAAATAGTACCATTAAATATAATTCCCCGCTTGATGAATTGTCAATAGTTGAAAACAATATAGCAGATGCGAAGAAATACTTCATAAGGGGTTATTCTTATTTAGAAGGAACCGATTTACTGATGGATGTCACCGATGATAAAAAGTATAAAATTAATTTTGAGTATGATTTTCTTGGACGAAATAAAAAAATTACTATAGATAATAGTACCAACATAGAATATGATTTTGATGATACAAACAATAATTATATTCGAACAATAAAGCATGGTGATATCGCACTAAAAAAAGAGAAAATTGATTATTTTGATAATAAAATAAACAAAATTACTTATTACAAATCAGAAAATGAATACAAATCACAAGACTTTTCATATGATGAATTGAATCGAAAGTTATCTTCATCTGATTTTAAATCAAAACAGTATTATTATACTTATAATAATAAACAGCGAATTGATAATATAAAAGATCCATTAGAACATGAAAAGAAATATTCATATAAATATGTAACAATTGATATTTCAGACTTTGGTATTACTAATAAAATTACTGCACTAAGAAAACGAATAGTTGAATCAATTGATAATGATGTTGAAATTTATAAAGATTCATTTGAAGATATTCAAGGGAATAATATAGCTGAAACAACTAAGAATTATGGAGAATTGACATTATATAATTCACTCGGTAAGCCAGAAAAAGTTATTTCAGGATTATCTTTTGAAGAAAAAGATGGGTTGTATGTTTTAATAAAGAGCAAGGATACATATATCACCTCATTTAATTATGATAGTATAGGACGACTGATAAAAACGATATATCCTGAAATAGATTATAATGAATATTCAGAATCAATTGTACCTGCCAAGGGGGCATTACAAGAAGAATTTTTATATAATTATATGGACATGGTAACCAAGAAGGTAACAACATATCCTGATACAGCAAAATATTATCAATTTTATTCATATGATGCTGCCGGGAATTTAATAGCTAATTCAGATAATACAAGTGATACCATAAATCTTAATCGTCAGACAGCTATGCAATATGATCAGAATACTAATCTTATATTAGTTACATATCCAACGGTTAGCAATGGAACGAAGGTAATTAATATAAAGAAGAGATATCAATACGATAATAGTAATAGGGTTGTTGCGGACATTCAAGAAAGTTCCGTTAATGCAAATAATGAGACAAAATCAGAGTATTTAGGAAATTATTATGAGTATGATGGAATGGGCCGTGTTGTTAAATCATATACTTCTGAAGCAATAGAAAAAAATGCTGAAGGTAAATATGTGTTAAAAAGCTCAAATACTGTTAAGTATTGTACGGAATATAATTATAATTTATATGGAGAATTAATATCGGTTAAATATTCGACGGGAGAAAAAGAAACCGCATCATATGATAAAAATGGTAATTTGATAGCAATAGTTAATAAGCGTGGAGGAGTAACCAATTACTGGTATGACGAGTTAAATCGAAAGATAATTACTCGTTCAGGGACAGTAGGCGATTATACAGGGAATGTTACTGCATATTTTAAAAATGGTTTAGTTCAGGCAAAAATATTACCAAGTAAAGTAGTAGAAAATCAAATGTTTACAGAGCTCAAGCTCGAAGCAGATGGGTTCCCTATTGTTAGTGCGTTATTGAATCAACCGAATAATAAGTATCTGTATTCGTATACAGAAGCAGGACAGGTAAAAGAAATTAGAGATTCTTTATCGTTGAAAGAAACATATGAATATAATGATGATGGTACACTACAACAAAAAACTCTAAAAACCGGAGCGGTGGAACATTATACGTATGAAAGTGTAACGAAACAACTTTTGTCACAAACGGTCAAGATTGAAAATTTAGTCCTTCAATCTTCATCATATAAATATAATGCACAAGGCAAATTATTAGGATATTATACTGGAGTTGAGAATAATCTTATCCGTAGGAATGAATATGACTCATGGGGGAATTTAAAAGAGGAATATAATAATGATAATAAAACATCATATCAATATAACATTCTTAATTTGCCAACGAATATAACGTATCCAGACGGTCGAATTGAAACATTAAGTTATGACCAGTTCCTATTGCCAGACTCTAAGAAAATAACGACAGGTTTGGATACTAAATATTCGACACAGTCATATACTTATGATGCTTTAAATTCGGGGAGATTAAAAAAGATAGAAGGTGAATCAGATTTTGATGGTTTCTCTATTACTGAAGATTATGCATATGATTACGGTGGAGCATTATATCAATATACTTCAAGTGCAACACTCGGAGATGCATCAATTCAAGATTTAGGCTATACTACAGAATATAAGCATGATTACAATCTAACAGCTGGTGTCGCTATTGGGAACGACTATTTGAAACTTCCAGGTACAAATGGGTATATAGCTTACAATAGAGATACATTTGGCAGGTTAACATCAATTGGAGCTTCCCTAACGGATTATTTGTATAGTGTTAAGTATAAGAATGGAAATATAACGAGTATGAGTTCCGTTATAGGAGAAAAGTCAACATTTATCTATGATAATTTGAATAGAGTATCTAAATATAATGTTTTTAATGACAAATTAGTAGAACAATTTTCCTTACAGAATGAGTATGATACAAAAGGAACAGATAATCTAATAAAGGAGAGCATTATTAGTACACCCAATGCTACTGCATATAGCAATTCATATTCTTTTGATAGTATAAATCGCTTGACTTCATATACAGTTTTTGGGCAGCATTATAAAAATGCTGGCGGTTTTGAGCAGGAAAGAAATATTATCAGTAATGATTATAGCAAAAAAATATCAGAATCCTTACGAGATAATAGACTTTGGTTACATGAGACACCGATAGAGAAAACAACAGATAATCAATATACGCTTTTGGAGACTGTAAATGAGCGTGTTATCAATCAGGATGCACAAAGTTTAATCATTATATATAAAGAAACAATCAATAACGTTAAGATTGTGGCAATAAAGAATGCTGAAGGATCAAATATTCTTGTAAAAGGTATGTTTAGTCTAAGTTATAAGGAAAGTGCTGATACTAATTCTACTGAAATTAACGATTTTACTATTGAAAGTAAAAATGGATTTAGTAATATTATTTTTAATGACCCTATAGATAACGTTAAGGAATTAAAAATACATTTCTATCGAGATGAGTTTAATCCAGAAAAATTTGTGGAGGATAATTTTGCAAATCTTACGGATAACACAAACGATGAGGATGATGTAACATACGATGTACGATATAAAGCAATATATAATGACAAAATTAAATTTGATGAAACAAAAGATATTCTTGGTGACATCAAGACAGTTGTAAAAGTATATACATTAGCATCTAAATCGGAAGATACTATTTGTTATGATACTGCGAATAATATTAATACTCGTGGAGATAATCAATCTCCCAATTATAGTAGTGTAAAAAATAGAATAACAAGTATTCCGGGCGGATATATCGCTTATGATAATATGGGTCGAATGGTCGTTAAAGCTGATAGTGATGGAACATGGATTTATCGATATAATCTTGATGGAAGATTATGGAAAGTATATCGAAATTATTATAAAATAAAAGAATTAGGGAGTCAGTTCGTATTAATATCAGACGATTATGAATACGTTGCAAATAAGTTTAAACTTGTAGAGGAGAATTACTATAACACAGCAGGATTATTGGTTTATCAGAAAATCAATCCTGACGAGAGTACACTGATAAAGGAGGTGGTATATTACCGCACTCCATTCGGGTATCAGGGAGTTAAGGAAAAGAATGGTAAAACTCGTTATTTATTGAATTATTTGAGTTCATCAGGTGCTGTAACCGCAAATTTTGAGAGCGCAAATCAATCATTTGGTAATAACGACAGTACTTATACGAGTGGTATGTCATCGTATAATGGGTCAAATTTTGGTGCTGAACGTGGAGTTATGAATCAACAAATTCCTATAACGATCGATGGTCAAGCGTTAGGTGAATTGTTTGATTCAAGCATAAATTTTACAGACAAAATAACTATAAAATGGGCTACTGATATATCACAGGATTTGACAAATCATGAAATTAGTGTTATAAAAGAATGTAGTAAGCTTAAATCGAATGTGTATGATTATCATAGGGATACTCGTGGAAGTGTTCGATTAGTTACTAAAAATGGGACAGATGGATGTGTCAAGTTATGGGAAGGATCTTATACCCCATATGGCGAATTACTAACAGAGGACTACACTCATGAGTATCTCCCATTAAAGACTTTTGCACTCCATGAGACTGATCTGTCGACCGGTTTAGTTTATGCTCAACAAAGATGGCTTATGCCTGAGATTGGTGCGTTTATTAGTGAAGATCCAGCACGTGATGGCGTAAATTGGTATTCTTACTGTGGCGGGAATCCGGTTGGGATGGTGGATCCGAGTGGGTTAAACTCTGAAGACTACAATGGAAGCAATTACAGAGATGAAAATGGAAAGACCAAAACACCTGGCGGAGACAGTTTACCTTCTGATAGAAACTCAGGAGATAGGCAGTCAGATTCAAATGGTAAATCTACGAACGATACCGATATGAGTTATAGAGCAACAAGAAATGATACTAATGATGCTTATAATGGGAAAAACTATATAAATAATGGTACTCCTGATAATAATGGAGTGTGGAGTTATAAAGGTGGAAATATTTTACCTGATAAATTAACGCCTATTGAAAGTACAGCAAATAACGAAAAAGAACTTTTGAACAAACTTTTACAAACAGATCCGAGCTTGAATTTAAATAATACCAAAATGCATGATACCGGATGTAATCTTCGTAGTTTAATGGCTATTGCGGAAGACTTTACTGGAAAAAACCTTACTGCTGATCAAATAAACAATTTAAGGGAAACATTGACAACAAATAAAGATCCAGCTCTTACGAATGATACATCATCAGTTAATGCTATTAATCTAAGTGTTAATAATGCTGATACAGTGATAAATAAGGCGTTAGAAACTCTAGGAGATACAAATCATTACGCTACTGTAGGTTATGGTGCTAATGGGAAAGAGCCGTCCTATACTATTCTAATAGGCAACACTAATGCAGTTGCTTTAGGAGGTCGACATTTTCGAGAAGGTAATTCATCTGGAAATATGATTTTTGATCCATCTCCAAATGTTCCAATAACCAGCGAAGATTCTATACGCCCAGTATATATACATTCTAAATAAAAGGAGAATCATGTTGAAAATAATTAAAACCCTTATTTTTATTTTTATTAATGCAACAACTTTGCTTGCTAATGATGTAAATATTTTAGATGGAGTCTGGTTTAATCGTAAAGTACTCGGAGATTCATACATTAAATATACTTGGGGAATATCAAGAAGTGTTGCAAATAGTTCAATTGAATTTGATTTAGATAAAAAAGTATTCGTAACTAGTTATGGTTTGTATCCAATAGAGGATGTTATTTTTAATTATGATTTTATAAATATCAAAATTTTATTTCGTGATGGTTTAACTTATTCAACTAAAATAAAAATTATCGATAAGAATACAATCGTATTTGAAAAAATGGATTGGTTTGATTCAATTGGAATACTAGATTTTTATGGATATGAGCATCCATATTATAGGATAGGCGGACCAAATACTCCTATTATAAAAATGGTAAGTGTTGATAATTTACGATTAAGAGAAACTCCAGATGTGAGTTCAAAAGTTATATTATTAATGAAGAAAAACACTAAAGTTGAAATTATAGATTTAGGTGAAAAGACATTTGTTAATAAAGTATCAGGTACCTGGCTAAAAGTCAGAACCACTCAAGGTGAAGAAGGCTGGTGTTTTGATGCCTATCTTGAAGAAGTAAAAGAGGAACCGAAAAAGTAAATGAATAGTATAGAACTTAAAGAAATGTATGCATATTTAGCAACTATCTCTGATACATATTTTATGAAAACTATAACTCTTTCTGATTTATATGACTGTTATGGTGTGGAATATATTACATATTTTCAATATATTGAGAATAACGGATTTTCGGATACCTACTATCTTGATGTTAAAATGAGAGCAACGTATGATTTACTGGTAAAGCATAGGGATTGTTTTGTTGTAGAGAAGAAGAATAGATGGTTTGCCTTCGGGTAGTTCGTCGGTTTGTAATCACCTAACCCGATCTCCGTCATCGTGACGTCGATTCGGGTCGCATACCTCACAATTAGCTAAAATTGTCCATCCTTGGACAACATCAGCTAATTGCGAACGTATGCGGGGGCTGGGTTGGTTAGGAATTAAACATTTTTAGGTTAACAGTTCATTGGTATGGGCTTATATTCCGCACTAGGTTTTCCGGAATAACTTTCAAATTATTTCGAATATTACTGTTTTTCCGACCATAATTGTTTGGTCGAAATAATTTGAAAGTGGTTATATTACTGATATATTGTTTTGTGACAGTAGAATCTCATATATAACGCCGTGCCACTTGCACGATAAATTGGGAAAACTTTGTCCAAATATTTGGACAGAGCACCTCATATAAAACTATAGGTAGAATTTTAAAGAAAAATAGTAGGCGCATAGGAAATAGAAATTGATTACCAGTATGATCTTTGACATTCATAGTTTTATACCTCCTTATTTAAATGAGTTGGACAAAAATACTGCCGGTTTTCAAGAATTCTTACTGCCCGGGCAGACCTCACCTGTTCGCTAATTTCTTGAAGGTTTAGATTAACGCCTGAATAAGCTTCATTTGGTGTTAATCCTTGAAGTGAACAATGAGGTCTTTCATTGTAATCCGGGATAAACTTTTCAAGATACTTAGAACAGGATTCAAAATCAGGAATCTTCTCACGAAAAAGATAATTATATTTCATGATTTTGTTGACCGCTTCAATCATAGAGTTTGAAAAGGACACGTCCTGTTGAGCAATAATCTTTTTTACTGAAATCGTTTTAATGTATGAGTCAATAGTAGCATTGTTTACCTCAGAACCCCCGTCAACCATAAGTTCTACATCCCAGTCAGGCTGATTTGGTAGTATATGATTTTCATAAGCTTCTTTCAGACAATTAAAAGCAAGATTTGCGGAGTATGATAGTGAAGCACGGTATGCTAAAATCTTTCTTGAAAAATTATCCATGACAATGTAGATATATACTTTTATGTTATCCATAGTTTTAAAGATTGTTAAATCAGAATGCAAAAGTTTATTTGGAGCATCAGTTCTGATACCTGTTCTGTTTTTGCATCTTCTTGATGGCGGTAATGGTCGTGATATACCAAGAATATGAGCATACTTGTAAAAAGTTCTTAGTTTGAAAGAAATAATTTTTTTCCTGAAAGCATCGTAATAGACAGAAGCAAGAGGCCAGTATCTGGTTTTAGGATCATCAAAGAGATTTCTTATCGAATAAACTTCTTTTGAGGTAAGTTGATTCGGATATTTTCTGAAACACTTTTTTAATGGTGAGTCAGAACACTTCTTCTGATCTTTCCATCGGTAAAAAGTATTTTTTGAAATATGGAATACTTTCAGCATCTGCTCAAATCCGAATACTGATTTTGTTTTTTCTATAATTGATATTACTTTTTTCTTTACTCTTCCGGACTCATAGTACTTTTTAAAATCAACCTTGTATTTTGATGTTATAGAATAAATAGATTTGTGAATATATTGATATGCAATGCAAATACGCTGAAGCGATTTAGAAAAAATCACAGCTTGTATTGCTTCTGGATTGCAATTAAGATAATTTTGTCCATAGACTTTTGAAAAATCATAGTTGTTAAAATAGTGTTGAGTTGATCTTGGTATGTGGCGTGTCTCATCGTCAGAAAGCATTTTTAACTTATAAAGTAGTTTATATTCTGTAGAGTATGTTTTTTTCATTACGTAATCCGAATTTTTTATGGACTATATCATTATTTCATAAGTATGCCACTATTTTGTGCACACATATCGTATCATAAATTAAACCCCTTGATTTTTCCCCAATATAATAGTACTATTAACTATGAGTAAAAAGCAAGACACCCATTTAAACGATTATGACTCAGCCTGGAAAGATGTTATAGAAGGCATTTTCCCGGATTTTATTAAATTCTTCTACCCAGATGCTTTTACTGATATTGACTGGAGTAAGGGCTTTAAGTTTCTTAATAAAGAACTGAGTAAAATAGAAAAAGACCATGAAACCGGTAATAAAAGAGTAGATGAACTTGTGGAAGTTTATCTGTTAGACGGAAATACAGAGTGGGTATATATTCACATAGAAGTTCAGGGATATAATGATAAGAACTTTATGAAGAGGATGTATACATACAATTACAGGATTTATGATAAATACGACAAGGAAGTTGTGAGCTTTGCAATACTATCTGACAATGACCCAGAATATAAACCGGATAGGTATGAAATAAAGCGGTGGGGATTTCGGTCTTTAATGGAATTTCCTGTTGTTAAAATTACTGACTATAGAAATAGATTAGAAGAACTTGAAACCTCTGATAATCCGATGGCTATGGTTGTGTTAGCAACATTAGAAGGTCATACAGCAAAAGATAATGAAGAGAAATATAATGTTAAGTTAAACTTAATGAAGATGTTGTTAAAAAAAGGATACACGAAGGATGGCATTTTATCAGTTTTACGATTTATAGATTGGATAATAGCATTACCTATTGTTTATGAGGAAAAGATTAAGGAAGAAGTTGATAAAATGGAGGGTAAACCAGTGGCTTATGTAACAAGTTTTGAGAGGATTACACAAAGAAAAGAAAAAGAAAATACAGCAATAAATATGCTTAAGAAAAATTATGCTATTGAAGAAATATCTGACATAACTGAACTCTCTATAGAAGAAATCAGATCCTTAAAAGTTCCGCAAAAAGCGTAATTATTCATAAAAATATAACATAACGCACATACATGAGGGGAGTTACTACTCCTACCACATATTGGTAGACATAATTTTAATTATTGGAAGTTGGGTATCTACCAACAAATATCGCAAAATAGCGGTTTTTTACACGAATCGTTGCCGTATACCATAAACTTACACTTTTTGCGGTACTTTCAAACTCTTGATTTCTCCAATTGAAAGACCTGTCATCTCAGATATTTCTTCAATAGGATAATTTTTATTTAGCATTTTAATAGCTATCTCTTTATTTCTCTCTTTCTTTAATTTTCCACCATATTCTTTTAATCGAGTCTCAAACATAGTTTTTACCCCCTGTAAATCTTCTATTTTATCCTGTATTTCTTCTTTATCATCATTGCCAAGATACGAAAGATAACTATTAACCCATGATGCAAAAGCATTCAATACTTCCGTATTTTCTTCTTTAATCAAGTCCAGTAATATATCAACTTCTTTTAAAAGTTCATCAGGATCAGAGTTCTCAACATAAAACATTGCCGATATTACGTTGTGTATATCCTTGAGTTTTTCCTTGGCGTAAGAATTAACGAGCACAGGATAATATTTTAAATGAGGAATGTAATCACCCGGTATCGTATCCTCTATTAAATCAGCAATTTCATTACTATACTTCCATTTATTATCTCCACTATAGAGCAATAATGGAAATACCGCCGGATGTTTTGATTTTGTATCCGGTTTATTAAAATCCAAGTAAAGAGAACTTATATAATTCATAAACCTGAAACACATCAACTTATCGACAGTACTCTGAAATTCCAGTAAAACAAATATGTATATTTCTTTACCTTCAAAGTTTATTTTATATACAATGTCTGATTCGGTTTCAACATATTCATCAGAGACATATTCCTTATCAATCTTCTGCATACTTGAAAAATCAAGCTTTGCAATAAAATCTTCATGTACAAAAGATTTCAAAAATCGTTCCATTACAAGCGGATTACTAAATATTTTCTTGTATCTCTTATCGTGAACACCCATATTGACCTTGCTTTCTTCATTATATATACAGTTTACTATTATTATATGGAAAAATCAAGGGTGAAATTTTCAGAATAACTATATCAAAAATATATGAATGCCAAAAGCGTTATATTAGCATAAATGGATTGGAACTTTTCGTGGCCATGTGCAAAAAAACCCAAAATGCTAATGAAATTCCATTATATATTAGGTCAACAAATTCTTTGCGATGTTACCTGATTTTCTCGAATCAAATTTTTCATGTGTATTCACTGATTTTTCATCAGTTTAATTCTTGAGGGTAACATCGCAAAGAATCCAGTAGGTTATCGACAGAACTTTGTTTATTTAAGAAATTTTTATTCTTTACTATATTCTGCTGAAACTATAGAATATATAAATTTTTGACTAATACTGGGACCAGGAATAGTACATCCTATTTCTTTTTTTTGAGTTGGATAAACCTTAATAGTCGTATAATTCTCACAAAGTCTATTTTCATACATAAACTGAATTTTAATTAAAACTGATATTGATTTTTTTGGATGATTGTTTACTAAATATACTTTAGTTCCTAATTGACCACAAAACCCATTAAAATCTAATTTAACATAATTTTGAGCATCTTCCTTTTTTATTTCTTCATTATCACACCTAATCCCATAAGAAAAGAAATCAATATCATCATTAATTATTGGTATTTTTCTTTCTTCTGACATATTAGCCTCCAATTTTTATAATATATTTTTTTATAACAAAATCTTGCCGATAAAACCCTGCCATATTTGCATTTCGCTTTACATTACATACTATAATCTACAATAAATAATTAATCAACACCAAACCATAAAAATAATAATTAATCACAAATATTATCTTCATAACTATACAATAAGCATCAATCTAAATGAAGCAAACGGATTTATACAATATATAAAAAATGTAAACTTCGCGTTTGTTCTAAAATTAAATTGATTATGAATATTGAATATTTCTGAACCTTGCTACATTACTCTATTTTCAAGACAAAGTTTTAATACACTATCTGAATATTTTTCCAACATCTCCGGCGTATGAGAGTTAATTTCCATATCATACT
>MIAY01000004.1 GCA_001829315.1 Spirochaetes bacterium GWE1_32_154 | reverse complement strand
GAAATATGAAAATCCAGCTGATTTTAAAGAAGAAAATATAGCATAATGTCCGGATTTTTTTATAAAAAAAGTCTTGACTTTAGGGGGTTAATGCAGCTTCAGGTGAAGTGTTTCCATGACTCTCTACTGAATCAAAATTTGATCCAGAAGTCGAGGATGTGGAACTATTATATTTTTCTTTTTGATTTATTAAGTCAATATCATTAGAATCAAATTTAATTTCTTGTACATCCTTCTTTTTTAATTCATTCCAATAAGTTAATACGAAATCTAATGCTTCGTCACTCCATTTATTTTCATGTGAATCATCTATTCTAATGTGTATAAAATTATCAGGTAAATATTTTCTATCTTTATTATTTTTTCTATCTAATAAAGATTTTGAGTTTTTTTCTCCTGTTTGATCGTATTTAATATAATCTTTATCATGGGTAATTAGAATTAATTTATCTGTTTTTTCTGATATATTTTTTATTTGTTTGTCTTTTAAATAAGTTTCTGGAATAGTTCCACCATTAATTAAAACTATTTCCAAACCCCAACCGGATTCCCGCCGCAGTACCCATACCAATTTACACCATCCATTCCGCGTAACCAAAATCAAAAAAATCCATTTCAAAGACCACTCTTCCAACTATCCCATTATACAACAATTAACCGCTTTTACAACAAAAAAATCAATCCTCTGAATAAATACTATATTCTCTGGGATAGTTCGATTTATACATCCTTTTCAGAGAGTTTATTATTCTTCCGGTATATCCTGTTGTCGTTTCAATGGACTTGTGACCGAGTATTGACGGCAGAAAACGAAAACAGCCCGTGTCCCAGCAAATGAGTTGCACATTCGTGCAGTCCTTTTGAATGGGGTGGATGAGCAAGACCCTCATCATTGAGTAAATTCTCAATTTGACTTTTTAACTAATGAAGTATATAGTTTATTTTCACATTCTCACTGATTAAAATCTTTTTATTAAAAAAAATAATGGTGTTACTATGAAAAAAAATCTTTTAAAAAAACAAATTCTGTTTTTAATAATTTTTGTATGTTCAGGATGTTTATCAAGTCATGAAGTCATGTATTATACTGCAAATACAGAAATCCCCGGTACAGGTATTGAAATGAAAACACCCGGATATTGGGTTTCACAGATTGATGAACCAGATTCGATTATAATGGATGCAAATCAAATCGCTCTTTTTAATAATGATACAGAAAAAGCCGGTGTATTTATGTCGAATATTTTTGATAATGATAATTCCGGTGATCTGATTAATCTTAAAAGAACACTTGATAACTCTATACAATTTATTCGTTCAACAAAATTGTATCATACAAACGGCAAGAAAATTGAAAAATCATTTTCAGATGAAATTGAAATACTTTCTAATTCAATTAATATGAAATATAATGTTGAATATTGCTTTTTTATTAATAATTCCGATTTGAGAATTATACCATATCAGGAACAGTTAACTGATGTAAAAAAAGAACTCTTCTTTGATGCAATTCAAGCTTCACGAATTAATATCGGCACTCCGGGAGTTGTTGTTCATTATTCAAACGATGCTGAATGGGTGTTTGTTAAAACGCACAATGTATCGGCATGGACAAAAAAATCAAATATCGCTATTTGTTCAGAGGATGAATTAAAACAGATTTTATCAAAAGATTTTGTTGTTGTAACTGACGGAAAAACTGATATGTATGCGGATTCAAATTGCTTACGGTATATTAATTATACAAGAATGGGTTCTATTTTTTATCTGCACAATGATAAAGTGAATAGTAAATCGGTTAAAATTATGGTTCCGTTTGCAGATGAAAATGGCAGACTTGTAATGAGAGACGGTTATATTAATACAATGAGTGTGAATAAAG
The DNA here is from genome assembly GCA_001829315.1 of Spirochaetes bacterium GWE1_32_154. Taxonomy (GTDB): domain Bacteria; phylum Spirochaetota; class GWE2-31-10; order GWE2-31-10; family GWE2-31-10; genus GWE2-31-10. The sequence continues at coordinate 9,681 of MIAY01000004.1, read as the reverse complement.
GTTTTATTGACTATACTCAACGAAATAGTATTAATCAGGCATTTAAACTTTTAAATTCTCCGTACGGTTGGGGCGGGATGTTTGGTGAACAGGATTGTTCTCAATATTTTTGTGAAATATTTGCCTGTTTTGGTATATTTTTACCACGAAATTCGTCAAGTCAGTCATTAGTCGGTACGGTGAATCCTGCAATGAAAAAAGAGTTATCTGATGAAGATAAGTTTTTATTGATTAAAAACGAGGCTATACCGGGTATTACTTTTTTAAGACGACCGGGACATATTGTTTTGTATCTTGGTTCAATTAATAAAGATATATTTGTAATACATGCTGTCTGGGGTTACAAGGAAAATATACAATCAAAGGATGTTTTACGGGTAATCAATAGAGTTGTTGTTTCAAATTTAAGAATTGGTCACGATTCTAAAAAAGGGTCTTTATTACAGCTTATTAATAGAATGAATAGTGTAAACAGATAATCGTTCCGGGATTTGTATGAAAAAAACATTTATGTAAGATCCTTGATAAATATTCAATTTTAGATTATATTTTTTCTATCCGGGAGGATATAAATGAGAAAATTTATGATTATACCGCTATTTTTTATTTTTCTATCCTGCATGTCTACTGATATGGTTAAAGAAAATACTGATAAAGCAAAAAAAGAGCTTTCTAAAATTGAATCAGAGTATTTAAGTGGCGATATTGAAGAAAATATAGAAAATTTCAAGTCTCTGGTCAAAGAATCCGGTAAAGATGTATCTGATTTTATTTCTACTACAGGTAAACCGGTAACTGAAGAATTTCTGACTGATTTAAAAAGAGCAAGCTGGAAAAATGAAATAAAGAAATATTCAAAAGATATAGCAAATGAAATAAAAAATATTGATTCTAAAAAGCTTGAAGACTATTTAAAAAAAATAAAAGAATACTCAAAAAAACTTGGTATAAGTCTCGCAGAGACAATAACACTGGTGGTTGAATATGTATCAAAAGCATCAGATGATTTTTCAAAAAGCGATTTTATAAAGAAGTTTTCAGATATCTGGCTTTTTTAAAAGAAACTATAGGGCATTTTTAAATATCAGGTTTTTAGAAGTGTCCTATACTTATTATATAATAGTTAATTAAAGTAAGGAATGTATAATGGCTCGATTTAAAAGGTTTACTGTCGTATCAAAAATATATAATTCGGGAGTAATTCCGCTTTTTTATGAAGAGGATGTTGCTACTGCATTAAAGATTATTGATTCCTGTGCTAATGCAGGCATAGATGTTATAGAATTTACTAATAGAGGCGATTTAGCATATCTTGTTTTTATAGAATGCGAAAAATATATACGAACAAAATATCCTCATATTGTATTAGGTATTGGTTCAGTCCTCGATAGCGAAACTGCAGGATTATATATAAATAATGGTGCTTCTTTTGTTGTCAGCCCGTCATTTGATAAGAAAACAGCATTTCTTTGCAACATGAGAATGATTCCTTATATTCCCGGTGCGGCAACTATGACAGAGATTCAACAGGCAAATAAATATGGCAGTGAAATAATAAAATTATTTCCGGGAGCTCAAATTGGTGGTGCTTCATTTGTAAAAGATATTCTTGCGCCGGTTCCTCATTTATCCCTGATGCCTACCGGTGGTGTTTTACCGACTGAAGGATCATTGGAAGAGTGGTATAAATCAGGTGTCTGTTGTGTCGGAATGGGGGCTAAGTTGATAGTAAAAGATTTTGTAATACGTAATGAGTTTGATACATTAACTTCACATATACAAAAGACAAAAGAAATTGCGATGAAGATGCTAAAAAAATATTCTGCATTATAAGAGCCTCAAACAAAAGGAGTATTATTGTTTAAGGCTAACGAAATTATTTTATTTAATTATCGGGCAACACCGGCTTGATTGATTACTTTACCAAGTAATTGATCATGGTTTTGAATTGCCTTTTGATTTGCCTCATAGAGTCTTTGAACTTCAATCATTTGAACCATTTCACTGACAACATTTACAGTTGATGATTCTTTAAAACCCTGCAGTATAGTGGGTCTCTCATTACCCTCTGCAATTCTATGCGCTCCGGTAAATTCATTTTCAAAATAAAATGAAGACCCCTCTCTTCTTAGTTCCCGTTCTCTGTCAAAACGAACAACTTTCAGCCGTCCGATAAATTCTTTTTCTTTCCATTCATTTTCATTTCGTTGTACCAGTCTCTCAGGATCAGATTCGTATTCTTTATTAACGAAAATATTTCCTTCTTTATCGATAACAAAGTTATTTTCCTTTATTTTTATCGGTCCGGTTTCTGAAAGAACATTGTATCCTTCGCTTGTAACCAGAAAACCTTCTTTATTGATTGTGAATGATCCGTTTCTAGTATATCGTTCACCCTTTTCTGTTTGAACAGCAATAAATCCTTTACCTTCTAATGCTAAATCAAAATCATTATGAGATTCTTTAAGAGACCCCTGGTCAAAAACGGTATACGACTCATTGAGTTCAACACCGGTACCCAGTTTACCGACAACAGGCATGGTGTCGTAACTTCCAAGAGGAAAAGCCATGAGGCCATCATCGAAATTTCTTCTTAACATTATATCAGGAAAAGATTTCATAACTGCTATATCGTTTTTATATCCTGTTAAGTCAACATTGGCAAGATTATTGGATATTATGTCCAATTTTGATGAAACTGCAGCCATACCGGCAGCACTTGTGTGAATTCCTCGTATCATATTCTACCTCTATATACAAATTTAACAAACAATTGAGCCCCATCATAATACAAATATGTTATTTATATTGTTCCTGAACTCCAACATAATAAAATTATCGAATTTATATAAAAAATCTTAACTTAATTTGTAATACTTTTATGTATCAAAAGTACTTGATGAAAAGTTGAATATTTGATATAGAGTTCGTTATGATTGAACCAATAAAAAAACTTAGCTACGATGAATTATTTTGTCTTCATACAATTAATACTTTAATTATTCAGAATGATGATATTAATGTAACGTTGAAAAAAATTCTTAATCTTTTATCTGAAATTGCCGGATTAAAGAGGGGAATTATTTCTGTCTATTATAAAGAACTTGAAGAAATACATCATGAAATATTAGGATTTGACGATTCTGAGGATGAAGTTAAATTTTCACCCGGCGAAGGGATAACCGGTGAAGTTGTTCGTACAGGTAAACCAATTGCCATACCACGATTAAATCAATCACCAATTTTTCTTGATAAAACCGGTATCCGAAGAAATTTAAATCGTGAAGAATTAGCTTTTATTTGTGTTCCTATTCAGTATTGTAATGCCACAATCGGAGCGTTGTCAGTTGATCGTGAAGTTTTGTCTTCAGAAAATGGAGATTTATCACACGAAATATTTTATCTTTCAAATATTGCAAATTTAATTTCTGAATCGGTGAATAGAAAGATTCTGGTATCAGAGAATATAAATTTAAAAAGTCTGTTAAATATACCCGGGAAAATCAGTACTATAATTGGTAATTCAAGACCAATGCGTGAATTAGCACATCAAATTTCTTTAATTGCCAATAGTAATGTTTCTGTTTTGATAACGGGTGAAACCGGTACCGGTAAGGAAATGGTAGCTAAGGAGATTCATAAGTTATCACATCGAAGTGATAAACCGTTTATTACTATAAATTGTGGTGCAATACCTGAGGGGTTAATTGAATCAGAATTATTTGGTCATAAAAAAGGTTCATTCACCGGTGCAATAACAGACAGAATAGGTAAGTTTCAAGCTGCTGACGGCGGGACTATATTTCTTGATGAAATTGGTGAATTACCGCAAATATTACAGGTAAAATTATTACGTGCATTACAGGAACGCGAGATTACCAAAGTTGGGGATAATCAGAATATTAAAGTTGATGTTCGTGTAATAGCTGCAACAAATAGAAATCTTGAAGAAGAGTTGGCAAAAGGTACATTCCGATCTGATTTATATTACCGGCTTAATGTGTTTCAATTATTTCTGCCACCTTTACGTGAAAGAGGGGCTGATATTTTATTATTATCAGATTTTTTTATTAGAAAATATTCATCCCAAATGGAGAAGGTAATAACCAGACTTGATACATCAGCAATTGATATGCTTACAATTTATCATTGGCCGGGTAATGTTCGTGAACTGGAAAATTGCATTGAGAGAGCTTGTTTATTAACACAGGACGGTGTTATTAGTGCACATAATCTTCCTCCTTCTTTACAAATGAAATCTGTTGAAAATAGAGGAAAAAAAAGAGGTAAGTTTGAATCTCTTGTAAGAGCCTATGAAATAGAGCTCATTACTGATGCGTTAAAAGATGCACAGGGAAATCAGACAGCTGCAGCAGACTATCTGGGAACAACAAAACGTGTTATTCAATATAAAATATCGCAATATTCGATTGATTATAAACGATTTTCCAATACGGGAAAAAAATAAATGAGGTAAATTGATGAAAAATGAAATCGAATCACTTTTTGAAGAGGCGAATGCTCATTACTATAATAAAGATATTGATAATGCAACAAAGATTTATGTGGATATTGTAAAAAAAGAACCGCGACATTATCCGAGTTATGAGCGTTTGGCTTTGATTGAACTTGCTCAAAATAATACTGAAAAAGCAATTGATTATTTAAAAAAGTATTTAAAATATAATGCTCAAAATCCTGATATCTGGAATCAGCTCGGTAATATTTATTTTGACGGTAAAGATTATAAAAACAGTATAAAATGTTATAAGAAAACAATCTGGCTTGATAGCTCGGCTTTCTGGGCGTATTATAATGTCGGTCTTGCAATTTCTGAAGAAGGGACTAATCCCAAAAACCAGGATAAAGCAAAAGACTGGTTTAGAAAAGCAGCAAGGATTAATCCTGAATACTCACCGGCATTAAATGAATTGGGTATTTACTATCAGAATAAATATGATTATCAAAGAGCAAAAGAGTTTTTTCTTAGAGCCATAAAGTATGATTCAACATACAAATATCCATATTTTAATATGGCAAAGATTTATAAAGCCAATAATTTGAATGATAAAGCCAAGTTATATCTTAATAAAGCGATTAAGGTTGATCCTGATTATACATCGGCAATGAATTACCTTGGTATTATTTATTTTGAAGAAGAACAATATAATGCCGCTCTTCATTATTATACAAAATCATTAATTTCAAATCCTTCTTATAAATATTCCTACTATAATATTGGTCTGGTATTTTCAAGTACCGGTAAATATCGAAAAGCATATACTGTTTTTAATAAAGCATTAGAAATTGATTCGAAATATCAGCTTGCTTTGCAGGAAAAAGAACGGCTTGAAAGGGATTATAAAGATCAGATAACTTTTGGTGAAGAATTAACAGACGCTGATTTAAATCCTGATGAATACAAAAAAGTTGTTGCTGAAGGTGAAGGCGGTATTTTATTTTCAGATGAATATATTGAAAATAGTAAAGAGCTTTTTACCGAGAAATTTGGCAGAAATATTACAAAATTAGCCAGAGAAAATGCTTTATTCAGAATATTAGGACGTGATAAAGAGATTAATTCGATACTGGAAACGCTTTTTTCTTTAAAGAAGAATAATCCATTGTTAATTGGAAAAGCCGGTGTCGGTAAAACGGCAGTTGTTGAGGGGTTAGCTCAAAGAATTGCATCAGGTGATGTTCCCGAATTTTTTAAGAATAAAGAAATTTTAGAAATTAATATGGGTATACTTGTAGCCGGAACAACATTTAGAGGTGATTTTGAAAAAAGGTTAAAAAATATTGTTGAGGAAGTAAGTAAGAATAAAAATCTTATTTTATTTATCGATGAAATTCATACCATTTTAGGAGCGGGGGAGTCCGGGGGCAGCAATCTTGATGCTGCAAATATATTAAAACCGGCACTTGCAAAAGGTGATTTACGGTGTATTGGCGCAACAACTGTTGATGAGTATTTGAAGTTTTTTCAAAAAGATTCAGCATTGGACAGACGTTTTTTTAAAGTTCAGATTGATGAACTTGATAAAACAGCAACTTTTGATATCCTGTCAAATCTTAGAGAGAAAATGGCGTCTCATTTTAAAGTATCAATAACTGATGAATCTTTAAAATTAATTATTGAATTATCTGACAGTGAATTAAAAAATAAAGTTTTCCCCGATAAAGCTATTGATATTCTTGAAAAAACCATGTCAAGAACTGCGTTACGAAATCAGAAGATCGTTGATGATGAAATTATTAAAAATGTTATAGCTGATTTTACAGGATATAATGTGTTTGCCACTGAAGATGAGCGTTATCAGCATCTAATGGGGCTTGAAGATTATTTAAAAACACGATGTTACGGACAGAATGAGCCGATTGCTAAAATCACAAGCAGTATTGTAGCAGCCAAGAGTAAATTAAATTTTGGTACCAACAGACCTGATGGTGTTATTTTGCTTACCGGTCCTTCAGGTGTCGGCAAAACATATATTGCCCGTGAAGTTGCTAAGTATTTATACGGAAACTATGATAAATGTGTTTCAATTAATATGTCGGAATATACAGAGGCTCATTCAATTTCTAAACTTATCGGTTCTCCGCCGGGGTATATTGGACATGATAATGTATCGGTTTTAAATCAGCTTATGGAGACCAATCCATCAAGTGTTTTATTGTTGGATGAAATTGATAAAGCAAGTCCTGAGGTTATAAAAATATTTTTGCGTATTTTTGAAGAGGGAAAGATTAATGATACGTCAGGGAAAACAATTTATTTTTCAAATTGTACGATAATTATGACTTCAAATATAATAATGCAATCCGGTACGATCGGTTTTGATAATAACAAAAATGATTTAACTGAATTAAAGGAATATAATAAATTAAAGGATAATTTTTCTAAAGAATTTATTAATCGAATTGATCAGGTTGTTAATTTTAATTATATTGAAAAAGAAACAGCCCGGGAGATTATTAAAAATATTCTCATCCCGAGAGCTGATCAAATATTTACAAAAAGAAATCTCTTACTAACTTTTGATGATAATTTTATAGACTACATACTCAATTTAGGCTATGATAGAATAAAAGGTGTAAGAAATTTAGAACGGGTTTTTGAGAAAAGTATTACAACAAGTTTAAGTGAAAAAAGATTGCCGTCAGGAAAGAACAGTATTGCATTTACGGTATTGGATAATAAAATAATTATTAATTAGGGAGCTTTTTATGAAAACTGATAACATTGAGATTGTATTATACCCTGTTACTGAGGAAAAATTATCAAGAAAACAAAGGGATTATATTTTAAGAATTATTGAGAATGTAACATTGAATGAAATTGATAGTTATATAAAAAACAGACCATCTTTTGATACTATTTTAAGTTTGTGTGAACAAACTAACGAGCAGGAACGAAATGAGATTTTTAATCTTGCCAAACAACTGTGTGATTCTGAGTATATTACATACAAACAATTAAATACATTATCAGATATAGGGAATGCTCTAAATATAGATTCTTCTGAAACAGGTTTAAATTTTGATTTATTTTCAGATGATGAAAGAATGAAGTATGAGTATAACCGGTTATTAATTAATTATTCGATTATCACATCAGCAATTTCTTTTGTTCCATTTTCATTTTTTAAAGATATTCTTTTTACCACTCCTTTACAAATATTGATGGTTAATAATATAAGTACATTGTATTCATTTGATTTAGACGGTGTTAAATTTGTTAAGTTATTAGGTGGCGCTGCCGGTCTTAATGTTATTTCTAGATTGTTATCAAATGTTCTTTCTCTGGTTTTACCATTCAGATGGATTGTTCGGGCATCGATTTCTTTTGCTTCAACGTATGCAGTGGGTGTTTTAACAAAAGCGTATATTGATTCAAATGGTGAAATGGGTGAAGATAATCTTCGTGAGATGTTTGAAAACGCGTATAATGAAGGTAAAGCAATTTTTGATGAGTTTAAAGATTACATTTTAAAGAATAAAGATAAAATCGTTGAGGATTTTAAGGAAAGCTTTCATTCGTAATGAGGTTTTTTTAATGAGTAATGCGGAACGGATTTCGTAAATTGGTATGTTTATTGCGGGAATAATCCGCTTAATTTTAAAGATCCAACAGGATTAATTGTAGAATCTGGATGGGATGCGTTTAGTTTAGGTGTTGGAATTGCATCTCTAGCATGTAATGTCGCGAAAGGTAACTGGGGAGATGCAGTATTAGATGCCGTTGGAGTAGCAGTAGATGCTGCTGCTTTGTTGACTCCGGGAGTACCGGGTGGGGCAGGTGCGGGTATAAAGGCTGCTCGGTTAGTGACGAAAGTTGATGATGTTGCTAAGGCGGGAAGTTCGGCAAGAAAGGCTGATTTTTATGTAAAACCAAATGGTGATGCAATACCATCAACAGGTTATAGATATATGGATTCAAATGCTTCATATTTAAATGATTTAAAAAAGAATATGACAATACCAGAAAATAATAAAGGTACTTATATTTCATTTGATAAATTAGATACACCAAATCCTGGAAAATTACAGGTTCCACATGATGCCTCATATAGAGGTACATTCGATACTCTTCAGGTTGTTGATGACCTTAAAATCCCAAAAGGAGACTGGGGGAAGTCAAGTCATTTAGAGCCCATAACTGAAACTAATCCGAAGTTTGGAAGTGGTGGTGCAACACAAGCAGTTACAAGTAAGGAGATAAAGTTAGACCGACTAGAAAATCTATCCGGGGGGGCAATAGTGTGCAATGTTAATGGAATGGAATTTGAAGAGGCAAAATATATTGTTATACAAAAATTTCATAATGAAAAGATTAATATAGATAATGAGAAAGCACGTATGATAACTAACGAAGTTATTGGTATAATAGATTCTATAGGAGGAGCTATTAATGGCGAAACAATACAAAAAGTTTTAGAGTCATTGCTTGAAAAAGGGTATTATCAATTGTAATATTTATTTTGTCTGGCTTACAAGTTATTAAGAAAAATGTGAGAGGAAAAATAAAAACTGCGTATGTGGGCATTTTCACTAAACAACAGAGTAAGTAAAAAAGGGGTAGATCGTATGTCCCCATTAATAAGAAAAGTTACTACTGAAATTTAATTTTTTCAGTGATGTGATCTTTGAAATAACCATATTCTTCGGATGTAGTGTAGTATCACTTTTAAAAGAATAAATTCTACCATAATATTAAAAAATCAGTGCAATCATAATAAATCAGAGGAACTTGCTGAACAGCAAGGAATCAGTGGATAGGTAACCGGTTTATCAAGAAAACGGACAGTAAACTTAGCGTCTACCTCCGCCACGGACAAATCGCCGTTGCGATGGATGTTGAGGTAAACCTTGCCACCACCACCGACAAAGGAACGATCAACAGGTATGTATTGTCTGGGGATTTATTGGCAGGACGAGTAACTACCGTTGTGAAAGCTGACGGCACGGAAGCCGTTGAGAAGTATTACTACTACCTCGACCACCTGAACAGTACGAAAGCAGTGACGAAGTCAGATACCACGATCGATGTGTTGTATGAATACAGAGCATTCGGCGAGCAGTTGAATATAATGACCCCATAAAGAACCGGACATGATAGTCCGGAGACTTTATCAAAACAAATGTTTATAGTATAAACAACAAAAGGGGTTAATATGA
>MIAY01000003.1 GCA_001829315.1 Spirochaetes bacterium GWE1_32_154 | reverse complement strand
GACATTTTTTTTATTCAGTTATTGCATATTTTTTTAGACATATTAACAATGAGCAGATTTTTATTGGAGTTACATAGTAAATCGAATTTCGGGTTACTAGTGAGTCTCTTGCAAAAATCAAGAGTACTTGATGAAAAAAAGTGTACTTTTTTTATGCTTACGGCAATACCCAATATAATTGTGTTAGAGGTAGCTTTTTGCAAAAATTCGAGATAAAAAGAGTATTTTTGCAAAAAGCTCTAGTGTGAGGATTTTTTCTTTTTCTCAAATTTCTTTTTTATTTCTTTTTCCACTTTTTTCTCAATTTTCTTTATTTGTTTTTTTTCACTTCTAAAGTTGATATGTGGACCTGATAATTTACAGGATATTAATAGTACTATAGTTGCAATAATGATTAAAAACTTTCTCATTCGGAACCTCTTTTGATTGATTTGTATTTATTGTATATATTTATAATATAATTTAATTAAAATAATGTCAAATTTATTTATAGTATAAATAAAGTATTGAAATAATCAGAGATCTATGTCTCAAATAGAAAAATTATTGAAATATTAATGAGTGCTCACTCATTAATTTAATTTGAGTTTTTACTATCCGGTAACTCATAAACCAGCTTTGTTGACAAACGAATAGATATGAATTATAATTTTTAATATGGAGAAAAAATGTGAAAGATTCAATCTTCAGAAAAGTTTCGCTTGAACGCCTGTCTTCACCGGAACAGGTTGATCAGCTATTAAAAATAACAAATCCTGCAGCGTGGTTATCATTAACGGGAGTTCATATTTTACTGTTTTTTGTACTATTCTGGAGCATAACTGCACAAATTCCTGTAAAAATTGAGGGTAAAGGGATGTTGATTAAATCCGAAGGGGTTTTTAACATACAGCATAGTACCGGCGGAGTAATCAAAGAAATTAATATAAAACCGGATGATGTTATTAAAAAGGGTGATATTATCGCTGTAATTGATAAACCTGATTTATTGTATACGATTAATGAAAATGAAATAAAACTGGAAAAACTTCTTACCGAAAAAGAAGAACGAAATAAAACAAAGGAAGCTAATAAACCTCTGTTTGACTCTTATTATAAACTCAAAGAGAAAAGTATATATTCAATAAAAAACAATTCCTCAATTGAATACGAAGTTCGTATGAAAGAGCTGATGTTTGAAAGAAATAAAATGCTTACTAATGAAAAACAGAATGATAAGATTCTTGATGATTTAATTAATGAAACAGGCCGTTTTATTTCTCAACTTAAAAGTGATTTCAAAAGTGCATCCAATGTTGAAAGTCCTTATTCAGGGAAAGTTATTGAAGTTATGATAAATCGCGGGGGGCTTTTGCTTGAGGGGAAAACAATTGCAAGTATTGAACGATCATCATTACGAAATAATAAAGATATTACTGCCGTTTTATACGTTCCTTTATCCGAGGGGAAAAATATAAAAGCCGGAATGAACGCATTTATTTCACCTTCCGGGGTGAAAAAAGAAGATTACGGATATATGACTGGTACTGTAGATTTTGTGTCTTCTTATCCGGCAACTTTTCAGGGTATGATGAAGGTTTTTGAAAATGAAGCAATGGTGAGTCGTTTATCTGATGACGGACCGGTTATTACATTAAAAATCAATCTGATTGAATCTGAAAATAATCATACCGGTTATAAATGGTCATCGGGTAGAGTGCCGCTTATAGACATAATGGGAGGGACTATGTGTTCCGGAACAGTAACCGTTGCAAAGAAACGGCCAATTTCTTTTTTACTTCCAATGTTTAACGAACAGTAAATTTAAAAAAATCCCCCAAATACTCGGGAGTTATAAAACCGGTTATGAAAAGTGAACAAAAGGTTAAAAAAGTTCAAACAACTCTTCAAATGGAAGCAGTAGAATGCGGTGCTGCTTCATTAGCAATGATTTTTTCATATCATGGCATTTATATTCCACTTGAGCAATTGAGAGTAGAATGTGGTGTTTCAAGAGACGGTTCAAAAGCAAGTAATATGTTGAAAGCTGCCGAAAAATTCGGGTTAATCGGAAAAGGGTATAAAAAAGAACCGGCTGGTTTAAAAAATTGTACTTTGCCTGCAATTATTCACTGGAACTTTAATCATTTTGTTGTTCTGGAAGGCTTTAAAAATGATAAAGTTTATTTAAATGACCCGGCCTGCGGTAGAAAAGTAATTTCAGAAGAAGAGTTCGATCAGTCATTTACAGGGGTTGTTTTAACATTCACAAAATCTCCTGATTTTAAAAAAACAGGAAATAGAGAAAATATTTTTTTTTCTATATTGAAATTATTAAAAGGTTCGTATTCAACCCTGTTTTTTATATTTCTTGCCGGAATAACACTGGTAGTTCCGGGTATAATTATTCCGGTTTTTTCAAGGATTTTCATTGACGAGGTACTTTTACGAAATGTTTCATCATGGATTATGCCTCTTTTAACCGGTATGTTTATTACTGCAACGCTAAGAGCCCTTTTGACATTTTTTCAGAAGAAAATTCTTGTTAAATTCCAGACTAAAATTGCTATATCCGGTTCTGCAAAATTTATGTGGAAATTATTACATCTGCCGGCTGCTTTTTTTTCACAGCGATATGCCGGTGAGATAGTTGATAGAATCGAAGCAAATGACACTATTGCAAATAATATAAGCGGGACATTAACCGAATCATTAATTGATTTACTTATGATAGTATTTTATCTGATTTTATTGATTCTCTATGACCCGTTGTTAACATTAATATGTGTTTCTATCGCAGTTATAAATGTTGTTTTTCTTATTGTGACTGACGAGAAATTAAAAACCGGTAATCAGAAAGTCTTACAGGACAGGGGTAAAATGGCAGGTATTTCAGCCGGCGGTTTACAGCTTATAGAAACAATCAAAGCCGGTGGCAGTGAATCTGAGTTCTTTCAAAAATGGGCAGGTTATCAGGCGAAACTTTTAAATTCCGAGCAATCCCTTGAAAAAATTAATGCTTTATTTCTGGTGATCCCGCAAATTTTACTGTCAGTTAACTATGCGGTTATTCTGTTATTCGGCGGATTGAGAGTAATGGAAGGTGTTATGTCATTGGGAACTCTGGTTGCTTATCAGACTTTAATGGTTAGCTTTTTATCTCCAATTAACAGAATGTTGCATTTTGCTGTAACATTTCAGGAATTAAAAGGTGATATAAATAGAGTAAATGATGTAATTAACTATAAAGGGTATGAAAAATCTGACCAAATTCCTGTAACTGAAACAGTTTTAAATGAAAAAACATATCATAAATTACAGGGTGAGGTTCACATTAATTCTATAAGTTTCGGTTATAATATTCTGGAGGCTCCATTAATTAAAGATTTCTCAATGACTATAAAACCGAGTTTAAGAATTGCACTGGTTGGCGGTTCCGGTAGCGGAAAATCAACACTGTCAAAAATTATTTCAGGATTATATACAACATGGTCTGGAGAAATACTTTTTGATGGAATTTCGCGTGAAAATATATCAAAATATATACTATCAGCATCAATTTCAATGGTAGATCAGGATATTTCAATGTTTGAAGGTTCAATCAGAGATAATATCACATTATGGGATTCCACGATTAAAGAAGAAGATATAATTCAGGCTGCAAAAGATGCATGTATTCACGAAGATATTATGGCAAGACCGGGAGGTTATCTTCATTTCGTTGAAGAAGGCGGACGAAACTTTAGCGGAGGTCAGAGGCAGAGACTTGAAATTGCAAGGGCGCTTGTAATAAACCCTGTAGTATTGATAATGGATGAAGCAACCAGTGCGCTTGATCCTCTGACGGAGAAAAAAATCGGTGATATGATAAGAAGACGGGGATGCAGTTGCATTATAATAGCACACCGATTGAGTACAATACGGGATTGTGATGAGATAATAGTTTTAGAAAAAGGCAAAATCGTTCAAAGTGGCACCCACGAGGATTTAATACAATCCGCAGGTGCATATTCAAAGTTAATTAATTCTCAATAGGATGTTTAATGGAAGAAAACGATATGAAACTTGAGAAATATGGAAAACTGCATATTCTTGATTCAAGAAAACCATTTGTTTTTGATCATCCTGAAAGTGTATGGGTCGTTATTGAGGGAAGTGTTGATGTTTTTTACGGCAATTTTAAAGACTCGATACCACAAGGTGTAAGAAATTATTTCTTTACTGCAACTAAGGAAATGATTATTACATGTTTTAATAAAAATGATGAGCTACATCAGTATCTGTTGTTTGGGGCAGGTGCCCCGGGTACAAAAGTTATTGAACTTGATTATAATGATTTTAAATCCTTAGCAGCTCACAATGAAACGTCTTCTGTGTCAAATCTGATAGATACTTCTTTACAGGTATTGTTATCCCGTTTTTTTACAAAACAATTTTTTACTAGAAAAAAAGATCTTGAGTGTAATGAGAATTTTGTTCTGGATGAAAATGAAACAGGATGGAATAATCAGGATATACAATGGATTAAAATTTCAAAGGGAAGTGTTTATATAAATGGTAACAGGAACCTGACGCTAACTGATAAAGATAATTATTATCCCATTATAAAAAACAGTTGTATTACCGCAATTGATTATTCTATAGTAACCGTAAAAAAAACCTCTGATATTATACAGAATGACCGTTTTTTCTATGAAATAATTGCTGTTTATACTGCAATTCTCGAATTATATTACGCAAACGATATAAACAAAAAAAAAGCAGAAAAAGATAGAATTGTAAAGAAAATCAATGAAGAAGATTATACTCTCAGGAATTCTCTTAATTCTCTTGCTGAAGTCATGAATCCTTTGTCAATCGAAAAGAAAATCTCCCATGATTCTGATATTGTAGCTGCTTTGAAAATAATAGGAGAATATCTGGATGTCGAAATAAAAATACCTCCCGGAAATAAAACTGATCTTGTTAATCTGGTTAGAGAATCGAACCTTCAAATCCGGCAGGTGATTTTAAAAGGTACATGGTGGACAGGGGATAATGGAGTTCTGCTTGCTTACATGAAGGATGATGAGACCCCGGTTGCATTAATTCCTTCTGCTCATAATTATACAATGTACAATCATAAAACAGGCAAACATCAAAAAGTAGATGCGGAAGTTGCATTAGATTTAAAATCATACGCATTCTGCTTTTACAAACCGTTTCCCGATAAAATAGTAACAATTAAGGATTTATTGGTATATTCCTTAAATAGTGTAAAAAAATATGACATTGTATCACTTTTTTTTGTCAGTATGTTTGCCGGTGTATTAAATCTCGTTTTTCCTGTTATTACCGGAATTTTATTTAATTCAATAATTCCTGATGCAGATAAAAATAGTTTAATTTTTGCCGGTCTGTTATTATTGGTAACTATCGGATCAGGTTTGATTTTCCAGATAACAAAATTATTTACTCTTCAAAGAATTGAAACCAAAGTTGAGTTTTCATTACAGTCGGCTCTCTGGGAGAGACTTATTAATTTACCTTCATCATTTTTTAAAAAATATACTTCAGGAGACCTTGTAAAGCGGGCTAATGGTATAAGTTTAATTAGAAGAGAACTGTCAGGCGGTCTAATTGCGTCATTATTATCCGGTATATTTTCAATATTTAATCTGTCTCTTCTTTTTTTCTATAATGTGAACCTTGCTTTTATTTCACTTTTGCTCTCAGTTTTTTCCATTATAATCACTATATCATTTGGCATGGTGATTACATATTTTGAAAGAAAAATTGTAGCAATTGACGGTACGATTTCAGGATTACTTCTTCAGATTATTAATGGAATAGCAAAAATTAAAATATCCGGATCAGAAGATAAAGCATTCTCATTATGGTCTTCCGTATTTTCTAAAAAGAGAAAATATACATATCAATCAGATTTAATAGCGTCGTATCTTTCTATATTTAATGTTTTTTACCCTGTATGCACATCTATCATTATATTTTATATAGTTTCAAAAGACAATCAGGTTAATTTCTCAGTTGGTACTTTTATCGCATTTATAGCATCTTTTACCATTTTTATGACTGCAATGCTTGAACTTACAAGAAATATCATCAGCGGTTTACAGATAATACCACTGTACGAAAGAGTAAAGCCGATACTTGAAACACTTCCTGAAAAAGATGTACATAAAGCAGACCCCGGTATTCTTGACGGTATGATTGATATTAATCATGTAACATTCAGGTATTCCGGTAATTCTCCTGCAGTCTTAAAAGATATTTCGGTGAATATAAAACCCGGCGAATTTGTTGCATTTGTCGGACCGTCAGGAAGCGGTAAGTCAACATTAATGAGGCTTTTACTTGGCTTTGAAACACCGGAGTCAGGCAATATATCTTTCAGTGGTCAGGATATGTCTACCGTTGATATTAGTGCGATACGAAAACAAATGGGAGTAGTTCTTCAGAACAGTAAAATAATGGCAGGTGATATATATTCAAATATTATCGGGGCGTCAACAGAATTAACTATGGACGATGTCTGGGATGCTCTTGAAATGTGCGGTCTTGATGATGATATCAAAGAAATGCCAATGGGTTTGCATACAGTAATCAGTGAAGGTGGAGGAACGTTATCAGGCGGGCAAAGACAACGACTATTAATAGCCCGTGCAATTGTGAATAAACCGAAAATTATTCTATTTGATGAAGCAACAAGTGCTCTTGATAATATTACCCAGGCAACGGTGAGTAAAAGTATAGAAAAATTGAAAAATACGAGAATAGTAATAGCTCACCGGTTAAGTACAATAATTAATGCTGATACGATTTATGTTCTTGTAAACGGGAATATTGTTGAAAAAGGCAGTTATCAGGAACTTATTAATGAAAATGGTCATTTTACAGAATTAGCAAAAAGACAAATAGTTTAATTAAGAGTCTAAAAAATAAATTATTTTTTTTATTATTTTACTATTGAAAAATTAAAAATAATATATATTATGTATATATAGAATATTTGAAATTATAAATTAATTTGAAATTTCAAATGTATTAATCCGCTTATACCAGGAAACTACTATGAAAAAGGTACTTTATATCTTTGGTCAATTAAGTGATACTGATGTCGATTGGCTTATCAATAATGGTGAATTGGAAACTATTCCTGCAAATCAGATACTAATCAGAAAGGGCAAGTCAGTACAATATCTTTATATCGTTCTGGATGGAAGATTTGCTATTATGGCAGGTAAAAATGATGATAAGAAAATAGCCGAATTATCAAGCGGTGAAATAATTGGAGAAATGTCATTTATAGACTCGGCACCGCCGGTTGTTACTGTTATTTCAGAGATGAAATCTGAAGTATATGCAATATCAAGACGGAAACTTGATGACAGGATCAAAGATGATCAGGGGTTCGGTTTCAGATTAATGAAGTCAATTTCTTTATTTCTTGCAGACAGATTACGATCAACAACGAGTTTATTCGGATATGGTGATATAAACAAACTTGAAGAAGATGATGTGATTTCAATGGATGAACTTGATTCAATGGTTTTTGATAATGTATCAATAGCAGGTGAACGATTCAGCAGGATGCTATCAAAAATGCAGCATAAATAGTTTATAAAAGACTTAAATGTCTTATTATAAAAAATAAAATAATTTTGAGGGAGAAATGGTATGTCAAAAGAAACAAAAAAAGGTGATGAAAAAAAGAAATTTGTTGAGGAAAAAAATGATGAGTTAAATACCGAGAATCTCAATGAGGTTTCAGGCGGTACAGGAGCCGGTTCGAATTCAGGCAGAAGGTTTAAAAGACCTGATAGTAATCATCATAGTGAATAGTTGATGTAAACCGTTCACTGCGAGGCTCTTTACATTTATCTTTGCTCCATACTATCAGAGGGCCTTTTGCAAGAAAAATTATTATATCAAATCTTTCAAAGGAGTTCATAATGAAACAATATTATATTGTATTAATTTGTATATTATTTATTGTAAGCTGCACTGAAAATCCAAATATTGAAAGTTCAAATCTTAATAAAACAATTAAAGTTACAATACGAAGCGGTAATACCACAACAGAACATAAAGTTAATTCTGATAATTTAATAGTCAGTAATTCTTATAAAAATATATATGATAATGTTAATACAAGGATCTATTCATATAATGAGTTTAAAGAATTGCAGTCTGTTACAAAAAATATGTCTTCAAATAATTCTGAAACAATGTTTATTTCAAGAGAAAAAAATCGTAGTGCAAATAATCAACTTACCAAAACCGTTAAAACAATAACAAATTCAAGAGGTAGCAACCAGACCTATACCATTGAATATTTTTATGATGAAAATGGTAAAGTTATTGGCATGGTTCAAAAAGACAGTAATGGTAACATAGTAGCAAAAGGCGTAAATAATTGAGGTACAAACAATGAAAACTAAAATTAAAGAGGCTCTTGTAGTAATGTTTCTTTCTGTTTCATTCATTTCTTTTGGTAATCATGGTTTTTCAGATACCGTTATTGATTTTAAGAATGAAGTTATTGATTTTTCTGAAACAGGACTTAATGAAAATATAAGAAGCGGTCAGCTGGTTAGTCTTTCACCGCTTGATTTGAAAATTGGAAGTGTATTTGTTGATGTTGACGGTATCGCAAAAAAGGTATCAAATATAACAAGAAATGGTGATGAGGTTATAATAGATACTGTGAAACCTGAATTAAGGGAAGTATTTGAGTATTTTGATATTCCTCCTCAAACAATTGATCTTTCTATTGAAGATAATTTAGTGATTGATTCATTACCGGAGGGGGCAACGGTCAGTCAATCTGATAGAGCAAGTACCAAAAAAACAGTAACATTTGATGTGACAAAAAAATCAGGCGAGTATGTTACAACCAATATATCAGGTTCAGCAACAATGGATGTTAAAGTTTCTGTCGGAGGGCGGCTTCCTTATACATATATTGATAGAAGAGGTACGTGGAAAGTATGGAAGTGGAGAACAAGATATGTTCAGGGATATATTAAAGGTGATTTTACTTATAACCTTGATTTAGATTCAACATTAAAAGTTATCGCTAATGCATCGAAAACAAAAAGTGTTGAAAAACCATTATATGCACTTGCTACACCATCAGGAATAAAAGCCGGTGCCGGTCTTTTCTCCGATACAACTATTGAGGGGACTGTAACATTAACGAATAAATTGGTTGTAAATATTAATGGAACTGCAGGTGCAGGCTGCGGACTTGACGGGCTTATTGTCGCATGGCCGGTTAATGTAAGATCGTATGGAAGTACCGATTTTCATGTGAATAATGAAGTAACTCTTGAAGCTGAAGTTAATATAACAGAAAAAGTCTATCTCGGTCTTTTTGTTGAACTTTTTGGTTTTTCGATTATTAAGGCTGATGCAGGTGCCGGTCCTTATATTGATTTATTTGGTATGATTAAAGGCTGGGTTGATTATGTTTCTAAAACAAAATCGCTAACCTCAGGCTGGGAATATGAAGGTTCTATTGAGTTGGGTGTTTTTACAGAGGTCACAGGCTCGATTTTTGATGGAAAATGGGGCGGAACAATTTATGAGAAAAAATATCCTTTATATAGAATAGAAACCAGTGGTGGAAGCCGAAATGTACCCGGAAATGAAACTGATAGTATAAAAACTCCGGAATTTATGGCACGGTTTTGATTTTCATGGAAGCTAAGAATGAATACTTTTATAAAAGAGGTACACAATGATAACAAAACAATTATATTTTTTAATACCGTTACTGATTTTAATAAGCTGTCAGCCTGAAAAACCTGAAACTCAGTTTATTACTACCCTAGTTGAACAACCGGATTTGAATGTATTTACTAAAACGTTAATAACAAGATATGTTGAGCAATACGATGATAATGGTCCGGTTTATTCAAAAAGTTATTCGGGAGATGGAAGTTTAAGTGAATATTGTGAATATAAATATGATAATCAGGGAAGAAATAACCTTGTATTATCTTATAATTCTGAAACAACATCAGATGATTCATATATGGGGAAGTATGTTTATACCTTTGATGGAACTTCTGACAGTATTACCAGAGGTGAGATTATTGATAAATTGAATAATGCGGTACTTTTTTATGACGCAACCTATAATCAAGCCGGAAAATATGTTACATATATATTAAAGGATGGGGATGGGACTGTTATAGAATCAAGAGTTTCAACGTATGATACATCGGGAAAGTATTATCAGACAGAGACGTATTATAGTGATGAAGCACAAAAAAATATGATAGAAAAATATACGTGCAGCTATGATCCGGATATTCCCGGCAGATATGTGAAGGAAATAAAATATTTCAAAGTTACTCATGACATTACAGATCCAGATGCAGATGAAATGGAATATACCGATTATGAAAGCGAGGTTACCTATCAGTTTTCATGGAATTCTCTCAATTCGAATATGCATTATTTACAACAGAGTTTTGATTCATCAGGTGATTTAATGGACATAATACAATATAGATTTAATAATGATGGAGATAAAATTTCAAGATCTTATTATTCAACAGGGAGACTTCAGTCATTAAGGACTTATTTGTATGATGACGGGTTTATGATAAATGAAACTCATTATAATGGAAATAATGCTATAATTAATCTATTTGAATACAAGTTATACGATAATGATAAAGCTGAGAGCTTTTATGAGGAAGTTTCTTATTCTTTTGACTATGCTGATGGGAAATCTTCAAGTTTCATAAATACTGATAGAAAAAAATGGAATCTTACCGGTCCCGGTTCTAATTATATTCAATAGAGCATTATTTTCTTAATCAGGATGTTATTGACTATATTGAAAAAAAGTAATAATAAATTAATGAGTAAACACTCATTAATTTATTTACCCGGGAGTTTTTGCAAGCTCTTTATCAGTAAGTAATGTATGTGATAAAAAAAAAGGAAGTACAATGAGAAAAGCAGATACAAAAATCAAAATTGCACCGGATATTTTATTGTTTATAATGACAGGAATAATCTATGCATTTATAGAAGTGGCATTTACCGCACTATTCGGTGAAACGGTAAGTAAGTACGGTACGAAATATGCCAGTACAATCGGGTTTTCAAGTTTATATATGTCAATAATCGGCGGACTTATTGGAGTTATACTTGGTCGTTTGAATGAAATAAACTTTATATCATCACGATTTAATTTGTTTTTTCAATCATTATTAGGAGCGGTAATTATAACACTTGTTGAATTAATATCCGGTATAATATTAAATTTAATTTTTAAATTCAATATATGGGATTACTCGAAGTATCCGTTTAATTTTCTTGGTCAGATTGCTTTAGCCCGTTCAATATTATGGTTTTTCATTTGTCCTTTAGCATTCTGGTTTGATGATCTTGTGCGGTCATTGTTATATGATGCTGGAACTCCATATTCATTATTTTCAATGTATAAAAAGTTATTTAATTTTAAATCTGTTAATATGGATTCTATTAGAGCGAAAATGTAGTGTGATTATTTCGTGTTCAAGAAGAACTGATATCCCGGCTTTTTATAAGGATTATTTTGTTAATTCGCTTCAGTCGGGATATTTTAATGTTTTTAATCCGGTTAGTAAAACTTTTCGAAAAATTATCATTAACCATGAAAATATTGATGCATTTGTATTCTGGTCTAAAGATTATACAAATTTTATCGATGTACTTGATTATCTTGATGCCAATAATTATAAATTTTACCTGAATTATACGGTTAATAACTATCCTTGTGAGTTGGAGCAGTTGAAACATCCCGTATCTGAAATTGTTTCAAACTGCATTGATTTGTCTGAACGATATACTGTTTATTGGCGTTATGATCCGATTTATATCTCCGAAACAACAGACATTTCATTTCACCTCAAAAATTTTGCGCGGTTATGTGAACAATTTGAAAAAAATGTTAACCGGGTTATTATAAACCTGCTTCAGGAATATCCATTTGTTATCAAAAGACTTAGAGGTTTGAGTAATGAATTTCAGCCAAAACCGCTATCTGATGATGAATTAATTGATTTTTGCATTAAGATTAAAGAGATTGCAAATAAATCAGGCCAGATAGTATATTCATGTACGCCACTTTTTAATCAATCTATGATTCTAAATCAGTCACACTGTATAGATCGTGAAACAATAACTACAATAACAGGTAAAAAATTGAATGTAAAAGTTCGTCCGGTTTATAACGGTTGCGGTTGTTATGAAAGTATAGACATTGGTGATTATCGGGAATGCCATCATAATTGTGTATATTGTTATGCAAATAAGAGGTCATTTAATTTACCATGAGATTATTAGCATTTTAAAGAGCCTCTAAATTATAACTTTTTGATCAGGTTGATTTTTATTATAATTATTGATATACTGGAGTTACCTATATTATATATCCAATGAAGGACAATAAAGTGCATAGAAAAGCGGTATATCCCGGAACTTTTGATCCGTTAACGAACGGCCATCTTGATATTATGAAAAGAGCATTAAATATATTTGGTGAAATTACTGTGTTGTTGGCAAGGAATCCCTCAAAACAGACATTTTTTTCTTTAGATGAACGAATTGCGATGATTAACGAATCAATTAATGAGTGGGGGCTTTCCGGTCGTATTAAAGTTGACAGTTTTGAAGGGCTTTTAGTTGATTACTGTAGAAAAAATGAAATTGGTGTGATAATCAGAGGAATTCGTCCTCTTGTTGATTTTGATTATGAGTTTGAAATGGCAATGACTAATCGTGAACTAAACAATAATGTAGAAACGATATTTATATTAACCGATCAGAAATATTTTTATTTACGAAGTACACTCGTAAAAGATATTGTAAAAATGGGTGGTGAGATCACATCAAAAGTTCCGTCCTGTGTTATTCGTGAACTGAAAAAGAAGTTCAAATGAGTTAAGGTGAACAAGTCCACATCGGAGGTCGTATGAAAATTATTCTAATTGTAATGATAATGCTGAATAATATGATATTCTCCCGACTTAACGCTCGTGATTTAATAATTGGCGGTAAAAAATCTGAACAAAGCAGATGGTTTAATGAAGCAACGCAAAAGTATACAGGGTTTGATGTAGAAGTAATTGATTATATCATGAAGAAACTCGGCATTTCCTATACTGTGCTTCTTGAAGAATCCTCAACCCGTTTAGAACATGGCTGGCAGGATGTCAGACCATATTATGACATGGTTTTTACCTATTCATTTAAAAAAGAGCGGTTAAAATATTTAATATATCCTTCTGAGTCTCATGTTAATATTGAATGGAATTTTTTTATACGAAAAGAAGATGAAGGTAAATATACATTTAATTCATATAAAGATTTAAAAGGTTTAAGAATCGGGTTTACAAAAGGGCAGTCTTATTCAGATGGATTTTTAGATGCCATTTCACGAAATTTATTTATTATTGATGAAGTTGTTCAGGATAGTTTACAAATACCAAAGCTTCTTAACTATCGAATAGATGCGGTCCCATTAAGCACATCAACTACATTGTATGTTGCAGAAAAAGACGGGTATCGTAATAAAATAAGTTATTTACCAAAACCGGTAAAATCCGAGCCGTATTACAATACATTTGTCAAGAATTCTGATTATCCTGATTTAATGAAAATAATTCCCCGTTATGACCGGGTTCTGAAGCAGATGAAAAAAGACGGGACGCTGAAAATGATTGCTGAAAAATACAGCAAGTAGTTACTACAGGTGGCCTGAATAAAACCGGCTTCTGTATTCGCACCTTTTACATAAATCTTCTGATAATCTATACGATGCAAGTTCTGTTAAATAGGTGTTTGCTCTTGTATCTGTGATTATTTCTTCAAGCGTGTTATTAAAAATGTTTCCAAGGTTAATTACTCCTTCACCGTCTAAACAGCAGGGAACAACAGTACCGTCTGATAGTATGCCGATATGCGTTTTTAATCCGTGACAACTTCCATGTTTTGAAATGATTTTCCCTTGTAACGATGGCCATTCAAATTCAATATCGCGGTTTAAATAGAGTCTTTTTTTAATTTTTAAATGGCTTGAACCAAAACAATCTTCAACATTGATTTCAAATGCTTTTGCAATTTTTTGTATAGTTTCATCATCAAATGAGGTTTTATTCTGATCGTCTGATTGTGTCCATAATCTGAATGCGATTAATACATCACCTGCATCGTGGATTTTTTTTACAGTTTCCATTAGTAGCTCAATGTTGTATGTTGTGCAATATTCGTAAGCATGAAGTGAAATATTCCATTGTCTGACTGGCCATGATTGAACATTATTGAATGTTGAAAGCAATGTCCCGTTTGTTGTGACATTGATGCTGAATCCCATGGAATGTGCAATTTGAATAATTTCTTCAATATTTGAATGGGTAAGCGGTTCTCCTTTTATGTGGAGATAAATATATTCAGTGTAACCTTTGATTTTATGAAGTATTTCCTTAACATTCTCAATTGATAATTCATTGATTGGCCGATTACTGCGACTGCAAAAAGGACATGAAAGATTACATGTATTAGTTATTTCAATATATATTTTTTTAAAACGAAACTGCAATGGTTTTTCCAGTATACAATTGATGTGATAGATGTGTTATATCATAAAATTACAAATCAGTAGAGGCTTTTACAAAAATAATGAGTACATTTTTTTTGCTTCCGCCATATGCGATATAATCGCATTACGCAGTGTTTCGGGGTACCGAAAACTGTACCTGATCGTAATGAGTCGCGATATTTTGGGGTACCAAAAATCGATACTGCTCGGGCATGCACCAGAGTAGCTTCTTGCAAAAGTTCGAAATAAAAAGAGTATTTTTGCAAGAAGCTCAGTATCTATATTTTTGTATCAGTCTTGATAATTCTTCAAAAGTATATGGTTTTTTTAGAACATCTGAAAACCCGTACCTGTCATATAATGCAATAACAGGGTCATCATAATATCCGCTTGTTACGATTGCCTTAACCTTTGAATCAATCTCAAGTAAATTAGCAATAGTCTGTTTTCCGCCCATTCCTCCGGGAATGGTAAGATCTAACATAACAAGGTCAAATGGGTTCTCTGAATTCATCATTTCCTTGTATTTCTCAATCGTTTCTACACCATTTTCCGTTGCTGTAACCTGGCATCCTAATTTCTTTAACATACCAGAAAGGGTATCTCTAATAATTTTTTCATCATCCATTATAAGTATGTGTAATAGTGTTTTATTCTTTTTATTTGATGATTCAACGGGTTTTGCTGTTTGGGGACTGCCAGTAAATGGAAGCGAAATGGAAATTGTTGCTCCTTTGTCAGGTCCGTTTGATGCATAAATAGTGCCATTGTGTCTTTTTATAATTGAATATGCTGCTGATAAACCAAGCCCGAGTGAATTGGTTTTGGTTGTAAAATAGGGGTCAAAGATTCGCGAAAGTATTTTTTCATTGATACCCTGTCCTTCGTCTGAAATTTCAATAATGATTGAGTGTTCTGATATTTCATCTTTTCTTTTTGCCGAAACAAAAATAGTTCCGCCTTCAGGCATCGATTGTTTAGAATTAATCACAATGTTATTTATTGCCTGACCTAATTGGTTTTTATCACCTGAGAAATCACCGACTGTTTCGCAAATATCAAATTCCACTTTAACATTTGAGCCAAGAAGGCAAAAATGTATTGATTCCTCAAGAAAAACTTTAAGGTTAAAAATTGATTTAACAGGTTCTCCGCCTTTAGAAAATGTGATGAGTTTCTGGGTTAACTCTGACGCTTTTAATGCGGCTTGTTCCGCCTGATCTAAATTTTCAAGTAAATTGGTATCTTCGGTGAAGATTTTACAAAGGGTAATATTCCCGAGTATGGCTGTTAATAAATTATTATAATCATGAGCAAGTCCTCCGGCTAGAAGACTTAATGAGTCAAGTTTTGAATTTTTAATAATCTCTTCTTCAATTTTCAATCGATCGGTAATATCTTTAAAAACAAAAATTGTGCCGATTTCATATCCGCTGTTGTTTTTAATACTATTTTTATTATATTCAATATTAATAATGCTATTATCTTTACGTTTTATCTGAGTCGTAGTAGGAATATTGTTTGCCAAGGCATCATTAGTTTTTAAAATTTCATTACAATATTTTGATATAACCTCGGTATCATCATACCCTGTAATTTCAGATGCAGCATCGTTATAGTAGACAATTTTATTTTCTAAATCAGTAACAATAACACCATCTCCAATACTCTTTAAAGTAACTGATAGTCGTTCCCTTTCTTCATACAATCTTTTTTTAGCATTTCGTAAATCACTAATATCATACGAGAATATTATAATATGTTCTACTTCACCATTATTTGATTTTACAGGGTCTAGAACAACCTGGAAATATTCATCATCGGATGTACTGTCAAATTGAGTCTCAAAAACAAGCTGGTTGCCTGTCTTAACAGCTTTATCAATAAGTTCTGAGTAAAAAGATGCCTTATTATTTGATAAATAATGAAGAAAATCATCACCTTCAGATATTTCTTTACCACTTTGTCTGAGGATGAATTCTTTAAACGCATTATTTACTTTTATAATCTTTTTGTCAGCAGATAAAACAACAAGTATCTGATGCCTGCTTTCTAATAACAAATCAAGAATTGCACTGTCAACGGAAGAATTATTTTTTTTGTTAAACATTTTTAATAAAACCTCTATTAATGAGTATAGTATATCCGGATAAAAAAAGCTCAACAAAATATGACAAATGTGAAAAAAAATGGTATGAAAAGTCTCATGTATTATTTAAAGTAACTCGGAAAAATGGTGAATATATGAAAAATTTGATTAATCCTATAAAATTAATTTCCGGTATTATTATTATTTATACGATTAAGTATCTAAGTTATGAATTATCCATCTCTTCTTATATCTTATTTTATTGCACTGAATTCATTTTCTTTGTATTGTCAGGTTTCGTTTTTAGTTATGCAACCGATTTTTCAAAAGATTTTGAATTTGATAAAATATTAAAATCTCTTTATATAACATTGTTTTTTTCGGTGTTTTCATTTGCCTTAACATTATGTAAGTCAATTTTTCCTGTATGGTTTATTAATATCATACTATTTATCAGTATGATTTCATTGCCGGTGTTTCGTGATTACTTTTTTTATTACCGGACAGAAAAAAGGATTCAATATCGATTATATCTCAGTGTAATTGTTTTGGTGCTATATAAACTTTTTTTTAATTTTATTAATAGGGACACTGCTGATAATGAGCATTTTAATTCATTAATTTTTGCTATGACTCTATTAATAATTCGAATAATATATTCGATTGTAGATTATTTTTTTATTACCGGCAGTGTTGAATTTGATGATTATGAATATCCGGTATTTTTAAATTTCAAGGTCGGGAGAAATAGACTGTTTGAAATATTCACTCCTGATATTCAATCTGAAAAAAGACTTGTTTTTTCGATTACTTCAAAAAATGACACTTTGTTTATTAAACCTAATACGGAGTTAAAAATTGATAATACAATTGCTACAGAAAAAACAGAACTCGCTGATAATGAAACTATTAAAATTGCAAATAATTACTTTACGGTAACTAAAGGACGGGGAAGTTTTTTTAAGAAATTTTTCATTTTATTTTTTTATTTTTTTATCGCTAATGTCACAGTTTTTTCTATACAAAATGATCAATCCGTGTTTACCGATATTTCCCGATATCCTGAAGTACAATTGTATGTGCCGTATTATGGAAGTAATTATGCCGATGAACCGGTTTTTATTCTTGAGTCCGATCAGCCGGTACATAACAAGTTTGTTATTTCAAAGAAGTTTCCGATTGAAATGTTTTTATTATTGGATGTAACGGGCAATCTCGTTGAACAATATAAATCTTTTAATAAACATTCAAAAAAAATATTTAATCTGATTAATACTGATGAACAAATATTAACAATTAATATTGTTACTTTTGGGGATGAAAAATCAGATATTCAACAATTTAAGGGTATAAGAAATTATACTGAATTTAATTCAGCATTAGCTAAAGTGAAACCTTTGCAGGGAAATGATTTTTTTGAAAATCCGTTGGATGCGATATTTAGTGCTGATATTTTAAATCTTTCTCCTCAGTCATTGAAAGTTTTTGTATTATTTACCGATGCGCCTCCACATCAGAGAGGTTCAAGAGGAAAAGATGGAGTGCTTGATTTTACCGATAAAACTGTCAGTGATTGTGTGGAATATGTACGGGCAAATAATATTTTATTTTTAACTGCTTCATTTAAGCGGTATAAGGAATATCAGCCGTTTTATCAGCATAATGAAAACCGGTTTTATGAAATAGAAAATATTGATGATATAGGCAATTCATTATATTCAATAGCAAGTGATATATCGCGTATGATAAAAATAGAGTATAAAACATTTAAGAGTAAAAGAACCCTGCTAAACAATTGTTATGTATTTTTTGGAGATGATGCAAAGATTCATAAATTAGATACAGCGAAAAATAAAATCAAAGAAAGATCATTTATACGATCTCTCTTTGATGTATTTTAATGTGACTATAGAGCTTTTATGAATTTTCTTTTTGTATAAATTTATCAAGCTTATCTGTTTCTGATGATAAGAGTGACATTGTTATAGATATTTTTTCCATGATGTCATAGAAAGTGTTATATGATTCTTTAACACTGGAAAGATCATTGATAACCAGATCACCCCGGCGGTTTATATTATTTATACTTGTTATCAGGTTTGAAACCATTGGTGTGATTTTTTCAACTTCAGTTGCCGTTTGAGATGATAATTTATCTACTTCATGAGCAACTATCGCAAAACCGCTTCCCGCATCACCGGCTCTGGCTGCTTCGATAGAGGCATTAACAGAGAGTAAATGTGTCTGATCTGATATTTCAGTAATAGATTCAACAATCGGTTTGAAATTTTCTGCAAGCAACAGTAATTTATTATTTGATTCACTGACATTATGAAGTGCATCATTGGTTAACGAAAATGAATTGGTAATCTCAGCAAATATCATTTTGACATCATTGGTTTTTTCTTCCATGTCATGAATTGAATTTGTTATCTGAACAATTAAGCCATTTAAATTTTCAGATTGTTTTTTTAGAACATCTTCAACAACAAACATACAGTTTTCAACTTTATTAACACCGGCAATTATTGCTATTGCCATGTCTTCACATGAGTTGTAACCGCAATGACGACAGTTTTTAAAATCTTCAGGGTTTACTTTATTCATAATTACATAAATTTTGTCGATTTCTTCCTGCGAAGGATTGAAGTCATTTAGTTTATATTCTTTTCTTGTATATTTTCTTTCGAATTTATTATTTGAAATATCTTTAATAAGTTTTGTTCGTTTTTTCAGATAATTTGGCACGCCATTATGTTTTTTTTGTTGCTCATCAATTCTTCTGTTTATTGCATCATCTACTTCATCAACAGATAAAGTCTTTAAAGTACCCGGTCCGAAACAGCAGCCTTTTTCACAATTTAAAACATCGATAATCAAAGGAACCGGTTTACTTGATGCAATATTTCTTGAAAGCTCTTTAAAATACTCATGATAAATTATTTCACCTTCAATTTTTCGTATTTTTAAAGGAATATCAATATCACGAAGAACAGTATCTTTTAATCCACCGGGTCTTGCAAAGTTAACAGCCCGTTCGGCATGAAAGTCATCAAAATCTGATGCCGGAAAACTATTGATATCTATATTTTTTGATTTTATATAATCATTTACCGATTTATGGGTAATATTGTAATTAATATATTTATTGGTATTAGGGTCATTAAATTCAAAAGATTTCGAAATGCAAGGACTGAAGAATGCTATTTCTCCTTGAAACCCTACGATTTCTCTTAAATATCGTGCCATCGCCATAGCGGGGCTGTCTACCGGTGCAAGATATTGCATTAAATCCTGCTGATACATCTCTATATATTTTACAACGGAAGGGCAGGGTTGAGCAATAACACATTTTGGTTTGTGAGTTTTAATGAATTCCTCATATTTGATTACAGTGATTTCAGCCCCGAAACTTACATCATAGACTTTTTGAGCTTTCATATTTGTTTTTAGAAATGAAATAACTTTTTTAAAGTTATTTCCCCATGAACCGGTTATTGCTGGCGCGACAATGAATACAAGATCCCGATGGGGTTTTGAATTAAAAGTATTAAAATCATCAACGAATGTTCTTGCATCATGTACACAGGCTTCTACACACCTTCCGCAATAAATACACCCTTCAGATACAAGGGATACATGATCTTTATTTGAACCGTCATTACATAGTTTAACCGGACAAACAGAAATACACCGGTAACAATTTACACATTTATCAGGATCAATTTTTATTAATTCCATTTTAAAACCCCGTTTATTCAATATATAATTTTATTTTCGTCATTATTCATATTTTTATTAGAGCCTCTTGCAAAAATACTCTTTTTATCTCGAATTTTTGCATGAGCCTTATTAAATAGAAATTTAATTTTTTATACAAAAATGAGTGTAGCTCTTTTATTTATGGTATAATTGACTATGGCGTAAAAATTACTTATAAATAAATATCATGCTTGTTTGTAAATTCGGGGAGAAAAAATGAGTCATCACAATACTAAAAGAACCGGATATAGTGCAAATGATTTCATATACGATACCGTAATAAAAAAACAAAGCGAACTGGTAACGAATCTTGATATTAATTCATTAGAATTATCAGATTTAATTGATTGCGAAGAAATTCAAAAGATGATGGATAATTTTACTGCCCTGACAGGTATGGTAACAGCTGTTCTTGATGTAAAAGGAACTGTTTTAGTTGCTTCGGGATGGCTTGATATTTGTACACAATTTCATCGGGTTAATTGCATCACATCAGCTTATTGTACAGAAAGTGATTGTTATCTTGCAAAAAAACTTAAAAAAGGTGAGTTTATTGATTATAAATGTAAAAATGGATTGTGGGATGTTGTAACCCCGC
Organism: Spirochaetes bacterium GWE1_32_154; assembly: GCA_001829315.1. GTDB lineage: Bacteria > Spirochaetota > GWE2-31-10 > GWE2-31-10 > GWE2-31-10 > GWE2-31-10. The sequence continues at coordinate 142,769 of MIAY01000003.1, read as the reverse complement.
TGTTTATAGGAGATAAGCATTTCGGTAATATATTTACCGGTCAGTTTTTTTATGATACCGATGATATTGATGAGAATTATTTTATAAAACAGGCACAATTATATAATTTCGATCAGGAATCATATATAAAAGCCTTGAGAAAAGTACCTAAGTATGAGAAAAAAACGATTAAAAAACTTATGTTGTTTCTGGTCAATTTTTTTATACAGATTTCCAATAATTGTTATGCAAGTTTTTTATTAGCAAAAGAATCAATAGAAGTTAAAAAAGCTACAGATGAGTTAAAAAAGAGTGAAGCACGATTTCGTAATTCATTAGAATATATGCCAATACCGATAAGTATTGCTAATTCTTCTGATGAAATTGTGATGGTAAATAAACAGTTTACCAATACATACGGATATACAATTGAAGACATACCAACCATTGAAAAATGGTATTTATCGGCATATCCTGATCGTAAGTATAGGGATATTCAAAATGCTCAATGGGTTAAAAAAGTTGAATATGCAAAAAAGAACAATATACCCACGCCTCCTTCTAATTATTCAGTAGTTTGTAAAAATGGTGATGTTAAATCAGTAGAAATTTCAGCATATATAGAAAATGATATAATTGTCGGCATTTTTGAAGATGTTACCGAACAGAATAAAGCTAAAGCTGAAATTCAAAGAGCAAATGAAGAACTTGCTGCAATGAATGAAGAACTAAGTGCAACTATAGAAGAGATGGAAGCTGCTAATGAGGAGCTTCTTGTAACCGGTGATGAATTGCGAAAAAATGAAAATGCTCTTTATAGCGAAAAGATTTTTGCTGAAGCCTTACTTGAATGTTTGCCCGGGTACCTTTATGTTTATGATGATCAGGGTAATCTTATTCGCTGGAATAAGAAACATGAAACAATGACCGGGTATTCAGGTGAGGAATTATCACATATGAATATGTCAGACTGGTTTGAAGGGGAAGATGCTGTTCGTGTTGTTGCTGCTGTTAATGAGGTTTTAACAACGGGATATGGAGATGTCGAGGCTAATCTTTTGATTAAGGGAGGCGGAAAACTTTTGATTCATTCAAATGGTGTCCGTCTGGAAATGAATGGAAAAATGTATTTTGTCGGTGTCGGTATTGATATAACACGCTACAAAGAGACTGAAGATGAATTGATTAAGGCGCGTGAAATTGCTGAAAATACAACAAAAAACCTTGAAAAGGAAATAGAATTAAAAGAAGAATTGTATAAACAATTAGTTCACGCTCAGAAAATGGAAGCGGTTGGTGTTCTTGCCGGGGGAATTGCTCATGATTTTAATAATATGTTAGCAGGTATTACCGGTACTGTTCAATTATTAAAGCAGACAGAATATTCAAAGGAAAAACAAAATAATTACTATGATCTTATTCTTAAAACATGTGACAGAGCAGCAAGTTTAACATCAAAACTATTGCTTTTCAGTCGTAAAAATGATTATTCTAATAAAATTATAGATATACACTCTGTTATTCTTGATACAGCTGAAATATTGCGGACAACCATTGATAAAAAAATGTCGATTGTCGTAGAAACTAATGCAACAAAATCTCTAGTTAAGGGTGATCCGGCACAAATAACTAATGCATTACTGAATATGGGGATTAATTCTTCACATGCAATGTCCGGCGGAGGGGAACTTTATTTTAAAACAAGTACTATTGAGTTGGATGAGAATTATTGTAATGCATCTTTATTTGATCTTGTTCCGGCTGATTATGTAAAAATTGAAGTTTCTGATACTGGAAGTGGTATAAAACCTGAAAATATTGGTAAAATATTTGATCCTTTTTTTACAACAAAAGGTATTGGTGAAGGAACAGGACTTGGTTTATCTGCTGTCTATGGTCTTGTAAAATCATTACGAGGTGAGATTACTGTAAAAAGTGAATATCAGAAGGGAACAACGTTTTCTATACTTATCCCGTTAGCTCATGTTACAGCAACTATCGAAGAGAATTCTACAACGATCGAAAGAGGATCAGGGGTTATTTTGCTTGCTGAGGATGATGAAGTATTACGGGAAACAACCCGTGATTTAGTAGAAGCATTAGGGTATGATGTTTTAACAGCACAAAACGGTAAAGAAGCTATATTGGTTTTTGAAGACAATAAAGATACAATAGATACTGTTATACTGGATATGGCAATGCCGGTAATGAATGGTAAAGAAACGTTTTACGAGATAAAGAAAATTAAAAGTGATGTTAGAGTTATAATTTGTTCGGGTTATTTTAAAGAAAATGATATTATAGAATTAAAAGAAAACGGACTTGATTATGTAATAACCAAACCATACAATATAGAAGAATTAAGTCATATCCTGAAAAAATAGGTAAAAGTAATACATTTAAGGAAATTTCTCATGCAAATTTTAAAGAAAGACAGGAAGTTATGTCCAGGATGCGGATTGTTTGATGATATTTGTATTTGCCATCTTATACATAAAACTGCGTTGAAAACCCGCATTACACTTTTAATTCATGTTAAAGAAATCAGGCGACTTACGAATACCGGACGTATAGCCGGGATTTGTCTTGAAAACTCCAGCGTAATTATTAGAGGTCAGAAAGATGTTGTTAATAAAATGGAAGATATTCTACCGGATGGATATGCACATCGTATTTTATTTCCTTTTGCATCTGAAGAGTTATCACCTGAAATGAACTATATTGAAGGTAAACCCATAAATCTTATAATTCCTGATGGAACGTGGTCGCAAGCAAAAAAAATTGTGATATCAGAAAATTATTTTCATTCAATTAAGCGGGTAAGATTACCCCCGGATGCACCATCATCATATCATTTACGAAAATCTGATAATATTCAGCATATTTCTACAATCGAAGCAATTGCAAGAGCTTTGGGTATAATTGAAAACCCGGAAATCCGTCTGGATTTGGAGCGTGTTTTTTTTGAAATGAGAGCACGACTTATACAGTTACGGGGGTATTAAAGCTCAAAGATATTGAATGGGTTATATTACGGTCTATTTTAGATTAATGACTTCTGCCATATCAAGCCCGGTTATTTCACAAATATCCTCAGGTGGAATTCCTTTTGAAAGCATTTTTTGTGCTGATTCAATTTTTTCCTGTTTTCGTAAGTTTTCCTGATTATTTTTTTCTATTTCTATGCCATTTTCAATGCCAATTTCAACACCTTTTTCGATTCCGATTTGTTCTCTTTCTTCGAGTTCTTCTTTTTGCTTTTTATAGAAATCAAGAGCAAGCCGGATGTATTCATCTTCTTCTTCGATGTATTGAATATCATACTCGTTTAATTCATCTTTTTTTAACCGGTTTATAACTTCCTTGAATATGGCATCATGTTCGAATTCTTTAAAGTCATCCTTTCTGTTATCTTTGTTTCTCGTTTTTAAAGCAAAGTCACAGGTTTTTGACTGGAATAGCGGTAAAAGGAAGCATGAAAGTGGATGAAGAATTAAACTAAATCCTGAACCTCATGCAAAAAATCGAGATTAAAAAAGAATTTTTGCAGAGGCTCAAGATAAAAGTTTTTTAAGTAAGTACTTAAATTACCGGCACTTTTGTATTATTGAATATTTTTCCAAGTATTTCAAAAAAATAACACTAAAATATATTGACATTATTTTTCGAATAGATTATACATCTTCTATCAGGGTGTTTCATAATAAAAACACCATAAAGTAAATCAGGAGATTTAAATGAAAAAAAGAAATATTATGGTAAGCGTTATTGTATCAATTTTGGCTTTGGCTATCAGTAGTTGTTCTACACAATTTAACGGTGATGAATCGGAAATACAGACATCAACCAATAGTCTTCAAAATCCTATGAAATCGTATACCGATCTTTCAAAGGTACGAGTAATGCATGTAAAAACGGCAACTGTTGGTGGTGTTAATCCGTATAAAATTAAAATCTATATTGAAGCTGATAAACTAAGCTCAACACAAAATGTAGTTGTGCATTATACCGATTCAATGACAACTTTGGGCTGGAGAGATATTGCTGCTGTGTATGCAGGTGATATTTCAACGTCAAAACAATGCTGGGTTGCTGAGATTGATTTTAAATCTCCGGGATATAGCTCATTTGATTTGAATGTTACTTTTGCATTGAAATTAACAGCTAATGGGCAGACTTACTGGAATAGTAATAATGGTGCTAATTATAAAACAGCAATTGCCGGTCTTTATAACTATGCTACACCACATTATTTACTAATAAATAGAAATGTTGCATTAAATAATGCCAATACTGCAAAAGGAAACTTTTCAGGCACTATACTTGTAAAAAACCTGACATTTACTAAAAATGTTAAAGTTACCTACACAACAAATAATTGGGTAACTACAAAAACAGTTGCCGCTGTTTATGCTGAAAATAATGGTGTTGGCGATGAAAAATGGAGTTTTAATACTGCAATTCCTGTAACGGCTACAAAAGTGCAATATGCAGTTTCATTTACTGACGGAAACGGTAATGTTCATTGGGATAATAATCTTACAAAGAACTATACAATGGTTATACCACAAGCATTGTTTTAAGATTGTTTACCGACGGTAAACGAAATTGATTTGATATGAAATAATTTGGAGGGGGATTCCTTTTATAAAGGAATTACCCCGTTTTTTTATTAGTGGTTTGTTTTTTTCTGAAAAGATGTTATTGTACTTTTGATTCGAGTTTTATCTTTATTACATTGTTTATAGTTACGGATAAAAATGATGTCTGCGAGGAGAATTTCATGAAGAAAGTAAAAAAAGATACAAATTGCATATCATGTCTTTTTTTTATATTTATTATTTTAGGCTGTTATCAACCTGATAATAAAAATAATGATAATGAAGAAAAAAATAATCTTTGTAATACTTATCAATCAATTACACGACATGGGATTACATGGTCATTTGATAAAGAATATACGGCAGGGCAGTTTGTCAATGGTGATTATTGGGTTGTTGGTCCTGTTACAATTATTTCAATTACTAATTTTTACCATAACTATGGTTTTAGTCCGGTGCAAGGTCAGGATGGGTCTATGATAAATCCCGGTACAGATACTAGTCAGGGTTATGATAAATCATTAACTTCCTATAAAATAGAATTAAATAAATCCTATCCTAATGGACTGCCGATTTCCAACACAAATCCGCTTGTACTTGAGATTAATCAATCTCTTGTATCATCAGTAAGCTGGTTGTATGATTCATCAGCTGATACTGAACCGGGGTGTCCGGCATTTAATAATGGAACTAAAACTCCCCGTCCCGCACTTAAAGCTGCTTCAGTACTTACTTCTCTCGCGTTTATTCCTCCATCCGGAAGTTTTAGACCCCCATATTCAGGTGCGGATAAAACAGTTAAGTATAATGAAACTCAAATTCAGGCTGATATTCTTAAGAATCTTGACCCTTCCGGAATATCACAGATTCCTGATTCTGCAGATATGGAAGCTGATTTTGAAAGAGTTTGGTTAGATCATGTTAACGATTATCTCGGTTCATATGTTCATCCAAGTGAAAATATACCGGTAAAAAATGGTTATGGTCAGTATATGTCGATGAAAATTGGGGTGGCATTTCTTTTATTGAATCTCGATTATACAAAATTACCTGGTTTTACATCAAAAAAAACGTTACTCAATGAAATGATTCAGCTTGGAATAGATTTAACCGGTATAGCTGATAATGGAGGGAATTGGCCTTCAAACGGCGGGCATAATATGGGTAGAAAAATCGCCATTATTTTTGCCGGGGCAATGTTGAATGATACTCATATGAAGTCTGCCGGAACATGGACGACCTCTTTTCAAGAGGACGACTCAACATTTTATGTTTCTCAGGCGGATGTTGACCGTACTCATACTGCTTTATGGAAACCTGATTTGAGATATTGTACTGCGGTTCCATATGAGTCTTCTGATATTGGGCTTCCAGAATGGGGAATCAGACACTTAGTAAAACCACTATCTGATAATAAGCATTGGGATGCAACATACAGAGATATCAATGGTTCAGGGTATGCAGGGTTTGTTCTTGCTGCTCAAATAATGGGGTTTAAGTCTTTATGGAATCACGATGCTTTATTTGATTATGAAGATCGCTGGTGGTCATTAACCGGAGGAACTCATAATGAACAACAGATTGACGATTTTACTCAATCCATGTGGAACAGGTTTCGCAATGATTATAAGCCCGTTTGGATTAAGTAGATTGATTGATCCGGTAAAGTAAAATCGAATTGGAAATTTTTAAATCCTTTTTTTATTATAAAATACATTGAGGTGATATAAGTACTCATTTAGATGTGGCTCTTACAACATAATTAATATATACTGTAGAGGCTCTTGCAAAAATCATGAGTACATTATTTTTGCTTTCGCAATATGCGATTATATCGCATTAGAGTCTGGTCGCTGAGTCGCAGTATTTCGGGATACCGAATTACTGTAGCTACTCGACCATGCATCCAGAGTAGCCTCATGCAAAAATTCGGGATAAAAAGAGTATTTTTGCAAGAGGCTCTGTATACTAAGAATTAAAAAAATATATTCAATAGGAATTGATTGTGAGTATTCAATTTTATCTTTCAAATAACATAAAAACCCTTAAAGATCAGTGTATTGAAACGCTATTAACAGACAAGTCACACGATCCTTTTATCGAACAAACGATTATAGTTCCCAATATTAATGTTAAAAAATGGCTTCAACTTGAAATTGCCAAATCGTGTGGTGTATCAACCAATGTAAATCTTAATTACCTTGAAAAAGGCCTGGTTACCTTATTAAAAGAAGTGAGTCAGAATACGAATATTGCATACTATTCTTTTCTGGGTGATAATGATAGAAAACTTGATTTTCAGTTACTCATTCTAACGGCGATTAATAAACTCAAAGACAGTGAGAAATCCGGTGATATCCAGTCAATTCTTGATTATATCAATGGTTCAAATAAACGATTCTGGCAGATAGCAGAAAAACTGACATTTTATTTTAGAGAGTATGAATATCAGAGACCGGGCATGATCGATGCCTGGTTTAATGACAGTTTGTATTTTACATCTGGAAAAAAGATTGAAACTGCCCAGAAAACTATTTATGCTAAAGTTTTTGGTACAGCTAAAGACAGTGATTGTCTTATTAATGAATATTCAAAAGCTGAACATGGTGTGTATACAACATTACCGGGTTTTGCCAAAAGTGTTGATTCTTGTGAACGGGATGAGAAAAAAACGGTTTATTTATTCGGGTTATCGCAGATTTCGCAATTTCACTTTAACATTCTTTTAAAATTATCAGGTGCATATAACTTTAAGATATTTCAGCAAAACTATCTTGAAATCTTTAAGAAATATAAAGAAAACGCATGGAATATGGTAGATGAAAATAGTGAAGAATCCAATCCGCTGATAAAAGAGTGGTGTAAACCATCGATGGAAAACCTTCAGATCTTTAAGAAGTCACTCGGTGTGACAGATTTTACAACTCAGTATTTTGAAAATGAATCTGAAAATCCGTCGACATTACTTGCGTTGCTTAAAACAAAACTTCGCCATGAACAAATTGATCATAAAATCGAAAATGAAATAAAACAGGATAAAAGTCTTCAGATATTCGGTGCCCCTTCACAACGACGTGAGATAGAATGTATTCACAATTCGATTATTGAGAATATGAGAAAGGATAAAACCCTGCAATTAACTGATATTGCAGTTCTCGTTCCCAATATGGATACTTACAGGATTCATATAAAATCAATATTCAATAATGAACAATTAATACCATACAATTTAAGTGATACCAATGCAGGGAATGAAAGTATTTTTGCCGATGGTCTTATTCGCGCTCTGGATATTGCTTCCGGCAATTTCACCCGACCTGATATTACCGGGTTTTTGTTAAATCCCTGCGTTATGTATTCATTGGGGATTACTCGTGAAACTGTTGATGAGTGGATTATCATTTTTGATACAATGAACATTTTTTATTCATATAATGAAAATGATAAAAGTGAAATAAGTCATTCAAAAACGCCGTGGTATACCTGGGAATATGCTTTTCAACGGTTGCGTTTAGGCAGAATAATGGGGAATTCCCCTGATAAATCATTTCATGATATTTATCCGTATTGTGATATTGCATCAGGTGACTCTGATTTTCTTGATACGATGATAGATACAATGGAGTCTTTATTTGCTTTTTTTAATCAAATTCGTAAAGGGACATTAACCGGTGTGCAATGGAAAGAAAAACTCATGTTTTTCATAGATTCTTATTTGAAAATACCTGATTTTATAAAAGAAGAAGAGAGTGTGCGTGATTCTGCAATGGAATTGATATCCGGTTTGCATAAATTCGATGATTTCATGGAATCTGATGATGTTAATTTAATTTTCATTTCTTCCTTTATAAAGAATAATCTTTCAGAAATTCCTGCATCAAAAGGTAAATATTTATCTGATGGTGTCACAATATCATTACTGTCGCCTATGAAACCAATACCATTTAAAGTAGTATATATCGCAGGGCTTGGTGAAGGTTTATTTCCCGGTCGATCTGATCGTTCAACATTGGACTTACGAAATGAAAAAAAAGAAGTCGGTGATATTACAAAAACAGAATCGGATATTTATCTCTTTTTTGAATTATTATTAGCAGCCGAATCTAAGCTGTATCTCTCATTTGTAGAAAAAGATATTGAAAAAGACAAGGGATTATATCCCTCAACCGTTATTGTTCAGCTTGTTGAATATATCAATACACATATCTTAAACAAAAAAGAAATAAAAACAAAATCAGTTGAACCATTTGAAATTTTTCATGTTCCGCTTATCGAAGAGAGTTTGCAGAATTGTATTACACATAATATCATAAATGATAAAACCGATATTTTCAGAATGTTTAATGATAAAAAAAGATTAGCCCGGTTTTTATACTCCTACAATTATTTATCGAATCAGGAAAAAGAAATAGTAGATGCACGATACAATGAAGTCGTGAAAGAATATACTATTAATACCTGCACTCCAAAACAATCACCCGAACTCTTTTTATCAGATCGTGTGCTTTTTCAATATCTTGAAGATCCGTCGTCTGCACGAATGCGTTATGTATTGGGAATCAGCTCTGAACAGTATGGCATTGAAGATTTATCAATTAAAGAAGACGAGCCGTTTTATAATGGTGAATATGATGTTTCAAATATCGTAGAGAAAATGTATATACAAAAAATTGAGTCAATGGTAATTGATAATAAAACATCAGAACAGTCTGATATTCTTATCAATCAAATGGTAGACGCAGATTTTGAATCTCAAATGAAACGTGGTTTTAAACCGGATGGTGAATATGCAACCATTGTACTTGATTCAATCAAAAAAGCTCTATCTGACAGATTATCAGATGTAAAACCAATAGAACAGTTAAAAAAAAACATGATTCCGGGAAATGTTTTCTACTCAAAGGAATTAGACTTTATAAACGGTCGGATCGTACCATTTATCCGCTATAATCCACTTTCTATTGAAACCGGTGACAGGCAACTTTCACTTACCGGGAAAGCGAAAACAGTTTTTTTTAATGGCAGCAAGATGACTTTTATTAAAGTAAAACAGAAGGACAGCTCTGATTTTATTTCAGATACAAAAGGTGATTTCAAAGGCATTGCCAATTACAGAGATGTATTTACAATTCTTATTTCGTATGCAATGTTTTTAAAAGCCTCCGGTGAAAAATATAGCTGCACCTGCTGGTTTTTCTGCACAGACAAACCGGTTGTTATTGAGATAGATGATTTTCAAAAAGTTATTTCATGGTTTGATAATCTTGTCGATGACTACATTCATGATACTGATTTTGATGATATGCCGCTTAAATTTATTAAAGGTAATACTCAATTGTATTCTCGGCTATTTGTTAATCCTGAAGATGAGGAACAACGCAGTAAGGTAGATATTGATTTTTACCGGCAGTTTTGCGAAGATCTTGAAGAGTATTGTGATAATGATCGAAATGAAATAAATGAACTGAATACTTTATCAAATGCTTGCGTACCTGAAAATGTTCGTGAGAAACTATTAAAACGCTTATCGATTTTACAGGAAATAACAATAGGCGGTGAAATCAATGAATAAATATCAGCTTGATAAACACATGGTAATTGAAGCCTCGGCAGGAACCGGTAAGACCTATACAATTACAAAACTAATTAGCGCAATCATCCGGGAAGACAGGTCAAAACCTGAGAATATCGTCGTTGTTACCTATACTGAAAAAGCAGCCGGTGAATTAAAAGAGCGAATCAGTAAAGAATTCAACGAAGCATATTCCAGTTCAACAAATCTGAAAGAAAAAAAGTTACTGGAAAATGCTATAAAAAAAATTGATGATATGATGATTAGCACAATTCACGGATTTTGTAACAGCCTTATTGCCGAGTTTTCCTTTGAAAATGGCGAGCAATTTCAATGCAGTCTTGTCGATGATTCTGTTCTTTTACCGAAGATTCTCCATTCGTATATGCGTAAGGAATGGTTTACCTCTTTTAAAACTAGATTACCTGAAATAGTACGGGTTTCACATTTTATATCCGACCCGTCAGGTTTTGAAAATCGCATTGTCTCTCTGGCAAACTCTATTTATTCCATAGCGGACTCTGAAAATTGCATGTTTAATCCGAAGAGAATGTCAGCTGATGAAATAATCGCATTGTATGATAGTGCTTTACAAAAAATTAACGGTTTGCGGTCCTTCCGTGATGAAATCATGACTTCATCGCGTGCAGCCGCAAATAAAACAGTAATGAAAATTAAAAAAAACATTTTATCTCCCCTTGCACGGGTTTTATCATCCCCCGCTACTGATGCTGAGATTATCGGGTTACTTGCAACTCTTTCATTGCATGAGTTACAGGGTAGAATGAAAGTGAAAAGCAAAGACGAAACGCAGAGTGATAAAGAAGTGTATCAGATCCTTTTGGATATTAATAGTACTTTAGAATCAATCAATGCAGGTTTAATCATTTATACCGTTTTGGAACTGATAGAAAAAGTTAAACATCACAAAAAAGAAGCAGGGTTAATCAGTTTCAATGATATGCTTGTTACCGTCAATAATGCTTTAAAAAAGAACCCCGAGTTTCTTTTGTTTTTACAGCAAAAATATACATTTGGTCTGGTTGATGAGTTTCAGGATACTGATAGTGTTCAATGGTCGATTTTCAAACAGATTTTTTTAGACTCACATACAAATAATAAACTTTTTGTTATTGGTGATCCGAAACAGGCAATTTATGCCTTTAGAAATGCTGATGTTTTCACCTATTTTACAGCCACAAAAGAAATCGCAGATATCTATAATGGTAAAAGAGAAGTGCTTGATACTAATTACCGGTCAACGGAATCAGTCGTTTCCGGGTATAATGCGATTTTCTCGTCAGATTCGTATTTTATCAACGAACATATTCAGTATGAAAATGTTAATGCTTGTGAGCAGGATAAAATTAAAGCAATTCCCGATAAACCTGAATTGGGTTTTAATGTATTTCGTATGTCTATAGAAAATAGCGGAACGAAAATAGGAACTTTCAGAAATCAGTATAAATCATTTATTATAGAAGAAATAAAAAAGATTTTATCTGGTGATAAAATAAAAATCAAAAGAGAAAAAACAGATACAATGGTAATTCCTGATGAGGGTGATATTTGTATTCTTGTTTCAAAACGAAAAGACGCAATCATCGTGGAAAAAGAACTGAAAAAGCATGGTATTAATTCTACAATCTATAAAAAACCGGGTTTATATCAGAGTGATGAAGCAAATGCTTTATTTATACTTTTTGATGCCTTAACAGACATAGCCGATAAGGGTAAATACAAGAAATTATTACTGTCAGATTTTTTTAAACTCGAGCCGTCAGTTATTGAACAGAATGATTTTGAAGAACTTGAAAAAATCGCTCATAATTTTGTAATTGAACTGAAAAATCTTTCAGATACAAAAAGCTGGACTTTGTTTTTCTCGGGTATTCTTGAAAAAACAGCCGTCATTTATAAAACGATTAAAAATGATAGTGCAAATGCACAACGGAAAAGTGCTAATTACTACCAGCTCATAGAGTTATTGGAAAATGAAGTGTTTCAGAAGCGACTTGATTTACGGGGACTTCGTGACTATCTCCATTCGTTAACCAATAATTTGATACGGGCGGAAATGGAAACTGATCTTCATCGTTTAGAAACGGAAGATAAAAAAGTACAAATTATGACAATACATGCGTCAAAGGGTCTTGAGTTTCCGGTTGTATTTCTTTATGGTTCATTAAGCAGTTCTATCAGAACTAAAATCGATTATTATGTTTATCACGATGACAATAATTCAAATATTATTTATGATGTTCTTAAAAATGATACACCCATTAATGAAAATCATACAACTTCAAAAGCCTGTTTTGATAAAGAAATTGCAGAAGAATTAAGAAGACTTTATTATGTTGCCATAACAAGGGCACAGGTTATGATTTATATCCCGGTCATTGAGAAGTTGCGAACTGAGGATGGTAAGGTAAAAGGTACACGGGCAAACTGTCCGTCTGAAATGTTTTTAGCCGATTCATTAATAAAAAATGGCAAAGTAATCCCTGGGGCTGTTGAAATCATCGCAGGTCAGACCTCAATGTATGCAGACAATACAGTGAATGAAGAAAATTCACCACATGCTCTATCAAAAGAGATTGCAAACAAAGAATATTTTATCCAAAATGTAACGATTGACAGTGAAAATAATCCGCTATTTTATAATCTGACTGCCAGGCAATTCAACCGTTTTTTTACCATTCAATCGTATTCGAGTATCGACAGACTTTTAAAACATTCAAATAAAAAATATACAAACAATTTTGAATATGAACCGTTAAGGAAAAGAAAAAACAATGAGGTGTACTCTGAAAATGATGTGGATGAAAATGAAATCCTTGAATTACCATCCGGTGCTGTAACGGGAAATATGCTTCATTACATTTTAGAAACGATTGATTATTCAAAGGATAGTGCATCAACTGATGAAATAATAATAAAAGCTGTTGACCGTTATTATAGTAATCGTGATAAGAAAATCAAAAATCGTTATGCCGAATTAGTTGCAACGATGGTCAATAATATTTTACAAACACAATTACCCGGCACTGCCATTAGGTTACAAAATCTGAAATCAGAGAATAAAAAAAACGAAATGGAGTTTTACCTGAAACTTGATCCGGAGGGGGTATGCTTTATTAACGGTTTTATAGATATGGTATATCGACATGAGGACAAATATTACATACTCGACTGGAAATCCAACAGACTGCCCGGATATAATGGCGCATCTTTTATCAGTGATGTCAAAAATCATTACAAACTTCAATATGATGTATATCATTTAGCCGTTGTTGAATGGCTTCAATCCACGATGGGCGCTACTTTCAATTATGAGAAAAACTTTGGTGGTATTGTCTATATCTATCTTCGAGGTGTAAATGAAAACAATGAAGGTGTTTTTTTTGAAAAGCCTGATTTTACATCCTATAAACAATTAAGAAGTGAATTGATAAGTCAGTTACACAATATTAGTGTATTAGGAGATAGTGATGAATGATTCTTTATTTGAAATATCAGCGTTAGACCGGTATACAATACAGGATATTATGAGAGTTCACGGACAAACCGGTTCGGAGTCTTTAGAATATGCACTTGGATATTTATTCTCCGCTTTAGCAAATGGTTCGTTGTGTATTGATTTACATGATGATTCTTTTTCAGAAAAGAACTTTTTTCTATCTGGTCAATTTATTGAAAACTATACATCGGGTATCTATAGTTCTGTAATCTCAACAAACGAGTGTGATTTCAAACCGCTTATAATGCGGAAAACAGGTAATTCACTGTATTTGTATTTCTATCGCTATTACAGCTCGGAAAGGAAATTTGAAAAACTGCTTAAAGAGAAAATTACCAATGCTCAGGATATATCAATTGATACAAAAATTCTTGATGAGATTAAACAATTTCAGGATGAAAAAAAAATAGCACTCTATCTTGCGTTAACTCAACGATTTTTGATAGTAACAGGCGGACCGGGAACCGGGAAAACATTCACTGCTGCAAAGATAGCAAAATATTTTTCAGAGAACTTTTATCTGACACACACAAAAAAACCGGTTATTAAATTAACCGCCCCGACCGGGAAAGCAGCAAAACGACTTTCAGAGCAAATCACTATCGAATTATCAGAAAGTGATACAACTATTGATGCTGGTGAAACGATTCACAGGCTGTTACAATATAAAAAAAATACCGGTGCATTCACCTTTAATTCTGAAAACACTATCCCAGCTGATTTGATTATTGTCGATGAAGTATCAATGATTGATATTAACCTGTTCAGCTCGCTTCTTGATGCGGTCAGTAATGAAACAACACTTATAATCATTGGTGATCGTGATCAACTCCCTTCCGTTGATGCGGGTGCTGTTTTAAAAGACTTACTGCCGGATGGTTTTGTTCCGTCATATAGCAGTCAAACGATACAATCACTTCATTTACCTGATCAGGTTGCGACTGAATCTTTTTTCACCAATCATGTTGTTGAATTAAAAAAACAATATCGTTCCGGTGAAAAAATAACTGTAAAAGCCGCATTAGTAAATGCAGGTGAAAGCGATATGGTTGACGCTATACAGGAAATCACTTTGTCAGAACTTTCCTCATCGGGCATTGCTGATGATGTATATTTTATACCGGTTAATAATCATGATGATTACATCGGATTTCTTAATTACTATTTCAGAAAATACTATATGAATAATCGTTATTCACAAGTAGTAACCGGTTTTGAAAACGGACAGTCATCATTTGCCGATCTTTTTGACGCCTCATCAGAATCAAGAATTCTGACATTGCTACGGGATGGTTTTTACGGTTCAACCGGTATTAACGAATTCCTGCTTAATCATTATCGAAAAAGTGATACAAAACGATTTCATCAGATGTCGGGTGTCCCTGTAATGATTACAAGTAATGATTACTCCAATAATCTGTTTAACGGAGAATCCGGTGTTATTTCCTGCGATGCACAAGCTCAGGTAAAAGCATTTTTTCCTTCAGAAAATACTGAAGAGAACTTTAGAGCAATTTCGTTGAATTTCCTGCCATCCTATTCAACTTCTTTTTCAATTACAGTTCATAAAAGTCAGGGCAGTCAGTATAAGGATGTTTTTGTTGTGCTTCCCAATGATGAAACAAATCCGTTATTAACCAGAGAAATTATTTATACAGCTATAACAAGAGCAAAGGAAAAAGTCTTTATTGTAGGGGATAAAAATATTTTAAAAAAAGCAATCTCAGGAAAGATTACCAGATTTTCTGGAATCGGGAAATTCTAAAATTTGCTTTTCAATTCAAAACATAGTATATTAGATATTGTAAATATACCGGGGGTAACTATGAATAAATTATCTATTATTTTTTTAATAATTATAGCACTTATGGCAACTTCATGCGGTTCTCCACCTGAGAATGCTGTAGAAACATCTCTTTTATCAATGATAAAAGACAATCTGGATACATTAAATACAATGAAAACGAATGATGAAGGTCAGTTAAGGTTTTTTAAAAATCTTACGAATAAATTCGATGGTATTATTTCATTTCGAGAAGGCAGTACAATCAAGTTTATCAGTAAAAAAGCTGAGTTTAATGAAAAATATATAATTTCTACATTGGAAAATAATAAATTTCAAATCATGAAAGATCTTTATGTTACTTTTGAAGGTAGAGATACGTATTATTCTCTTGACAATGTTACATGGTTATCAAATAAAACAGACCCGAATACTGAAGATGAAGGGGTACGAAACGATTATCACTTTACAACTTCGTTAATCGGGAAAGAGTTAGTTATAGAATATTCAATGGGATTAATGCAGGGGCGAAAACCTATTTATATAAAGAAAAAAATCAAACGTCCTGTTATTAAGCTTGCACCGGATATGGTTTTTTCTCATATAATTTCTGAAAAAGTCAACGCAGATTTAACAAAAAATATTTTATTTATACCAAAGAATACAATAATTACCGGTACAATGAATGTAAATGGAAATCTTATTTCAAGTACCACAAGTGAAGATAAAACCATTACTCTCAGTGCGAAACAGGATCTTTTTGTCTATATCAAGGGGCAGAGTTTTTCATTGAGTTTTGACAGACAGCATTGGAACCCGAATATTCTGTCTTTTGATATTAAGCCGGATGTTGTGATTCGTGCTATTTCCGGGAATGAAATCTATTTTGATATTGAAGCTATGGCTAATTACGAAAAAGATACCGTTTCAATGTCGATAATTCAGTTATTATTGCGATCAAGATAATATTCAAGACTTGTTCAAAGAAAAAATTGCAACTACTTCTTGATAATAAAAACGTTTTCTGTTAATTATAAGTATATTCCGGAGGATTCAATGAATAGGTCTGTGGTTACATTGTTTTTGTTAATATTATTAGTCTCATGTTTTAAGGAAAAAAACAATACCATAAAGGAACAACCGTTACATGTTGAACCTGAAATTGTTGCCGGTGATGAAATAAATTTTGTAAACCTCCAGGATATTGTAAAAAATGCACCCAAATTAACCCCTGAGGTCTTTTTTGCTATAACTGTTTTGCATAGAAAATATATAGAATCACTTGAAAAGACAATAACGCCTGAAACAGCGGGGAATCCGGAAGCTCTTTTTGAACAAAAACGAGTTGAATTTTTTAAAAACATAAAGTTTGGTTATGAAGAATATATGAGTTATTATGAAAATAACCAGAAAGAAATGAATGATTACATAATGAAAAATCCTCAGTTAATGAAATATTTAACAATCACAAAATAAATTATCTTTAGAGGCTCTTGCAAAAATCAAGAGTACTCGATGAAAAAAAGGGTACTTTTTTTATGCTTCCGCCATATGCGATAAAATCGCATTAGACCCTGGTCGTAACGAGTACGTTACTGCTCGGGCATGCAACCTGGGTAGCCTCTTGCAAAAATTCGAGTTTAAAAGAGTATTTTTGCAAGAAGCTCTTTACTTTCTTATCAAAATCCTTTATAAAACTTTAAGCATATTTCAATGGAAGTGAGGTGAGATTCCTCCACTGACCCGCAACAGTAATCGGAGACGATTGGAGCTTATAACACCACTGGTTTAATACCGGGAAGGTTAAGCACAAAAGGTTATTATCCGTAAGTCTGGAAACTTTGGTATGTAAAACAATTATTTTATGACTTCGTGGAATGAGTCTAAAAATAGCATGATTATTCAATTCATTTTTTCTAATCGATGCTTTTTTTTAGTTCTCTTTTTCTCAGAAGAAAAAGGAGATCTCTATGTCTATTTTCAAAAGGTTTTTTGTCTTATCCGCATTACTTATTTCATTATTTTTCATCATTTCGTGTGATGTCGCTACAGTTGACACAGTTCCTGAAACAAAGCCAACCGACACCGTTTTAACCGGTTATTGGAAATCTTCATTTGGTGACGGATTTGAGATTACGGGAAGTACTTTTATCAGTTATGCAGATTCAGAAAAAACAATCACTTACAAAGGTGATATTATCAAAGTTTTAAAAGAAAGCGCAACTGCCGGTGCGTATGTTATGAAGATTTTTGAATCCACTGAAATCTATGCCCCGAAAAATGGAACATATTATGTTGTTCGATGGAAAGATTATGCTTTAAAAACAGTGAATGAGGCAGCTCCTTATAAAGAGGGGGCAGAATATAATGGTCTTTCAACTCAATCTCAAGCAGAAAGCGAATACACAATTGCAAATGGATATTATGGTTTTTTCGGAGCCTATGAAAAACAGTAGATAGACTATGTTATTCTTTGGGGTGGGACGTTTTAAGAATTTTCCACCACAGAGATACAGAGAGCACTGAGAGGATATTTAGTCACGGATACATAGGATGCACCCGGATAAGATAATCAAGAAATTGATTCCAATTCTATCCGTGTTTATCCCTGTGAATCCGTGGCTAAAACTCTTTTGCGGAAGGTGATGTAAGTGTTAGTATGAAAATAAAAAAAACTCAGTGCCCTCCAGCAAAGCGGGTGCCTCTGTGGTGGAAATTATACGAGGAGGGGAAATGAAAAAAAAAATCTCATATATTTTATTATTTCTGTTTGTTTCAATCTCCGGTGTTATCGCTGACAATGACTTGACCGGTGATGTTTCATCGGATAGTTTTAATTATGAATATCTTCTATTAGAAGAAGATGCAACTCCTCTGGTAATTTATGGTGTGTTACAATCAGGACAGGATACTCAGGTTATGGAGCGTTCAGAAATTGATGCATTAAATCCGGCAAGTGTGTCTGATATATTAACTCGCGGATTTAATCTTTCTTTTAATTCTAACGGTGCAACGGGAAATAAAAGCAGTGTGAATATTCGGGGGCTTTCCGGTGCGAGAGTTTTAATATTGGTTGATGGCGTACCGGTTAATTCTCCACAGTCGGGTGATTTTGATATTTCAACTCTTGATGTTAATTCTATAGAAAAAATTGAAGTTGTTAAAGGTGGAAGTGATACTAAATATGCGTATAGCGGAGCTATGGGGGGGCTTATTAATATAGTTACCCGGTCAGGCCGCAAAAAAGGGTTTACATTCTACGGCTCTTCTTCAAACAGTTTTTACTATCCCGATTTTTATTATCCCGGGCGGGCAACTGTTGTGGGGGAAAAAAGTTTTTCAAAATGGTTTGATTTTTTTGATACACAGCGTTTGAATACCGGTTTTTCTTTAAGCAGTGGCAGTGTTTCGTATGACGCTTCATTTTCTCTTAATCGTGCCGGGAACCACTATATCTATCGTGATGATTATACCATTAAAAGACGTCTTATTAATAATGAGATATGGGATTTTAATGTTTCTAACGGATTTGTTTTTAATCTCCCGTATTACATTACAGCTTCACTTTCAGGTTCGTTTTATTATGCTGATAGAAATATATCGGGTGCGGTTAATAGTGATAATCCGGGTAAACAGTTTGACTATAAAGGAAATGGTCAGTTTTCACTCAAAGCAGATTTTGTTGGAAGCGATAAAGTTTTCACTGAGTTCATAACAAATTATAATCATTCAACTATCGAATGGACGGATAGTTTCGGTTATAGCAAACATCAGATTGATAGTGTTTTTGCTGTTAATCGCTGGGGGTTTATCATTACCGATTGGGTTACTCTCAATACCGGCAGTGATATTACGGTTGATTTCATAAATTCAAATATGGTTGGTACCTTGTATGTTATTAATGGTGGCGGTTCAATTTCTGCTGATTTCAATATTAATAAGAAAGTGTTGATTACTCCATTTCTAAAACTTATTTATAACCCAAAGTATCCTGTTCCGATTCCAAAAATCAGTAGCGTTTTTATCATCAATGATTTTGTACGCCTTAAAGCAAATTTTTTCAGAGTTTTTCGTGTTCCGTCAATTAATGATCTTTACTGGCCTTCAAGTAATTATGCAAAAGGAAATCCTTTGCTTGATTTTGAGGATGGTTTTGGTGGCGACTTCATTGTAGAGTTTGTTAATAATCGATTGTTCAGTGCAGAATCTTCCTTATATAGTAATTACATTCAAAATGTTATTCAATGGCAGAATAATAATGGTCAATGGATTCCAAATAATACCGGTGCTGCTTTATTTATTGGAAGCGGACATACATTGAAAACGCTTTTTTCAAAGTACTTTTATTGTACCGCACAGTATGAATTTCTTTTGTCATTTATAGTAAGTGATGGATTAACCGTTTTGTCGGATAAACGAATGCCTTATAAACCGGTTCATACATTTGGTTTTTCTGTAACCGGTGACTGGCAGTCCGGGCATGTAACTTTATCTGGAAATTATCAAAGTGAACGCTTTACAAATAGTACCAATGCAGGTTTTTTAAATCCGGTTTTTATACTTGATTTGGATGTTAATCAGACTGTCCATGATTTTACATTTTTTCTTAGTTTTAAAAATATGCTTAATCTTTACTATTTTCTGATAGAAGATTATCCGATGCCAAACGGTTCTGTAACACTGGGAGTTTCATATCGATTTTCAAAATCAGATTTAAAATCTAAATAATAAAAACAATTCATCAAATAATCCTCTATATCATTTGTAGAGGGTTATTACAATTTCTTTTTACGGCATAAAATATGCTTGTTACTAAGAAATAATAGTAACGAGGTGAATATGTTAAAAAAATTGATTTTTTCATTTGTATTAACTCTATTGGTAATTGGCTGTACACAAACACCGACGGATGAAGCCACAAATAATATTAAAAAAGGTACATTATCAACTCCTGTGATAAGTAGTGATGCAGGAGACGTAATCAGTAAAAATGATTTTATTACTATAGCAACAGATAAAGCTGATGCAGAGGTCTATTATACAATTGATGAATCTGAACCGTCAGTAAATAATGGTAGTTTATATAGTGGTCAATTTACTCTGCCTGATGAACTGACAGCTACTGAAGTCATGGTGAGAGCTCGATCATACAAAACCGGTTATTTACCATCATATATCGGTGAAAAAATATTTACAGTTTCGACAACCGATACCCCGGTTGACAACCCGACCGACACGACAACCGATACCCCGGTTGATAATCCGACCGACACGACAACCGATACCCCGGTTGACAACCCGACCGACACGACAACCGATACCCCGGTTGATAATCCGACCGATACGACAACCGATACCCCGGTTGATGACGTTTACTTGTCTAACATTAAACTTTCAACGGCTACACTTGATAAGACGTTTAACAAAGAAATTTATAATTACAATGTGAATGTTTTAAATGCTGTTGAGTCAATTAAAATACAACCATTTTCAGAAAAATCGGATTCAACAATTCTGGTAAATTCAATTAACCTTGCAAGTGGTTCATTTTCAAATGATATACCTCTTACTGTTGGTATTACAACTATAACTGTACTTGTAAAAAATGTAACGTCATCTGCAATATATACCATTGAAGTTACAAGGCAGAATAAAATTCCATCAAGTAATAACTTTTTGAAAACGCTGACATTGAGTACAGGTACTTTGGATTCGGCTTTTGATAAAAACACTTTACATTATACAGTAGCACTTGCATACAACGTAAAAAATATTATTATTACAGCAGAACCGGAAGATACTAACAGTTCTGTAAAAATAAATGATTTATTATCACCTGCAACAATAGGTACCACTGATACAATTTCAGTTACGATAAAAGTAATAGCAGAATCCGGCGTAGAGAAAATATATACAATTGCAATTACAAAACTTCCTGCTCCTGTTGATTGTGTTTTAGCGTCATTAGAAATATCAGGTGGAACATTAAGTCCTGTTTTTAATGCCGGAACATTAAAGTATACAGCAAAAGTGTCTTATGAAACAATTTCATCAACAGTAACTGCAATTTCAAAAAATACAACTGAAACAGTTACGATAAATGACGGTGCATCACCACGAAAAGTGTTATTGAAAGTTGGAGTAAACGATGTGCTTATAACATTAGTAAATCCTGAATCAAAAGTAGAAAAGACATATACTATTGTTATTACTCGACAAGATCAGATTGTTGAATATAGCAATAATGCAAATCTATCGAATATAACTTTATCAGGTGCATCATTAACACCGGTTTTTAATTCACAAACATTTACTTATACTTCAACAGTTGGTTATGATGTTTCAACGACAACTGTGTCTGCTGTAAAAGAAGATAATGCAGCAACTGTTGAAATAAATGGTGTAGTTTCATCTGATAAGTCAGTTAGTTTACAGGTTGGAGTAAACGAAATTATAATCAAAGTAACCGCTGAAGATTTAAAAACAATAAAAACGTATTCAATTTCAGTAACCCGGGAACCTCAACTTATTTCCGGTACAATAATTTTACATGTAAAAAACTATTCACACATATATTACTGGAGCGTTGTTGAAACAAATGTTCCTCCTAAATATCCAAATATTGCATGGCATGGAATTGCAATGACCGATGAATCAAATGGCTGGTATGGTTTTACGTTTGATAAGGCAACTAAAACAAATCTGATTTTTACCAATGCAGGTGCCGGTAAAACTGCTGATTTATCTATAACAGAAGGTGAATACTGGTATATTGATAATAAATTCGTTTCGTATAATCCTGAAGATGCTATTAAACCTGTCGTTAGCTTATTGAGTCCTGCAAATGGAAGTAACCTTGTTGATATAGTAACTATCCGGGCTGAGGCAAGTGATAATGTAGCTGTTGATAAAGTTGTTTTTCTTGTAGATCAGAATGTCGTAGGAGAAGTTAAGGTCTCTCCTTATACGTTGCAATGGGATAGCGGGCTTGTGTCAAACGGAGCACATATTCTATCAGCTACTGCGTATGATAAAGCGGGAAATAGTGCTGATTCTGCAATTTTTAACTTCACAACCGAAAATGGTAACAGACCGCCTGTTGCTCATGCCGGTGTTGATATTACGGCAATTAAAGGTGCAACAATTGCGTTTAATGGTAGTAAATCGTATGATCCTAATGGAACTATCACATCGTATTCATGGGATAATGGTTTATCCGGTGTAACACCAGCAAAAATGTATAGTACGCTTGGAACATTTACTGTTGTGTTAACAGTTACGGATAATGAAGGGGCGAGTTCATCTGATTCTGTTATTGTTAAAATAGTCGATCAGATACCGCATCGTGATTTTAGAGAAGAAACTGTATATTTCATGATGACTGACAGATTTTCAGATGGAAACAAAACAAATAATAATATATGGGGCGATGAATATCTACCCGGTGGCGAAGCTACTATGTATGATTATAGTGAAGATAAATCAGGTGTTTTGTCATACTATCATGGTGGTGATTTTGATGGTATCATAGCAAACCTTGATTATATTAAAGAAATGGGCTTTACTGCAATCTGGATTACACCTGTTGTGAAACAGCCGGAAGGTCGAAGGTTTAATGCAAAAGATCCTTATGAAGCATCAGCTTTTCATGGTTATTGGGGTTATGACTTTGATCAGATCGATCCGCATTTACATTCACTTGGAAAAGATAATGACGGATGGGCTGATTTTGATAAACTTGTAAATGCTCTTCATGCAAAAGGTATGAAGCTTATGCTTGATATCGTTGTAAATCATGGTCAACCGGGGGATTCAGTAAAAGATTCAAAATCGAAATGGGCTGATAAGTGGAATACAATTATTATGGATGGACAAACAAGAACATTTGATAAAACTATTGATCCGCTTGTTGATCCGTCAAACCCGTTAACAGGATTTTTCAGTTATGCAGGTACAAATGGTACATGGCTCATTGATTTAATTGATTTTAATGCAAACGGTCCGGCAGAAAATAATGCAATGCCTCATTTAAAAAATGTCTATAAGAAATTTATAGATCACGGTGTTGATGCTTTTAGAATTGATACTGTTGCATACATGAGCAAAGCAAATTGGGAAGATTTTACCGATTCTATGTACGAACATGCAGTATCAAAAGGAAATGAACATTTTTATATGATCGGTGAAGCATGGACCGGTGATAGAGCCGGTGCCGGTAATGCTATGGATCTTGTATATGGTTCTAAAGGAAAACATTTTAATTTACTTGATTTACATAATTCAAGTATTGACTTTCCGGGATGGTTAGGGCAGGTTTTCAAAGGTGATAAAGGCTTTGAAGATCCGAATGTTCAAAAAATTTATGGACCGCTTGGAGATCAAAGTGGGATATATGATCCGACCTATCTTGGAACATTTGTTGATAATCACGATGTTTTTAGAGCGAATGGTATATTAACTAAAACTCAGTATATGAATAATCTTAATTACATATATCTGTTTAGAGGTGTGCCGATTGTTTATTATGGAACAGAAGCAATGTATTCATGGAGCAAAGCATACGCGACAACGAATAAAGACGATGTTGTTGCACGTTGGATGCTGGGTGACGAAGGTATTAATTATGTGGAAACTCAACAACCTGATATGTATAAACATATAAAAATGCTTAATAGTTTAAGAAAAGAAAGTGAGGTATTACGAAAAGGTCAACAGACAAATCTAAGGATGAATGGTGGTGAGGCGGTTATTAAAAGAGAATATAACGGTAAAACTGCATATGTTGGTATGTCAATTCGTGATACTGCATTTACGTACAGTGTTACAGGTTTAACTGATGGAACGTATAAAGTGTATACACCAAATACAGCCGGTGGAACATTTAACAGTTCAACAGTAACAGTATCCGGCGGAACATATTCTATGAATATTCCTGCTAATTCATTTGTTATTATTGAGAAGTAAATTGAGTTAAGAGATTTTTTGTTAGAAACGTGAAGAGGCAATCTGATTATTTCAGATTGCCTCTTTTTTTTGCCCGAGCCAATCAGGTAACAGACTGGAGGAGAAAACAAAAGAGATTTTGTGCAATTTGTCACAAAAAGATTTGAAAGAAGCCAAAATTGTTTAAATTTGAGAATAGAAGTTTCGAATTTTAAACAAGCTTAATTAACACTTCTTCTTTACTTTCTGCAAATAATATCTCATCAAGTGCCTCATCGAGTTTAGAAACATCCTCACATTTATGTATAATCTCAATATCTTCGTTAGTTATCTGAAATTTCCTGCTTATTTGACGGCATAATGTTGCTTTTTTCTCTTCGCCCCTGCCTTCAAGTTTACCTTCATTAAATCCCTTTCTATGTGCATGATTTAAGGAACTGACTTTTTCATGGAGTGACTTTTGTCGTTGTTCATAAAGATATCTTTCTTCTTTATTATGGCTTAATACATTGAGCTGATTGTATGCTTTTTTTATTTCCGGTATTTGTTCTGCGATCATAGAAACCTCCTTATCTTCAGGGTTCTCAATAAATAATAACCAGTCTTTTAACAGTTCATTGGGCATTATACCGTTAGTATTCAGTTTTGGTAGTTCCAGAAAGTGAATTTGAGCAACATCTGTTAATACCTGATGTGTGTCAATTTCTTTAAATAGAAACGCATTATGAACTCTGTCATTCTGAACTACTATAAAATTGACTACATTAATAGTAATAGATTTTTTTAATTTTGTATAGTCATCACCCTCAAAAATCTGTTCTTCGATTAACTTTGATAAGTAGTAAACTGTTCTTTTAACCATATCACTGTTATTAGCAATCTGTATCTCAATATCAATTATTGTATCATCATTTGCTTTAGCCCGAACATCAAGTATTGAGTATTTATCATCAATAGATTTTTTATCAATATTTGGGTTTAATATATAAACAGAGACAATTCTGTCATTGTCTATATATCCTAAAACTGCATTTAAAAAACTTATTAAAATTTCCGGCATTTCCGGGTTACCGAATATCCTTTTGAATACAAAATCTACTTTCGGACTCATTAGTGATACTTTTTTAGTATCTTCGCCCTTTTTAATCATAACATCCTCCCTATACATTAAATGGAGAAAAAGTTATTTTTCATTGAGGTTTGACGGTTTTTTTTACAAATTTATTTGATAATTTTCTCAATTATTCCAATGGAATATATAATATTTACGATTGATTTGCTAAATAATAATCATTTATCAGGTGAAATCTTCGATCTAAACTGCAGGTAGCCTGCGTGGGGATGTAAAATTTAGTAATTTTCTATTATAAAAGGTAAATACCTGTACAATTTATATTCATAAAATTGTGCAGGTATTTACGTATTAAAGTTTTTTTATTTATAATTTATTGTATTGAAACGGCTTTAACGCTCCATGTCGGATTACCGAAAATATCAAACATTTCTGTTTTTACTACAGAACAAAGTTCCGGAATGAACCATTCAAATCCTTCACTGGTATTAATATCTGCTATATTTGCTATAGATTTTTTTGCTCTATTTTCAATAATTTTTGCCGTTAATCCGGTTATAAAACTGCCATAATCCTTGGTTATCGTTGTATTCGGTGTGATTTCAATACGAACCGCAATCTTCTTTGCAGTGTAGGTTTTATCACCTATGGTGATTTGTTCTTCGCCGATACATTTACGGGATGTTACTGTTGTTACAACTGTTGATACAGTTAATTTATTTGCTACAAGAACTTCTTTGTAATAGTCTGTTGCCATAGCATATTTTGGTCTACCGTCAGAATCTGAATAAATAGTTGTTTCTGTTTTTGTTTTAACTTTTACTTTATCTTTCCATTCTTTTGATGCTTTCGGGAAAAACATCTGGTCAATTACAGTTTGAAGTTCATCATCTGTTTTCATTGTAAGCGGGTATGAGACAACTCCCATAAAGTTGATTAAACTTATGTTTTTTCCAAATTCTGCAACAGATGGTTTTGATTGTCTGTATAAATAAAATGTATCATCTACTACCGAACATTGCGTTTTGTATTTTCCGGCTTCAGCTGATGAAACGAACATAATACCATTGGGTACTTGTTGAACATCAATAACTTCTGCGGACATTGTAGAAATAGCAGGTGGATAGGCGCCTTCAGCGATTTTCTTTTTGAACATAGCATCGTATGCTGCCCATTCTGCAGGCTGTTTTTGTGAAATCTCAGGAAATGCAGTAGCAATAGCAGTATTGTAGGTAATTTCGACTACCGACTTCATTCCGTTTTGTACATTAATACCGACTGTATTCTGTGCGAACATCTGCACTGACATAATAACAAATAAGACAAGAGTGAAAGAAAAGATTTTTTGCTTCATAGAATATTCTCCTTAAATGCATTATATACGAAAATACAAAAATGTAAATAGTTTGTAAGATAATAAGTGAGTAATTAATGTTAACTATGGTGAGAAAATCAATAATCAATAAAACAAATAAAAAAAGAGAGGATAAATCCTCTCTTCAATGAACAAATTCATATTTTAATCTAACTCAGGTATAGCAAAAACTTGTCCAGGAAAAATCAAATCGGGATTAAGTATTTTTTCTTTATTAGTTTTCCAAATCATCGGCCAGTAAAATGGATTTCCATATATATAACTATATTCTGCTATTCTCCATAAACAATCTCTTTTCTCAGTAATTAGACGAACAGTGTAATGAGTTTTAATGCCACCTGCTGTATATGATTCTGCTATTCTTTTTGCAATATCAGCATATCGAATGGCCATATCATAATCTTCATTAAAATAAGCCTCTTTTGCTTTTTCAATATATTCAACAGCTTTTAATAAAACATCTTTATAGGAAACATTATCTGGTGCGTTTTTTATGTCTCCTTTACCGTCTTCGTCAAACTCAAATTTATAGTCTAAGCCGGTATTTGCTTGTCCTTCATTATCAATAACTTCTTTGCCTGCTGCTTTTTCAACTGACTTACCTGCAGCATTTATTTTTGATCGTGCTTCAATTCTTTTAAGCTCTTTGAGTGCTTTATTTGTTAAATCAATTGATTTAAGTGCATTCTCTTCTGAAATTGTTAATGCCTGAGTACTTTTTTCAAGATTGGGCTCTCTATATGCTTCAATACCAGATTGCAGGTTATCCCGTGCAATTTGTATTTCTTGGGGAGCGTGAGTGTCAGCACCGAGTTGTTCTGCTTTTTTTATCAGATCCTGAATATATTTTATTTTTGATTCATATTCCTGTCCGATTTTATTTCTATTCGCTTTTAACTCTTTTAAAGTATCAACAGATTCAGAAAAAAGAGCAAAAGACTGGGTATAATTTTCTTCGGAAAATTTTACTATTCCTTCATCATATAATGAAGTGCCTTTTTTAAACAAATCAGCAAATATTGTATTAGAACCTGTTGATTGTGCATCAGCTATTAATATTTCTGCTTCAGCTTTTTTCTCTAATGATCTTTTCTTAAATGCATTATAATATGCTTCCTGTGACATCTTTCTTGATTTATCAAGATGTTCAAAAGCTTTTTTAGGGTCACTTTCATTTAATTCACGTGCTGATTTTAAATTGAATATACTTGCATCAAAATTTTCTTTGTCATAAATGTCACCCATAGCATTTTTTGCTCGAAGAATAAGTTCTTCTGCTTCTGTAAATTGCTCATCAGTGATTTTTATGATTACTTCAGTTGATTTTCCATCATCTTTTTTAGGTTCTTCAGCTTTTTTTTCTTCTTTTTGCTCTTCTTCTTTAATTTCTGGAATAGATTTTTTACAGGAAAATGATAAAAGAAAGATTATTAGTAGCAAAATAATTGCCGGAAGATGTTTTACTTTGTTCATGATTGCCCCTTGATTTATTTACTAAAACTAGCAATAGCTTCAGATTCACTATTATAAATAGTAAAGAAATTATTTAGTTTTGTAAGCTCGAAGATCTTTTTTACTGAATCTTTTATATTAATAAGTCTTAGAGACCCTTTAGCAGCCAGAATTGTTTGTCTTGCAAAAATAAGGCTGCCGATTCCGGTTGAGTCAATGTAAGTTACTTCGTTCATGTTGATTATAAATTTAGTGAAATTCTTTTTTATGGTGTCATTAATTACTTCTTTAATTTTAGGAGCATTATATAGATCAACTTCACCAATAATGTTTATTATTAACGTTCCTTCTTTTTCGTATGTTGCTATTTGCATCTATCTACCCTCAATTTGAGATTTTTAATTTTATCAAAACAGTTTAATAAGGTCAAGTTTATATGAAAATAATAAAAAATTAATTAGTATTCTGATTTAATCTTCTTTTAGAATTGACAACTCTATAGAAGTCATTAATATTTGTGACAACCATCGTATTTTGTTGCGTCGTTATTCTATTTTGTTTTTGCAAATGTGCTAATATCTGGCTACACTTTAGTTTATCCATACCGCACCAGTTTGCAATTTCTTCAGGATTAGTTTCAAAAGCAATTTCAGAATTTGTACTTATATCAACATTTTTATTTTCTGCAAGCATTATAAATACATCCATAATTTTAACTTCCGGTTCCTGTAGAGTTAAAATCATTAGTCTTCTTTTTTGATCATAAATCCGTTTTGCAAAAACTTTAAGTAATTTTATAGCCAGCTCAGGTTTTGATGTCATTAAGCCTGAAAAGTTCTCTTTATTAAACTCAAGAACTTTAACGTCATCTAATGCTATTGTTGTTGCACTTCTTGGTGCTTCTTCAAGAATAGCCATTTCACCAAAGATTTCGCCCGGCATTAAAATATCAAGAGTTTTTTCAGTTTCTGAAGATATTTTGGATATTTTTACTCGACCTTCAAGTAAAAAGAAAAATGCATTTCCCGGTTCATATTCACAAAAAATAATGTCTTTCTTTTTAAATGACTTACCGAATTTTTCATAAAATCCTTGCCCAAAATCAAACATTCCTGCCATGTATAGCCCCTATTTTCTTCAATTTTTAACTATCAAGATTAGGAGTCGGTCCTCCGCCTTCACCGTATGAGTCTTCTAATTCAACAGCTTTTGCAATTCTTGTTTTCGCAAGTTTTGCTTTGTTCTCTTCAGGATAATATCGTAAATACCGTTCATATACCGTAGCGGCCTGTTTATATTTTTTGTTTTTAAGGTAATAATCCCCGATTAAAAATAAATCAGCCGATTGACTTGTTGGTGCATTCGTACTGACTAATCCCTGTACCTGTTTTCCTACTCGCCGTAATTGGCTTGAAAATGATTTAAGCATTTTTAACATAATCGGTGGTGTTTTGCTGATTAGTGCTTCAAATTCTGAACTTGAAAACTCAATAACAGTTGAAACTGAAATGACACGTGCAATTTCTTCCCGTGGATATTTTATTAATCCTGATTTAACGCCGAAAAATTCACCGGCATTTATTATATCTTTTATTTCTTCACCGGTTTGAATGTCATTGTATTCAAGAATTATTTTACCTTGTTTTAATAGAAAAACAGAATTTGATTTATCACCGTTGAAGTAAACTATTGAATCCGGTTTATAATTTATCATTCTTGGTGCCATAATATCCTCTCTGTAAGTGTACTAATAATTTACTATCTGTAGTATCGGAAATATAAGCTAATATATAACTTAATATTAGGAAATTACCTCATTATTTTTTCTTTAACAGCATTAAAAATTGCTTTTGTTTCATTGCTTTTATTCATTGTATATAAATGAATACCGTCTATTTCATTATCAAGTAAATCTGATATTTGTTTTATTGCATAATCAATACCGATTTTTTCAATTTCTTCTTTATTATCCTGGTTTTTTTCTAATAATTCTTTTAATTTTGCAGGTATAATAGTTCCGCATAGTGATGTAATTCTTTTTACAGAATTGTAATTAAGGATAGGTAAAATACCCGGAATCATTGGTATGTTTATTCCTTTTTTTGCACAAAGTTCTCTGAATTTATAAAAATATGAGTTATCAAAGAATAATTGCGTAACCATAAAATCTGCGCCACTATCAACTTTAATTTTGAGGTTTTCAATGTCAGTTGCAAGATCTTTAGCCTCTATATGTCCTTCAGGGTATGCAGCGACACCGATTGAAAAACAATGATTAGCAGATATATGTCTTGTTAATTCTGATGCGAACCCGAAACCGCCAAGTGTTTTTGTGAAGTTTTCCTGTCCTTGCGGAGGATCACCCCGTAATGCGAGTACGTTTTCAATGTTTCGTGATTTAAGTTCATCTAGTGTTTTATCGATGTCACTGACAGTTGAGTTGACACAGGTTAAATGTGCCATTACTTCTATTCCGATGATATTTTTTACATGAGATGCAATTTCTACCGTTTTATCTCTTGTACTTCCTCCGGCTCCATAGGTAACTGATACGAAGTCAGGGCTTATTTCTTTTATTTCATTAATAGTGTTATATAGTTTTAATATATCATCATCGTTTTTTGGCGGGAAAACTTCACATGATATGATGTGTTTATTCTTGTTATATATATCTTTAATTTTCATTAAATCATTTCTCCTGAATTATTTTTAATAATACAATATAAAACTTTAACAATATTTTTTCATATTGTCAAATCATATATTATTTGTTAATGTAGTCATAGTTAAATATTATTAATGGGATAATTACTTTTGAAATATACATACAATGAACTGATTGATTTTGCAGTAGAAGCCGGTCGGAAAAGTTATTCTCCTTATTCGCAATTCAGAGTTGGTGCTGCATTGCTAACTGCATCCGGTAACGTTTTTACCGGATGTAATATAGAAAATAGATCGTATAGTCCGACTGTATGTGCAGAACGGGTTGCAATCTTTAAAGCAGTTTCAGAGTCCGAATCAGATATAATTGCTCTTGCAGTTGTCGGTTTAGACTGTGATTATCCGTTACCACCATGTGGAGTATGCAGGCAAGTGCTTAGTGAATTCTCAAAAAACGCAGTTGTAATTATGGCAGGTCGTGATACAAGTGTTTTTAAAACTGCAACGATTTCTGATTTATTGCCATTTGACGCGCTGGATGATTTAAAGGTATAGTTTTTTAATCTAAAACGGCTATGCCTTCAATTTCAATATTTGCATCCTTAGGTAAATTTGAAATTTCAACCGTTGATCGTGCGGGGTAATAGCCATTGTCAAAGAAATCAACACATGCTTCATTGATTAATGGGAAATCCTGAAGGTTTTTTAAAAAAATTGTTAATTTTACAATGTTGTTTTTTGTTCCGTTTGATGCAAGAAGAATATTTTCAATGTTTTTCAGACATTGCGTTGCTTGTTTTTTTATGTCATTGTGAGCAATAGATCCATTTTCAGAATAAGGCAGTTGACCGGAAATGTAAATTGTGTTGTTGGTTTTGATTCCCTGGCTATATGGTCCGATTGCTTTAGGTGCATTTTTAGTACAAATTATTTCTATCATTTTTAATTCTCTCAGTTTGGTGATTTAGTGAAGTCTTTGGTTGAAAATACCATAATTTTGGTAAAAAGTATTTGTTTTAATTATAAAAATGTTATATTTCTTTAAAAATTTACATGTATTACCGATAGTTTAAAAGTAGTTTTAAATAGATTAATTAAGTGGGGGGCGCAATGTCTAGAAAAGTTCTTATTTTGGATGATGATTATTCGTTTGCATGTAATGTTATTAATAATAATGCAACAGGTAATATGTCTTTTTCTGTAGCGGATTCTTTAAATAGAGCCAGGATGATGATGAAGAATGAGTCGTACGATTTGATTCTTGCTAATACTAAGGTTCCGGGGGGGAGTTCTTATTCATTGAAAGATGAGCTTAGTTCCCATTCGCCGGCTACAAGAATGATATTTATGTCTGCTTTGGATAAAGAGTTTGAAGCTATCAGTTCTCTTGGTGAGAGGTGTATAAGAAAAAATGAAATATATAACAAAGAGTCGAATATATTTGAAAAATAACCGGAAATTATTTTGTTTTCTAATGCTTCTATGTGGTTATTCTATGCCGGTTTTTTCTCAAACGCCGGTTGCTATACCGGAGGGGTATAAAGAGTTTACTTTTGGTATGTCAATGGACACTGTTAAAGATCTTGTTTCAAAAAGTCAGGAGTTTGATTCGGTAAGAGAAGAAGTGTTAACTATTAGAACAGAACCTGACCGGGAAATTATAACAGTGAAAGGTAGAGGATTTGTAAAAAGAGGTTATTTTCATTTTAATGAAGATAAGTTATTTCATATTTATTTGATAATGAATGAATCGAAAATTGGTTATTACAATCTTTTAAAAGGTCTGACTGAAAAATATGGTAATCCTGCAACTCTTGATCCAAAAAGAGCTGTATGGAAAAATCAAACTGCCCGGGTAGTTATTGAAAAACCTTCTGTCGTAAAATATACTTCCATTCCTGTTTGGGAGTCATTGGGTAGTAATGACCTGGCAGACAGGAATGTTCTTCAGATTAATCGCGATGATTTTATTGGTAATATGTAGAAAATTGCAGTTTTTTAAAAAATGAAATGTATATAATAGAGGATTTGCCGTGAATGGAATGACAGGTTATTCTTATAAAGAAAATTATTATGATGAGCAATATTTAACAACAGAAATAAAGACAGTTAATCATCGTTTTCTCGATGTTTTTGTTCATCTTCCGTCTTTTTTAAGCCCTTTAGAAATGAGTATAAAAGAACTTATTTCCAGTTCATTTACACGTGGGAAGATTGAGGTCTCGGTGTATCTTCGTCTGAAAGATACCTCAAGTACGGTAACTCCAAATTTAGAGTTAGCCCGGCAATATTGTGATAGTTTAAAAAAGATAATTGAAACATGCGGTTTAAATGATAGCGTTCAATTATCTCATTTAATAAAATATCAGGATATTCTTGTGAGTGACTCTAAAAGAGATTATGAGTCATACTGGAAGTGGATTAAAGAAAGTATCGAAGGGAATATACAAGAAGTTAACAGTATGCGTAGTAAAGAGGGAGATTCAACGAAAGTGAATGTGCTTTTTTTATTAAAAGAAATAGAAGAGGCGCTGGAAACAGTGTTTTTGCATGTTCCTGAAATGGAAAAACTTATTTTTAATTGTTTTAATACAAAAATGACTGAATTAGTCGGTGAAGTAATTGATGCAGACAGGGTTTTGAATGAAGTTGGTGTTCTTGTATCAAAGAGTTGTGTTAATGAAGAGATTGAAAGATTTAAACATCACATTAAACATTTTTATAAAATTATTGAAAGTAATACAGATGTCGGTAAAAAACTTGACTTTGTCTGCCAGGAAATGCATAGAGAAGCAAATACATTGGGAAGCAAGGCTGTGTTGCCTTCAATAACAGAGTTTATTATCATTATAAAAAATAATATAGAAAAAATAAGAGAGCAAATTAGAAATATTGAATAACAGACACCTCAATCAAGGAGTTGAAATGGAGCCAGTTAGATTAATTAATGTTGGATATGGAAATGTGGTTCAGGCGAATCGAATTATTTGTATTATAAATCCTGATTCTGCATCGTCCAAACGGTTGCGAAATGAAGCTAAAGAAAGTCAGTTGTTAATAGATGCAACTCAAGGGAGAAAAACACGTGCAATTATTATTACTGATTCAAACCATGTGATATTAACAGCAATGTTACCTGAAACATTAAGTCAAAGGTTTAATGTTCCGGCTACAGTTGTTGCACACGTTGAATCAGTCGGAGTTTAAGTGTATGGATAATGCAAAATTGATAGTTATTTCGGGGCCGTCCGGTGTCGGGAAAAGCACATTGTTGAAGCAGTTGTTTACCTCGTACCCTGAAAAATTTGGATTTTCTGTGTCGTATACTTCAAGGAATCCCCGGAATAATGAAGTCGATGGTGTTGATTATCATTTTGTAACTTCAGATGTGTTTACTGGAATGATTAGTCAAAATCTATTTGTAGAATGGGCATTGGTTCATGGGAATTACTACGGGACTGCAAAAGATGAAGTGTCGAAAGTAATTGACAATGGTAAATATTGCGTTCTTGATATAGATGTTCAAGGGGCAATGCTGGTTAAAGAAAGTGGGGTTTCGGCAAGGTATATTTTTATTGCCCCTGAAAGTATTGATGTTTTATTCCGTCGATTATCATCAAGAGGAACTGAAACGTCAGAAAGTATTCAAAAAAGATTAAAGAACGCAGAAAAAGAATTGACTTACAAAGAAAAATATGACTATATCATCATTAACGATACTTTAGATGTCGCATACAAAAAACTTGTGTCTTGTATATTTTAAATAATTAACCCGGGGGTCTTAGGATGATTATTCCTATAGATGAGCTTATTGATTACAAAGGTAATAGATATGAACTTACTTGTGCTGCAATTAAAAGAGCTATTCAGATCAATTTAACAGGGGACGAAGATTTGAAGAAAAATAAAGGTAAAATCGTTCCAACCGCTTTAAATCAAGTATTACTTGGTAAAGTTAAGTATAAAGTAGAAGAAGAATAATTTTAATGAGCAATCGTGCAATTGCTATATTTGGTCCGACAGGGATTGGTAAAACATCCCTGTCGCTTAAATTAGCACAGTCAATCGGAGAAATTATTTCCGTTGATTCAATGCAGATTTATAAATACATGGATATCGGAACTGCAAAGGTTTCAAAAAAAGATATTCAATCAATTCCACATCATTTAGTTGATATTATTACACCTGATAAACAATTTTCCGCTGGTGATTTTAAACGATACTGTGAGAGTATGATTCCTCAAATAATTGAAAGAGGTAAAGTGCCGTTTTTAGTTGGCGGAACCGGTTTTTATTATTCAACATTAATAAATGGTATAGTTAATATTCCTCAGGTTGATGATTCGATACGCGAAAAGATTTCAATTTTGCATGAGAGAAAAGGGCAGGAATATCTCTACCGGATGCTTTCTATTGTAGATAGTGAAATAATTGAGCGGATTCATGAGAATGATCCGCAAAGAACATGCAGGGCTTTAGAGGTTTTTTTCGGGACAGGCAGGAAATTATCCGATTATTATAAAGAGGAACGGGTTTCTTCATCGACAAGATACTTAAAAATCGGGCTTAATACCGATAGAGCTGTTCTTTACGAACGAATAAATAAACGTGTTGAGATTATGTTTGAATCAGGTTTAATCGAAGAAGTGAAAATGCTTTTATCAATGGGGTATACAAGAAATGATCCGGGAATGCGGGCAATTGGATATAAAGAAGTTCTTGATCATTTCGAAGGTCTATTGACTTTTGAAGCTATGATAGCTGAAGTGAAAAAAAATTCAAGACGATATGCAAAAAGACAATTAACCTGGTTTCGATCTATTGATGATGTAATCTGGTTTGACTTAAATGATGAAGATGGTGTTATCGAATTAGTGAATAGTTTTCTGAAAGGAGAAAAGTAATTGATTTGTGTAATTGTAACAGCATCTGGTAGTGATGTTTTTTATCCAATGACGGAATCAGAGGTCTCATTATCGTTTTTACCGGTTGCTATAGGTAAAAATATGTTAAGTAATGCTGTTTCAGTTTTTAATACATTTTTCTCAAGGGATAAAATATATATTGTTTGTTCAATTGCACAGTATGAGTTTGTTTTAAATACGAATACCGGTATTAGTGAAGAAAATATTATTGTTGAACCGGAGAGTGTTAATTATTCTGTATCAATTTTTTATGCTTCAAAGATTTTAGCTAAAATAATACAGGATGAAGTTTTGTTCTTTTTTCGTGCTGACCGCTTTTTTCTACCGGAAACAAAAATATCAGAATGGATAACTACCTGTGAAGTTGTTTCGTCCGGGGGGAAATTATTATTTCCTCTTAAGGTGTTAGGTAAAGAATATAATGATGATCATTGGACTGATCCTGTTGTTGAGGCAGGAAAAATCACTAATTCTGATAAGAAAAACGAAGTTTATGGTATAGAAAGAATAAATATACCGGAAAATAGCATAAAAAGAAGAAAATTATTTGGCAAACAAGGGAAAATGTTATATATTGTTACAGGAACAGTTCAAGCATTACATAGTTCTTTTTCTTTATGTAATAATTCTTTTTTAAATGAGCTTGGTTCAGTGTTGTCAGCATTTAAACTTACCTGGGCGGATATTATTGCGTTGTATAAGAAAAGAGCAATAGACGGTTTAAATGTTTCCATATTTAATAATGGTGAAAATAACCTCTGTATGTTTGTTGACTCTTTTACTGATAGAATAACGTCATGGGGTGATTTATTATCTCTGGTTTC
The DNA here is from genome assembly GCA_001829315.1 of Spirochaetes bacterium GWE1_32_154. Taxonomy (GTDB): domain Bacteria; phylum Spirochaetota; class GWE2-31-10; order GWE2-31-10; family GWE2-31-10; genus GWE2-31-10. The sequence continues at coordinate 106,059 of MIAY01000003.1, read as the reverse complement.
TGTGAAAAGTAATTATATCACGGGAAATGTAACGGATACAGAATGTTCAGATTGTGTGATACTCAATTTTGATGAAGAAGCTATTACGATAGAAAAAATGCAAAGAACACTATTAATAAAAAAGTCAGGTTTGATTTATTGTAAAGGTTTTTAGAAAAGCGTAAAAAATAATTTTAAATAAAGAGGATATATATGCCATCAGTAAAAAAGAAAAAAAGAGCTAAAATAGCTAAACACAAGAGAAAAAAGAAGCTTCGAAAGAACAGACATAAGAAAGGTTAATTTCTTGTGAAGGTGTGTTTTTAGTTAAAATCTAAAAATGCACCTTATTTTTTTTATTGTATCTGTGAAAGTTTTTTAAAAAAATACCGAAACTCATGATAAGAGGGTGATGGTGTGAAATATTTTTGTGTTATATTTTTATTGGTATTAACAGGTTTGTCTTCAGAAACATTGTGGAATGATAAAATGTCCGATATGTATTCTGCAAAGGTTAATTTTAAAATTAATGAATCGGTAAAAATAAAGATCAATGAAAAGTCGGTTCTTAATTATAAATCGACTTCAAAAACATTGAAAAGCGTATCAATTGATATGAAAAGTGAAGATGTTGTCGGTGTCTTTGAATTAATTCCTGAAGGCAGTATTGATGAGAATAAAAGCGGTCAGGATAAAGATGAGTTTAATTATTCAGGTGAATTACAGGCGAAAATTGTAGGAATAAGTGATAATTTTATTACTATATCGGGTATTAAGAATGTTTCGATAAATAATAAAAATTCAAGAGTTGAATTATCCGGTGATGTCGGTTATAAAGATATGCGGGGTAATGTTGTTTTGTCATCTGATATTATGAATTTATCTTTCAAAATAACTACAGCAATTGACAGTACCGTTTTTCCGGTATTAGCTGAAGATTTTGTTTTAGAAACAAAATTGGAAACAACAGTTAATGAAAATGGCGAAACGGTGGAGAATAACGTAACAACAGGTAAATATAAATTGTCAGATGATAAAAAAAGAGAATTTCTATTAAATTACTTAAATAAAATTTTAAATGTAGTGTTCTAAAAAAAAGTAAGGAATTATATGCTTTCTGATATACATTCATTAGAAGATTTTAAAAAAATTAATCAAACCGCTTTACCTGATCTTGCCAGAGAAATTAGAGAGCGAATAATTGATGTTATGAAAAAAAATGGTGGTCATTTATCGAGTAATCTTGGTACCGTTGAGCTTATAATTGCAATTCATCATGTTTTTAATAGTCCCCATGATAAAATTATATTTGATGTCGGTCATCAGTCGTATACTCATAAAATAATAACCGGTAGAAATAATCAGTTTGATACTGTCAGATTATCGGGGGGGATCAGTGGTTTCACAAGAAGATCAGAATCAGTTCATGATATTGTAGATTCGGGGCATGCTTCGGTGTCAATTTCACAAGCAGTCGGTTTTGCGCAGGCGATGAAATTGTCGGGTGATAATCATAGGGTTATAGCATTAATTGGTGACGGTTCTTTAACTGGTGGAGAGGCGTTTGAAGGGTTAAATTATACCGGTCATACAGGGTTGCCTGTGATTGTTATTTTAAATGATAATGAAATGTCTATTGGTTCTAATGTTGGTGCCATATCAAGATATTTTAATAAAATAGCTGTTTCTAAAATTTACCAGAATATTACTGATGACATAGAAAATACAATTAAGAAAAAAAGAAATCCGTTTACTCAATTACTTGCGTTCATTAATAAGATGAAGAAAGGTTTTAAAATGCTTTTTGATTACGAAAATGTATTTACTAACCTTGGTTTTGAATATATCGGGCCTATTAATGGACATGATATAAATGAATTGATATATATATTAGAAAGAGTAAAAAATAATGTTAAACACCCGGTTTTGCTTCATGTAAAAACGGTAAAAGGGAAAGGTTTTGCCGATGCTGAGGGTGACCCTTCAAAATTCCATGGTGTAACACCTTACCTTATGAGTTGCGGAAAACTTGAGTTTAACAAAAATTTATCATATACAGAAGTTTTTGGAAAGAAATTAGTAGAGATGGCGCAAGCTCATTCAGATATTCTTGCAATTACTGCGGCTATGGAAAGCGGAACCGGCTTGTCGGAATTTGCAAAATTATATCCTGATAGATTTTTTGACGTGGGTATTGCAGAACAGCACGCTGTTAGTTTTGCTTCAGCATTAGCGTATGGCGGGTATAGACCGTTTGTTGCTATATATTCAACATTTCTAACAAGAGCAATTGATCAGATGATTCAGGATGTGTGCATAAGTTGTGCAAATGTTGTTTTTGTTATAGACAGAGCCGGTATCGTAGGTGCTGATGGAGAAACTCATCATGGTCAATTCGATATTTCATATCTACGTATGATGCCGAATTTAACACTTTTGATTCCATTTGATAAAACAGATCTTCAAATGGCTATGGAATATGCTTATTCAATTAAGTCTCCGGTTGCAATACGATATCCGCGTGATACTGCTTTTGATGTTTCAAATACTTTTGACAGACTTCCATATTCGGCTTCCCCTTTTATTGTTTTAAAAGAAGGAGTTGAAGTTTTGTTTATTGTAGTTGGTACGTTTGCTGAATTAGCTTTATCGGTTTGTGATGAATCTGATGGGGCGTGTGGTGTTCTGTGTATACGAATTGCTAAGCCATTACAAGTTGATTGTATTATTCGGGAAATGATGAAATATAAAAAAATTATTGTTATTGAAGAATCTGTTTTTTCAGGTTCAATTTCAGAGGCAATTGGTGCGCATATTTCAAAAAATAAAATGATTCATATAAAGTATCAAAGCATTAATCTTCCTGATCAGTTTATAGAGCATGGCAACAGAAAAGAAATATTAAATAGACTGGGTTTTAACAAAAATAATCTGAAAGAAATAATACAAAACTTATGATTGGTGTTTAAAAACGTCTATTATCTTTTTATAGTATTCAGAATATTTTGTTGAGCTCTGGATTACCTGAACAAGTTCATTTGATATTTTATTAAACTCAATAAGTTTTTCTTTTTGTGTTTCAAGTAATGTATTAATTATAAAACCCTGAGCATTTACAATATCTGTTGTTTCATAAATTTCATTTACCTTTTTTTCCTGGTCAATACTTGATTCTTTAATGTCTTTCGATAAATTATGAATTTCATTAATAATATTTTTGGTATCAATAGTTCCGGTAATTTGTTTTTGCGTGTTTTCAGATAATTCATTCATTATTGATATGGCTGAATCTATTTCGTTTGTGATCTCATTAATTCCATCTTTTGCTCTGTTTGATGTTTCTTTTCCTGTTTCCATTTGTGAAAAAATATCGTTAATAGTGGTGTTTATTGACTTTGCAGCTTTATCCGAAGATTCTGAAAGTTTTTTGATTTCAGATGCAACAACGGCGAATCCTTTGCCAGCTTCACCGGCATGTGCAGCTTCGATAGAGGCGTTCATGGAAAGAAGGTTTGTTTTGGCTGTGATTTGAGTAATAATGCTGGCCATTGAATCAATTTTTTTTACTGAAGTGTCAAGGTTTTCTATAAATGTAATTATATTGTCTATTTTTGATAGACCGCTTCCGGTTACATCTTTTAAATTATTTGTGAATAAAATTGCTTTTTGTGCGTCAGAATTCATTCTATTGTTTTGAATTTGAATTGTATCGTTAAGAGTCGATAATGATTCGATTTTATTAAAAAGTGTTGTGAAATTGTTGAGTATGTTTTTAAATAATTTTCTCGTATCATCAAGACCGTTAGCTGCCGACTCAATTGAGGCTGATTGTAAGGAAAGTGAAGATTCAAAATTTGAAATTAATGAATCCTGTTCTTTTATGTTGCTGTCAACTACTGATGCTTTATTTTTAAGTTGATTAATATAAACGGATAATGTTTCGTTAAATTCATTAAGATTTTTCATAATTGAATTAAAATGATTTGAAATAATAAGGTATGATCTTTCTAGTTTAAGTAGTTTTGTTTTATTTCTGTTTTTTAAAGTGAAATTTGTATTACCTTTTTCCAGTTGATAAAAAGCTTTTTCAGTACGTAAATAGCGGATGTGTTTCAGGATAAACCAAGTTGCTAAAAAACTGAAAACGAAAGTTGTTGATATAAAGAAATATAAAATCATAGTAAATCTTCCATAATACGTGAGTTTAATGTATGATATCAGTATGGATTTCTAAGAAATACTGTTCAATGACTCAGTATGTAATTATCAGTATTCAGAATACTACAATAAAAGTTTTTATTCAAATGATTTTCTTAAAAAAAATATATTGTCGTTGATTTAAAAAAAATCTTGACTTCTTAAATGTTTTATATATAAATACTATTTGTTTGAATTAAAAATATATTGTATATGATTAGTAAAATCAGGAGTTGTTATGAAAAAGTTAACAAAATTAGCATTGGTACTTATTTTCGTTTTTACTTTATTTACTGCTTGTTCTAAACCTTTTATGTCAGAAGATGGATTGTATGCAACTTTTGTTACAAATCAAGGTGATTTTACAGCAAGGATTTTTTTTGATAAAGTACCCGTTACGGCAGGTAATTTTATTGGATTGTCTGAGGGGTCAATCGAGTTTACTGACCCGGCAACTCAGGTTAAGGAGAAAAAACCTTATTATAATGGTATAATATTTCACCGGGTTATAAAAGATTTTATGATACAAACCGGCGATCCGCTTGGAAAGGGAGTTGGTGGTCCCGGGTATAGTTTTACTGATGAATTCGATTCTTCATTAAAACATGATACAGCAGGTATTTTATCTATGGCAAATTCAGGCGCTGATACTAATGGAAGTCAGTTTTTTATAACCTTAGTGCCTACTCCTCATTTAGATAATAAACATTCTGTTTTTGGAAAAATTGTTGATGGTATGGATATTGTAAATAAAATTGGTGTTGTTCCGACTGATGGTAGTGATAAGCCGTACAAAGATGTTTTTATTAAGAAAATTAATATTACAAGAGTTGGTGATGCTGCTAAGAATTTTAATGCATTGACTGCATTTGAAAGCAGATATGAGCTTGCTAAAAAGAAAGATGCTGAAAAACAAGTGGTTATGGATGCGTTTTTACAAAAGTTAGGTTGTAATGCCGGTTCAAAAATTAAAACAGAAAGTGGTCTTGAGTATTATGTTTTAAAAGAAGGTTCCGGGAAAACTCCTGTTAAAGGTTCAGTTTTGTCTGTTCATTATTCGGGGTATTTTTATGATGGCAAAAAATTTGACAGTTCATACGATAGAAATGCACCATTTGATGTTACAATAGGTGTTGGTCAGGTTATTAAGGGGTGGGATGAGGCATTGTTAACTATGAAATCAGGTGAAAAAAGAGTACTGGTAATCCCTTATTACCTTGGATATGGAGAGCGCGGTTATAGTATTATTCCCCCAAAAGCAACATTAATATTTGAAACTGAATTATTAAAAATAAAATAATCATTAAAACTTTCTTTGAATTATTTCAAAGAAAGTTTTGTTCTTATGGAGAACTAATTTGTTAGTATTTGAAGTTATATTTACAATTTATGCTATTTTTATTATGGTTCTCATGTCAATCGTTACATTATTTTTTTTATTCTGGCTTATGTTTATTAATGTATTTGATAGATATGAGGTTGCACGTTATATAGTTATTGCTCCGTGGGTTTTTATAATTAATCGTATGTTATTATTTATGAATGTAAAAATAATAGGCAAAGAAAATGTCGATAGAAAAAGAAAAACACTCTATATTTGTAACCATCAGTCATGGTGTGATATTACAACTTTTATTCGCTATTCTAAAGCAACGGCAATTGCAAAAGAAGAAGTTAAAAGTATTCCTTTTTTAGGTCCTGTTACGATGTATACAGGAACTTTGTACTTTAAAAGGGAAAGTAGAAAAGACCGGTTAAGTATCATAAAAGAAGTTAAAACATTGTTTGAAAGAGGGCATTCTTTATGTGTTTTTCCTGAAGGCACGAGAAGCAGTGATGGTACGTTATTACAACCGAATATGGCAATTATTAAATTGTGCTATAAAATGAATATTCCGGTTGTACCGGCAGCAATTGAAGGAACCCGATTTGTTTATCCTAAAGGAAGACTTACTTTTAAATTTTTTAAAACTGTTTATCTTCAATATAATAAACCAGTTTTTCCATCCGATTTTTCTTCAAGCGATGATTTCTGTAATTATTGTTGGAGTATTGTTGAAAAGACATTTTTTGAGTTGAAAGGAAGTAATTAGAATATAAAAAAATGGGGGTTGTTAAACCCCCTTTTTTTAATTAGTAATTAAAGAGGTTCATGCAAAAAATCGAAATAAAAAGAGTATTTTTGCAAGAGGTTTTAAATACATTCTTTAACAGCTTCAAGCAATTCATGAATTTGAAATGGTTTAGCCACAAGTTTCTTAATACCTGATTCCATCATGAGTAGAAATTGAGTTTTTTCAGAACCCGGGTGAGCGGTAAGGATGATTGCGGGTGGCACTCGATCTCCTATGCCTTCCTGTGCAAGTGCAACTTTCATTGCAGTGTAAAGTTCCTGACCATTTGCTTTTGGCATCATCATGTCAAGTATTATTAAATCAATTCTTTCTTTTCTTAATATATCCATTGCTGCAGCGCCACCGTCTGAGATTACAACTCTATAACCTTCCGATTTTAGAATATCATCTAAAAGAGTTTGAATGTTTTCTTCATCATCTATCACTAATATTGATTTCATTGTATACCCCTTAATTGTAACTTTTTTATTATAAAGCAATAAATGTAAATGTTCAAGAAAAATAACAAAAAAAAGGTTTATTAATTACTATCAATTTGCTATAAGTAAAAAAAACACAATCGGAGCTTACAAAATGGCAAAAAATCAGATTGACAAAAAAACAATTGAAAAGATTAAAGAATCATTTCTTAACCACAGAAAATATTCTTTAGCAAAAGACGAATACACCGCAACAGAACATGATGACTTTTTTTCTCTCTCACTTGTCGTTAGAGACATGATGATCGAAAAGTGGATTAAAACCCAACAGACATATTACAAGAGTAATGTAAAAAGAACATATTATTTATCTTTAGAGTTTTTAATGGGTAGAACTCTTGGTAATAGTATAGTTAATCTTGGTATTTATGATGAAGTTGAAGCAGCTATGAAAGAGCTCAACATTAATCTTGATGGAATTCGGGATGAAGAAAGGGATGCCGGACTTGGTAATGGTGGTCTTGGAAGACTTGCTGCATGTTTTCTTGATTCTATGGCAACATTGGAATTACCTTGTTATGGTTATGGAATAAGATATGATTATGGTCTGTTTAATCAGAAAATTGAAGACGGGGTTCAAATTGAATCTCCCGATAATTGGTTGATTGATGGAAATCCATGGGAAATCGAAAGACCTGAAAGTCAATTTGATATTAGATTTTATGGAAAAGTGTCAACATATAAAGATGAACAGGGACATACAAAATATAAATGGGAAGATACTGATGATGTGTATGCACTTCCATATGATATGCCGATACCTGGTTATGGTAATAATACGGTTAACTCTTTGCGTTTATGGACTGCAAAGGCATCAGAGGCGTTGAATCTTCATGAATTTAACATGGGTAACTATGTTGATGCTGTTTCTGAAAAAAACAGATGGGAAAATATTTCAAAAGTATTATATCCAAATGATGTTACAGAATCAGGTAAAATATTAAGACTTCAACAGCAATACTTTTTTGTAAGTGCATCTTTACAGGATATTATTAGAAGATTTGCTAAATATAATAAAGATTCTAAAGGTGCAATTAAATTTCAGGATTTTTCAAAGAAAGTTGCTATACAGTTAAATGATACACACCCTGCAGTAGCAATTCCTGAACTTATGAGAATTCTGGTTGATGAATATGGTGTTGCATGGAATGAAGCGTGGGATACATGTGTAAAAACTTTTGCGTATACAAATCATACTCTTCTTCCTGAAGCTTTAGAAAAATGGTCTGTAAGCATGTTCGAAAGATTGCTTCCAAGACATATGCAGATTATTTATCAAATAAATTTTGAATTTCTTACTAAAGTTTCAATGTTATATCCCGGTGATGTTTCAAGACTTAGAAGGATGTCAATTATTGATGAATCAGGTGAAAGATATGTTAGAATGGCGTACCTTGCAATTGTTGGTAGTCATTCAACAAATGGTGTTGCTGCGCTTCATACTGAGCTTCTTAAAAATCATGTTATTAAAGATTTTAATGACATTTTCCCTGAAAGAATTAATAATAAGACTAATGGTATAACTCAAAGAAGATGGTTGTTAAAATCAAATAAAGCTCTTGCCGATTTAATTACTGAAAAAGTTGGTGAAGGCTGGATTACTGATTTATATCAACTTAAAGGTCTTGAGAAATTTGTTGATGATAAAGATTTTATAAAAAAATGGCAGTCAATCAAATTTGAGAATAAGAAGATTTTAGTTGATGTTATTAAAGAAACAACTGGTGTTGTTGTTAGTCCTGATTCAATGTTTGATGTTCAAATTAAACGACTTCATGAATATAAAAGACAGCTTCTTGATGTTTTAAATATTATTCATATGTATATTGAATTGAAGAGTGGGGATGCGTCGTATAAAAAGAATTTTGTTCCTCGAACATTTATTTTTGGTGCAAAAGCAGCTCCGGGTTATTATATAGCTAAACTTATTATTAAGTTAATTAATAATGTTGCAAATGTAGTTAATAATGACAAAGATATTGAAGATAAGATTAAAGTTGTTTTCCTTCCAAATTATAGAGTTTCTCTTGCTGAAAAAATATTCCCTGCATCGGATCTTTCCGAGCAGATTTCTACAGCAGGTAAAGAAGCTTCTGGAACTGGAAATATGAAGTTTGCTCTTAATGGTGCTTTAACAATTGGTACTTTAGATGGTGCAAATGTTGAAATAAAGAGAGAAGTTGGAGATGAAAACATATTTATTTTTGGTCTTAATGTTGATCAGGTTGAAAACTTGAAAGCACAGGGGTATAATCCATCTGAGTATTATAATAATAATCCAAAACTTAAAAAAGTTATTGATCTTATTTCATGCGGGTTTTTCTCAACTGAGAATCCGGGGTTATTTCAACCAATTGTTGATGGTTTAATGCATAAAGATGAATATATGCTTTTTGCTGATTTTGATGCTTATGTAAAAGCTCAAGAAAAAGTTTCTGAAGTATATAAAGATCAAACTAAATGGACTAAAATGGCAATGTTTAATGTTGCTAGAATGGGATTTTTCTCAGCTGATAGAACTATTACAGAATATGCTGAAGGAATCTGGAAAATTACAAAAACTTCTATAGAATTATAACAATTTTTTCTTAATAAAAAAGGCTGTTTCATTGATTTGAGACAGCCTTTTTTTTATCAGATATCCCGCTAAAAAATAAATACATATTTTTCTTAAGCACTTCGTAAAAAATCCGAAATTCTATTTATAGGAGATTAAGAAATGATTAATCTATTGGATAATGTGCAAAGTGCTAATTTGAACGTTAAAACAGATTCTTATAAAAAGGATACCGGTTCAGTTGAATTTAACCAGTCAAATTCTTTTGAGTCTATGTTAAATCAAGCGTCAGTTGATTCAGAAAAAACGGCTGCTAAAGTAAAATCGGATTCTATGGTAAGTGAAGATGAAGTGATTTCTGTGAGAGATATAGAAAATACTGATTCAAATAAAAAAAGCATTGAAAATGAAATCGATTTAAAAAACAATAATGAACCACAATTAAAAAAGAATCAGAAACCGGAAAAAATTGATCATTCAGATAAAATTCCATTAGCGTTAAAAATTGAAACAAATAAAGAAATTACAATTAATCTTAATAAATTACCTGAAAATGTGAAGCTCGTTATTCAAAATAAAATGGAACAGCATTCAAAAGGTGAAATCTCTACAGAAAAACTTAAACATGATGTTAAAGATATATTACAGCTTTATTTTAAAGGTAATGTCAAAGCAGAAAAAGTTATTGAGCAAATACCGGATTCAAAACTTATTGTACAGAATAATAGTAAAAAAGACATTGAAAAAAATAAAGATGAAGTATTGCTCAAGCCAATCGCAAAAGAAGATAAGAAAACTGAACTTGCAAAATCTGATGTTGTTAATTTTAATGCTAATGAAAATAATATTAATCCGAAAACAGAAAAAATTGAAAAAAATGATAGTATTACATCTTCTCGAATTGCTCAGGATAAACAAAATGCCATTGATGATAAAAAGTCAGAAAAAATCAATTCAATTAAAGAAACTAAAGCTGATTTTGGAAAAGAATTAAATCAAATTGTATCTGAAAAAGCTGATGTAAAAGTAGAAAACCTTGTTAAACAATTTAATGAAAATAAAACTGAAACATTTGAAAATATTACAAAACAGACAAAAATTGTTTTAACGAATAATGAAATGAAATTCAGTACATTTATCAGACCGGAAGAGTTAGGGCGGATGGATTTTAAGTTTGATATAAAAGATGGTAAAATATCAGGACGGGTTATTCTTCAATCTCAGGAAGCTGCTGATATTTTCAGGTCAAATGTTGAAGAGTTACGGGCTGTTTTTCAAAAATCAAATGTGGAACTGGATAAATTAGAAATAACTGTAGCGGGTAAATATCTTGAGTCACAAGAAAATGGTTTTGATTTTTCACAAGGACATAGCGGGCAGAGCGAGAAAGAATCAAGCTGGTATGTAAATAAAGCAATTGATTATATAGAAGATACGATGGTGACGACTGACAGGATGTATAATGCAGGTGAAACCGGAGTGAATCTTTACGCGTAAAAATAAATGGAGGGTGTGATGAGTGTAGGTTTGGAAGGATTTGGAATTGAATCGAAGATGAATAGCAATGAGCTTATTAAGACTAAAATGAAGACAGAGTCTCTTAATAAAAGTTTAACTGAAAGTGGAAGTAAAATAAAACAAAATTTGGATAAAGATGATTTCTTAAAATTATTAATTACGCAGCTTCAACATCAGGATCCGAATAATCCTATGGAAGATAAAGAATTTATTGCTCAAATGGCTCAGTTTTCTTCTATGGAACAAATGCTGAATGTGAATAAAAGTCTTGATAAACTGGTTGGGAAATTTGATTTCCAATCAAGTTTTGATTTGCTTGGTAAAAAAGTTGATGTGGTTAATGGTACTGGTGATACTGAAAGTCAGGTTGCATCTGGTGTTGTTGATTCGGTAAGTAAAAAAGGTGATGATGTTTTTATTTCAGTCGGTGGAAAGTCATACCTTGCACAGGATGTTCGAAATATTTCATATTAGTGAGCTTTTTGCATATATTCAGTAGTCGCAATGTATAGAAAATTATTAAAGAGGAGCTAAATTATGATGAGGTCACTTTATGCCGGTGTTTCCGGTTTGCAAAATCATCAGGTAAGAATGGATGTCGTTGGTAATAACATTTCGAATGTTAATACAATCGGTTTTAAAAAAGGTAGAGTAAATTTTCAGGATATGTTGTCACAATCCTTAAGTGGTGCTGCAAAACCTACGGATACAAAAGGTGGGGTTAATCCTAAGCAAGTTGGTCTTGGTATGATGGTTGCGACAATTGATACCGTTTTTAGTCAGGGGTCAGCTCAAACCACAGGTAATAAACTTGACCTTGCAATTCAGGGAGATGGTTTTTTTGTTTTAAAAGAGGGCGATAAGTCTTTTTATACAAGAGCCGGTGCTTTTGGTTTGGATAAAGACGGTTTGTTAGTAAATCCGGGAACAGGTTTGAAAATCCAAGGGTGGATGTCACAGGAGATGAACGGTCAAAGTATATTGAGAACTTCTGAGGAACCTACAGATGTTCTGATTCCGATGTATTCAAAAGACCCTGCTAAGGCCACACGAAATGTTGATTTGAAATGTAATCTTTATTCAGAAATGCCTGTTGTACCAAATTTTGATGAATTACCGCAAGATGAACAATTAAAAAACTCATGGACTTCATCGATAAATGTGTTTGATAATTATGGTACACCTTTAGAAGCCCGGTTTACTTTTGTAAAAACAGATGTTAATCAATGGGAAGTTCGTTCTGAAATGTATAGATTTGATCCGCAAAATCCAAATACAAAAATAAGACTTGAAGACGGTCAGTATAATCTGGATGTTAACCCGACTGAAGGTGCCGGAACTGCAGGGGTTGATGGTCAGTCACGATTTACTATGAACTTTGATAACCTTGGACGAATTAGAACCGTTACAGATCAGGCAGGGGATGTAAGCGCTCAGGGGCCTTTATATCTTACAATGAGTATGAATATACCTTCTGCAGATCCCAATCTTCCAAATCAGAGAATGAGTTTTAATATCAATATGGGTGAGGCGGGAAATGTAAGGACTGATGAAGGTGTTGGTGTTACTCAATTTAGCAGTGATTTTACAACTAAACCATTCAGACAGGATGGTTATGCTATGGGGTATTTAGAGGATATAAAAGTTGATGATACCGGTTCTATAACAGGTGTTTTTTCTAATGGTAATAATAGAGTTTTAGCACAGGTTGCAATGGCTACATTTACAAACCCGGGTGGTTTGGAAAAAGTGGGGCAGACTAATTTCGTTTATTCAAATAACTCAGGATTACCTGATATTTCACCGGCAGGAACGATTGGAAAAGGTAAAATTGTTGCCGGTGCTTTAGAAATGAGTAATGTAGATTTATCTGAGCAGTTTGTTGATATGATTGTAACGCAAAGAGGGTTTCAGGCAAACTCTAAAACTATTCAGACGGCTGATCAGTTATTACAAGAGTTGTTGACATTAAAGCGATAAAATGGAATAATAATTTATGATTAAACTAACAAAAATGAATGGAAATGATTTTTATATTAATGCAGATTTAATAGAGAAAATTGATACTGTGCCTAATACAATTATTACGATGAATTCGCAGGTGCAGTATTTGGTTAAAGAGTCGATTTTAATTATAAATGAATTAATTGTAGAAGAAAAACAGAAATTTTTTAATAAGCTTTAGGAGTTCAAGATGGATTTAGGAACGCTTGTCGGTATACCATTAGGTTTAACGTTGCTTGTTACCGCAATTTTATACGGTGGTGCATCGTTAATGATATATATAGATGTACCTTCTATATTGATTACAATCGGGGGGTCGTTTGCCTCTTTACTCGTTACACAGGATTTAGCTAATTTAAAACAAATTGGTAAATTTTTTGGTATTGTATATAAGCAGCCTAAATCTAATATTCCTGAAATTATTAAACAATTGGTTTCTTTTTCTGAAAAGTCACGAAGAGAAGGTCTTTTGTCCCTTGAAGATGAAGTTGAACAAATTTCTGATGAGTTTTTTAAACAGGGTATTCGTCTTGTTGTTGATGGTACCGACCCTGAAGTAATAAAAACAATTTTATATAATCAATTAAACCAGATGAATGCAAGGCATTCATCTGCTATTGCAATATTTGACTCATGGGGTAAGCTCGCTCCTGCATGGGGGATGATCGGAACACTGTACGGGCTTGTTGCCATGCTTGCAAACTTAGGAGATCCGTCACAAATTGGTAAAGGTATGTCAGCTGCACTTATTACAACATTTTATGGAGCTATTTTAGCCAATCTTATTTTTGTTCCTGTTAAAGATAAATTATCAATGCGAGATGCAAATGAAACTGCCGAAAAAGAAATAATTCTTGAAGGTATTTTATCGATTCAATCAGGTGATAATCCGAGAGTTGTTGAGGAAAAATTATTAGCATTTGTTGCTCCCGGTGATAGATTGAAGTTGAAGCAAACGAGTGATTCGTAAGGGAGGATGACTTGGGAGAAAGAAAAAAAGATAAGAAATGTGCTGAGGGAACTCCTGACTGGCTTCTTACATTTGGAGATTTGAACGCGTTATTGCTTACATTCTTCGTTCTTCTCGTGTCAATGGCTACGTTTGAAAAAATTGAAGTCAGGTTAATCCTGTCTGCATTTCAAGGGTCATTTGGTATATTTCCCGGCGGTACAACTCTAACAGAGGGGCGAATGGCGAGTTTAGGAAATACAATTGAGTCCTTGCCTTCTACTGATAATGGAAAGGGTATGGCAAAAGCGTTTAAGGCAGCTGTATCATTATTTCAATCTGAAATTAAAAATAGAAAAGTAAAAGTTGATATAAATGAACGGGGTATAATTATTTCTCTTACGCATGATGCTTATTTTAAAAAAGCCAGTGCTGAGCTCGACATTGATACTGCCCGTTCTGTTCTTGAAAAAGTTGCATTATTATTAACGAGGACAGATTTTAGGGATAAAAATATACGAATTGAAGGTCATGCAGATATTGGTGATACTGATCCGTATGGTCCGTGGCCTACAAATTGGGATTTAGCAGCAGACAGATCACTTAATGTTTTAAAGTATCTTGTTGATTTTGGTGCTGATCCTAAAAAATTTGCTGCTGTTTCGTATGGTGAGTATATGCCTATTGCCTCAAATGATACCGAAGAGGGTATGAGTAAAAATAGAAGGGTTGATATTTTGATAATGAGAGACGAATAATGTGAATTCAATTGAATTTTGTTGAATTTTAACGAATTTAAACAATATATTTGAATTCAACTACTTGACTTTTGTTTTTTTTTCAAATAATATAATTTTTTGGGGGGCGAGTTATGTCTGATGAAAAGTCTGATAATTTAGACATGGAACAGTCTGATGATGGTGGTGTCAGTTCGGGTTCTAAAAAAGGAAGCTTTTTAAATCCTTTTATCATAAAAGTATTGTCTGGTGTTGCTGCAATTATTGGTATTGTAGTCCTGGTCGTTATTGTTTCATTGCTTACAATTCGATGTTCTTCAGGTGGAACCGGTGGTGCTGGAAGACCTGATGACGGTATAGTCGATATTAGAAGACAAAAAGTGACGCATCCTGAAACTCTTCCATTAGATAAGCCTTTCAGACAACAATTAAAAGATGGTAAGATGATTCAGTTGGATATTGCTTTAGGTTTTAAACCAAAAAATAAAAAACTTCAAGCCGAGTTAACTCAAAATATTCCTCAGATTAGAGATATTATTATAAAAACTCTTTCAAGACTTGATTCTGATTATTTTAAAGATGAAGACTCTCTTGATAAACTTCAGGAAGATTTATTAAAACAATTAAATAGAATGTTAAATGATGGTGAAGTTGAAAGAATCTTTTTCAAAGAATATACACTAATGGGAAATTAATACGAAATTATAGTAAGGTTGTATTATGAATGAAGTTCTATCACAGGACGAAATTGATCAATTATTGACGGCTATTTCTACCGGAGAAGTCGACGCTGAAGACATGAAAAATTCAAGCGAACAACGAAAGATCAAGATATACGATTTTAAAAGACCTGATAAATTTTCAAAAGATCAGATTCGAACAATTTCAATGATTCACGAAACGTTTGCCCGACTGACTACAACAAGTTTGTCAGCTCAGTTACGGTCAATGGTTCACGTTCATGTTGTTTCAGTAGATCAGTTAACCTATGAGGAGTTTATCAGGTCAATTCCAAATCCTACAACTCTTGCTGTTGTTGATATGGAGCCATTAAAGGGTAGTGCTGTATTAGAGATAGATCCATCGATAACTTTTGCAATTATTGAAAAATTATTTGGTGGTAAAGCGGAAGGGAATCAGAAGATTTCACGAGAGCTTACTGAGATTGAAGCAGCGGTTATTGAAGGTGTTATAGTCAGGATTCTTGGTAATTTAAGAGAATCATGGGCAAATGTTATTGATTTACGTCCAAGATTAGGACGAATTGAAGTAAACCCTCAATTTGCACAGGTAGTACCTCCTTCTGACATGGTCGTTTTAGTTACTCTTGAAACAAAAGTAGGTGAAGTTGAAGGGATGACCAATTTTTGTATTCCATATATTACGATTGAGCCGGTTATTTCAAAATTGTCCGGACAATATTGGTATTCGAGTGTTAGAAAAGGTACGACGACTGAAAATCTTTCAGTAATAAAAGAAAGATTAAACTCGGTAGTTGTTGATATGATTGTTGAGGTTGGTAGTATAGGTGTTAAAATAAAAGATGTATTGGCATTAAAAGTTGGTGATTGTGTGAAACTGGCTAATGTCAAAGTAAATGATAATTTTAAGGTAAAAATTGGAAATCGATCTAAGTTTGAATGCAGACCGGGTAAAGTCGGAAGTAAAGCTGCAATTCAAATAGTAAAAAAAGTAGAAGATATTAAGCATAATCACTTAGCAGAGTTGGAAACCGGGGGGGAAGAATGAGCGATGGAGCATTATCACAGGACGAAATAGATGCGTTATTACAAGGCACTGACGATAGTAGTTTTGATCTTGACGCAGGCGGGTTTGATTCTCTTGATGACGGCGGTTCTTTAAGTCAGCCGGAAATAAAAGCATTACAGGATCTTATCAATAATGCTACTGCAAATGTTGGTGATGCCCTCGGAGCAATGGTTGAAAAGAAGATTACTATAACAAATCCGCGTATTGAGGTTATCAATTCGGTAAGTTTAGCTAATCAGCTTCCTGATCAGGTTGTTGAAGTTAAAATGGATTATGAAGAAGGAATCAAAGGCGAACACAGTTATCTTATCACAACCGAAACTGCTACTGTGTTAAGTGGTCTTATGATGGGACAAAATGGTAATGAATTAACCGAGGCTTCTTTAAGTGCTGTAAGTGAGGCAATGAATATAATTTCGGGAAATTCATCAAATAAAATTGGTTCTAAAATTGAGAAAAGTCTTAAACCGGCAGCTCCAACTGTTGGTGTTAAAGATAAAAATAATTTATCATTAAATAGTTCAAGTGAATATGTAAAAATTATTTATGATTTTTTAATAGAAGGTAATCCTTCTTCAACTTTGTATGAAATTTATGGTTTAAATATAGTTAAAGAAATACTATCTGCTATAATGCCTGCTTCAAATTCGGGTGGAAATCAATCCCCGAATAATGGTATGAATCAGGGGATGGGTAATCCCGGAATGATGAATAATATGGGACAGAATATGATGAATCAGGGGATGGGCAATCCCGGTATGATGAATAATATGGGACAGAATATGATGAATCAGGGGATGGGCAATCCCGGAATGATGAATAATATGGGGCAAAATATGATGAATCAGGGTATGATGAATAACATGGGTCAGAATATGAATTATGGAATGAATCAGGGAATGATGAATCAAAATTATCAGCAAACTCCGGTACGCGGAGTTCAGTTTCCCGATATTGCTAATTTTAGTGCAGATGGTCAGGAAAGTAACATCAATCTTTTGATGGATGTTCATATGGAAATGACTGTTGAGCTTGGTAGAACTAAAAAATCTATCAAAGAGATATTGGGAATGGGTGAGGGAACTGTAATAGAACTTGATAAACTTGCCGGTGAAGCGGTTGATGTTCTGGTTAATGGTCAACTGATTGCAAAAGGTGAAGTTGTTGTTATTGATGAAAACTTCGGGGTCAGAGTTACCGAAATTATAAATCCAATGGATAGAATTAGAGATATGACTTAAATTATTTGTTGTTGAGACAAATTACTATTTGTTGTTGAGACAAATCTCTGGGAGGGGATTATCAAAAATAATATTTTTATTCTTTATACATTATTATTCGTTTTTTCTTGTTTTTTTCTTTATTCTCAAGGTCAGAATGATGTAACTTCAGATCCTGAAGCACAATATATTGAGAAAGTTAAAGATTCAATGCAACCTTCTGAAAAAAAAAATGATCAGGTCAGAAAACAATCCCAAACAAATCAAGTTGGTTTTTATCCATATGTTAGAATGATTATTACATTAATACTTGTTGTCGGTGTTATTTATTTAATCTATTATTTTCTCAGAAAAAAATTAAATGATACTAATAATTCAGTTACTGAATCAGCTGTTGTTTTATCTCAACCAATCGGGGTTGGTAAGAGTGTTCAGGTAATTCATATTGCAGGTAAATATTTGTTAATCGGTGTTACAAATGAAGCTATCAATATGTTATCCGAGATAACTGATGAGAAAGAAATTGAACGGCTTGAAATATTATATAATGACAAAAAAGTTAAAACAGGACAAAGCTTCAAAGATATTTTTCAGTCACTTTTTTCAAGGGTTGGTGGAAACGCTCTAGAAGAAAAGAAATTTGACTATGAAGAAGATACTATTGATTTTATAAAAAGACAAAAGGAAAGAATTAATAATATTAAAAAGAAAGATGATTTGAATTAAATTGTGATTTTTAGTTGTGTATTTATTTTCTTTGCTTAAATATCTTTGGGGAGGGGTATGAAAAAGCTATTTATTCTTATAATTTTTATGGTATTTGTTACCGTTATTCATTTATTTCCGCAGGATAATCCAACAAGGATTCCAATTCCTAAAATTGATTTTACTGTTGGAGAAGCTCAAGGTCCACGAGAAATAGCATTGTCTCTCCAGATTTTATTCTTATTGTCCATTTTAACATTAGCACCCTCAATATTGGTTTTAACCACGTCATTTTTAAGAATTGCAATAGTATTTGATTTTATAAAAAAAGCATTGTCTTTACAACAAGTACCACCGAATCAGGTCGTTTTTGGATTAGCTTTATTTCTGACTTTATTTATTATGTGGCCTACAATTGAAAAGATGAATAATGATGCTATACAACCATTTTTAAATCAGGATTCAATTCCGGCTGAGAAAAGGCTTACTATTGATGAATTCTATGGAAATCTCATTGATCCGTTACGATTGTTTATGATCAGGCAAACAGATCCTAAATATATCGGTTTTTTTATGAATATGAGAGATTTACCACCTCCTGCAGATTATGAGGATGTTCCCACCTATGTTTTATTGCCCGCTTTCGTTATCAATGAATTAACTGTCGGTTTTAAAATGGGTGTGTTATTATTTTTGCCATTTATTGTTGTTGATATGGTTATAGCCTCAACTCTTATGGCAATGGGTATGATAATGCTTCCTCCTGTTATGATATCGTTACCATTTAAAATAATATTATTCATATTGATGGATGGCTGGCGACTTGTTGTTCAGGGGTTGTATCAAAGTTTTATGTAATTACAGTTCGTTGTCGGAGGGCGTATGGATGAACAGTTTGCTCAAAAAATTATGGCTGATTCTTTAATTGTAACAATGATTGTTTCTGCACCAATGCTTTTCTCAGGTATGATTGTTGGTTTGATAGTATCTATTTTTCAAGCAACGACCTCGATCCAGGAACAGACATTAACATTTGTTCCAAAAATGATTGCAATTGTTGCATCAATTATTATTTTCGGACCGTGGATTATAACAACGTTACTAGAGTATTCAAATTATATGGTTGATCTAATGGTTTTAATGGGTAATCCGTAGAACTATTGATTTTGAGGGGGGGGCATGGATTTTTTTGTATATAATTTTTCAAAATTCATGCTTGTTTTCTCAAGAATTATGGGGCTTTATTTTACCTCAAATTTTTTTAGTTCAAAAAGTATTCCAAATCAGGTGAAATTAGGTCTGGTTTTTTTTACAACAGCAATAATGTATCCGATGGTATCTGAATATATGGGGGTGGTTCCTGATAATATGATTGCATATTCATTTAGAGCAATGGCTGAGGGTATTATCGGTGTTTCAATTGGGTTTGCAATTTCAATCTCTTTTACCGTATTTCAGTTAGCAGGACAATTTTTTACGGTGCAGATGGGTTTTGGGGCGAGTGAAGTTTTTGATCCTATGAGTCAGATAAGTTTACCTTTAATGGGGCAGTATATATATATGATTTTTACCCTGGTTTTTATGATTTTAAATGGACCCGCATTAATAATTAATGCAATTTATAATTCTTTTCAAATGATAAATTTTCATGATTTAATAAGCATTTCCTTAATTCAATCTAAATTCGGGTTAGTTACCTTGTTTTCTGATTTATTTTATACTGCATTAAAAATATCGCTTCCAATGATTGGTGCTTTGTTAATGGTATCAATAACCATGGGGTTACTTGCTAAAGCAGCACCACAAATGAATTTGCTTATGATTGGTTTCCCGATTTCTATTTCGGTTGGTTTTATTATATTGTTATTTATGACACCTATTTTGATAAATCTTATTGTTAATCTTATTGATTTTGTATTTAATATTATATGGAATATGATGCTGGAGATTGATAGTGCAGTCTGAAAAATATTATTTAAAATTATTTGAATATATTGATCATAATTCATCATTTATGTTTGATCTGCAAAGATTTGCTTCAGCTGATGCAGAAGGTAGAACAGAATCTGCCACTGAGCATAAGCGAAAAAAATCAAGGGATGAAGGACGTGTAGCCCTATCAAAAGATTTACCGGCTGCAATAATTACATTATTAACTTTTTCAACAATAGTTATTTTTTCCGGATATATATTCAATATACTCACTGAAGTTTTTCGTTATGTATTTGAAAATATGACACGACTTGATGTTAGTGATTCAACTGTATATAATGATATTATTTTAAAACCATTAATTAAATCATTTATACCAATTGCATCCGTTGCATTTATATCAGCTGCGTTGTCAAATTATATGCAGATCGGCTTTAAATTCACCCCGAAAGCGATAAAACCTGATTTCAAAAAAATTGTACCGGATGTATTTAAATATTTGAAAAAACAGGTTTTTTCTATATCCGGCTATTTTAGTTTATTAAAATCTATAGTAAAAATAATAATAATTGCTTTAGTTTCTTTTTTTAGTGTAAAAGCACAATTAGATGAACTTTTAGCGATAGCTCAATATGAGAGTATTATTACTTCCTTTCAGTTTATTATTTCTTTGATTATTGAAGTTGTATTTAAAACGACTATTCTTCTTATAATTTTTTCATTAACTGATGTTTTATTTGTTCGATGGCAATTTGAAGATCAGCAGAAAATGAAGAAACAGGAAATAAAAGAAGAACATAAAGAAATGGAAGGTGATCCCCAGGTTAAGATGAAATTAAAGCAAATGTATAAGTCTTTGATGTCACAACAGAAAATGCTTGCAGAAGTTTCAAAATCCGATGTCGTGATTACAAACCCGACCCATTATGCTGTTGCTTTGCGATATGACAGTAAAATCGATGCTGCTCCACGGGTAATTGCAAAAGGTAAAGATAAACTGGCTCTCGAAATTAAAGAAATTGCGAAAGAAAATAATATATTTATGTATGAAAATGTTCCTTTAGCGCGAAAATTATATGCTGAAGTAGAGATTAATGATTTGGTACCGGAAGAGTTATTCGGATTTATTGTTGTTGCATATAAATTATCATACCAAAGCCGTAATAAGAAAGGAGTGTTGTTATGAGTGATACACTAAAAAGCAAAAACAGTTTTGCAGGGAAATTAAATGATCCGACAATGATATTTGCAGTTATGCTGATAATTATTGTTATGATGCTTATTATTCCTATTCCATCATTTCTACTCGATTTTTTAATGGTAATTAGTGTATTAAGTGGAATTATGGTCGTTTTAACAGTAGCCTATGCAAAAAGTGCAACAGACTTTTCAATTTTTCCAACTCTTTTACTTGTGACAACAATTTTAAGGCTTTCAATAAATGTAAGTTCTACAAGACTTATTTTAACGCAAGGTGCTGATTTTGACGGTAAAATGGTGAGGGCTTTCGGTCAGTTTGTTGTTGGAAGCAGTGATAGTACCGGTATGGTTGTCGGGATTATTATATTTATAATTCTTGTAATCGTACAGTTTCTTGTTATTACAAAGGGAGCAACAAGAGTATCTGAAGTTGCTGCAAGATTTTCACTTGATAAAATGCCTAATAAATTTATGGCTATTGATATGGAAGTACAAAACGGTGTAATTACAGAAGCGGATGCAATTATAAAAAGACAGCTTGTTGATGAGGAATCTGCATTTTATGGTAGTATGGATGGAGCATCCAAGTTTGTTCAAGGTGATGTCGTTGTCGGGATACTAATAACAATTGTTAATATAGTCGGTGGTTTTTCAGTTGGTATGGTTTTAAGAAATGAACCTTTTGAAATGGCTTTACAAAATTATATTTCTTTGACAATTGGTGATGGTTTAGTGGGACAGATACCATCTTTATTAATAAGTTTTGGTACCGGTTTAATAGTAACAAGAGCTCAGGCAAATGATGCTGTTGGTAGTGTGCTTTGGAAACAAATGACAAGACAGCATCGTGTTTTTACAATTTCAGGTGTTGCATTATTGGTTTTGGCTTTTTTACCGGGGTTTCCGCATGTTATTTTATCTCTTCTTGGTGCAGCTATGATTTTTGGTGGAATGCAGATTAAAAAAGCAGAAACTACTGCAAGTTCAGAAATTGCAAAGAGTAAAGATAAAACTGATAAAGATGAGAAAAAAGGACCTGAAGATGTTACATCACTTTTAAAAATTGATCCGTTAACACTTCACATTGGGTATGAACTTATTCCATTAGTAAACGGGGTTGATAACACTGGTATTCTTAACTCGATATCCGGTATCAGGCGAAGCCTTGCAATGGAGATGGGGCTTATTGTTCCTCCAATTCGAATACAGGATAATATAAGGCTTAATCCAAACGAATATGTTTTTAAAATCAAGGGACAGGAAATAGGTAAGGGTATTATAAGACCCGGTTGTATGATGGCAATGGGTGAGTCATTAGAGGCGTTGGATGGTGAAAAAACCGTAGAACCTGCTTTCGGACTTGATGCGTACTGGATTAAAGAAGATTTAAGAGCTCAAGCTGAAAATCTCGGATATACCGTTGTTGATCCTCCTACTATCATTTCAACTCATTTACAGGAACTGCTTCGAACTCATTCATTTGAAATTCTGGATAGAGAAGCGACGAATGAATTACTTGAAAATGTTAAAAAAGATTATCCTGTTATTGTTAATGATGTGTTAAATGAAGCAAAATTCAGTAAGTCTCAAATACAGAAAATACTTCAATCCTTGTTGATTGAAGGGGTTTCGATTAGAGATTTTCCAACAATTCTAGAAACCTTATCTGAATATAATCCGCAGACTCCAATTTATGAGTTGGTTGAAATTGTGAGGCAATCCTTAAAAAGAGGTATTTGTAATAAATATAAAACTGATGAGAAAGAGTTATTCGTCATTCGGATTAATCCAAAAATTGAAAATGAAATTTACAAAAATATGAGTACAGAAAGAGACGGTGAGCCTGTTTTGCGATTAAATCCTGATGTGTTAAATAAGATTCAAATTGCTATTCGTGATAAAGTACAGGACATGTATAAGGAAGGATATCCGCCTGTAATCGTTACGCAACCTCAAATTCGAAGAGCTGTTTGGGAAATCTGTCAGTATATTAATAAAAATATCGCTGTATTAAGTACACGTGAATTGGTTAATGATTTGGATATTACATTATTCGGGCAGGTAATGATCGAAGAAAAAGTTCCTGTAAGTACGTAGTTGTTGCATTTGTTTAGTATTGTTTGAGGATAGAGGCTTTCGCAAAAGTCAAGGGTACTTGATGAAAAAAAGGGTACTTTTTTTATGCTTACGCCATATGCGATATAATCGCATTAGCCCCTGGTCGTAATGGGTACATTACTACTCGGGCATGCAGCCAGAGTAGCTTCTTGCAAAAATTCGAGATAAAAAGAGTATTTTTGCAAGAAGCTTTATATAAATAAATTATTTGTGGAGTTTTTTATGAAGTATGATTATATTATTGCTGATTCTCACGCTGATGCAATTATGGAAACAAAAAAAAAGTATGGTGATGAAGCCAGGATTATTAATTCTAAAATAATTAAAACAAAGGGTGCATTCGGGTTATTTAAAAAAAATCAATATCAATTATTAGTTAGTATTACTGATGATGAACATTTAAAAAACTATAAAAAACAACTCGGGATAGTAAGTACTTCAGAAAATAAAACAACATCATCTGTCGAGAAAAAAAATACAGAAAAAATAAATAATAATCAAACTTCAAACAATGAATCAATTGATAACAATACCGTAAAAATGATATTCGAAAACCTTCAGAAAATTGAAAAACAGATTAATAATAATACTGAGAATAGAAGTTCTTCAAAACATAAAAATATTGAAGAAATAAAAGATATTTTATTGGATAATGAATTTTCTGATGATTTTATTAATAATGCTGTGAAAGAAATGGAATCAAAATTATCATTATCTGTTATAGAAGAACGAGTTGAACTTCACAAATGGGCATATGATTATATTCAAGGAAAAATATCAGAAATTGTAGGGAATGATGAAATTATTTATAATAGAAAAAAGAATGTTATGATTTTGATTGGCCCGACCGGGGTTGGTAAAACAACAACAATCGCAAAAATTGCAGCTAATTCGTATAAAAATGAAAAAAAGACAGTAGAACTTGTTACTATTGACGGTTTTAGAATTGGAGCAAAATATCAATTAAGTATATATGCAGAGCACATGAAGATGAAGCTTCATTTTGCTGAGTCAAATCTTGATATTGAGAAAGCAATTTCACTTTCAGACAGCGATGTTATACTTATTGATACAATTGGAAGAAGTCAGCTTGATGAGCTAAAATTAGTTGAAATGAAGTCGATACTTAAATTAAGAAATGTTGAACCTGTTTTTGTTCTGGCGATAAGTGCTACCACAAAACCTAAGGATATAAAAAAGATTTTTAAAAATTTCGATATTTTTGATTTTACTCATGTAATAATTACAAAAAATGACGAATCAGAAAGTGTTGGCGGTATATTAAGTGCGGCAATAGAAAAAAACAAACAGATTTTATACTGTACAAACGGACAGCGGGTTCCTAATGATATCGAAAAATCTTCGGTACGGTTGCTTATGGACAGAATTCGCGGGTTGGATTCGAGTATTTATTTAATGAATGCAGTGTATTAAAAAAAAGATTTTTCAAAATAGATAGGGGTGAAGAATGGTTGATCAGGCAGAAGATCTGAAGAGAATGATGGCGGAAGATACTAAACAAAATTCTCAAGGCGGGAAAAAAACCAGGATAATTACAATTTCCAGTGGAAAAGGGGGGGTTGGTAAAACAAATATTGCAGTAAATATGGGTATAGCCTATGCACAGCTTGGAAAAAAAGTAATTGTAATGGATGCTGATTTAGGGTTAGCCAATGTAAATGTTTGTCTTGGGATAATTCCTAAATATAATTTGTACCAGTTAATTAAAAAACAAAAAACTATGAAAGAAATAATTATTGATACAAATTTTGGTATTCAAATAGTTGCGGGTGCATCAGGGTTTTCAAAAATCGCTAATTTAACTGAGAAGGAAAGACATGATTTTATAAAGGAACTTGATGTTCTTGGTTATGCAGACATATTAATTATCGATACCGGGGCCGGTGTCAGTCAGAATGTTCTTGATTTTGTCATTGCAGCTGATGAAGCAATTATAATTACAACTCCCGAGCCGACTGCGATAACCGATGCGTATGGAATAATAAAAATAATTGCAACTGAAATAAATAATCCTAAATTAGAATTAAAGTTAATTGTTAATCGGGTAAATTCTGTAGTTGATGGTAGAAAGGTCGCTGAAAGAGTGATTAATATTGCAGGTCAGTTTCTTAATATAAAAGTTGATAACCTTGGAATGATCTACGAAGACCCTATTGTGAGTCAGGGGGTTATTCGACAAACACCATTTATACATTTAGATCCAAAAAGTAAGGCGTCGATTAGTTTGAAACATATAGTTTCAAGATTAGAAGGTATTGATTATAAAGATGGTGGGGGTATAAAAAACTTTGTTGGAAAATTAATCGGGTTGAAATAAATATTTGATTAAAGTTTTATAATAGGTTATAATCTAAATTATTTTGTAAAAGAGATTAAAGATGGATCCAATTTTTGCCGGTTTGCTATCAGTTGTTTGCATGGTTATTATTTTTATCGTTAATTTGATAAAAGGTATAGCGTTATTTCCGCTTTTAGTAAAAACTATTTTAGGTGGAATTTTTGTTTTTCTTATAATCGGGCTTGTTCAATTTATATTTTCAAGTGTTTTGAATATAGATTTTAGTGCAAAAAAGCAGACGCCTGAAGATGTTGAAGGTGAAGTAGGAAATAATGTCGATTTTACAGTTCATGATGAAGATCATTCAGAAAATAATGAATCAAATTTTCAAAATGAGATGAATGATTATAAAGAAGAGTCATATGCGAATGAGGACTCCGGTTCTAACGATGAATCAAATTCAGTTGATTCAGTAGGTTTTGAAGAAACTGATTTTACAAATATTGGTAAAATTGATGATTATGATAAGGATATTGATAATTATGAAAATACAGGTTATGATTCAAGTGGTTATGACTTAAAATCTTCATCAAATAATACAGGAAAAAATACTGAAGAGTTGATTAATCAAAAGATGGGTTTTAATGCGTCTGTTGAAGATATGGCAAAAGCAGTTAGAACTACATTAAAAAGGGAATAATGGGTAATATATGTCAGAAGAACTCTTAAGTAGATTACAAAAAGAGACAGGCTGTGATACAGTATTTGGAGCTATGCTTCTTAAATTCACCGGTGGTGATGTTGATGGTGCTATTCAGATTATGAATTCTGTTGATAAGAATATTTATATACTAAAAGGTAAATTTATAGGTCAGTCCTCAAAAAGTTATGGTGCCTTTATTATCGTATTTAATATAAAACTAAAAATGTATCATATCAGTGAAATTGTTTTAGTTAAAGATGATAAATCGGGTATTGAGTTTGATTTCAGTCGAAGCTGGCGTGATTATTTAAATGATTTAAGGTTATATAAAAAAAGAAATATTGTTGATGGTGATAAATGTACTAAATTTATCGGATTTATAAATTTACAAAAAAACATTCAGAATTTAGAATTGAAATTGCTTT
This sequence comes from Spirochaetes bacterium GWE1_32_154, assembly GCA_001829315.1. Taxonomy (GTDB): domain Bacteria; phylum Spirochaetota; class GWE2-31-10; order GWE2-31-10; family GWE2-31-10; genus GWE2-31-10. Next base: position 79,132 of record MIAY01000003.1, on the reverse strand, counting down.
CCAAAAGGGAGAATAGTGAAGATGATTTAAGAAGTTTTTTAACAGATATTCTTATAAATACAATGGGTGATGTTAATGTTGCTCTTAAGCTTAAAATTGATACTACTGATGTTTTTGAGTTAAATAAAGGTATTGATTCCGAATCAGTTTTTTCTTTTAATAAAGAAGATGTAAAAGAAGAAGATAAAGAAATAACTGATAAAAAAGAATTAATTATTCTAAAAATAGAACCTGAGATATCTCCTGTTACGGGAGTTTCCATTAGTGATTTAAAAAAAGGTGATTATATTGCAGTGAAAATTATTGATAAAAGACCGATTGCGGAATATATAGGTACATTACTACATGCGATAGATACTAAAAATAATGAGCCGATAACAATTTTTGCGTTATTAAAAGATGTTGAAGTTGTTGAACATGGTGTTTTTTTAACCGTTGAGTTCGGACCGGGTATATATGGCAGTTCTTATTTTGGTGAAGATGTAAAAGTAAATATTAAAAAAGATTTTATTACTGATGACAAAGTTGAAAATGAGTATGTTGAAAAAGAAAATATAATTATGAAGTATTTCTGGCTGTTTGGTGGTGCTTTGTTTACCATAATAATGGCATTATTCGTTCTAATATTCTATTATAGTTCTTAGTGCAGGAGGATCGTGTGGTAACTGACAATTATGCTGATGTAACAGAAGAGGAATTGTGGATTCAATATAAAAAAAATAAAGATGGTAAAATTCGTGACTATCTTATCAGGAAGTATGCACCACTTGTAAAATATGTTGCAGGCAAAGTTGCTATCGGTAAACCCGGCAATATTGAGTATGATGATTTAGTCGGCTTTGGCGTTTTTGGATTGATGGATGCTATTGAAAAATTTGATCCAAATAAGAATGTAAAGTTTAAAACATATGCTGTTACAAGAATCCGTGGGTCAATTTATGATGAGTTACGATCTATTGACTGGGTTCCAAGGTCTATAAGGCAAAAAGCGAAAGAAGTTGAACATGCAATTCAAAAAATTGAATCGTTAACAGGTCGAATAGCAACCGATGAGGAAATTGCAGCAGAATTAAATATTGAAATTAGAGAGTTTTATTCTGTTATGACTAAAATATCGGGTACTAGTTTGATTTCTTTGAGTGATACATGGTATTCCGGTAATGACAGTGATAAAATATCAATTCTTGATACAATAGAAAGCCCTAATTCTTTAAATCCTGATATTTCTGTTGAGAGAGAGGCTGTCAAAGAATTAGTTGTTAATGGAATTAATGAATTACCTGAAAAAGAAAAGAAAGTTCTCGTTTTATATTATTATGAAGATTTGACACTGAAAGAAATAGGTGAGGTTCTTGATGTTACTGAATCAAGAGTAAGTCAATTACATACAAAAGCAATTATTAGATTACGAGCTAAGTTAGCAGAAATTAAAGAAGGTATATCATAATTGTTAAAAGGCACCGCTAAAAATCAGGTTTTTAGTGGTGACTTAAAATCTGTTTTATTTACAGAGGGGTCTAATGTATAAGCTCAAGATGATGTTAAATAAAATTATTGAAGAAGAATCAAATCTCGAGTGGGTTGAAACTACCGGAAAAACACTTGATGAAGCACTTGAAAATGCTTGTGTAGAGTTAGATTCTTCATTATCAGAATTAGATTATGAAATAATTGAATCAGGTGATAAAGGTATTTTTGGAATGGGGGGTAAACCGTATCGGATTAAAGTTTATCGTGCAAAAGATACTATGGAAATGCTCAAATCCTTTATGTCAGGTATGAACAAAGATGACATGGAGTTACAACTTGATCTTGAGAAAGAGATAAAAAATAAAGATGGTGAGGTTTTCTTAAGGGCCGTAGATAGTGGCGTGTGGTTAAAAATAACTAAATGCGTCGGTGATGGTATGCCTGTCGCGGATACTGAGGTCTACAATCTGATAAATTATCGAGGTGTTAAAGATTATGATGAGAAAGTTTTAAAGAAAATTATTAAAGAGGCATCCGGTGAATATGTAAAAATTGGAACCATGAAACTTAATCCATTGAATGATGGTTCTGCAAATGTTCAAATCAGTTCAGATAAAATGAAAGCATATCTTATGTTAATGCCACCAAAGCAAGGTGGTTATGATTTAGAGTTAGATCAAATCAGAAGTATTCTAAAAAACAATTCAGTTATTGTGGGAATAAAAGAAGATATTTTAAATACACTTATTGATTATCCGATATATGACAAACCTATTCTTGTAGCAGAAGGTATAAAAGTTCAAAATGGTAGAGACGGGCTAATTAATTATCATTTTAATACAAGTAAGAAAGTAGAATTTCAGGAACATAATGGTCAGATTGATTATAAAAGTATTAACAGTATACAAAATGTTGTTACCGGACAGATTTTAGCTACTAAAATAGCTCCAACTCAAGGAGAGGCCGGCAGAACTGTAGATGGTGAAATGTTATATGCTAAACCAGGTAAAGATATTGTATTAGTTGAAGGTAAAAATACTCAGGTTTCTGAGGATGGGTTAAGTATCATTGCTTCAACAAATGGTCAAGTCAATTTACTCGGAACGAAAGTAAATGTTGATGAAATTTATGTTGTTAATGGTGATGTTAATTTAAAAACTGGTCATATAACATTTCTTGGAAATGTTGTAATTAATGGAAATGTTGAAGATAATTTTAATGTCATTGCAGAAGGTAATATTGAAATTAAGGGAAGTGTTGGTAAGTGCAAGTTGGAGGCAGAAGGTGATATTGTTGTATCACAGGGTATTGCCGGTAAGGGTGAGGCGACTATTCGCTCCGGAAAAAGTTTATATGCTAAATATATTGAACAGGTAAAGAAAATAGAGGTTACTGAAGGTGTATATGTTCAGGATGCTATAATGCATTCGTTTGTTGATGCTACTAAGGAAATTTGTTGTGTCGGAAAAAGAGCAACAATTGTTGGTGGCGATTTAAGAGCAGGAGAATTGATTAAATCATTAACAATAGGTTCTCAATCAGGAACTGAAACAATTGTTGAAGTAGGTATAGATCCGAAAAAAAGACAACAATTAGTTGAATTAACGGTAGAAAATGAAAATGCCTATAAACAGCTTGAACAGTTGGAAATAAATTTTTCAACATTAAAAAATCAGAAAAAGCAAATGAAAGAAAAATTCCCGGCTGAAAAACAGGAAACATATAATACTCTCAATGAAGAAATAAACAGATATAAAAAGGTTATTCAAAAAACCCAGGATGAAATGAGTGATATTGATAAATATTTACTCGCACTAAAAGATAAAGGACGAGTTGTCGCAGCAAAAATAGTCTATCCTCAAGTTAAGATTTATATAAAGAGTTCAATGTTGCAAATAAGAACGGAATATAAAAAAGTTGAGTTTGTTTTAGATAATGGGGAAGTAAATGTTGTTCCGTATAAAGATGAGAAGGAGTTAGGTTCCAGAACGAGGTAAGGAGATAAGTATGTCTGTTAACCCCTTAGATCTTCAGACAAATTTCATGCACATTGGTACTGTTGGTAAAAAAGAAGTTCTTGCAAGAGAACAGGAAATCATGCGACAGGAACATACCGCAGAACATTTACGAAAAGAAGGAAATAAATCGCTTGAAGATGTTCCTGCTACAAATAAAGCCGAAGCTCTTGAAAAGACAGATGAAAAAGGAAGAAACAATAAAGATCATCATACAGAAAAAGAAGAGGAAAAATTAAGTGATGATTCTGAAGAATTGGATACAGAAAAGCAGTTGTCTGATAATAAAGAAAATGGTGTTGGTGGTATTTTAGATCTTTTAGGTTAGGTTAATATGATAGTTTTTAATATATTTATAGTAATAATCAATATTTCATCTATTATTTTTGCTTTTTTTATTTATAAAAAGAAATTAGATACACGATATATGAACAAAGGTATTTTGGATGAAGTTAAGCACAGTATAAATGAATTAATCGTTAGTTTAAATGAAACAACTTTGCATACTGTTACTTTGTCTGAAACAAAAGTTACTCAGTTGAAACAATGTATAGGTGAGGCAGAAGTTAAGCTAAAACAGCTGGAGTTCCGGTTAAAAAACTTTGAAAAAAGAGAAATTAAAGCAAAAGATACAATAAAACAAACAATTGATATAAAATCAGATAGTATTGAAAATGAAATCCCTTTTTTTTATAAACCGGAATCCATATTTTTACGCAGTGAAGTTATTCGTGATGAGATTAGTACTAAGGATACTATTTTAAAAAAAGAATTAGAGTTTGAAAAAACTCAATTTGAAAAATTAACAATTATTGAGAAAATCAAATATTTAAATAATAAGGGATTAACCCCGTCAGAAATCAGAACTCAATTATCAATTGATGCCGGCGAATTTGATTTTCTCGTTAATATTGAAGGTATAAACTTGAAGTTTTAAATAATAAACGTTAAGATTTTTTCAAACACTCTCTATTTTATACTATTAAAATCCGATACTGGTAAAGGAGGATCATTAATATGAGTGACATGACAGCAACATCAAGTAATGAAAGACAATTAATTCTATTCACATTAGGTACAGGAAGTTATGGTATTCCTATTGAGAATGTTTTTGAGATAAAAAAAATGGGTGATATTACTATGGTGCCTAAAGCTCCAAAATACATTGAAGGGGTAATTAACCTTCGTGGTAATGTAATCCCTGTTATTGATCTCAGAAAACGTTTTGGTATGGATAAAGTTGAATATACAAAAAAGACTAAAACTATTATTGTAGAAGTGAAAAAGAGACAATTTGGTCTAATTGTTGATTCGGTTGCCGAGGTTGTAACATTAAATAACTCACAAATAGAGCCCTCCCTGCCGACTGTTTCCGGTTTAAAAGCAGAGTTTATTAATGGTATAGGTAAATTAGATGAAAAACTTGTTATTATCCTGGACATTACAAGTATCCTTCAAAGTAATGAGGAAATCCTGATACAGGAATAAATATGTTTTCAAAACTGTCTGATGATGAGTTTAAAAAATTCGCGAAATTAATTCATGAAATGTCAGGAATATTTCTCAAAGATTCTAAAAGTACATTATTATCGAACAGATTACGAAAAAGACTTATAGAAAAAAAAATTGACTCTTTTGATGATTATTACCGGTATCTCGAAACAAGTAAGGATATGGATGAGATTACCGAAATGCTTAATGCTGTTTCAACAAATGAAACCTATTTTTTTAGAAACATAAAACATTTTGACACGTTGTTTGATAGTATTATACCGGAGCTTATTTCAAAAAGAAGATTACCGGTTACTATCTGGAGTGCAGGTTGTTCATCAGGAGAGGAACCGTATACTCTTTGCATGATAGCTAAGGAGAAAGGGTTACTTAATAAAGGTTTAATAAAAATTGATGCCTCCGATATTAATACGTCTGTTATTAATGAAGCAAAATCTGGTATTTACGATGAAAAGAGATTAAGGTCAACAGATAAGTATTACGAAGATAAATATTTCAAACGTACTGCCACAGGTTTGTTTAAACTTGATCAGGAAATAATAGACTATGTAAATTTTTTTAAACTAAATCTTATAACGGATAAAGTCGATAAGAAATATGATATCATTTTATGCCGGAATGTTATGATATATTTTGACCGGGATGATCAGAAAAAAGTAGTTGCAAAATTTTATGAATCATTAAATAATGACAGCTATTTTTTTGTCGGACATTCTGAATCTTTATATTTTATTGACACTCGATTTGAATACAAGAAGGTGTTAGATTCACCGGTGTATTACAAAAAATAGTTTCAAATAATTTGAATGTATGTTGAATGAATTGTAAGGAGACTTTCAGATGGTAAACATTGACGAAAGAAGAATACTCGAAGCATTTATGGAAGAGGTTAGAGAATTACTCGAAACTCTAAATCAGAAACTTCTTGAATTAGAAGAGTCTCCTCATGACCAGGATGTTATCAATGAAATTTTCAGATTAACTCATTCTGTTAAAAGTGAAGCCGCATTAGTAGGTTTTAAAAATATATCAATAATTGCTCATAAGATGGAAGATATTTTTGAAAAAGTAAGAAGAAATGTTTTACTTGTTAATAAAGGTATAATGGATTCCCTTTTTTCTGCTTTTGATAGAATAATGCATTTATTAAATTCTGCACAAAACGGTATTGACGAAGGTTCTATAGATATTATCGATGTTGTAAATCCTTTATTAGAAATACTGAATGAGAAAAAAGCTGAAGCAGGCAGTTTTACTAAACCTAAAGAAGAAAAAAAACAATCAGATCCAAATGTATCAGAGTCAACTGTTCTTGCTTTCAGTGTTAAAAAACTGGATTCAATTGGGGCTGTTGAATTTACCGATATAGAAAAGAATCAAATTGAAGAGGGAATTGCTAAAGGGCATAAATTCTACAAAGTTGATTTTCATATTGAAGATGAATGTGACATGAGATATCCACGTGCATACCTTGTATATAATAACTTTGAAAATTCAGGGACAGTAATAAAATCAATTCCTGATATATTAAATGAAACAAATGATGAGAAATTTAACAGTGTTACATTATTTTTGCTAACCAGCTCTAATGTAGATTCATTAAAATCGTGTGCTGATGTTGATCAGGTTGATAAACTTGATATGTATGAAATTTCAACTAAGGCGATTAATGATAAATTAAATATGGATGAGGCACAAGGAACTAATGTTGTTTCTGAAATAGATGTTGAAAGTGCAGAAGAGATTGAACGGAAATGGGCAGAAGAAATGATGAAAAACTCAAGCCCCGAGCTGGCCGATATTGATGGCACAAATGTAATTAACATTGCTGATATCAAAAAAGAAGCTAAAACAGCAAATGAAAAAATCGCTCAGAAACAGACAATCAGAGTCGATATTGAAAGACTTGATGAATTGTTGAATTTAGTTGGTGAGCTTATTATTAATAGATCCCGGTTTATACAGATTACTGAAAATGTTCATGAAAACGTATCATTTCAGGATTTGAAAACAGAACTTGAAGATGCAACAAATGAACTTGAAAGAATATCAGATCAAATGCAGATGAAAATGATGCAAGCGAGAATGGTGCCAATTGGTAATGTCTTTTCAAAATTTCCTAGAATGGTTAGAGATCTTGCAAATACACTTCATAAAAACCTACATCTTGATATTATTGGTGAGACAACAGAAATAGATAGAACAGTTATAGAACATTTAGCTGATCCTCTTACTCATCTTATTCGAAATAGTGTTGATCATGGTGTGGAAAGTCCTGAAGAGAGAGAAAAAAAAGGGAAAAGCAGAGAAGGTAAAATACTGTTACGTGCATATCAGGAAGGTTCTAATATTTATATTGAAGTCAGTGATGATGGAAAAGGTATTGATATTGAAGCTGTAAAGGCAAAAGCTGTTGAAAATGGTCTGGTTACTCAGGCACAGATTTCAACACTCCCGTTGCACGAAATATTAAATTTCATATTTGAACCGGGTTTTAGTACGAAAAAAGAAATTACCAATGTTTCAGGTCGTGGTGTTGGTATGGATGTTGTAAAAACTCAGCTTGAGAAACTTCGAGGAAGAATTGATATAACAACAAAAATTGGTGAAGGCAGTAAGTTTACTATCGTTCTTCCATTAACAACAACGATTGTGGAAGCTTTGCTTGTAAATGTTGATAGAAATATATTTGCAATTCCGATCAGTGTTGTTGAAGAAACATTAAAAGTAAATATTAATGAGATTAAAGATTTTGATGATTATCAGATTTATAATTTAAGAAATGAAACCCTGGCAGTAATAAATCTTTCTGATTTAGTCGGTATGAAACGAAAAGTTAATAGTACAAATGAAGTTTTTATTGTTGTCATTTCATTTGAACGAAGAAGAATTGGTTTGGTTGTTAATGATTTAATGGGTGAGCAGGATATTGTTATTAAAGGATTAGACGATGTTCTTAAAAATAATGAGGGAGTAGCAGGTGCAGCAGTTTTAGGGGATGGTAGAATTGCATTAATTCTTGATACAAGTACTCTTGTAAAAGCAGCACTTAAAGAAATAAATAAACTTGCAAAAGATTATGATGTATATAAAGATGATTCAGGTATTACATTGTCTTCACTATATGACTCTTTGAATAAAGGTGACATAAAAACTGAATCAAAAGTTACTCTAGCTCAACATGATGATGATAGAAGTAAACCTGCAAAAAATACTCCTAAAAATATTTCCGGGGATGAAGCATTAAAGAAAATAAATGAAATTATGAATGATATTAAAAATAATTAAAATATTTGTTTTTTTTTATATTTTAAAAAAAATAGTATTGAATGTGAAAATTATGATATAATTAAAATATTGTTAAAGTGAGGAGTTACAATGGGCTCAAGAATAGTTTTAGCTGATGACCTTTCTTTTATGAGAATGGTTCAAAAGGAAATACTAGAAGAAAAAGGGTATGAAATTGCTGGTGAAGCGTGTGATGGTATTGAAGCAGTTGAAAGATATATGACTTTAAGACCTGATGTTATAATATTAGATATAACTATGCCAAATATGAACGGTCTTGATGCGATGCATAAAATATTTGATTTTGATAAATCTGCAAAAATTATTATATGTTCAGCACTTGGTCAGCAACAACTTATAGTTGAAGCAATCAAAGCCGGTGTTAAAGATTTTATTGTTAAACCATTCAAACCTGAGAGAATTATATCCGCAATAGAAAAAGCACTTAAGTAATATGAATAAAAGAATTAAGGTTTTTAATGTAGATGATTCGCCAATTTACAGGCAGGTTTTAAAAGATATAATTTCTTCCGATCCAAATCTTGAATACATGGGCTTTGCAGCAAATGGTGCTATCGCAGTTAAAAAACTTGAATTAATTGATCCTGATGTAATTACTTTAGATATTGAAATGCCTGAAATGAACGGTATTGAAACATTAAAGTATATTATGAAAAATAAACCGAAACCAGTAATAATGATTAGCTCTTTTACGAAAGATGGTGCTGATATTACATTACAGGCATTAGAGATCGGAGCAGTTGATTACATACAAAAACCTGAAGAAAAAGATTTAGTTGAAAATATAAATTCATTGAGTAATTCATTACTTTCAAAAATTAAGATGTTTTCTCATTTTAAATTTGATCATAAAAAATTTAAAGAAGATGCACTGGAAGACGGATTGCCTATAGTTGGCGGACTTCCTTCGTATGATGTTCCGCGAATTAGAACAAAAGCTGTTGAGGTTCTTTGTATAGGTTCATCAACCGGTGGAACCGTAGCCTTAACAACAATATTACCGAGAATTGATTCAAAAATCGGTATACCGATTGTTATTGTACAGCACATGCCACGATTATATACTAAAAGTTTTGCCGATCGATTAAATACCCTTTCTTCTCTGACTGTTGTGGAAGGGCAGCATGGTGATAAACTTCAGCCTAATATGGTTTATATTGCTCCCGGTGGCTTTCAAACTTCTGTGAAAAATGGCAGACTTGTTGTAGAAGATGCTGATCCTGTCAATAATCACAAACCATCAGTTGATGTTTTGTTTGAATCAATTAAAAAAGAGTATCGTGATAGATCACTTGCAGTAATTCTGACCGGTATGGGTAGCGATGGTGCAAAAGGTATCGCAGAAATCAAAGACGCTGGAGGTTTTACAGTTGCACAGGATGAAGAGTCGTCTATTGTTTTTGGAATGCCCGGCAGTGCTATTAAAACAGGTAAAATAGATAGAATAATACCCCTTGATAAAATTGCAAATTTTATTAATGAGGCGGTTGAGTATTCAAAAAACTAATTTAATCATTATTTCTATTGAAAAATAATCAAAAAAGGTTAATATACCATATTCTTAGTTTTTACTTGAAAAGGGGTTAATTATGAATTTTATAAAAATGATTGAAGAGAAAGCAATCTCTTTAAATAAGAAAATAGTACTTCCTGAGACAGAAGATGATAGAGTTATCAAAGCTGCTAGTGAAATTTTAAAACGAAAATTAGCAAAGATTATCCTTATTGGTAATCCAGAAACAATACATGCAAAAGCATCCGGACTTGGAGTTTCTATTGATGGTGCTGAAATAATTAATCCTGTAACATCAGAGTATTATGACGAATTTGTAACTGTGTATCAGAAAAAGAGAGAAAAGAAAGGTATGACTATAGATCAGGCCAAAGAAATAATGGCAAACGATTATATGTTTTTCGGTGCAATGCTCGTTGAGAAAAAAGTAGCTCATGGTATGGTTGGCGGTGCATTAAATACAACGGCTCATACTCTTCGGGCTATGATTCAATGTGTTGGTACGAAACCGGGAACTAAATCAATCAGTTCATTTTTTATTATGATTTCACCGAACAAAGAGATCGGATATAAAGGCATAACATTTTTTGCAGATTGTGCAGTAATTCCATTACCTGATGCAAATCAGCTGGCAGATATTGCAGAAGCCACTGCTGATAATTTCAAAGCATTTGTTGGTGAAACTCCGATGGTTGCGATGTTAAGTTTCAGTACGAAAGGCTCGGCAGAGACAGAGGAAACAAAAAAAGTTGCTCAGGCTGTAGATATTTTACAAGCAAGAAGACCGGACATAATGGTTGATGGTGAGTTACAGTTAGATGCCGCTATAGTAGCTGAAGTGGGCAATAAAAAAGCACCGGGCTCTAAAGTAGCCGGTAGAGCCAATGTACTGGTTTTTCCGAATCTTGAAGCCGGTAATATCGGTTATAAATTAGTTCAGCGATTTGGTAATGCTGAAGCACTTGGTCCGATTCTTCAGGGGGCTAACAGACCGGTTAATGATTTATCAAGAGGTTGCAGTGTAGAAGACATTGTTAATGTTGTTTCAATAACTTCAGTTCAGGTGTAATATATGAAAATTTTTCGTTTTGTATTTTTGTTTGTTTTTCTCATAGTTTTCTCATGCACTAATGATTTTGATGTGGCGACATATAATGGAGGAAGTGTTTCATTATCAGATTTATTAAAAATTAATAGTATTTTATCTGATACAGAAAAAGAAAATCTTAAAACCCGTGATGATTGTTATAAATTTATTAGAAAAATCGCATTGGAAAAAATAATATTAGATGAGGCTGCTAAAACGGGGCTAGATAAAGAACCGAAGATCATAGATAAAATTACAGGTATTAAACAGTCAGTGGCCTTTGATTTATTACGTGATAAAAATGTAATCAGTAAAGTTAAAGTCGTTGCAAGTGATTATGAGAAATATTCAAATATTTATGAAGTCTATCAAATTGTACGAAGAACAGATACTTTAGATGATAATAAGGTTGCCAAATCATCAAAAATACTAACAGACATATCTTCAAAGATTCATAGTCTTGACGATTTCAAAAAATACGCACAGCAATATTCTGAAGATGTAACATCCTCAGAAGGTGGTTTTCTTGGCAAAATCAGATACGGTATAATGGATGATGAAATCGATAAAGTACTCTCGCTAATGAAACCGAAAAGTCTTTCTTCAATTGTAGAGTCATACGCAGGAATTCATTTACTATGGGTTGAGTCAATTGAAAAAGCAAATATGACAGATTTATTGAATGACAGGAAATTGTATGATTTGATATATACTAATAAAGTCGCATCAATAGAAAGTGAATGGTTTGAAAAACTTTTAAAATCACCAGGTTTAGTTATTGATTATGAAAACCTGAACAGTAAAGAGGACTCGGCAGTTATTGTTGAATATAAAGATAAGAAAATCACAGTAAACGATTTTTCTGCTCGAATTTCTGATTTGCGACAAGGTGTTTTCCCATATCCGACGGATTCTGAAAAAAAGACTTTGTTAAATGATTTAGCTGTTAAGTTGGTTATTGAAGAAAAAATGTTTGATACGTCATTTCTGGATTCTACCGATTTTAAGAGTAAATTTACTATAAAAGCCGATTATTTTATTATTAATGAGTTTGTTGAGCGAAATAAAAAACTGAAAGAAATAACGCAACAGGATATTAATGATTTCTATAAAGAAAATCAGCAGTCTTTGTTTTCATTCAAATTAGAAAATGGAAAGACATTTATTCAGCCGATTAATGAAGTTGAGAAATTTATCAGACAGAAACTTGATAGTGTAAGGGATAAAGACTCCCGGTATGAATTGTATCGAAACTTGGTTGCCGATTATCAACTTACCATAAGTGATGATGGTATCAATTTGTTTATGAAAAAAAAGTAATCGAATTATTTATTGATGGGTTTATAACCTGAAGGACGTTTTTTTGAGTAAACCGTATATATTATTTATAGATTCGGGTATAGGTGGCATCTCTATACTTAATTATCTTAATTCATTACATGATTCGCTTAATATTTTGTATTATGCTGATTCTGAACATTTTCCTTATGGAGGAAAAGAGGAAGCAGTTATAGGTACATATCTGTTGGATATTTATAATTTTTTATGTAAAGAATATGATATAAAGTTAATTGTTATTGCCTGTAATACCGCATCAGTTTCAGCATTGGATTTTTTGAGAAAGCGGATTAATATACCGATTGTTGGCACCGTTCCGGCTGTAAAACCGGCATCAAATATGACTTTAAATAAGAATATCGGGATAATTGCAACGAAAACGACTGTACAAAGTGGTTATTTATCCGGTCTAATTAGAGATTTTGCAGCTGATTCCAAGGTTTTTATTAAAGAAGCGTCAAAATTAGTTGAAGCTATAGAGTTACAAGTAAGTGAAAGTGAATTAAAAGAAGTTATCGATGAGGAATTATCATTTTTTAATGATAAAGCAATAGATACTCTGGTTCTTGGATGCACTCATTATTCATATGCAGAACACGATATTTATAATTATTTTAACGGGATTGTTAAAATTGTTGATTCACGAGAAGGTGTATCGAAACGGATTTTGTCTTTAATTAATGATTCATTTTTTGACAACGATTCTAAAAAAATATTATTTTTGAGCAGTAAAAAGAATATTGCATTATATGTGCAGTATAATAGAAAGTATACAATATTTGATGATTTATATATAAAGGATGTTGAATGGAAGAAGGACTCGTTCTTTGGGGTGTAAAATCTATTTTTTATGTAGAAGACAACGAAAAAAATGTATTTAAGTGTCTTATCAAAGGTAAAAAATTAGATAATAGTTTCATTTTAAAAGGACGGTTTGAGGCAACTCCTTTAGTTGCCGGGGATAGAGTTTTATTTGAAAAATCAAGTAAAGATGAAGGGAAAATTGTAAAACGTCAGCCTCGTAAAAATGAATTTGTACGGTTAAAGCAAGGTGGCCGGCAAGTTCAGTCATTGGTTGCCAATATTGACACATTAGTTATTGTAGATTCTGTAATTTCCCCGCCATTGAGAACTTTTTTTATAGACCGTTGTCTGTTTACTGCTGATATTATGAATATTAATACTCTTATTGTTATAAATAAAATTGATTTATTAGAAGGCGATGATCCTGAGGCATTTAAAAAAATCAGAGCCGAATATGAAAAAATCGGCTATAAAATATTGCTTGTCTCAAATGTTGATAAAATAGGAATTGAAGAGTTAAAAAAAGAATTGACCGGTAAAATATGCAGTTTCAGTGGAAGATCAGGTGTTGGTAAGAGTTCACTCATTAAAACACTCGATCCTGATTTTGATTATATACGGGTAGGTGATGTCAGTTCCAAATTTAATCGAGGGACTCATACAACGACTCATTCACGATTATATGACCTTGCTTTTGGTGCGAAAATTATTGATACGCCGGGGGTTCGTGAATTCTCGATATTTCTTGACCGCGCTGAAGATGTTGAGTTAAATTATCGCGATTTTGATGCTTACAGACAGGGATGTAAATATACCAATTGTCAGCATATTGATGAGCCTGATTGTGCTATATTAAAAGCAGTATCACGTGGTGATATTGCAGATTTTCGATATGAGAGTTATTTGAGAATGCGTGATACTATTCAAAAATTATCTGATTCGAGGATGTGATTGTATGCAGAGTGTTTTTTTTGATAATATTTTTGACTGGATGGGGTTTAATCTCTTTTTGGCTTTTGTTCCGCTTGTAATTAGTTTTATAGTTTTTAATAAAGGTCTCTGGGAAGGCAATCTTATAGTTAAACCTTTTTTATATATACTTACTGCCGTATTTTTTTTATTTTTACCCAATGCTCCCTATACTATTTCGGATATAATTCATTTAGTAAGGCAAATCAAGGAGTACCGGTATTTTAAGATTGATGATGTTTTTATAACAACTGTTTTAATCCCGCAGTTTATGGTTTTTATTTTTCTTGGATTTAGCTGTTATGTCATTTCATTTCAAAAATTTTTGTTCTTTTTGAATGAAAGTGGTGTAAAACACAAAAATATTGTTTTTATAAAAGTAATTGTTCCTCTTTTTATGTCAGTCGGTATATTTTTAGGAAGGGTTTACAGGTATTCAACATGGGATATTGTTACTCACATACTATTAATTGTGAAAGTAATAATTAATGAATCATTAAATTTATCGTTTTATATTTACATTGTTTATTATTATACTATAATACTGATTGGTTTTGAATTTTTTACTTTGATATATCGTTCGATTTTTAAGAAATTATTTGATACTTCTATTTAAGGGGTGATAAATGGCTAATTTATTTAATCAGGAAACGGGCAAGTTTTCACTGGAAGATGATACAAATACTCAGAAAATGGCAAAAATCAATGCAAAATCGTCTTTGCCCCGACTTGAAGTTGGTGGTCAGAGTAAACAATTATCAAATAAAAGTTTTGGTATAGGACGGGATAAATCAAATCAGATAATCGTTGCTGATGGAAAAGTATCAAGATTTCACGCCTTAGTAACTTTTGAAAATGAAGAAGCGTTTATCCGGGATACTGACAGTTCAAATGGTACATTTCTTAACGGAAAACAAATTCCTACCCAGAGAAAAGTTAAATTAGCTGATGGTGATAAAATAAAAGTCGGCACAACAGTAATTACTTTTTACCGATAGTGAATTTCAGGGTGATGAGACTTCATTTATAATTAGAATTACAAAAAATCTATAATTTATAATATAATTTCTGTTATGAAATTAAAAAAACGGCATTCGGGGGAAGTATGTTTGAATTAGACCGTCTTTTATTTATTGATAGAAAAATAAGATATAACGGTAAGGTAACAACAAAGCAGATAATAGATGAGTTTGGTGTATCTGAAAGAACAGTGAGAAACGATATTGCTTATATGAAGGAAATGCGTAATATTCCTGTGGAATATTCACGGGAAAAGGGCGGGTATCATTACTTCTCTAAATATGAGTTTATAATTTATACTAATGAAAAACTTGTATTAACATTCACATTTTTAAAAGCAATAATTCATACAATGAATTATGTACCGTTTATTTCAGAAGAACTTGAAAAGGCATTCATGCAGTATCTTCCAACGGGGTACAAGAATTTATTTGATAAGGTGGAATATGAACTCTCGCAGTTTGAGAAAATCAGTCCTGATAAAATGATGTTTGTTTTTGAGAGTTTTAAGACGTCTAAAAAGATTTCTATCGAATACACTAATCAGCAGGATGAAACCAGGAGGTTAGTGGTAGAGCCTTTAAAACTGGTTAATTATCTTGGAAACTGGTATCTCATTGCACATATGACTCATCTTGATACTCTTAGTGTATTTAACTTCTCCAGGATAACAGATATTTTACTAACAGAGTATGATTTTGAGAATAAAATAGATGCTGTTTCTTTAAAACAGACACTCGGTAATAATTTCGGGATTTTTAAAGGTGCTAATGAAAGCGGACGGAGTGAATTTGTTGTTATCCGTTTTTATGGCATTGCAAGAACGATAACTAAAAATCAGGTTTTTCATCCAAAACAGGAAATCACAAACGGAGTTGATGCAAAACGGGGTGAATATATAGAATTTAAACTGTCAGTAAGACATTATGATGAGTTGCTTGGGCGTGTATTACAGTATGGTGTACATGGTGAAGTTATCTCTCCTCCGAAATTTAAAGAGAAATGGCTTACTGCTATAAAAGAAATGGCGGATATTTATCTCAATGGGAATTAATTCTTTTGTTAGTGTGAAGCTATACTTCATAGTAGCTGTGTTATAGTATTAATATAAAGCAGGAGGAACTACTATGCCGGATTCTAAAGGTAATTTGTATATTTATGAAACGATAGCTGAAATTAAGCGCATTTCAGATGAAATGGGTATGATCAAAGGCATTTTAGAAGTAGCCAAACGAAAAAAGGACAGTCAGCTTTTTGGAACAGATGAATTACAGTTGTCAAAAGATGTTGATAAAGAAGCACTTGAGACAAAATATGATAGATTATCCAAAAGAAAAATAAAATTAAGTCATGCACTGAAAGAAGCCAATTTTACAAAGAAAGGGTTGTTTAAAGGTAGTGAGATTTCGATTGCAGAAGCGATAGAAACAAGATTTTCTTTGAAGACTGAGAATGATGATTTGTATGAGAATCTTCGGGCAAGTGCATTTGACCGGGTTATTAGAAAAGAAGAAAGAGATATTGTGATACCATCAGGTATTGATTATAGAAAATCCCATGACAAATATATGCAAATTCTTGATGATTATAAAGACATATCAAACCTGATACACAGGTTAAACCACAGCGAAGTGGTGAATTTCAAAGATGAATAATTAAAACCAGAGACAATGGAGCAAGTGCGAAACTCAAGTGATTGAGGTTAGCCGGTTTCTTCATACCATAAAGAAGCGAGGATACATCGATAATGTATTTTTAGCATAACAGATGCTAAATGGTCATGATTAGTTTTATGATTTTAATTATAGTATTAAAATTATTGATTAAACTTTATAAAACGGCTCCGAGTCTCTTTTTATAGTATGATTGGGTTTATCGGCGATTAATTAACCCTTCTGATTTTTTTAATATTAATGCCGGAAAAGATTCAGTATTTCATCTTTTTCTGCATTATCTATTATCATATCAAGAGCCTGTTCGATAAGATCATTATCAACGCATAGGACAATTATATTTTCTTCAGACTGACCAATATTGAATTTTCTTTTCATCTGTCTGAGAAGAGACTTTTTTTCGCCTTCTTTTCGGGCAAAATTCAGTGAACTCACTTTTTCATGAAGCGATTTCTGACGCTGTTCATATTCTATACGTGCCTGGGAATCATGACTTAAAACCTTAAGTTGTTCTGCTGCCATATTAATTTCAGGGATTTTTTCTGCAATCATAGAAACCTCCTTACCCTCAGGATTTTCAATAAATAAAAGCCAGTCTTTCAGTAATTCATTACCGATTTTTCCGTTTTTATTGAGTTTCGGCAGTTCAAGGAAATGAATTTGGGCAACATCAGTCAATATTTCGTTTGTATCGATTTCTTTGAACATAAATGAATTATGCACCCGGTCATTTTGAACTACTACGAAATTCACTATATTAATTGTAACTGATTTTATCAGTTTTGTATAGTCATCACCCTCGAAAATCTGCTCTTCAATCAGTTTTGACAGATAATAGACCGTCCGTTTTACCATGTCACTGTTATTGGCGATCTGAATTTCAATATCGACTATCGTGTTATCATTTGCTTTTGCCCGGACATCAAGTATTGAATATTTATCATTAATGCATTTTTTGTCAATATTCGGGTTTTGGATGCTAACGGTAACGATTTTATCGTTGCCGGAGCAATCAAAAACAGCGTTTAAAAAACTTATTAAAATCTCCGGCATTTCAGGGTTTCCAAATATACGTTTGAACACAAAATCGACTTTCGGACTCATTAGCGGGATATCATTTTGATTTTTCATACCAGCCTCCGGTATTATTTATTCAAAAAAAGTGATTTTTCATCAGTATTAAATTAAGATTTAAGATCTTTTTTATAAAAATTCAATTTTGTATGATGTTTTCATAATTGCATATTCGATCAGTTGAATCTGGAGATTTTGTTGGTGAGTCAATACTTTTACGGTTGTAACCGTAAAAATGTTTTTAATGTTTAGTTTTACGGTTTCAACCGCAAAACTAAGGCGTTATAGTATTATTTATAATCGGGATGAATGAAATGGATGTATTTTCCAAATATTCTTCAAAATATCATTTCACTATGAAGTTATACTTCACACATAGTGTTTTATTATACTACCAGAAACAAACAAAGAGGTGAGTGTATGTTGTATTCATATAATTATTTTGACAAAGACGGTAATACTCATGACGGGGGAGTTGTTAAGAGTATTCAGGTTAGTAAAGGTAAGAAATTAGTTAAAATCATCAGGAAGAATGATGAGGAAGTTTTATTTTATTACGAGAAAACGATAGATTCTGGAGTACTCTCCGGTTCAGCTATAAGGATTGAAGCGTTTTTTAATGATACGGGGCGTATCGAGGCGTATTTTGTTGGAAATGATATTGCAAATGATGAAGCGATATTTGTTGACTAAGGTTAATTGTCTGAAGGAGAGAGTGGTTTATCAGGCAATGTGATGTTATAGTTTATAAAGTTAAAGATATTGGGGGTGGTAGTATAAAACCCTATTGACTAATTGATTATTCACCTTAAAAGTGATAAAAAGAATACTATGAAAAATAATGATGCTTTAATAATAAGGAATAGGTTATTAATGACAAAAACCCCACAGATGCTACATAAACCTCCCGCGTAAAACGCAGGGCTTCGCATAAGATGGAGTTCAATATACATATAGTCATATATTGAATGCGTGTCAAGAACAAATAACTCTATGGCGTTGATTTATGATAAAATATTCTAATGTTTGACAATTGGAAAAGATATTATTATTATTATTATATTTGTGAAATACCTGCACTTTGATTTGTCTTCAATAGAAAAAAGGAGATTTTATGGCTGTTACAAAAATTATTGAAAACGGGAGTGAAATTCTGAAACAAGGAATTGAAAAGTTAGTTCCAGATGATTTAAAAAATAGAATGGCTTATAGAATGGAAGATGAGAAAAGGTCAACGACTTTATCAAACATTCAATAAATTGTAATTGCAGAATTTGAGAAAGTTCCTGGAATTACACCGGCTAATAGTAGAGATTTAAAAGATTCAGTAAATTTATTTAAATTAGAAGAAGGTTCAATAATTACACGATACCTTAATCCTGCCGGGTTTGAACATGTTTTTTACAAAATAGCAAGGGTGAATTTGTTTCTGGAGGTTTTGTAGGTTGGATTCATAATGTTGGTCTTAAAAAAAAGACAGAAGAAATAAGAAATAAATACTCAAGGTAATAAATATTAATTAATGGTTTATTGTTAGGTTTGTCGAATGGTGCTGCATTAGGTGATTATAGAATTCTTCGTAGCGGAGTTTGTCCGACTTAGTACATTATCTATAAGTTAATTACATCGGGGTTTTTGTGGTTTGTAAGTAATCAGTGATAAGAGATTCTCTTTACATAAATATGGAATTGGAGAAGTTGTGGAATGTATGCATAAATTGACTATTTTAGTTATCTAATTTGGTAAATAAGATAGGCAGTATTATATTTTGACATAACTTATACAATAAACGAACGTTTTAAGTATAAGATTTATTAACTATAAACGGTTGATATTAATATAAGAAATATTATATTATAATGCCTGTTATTACTATTATAGTGTAACAGGATGAAAATGTATGAAAACCATGGCTTATCTCAGAGTTTCAACTGTCGATCAGGATCTCGAAAAAAATAAAGCAGAGATCTTAAAACTTGCTCAAAGTAAAGAGTTGGGGCAGGTGCATTTTGTTGAAGAAAAAATATCAGGGAAAGTACCGTGGAAGAAACGAAAAATATGTGAAATTATTGATGAATTACAAAGAGGCGATAATATACTCGTAAGTGAATTATCAAGGTTAGGCAGAAGCATGCTCGATTGTATGGAGATTCTGTCGGTTTCTTCTCAGAAAGGTATAAATATTTATTCTGTTAAAGGTAATTGGCAATTAGATGATAGTATTCAGAGTAAAATTATTGCAATCGCATTTTCGATGGCAGCTGAAATAGAGAAAGATTTAATTTCCAAAAGAACGAAAGAAGCCTTACAAGCGAAGAAAGCTATGGGAATTAAATTAGGCAGGCCAAAGGGTAGTGGTAAGAGTAAATTAGATAAGTATAAACCGGAAATATTTGCGTTACTATCGAACGGGTCAACTCAAAAATTTATTGTGGAACGGTATGGTACAACCGAAGTAAATCTTCATAGATGGATAAAGAAGAATAAAAATAGTAGAAAACCCGCTACGGATTTTTAAATTAACCCATTATCATATAATTTCATTTAATCCAGTTTAAAGGCTATTTAAAAATACAAGTATTATTACCTTACTATTTCCAAAGTAACGAGAATTGAAAAAAAGGAAATTATTAGCGTTTTGTTTTTATTTGAGTTTTATGTATTGACATAGTGTGTAATTTTACATATCATTTATATTCAATAAAATACTAGAAATAAAGAGTTAAAATGAATCAAGCAGTACACAACAAATCAATATCCTTCATTTGGGCAATTGCAGACGATTGTTTGCGAGATATTTATGTAAGAGGAAAATACCGGGATGTGATTTTACCAATGGTAGTACTTCGCCGGCTCGATGCTTTGCTTGAACCTACTAAAGCAGCAGTGTTGGAAGAATTGGTTTTCCAAAAGCAAGTAGCTAAGTTTACTGAATGGGATGAAAACGGATTAAGACAAGCAAGTGGCTATGTTTTTTACAATACCAGTGAATGGACTTTACAACGATTGCATGATACAGCAACTAATAATCAACAAATCCTGCAGGCCAATTTCGAAGATTATTTGAATGGGTTTAGCGGAAATGTGAAAGAGATTATAGAAAAATTTAAACTCAAAAGCCAAGTCAGGCACATGGCATCGAAAGATGTTTTATTAAATGTACTGGAAAAATTCACTTCACCTTATATAAATCTTACTCCATTTGAAAAAAATGATCCTGATGGTAGAAAGCTTCCTCCATTAACAAACTTGGGAATGGGGTATGTGTTTGAAGAATTGATTCGAAAATTCAATGAAGACAATAATGAAGAAGCAGGAGAGCATTTTACACCACGAGAAGTTATTGATTTAATGACACATATTATTTTTGAACCGGTAAAAGATAAACTTCCTCCTGTAATGACCATTTATGACCCGGCTTGTGGCAGTGGCGGTATGCTTACGGAAGCTCAGAACTTTATAAAGGATGAAGAAGGCGAAATAAAAGCAAAAGGTGATGTGTATTTGTATGGTAAGGAAATAAACGATGAAACATACGCCATTTGTAAATCGGATATGATGATTAAGGGGAATAATCCTGAGAATATTCGTGTGGGTTCGACACTTTCAACCGATGAGTTTTCCGGAACTAAATTTGATTATATGCTTTCAAATCCGCCTTATGGTAAGTCATGGGCAAGTGAATTAAAATACATTAAAGATGGTAAAGATATTATAGATTCTCGTTTTCAGATAAAACTGAAAAACTATTGGGGTATTGAAGAAGATGCAGATGCTACTCCGCGATCATCTGACGGTCAATTACTTTTCCTGATGGAAATGGTAAACAAAATGAAACCGCTTAGTCAAAGTCCGTTAGGTTCCCGTATTGCTTCGGTTCATAATGGCAGTAGCTTATTTACAGGTGATGCCGGTGGTGGTGAAAGTAATATACGAAGATACATTATTGAAAACGATTGGCTGGAAACTATTGTGCAAATGCCAAATAACTTATTTTATAATACAGGCATTACTACATATATCTGGGTTTTGAGTAACAGCAAAGCTGAACATCGAAAAGGAAAAGTGCAATTGATTGATGCCGGTTTATTATTTCGTAAACTTCGTAAAAACTTAGGCAATAAAAATTGTGAGTTTGCGCCAGAGCATATTCGAGAAATTGTATCGGTATATGAAAATATGCAAACCGTTGATCGTGTTATCAATCCTGAAACGAAAGAGGAAGAAGGTATTGCTTCAAAACTTTTTGATAATACTGATTTTGGATATTATAAAGTAACCATTGAACGACCAAAACGATTAAAGGCACAGTTTACAGCTGAAAAAATTGCTGACCTTCGATTTGATAAAAGCTTGCGGGAACCGATGGCTTGGGCTTTTGAAACTTATGGGGAAAAAGTTTATACTGACATTACTCAACACGAAAAAGAAATTACTGAATGGTGCGAAAAAAATGAACTGAATCTCAATGCAAAACAAAGTAAAATTTTACTGAGCGAAGCACTTTGGACAAAACATTTGGAATTGTTACATATTGCAACTGAGTTGATGCAAACTATTGGCAATGATGAATACAACGATTTTAATATTTTTAAAGAAAAGGTAGATGAAGTATTAAAAGTTAAAAAGGTAAAACTCACTTCATCCGAAAAAAATGCCATATTAAATGCAGTGAGTTGGTACGATGCTTCAGCCGAAAAAATAATAAAAGGTATAACTAAACTAACCGGTGATAAACTAGAGAAATTACTATCCCATTTAGACTGCAAAGAAGATCAACTGTCTCATTACGGATATTTTGCTACTGATAAAAAAGGTGAATATATTGAATATGAAACTGAAAGCGATTTACGGGATACTGAAAATGTACCGCTGAAAGAAAATATATTTGACTACTTTTTACGGGAAGTAAAACCGCATGTTGCGGAAGCCTGGATAAATATAGATGCGACCAAAATTGGCTACGAAATAAGTTTTAATAAATACTTCTATCGCCATAAACCATTGCGAAGTATCGAAGATGTATCGGCTGATATTTTGGCATTGGAAAAAGAAAGTGATGGATTAATCCGTGAAATTTTGGGACTTTAAGAGATTAAATTGTGAACTGGTATTTACTTCACATGTAATATTGTGTTGACATTTAATTTTTTTGATTATATACTATTACCATGCAGGTAATACCTATTATACAAGTTTGGAGTTCCTTTGGAAGTAATTTTTAATAGTAAAAAAATAGAAGATTTATATGTTACCGGTAAAAGCACAAAACTAAAACTTGATAAAAAGGTAGTTTATTCTTTTTTTGAAGTTGTAGCCATACTTGAGGCTGCTATAAATATCTATGATTTATGGAAACAACCGTCATTGAACTTTGAGAAACTGATAAATACTGAAAACCGCTACTCTGTCAGACTTGACAGGAAGTGGAGACTTGAATTAACAATCGATTGGCAGGATGAAAAAATGATTGTCGGTATAATAGGAATTGAAGATATAACCAATCACTACGGAGGTTAAACATGAGTACAAAATTAAAACCATATATCAATATTGGACCCGGACAGATAATCAGAAGAAACCTTGAAGCATTAAATTGGACGAATAAAGATCTTGCAGATATTATTAATATGTCAGACAAATCTATTAGTCTTTTAATCAATAATAAACAATCAATAACAGTTGAAACTGCACGACTGTTAGCCAAAGCATTTGATACAACCCCTGAGTTCTGGTTGAACCTCGATCAGAATTATCGCTTACGAAATCAGGAAGAAGGGAAAGCTGAAGAAGATGCACAGCAAAAAGCAGAGATCAGAAAGTATATGCCGATGCTTGAAATGAAAAAAAAAGGCTGGCTTTTTTTTGATAGAACTACAGAGTCTCAAATTGAAGCATATAAAGGTTTTTGGAGACAGGATTTACTTGATTTTTCTCAGTTTACATCCTCCGAATTATTATTAACCCGACAATCAAAAGTTGATGAAAACTATACTAAATATTATACGAAAGCATGGCTAAAAAAAGTGCAGATAGAATCATCAAAAATTTCTGTCCCTAATTATAACCGGGAAGCACTTCTTCATCTGTTACAGTCTTATTCGAATTATACAGTTATAGAAAACGGTATAAATATCTTTATCGAAGATATTATTAAATGTGGTGTAAAATTTCTGGTGGTTTCTCATTTGCAAAAAACATTTCTTGATGGTGCTGCATTTATGGACTGTACTAACCCTGTACTTGTCTTTACTTGCAGACATGATAGAGTTGATAACTTCTGGTGGACTGTAGCACATGAGCTCGGGCATATA
The DNA here is from genome assembly GCA_001829315.1 of Spirochaetes bacterium GWE1_32_154. Classification (GTDB taxonomy): domain Bacteria; phylum Spirochaetota; class GWE2-31-10; order GWE2-31-10; family GWE2-31-10; genus GWE2-31-10. Next base: position 55,034 of record MIAY01000003.1, on the reverse strand, counting down.
ATAAAACACCTTCACTCGGGAACAGAGTGTTTCATGGATAATCTCGATGAGAAGTCTGATAATAATCAGGAGATGGAAGCAGATGAGTATGCTGCAGAACTTCTTAAAGTTGCAGACATAAAAGAAAAAGCCTTTGCATATAAGAACTATTTTACAGAGCAACGTCTACTTGAGATTGCAGAGTCTCTACACATTAATTCTTCTGTAGTTCTTGGGATATTACAGTTTAATAAAGTAATTGATTATAGAACATTGGTTAAGTATAAAAAAACTGTTCTTAATGATATTGATACAAAATATGTGAGAGGGTAAGGTGCAGGACAATTTATAATTGGCTCGTCAGCAACGAACTAATTGCAAAAAGCATTACCGGATGCTGAAACTTAAAAAAACTATTGGACTAAAAGATGAAAACTGAAAATAACAAATATCCTGCTTATAAAGATTCTGGAGTTGAATGGCTTGGGGAGATTCCGAGTGGTTGGGCTACTACACGAATAAAACATTTATTCAAAGAAATAAATGAAAAAAGTTGTGATGGCACTGAAGATTTACTTTCTGTTTCTCAATACACAGGTGTAACTAATAAAACCGAACGATTAGACGATGGTGGAATGCTTACTAATGCTACAACTTTAGAAGGATATAAAAAAGTATGTGAAGGAGATTTAGTAAGTAATATTATGTTGGCATGGAATGGAAGTTTGGGTTTCTCTAATTTCAATGGCATTACAAGTCCAGCATATTCAATTTATAGACTCAAGACAATCGATGTTAGTAGGTATTTTCATTACTTATTGAGAATAGATTTATATAAGACTGAATTTAAAAGAAATTCTTCAGGTGTAATTGAAAGCCGATTGAGATTGTATACTGATGACTTTTTTAGAATCACGTCAATACTTCCTCCCAAAGAAGAACAATCCGCCATCGCCGCCTTTCTCGACCGCAAAACAGCATTGATTGACAAAGCCATCAGCATCAAACAAAAGCAAATAGAACTACTCAAAGAACGCAGGCAAATACTCATTCACAAGGCAGTTACACGAGGGCTGAATCCTAATGTGAAAATGAAAGACAGCGGTGTGGAATGGATTGGGGAAGTGCCGGAAGGGTGGGAAATTTTACCAGGTTTTAGGGTTTATAAAGAAAATAAAACAAAAAATACTGGAATGAAGGAGGATGTTGTTCTATCTCTTAGTTATGGTAAAATTGTTATTAAACCTGAAGAAAAATTAACAGGGTTAGTTCCTGAATCATTTGAAACATACCAAATAATTAAACCTGGTGATATAATAATTCGATGTATGGATTTACAGAATGATAAGACTAGTTTAAGAACCGGAATTGCAATAAATAATGGAATTATTACAAGCGCTTACTTGAATTTAAATATAATTAATGGAAATAATTCAAACTATGTTTACAATTTTATTCATTCTCTTGATACTACGAAAGTCATATATAAATTTGGTACTGGATTAAGACAAAATCTAAATTATAGTGATTTTAAAAGGCTTCCTATAATAGTGCCCCCTATAAATGAACAAAATGAAATAGTTAATTATATCGAAATCGCAACCACCAAAATCGCCACAGCCATCAGTCTCAAAGAGCAGGAAAATGAAAAACTAAAAGAATACAAAGCCACATTAATAAATAGTGCGGTTACAGGTAAAATAAAAGTGAGTGAAGTATGAAAGAGAATATTCTATCTTTAGAAGATCAGATATTTGAAAATCATTACAACTATTATAAAAATGTTGGAATTGAAACTATTAAAATCAACTCAGGACAGATAGATCAAGTTAGTGCAGATTATCAAGGAAGAGTTTTGTATGAATTATTGCAAAATGCATTTGATAAAGCAGATAAGAATATTCTTGTTCAAGTAAAGGACAATTCTCTGTATGTAGCCAATGATGGTGAAAAATTTACTTTTAATGCAAATCATGATTATAAAAATGGTTCTTCTGAAATTGGTATTTTCAAGCGTTATGATTTTCAATCAATTTGTTCGATTTCAACTTCAACAAAAAATGTAAGTGAAAGTATTGGTAACAAAGGTGTTGGTTTCAAGTCGGTTTTTTCTATTGCAGATTATACAAATATTTACACTAAAGGGAAACTCATAAACAATAGAGAGAATATTGATGAAACAATAAGCTTTAGACTTTATGATTCATTTAAAGATTTAGAAAAAATTCCCATTGAATTTGAGGAATCAATTAGAATTAAGATCAAAGAAAATCTAATAGCAATTCAAAAGGAAGATAATTTAAAAAACAGAGGAGTTCCTGGATACTATTACCCATTGCATATTACCAATGAAGGAGAATTGTATGTTAGTAAACTGCTTAAGGACGGATATGTAACTATCATTGAAATTCCATTTTCTGATATCGATAAAGTGAGGCAATTGTTTGACGAAATCAAAAATATTCACTTTCAATTTGTTCAACTAAAACACAATAAGAATTTCGAAATTAAATTCGATTTTAATGGAGTAATTTATATTAAAAAAGTTGAAGATTTCGATAGTAATTTTTTTTCTGCTAATGCGAATGCAGAAATAATTAATCTAGCAAAATTAGCTGGAATAACAATTGATAAGCCCAAAGTAGCCATTTATATTAAAGATACTCCTGAAGGCAAATTATATAATTATCTGCCAACAAAAGTACCATCTCCTTTTAAATATGTTGACTTTCATGCAGACTTTCATACAAAGGTTGATAGAACAGATGTGAATTTTGATAAAAACACAACTATTGGTAAATATAACACTGTTTTATTGAGAGCTTGTGTAGAATTATATTTCTTTGTATTAAACTCATACATAGACGACTTTACTAAAATAAATTGTATATATATAAACAAAAATATCAAAAAAATTAAATTGAATCAATTTAATTGGAATATAATTGAATTAAAAGATTCAAAACCAATTTATGATTGTTCAAGACAAATTCTTGGAATAAGCGAATGGTGTTTTGGAAACGCATCCATTTTTTTTTCTAAAATTGCAGATAAATATTTTAGAGAAGAAAAAAACATAGATGAGCATGATTTATTTTTTAATAATATATGTGATCTTATAAATAGGTTAACTGATGATTCATATAAACAATATAAAAGATCTGAAATATTTAAAAGAACATTAGGAGAAGAACTACTTAAATTAGGTGCATGTATTATACCTAATTTAAGGTTTGAACATGATACGGAATTAATATTTAGAAAAAAAAGTGACAAAATTGATTCTTCCATTACATTACCAAATTTCCTTGGTATCAATATAACTGAATTTGAAATATCTGATGAATATTTTAGAAAAGAAGGGTTAAAAATAAAGGATTTTAATGATTTTAACGAATTATTGAAATATTATAAACAATGCTCTTTTTCTGGTGACTATAAAAAACAGGCTTATTCAGAAGATCAGCAGAAAGAACTAATAAAAAGCTTGTACCAAATATTTGAAACAAAAAAAGATCAAACATTTTTTATAACACACAGATTTAATCGTGCTTATAACTCAACTTTACGTGAAAATAACTCCATTATAAATCAGGCAAATTTTAATATTTCTACAATATTCCTTAAAACGAATAATCAAAAATATAAACCAGCTCAATTATGCACATTTGATGAGCTTGATTTAGATTTCTTTGTTGAAATAATACCTAAAAATAAAGAAAATGATTTTTTACGATTTTTAGGAGTTTCCACAAGATCAAAATACATATTTACTGATATACGACTTTTCAATAAATTAAAATCTGGAATTGATTTTATTCCAGCTTTATCTGATAGAAAAGAAGAAAAAATTGATGAGAGTTTAATCAAAAACTTTTATATTATTACACCAGAAGGGAAGCAGATACATCCAGCACTTGTAAATGATAATAATTATAGATTTTTAGAAACCCTAAGTAATCAATATATTAAAGATGAACTTGAAAACCTAAAAGTTAAAAAATATAATGATTTTCCAACTTCTTATAGAGATATTTTATTTGAGAGAATGGCAACTAATTTTTCAAATAAAAACGAAATAATCAGATTGTATCAAAGTGTATTTTCTTTGTTTGATGATTCTAAGCAGTATTTGATAATTGAAAATGATATTTTATCATGGTCATCTACAACAGATTTTATAATACTAAAAAACAAATTTGATTTTGATTTATTTACTCAATTCCATGCAATAAAATTACTTTGCTACTATTCTGGTAGTGATATACCAGAATATCTTGAAAAGAATATAATTACTCCTAAAAATGGTAAAATTAATTATACTAATCAAATTATAAACGATGACTTAAAAAGAATGATTGAGCAAAAAATCATATATTTATTAATAAGCATAAGCTATTCGAAGAATTCAGATAAAAACTATTTAGATGATAATGTTGATTTATCTGAATTACAGAAGCGATTAACATCCCTTGAAATTATAGATGTTGATAATTTACAACAAGAGATCTTATTTAATGAAAAATCAACAATTCTATCAAAAGTTTATGCAATTGATTCAAATAAAAGTAAATTATACTTAAGCACCGATTCAAACTTTACTCATAAAGCAGAAGGTATTGCAGAATATTTGTTTGGTAATACTTCAATAAAAGATTTAGTAGAACTTTTGATTTTTCATAAAGACATTTTTGAATTAGAGAAGAGTTTTAATGTTTTAGATTTGGATATAATAAGTAAAAAGTGGAAACTAGATTATCAAACAAAATGGTTTGAATTTCAAAAAATTATTTTAAAAAATATTGTTGAAGATTATAGTCAATTATCAAATAATTGGTATTATTATAATAAACAGACTCAAAGCGATATTTTAGTTAAAATAGAAAGGGAGTGTGGTTTTTCAAAATTTAACGAAATTATAGAAAGAGCAAAAATAATATTTGAAGGATATTTTGATAATTTTAAATTAGAGATAGATGAAAACATATATTTTGATCAAATTGCCTTATTTGAAACTTTTTTAATATCAAAAAACAATGAAGACGCCCGTCAAATTTTAGAGCAAATAAGAGGCAATAAGTACAAATTAGGAATTGATGATTTTATCAAAAGTATTGAATCTCAAATCGAACTTAAATTTTCAGATTATAAATCATTTGATAACCCTGAAAAAGTTGAAATAAATAAAAGAGAATTGATTGTAAATGATAAAATAGATAACATCTTTCAACAAATGGAAAGTGCTAACACAAAAGTAATTAAAGAAACATCATATCTTGGGGGCTCTTCTCGCCAAGAAATAATAAATCATAATTCTACTAAAAAGATATTTAAAACAGGTATAGATGGTAAAACTACAGAAATAGATTATGAAGAGATAGGGGCAACAGGAGAAATCGAAGTTTTAAATTATTACATCAATATTTTTTTGGCTTATTCAAGTGAAGATAAAAAGAAAGGGATTGATGAAATATATGAAGTAATTAAAAGTAAAATTGGAAACGATTCTCTTTTAAAATATAAAGAAAATTGTATTTCAGTTATTGAAGATAACGAGAAATTACAAAAATCATTAATTCCATTTTTCTATATAACCATGCATTATAAATTTTCAAGCTTTGATTTGATTGGTTATAAAGACAGTAAACCAATATTAGTTGAGGTTAAAACAACTCATTCGGAAAACAATAATAATTTTTTTATTTCAATAGCTGAAGTAAATATTGCAACTGGAAATATCGATTACGAAATAGTAAGAGTTACACCAAGTAGCATACATTTTATTGGTAATCCAATAAAAATGGTAGAAGATAAAATTACTGCAATCAAGGCAGACACTTTTTCATTAATACCAAGAAATTACGAATTTAATGCAAGGAATTAATTTTATGACATCTAAAACTAACGAACAAGCTCTTGAAGCAGCCATAGAAACAAGACTAACTGGCACATCTCTTGAAGAGTTGAAAAAACAAAACATTTCTAATTATACAATAAGCGATAAAGCTTACACTTATCGTGCCGGTAATGGTTATTACATTGGAATGCCCGAAGATTTTAATGCAAAATATGCCATTGACGAACTTCGTTTTTGGGATTTTTTACAAGCTACCCAAAAAGATGAGTTAGCTAAACTGCAGAAACAAAATGATTGGAAATTAAAGATTCTTGAACGATTAGATCGTATGATTAAAAAATATGGAATACTTCGTTCGTTTCGAAAAGGATTAGATGTTGATGATGCACATTTTACTTTACTCTATCCATTACCGTTAGCAAGTTCGAGCGAGAACGTAAAAGATAATTTTGAAAGCAATCAATTTAGTGCAACCCGGCAGCTTCGCTATTCACTTGCCAATACAGGTGAAGAAATTGACATGGTGCTTTTTGTGAATGGATTACCATTTGCCACGATGGAGTTAAAAAATCATTGGACAGGACAAAATGCAAAAGTTCATGGGCAAAATCAATACAAATTTAAACGGGATATAACACAGCCCTTATTGAATTTCGGGCGTTGTATTGTTCACTTCGCAGTTGATACTGATGAAGCGTATATGACAACTAAGCTGGATGGCGTAAACACTTACTTTCTACCGTTCAATCTGGGTCAGAAAGAACCCTTATTTGGTAAAGGTAATCCGCCTAATCCATTCGGACATAAAACATCTTATTTATGGGATGAGATATTTACGAGAAGAAGTGTTGCCAATATTATTCAGCATTTTGTCCGCTTTGATGGTAAAGATACCGACCCATTAAATAAAAAGACTTTGTATTTTCCTCGTTATCATCAATTGGATGTAGTTCGTAAAATTATTAATGATGCCGGTAAAAAAGGTGTGGGTCAAACCTATTTGATTCAACATTCAGCCGGTTCGGGTAAATCCAATTCAATTACCTGGGCAGCATATCAATTAATAGAAACCTATCCTGAAACTGATACGATTCCGGGTAGCAAAGGTATTTCAAACCCTTTGTTTGATTCTGTGATTGTTGTAACGGATAGACGGTTGTTAGATAAGCAGTTACGGGAAAACATCAAAGAGTTTTCAGAAGTAAAAAATATTGTTGCTCCTGCTTTTTCATCTGCCGAGTTGAAAAACAGTTTAGAAAGTGGAAAGAAAATTATTATTACTACCATTCAGAAATTTCCATTTATAGTGGATGGTATTGCTGATTTAAGCGATAAGCGATTTGCTGTAATCATAGATGAAGCACATAGCAGTCAGAGTGGAACCGCAGCCGGCAAAATGAATCAGGCAATGGGAAATGCTTCCGATGAGAATGATGAGGAAGAAGACCCACAGGATAAAATAGTAGAAGTCATGGAATCACGAAAAATGCGTGGTAATGCTTCTTATTTGGCATTTACCGCAACACCTAAAAATAATACTCTTGAACGTTTCGGTATTAAACAGGAAGATGGTAAGTTTAAACCGTTTCACTTATACTCAATGAAACAAGCCATAGAAGAAGGATTTATTTTAGATGTATTAGCCAATTATACAACCTATAAAAGTTATTACGAAATCGAAAAGTCGATACAGGCAAATCCATTATTTGATACTGTTAAAGCACAAAAGAAATTAAGAACCTATGTTGAGCAGAATAAACAAACCATTGCAACAAAAGCAGATATAATGCTTGAGCACTTTGTAACAAAACTGGTAAATACAAAGAAACTTAAAGGAAAGGCAAAAGCAATTGTTGCAACACAAAGCATAGAATCAGCCATCAGTTATTATTTTGCACTAAAAACGTTGTTAGATGAAAGAGACAATCCTTTCAGAATCGCAATTGCTTTTTCAGGAATAAAAAAAATAAAAGGTATTGAATATACAGAGGAGAGTATAAATGACTTTTCTGACAATTTAGATACTGCAAATTCATCTGACCCCGGTTACATCAGCGATAAAATTGCCCGTTATCTTGATATGGATGAATATCGAATTTTAGTGGTTGCTAATAAATACCTCACAGGTTATGACCAACCAAAATTAACAGCCATGTATGTTGATAAAAAACTGCAAGGGGTTATAGCTGTTCAGGCCTTATCAAGATTAAATCGTTCATCCGATAAACTCGGTAAAAAAACCGAAGATTTGTTTATTCTTGATTTTTACAATACAACAGAAGACATAAAAAAATCATTCGATCCTTTTTATACGGCAACCTCATTAAGTAAAGCAACGGATATAAATGTGCTACACGAATTAAAATCTATTTTAGATGATGTCGGTGTTTATGAGTGGAGCGAAGTTGAGGATTTTGTTGAGAAATATTTTAAAGGAGTTAATGCTCAAGAATTAAGTCCTATTATTGATATAGCTGCAGAAAGGTTTAATACAACATTAGAATTAGAAGATAAGGCAAAAGCCGATTATAAAATTAAAGCAAAACATTTTGTGAAAATATATGGTCAAATGTCTTCCATCATGCCTTATGAGGTATTAGTATGGGAAAAACTCTTCTGGTTCTTAAAATTTCTGATACCAAAACTCATTATTATAGATAAAGAACAAGATGCCTTAGATGGTTTATTAAATTCAATCGATCTTTCAACGTATGGATTAGAGAGGGTAAAACTAAACATATCAATTGGTCTTGATCCATCAGAAACAGAAGTTGACCCGCAAAACTCAAATCCGCGAGGTGCACACGGCGGTGATTCTGAAAAAGATGAATTGGATTTAATTATCAAAAGTTTTAACGAAAGATGGTTTCAAGGTTGGGAAGCTACACCGGATGAACAAAGAGAAAAATTTGTGAACCTTGCTCAAAAAATGAAAGAACATACTGATTTCAAAGAAAAATATGCCGACAATGCAGATCCTCAAAACAGAGAAATTGCCTTTAGTAAAATATTTGATGACGTAATGGGCAAACAACGCAAAAATGAACTTGACTTGTATCGTTTGATATCTCAAGATGAGGGGTTTAAAACTGCAATGCAGGATACTATAAAAAGATTGTTGCTGGCGTGAGGATACGTTTCGGTATTTAGTGGAATACGTAAAGCAAATTTATATTGATTAATAATAGAAGAAAATAATTAAAGGCCAATTAATTTCCAAACATATTTTTTTTAAATGAATATTTATTATTGCATTGATTATATAGAGTATTTCAAGTAAAATAATTCCCAAGGTTTATGTACCTATTAAGATTACTTAAAAAAGTATATTTTATTTTTACAAATAGTGAAAAACATTTAATTCTCTTTAAATATTAAATAATTGTGTTAAAATACTTTAATGCAAAAAATAGAAAACCTTATACATTATCTACAAAAATTCTTTCCTGATTTTACATTAGAAAAAATTATTGCATCACAAAACGACCCTTTTGATATAAATGAAAAAAGATATGCTGTTGTCATGTTTGCAGATATTTCAGGATTTACTTCAATGTCAGAATTTCTCAACGCAGAAGAAGTTACTTATGTTATGAATCATATTTTTTCAATTCTTGGTTCTAAAGTAGAAAAATATAATGGAATGATTGATAAATTTCTTGGTGACTGCATTCTATGTATTTTTGGAATAATAGATGGAAATGAACCTGAAAAAGATGCTTGTTTATGTGCTTTAGAAATAATGGAATCAATTGATGGAATAAATATTGAGATAAAAAAGAAGCATGATATTGAAATTGATATGTCAATCGGCATCAATGCCGGCGAGTTGGTTATTGGCAATATCGGATATTCAAATCGAATGGAATTTACGGTTATTGGAGATACGGTCAATACTGCATCAAGAATTCAACATGAAGCTAATCCCGGTGATATTTATATATCTGATAGTGTCTATAAAAGAACAAAATCATTTTTTTATATAGAATCAGTTGGTTTAAGAAAATTAAAAAATAAAAAAGACCTCGTTCATATATATAAATTATCTGATCATTTACATAGTCAGACAGATTTACATAACGAAATTGATTTATTTGGAAGAAATCAGGAACTTGATATATTAAATGAATTACTTGAAAAAGAAGAAAATACATTTCATTCAGTTACTATTTACGGTGATTCAGGTGTTGGTAAGACAACTCTAGTTCATTATTTTTGTGAGAAATCTTCAGAAAATAAAAGCATTGGTGTAGTCTATTTAACAGGTGACAAGTATTACTCCGATTCATCCTGTTACCCGATAAAGCAATTATTAAAAGATATCATTAATCAAAATAGCACAATCGAAGGCACTATAAATAAAGATAGTATTAAAGTAGCTTTTATCAATTTTATAATAAAATTATTTGATAATAAAAAATCAATAGTACTATTTATTGATGATATTCATAATTTTGATGATGATTCAATCGATATAATAACCGGGTTGCAAACAATATTAACGGACTACAAAATTATTGTAATTATTACTCAAAGAGATATTAATCAAATAAAAGTTGATACAGAGATAACCATTAAATTAGATGGGCTTGATGAATATACCACTGGAATACTTTGTGAAAGATTTTTGAAAAATAAAATAGCAGTGAGCGTTATACAATATGTTCATCAGCTGACAATGGGTAATCCATATTACATTTATGAATTAATCAATGACTTTTATGAAAATAAAACGATAGATATTATTGATCATTACGATTTTGTTAATAATGATTATCGTTCTATTCCGGTTAGTCTTGTTAATATTATTCTTCAAAAGATTGATAAACTTGATTATGAAGAAAAAAAAATATTGCGTTACGCTTCATTATGCGGATTGAAAGTTGAAATAAGTTTATTAAAACAGTTAACAAATTTATCTGAAACAGATTTAATTACATTTTATAACAAAATAAGTCTTTTAAATATCGCAACTATTTTTGACGAATCCGGAAGGTCATTTTTTAAATTTACTCATCAGACAGCTCAGGAAGCAATAAGCAGAAGTATTCTTGATAAAACTCAACAGAATATTCATTTAAAAATAGCAGATAAATCACTTTTAATTTTAAAATACGAAACAGGTGACGCATATGAAATGATTGCGTATCACTACGAAGAAGGTAATTTGCCCGATAAGGCGGTGCTGTATTATTTTTTATCAGCAGTGGCATATAAAAATAAATTTGAAATTAATTCAGCTCAAAAGAATCTTGAAAAAGCAATTCATATTTCCATGCGATTTGAAATCGATAAAACCTATGGTAATGTTTTAGTGAGAGATTCTGATTATTATTTTACTTTTTTTGGTATATACTTACAAACTGAATTGGATAGAACTGTTCTTTTTATGTATTATTTTCTATGTTTTAGTGGAATTGAAAAGCAATATCTTGATGGCATTGATAAAACAATAAATTGCGGATTTAAAAATGATTTTATCAAACAAAGAACAATACAGAGAAAACTCCAGACACAATATTATTTTAAAACTATTACATACGAGGATTTAAAATCTTCATATAGTGCTATGAATAATGATATGAATTCTAACTTCATGAAATTCGATTATTGGACAACTATTCTTTCTTCTTATTTGAGGCTTTATTATATTTTCACTGGTTCTTATGAATCACTTATATCTGACATTGAAGAGGCTTTTTTAAAAACAAGCAAATATTATTCGGAATTGGTAAAAGAAAAAATAGAGTTAGAACAAAACTATTTTGTTTTGACTGCAGTTTATTATTTAAATAAAGCACATTTTTACCATGTTTCCGGATTAATACAAGGTCAGAATAATACTGATTTAATTATTGAAACACTAGAATATGGATTGCAATTCATAAAATCTGATATTGATGTTTTATCATATATTACCTACGCTACTACATATATAATTGTAGATAATAATATAATGCTCGGGTACAATTTAAAAAGTCTTACTCTTGCAATTAAAATTGGAAATATATATAGTCAGAGTTGTTTAAATAGTCAAATCGGCTATAACTATCTGATTTCTTCAGAATATGATACCGCTTTACAATATTTCTTTTCAGCAGTTGATATTTGTATAAAAGCCGGATATCAACATGAGTTATCAATGGCTTATTATAATATGGGAACAGCATATTATCTTTTAAATGACTACACCCAAACAATACAGTTTACGCTCAAATCAATTGAAATAAAAAAAGATTTCCCTCAAACCTACACAACCGAAGACTGGACTTCCATCATGTTTCCTAAAACTCTACTGGCAGTATCATATTTTTTTTCTAATCAATATGAACTTGTATTAAATGAAGTCGAAAATATTTTAATACTTGACAATATCAACAGGAATAAAGCATTCAAAGATTTGTGCATTTATATTAAAACAATTTCCTTGAATCGAATAAACTCTCCAGATAAGACTAAACATGAAGATATTGAAATCTCGAATAACTTATTAGAATGTGATAATCTGATCGTAATAAATTTTCTTAAGAAAATGAAATCTTATTAATTTTTATATTTAAACATACATTTTGGTATGTGGCAACGATTCGAGTAGAATTCAGCAACATGACTGAGTTTTGAGTTTAGATCCGACAATACCAATGTTAAAGATAAAATGTGAATAATAGTTGATTTTCAAAATTATTCACTTAGTTTTACCGGTAGCGATTATGTATTATTCTCGCTACTTTCTGCTCAAATATCATTAAAAAACATAGCATTTTTACTACCGGAAATGATAGAATTTAGCATCAAAAGTAGTCAAAATAGTATTTTTGTAAGTGATGGATTATGGACATCGATGTTGAAATTATAGAAAAAAAACCGGTTTGACTTTCCGGATGCACCGGTGTGAGTACTATCAGACTGTATCAGAAATATCTGAGTAAATAACACATCTCAACTCGTCTTCAACTCATTCATCTTCTCAAGTCTGATCGCCAGAAGTTTTGACAAAAACAAACCGTAATTAGGATACTTCTTGATTATATCAATAAAGATACTCTTCGGTATTTCTATTAAAGTACCGCTTGTTTTTGCTTTAATCGTTGCAACCCGTTTGTTATTGAGTAAAAACGACATCTCCCCGAGGAAAGTGTCAGACGCATTTAATTCAGCAACAACTTTGTTGTTTACCAGAACAGAGTAAATACCTTTTTGTATGTAGTATAAATGATTGGATTTATCATTCTGATTAAAAACGACTTCCCCGGCTTCTATATGCTTTGGCTGCAATTTTTCAAAACCTATCGGTTTTTTACTGCTGTTTGTGTCTTTGATAAATCGTGCCGTAACTTCATTACCTATGTCATTGTAACTTATATCAGCTGCAAAGTGTTTAGACAGAAAAATACCTCTTCCGTGAAGTCTGCTTAAATCATCCTCACTTTCAGGGTTATAATTCAGTTTTTTATGATTAAACCCTTTTCCGCAATCCCGAATGGTAAAAGAGATTTCAGTATCGGTATATTTATAACTGAAATAGATCTTTTTATGCAGGTTATTTTCGTGTGACGCTTTTTGTTTAATCAATTCATTAATATTACCGCCGTTATTGAGAAAAGTGCTTTTCTCATCAAATGAAATATCACAATTTCCATGTTCAATTGCATTCATCAGTAATTCAGTTAGTGTAATTCTAATCGAATTTTCTGTATTCGGGTTTATGTCTTTCTCATTAAGAAGTGATGTTGTGATAATATTTACATAGGATGTCACAACCGACGGATCATTCTCAAGTATAAATTCACCGGTTTTGTGTTTCATCAGGCTTTGTAGTATGCTTTTTTTCCCGAACGATGATTTATTAATCATAACAATTTTTAAAATCTTACTTAACTGATAATTTATTTCATTAATATTCAAATACGATAAAACAGAAAGGTTTTCAAATTGGATTTTGTATTCATTATTATCATCCGGATAAATTATTATTATACCTGTCGAATGTAACCATGGATCCTGATTAATTTGCCTTAAAATATCGATTAAGGCAGAATCTTTTTTCTCAATACAAATAAGTAAATAGTCAGGAAATTCATATTTAACATAATCATTAACCATGCTATGTGATTTTAAATGAACGACAGAAATAGGATCAATATGCTTTTTATTTTCAATATAGACATTATTTAAAATAGTCAGAATTTGCTGAAGTAACGCTCTATTTTCTGTAACAACACCAAGTTGAAGCCCCACAGTAATCTCCATGAATTCATAAGATTCTCATAATACCTATCGGAATAATAAAAGAAAATTAAAGAGGCTCATACAAAACTTATTTAGTTGCCTTTGTTATAACTTCAATACCTTTTATTTCTTTTGTTGTCAGTTTATTACCCAGTACACTATAACCTTTTACTGCAATATCAGCTGTGTTGAAAATCTCTTCATTAACCTTTTGTTTGGGTTTTTTTATATAGGATATTTTAATTTTTTCTTTTTCAACGGTACTGAAATAATTGACTACGCACTCATTACCCTTGGTGAACGGATATTCTTTATTCTGGATAAACTGCTGAACCTGGAACTTTTTGATATATGAAACCTGTTCTTTAACGTCAGTATAAATTGCACAGTAAATCCTTTCTTTGTTAAATACATCAACAAAAAGTGCTCCTGAATCAACAAAAACTTTGCTTTCCGGCGGAAAGATTTTAAATATTCCGTTTTTGGTAAATGCAATTATTTTATCCTGCGGACACATACTTAATTGAATGTCACCTTTCACATCAGTTCCGATAAAACCGGTTTCTTTATTGAAGAAAATTTTAATATCCGGCTGCTTTATCTCTTTAACAGAAAGCGTTTTCATTTCGGCTATTTTAGTTCTTCGCGGATATAATGAAGCGTATTTTTTATGAATGGCTTTTATATACGAAATAGTGAATGTTTTGATATGTGCAAGATTGTATCTTACTTTCTCAAGTGATTTTAAAATATCGTCAATTGTTTTCCGGTTTTTATTGATATCATATCGTGATATCCGTTTGATTTTGATTTCTAATAATTTCTCAATATCCTCATCAGTCAATGCCCGGATAAATAATTGTTTGTATGTGTATAATGTTCTTTTAATCGTATCAATTATGAGATTGTAATCATCGAGTTCTTCTATTTTTTTATAAACACGATTTTCAATGAATAGTTGTTCAAGAGTCAGATCATGCAATCGATCAGTCAGTTTACCTTCCTCAATTTGAAGTTCTTTTTCAAGTAAGTCCTTTAATCTGAACGTGTTATACTCAAGAACCTCATTAACCGTCATGATTTTAGGTTTGTTATCAATTAAAGCAAGCATATTGACACTGATTGATATTTCACAATCGGTAAAAGCATACAACGCATTTATTAAATCATCAGCTGATTCGCCTCGTGACGTTTTAACTTCTATTTCCACAAATTCTGTAGTGAAATCGTTTATTGAACTGATTTTTATCTGATTCTTTTTGGATGCATTTTCTATTGATGCGATAACAGATTCTGTTGTAGTACCAAAAGGTATTTCTTTGATAACAAGGGTTTTATCATTTCTCTTTTCTATTCTGCCTCGTACACGGACTTTACCGTTCCCCTGTTTGTATTCAGAAACATCAACCGTTCCATACTGCTGGAAAT
Source organism: Spirochaetes bacterium GWE1_32_154 (assembly GCA_001829315.1). Lineage (GTDB taxonomy): Bacteria > Spirochaetota > GWE2-31-10 > GWE2-31-10 > GWE2-31-10 > GWE2-31-10. The sequence continues at coordinate 39,541 of MIAY01000003.1, read as the reverse complement.
CAGGGTATATTTCGTATGGTTTATTTTCAAGAATAGCAACCTGTGCGTCAAGCAACTCGCAAAAATTATGCGGGAGAATCTTTGTTGACATACCAACTGCGATACCTTCAGCGCCCATCATAAGCAATACCGGAACTTTTGCCGGTAAAACAACAGGTTCTTTATTTCTACCGTCATAACTGTCTGTATATTCGGTAACATCAGGATTGTACAATACTTCTTTTGCCAGGCCGTTTAACCGGCATTCTATATATCGAGCAGCAGACGCTTCATCGCCTGTTAATATATTACCAAAATTACCCTGTTTATCGATAAAAAATTCTTTATTTGCAACTACCACAAGTGATGAATAAATTGATGCATCACCATGCGGATGGTATTTCATCGTATTACCAACAATATTAGCAACTTTATTGTATTTTCCATCATCCATTTCATACATGGAATGTAAGATTCGTCGTTGTACAGGTTTTAATCCATCTGCAATATCGGGTATTGCCCGGTCTTTTATAACATACGATGCATATTCAAGAAAATTACGATCAAAAAGATCCTTTAAATTGGACATTAATAAAGCTCCTGTAAAATTGGACTTTATATTTTAAGTGAAAAAAAATCAAGTGTTTTTTTCTTTTAAAGTGGATATAGAGAGAGAGAGGATTGAAAAAAAAGTCAGGCACATATGTGTCTGACTTTTTTTGTATGTAAATAAGGGAAAACTCAATTATTCTTTAGTAATTGAGCCACCGCAATTTTTGATTAAATCATAAAAATTGGGAAATGTTACTGATGCAGACTCGGCCGTATCAATAATGGTTTGCCCGTCAGAGCATAAACCGGCAAGTGTTAATGACATAACTATACGATGATCGTGGTGTCCGTGAACTGCACAACCGGTTAATTTACTTTGTCTGATAATTAAACCATCTTCAAGTTCTTCAATATCAGCACCCATTTTTTTTAATTCCTGGCACATTACTTTAATACGGTCAGTTTCTTTATAACGAGCTTGTATGACATTGTATAATTTTGTTTCACCTTCGGCAAAACAACCTGCAACTGATAATGCCGGAAGTGCATCGGGAATGTCATTCATATCAATTGAAATCCCTTTTAATTTTCCGCCCGTAACCACAATAAATTCATCTGAAATGTCAACTTTACATCCCATATCTTTTGCAAGCTGAACGACTCTTTTATCACCCTGCGGATCAGTCATGTCAAGATTTTTAAGTTTAATAGTACCACCGCTGATTGCTGCTAAAACGATAAAAAAAGTTGCACTAGAGAAATCTGCAGGTATTGTCATATCAAATGCTTCGTATTTTTGTTTACCCTTAATGTAAAACTTTTTGTAATTGTCGTTTTTGTATTGTATGCCAAGTTTATCAAGCCACCATGTGGTAATATCAACATACGGTATTTCATTAAGCCGGGTCATTTCGATTTCGGTGTCGTTTTCAAAAAGTGGTGCATTAACAAGGATTGATGTGAGAAACTGTGAACTTAAACCATCAAGTTTGGTAAAACCGCCTTTTGCCGGACCCTTCACAACTGCAGGTGCTTTGGCATTATTTTTTGTCGTAAATGCTTGTGCTCCGAGATTGTTAAGTGCATCAATAACCGGTCCGATAGGTCTTGATCTGATTTGGGAATCACCGGTAAATACGGTGTAGCCATCAACTAATGCGGCAGTTGATAATGCAATTCGAAGTGTTGTGCCTGAATTACCAACATCGATAATATTGTCAGGAACTTTGGGTTTACCGGCAAACCCTTCGATTGTATACGTATCCATATCCTTTGTGACTTTTGCACCAAATAGTTCACATGCTTTAATAGCAGAATCGGTGTCATCAGATAAAAGAGGTTTTCTAATAATACTTTTACCGCTTGCAAGTGAAGCAAAAATAAATGATCTGATTGAATGTGATTTTGAACCCGGTATTTCTACGGTTCCTGATATTGCTGATCTGGTTACTGTAAATTTCATGTTGTTTATTCCTGATAATAATAATTTACTATACTGTTAACATTTTTAAAAACTGTGTCAATATCTTGATGAATAACTATATCAAAAAGAGCATCAAATTCGGTAGATTGTTTATTAATTATCACCATTTCGACATTAAATTTTTTTTTTATTAAAATCGGAAGCATCGCGGCGGGTTGTACGGTCAAAGAACTACCCAATACAATCAGTAAATCAGTATCAGGCGGATTTTCAATTGTATGATAGAATTTTTCGGGAAGTTGCTCACCAAAGAAAATAATATCCGGTTTTACGATACCGCCACATTTACAGTTTTTTGGTTTTCCATTTTTTAAATTTGTTTCAAACTGATTAAATTTGAAGTGGTTTTTGCATTTTAAACAATGTGCAGTGTTATAACTGCCGTGACAGTTTAATATTTTCTTACTCCCTGATTTTTCATGGAGCATATCAATATTCTGAGTTGCAATTAATGAAATTTTAGACATTTTTTCTAATGTGGAAATAAAATTATGGGTATATGACGGTTTAATTTCATGATTGAATAATTCTTTTGAGAAATCATAAAACGGTAGCGGATTATTAGTAAAAAAATTTATTTCAAAAAGAGATTCGGGATAGGGAAGTTTGTATTTGTCGCCAATCGTCTGGTAAATGCCGTTTGTTCCTCTGAAATCTTTAATACCGGATGAAGTACTAAGACCTGCTCCGGTAAAAAAAAGGATTTTATTTTTCTTTGCAATCAGTTGAGAAAGTCTTTCAATACTTTGAAGCATATATCCCTCCGGTTGAGCGAAAAAGTGAGTTTGCTAAAACATCTCTATGGTAAATACGATAGTTGCTATATTTGTTCCATAATAATTTCATAGATTTTTTCTTCAAAAAACAAATCAAGAATATTCTGATTTATTTTGCCTTGTTTTGCTTCGTCATCCAGTATGTCAAATGCTTTTTCGATTGTCATTTTTGTTTTGTATGGTCTATCGCTTGCGATGAGTGCGTCAAAAATATCTGCAATACACATTATTTGTGATTCAAAAGGTATCTTATCACTTTTAATACCTGTCGGATACCCCGAACCATCCAGTTTTTCGTGATGATATCGTGCAATATCAGGTACTTTTTCAAGACCGGTGGGCCATTGTATGAGTTTTAAGAAGTTGTATGAATGTTCAACATGGGATTGAATGATTTTGTATTCCTCGGCGGATAAACTGCCTCGTGAATTAACAAGTTTATTATATTCTAAATCATTAATGATTTTTTCTTCCCGTTCATCAAGAGTTTTAATGAATGTTTTATGTTCTGTTTCCAGTATATCTATTATTTTTTCTGTAAGTTTTCCTGGTTCGTTTGCAATCATAATTGCATCTCTATATTCATGTACCGTATCGAATATATTGTTAAGTGTTTTATTTCCCTCGAAATAAAGTGTATATTGAAAAATTTCAAGCCTTGAATTGATTATGTGAATTTCTTCATCAAATAGTTTTTTAGCTTTCAGTAAAATCTTTTCGTTAATCCCTATTTTTCCAAAGTCATGAAGAAGCCCGGCATATTTTATTGCTAACAAATCCTCAATCGAAAAGTGAATATTTTGAAATGCAGGACTATCCGACATATTTATATGATTTGCTATTGCAACCGAAAGTTTACTGACTCGTCTTGAGTGACCGGCAGTTGATGGATCTCTGCTTTCTACAGCGTTTACTGAAGCGGTCATAAATGATTCAAAGAGCATGTGAAGTTCACGATATAAACCGGATGTTTCAATACTGATTGTTGCCTGGCTTCCCAGTGAGCGAATGAGTAATTCACATTTATGATCGAAATCTATTACACTGGTATTGATTTTTTCAAGTGAATCAAGTTTTATTTCACGATCTTTTTTTCGATTGATTAGTTGAAGGGCTCCGATAATTTTCTGTTTATGATTAATCATAGGAACAACAAGCATTGATTTTGTTCGATATCCATTTTTAATGTCAAATGATGAATTAAAGCCATAAGGCAGATTTTCAGGTATTGTATATACATCTTCAATGTTCAAACTTTTACCGGTATGAACAACAAAACCGGCTAATGATTTATCATTAATAGGCATTTTGAATTTGCTGTAGATTTCTCCAAGGGTATCACTTATTGAATGTTCAAATTGCATCATTCTTTCATCCGTTTCAGGATTAATGTCATCGGTTAAAAGATAAATTGAACCGCCATCAGAATTAGTTAAATCCATAGCGGCATTTAAAATATTTCGTAATAAAGTATCAAGGTTTGATTCTGAAGAAAGATTAATCCCTATTGTATAAAGGCTTTTTAGTTCAATCTCATTGTTGATTGTTCGTTGCGCATTTATAATCGATGCTTGCAGTCGGGGACTGTTAAAAGGATATCGTACATAGTCAAAAAAATCATCATTCAATAATTGTAATGCAATAGAATCGGTGTTGTTTCCGGTTATAGCAATAACCCGGACATTATTGATTAATAATTTTAACGGGCTTGGAAGAAAATCCGCCCATGCCGATCCCCAATTAGAGTTTTCAATTGAAGATACATCCACAAAAAGTATTGAGTCATCGATTATGTCATCATGTGATTGAATATCCTTTACCTGATACGTTGAGCCAATTGTAGATAAAAGCTCTTTTTTTATTGTATTGTTTGTACCATAGTAAAGGATATTCATTCTATTAGATAACCTCGTCCATTTTTGTAATGATTTTATCTATTAACTTATATTCCAATGCCTGCTCTGCCGTCATCCAGTAATCAAGTTCAATGTCTTTTGCAATTTTCTCTCTTGATTGTCCTGTTTCCTCAACATACAAATTAATTATTTTATCTCTTGTTTCCTGTATTTCTTTAGCCTGTATTTCAATCTCTGTGGCTCTACCTTGAAACATTCCACTAATTAATGGCTGGTGAATAAGAACTTTTGCATTTTTAGTAGCATATCGCTTGCCTTTTTTTGAACCTAACATAATGATCGAACCCATACTCGCGGCAAAACCGGTAACAAGGGTGATAATTGGCGCGTTGATTGCTTTCATTATGTCGTAGATTGCAAAACCTGAAAAAACTTCACCGCCGGGAGAATTGATAATAACTGTGATTGGTTTTACCGGATCTAAAGCATCCAATAAAAAGAGAGCCTTCAGTACTCTTTCTGTGAGTTTACTATCTACTTGACTGGATATAATAATTTTTCTCTGTTCAAGAAATTTCTTTTCATAAAATGAATCTATCGGACCTGTGTCTTTATTTTCATCTTCGTCACAATTATTTTCAAATTGATATTGCATATTTACTCCTGACTATATAATATTAAAAATACAAATATATATATTATTTAAAAAATAATCAATTAAAAGATAATTCTTTTATCTGTTTTTTGCATGATGTTTTATCAGATATAAAAAATAAATTCTTCTTTATTATAATTTATAGTTATTTTATAGTATAATACTTTTAAAGGAAATAAATAAAAAAAATGAACATAGGCAGTATAAAACTTAGTGAAACACTTAATTCCAATATTCTTGCAAATTATGAATTACTTTCAAATACAGGTCTGTTGCAATATATTGAAGTCTTAAATCATACAATTGTTGATCAGAATGAGTTGCTGAATGAAGCAGTTGAAATATTTAATAAAAAAACAGTGGTTGAACTTGTTAATTATATTACATCCAAATTTTTAAATAAATTTGTTCCGGAAACATTAACATTTATAATTCAGGATGAAGTAAATCCTGATACAGTAAATATTATGAAATTTATGAATTTACAACCGGTAAAAAGCTCCTTGGAAATTGATAATTTTTCTATTTATAAAGATTTTTTTCTGCTGTCTCCCACATCGATAACTTTTGAGGCTTTTGAAGTAATGATGGACTCTGAAAAAGACACCGCGTTATTTGAAAGTTTGAATCCGGAATTGCTGGTGCCGATAATGGGTTTAGATGGTGTGTATGGTTTTATAATATTTGGTAAAAAACTTGCTTGTCAACCGTTTGAGTCTGATGAGATCGTTTTTATCGATGAAATAATGAAATTTGTTTCAATAAGTTTGCAAAATATTATACATTATAAAAGAGCAATTACTGATTTGAAAACACGTTTGTATAATCATGATTATTTTATGCAAAGTTTATCCAGAGAATTAGCACGATTAAAGCGACATGGAACCGAATTTGGTGTTTTAATAATGGATATTGATCATTTTAAGAACGTTAATGATACATATGGGCATGTTGCAGGGGATAAAATTATTAAATTAGTTGCAGATACTATAAGACAGGCAATTAGAACAGATGATATTGCCGCAAGATTTGGCGGTGAAGAGTTTGTTGTTCTGTTAACAGCGTGTGAGTATGAATTTGTGATGGAAGTCGCAGAGAGAATTAGAACTAAAATTGAGAAATATAAAATAATATATAATAATGAAAGAGTGAAATTATCGATTAGTGTCGGTGGTATTCATATTACCCGAAATACTATTGATATTCCTGAAAATATATTAAAAAAGATAGATAAAGCACTTTACTTTTGTAAAGAGCATGGTAGAAATTGCTCGAAATTATATAGTGAAAATTTAGAAAATCCTCAAGGGGGCGTGAGTGAATAAAATTTGTATTTTTTGTTCGGCAAGTGATGAAATAGATGAAACATATTTTACGGCAGCTAATAATATAATTCTTAAATTTATTGAGTTAGAATATGATCTTGTGTATGGCGGTTCTAATCTTGGTTTAATGGGCTTTACAGCGAAGATATTTCATGAAAACAAGAGAAAAGTGACAAGTATTATACCTGAGAAAATTTTTAAAGCTGTCGGGAATCCTGATTTTGTTGAAGATTGTTTTGTTGTTAATTCAATGCACGAAAGAAAATTGAAAATGAGAGAAATGTCTGATTGTTTTATGGCACTTCCCGGTGGTTTTGGCACTTTTGAAGAATTACTGGAAGTTATAACTCTCAAACAATTAGGCTATATAGATCAGCCGATTGTAATTGCAAATATTAATGGGTATTTTGATGACCTGGTAGTCGCATTTGAACGGATATTTACTGAGAAATTTGCTAAGCCGGAATTTAGAGATTTATATCTTGTATCGGCTAATCCGCAGCATATTGTTCGATATGTTTCAGAGTATGAGCCGTTTAATAAAAATGGTTTTCTATAGAGGCTCTTGCAAAAATCAAGAGTACTTGATAAAAAAAAGAGTACTTTTTTTATGCTTCCGCCAATACGCAATAAAGTTGCGTTAGAGGTAGCCTCATGCAAAAATTCGAGAAAAGAAAAGTATTTTTGCAAGAGGCTCTATAGTAAAAGCACGATAAAAAAGAAATTTTATCTTTTCTTTTTTATAAAAAAATAGTAAGTTAAATACCATAGTTAAATTTATAAGGAGGTTAGGAGTTATGGCTTATAAAATTTCTAACGATTGTATTGAATGTGGTTCATGTGTTTCTGAGTGTCCTGTTAATGCGATAACAGATGGCAGCCCATATAAAATTGATGCTGCTACATGTACAGATTGTGGTGCTTGTGCATCAGTATGTCCTGTCGACGCAATTAGTGCACAGTAATTATATTTCAGGAAAAATAAAAAGAATGTTCCATATTGTTTGGAGCATTCTTTTTTTATCGCTATCTATGGTTTCTTGCAGTCAGTCAGCTGAAGTATTACCGTTTAAAAGTGTAGTTCACACTATTGATGATACAGTTGTAATTCCGGTTATTACATTTTCCCCCTATTCAAATTTTTTAAAAGATCATTTTTATTATTTTCATAAAAAAGCCGGGTATGAATATTATAAAACTATATCGTTATATAACTCCTTATCATTATTAATTCAGACATATCGAATATATATTAAAGCCGTAGAATTACATTCAGATCCTTTTGAAGTGTATATTCTGCTTTACTCAGGAGATCGAGTTTTTTTTTCTGATTCAGATCGAAGTTCATTTTTTTATACATATCCTTCAACACAGGGAGTGTATAGACATAATTCCCGCATAAGACCAAAGTCCTTTGTTTTTTATGACTGCATATACGGTAAAAGTAGAGCTGAGGTTGAAGCTAATTTAAAAAAAATTTCAATTTTTAATCGCAGGTTAAATTTTAACAGACAAAATAACGCGGCTGCCAATATGGAAAATGCGGTTAATCAAATCGTTGAAGTTGCAAAACAGGATAAAGAAATTGCCGGTTGGATTAAATCAATACGAACAGCGTACACATATACGCCACGAAATATCGCTGAGACTGAAGTGAAATCAATGCATTCCTACGGGATTGCATTGGATATCAGATTCTATCGTGAAAAGGGATATGTTTATTGGCTTTGGAGTTCCACCTTTGTCCCTGAATGGTGGGATATTCCTATGGAAAAACGATACAGAATGCCTGAAAAAGTTGTTTCAATATTTGAATCCAACGGTTTTGTCTGGGGCGGAAAGTGGCGGAAATTCGATACAATGCATTTTGAGTACCGGCCTGAAATTATACTCTGGAATAAAGTCCGTTTTTAAATCTTTTGAGCCATGCTATTTAATAAAAAGGTCAATTAGTTCAATCCGGCTTGAAACCCCTGTTTTCATAAAAATAGTGTCGATTTCTTTAACAAGTGCATCATTGTTCTGATTTATTTTTACCGCAATATCTTTGTATTCCATTCCTTTTAAGAGAAGTAACACTATCTTTTTTTCCCTTTCATTCATTAGGAAAAAACTGCATTTTTCGTCAAATTGAGCAGAAAATATTACGTTGTCATCAGCATCAGTTTTTTCTATTTTATTCTCAATTTTTTGAATATTTCTTTCTTTATGTTTGTTAAGTTTACTGAATATTTTTTCTGTTATTTCCATTAATTCCATTCTGTCAATCGGGCGTAGTATAAATTCCGGCTGAATAAGGCGATAGTTTTTTAAGTCTATGTATTTGGGTGTTTTATTGGATATGATAATTATCGGGACATTTGAGAACTCTTTAATTTTTTCAAGTTTATAAAAAAGTTCTTCATTGCTGTTATCTTCATTCATGGCGGCTACAATTATGCTTGGTTTGTCACGGTTGACAAGTTTCTCTATAAGTTCTATATGGGACTCAACTTGTATTGTATTAAACCGGTCTTTATACATTTCAAAAATATAATTATACGTGTCTTTGTTGTCAGTTGCGATAATTATAGATTCTGCTTTGTTATTACTTACGTCATTAGTTATATTGTTTTCAATAAGTTCTATTTTATTTTCAAATTTTATTCTGATAATCAGTGAGTCTTTTTCCGCACTTTTATTAATGGTTAGTTTTCCTTCCAGCACTTCAGCGGATTTTTTTATTTCTGTAAGTCTGACTTTATCCATATTGAGTGATCTGTCTGTCGGATCCATTATAAAATCACCGCTTGTCATATAAAATACATTGTCATTGGCAGTTAATGTAATAAATGGAGTTTTCCCTGAGTTTTTACATTTTCTGATAAATGATAGTGTTGTATGAATAAATGATTCGATTTCAGATTTTTTTGCCGTTATTATTACACCCGGTTTTATTGCTTTTTCAATTTTTAAGAATGTATCAGGAAGTTCGTTGTATATGTTTATTTTATTTTTCAGTATTTTACTGAAATCAATATCTTCAATTTGCTCTTCAATAATTGCTTTTTTGATAATCGGCGTTTCTCTTTTTACTTCAGGCGGTATAATAGCCGGGGCAATATCCGGCTTTTTTTCTGTCGTATTGTCAACGAGTAGTTTATAGTTATCGTTTATTGTGTAGGGGATGTAACGTGCAATAACAGATAGTGAGAGTGCGTAAAGAATAATAGGTAAATGTATAATCTGATTTTTGAAGATTGATAATACCGGTATGATATGACCGATTATAGACATACAAGAGAAAAAAGAAAAAATTATCAACGTGAACGCAATGAAAAATGAAATATAATTTCGATTTTTAACAAATAAATAGATGAGGTAAAGTGTTATTATTATTTGAAGAAAAAATGCAAGTGAAAGTCTTTCTGTTCCCGAAAAAAATGAATCTTTCCCAATAGTTAATATAAACAATGCAAATAAAACTGAAAGTGCACCGGATATTTCTAAACCAATGAGTACTTTTCGTTCTTTTTTTTCTTTACTACAGAGGTAATGAAAACCATATAGTAAGATCATCGTGGTTATTATTTCAAAAATTATGCCATAATAAAGAATTGATGGCGTAAAATATAACTCAGGAAATACTGAAAAAAATAGAGAATATAACGTAAAGCCTATTGCTACAATACAAATTTGTAAATTTATTTGTTCACTTGTTTTAATTAGGGCTATAATGTGATAAAACAGTACCGGTATTGTAATCGATGATGTAAATAGTATAAATATAATGCGACTGTCAAACATTTTTTATCCTCTGTATTACTTGTAAATTATTTATCGTCATGTTCTTAATATTCCGTAATGATTTGTTGAATAAAGGGCTTTTTCTTGACATGCGGTTTGCTTTTTATTATATAGTATGATAAAGTTATCTATAGTGTTTTTTTGTGGAGTTTTTATGAAATATAATGTTGTTAAATATCCTGATGAAAGGTTGAAATTACCTTCGTCTTCTATAGATATAATAAATGATGAGTTAAAGGAATTGATTGTTGATATGTTCGAGGTTATGTATGCAACTGACGGTATCGGGCTTTCTGCTGTTCAGATCGGTATTCATAAAAGACTTTTTGTAATGGATGTACCCGGTAAAGGTAAGATGGCGGTGATAAACCCGAAAATTTCGGAGGTTTCAAAAGAAACTTCAACATACGAAGAAGGTTGCTTATCTCTTCCCGGCATATCAGCCGATATTACAAGACCGAAAAAAGTTAAACTTGAGTATACTGATGTTGAGGGAAAACCCGCTGTTTTAAAAGCATCGGGGTTACTTGCAACGTGTATTCAACATGAATACGATCACCTTGACGGAAAATTATTTGTTGACAGATTAAAGGCTGATGAGAAACTTAAGAAATTAATGGAATACAGGAAGTTTAATAATTTATGAAATTAATTTTTTTAGGAACTCCTCAAATTGCTGTTAAAACACTTGATGCGTTAGCATCGCATTTTGATATCGTTTGCGTAATTACAGCAACAGATAAACCTGTCGGACGTTCAGGTGCGTTAGAGCCTTCACCGGTTTCTGAAAAAGCATTGTCATTAGGTTTAAACTGTATTAAACCTGAAAAACTTGATCATAGTGTAGTAACATATTTAAAGTCGCTTGATGCTGACTATTTTGTGACTTTTGCTTATGGCAAAATATTTAAACCGGAGTTTTTGACAATAGCAAAATCAGGTGGCATAAATATTCATCCTTCGCTTCTTCCTGAATATAGAGGCGCATCTCCCATGCAGCAGGCTATTGCTGATGGTAAAAAAAAGTCGGGTATAACCGTTCAAAAAATTGTATTAGAAGTTGATAGTGGTGATGTTTTAGATACTGTTAATTTTGATATAAATGACGATGATGATATTGTTTCAGTTGAAAAATTAGTTTCTGAGTTAGCGTCTGAATTGATTGTTAAGGTTTTAAAAGCTATGCAAGCAGCAGATATTTGCGGTGTAAAACAGGATGAGAGTAAAGCTGTATATTGTAGAAAAATTGAAAAGGCTGACGGTGTAATCGATTGGTCTGATTCGGCATATACTATTTTTAATGCCGTCAGAGCATATACTTCATGGCCTGTCTGTTCGACAGTTGTTGATGGAAAAAAGTTAAATATTGTTAAGGCATCGGTAATTAAACTGGAAGATACAGGCAGGGCTAAGCCGGGGACAGTGTTGTATGCGGATAAACAGCATGGTATCGTTGTTCAGTGTGGTGAATTAAGTGCATTGAAAATTGTTCGATTGCAGTTGCAGGGGAAAAATATTCTGGATGCTAAAGATTTTATTAATGGTTTTCGTGATTTACAGGGCAGGGTTTTAGGTTAAAGGAGCTAACTATGAATTATTTTATCGAATTTTTGGATACTATTAAAAATGCAATATTTCTTTCAGATTCAGATTCAGATGAAGATAGAGCAAAAAAAGTTTTATGGTATACGTTTTTCGGCTCAATTATTATGATTTGTATTATATCATATGTTATTTTTGTTGTATTTTCATTTTCAGGAAAAGGAGTTAAAGTTCCTTATGTTGAGGGTGATAATATATATGTCGGATTACGAAAAATTGCAGATAAAGATTTGTCGGTGAGAGTATCACCCAGATATTCTGATACAAGCCCAGAAGGTATAATAATGAGTCAATCTCCGTCTCAGGGGGCATATGTAAGACCGGGAAGGAAAATTGCTCTTTCTGTTTCAATGGGGCAAAAAGAAAATTCTTTGCCTGATTTTACTCAAATGACATTATTTGATATCGCAATTTTACTTGATGAATTATATCCGAATGGAGATATTCCATATACAATAGATGAGAAAATATATGAATTCAGTGAGAAAATTGAAAAAGGACGAATTATAAAACAGGAACCCGCAGAAGGGACCCCCGTTAAAAGTTGCAGGTCAGTAAAGGTTTGGATATCAAATGGTATGGAAACATTGGCTTCAAAAACAGTCGGAACGTATGTAAACGAGAAATTATATACAGCATTAAAAGATATTGCTTCAAAAGAAATTAATGTTTCAGTGCAATTTACAGCAACATCGAAACGAAATGAACATTATATGGTAATATCTCAAAGCATTATACCTGGCATTCTTGCTGAAGATCTTGTAAAGCAGGATGACGTACTAATGTTGTCATCAATGATATATCTTGATAATAAAAATGATTTTGTAAAAGGCGATTTTATTGTTGATTTGCCAAAAAGTAATTTACCTTATTTATTTTCAATTGTTAAAGAAGAGCAGGAGGAAGTTGCTGAAGAAATATTTGCTATGAAAACAAAGGGTGGTTTTTCTTTTACATTACCGTATTCTGTAAAAAAATATATAAAACTTAGAGCAAAGATGAATGATAAAGATTTGAAAGAATTACAGGTTGAATAGTTTGTGATTTTAAAGCGGAAAGGTGGTTGTTATATAAAGGGATGTGTAAAACCCGAATACAAAGGATTCACTTACAGTGAATCCTCCGCCACAATTAAGTTTAAAATATTCTGAAATATGAAATCCGGGGAAAAGACCGGTTTTGATATATGGAAATGGATTGTTATCATAAAAACTCATGTAAAAACCAACATTACCTCGTATTGATAGGTATTTTAGTATTCTCACATAAAGATCAATATCAGAAGAAAGAAAAATGGTGTGCAGATATTCAACTGTTATGAAAATGCCATTTGAAAAGCGATTGCCAACACCTGCACCTGTTGCAAAATATACTGTATTATAACCAAACCCTGTGTCAAAAAAGAATGAAATGCCGTTTTCAGGTGAAAATATTTTAATACAATATTCAAATCCGGAACTTAAAGCGAATATAGCACCGGTTCGATACAGATTACTTGTGAATAACCCGGGAAATAGCACAAGTTCTTTAAAACGCAAGGTAAATCTGTTTAAATTACCTGATTTAAAAGTGTAATTAAATGTCAGGTCTTCATACAAAAAATCTTTTGAACCATACATTCCGATTTGAATGTTTGAAAAAATATCAATTTTTTGAGGGCTGTAAAGCGGGTTCCCAAGTGAATAAAGGTGAATAGAAAATAGTGTATATATCAAAAATAATATAATTTTTTTCATAATTAAAAAATGTTATAATACTATTCGAAAAAAAAAACAATAGAGCCTTTTGCAAAAAAAAACTTTCTTTATCTCGAATTCTTGCATGCGCATTAATATTGAATAAATATAAATGCAAAAACTTTATAAACTATATTGAAAAAAACCTTTTATTGGTATATTATAAGCTAATTGTAAAGTACTAAATGTAAGGTTTGTTTTGTTATTTAAAGTTATTCGTAATTTTTACAAGCAGATTATACTATCAGTTATTATCAGGATGAAATATGTACCCTAAAAATTCTCTTTGGATTGAATATGCATTTAAATTAGTCGATAGAACTGAAAATAGCGATTTTAAATTTGCTGTTATACTTGATAAGGACTCTCTTATTGCATATGCTCCTGAAGGCAGTCGTGAATCAGAGTGGACGCAATTAGCATTTAGTAAATGTGATATTTGTCCGTTAGATGAGAAAAAGGTTCGTAATTGTCCGATTGCATATAATTTATCCGGGTTATTTATTGCGTTTAAAGATGTTTTTTCAATTGAAAAGGCAGATATTACCGTAAATACAATAGACCGGTCATATTTTAAACATGATACAATTCAGCAGGGGCTTCGTTCTATTTTTGGTATTTATATGGCAGCCAGCGGGTGTCCTCATATGACAGTTCTAAAACCGATGGTTCGTTTTCACCTTCCATTTGCTTCAATCGAAGAGACAGTGTACCGTCATGCATCAAATTATCTTCTTGGTCAGTATTATGATTTTATGGATAATAATAAAGGTGATTTCTTATTTGAAGAATTAAAGAAAAAAAATGAAGCAGTTGATTCTGTTAATCATGGAATCTGCAGAAGAATTGAAAATGTTAATGAGGGCGATGCTACAAAAAATGCTCTTACCATTCTAAATGTTGCAGGTCTTATGGTTAATTTAGAATTAGAAAGTAAACTGGATTCTTTAAAATACCTTTATCGGGTTGGCAGTACGAGTAAGTCACGATAAAATAATTTAATAGTAAAGAGCCTCTAAAGTAAAAAATTCATCAGTCGATAATTGTAATAAGAATATTGTATTGAATAAAATTGGTATAATTTTCATGGGTTTACAGGGAGTTAAAATATGGTTTTACTTGGTGGTAATTCATTTAAATCAATTGATATTATGCAGCGATCAATGGGGGCTTCTTCATTACGATCACAGGTTTTAAATAATAATATAGCAAATGCAACAACACCTAATTATAAAAGACAGGATATTACATTTCAATCCGAATTAAAAAGGGTTTTGGATAATGAGAAGAATTATCCGGGCGTTCCAATGACTTTGACCAATGAAAAACATATTCCTGCTATGAGAATGCAGGATTACCGTGAAGTAAAAGCAAAAAAAATCACAGAGTTTAATACATTTCAGAATAACGATGGAAATTCGGTGGATATTGATAAAGAAATGATTGAACAATCAAAAAACACTATGTATTATAATGCTTTAGCGCAAAGAACAGCTAAAGAATTCAATAAATTAAAATATATCATGAAAAATTAATTATAGGTAATTACGGAGGTTTATGATGGGAATATTTTCATCAATGGATATAGCAAGCTCAG
Organism: Spirochaetes bacterium GWE1_32_154; assembly: GCA_001829315.1. GTDB lineage: Bacteria > Spirochaetota > GWE2-31-10 > GWE2-31-10 > GWE2-31-10 > GWE2-31-10. The sequence continues at coordinate 24,194 of MIAY01000003.1, read as the reverse complement.
GGCTTTCAGCTCAGAGAGTAAGAATGGATGTAATCAGTAATAATATAGCAAATGCCAATACAACAAGAACCCCCCAGGGAACTGCTTTTAGAAGGTCATTAGCTGTATTGCGTCCTCGAAATGATGAGAAAGTATATAGATCACCATTGTTGCCGGATAGCCTAAAGGCAACTGATGTGTCCGGAGTAAAAGTTATAGAAATTAAAGAAGATACCGCACCTTTGCGTTTGGTGTATGATCCGTCACATCCTGATGCGGTGAAGTCGGGACCGAAAAAAGGATATGTAGAATATCCGAATGTGAATATGGTAACTGAAATGGTTGATATGATTAGTGCTTCCAAAGCATACGAAGCAAATATATCAGCAATTCAAAATGAAAAAACAATGTTTTTTAAAGCGCTGGAAATCGGAAAATAATGAGCCTCTTGCAAAAATACTCTTTTTGTCTCGAATTTTTGCATGAGGCTACCTATAACGCAATTATATTGCGTATAGCGGAAGTAAAAATAATTAAGGCTATTTGGGGTACCAAATCCCATAACTCATGATTTTTGCGAGAGCTTTAATTGAATTCCGGTGAAATTTTTGATTAATCAGTTGCATATAATAATAAACTGTTATATATATTATAAAAGGGGTTAACTATATGAAAATTCAGGGAATTTCACAAGGTGATGTTGTGAATATGAAAGCTGTTTTCAGTAACCATATTACTGATGGTAATGCACCTGTTGCAAAAGGTGAAAAAGTTATTTCAGAATTTGCAAAAATGTTTAATAGTGCAATTGGTGATGTTAATCAATTAGAATTAAAATCAACAGAACTTGCAAATAGAATGGCAATTGACCCGCAAAGTGTCGATATTCATGATGTTCAAATTGCATCAGAAGAAGCTGAAATGGCTATTCTTATGACTAAAGGTGTTGTTGATAGAGTTATAAAAGCATACAAAGAAATTACGAATTTACAATAGTTTTTGAGAAGTGCCCTAATGTGTCCTTCCGCACTGTTCTGTATTGTAATGGAGGATGATGCAGAAAAAAATAATTATGTGTTTATTATTTAAAGTGCCTTTACAGGCTCGTTAAATAATAATCATATTAAAATATATATTAAGGATTAATTTCCTGGGGGGGGAATTGTGCCTGAATTTCTTACGAGATTTATGGATAACTTTACTGCTGTCTGGCAAAAGATATCGACGAAACAAAAACTAATTGCAGGAAGTGTTTTAGCTCTTGCAGTGATCGGTATTATTGTCGTAATGTCATTTAGTACTTCCGGTGACGGGGTTCCGCTTTTTACAAATCAATTAGCAGAAGCAGATTTTGACAGGATAACAACAAAATTAGTTGAGTTAAATGTAGGATTTACCACAAAGGGTAAATCTGAAATTCGTGTACCAAGTACTGCAATTAAAAATCGTGTTATTATGCAACTTGCAGAAACCGGTTTTATGCCACGATCAAAGTATGGTTTTCTTGATATTATTCAATCAAAAAATATTACAAGTTCAAAATTCGAAAATGATGTGAAAATCAGAGCTGCTGTTGAAAGCAAACTTGAAGAAATGCTTCGCGCTTCAGATATTATTGAGGAAGCCGATGTGTCATTCACGATGCCGGAAAAAAGTGTTTTTACGCGGAACGAAGACCCGGTAAAAGTAGCCGTTTTGTTAACACCAAAATATGGTGTTGAATTAAAAGAATATAGAAGTGTAATAAAAGGGTATCAGGAGTTAATTGTTAATTCAATTGATAGAGCTACCGCAGAAAATATAGTAATAACGAACAATCGAGGTGAAAAACTTAACGATTTCACCAATGAAAGTGACGATATCAGGTTAAAAACGACAAAAGAAAATCTTAAAATTAGAGAAGATGAAATTTCTAAATATAAATCAAAACTTTATGGTGCAATTTCAAGAATGATACCTGATGACCGTTTAAGTATTGTTGTTGATGTTAAAATGAACTTTGATCAGGAAAAAGAAACAAGAAAAGATATTTTGCCTGTCGTCTTAAAAAATGATGACCCTACCACACCGTATGATGATGGAGAGCGAAAATATTCAATTACTGTTTCAAGTAAGCAAACAAAAGAAGAATTTGTTGGTCCAAATTGGATTCCTGAAGGTCCTCCGGGGTTTGATACAAATGTCCCTCCTGGATATCAGGGGGCTTTGGAACAAATAACAAAGTATGTAAAAAGTGAAGATATTGATAATCAGATATATGGTGAGTCAAATAGAGAAATAATTAGAGATCCGTGGGATATTACTCAGATAACAGCTTCAGTCCAGGTTGATGGTAATTGGGAAATTGAGTATGATGCAAAAGGTAAAGTTTTATTAAACCCGGATGGTACGCGGAAAAGAAAATTTACTCCTGTTGATGAAACTGTATTAAAAAATATCAGAGGGTTCGTTGAAAATGGTATTGGTTTTCAAATTGCCAGAGGTGATAAAGTTTCTGTCTATGGTTTTATGAAAGACAGAGCGTCTCAATTTAAAGAAGAAGATGATAAATGGAAACGACAACAACAAACATTCTGGATATTATTATCTATTCTCGGTGGTTTGTTATTCTTGATAATAGGTTCAATTGTATATAGAGTAATCATGAAGGAAGTTGAACGAAGAAGACGGCTTAGAGAAGAAGAGATGGCACGTCAACATCAGCTTGCGAGAGAAATGGCACTTAAAAATGCGGAAGAGGAAGGTTCTCAAATTGAAATGTCACTTGAAGATAAAGCAAGACTTGAAATGCAGGAAAACGCTGTCAATCTGGCAAGAGAACATCCGGAAGATGTTGCGCAGCTTATTCGAACATGGTTATCAGATGAATAATGTATAATAAAAAGATATTTCTGAGAACCCTTGTTAAAAACTCTGTGTCCTCTGAATCTCTGTGGTGGAAAATTTTAGGAATTTTTAACCACAGAGTCACGGAAAGCACTGAGAGGAGCTGTATACGAGATTAATGTTTTTATATTTTGAGTATAAAAACTGTTTTTTTTAACTAAGTAGAAAGGCTAAAGATTGTTTTTAGAGGTTTTATAAATATAATTGATATCAGGGTTTCTTGTTGAAATCCGCCCGATTTTAATTTTATTATGGGGAGTAATATGTCAGATGAAGTAGTAGATGGGGATGCTGGTGGCGGTGGACATCGTCGCGGAAAAGGTGGAGCGTCACATAAAAAGACTTTAACAGGTAAGCAAAAAGCAGCAATATTTCTTGTAACTCTCGGAGCTGATGTTTCTTCGGAAATTTTTAAACATCTTCGGGAAGATGAGATTGAAACATTGACATTTGAAATTGCCCGTGTTGATATTGTTGAACCAGAGGAAAGAGATAAAGTTCTTATGGAATTCCAGGAACTTATGATGGCTAAAGATTTTATCACCTCCGGTGGTATTGATTACGCTAAAGATTTATTGGAGAAATCACTTGGTTCTCAAAGAGCCACAGAAATTATCAATAAATTAACATCAAGTCTTCAGGTCAGACCATTTGAAGTTGTCAGAAAAACAGACCCGTCACATTTATTGAATTTTATTCAGAATGAGCATCCGCAGACAATCGCATTGATTCTGGCATATCTTGATTCAAATAAGGCATCGAGCATTCTATCAGCATTGGAGCATGAAAAACAAGCTGAAGTTGCACGACGAATTGCTAAAATGGATAGAACTACACCCGATGTTTTACGTGAAATCGAAAGGGTACTAGAGAAGAAATTATCAACATTGACATCAGAAGATTTTACTACGGCAGGTGGTATTGATACAATTGTAGAGATTTTAAATCTTGTTGACAGAACAACAGAACGAACAATTCTTGAAACTCTTGAAGAAGAGGATCCGGATTTAGCCGAAGAAATTAAAAAGAAAATGTTCGTATTTGAAGATATTGTATTGTTATCTGATAAAGATATTCAGCGTGTATTACGTGAGGTTGATTCTACTGAGCTCGCAAAAGCATTAAAAGGTGTTAATTCAGAAGTTCAGGATAAAATATATAGAAATATGTCAAAACGAGCAGCATCGGTATTAAAAGAAGATATGGATTTCATGGGGCCGGTACGATTAAAAGATGTTGAGGAATCCCAGCAAAAAATAGTAGGTATAATCAGGAAACTTGAAGATAATGGTGATATTACCGTTGCCAGAGCCGGGGAAGATGAACTTGTTGTTTAAGGAGTACTCGTATGTCTAAAAATTTATTTAAATATGGTGAAATTCAGCAAAATGAAGACCGGTATCGTATAAATGCACCTGATTTTAAACATTTGATTGTTGAAGAAATTCTTGATGAAGAACTTGAAGGTAAAAGTTTAGATGATCTTCGTCAGGAACGGGATGCGTATGAAGCTGAATTAGAAGAATACAAAAAAGAAAAAGCACTTGAAGCAGAAGCCGCTGCTAAAGAAATTATAGAAAAAGCTAAGAGCGAAGCATTTGAAATATTAAAAAAGAAAAATAATGAAGCACAGGAAATAAAACAAAAAGCAGAGGATGAAGCTCAGGAAATTGTTTCAAATTCAAAAAATCAGGCAAAACAGATAGAAAATGATATTGCAGATAAAGAACAGAAAATTCTGACTGATGCAAGAAAAAGAGGATATCAGGACGGTTGGCAGGACGGCATTAAAAAGGGTGAAGATGAGGTTAAGCGATTAATTGAACGAATTCATGTAGTTTTAGATGCAACAATTGAAAAAAGAAATGATGTCTTTGTTGAAACTGAACAACAGATTATTGGTTTAGTTTTACTTATTGCCAAAAAAGTAATCAAGGTTATTTCTGATAATCAAAAAAATGTTGTTATTAATAATGTTGTTCAGGCATTACGAAAACTTAAATCACGAGGTGAAGTTGCAATCCGGGTTAATCTTGCAGATCTTGAATTAACCAGTCAGCATAAACGGGATTTTATAGAAATGGTAGAAGGTGTGAAATCTATTAAAATATTAGAAGATTCAACAGTTGATCGAGGTGGTTGTATTATTGAAACAGATTTTGGTTCATTAGATGCACGAATTTCAAGTCAATTACATGAAATAGAAGAAAGGATTCTTGAGCTTATACCTATTCAGGCTAAAGGTAAGGAACAGGCTAATCCTGTTTAAATTTTCTCAATCGGGGGAGGGGGGAAATGGACAATAAAGAAGATCTCTTTTTTGACATTGGAAAATATCGTAATCTTGTCGATCATATAGAACCTATTAAGTTTACCGGTGAAGTAATACGGGTAAAAGGTTTATCAGTAGAGTGTCACGGCCCGACTGCTGTCGTTGGTGAGGTATGCAAGATATTACTTTCAAATGGTAAGGTAATATCCGGTGAAGTTATTGGTGTTGATAAAGATAAAACAACTCTTATGACTTATGATGAAATGGAAGGTATTCAGGTTGGTGATACGGTAATTGCAACCGGTGAAGAATTGTCTGTGTATGTAGGTGAGCATTTATTAGGTAGAGTATTGGATGGAGTTGGTAAAGATTATGATGGAAAAGGTCTTATTGGTTCATCACAAATACGGAGTATATTTAATCAACCGAGTGACGCATTAAAAAGACAGCCTATCAGGCAGCCTTTAGAAACAGGAATCAAAGCAATTGACGCATTGATAACAGTGGGTAAAGGTCAGAGAATTGGTATTTTTGCCGGAACAGGTGTCGGTAAATCAACGTTGTTAGGTATGATTGCCCGGAATACCGTTGCAGATATTAATGTTATTGGTTTAATTGGTGAGCGAAGTCGTGAATTAAATGAGTTTATGCATTATGAATTAGGCGAAGAAGGAATGAAAAAATCAATTATCATTTTTGCCAGTTCCAATAAAAATGCTTTATGTAGAGTTCGAGGTGCTTATGTTGCAACGACTATAGCAGAATATTTTAGGGATCAGGGAAAAGATGTAATATTAATGATGGATTCTGTTACCCGTTTTGCTATGGCACAAAGAGAAATAGGTCTCTCACTTGGTGATCCGCCTGCTACAAAAGGGTATACACCATCTGTATTTACTCAGTTACCAAAGTTATTAGAACGTGCCGGTACCGGAGAAGTTGGAACAATAACCGGTTTTTATACGGTATTAGTTGAGGCAGATAATCTTAATGATCCGATTGGTGATGCTACTCGAGGTATTCTTGATGGACATATTGTTTTAGACAGACAGCTGGCACATAAAAATCATTATCCGGCAATTGATGTGTTAGGAAGTGTTTCACGATTAATGGTTAAAGTAACCGGTAAAGATCATCAGGCTAAGGCTGCGTTATTTAGAGAGCTTATGGCTGAATATAAAAAAAATGAAGACCTGATCAGTTTCGGGGCGTATGCAAAGGGGTCTAATCCTAAAGTTGATGCTGCGATACTATTAAAAGATAAAATGGATGATTTTTTAAAACAAACGGTTGAAGAAGGTTATAGTTTTCAGGAAACTCTTGATGAGTTAAGTGATATTTTGTCCCCGATACTGAATGCTAATAATCCGAAAGAAAATACCGAGAATTATGAAGAGAGCATTTTTTAAAAGGGAGTTACCATTTTGAAAAGTTTTAAATTTAATTTAGAAAAAGTCTTGTCTTTAAAACTTCATAATGAGGAACTGGCAAAAATCGATTATGCCAAGATATTGCAAAAGAAAGTTGCAAAAGAGCTTGAGAATGATGCTTGTTCAGGTAATATTATAAGAGCAGAGACAGTCAGTTTCTCATATATGGAATCAAAACAACAACATGTTGATTATGCTTTAATTGATATGAATGACAGATATATTCAATCATTAAGAAAAAGAATTATTGAAAATAACAATGAAATTGAGTCATTCAGACCGGAACTTGAAAAAAAAGAAATGGTATTTAAAGAATGTATGAGAGAACGGAAAATGCTTGAAAAAATTAAGGATAAAAAATATACTGAATATCTTGAAGAATGTGAATTAGAAGAAACTGAAATGCTTGATGAAGTTTCATCAAATATGTTTATAAGAGCATGGAGGTAGTATGTTCGATAAAATTAATAATGTCAATTCCCGCATAAGTGAAATCAGGAATTATAGTAAATCATTAAAAAATTCTATTAAGCCTGAGTTCGTTACTAATTTTGAACAGAAACTGCAAAGTTCATTACAGGAAAAAACAACTGATAAAACTGCACATGCAAAGAATACATCCTATCACCCTTTTTTACAAAAAGAAGTTCTTGAATTGCCGAAGGAAGATGTTTTATCCGATACATCTTTTGATATGAGTAATTCAGAAAAAAAAGAATTGATTAATAAAACAATTACAGCTGCTTCAGAAAGATATGGAATTGAAGAACATATAATTAAATCTGTCATTAAACAGGAATCTGCTTTTGACCAATTCGCAGTCTCAAAAGCCGGAGCTATGGGTTTAATGCAATTGATGCCAAAAACTGCTCTTGAGATGGGTGTGTCAAAACCGTTTGATATTGAAGAAAATATCAATGGCGGTGTAAAATATCTTAAGAAAATGCTGGATAAATATAATGGAGATTTAACATTGTCACTTGCTGCTTATAATGCAGGCCCGAATCGGGTAGATAGTGCAAATGGCATTCCTGATATCAAAGAAACACAGGATTATGTTAAGAAAATTGGCGCAATGATAAATAAAGAAATTTTTAACAGGGAATAATATGGGGATTAAGTCAAAATACGAGTCAAAAAAAATTGTTTTGCTATTACTTCTTATAATTGCACTGGTTATTGGTGGTGTATTATTAATTGATATTGTAAGCCGGCTGGTTGGTGTTAATGTTGATATTCCAATTTATAATCGATTTAAAGAAAGAGCTGTCTTAAAGTCTGTTAAAAGAAGTGAAAATATTTATTTATTAGAAAGAGAAGAACTTGATAAGAAAATGGATAGAATAAAACTTTTAGAAGAAATCGTTGTTAATCGGGAATCTGAAGTTGTTTCCAAAGAAAATGAATTAACTAAAAAAATGGAATCGGTTAAAGAAAGAGAGAGGGAATTAGGCATTAGAACAACGATGCTGGATGATCGGGACAGACAATTTCAGGATAGAACAAAAAATATCAGAGAACAGGCTTCAAAGTTATATCAGATGCCTCCTAAAGATGCTGCTACAATATTAGAACAATTGAAAGAAACCGATGTTGTGGACATATTAAGAGCAGTTGACAGCTATTCGGAAGAAATCGGGGCTGCCTCAACAGCACCTTATTTGTTAAAACTTATTAATGATATGAATAAAGTAAAAGCTGCTGATATTTTATCAAAATTAAAATATGAATCAGGCGAAAAATATACCGGAGTCGAATTTCTTGATGATCCTAATGTTGAAGTACCGCCTGCACCTTAATGTTTATGTTAATTGTGTAATAACTTTTCTATAATAACGCTTCATCAGAGTCATTAGTTTCATCACTTTCGCCTTCTTCAATAGCAGGCATTTCTCGTGGTTCAAGTAACGAGTTTATCTTTTTAATCAGATCAAATCGTCCATCTCCCGAGAGTGATGAGTGAATTAATATATCATGCTGGCTTATATACAGATCTTTAGCAATTCTAACTTTATTTTTGAATATGTCATTTCTGGATACTTTGTCAGATTTTGTTAAAACAATAATCGGTGAAATGGTTGGTAATGATTTAATCCATTCTGATAGCATTCGGTCGTGGGCATTTGGCTCTCTTCTGATATCAAGTAATAATACGATTATTTTAAGTGAAGATCTTTCCCGTAAATAGGTTTCAATAAATTTTTCCCATTCTTTTTTAATTGCAATAGCAACTTGTGCATATCCGTAACCCGGCAAGTCAACTATATAAAATTTTTTATTAATTTTAAAAAAATTAATAAGTTGCGTTTTTCCAGGTGTTGATGATGTTTTAGCTACTTTTGCGTTAAGAACATTATTGATAATGCTTGATTTACCTACATTACTTCGTCCGATAAAAGCAACTTCTGGAAGGTTATCTGCAGGCATTTTGTCAAGTGATTTGTAACTTCCAATAAATTCAATTTCTTTAAATTTCAATTTTTTTCCTCATTTGTAGAATGACTTTCTTTATTGTTATAATACTCTTTTGCAGACTCTATCAGTTTTTTATTGGTGTTTAAATCAGGAGTATCCAGTACAAGTTCAAGAAGGTAGTTTAATATTTCTCCAATAATTTTTCCGGGCTTTAAACCAAGTGCAGAAATTAAATCATTTCCGTTAATAGCAAGATCAGTTACTTTTAACGCATTATCATCGGCGATAATTGCTACAATTTTTTCTTTAAAATCTAAAAATGTTTTTGGTATTCCATGTTTTGTTCCGTTTCCTACTCTGTCTGCATCCCGTAAAAGAAATAAATTATCAAGGTTTTCAACACCTACATTTCTTAGAAATCGTCTGACAGCACCATCAGTCCATTCTGCTGTATAATAGAACATATGATAACGTATTAAATGAGAAACAGTGTCAAGGTCTGACTTTGAAAATTTCAATCTTCTCATAATTCGATAGGTCATTTTACTGCCGATTATTTCATGGTTATAAAATGAATTTCCTTCATCATCGGGTTTTCCGTGACTCGTTTGAGGTTTTGCAATATCATGAAATAAAGCAGCCAACCGAACCTGATAATTATTCGCAGGTGCTGCATCGCAACTATAAAGGTTGTGATAATACACGTCAAACGCATGAAAACGATTTTGTTCGATACCATACCCTGCTAAAAGTTCAGGCATTATTATATTCATTAAACCGGTGATTCGCATGATTTCAAGCCCTATTGAGGGTTTTTTTGTTCCCATTAATTTGATTAATTCATCACGAATCCGTTCTGAGGATATATTTTTTATTAACTCACAATGTGATGTAATTGCTTGAAGTGTTTCATGTTCAATTGTAAACTCTAACTTTGATGCAAATCGACATGCTCTTAACATTCGTAAGGCATCTTCCTGGAAACGCTCAGCGGGATTGCCGATTGCTTTAATGATTTTTGATTGTATATCACCGGCCCCATTGAATAAATCAATAAACTTTTCTTCAAAAATATCATATGCAATAGCATTTATTGTAAAATCTCTTCGTTTTAAATCTTCATCAATGGTATTTACAAATGAAACAGAATCAGGTCTTCTGTTATCGGAATATTTTCCTTCAGTTCTAAATGTCGTTACTTCAAATTCACTGTTGCCAAATAAAACAAGAACAGTTCCATGGTCAATACCGACAGGAATAACTTTTTTAAATATGCTCATTACCTGCTCAGGTGTTGCATCAGTTGTGAAATCATAATCAAATTGCTCTTCCCCGAGTAATGCATCCCGGACTGCACCACCGACAAGAAACAGAGAAAAATTATTATTTTTGAATATTGTAGCAAACTTAAGTATTGTATCAGGTAATTTCATCTGAAACAAATAACACTTTTTATGTAAAAAGTCAATAAAGTGGAAACTTGATTAAAAGTAGCAGGTCTATTGACGTATTAATGTATAAAGTCACTGTATCCTTTATCAGTTCCCATAATATGATTTACAAGCCAGTTTTTTAAAAAATCTATTGTATCTGAACCGATTAGAACATTCCCTTCAGAAAATGATTTAACAAGATCAGAAGCTGTTTGCGTTAGTTTTTTATGTTCTTCAAGATGTTTTGTTTTATGAGGATATTGGGTACTCATGAAAATTTTCTCTTCATCGGTAAAGTGTTTAACCGTATATTGAACCAGTTCCAGTAAAATTTCACCAAGGATGTTACGTGCAGTTCCTGTAACAACTGCTTTGTTTAATGAATTAACTAATTGTACAAGTCGTTTGTGTTGGTCATCAATAGTTTTATTACCAACTGAAAGTGAATCAGACCACGATAAAACATCTGTATTTTTTTTGCTGTCGATCAAAACATTTTTTATCATATTAACTTCAACTTTTGATAAATCAATCAATTTATCGAACAGTTCTTTTCTAATTTTTTCTTCTGAGGAATTAGTTGATTCAATGATATTTGTGATTATTGATTGTATTTCTGTATGACTGTTGAGAATTTGTTTAAATTGTTTTGAGTCTGCTGCAATGTTTTTACTGTTTTTATCTAACCATACTTTTATCATATCATTTTCGTGAACAGATTTTCTGTCTAATCTGATTTTCTTATCAATTAAAGCTCTTAATTTTGTAATCCAAGTGAATAGTTGTAATGAAAATAATGCAGCATTATCGTCATTACTATTAGTTGATAATCGTGATGATTGAAGCTGAGCTAATGATAGTACATTAAAATTAAGATCACTTATCATTGTGTGATTTTTTTCTTCCTGTTTTTTTAACTCAATTGACCGGTTTTTTATCAAATCAAGTTTCGCTAACACAGAATCGGATGATTTTACAATAGATTCACTGTTATTTAATATTTTTCTTCCCGTTTCATTAAGTGAAATAGTTGATTTCATAATATCCTGACTGCCGATAAATAATTCTTTGGTTCCCTCATCAATGATTAAGAAACTATCAGCAGTTGCTTTTAATTTTTCACCGGTTGTTGATAAAATTTGAACTGTTTTTTCGGATGATTGTTCTGCTAATGTAATGCTTTCGATGAGTGATTTTAGTTTTTGGGATATACCTGAAGCATTTTGAGATGTTGTTTCAGCAAGTCTTCTAACTTCATGGGCAACAACAGCAAAACCCTTTCCCGCCTCACCCGCATGAGCTGCCTGGATTGCAGCATTCATCGATAAAATGGATGTTCTAGAAGCAATTTCATCAATCATTTTAATAAAGTCCAACAATGCCCCGATACCGGCAGTTGTCTGGTTAATAATCTTTTTAGTAATTTCCATTTCATTTTTACCCTGATTCATCAGGAACACTATTGATGATAAATCTTTGTATCTTTTTTGACTTTCAGTACTGATAGAACCTATTGATGCGGTAATTTCTTCTATTGCAGCACTTGTTTGGGTCATATCAACAGTATTTTGCTCTATACCATATTGTAATGCCTGAATTTCTTTATTTACTGTATCGAAAAAATCAGATGCTTCTATAATTTTATCATGAAAATCATTTGATATAGTTGAAACAAAGTGTGAGTGTTCGCTTGAAGATGATGATGACAGGATTAATTCCTGAATTACATGTGCTATTTCCAGTTCATTATTATTGTTGTTGGTATTAACTTTAAGATCAATAGCGTATGATTTTTCAGATTTTTGTGATAATTGTATTTTTTTAATTTCTTTTCGATTGATTAACCATAAAGTAATGAAAAAAATATTTGATAAAATGAGTAAAACAATAGGTATAAAATATTGAAACATAATATCTCCCGTTATGTTATTTATTGTAGTAGCATATTCTAATTTTGTCAAATAGTATTCAGAAACTTTATATTACAAATTTGTAAAATTCAAATTTATTTTATTAAATAAGTAGTTGTATTTCATATTAATTATGATACTGTTAACTAATTAATTTAACAACAGGTTATGAATGTGAAATATGTATTATTACATTTAAAGAATTGGCTAAAAATTAAAAAAGAGCAGTTTTTTCATTTTATCGAAATGGAAAATAAAAATAGAGTTTTTATGATAGTTTACTTTACTCTATTTCTTGTGCTTTTTGCATTACCCTCATTAATTTCACTCAATTATTCTTCTTACATACCGGTTAATTGGATTATATCATCAATTATTTTAGGGATAATTCTTCCCTGGTTACGCTTGTCACAAACAAAATTTGCAGTACTTATTTCAATTTTTGTTGCAGTGCTTATTACTTTTTTAAACTCTTTGTCATTTGTTTCATTTTGGCTTCAGGGACAAGGTATTACAAGAGAGGTTTTGTGGCATTTTGACGTTACTAATTTACCAACAATTATTAAAACATTTAAAATTATCTTTTTTGTTGCTATTTTCTATCTCGTTATATCAATTCCTTTCTGGGCAATACAAAATAAATTTAATAAAAAAAGAGTTTTTTCATGGGTTTTATTATTATTTTCCTTAACATTATTTACCCCGTTACAGGAAACAATTTCTGTATTGAGAACTGATAAAGTTACAGAGCCTTACTCTCCTGTTGAACTGGTGAATAAATATTTTTTTGGTAGAATGACAAGTAATAAAATCATTTTTACCAGAAAACCTCCTAATATTCTTATAATATATATGGAAAGTTTAGAGCAAACCTATCTGGATGAGAAAAAATTCGGTGATATTACTGCAAATTTAAAAAAACAACTGGGCAAATCAATTCAGTTTTCAAAAATAAGTCAAACCTTTGGAACCGGCTGGACAATTGCTGGCATTTTTTCAAGTCACTGTGGTTTTCCGCTTTTAACTTCTACTTCCGGTAATCAGGCGTTGGCAGCTTTTAATCCTAATTCTATAGGTGCCGGGGCTTTTTCTTCTATTCTAAATAAAAATGGTTATAATACAGTTTTCATGGGTGGAGCGGATACTAATTTTGGCGGTAAAAAAAGTTTCTTGATGCATAACGGGTATGATGAAGTGTTAGGACGAACTGAATTGATTACTCAAATCCCTGATGAGAAAAAAATTAATGAATGGGGTTTGTATGATGATGATTTACTTGATTTGGTTTACGCTAAATTAGATACGCTAACAAAAGAAAAAAAACCATTTTTATTAACTACATTAACTGTTGATACTCATCATCCTAATGGAACACCGTCAAAAAGTATTTCAAAAGTCTCAGATGATAATATAATAAATGCTGTAAATGGTAGCGATAAGATCATTTCAAACTTGTTACAAAAAATTAAAGATTCTCATTTAGATAAAAATCTGATGATTGTTTTACTCTCAGATCATTTGGCAATGAGAAATACTGTTTCTGATATTTTAGATAAAACAGATGATCGTTATTTAATTTTCGGGATTTCTGCACCCTGGCTAAAACCGGTTATAATCAATAAACCGGGCACTCATTTTGATATTGGTCCGACTATTTTAAATGCTGCAGGTGTTTTAAATTACGGCAAATTTCCGCTTGGGCAATCTCTTTTAAGACATGACAGCGGGTTTATAAATACTAATAAAATCACATACAGCCATTTTAAAGGGTTTGATATAATAAAATTATCGGATAAATACGACATTAAATCAGGTGCATTAATTTTTGATGCAAAAGAACAGTTAATACAAATTGGTAACAAAATTATTCCAATTACTTTTGAAGGCCGGAAAATGTATAAAAATCGTGTTTTTATTGCTCAATTTAATGTAGAGAAGGAATCGATTGAAGATGTTTTTACGATAAGTATGGATCCTGAAACACTTAGAAAACAGAATCGGACACAATTTATTAATTATACTGCAAATTACATCAAACCGCCTAAAAATAAGATTTACATCATTTTTAATGCCTATAAAGGCTTTTTTATTATTCAGAATAAGAAAATTTCAACCCTTGAGTTGCTTGATAAACAAGAACTTCGATATAAAGATTTATAAAAGAAGCTCTAACGATTTTTTTTCATCAAATCAATATGTTTTCCAATCTCATGTAATATATCAAGCGTTTTTCCTGATTTAAACTTACATCGGGGCAGTGATTGAAAAAAAGTTTTCCCGTATGATTTTGATAATGCTCTTGAATCAAGAAGTGCTACAATGCCATAATCTGATTTTGTTCGTATCAGCCGCCCGAAACCCTGACGAAACTTAATCACAGCAGTTGGAACTGTATAAAAAATAAAAGGATCCAAACCGCGCTTTTTCAAATCTTCAACCCGGGCTTGCTCTAATGGTTCTGTCGGCATTCTAAATGGTAATTTGGTCAGAATAACATACCGCAGAGTATCTCCCGGGGCGTCTACTCCCTCCCAGAATGAATCTGTTGCAAAAAGATTTGAATCCTGTTCTTCAATAAACAGTTGCAGTAAAGCATCTTTACTTTTGTCACCCTGTTTAAAAGAGCGGTAGCCTGCTTCCCGTAATTGCGGGTTTACTACATCAAATGATTTTTGAAGCTGACTGTATGAGGTGAATAAAACAAAAGAAGAACCTTTTGTTACTTTAATGCTTTGTTCGATAAAGGTATTTAGCTTTTCGTTGTAATCAGAACTATTTGGTTCAGGAATATCGGTTGGTACGACAAATAACACTTTTTCATCATAATGAAATGGAGAATCAAATGTTGATACTTCAATTTCTTTTTCTTTCACGAGGTTTAAACCGATTGTACTCATAAAAAAATCAAATGATTTGTTGATAGTTAATGTTGCTGATGCAAATACGATTGATTCAAAAACGCTGTGAAGTGACTCATAGAGAAAAATATTAATATACAATGGAGAAGAAACCAGATTAAATAGTGGAGAATCTTTATCACCGAAGATTTCAAGCCAGGCAACTTTCCGTCCGATTTCAGTGTTTAAAACTTCGGTAATTTCTTTATAATAACTGTTTAGTTTTGAGGAATAACCTTTCAGTGTTTTAAAGTCAATTTCATATTTAGACTTTAATCCATCGGGCAAACCTTCATAGAGATTTCCGGTATTATCAAGGGTTGAAGAGAAATTTTCAATGAGTTCTGAGAGATTTTTGAGAGGTTCAATAACTGATGTCTGGAAATCAGGTGACTCCCATTCTTCTTTTAAAATACGGTGATTAATGGTTACTTTTGGTCCGCCATATCCTTCAGTTTTGATGATTCTTTCAAGATACCCGTCAATACGATGAAATACATCGGAAGCGTTGTTATATAATGAATCAAGAGTACCCAATACTTCTCTTTCAATATATTCACCTATTGCGTAAAGATCGGCACCACCGGCTGATAACATTTTAGTCATGATTGTTTTAATAAAGCTTTTGTTTTTTTTTCCGCGGTATAAAGCGATAAATTTATAAAAACCTGCTTTAGAAAATGTTGCTGTAAAGTATGATGAGGCTGCTTTTTCAATATTGTGTGCTTCATCAAAAATTATTTTTTTATACGGAGGCAATAGTATATTTTCATCCATATTTCCTGACTGCGCTCTAATTTGTAAATCGGCGAATAAAATGTGATGATTTACTATTAAAACATTTGCTTCACTTGCTCTTCTTCTGGCAAGCTGCAAAAAACATTCCCGATAAAATATACAATTACTGCCCATGCAAAAATCAGCATCTGAGGATGCTTTTTCCCAGACTGCCGGGTTTGGTACAAAGTTTAATTCATCAACTGTGCCGGTATTTGTTGTGTTTGACCATTCAAGGATGTTGTTAAATTCCTCCTGGTCATCAGAAAATTCAAGTTCGGTGTCTGCGTGATATATTTTTAATTTGCAAAGATAGTTTCTCCGGCCTTTTACAAGAACTGCCTCAATTTCAGAGTTTAATATTTTTTTTACAAAGGGAATATCTTTATTCAATAATTGTGATTGAAGATTAATTGTGTTGGTTGATATAACAACCCGTTCATTATTTTTTTCTGCGTATAGAAAAGCAGGGAATAAATATGCTAATGATTTTCCGATACCGGTTCCCGCTTCGATTACGGCAATACTTTTATGATTAAATGAATCTGCAACTTTCATGGACATTTTTAGCTGACCGTCACGAAATTCATAGTCTTTTTTAAATTTTGAAATGCTTCCTTCGTTGTGAAATATATCATTGAGTTCTTCATTTCTGATTTTTGAACTTTTCCTGGTTATAACCGGCGGAATAACCGTTGTTAATTTTTCGGCACTATTATTAGTGATGAAAAAACCGATACCCTGATTTTTTAAAACAGAAGCGTATTGTAAATCGGCACCCGATGGTTGTGTGTTGCCGGAAGGATGATTGTGTAAAACCGCATTATATTTTTCTGCTATTTCAAAAGGTGCCAATACCGCTTCTTCATTACCGTAACAAATTGGAATAGCACTGATTATACTTCCATCTTCTTCAAGGACGCATCCAAAGAAAATTTCACCGCCTTCATATGTATTAATTAAATCACTTACATTTTGTTTTGTTTCATCGGTAAAGAAATACGGTGATATCATAGAATTTCATCCTGAATATTGAAAATCAGATCTTAAGAGGCTTATATTAATGCAATTAAGTTCAGTATTGCTGTAACAAGTTTTTCTTCAGCGATTTCTGCCAGTTCAATCGATTTCTCTCTCGATAATCGTGAATTTTTGATAGCAGAAGAATAGTTTGAAATACAGCTTATGGCTATAGTTTCAATATTGCATTGGTGGGCAACAATAGTTTCTGCTACAGTTGACATGCCAATAGCATCTCCTCCGATAATTCTCATATAATTTGCTTCAGCGGGAGTCTCAAAATTAGGCCCCGATACTCCAACATATACACCCTGTTTTAAATTAAGATCAGTAGTTTGTTTTAGCATATCCATTAATCTTAATGAATAGGGTTCTTTCATATTTACAAATTTATTTTCATTGTTCGTATTGTAATAACCGACTAAAGGATTAACATTCATCATATTGATGTGATCTTTAATAAGCATCAGATCGCCGGGCATCATATTTTCTGTCAGGGTCGCTGCTGAATTAATCATAATCAGGTTTTTTATACCAACCTGACTCATAATCCGTACAGGATACCCGACATATTCTATTGGATGTCCCTGATAATAATGAAGTCTTTCATTAAAAAACAAAACTTCTTTATCTGCTATTTTTGCATGAATTACTGAACCTTTATGCTTGGTGTGGTCAACGCAGGGGAAATTGGGAATTTGTTCATATCGCAATTCTTTGCCATCTAATGCATCAGTAAATTCTGTAATGCCCGTTCCTGTTATAAGTCCGACATCAAATGAATCAAGTTTAAAATAGTTTTTAATAAAATCTGATGATTCTTCAACCATAGTATTAAGATTTGATAACATTATATCCCCCAATATCTTCTAATTTAATATATATTTGTATGATAAGTCAAGAATGATATTTAAAAACCTAAATCTTCATTAATTAGTAGAATAATTGCAGAATTTACCGGTTGGCATTTTGAAATAATAGTTGTAACTGAACACAACCGCTCTTTTGAATCACATTGTACGCAATGACCTTTTGTTGTGCAGGGATTGCCTGTATTGAATCTGATATTATTCTGAACAGCAGCGTAATTACGTGCTCTTTTTAAACCTTCGTCAAGTGAAGAGGTGATTTTGTTCGTACCAACTACAAATATTCTTTTTTCTGGTCCATAGGTGGCAGCTGCATTTCTGTTACCCCATTTGTCGATTAAGATAAGATCACCCTCTGTGGTCAGTGCATTAGCTGATGAAATAAAAATTTCAGCGCTTAATGTTCTTTTCTGAATTGATTGTTTTACCTCCCGCGAAATATCGGGAATATTTCTATCAAGTAAATTGGGGTAATCGCGTATCGTAAAAATTGTATGAAACCCGATTTCATCAAGAGTTCTTGAACCACCATACCCGATTATTGCGTTTTTATCGATTAATTCCTCTAAAATAGTGATTGCTTCAGCTTTATCATCAGCTTCATGTACTATAAAACCATTTTTTTGGAGAGATTTTTTTGTAATTGATGATAAAGTTTTATTTAATATGTTTTTTTCTGTCATACCGAAATATTTCCTTATATTTATTTGTAATCTTAACTAAATCTTAACATTAATAGTGTAAAAAAAGCAATTGTGTTGAAATATTTTAAATTATATATTATAAATTATAAAATTACGAAATATTAATCTATCCGGTGGAAACAAATGGAAGAAATTAACACATTAAAAGTGGAAAATCAGAGTCTTCGAGAGATTATTGAAGTTGCAAAGCAAATTACTTCTGATCTGGATATTCGAAGGATAACTAAAAGTATTAATTATTTTGTACGGTCCAAATTTGATGCGCAATTTTGTTCTTTTGTTGTTCCTTCTGATATTGATAATGATAAACCTCTTGAGTATTTATATAGTGCCGGGACTTTAAATAAAAGTATTTTGGATTTTGATGCAATTGATCCGTTGATAGAATATTTCACCGTTTTAGAATGTAATCAGATAACTTTTAAACAGTTTTCTACTGATTTTTCTGATCAGTCAATTATCAACATTATTGGTGAGAAAGGAACTGAGTTCATCATACCGCTTAAATCTGATAAAGGTATTACCGGTATATATTTACAGGGTGCTAAGAAGAACGGTGAGGTTTATACTTCTGATGAAATACAATTTATTGTGACATTATTAGGTTTTGTATCGATTGCATTGGAAAATGCTAATTTATATCGTAGAGCAACAATTGATCGAATGACGAAACTGTATAATCATCATCAATTTCAAAAAACTTTAGAAGAAAATATTGCAGGATATAGCAATAGTGATGGGATTTTTTCATTGTTAATGTTTGATATAGATCATTTTAAATCATTTAATGATAGTTTCGGTCATTTGCAAGGTGATATTATCATTAAAGAACTGGCAAGACTGCTTCTTGGGTCGGTTAGGGAAGTTGATTATCCGGCACGTTATGGCGGAGAAGAATTTGCGGTAATTCTACCCGATACTTCTATCCAGGGGGCTTATGAGTTTGCTGAACGGTTTAGAAAGAAAATCGAAAGTTTCGATTTTCCCGGAGATGGTATTGCACATAAAGTCACGATCAGTCTTGGTGTTGCGGAGTTTCATAAAAAATTGATTAAGTGCAACGAAGATTTAATCAGTATTACTGATAAAGCATTATATCATTCAAAAGAAACAGGCAGAAATAAAGTCAGTAGAGCACTATACAAGAAAAAAGGAGAATCCTGATTCTCCTTGTATTAAGGAGTTAACATGGATACAATTGCAATTGTTGAAGATGAGACAGATATCTCTGATCTTATTGCGTTGCATTTAAAAAGGAATTCGTTTGCTGTTTTTCAATTTTATAATGCAAAGACATTTACAGAGTCTTTAAAAAATTCAATTCCTGATTTAGTGATTTTAGATTTAATGCTACCTGATTTAGATGGAATGGATGTATGCAAATATTTGAAAAGTGTCGCTGAATATAAAAATATACCGGTTATTATTTTAACCGCCAAACAGGATGAAACTGATAAAGTTGTCGGCCTTGAAATAGGTGCTGATGATTATGTAACGAAACCTTTTTCTCCAAGAGAACTCGTTGCACGGGTAAAAGCTGTTCTAAGAAGAGTTGCTGTACCTGAGAGTAGCAGTGAAGGTGCTAATAAAATTATTAATATTGCAGATGAATTATTCATTGATCCTGATAAATATTCTGTTAGAAACAAAGAAAACAAAGAAATCCAATTAACAACAACCGAATTTAAAATTTTAACAATATTAGCCGGCAATGAAGGTTGGGTTTATTCGCGTGATAAACTGATTGCAGGTATTTGGGGCGAAGACAGGTATGTTATTGACCGGACAATTGATGTGCATATCAAACATTTGCGCGAGAAAATCGGAGATGCTGCCCGGTTTATAAAAAATGTGCGGGGTGTAGGGTATAAACTTGACACGAAAGAGTAAGCCGATTCATTTTGAGTTAATAGTTCAGAATTTAATTCTTATATTTGGTTTGTCACTGGTGTTTATTATTGTTTCATATTCAACATTACGGCATCAGGGGATTTCCGAGTTATCGGGCAATCTGCGTAATAGTGTCAATTTAATTGATTATAATTGCAGAGAGTCATTGCTGTTAAAGGATTATGAGAGTGTTCGACAAACAGTTGCTGCAATCTCTGAGAAAATACCATTTCGAATCACAATTATTCAGGAAAATGGAACAGTAATTGCAGATAATCAATCTGATTATCGCGTTTTAGAAAATCATTTACATCGAGTCGAAATCCAAAATGCAATAAAAGACGGGGTAGGGAAATCGATTCGTTATTCAGACACGGTACATAGCAATCTGATTTATTTAGGGATTCCTGTTTTTAACGAGTCATCGATAATTGGTTTTATACGCGTCAGCAGTCCGGTTTCTGAAGTGACCAGGAATATTTATTCGATGATGAAAAAAATAATTTTTATTGATATTATATTCTTTTTGATTACTGTTTTCGTATCTCATACCATGCTGATACGATTTACAGCACCGCTTGATGCCATTTCGCTTGCTTCAAAAAAAGTTGCTGCGGGTGATTTTAGTGTTCGATTATTTAATCCGGGTGACAGTGAAATCAGTGAGCTGATTAAAAACTTCAATTATATGTCGAGTCGTCTGGATGATCTTTTTAGCCAGGTTATATCAGAGAAAGAACAGGCCCAGAGTATTTTCTCATCGGTTAATGAAGGTATTATGTTACTTGGCGTTGACGGTCTTATTAAAGAGGTCAATAAAAGTTTTAACACAATATCCGGTTCAACTATCCAATTAAAAGGAAGATATTACTGGGAAGTGTTACGGAATAGGGATTTGATTTCTTTAATAAAAAAATCAAGTGAGTCAAAAAAAAATCTTGTTGAAGAAATTGGATACGGCGGTAAATCTTTTATTTGCAGCTGTAATTTTATAACGAGCAAGAATGAAAAAGTTCTCATAATTTCAGATATGACTAAGTTGAAAAATCTTGAAAATCTAAAAAAAGATTTTGTTGCTAATGTAAGTCATGAGTTAAGAACACCTTTGACTGCAATTAAAGGTTTTATTGAAACATTATTAGATGATAAAACTGAGGCTGATGATGATTTTTCATATTTACAAATAATTGCCCGGCATACTGATAGAATGATTAATATTGTAAATGATCTGCTTATTTTATCTGAAGTTGAGAAAAAAGATAGTGGGGTTACTTTTGAATCAGTTGATCTTATGAAAATTGCTGAAACAATCGGGGTTATGTTTACTGAAAAATTAAAAAATAAATCATTGGTATTTAAGGTGATCGGATCGGGTAGTTTTATTGTAAAAGCAGATGCATATAGGATTGAGCAGTTATTTATTAATCTCATTGATAATGCAATTAAATATACCGATAGTGGTTCAATTACCGTTAGTTTTATACAGGATGGAAATTCTGTTATTATTAATTGTATTGATACCGGTATAGGAATTAATCTTTCTGTCATTGACACTGACAGACTGTTTGAAAGGTTTTTTGTTGTTGATTCATCGAGGTCACGAAAAACCGGCGGTACAGGTCTTGGTTTGTCAATTGTAAAACACATTGTTTTACTGCATGGCGGTGAAATAAAATTAAAAAGCCTACCCGGTGTTGGCACCACCGTTTCTGTCATATTACCTCTCAATATGTGAAGTATATCACAGATATACCTGAAAAAAAACGTTATATTGATCTCAACAGGAGATTTTTATGAACACAAAAGATTCAATTTTGAAAAGATTAACAAACATTGCTGATTCATTACAACAAACCGGTGATGCGAAGGCATTATTGGGATTGGGGTCTATTGGTACGGAGCTTGCACGATTGGATGAATGGAGTGATCTTGATTTTTTTGTTATTGTAAAAGATGGTATGAAAAAACGGTATATAGATAATCTTGACTGGTTAACCAATTGTGGTGCACCTGCCTTTTACTTTTTAAACAGTCCGGATGGTTATAAATATCTGTATGAAGATGGCATATATTGTGAGTTTGCTGTATTTGAAGAACATGAATTGGCAAAAATACCATTTTCTGCCGGTAGAGTAGTTTGGAAAACCAGCGATTTTGATGAATCACTGTGTTCACCGGCTAAGAAGAATACGCCATGGAAACCTGATAATCTTGATTGGGCAATGGGCGAAGTATTAACCTGTTTGTATGTGGGTTTATGCAGGTTCGGCCGTGGTGAAAAATTGATTGCGGCTAAATTTGTTCAGACATTTGCACTTGATATACTTGTTGCCTGTGCTTCTTATTTTGAACAGGAAGTCTCATCTTTTAAAGATGATTTTCAAAATGAGAGACGATTTGAGATCAGGTATCCTCACTTTGCATCAAAAATGCCCGGTATGATGCAGGGGTATGATAAAGTTCCTCAATCAGCACTTGCCATTTTAGAATATGTAGAGTCAAAATACAGTGTTAATCCGGGGATTAAAAAAGCGATTGTTGAGCTTGTGAACAGGATTGTGGGTTAGGAAATTTTACACGGATGACACTGATTCAGGATGATTAGCACGGATTCGGAGTTTTTTTGTAGATTTTAGGAGCTTTGAATATAACACTAAATCAAATATCAAGGTTATTACCTATTAATTTATATCTTTTCTCTAAAAAAATATATTTTTGTATAAAAGTATTGCATGAAAAACAATAAATGTATATTATAATCAAATGAATGTAAATAAACTAAATTTATTTCCTATTTCCTATTTCCTATTTCCTATTTCCTATTTCCTATAACAGATTATTCTTCACAAAAATCATTTCAACATAATCTATTCTTTATTCGTAGACGGTTAAAACAATGGCATAGTGCTGTTGATTATATAATTAATTATTTTACATGAGGAGAAAGAATGAAACTTAAACAAGTGATTATTGCAGTAGCATCAGCTTTGCTGATGCTAAGCTGTACGCAGGTTGGAATTGAAACGGGTGATAAAGAGATGCAAACCACCTTGATGCCTGAGTTCAGTGTTACCGCTGGGGCGTATGGTTCAATTCAACAGGTTGGTATAACAACAACGACAGCAGAAGCGGTAATATATTATACAACTGACGGTATAGAACCCGGTGCTACATCTTTGGTGCTTGCATCGGGCAGTACGATAACAGTCGATAAGGATATGACGATAAAAGCAGTGGCTATTAAAAGCGGATGGAAAATGAGTGCAGTAGCATCAGCGTCGTATCAAATTTATACGGATGTGACGGCTGCACTTGAGGTAGCACTTGCCACAGCAGATGGTAAGATTGAAACTGATTACACAGCAGATAGCTGGAAAACATTTCAGACAATCCTTACTGTTGTAAAGGCAATGGTGCAGACAACAGAGGCGGAAGTGATTAAGAAAACAGAAGCGATAAATGCTTCACTGAGCGGGCTTATAACAAAAGCAAGCCGGAATTTACTTGTCGCCGCACTAAGCGAGGCTGATACAAAAATTGAGGCAGATTACTCACAAACAAGCTGGAGTTCATTTAAGACTTCTTTAACTTCTGCTAAAGCACTTTTGGAAACAACAGAATATAATGACCCCATAAAGAACCGGACATGATAGTCCGGAGACTTTATCAAAACAAATGTTTATAGTATAAACAACAAAAGGGGTTAATATGA
>MIAY01000002.1 GCA_001829315.1 Spirochaetes bacterium GWE1_32_154 | reverse complement strand
AGTCTGTTTTATTATTTATTTTGTCCTGGTTAAGCATTTTTGTAACATTTTTTAGAAAAACAGATAACGCCCGATTAACCCGTGAGGCGTAATTGGCGCATTTTTTGCCTTGAGTGCTAACGAAAGCAAAAAGTGTGACATAGCCGAGTCGGGTTCAATCGGTTGTTATATTGCTGTTTAATATTTTATCTAATATGCGAAATCTATTTCAATATATTCTTCACTCACAATTTTATGAACCAAAGTTTCTAATTGTTCTTGAAGAGAAAATATTTCAAGATTAAGTTGAAAAATACCTAATTTACGATTTCTTATTTTCTCTATTTCTAAATAATTTTCAATATTTAAATTTTTATTTTTCTCAAGTGATTTATAATAGAGGTTTACGATTTCTTTTTGTTTGGAATCAGGAAAATTAGGAAATTTTAGAAAAGCAAAATCCAAAGATTTCATTTCTTTCATTTTAGACCCAATAGAAATACAACCGCATAATTTTCTATAAAGCTTTGAGTTCAATAAACAAATAATGAATAATTTTTCAAATTTTGAATAATCCTTAATTTGATATAAACCTTGATTGTGTTGTCCTAAACCAAAACTATTGACTTCATAAAAACATGTAATACCAACATATTCGCCCTTTTTGCCTTTTGATGTTCTATTTATAATTAGAATACAATCTTTTGATAAATTGTTTTTAGAATCCATATTAATAGTTGCCGATGGTTGATAATTACCCTGATCGGTAATTAAGGTTGGAGTTACCCATTTATATTTTTTATTTTGAGGATCAAATACTCTAACTTTAGGAGTTGATCCGCTTTTGAATTTATCAAGTGGTATTTGAAAAATACCTCCTTCATAATTCCGAATTAGAAAATCAATTTCTTTAAAATTTCTTTCATATAGTCCTGTATCAAGCCTTGTTTCTTCTCTTATCTCACTAATTTTCGGATATCTATAACTAAAACTTCCTGCTTTTTGTTTTTCTTTTAGCTCTTTTTCTATCAGTTCATCGATTTGTTTATTTTTTAGTTTGATTTGTTCTTCTTTATCGATTATGTTTTGCACTATGTTAGAAATATGATTCTCTACTTTTTCTGGATTTTGATGGTTGGTATTGGTTGGAAATGGGATTTTTAATTTATCAAAACTATCCTTATCCATTCTTGGGTACATTGAAGCATTTAGAATTAAATTTGTTTGTTCTATAAAAAAACCAGTTCTTAAAATTCCAAATAAATAATATTTATTAATATCTTTTTTTAATTCTCTTAAAACTATTAGTGCTTTTGAGGCCACTAAATATTGATCTTTTTGATTTATAATACCAATCCCACCAAGATAAGTTCTTACGGTTGAAATTAAAATATCATCTTTTTCTAATTGAAAAACTGAATCAGTAGAAATATCTATTGATTTTTTAAGAGTAGGCTCAATATAGCCTGTCGTTGTGTTTATGCTTCCAATTTCTACATAGTTAAAATATTTTTTTTGATTTGTTAAACTTACGCTTTTTTTTGAAATCTTTATTAAATTTACTAGATAATCAAAGTTTGAATTTATTTGAATATTATTATGTCTAGATGCTGAGAAAATATAATCATTTTTGATTATCTCGCTTTTCTTTACAGATTTTGGTTTAATAATATAACTTCTCATAGTTTAATCCATTTGTGATAAATGAAAGGCGTTTTTTATTTCTTCTTCTTGCCTTTGTAAAAATTCTTTCCATTCTCTTTGCATCGCCGAAAAATCTTCGTTTAGTTTTCCTGTTTTCTCAAAAGTTTCTTCATTAATGATATATTGCGGAGCAAAATGAACCGATCTTTTAACTGTTTTAACTTCATAACCGATATTTACAATATCCTTTACAAAAACTTCATAATCCGCACACAGTAAATATTGCTCGTTTCTATTAGGTTTGTAGGCGATAATAACAGTTGTTGCAACTCCTGTTTCTCCAAAAGTATTACTTGGCAAATCAAAAGTTCCTACAATCCTCATTTTTGATAAAAACCATTTACGAATATTTTGCCATTCTTTGATGCTTGCAATTGAGTTTGAAAGAACGATTGCCATTCTTCCACCATCTTCAAGGCATTTGTAGGCATTTTCTAAAAATAAAACTCCCATATCCATAGAATTTGGATAATTTTTATTTCCTTTGCTGTCAAGATCAGATTTTTCTTTAAAGGTTTCGTAGAGTTCTATTGTTTCTTTCGGTAAATCCCATTTTCCGTTAGCCCCGGTTTTAAGGTCTCGTCCCTTTCCAAAAGGTGGATTAGTGGCTATCATCTTAAACTTTTTTAAGTCTTTATTTGAATCAGAAAGGTGATTCCATGTTTCTGAGTTATAATTTTGGGTTGTGAATTCACCTTCTTTTAAAACAGTTATTCCATCTTGCAAAAGTTTTTGTGAAAGTGAGTTCATTTGCTCTAATATAGCCCCGCCATCTCCATTTAAAACCAAATTTAATTCTGCAAGTTTTAAATTACTTCCTTCAATATCAAAACCGTAGTAATGCTCTCCTGTTTGAAAAAAATCTTCTTTTTTTAATGCTTCTTTGTTAGCATGACGAAAAGCCATAGCTGGAAAATCACAAATACCGCAACAAGGATCACAAAGCTCTTCTCCCTTGATTGGGTTTAAAAGTTTTATCATATTTTTAACAACTGGTATAGGAGTAAAAAACTGTCCTTTGTCAGCTTTCTGTTGTTCGCTTCCAAAATTATTAAAAATAATTTGATTAAAACTTTCGTTTTTAGCTTTCAGAATTGCTCTTTGTTGAAATGTCTCAACTAATGCGACAAGAAATTTTTCATCATTACTTTTTGATGGTCTAAACTCGCTATCATAAGTAAAAAGCCTTTTTTCTCTACCTAGTACCTTTGGATATTCTTTTTGAGCTTCCTTATAAAGGTTATTTATTCTTTCACGAAAACTTTTTTCGGCAAGTCCGTCTTTTCTTTTTTCTTCTGATACAATATAGAATTGCAAATAAGTCTTATCTCTTTTACTTCGCTTTTCATCAAAAACTTTAAGAGTCAAGAATTCAACAATCATCTCACGAAGAGGACTTTCCGGGCGGATACTATCATTTGCTCTTTTAAGGGAGTTCATTAAATCATTAAAATTTGCCTCATCTATTGCATCCAGAGAATCAAGTTTTAGTTTGGCAAGATCAGAAATACTTTCATTGTTTTCAATAAAATCTTGTTGACTCGGAAGTTCTATAAGTAAGTCTCTTTTCTCTAAATTCCAACCAATTATGCCATCTTGCTGTAATTCATTAGTTTCGTTAAATCTTCTAATTTCAGAGTTTCCAATTTTCTTGAAGATTAATATATCTGATTGATCATCAAAATATACTCCAAAGATTCTATCTTGTGAAGTATTCAGCTCCATTGCTGAACGAAGCTGATTTTCAATGGCGCTTTCTACAGATTTATTATTTTTCTTTGTTTCAAATATCACTAATACATTTTTACGTATTTTTGCAAAATTTTTACTTGCCTTTGCCTGCGCATAATCATGAAACCAGTCTTTATTTTTGAAAACAACGATATCAGGATTGAGACTTTTACCTCCATTTCCTTTTGGAAAACCAAATTCAACACAAATATACTCTTTATTATACATTCCTGAGTTTACTAAACTCCAAACAAATCTAGCTCTTATATACTCTTCGCTATAATTTCCTTTTGCATCTTTTGCTTTTGCAGAGGAACAAAAAGAACTAACGCCTATATTGTTTTTATACCAATCTTTATCTATTATTTCCAAATTTGGAAATTTGATATCGAATTCTTTAAAAAAAATTGATAAATTATCGCTCATATAATCCGCCATTATTTTAACTTAATTAACTATATCATAATTTTTTTTAATAGTTAAACCATATTTTCTCTTAATTAAAAAGGATTGTTCCTTCCTATATTATTTTATTTCAAAATTCTTAGCAATATAACGCCCGATTAACCCGTGAGGCGTAATTGGCGCATAAATTGCTTTTTCAGCCCAGTTCGTTGTGATTAACAAGAAATCTTCCAGTTTAACACAAAATTAGAACCTATAAAAAACATTTCAGCAATTTGTGTGACAATAGCCGAGTCGGCGTTAAATCGGTTGTTAGCCACAAAATTATTATATTACATTTCCACAATGTGGACATATTTTTTTATTATTTTTATTCGTTACTTCAGAAATAAAACCGGAACTAATTATACCTGTTGGAAGAGCAACTAAACCAATTCCAAGAATTGCAATTATTCCACTTAATATTTTACCCAATGCTGTTATCGGGTAAACATCTCCATATCCTACAGTTGTTAATGTAGCAACTGCCCACCAAACTGAAGCAACTATATTTGGAAATTTATCTGGTTGTGCTGTATTTTCAACATAATACATTATTGATGATGAAAATATTATTAATATTGTCATTACAAATATTGTTGTGAAAAGTTTTTCTTTTTCATTTTTTAATACTTTTCCAATAACTTGCATAGCATCGTTATATCTATTTAATTTAAATATTCTAAATAATCTGAATAAACGCAACATTCTTAAAAAACGCAAATCAAATGGTATTATTAATGGTAAATAAAAAGGTAATATTGCAAATAAATCGATAATTGCCAAAAATGAGAACATATATCTAAAATATGGAAATCTACTATTTTCATATTTATATTTTGAAGTCATTAATCTCAATACATATTCTATTGTAAATATTATAACTGATACAATCTCAAATCCATTCAATATTTTTTCTGCCGTTGCGGATAAATTATTAAATGAAGAGACAATTACAGAAACGACATTAAGTACAATTAAACTAATTAATAACCAATCAATTATTTTTGCTAATTTATTTTTATCTTCCGTAATTTCAAGAATATTGTATATTTTTTTCAGCATTGTATGTACCTCATTTAAAATTTACTTTCTTAGAAATATCTTTGATATCCAACCATGAGTACTATTATCTAGTTCAACATTTGCCCAATCACCCTCGATTTTAATTATTTTTACTGATGAATCTTTAAGTAGTACTTTAATTATTTCATATTTTTTTCCAGATCCTTTTCTTAGATTAGCATTTTGAGTTACATACGCATATTTTCCCGCATCTTCATTTGTAAAGGTTGAATTGTAATAAGATGTATTAGCTTTAATTGAGTTTCCATTATAGGTATTAGTTGAACCTCCATTATGTGTATGATAAGTTCCTGTTTTCCGATTCCAATGACCACCATTAGCATCAGTTTTTCCACTATGTGAGTAACTTAATATTAGAATGAATGAAATATAAAAACTTATTATTGCAATCTTTTTCATTGTTTTTCCGTATTATTTAATATTTTTGCCCGAAAGGGTCTGGCTAACGCCCGATTAACCCGTGAGGCGTAATTGGCGCATAAATTGCTTATTCACCCCGGTTCTTAGTGATTAACAAGAAATCTTCCGGTTAAACCAAAAATTTGAACATTTAATAACCAGTTTAGCAATTTGTGTGACAATAGCCGAGTCGGTGTTAAATCGGTTGTTAGACGATTTATTATTTTCTTACTAAGAATCTATTCTTGATTCTTATATTCTTTAATTGGTTTAATGCAGTACCATTTTCAGAAATCGGCTAAATACTATTATTTCTTGCTCGATTTCCTGTGTTTTCAATATGAATTATCGCTTTTTTAATTGTATCAATTAAGTCTTCATAAAGTACAGTTTTAAGTTTATCAGATATAATATTTTTCTTATCAGAACAAAAAAAAGATTTTAACTGTTCTAAATATTCAATTTGATCATTAAGAACTTTTCCAGCATTAGATATGTTTAATACTTCTTCATAAATAACTCTAATTAATAAGTTAATTGATTTATTTGATAGTTTACTAAATCTTTCAAACAATTTATATTCTATTATTTTTTTAAAAAGATCTTTTTTATCTGTATTTCTGTATATTTTTGCAAATGATTCAATATCATCTTTTAATATAGAAGTAATAAATCTATCATATGTATCATGATCTTTTTCTTTATAATATTTAATGTGAATTTCATTTATTTTTTTCTCTATAACATTCCTTGTTAATGAATATGATTCCTTATAATTATATTCATTAACAAGTTCCTTAATTTGTTCCTCGTTTTTATCAATAAAATTAAGTAATAAGGTTTCAAAAGCAGAAATATTGTATTCTAAACCAATTTTATTATTTAATTCAATAACTACTGAATAAATATTCGAAATGTCAGAAACTTTATATTTATTATCTTTAATGAATTGCTCAATCATATTCACTTTTCTTTTTAAATCATCAATTTCATAATAATAATAATAATCTCTTATTTCATTGATTAATTCATATTGAGGTTCAATATTATTTTTTTTTATTTCTTTAATAAATTCTTTCTCGTCAAAATATCCTTCTACTATATAATTAATGATTACTTCTGGCAAATCGAATGGATGTTCAATTTTATTATTTTTTTCATAAAAAAGAGTATACCACTCTTTCTGAGTATCACTGGCTGTAACACTTTTGATAAGTTTATCAAGCGAATAAGTTTTATTAATACCAATTATTTTATTAATTTCATTATCCGGTATCTTTCCATTTTTATATTCGTTACAAAAAACTACAATTGAATAAAAATAATCTTCAATATTGTAATAATCTTCTTTATTTGTGATTTTTGAATACTCATTAAGTAGTTTTTCATACACATCAAGAGCAAAAATTATTGATCTCAAATTTGGTTGCGTTTCATCATCCGAAAAGATATCAAGAAGTGTATTAACTAATCTTTCATTATATAACGAATTTTTATTTAGTAAATATTCGAATATTGATTTTTTATTTATTTCAAATTTTAAAGTTCTTCTTATGTATTTTTCTTTCTCACTTTTATATGAGTTGCATTCTATTTTTGATTCATCCGAAATAAAAATAACTTTAATATTTTTTTCAATTAATTTACTATATATTTGCCCTAGCAGGTCTGTATAATCTATTTTTTCAGATTTTCGCTCTAAATCATCAAATATTATGAGAAATTTTGAATTTTTCATTTTTTTAAACAGAGATTCAATTGTTTTATCTTTAAAGTTTTTTATAACGCTTAAGAAAATATTAAAACTCTTATCATCTATATTTTCCAAAATATCAAATGTATTTTGTACTAAATCTTCATTTTCAGGGTTAATTTTACCAAAACTTATAATAGAAAAATAAATTGATCTTATTACTTTATTAATATCTTCAGCACCATTAAGAGAATAATATATTATTTTGTGTTCTTTGTTTATCTCTTTATTTTTTAATATATCATTTTTAATAAAATGAGTTTTCCCTGCCCCCCACGAGCCTGTCATTAAATATGCATAATCAGAATTAGTGCATAGCAAATATTCTTTAATTATTTGTTCTATTATAGCAGACAATTATAACTCCTATTTTACACGCGCGATAGCGTCCGTCTAACAATTCTTATACGGAATCCACCGTATAAAAAAAATTATAAAAATTTCACAAAATCATAACATAAAAAACAAAAAAATCAAATAAATAGTAATGAGATTTCCACATAACACATTTCTATGTCTTATTATGTGGAATCCGTAAAAAAAGGAGAAAAAAATATGAAGTTTTTAGAGTTTGTAGAAAGACGGTTGCATTATCCGCCCCAGGAAGCACTCTTCCTTAACAACTGGGCAGAAATGTTCTATAAATATGCAGAAAGAAATAAGAGAGATATTACATCACACGCAACACTAGAATATTATCTCAATTCATTAGCGGATAAAAAAGAGCCATGGCAAATCAATCAGGCTGAAACAGCAATACAATTTTATATTCAGTATACAAAAGAAATAAAAAGCAATTCCGTCGAAAAAATAAATGACTGGACACAGGCATACGAAGAGTTTTCAAGAATATCAAAAATAAAACACCTTTCATCCAGTACGATTAAATCATATAGAGTATGGATCAGAAATTTTATTACATTCAACAACATCATACCACCTGATGAATTATCATCTGATAACGTAAGAGACTACCTCGCATTTCTCGCTATAAAACAGAAAGTATCGTCATCAACTCAAAATCAGGCATTCAGTGCATTGCTATTTTTATATAGAAATATTCTAAACATACCTATTGAAGATATTGCAAATTCACACAGAGCAAAACAAAGCCATTTCTTGCCTGTTGTGTTATCAAAAGAAGAAATCAAAACAATTTTCAATCATTTAAATGGCGAGAATAAATTAATGGCATCAATAATTTATGGCGGTGGACTTCGACTAAATGAATGTATAACTCTCAGAATTAAAGATATTGATTTTGAACGTAGCGTTATTAATATAAATGCTTCAAAAGGTGACAAAAGCAGAGCAACTATACTATCAGAATCACTCATATCCGATATTAAAAAGCATATAGAAAATACAAAAAAATATTACTTAAAAGACCGTCAGCAAAATATACCGGGAGTTATGCTACCGAAAGCATTAGTCCGTAAATATCCAAATGCTTCAAAAGAGTGGCGTTGGTTCTGGCTTTTTCCTGCAAAATCAGTATCCGTCGATAAGGAAGAAAACTGTATCCGGCGCTATCACATAAGCCCGTCTACACTTCAAAAAGCATTTAAGCAGGCGCTGGATAAATCAGGTATAACCAAAGCGGCAAGTGTGCATACGCTTCGTCATAGTTTTGCCACTCATTTGCTTGAAAGTTCGTATGACATCAGAACTATACAAGAGCTTCTCGGGCATTCAAATCTTGAAACTACAATGATTTATACTCATGTTGCAAGTAAGAATAAACTCGGGGTGAAAAGTCCGCTTGATAATTAAATACAAATCTTCGGCAATCATATAACCGCTTTCCTCAAGAGCAAAGCTCATTTCCTTTATCCGGACAATTTTAGTGTGGACGCTTATAATTTTCTATTGACCTTTGTGATTTTACCATGTATATTCAAAGGGAGGGTTTGAAAATGCATGGTATTAAACGATCATATTGCGATCTTATTCAAAGATATTGCTCTTATTTTCCAATTGTTGCACTTGTCGGGGTGAGGCAATGCGGAAAAACAACTCTTTTAAAAACTCTTGATGAAGAGTGGAAATTATTTGATCTTGAAAAAATATCTGACTACAATTATATATCTCTTGATCCTGATCTTTTTTTACGGTTAAATAACAACAAAATTGCCATCGACGAAGCACAACTGTTACCATCTCTTTTTTCTGCATTACGAGTAGCGGTTGATAATGATAGAAATAAATACGGCAGATACATTATTACCGGTTCAAGCTCGCCTGAACTTATTCAGTCAATTTCAGAAACCCTTGCAGGAAGAATTGGTATAATCGAAGTTTCCCCGCTTTTACTTTCAGAAACCATCATTAATTCTCCTGCTAACTTATATTCTCTCATAAATGATCCTTCGCTAATCAAGGATACGTTATTATTTAAACAAACCGCTGATCTTGAAATGATACATCACTATTGGTTAAAAGGTGGATATCCTGAGCCTTTTATTCGTAACGATAGTGGTTTTTACGATCATTGGAAAGAAAACTATATCAATACCTATGTTGAAAGAGATATTTCCCGACTTTTTCCGTCTCTTAACCGGATGCGATTTAAACAGTTTATTCAAACCCTTGCATATTATTCCGGTACAGTAATAAATTATAGCGATATCGCCCGATCTCTTCAAGTGTCTCAACCAACAGTCAGAGAATATTTTAAAATTGCACATGGAACCTTTATATGGAGAGAAATTCTACCTTATGATAAAAATACAGAAAAAAGAATAACAAAACATCCTAAAGGATATGTAAGAGATTCCGGAATTCTTCATCATCTTTTGAGAATAAATAATCTCAGTCAACTTTTGACTCATCCAAAAATGGGTTTATCGTTTGAATCTATGGTTATCGAAGAAATTATAAGAAATCTTAATGCACGTGGTGTTATTTTTGATTATTATTATTACCGAACTTCTAATGGAGGCGAAATTGATCTTATACTGGAAGGTACTTTCGGTATAATTCCTATTGAAATTAAATATTCGCAACACATTGGTAAAAAGGATATAATAACGCTCAAAGAATTTGTTAAAGTTAACGATTGTCCGATTGGTATTGTTGTTAATAACGGAGAAAAAGTAGTGTTTCTTGATGAAAAAATAATATGCATACCATTCGGTTTTTGTTTATAGACTTTCAAATGACTAAACTTTCACGATGTAAGTTATTTACAATACCGGTATATGATAATTGCATTCTTATAAAATAATTTAATATCATTTGACTTATCCATATATTATCATTATAATGATAATATATGGAGGTTTATATGCCAATAATTCGCCCGATTTCTGATCTTCGTAATAATTTTACCAGTATTTCTGAGGCCGTACACAGTTATAATGAACCTGTTTTTCTTACAAAAAATGGCCTTGGTGATATGGTTGTTATGTCTCTTGATTATTATGAAAAACAACTTGCACGAATTGAGCTTTACCAGAAACTTAATGAAGCCCGTGAGGAGATTCTAAATGGTGCTAAAGGGAAAGATGCACGTACTTTTGTAAGAGAGTTAATGACTAAATGACAGTAAAGAAATACAAAATAAACATTTACCCGAGTGCTGAAAAAGACTTACTGGAAATTAAAGAGTACTTTGTAAATAAGCTGAAAACTTCTCCCAATAATTTATTCCAAAAATTTTATGACAGCCTGGATCTATTAGAATTTAATCCTACTATACATTCTTTAGTAAAAGATACATATTTAAATCAACTTGGATATAGAATGTATCCCATAGATAATTTTTTAGTTTTTTATGTAATTGTAAACGATGAAATACAAATACATCGCTTCCTCTATGGTAAACGCGATTATTTGCTTATCTTATAATAATATCCCCCGGCATCATAAACACCGGGGCAAAAATCACATTACTTCACTCGAACCGGTATTTGAATCTCAGTTAACCACTCCGTTTCACTTTCTTTATTCCAGCATCCGTCAATATACGACTCCCTTGGCTGTCCGGCAATCGTATAACCGCTTTTCTCAACCCAACTTAAAAGTATAGAATATGAATTTCCGAGTAAATTGTATGGACCTTTGTGATAGATACAAGCAGCAGTGCTGACACCTTCAATTTTTTTGTAAATAACCCCGTCTTTGTTTTCAAGTTTTTTAGTTACCGCCTCACAAACTTCCACATCAATGTTTTCCTCTTTGTATTCTTCATCATGATAAATATTAAAACAGTAAGCAGGTTCACGGCAAATTGCACCGTGTTTTTCCATTATTTTTCCCATTGGTGGTACAATTTCAAATAAATCATCGTATTTTGATATAACCTTTCTCATAGAAGCAACAATAACCTCAGGTAATTCCTTGATAAAACATTCGCTCATAAATGCCTCCTCTTTAATTTTGTGGATGTAATCTGTTATTCTCACAATCTTCATTTCTTCTTTTATTATATCCTGTTGGATATATTTTCTCTTTTTCTCCAGTAAGTCCGCTAACTTTTCAGGAGGTAGAGAATTCTTTAGAATAAAATGAATCTCATCAAGTGAAAATCCCATTTCCTTTAACCGGACAATTTCACTAACCTTTGCAAGTTGAAGTGTGCTGTACATTCTATATCCCGACTCCGGATTGATCAGTTCCGGTTTCAGAATATCAAGCTCTTCATAGTAACGCAAGGCCTTAACGGTTACTTTGCAAAGTTTGGAAAAAGTGCCGATTTGAAACATGGTATCTCCTTTGATGTAAGAATAATTAATAAATACACCCTGCCGTAAGGGGAGAGTCAAGAGGTTTTTTTAATTTTTATTGAAAAAGTTTAATGAAATCTTCCGGGAGAATAACTTTTAGTTTTGAACTTTTATAATCTTCAATATTCCGTGTGATTATATATTCACATTGGTTTTCAATTGCTGAATAATGTTGTAAAGCATCTTCAAAATCCGTAAACTTTGATTTTAGTGCCTCTAATACATTTTGATGATTAATTGTTATTATAGAAATATATTGAATAATATTTGTTATAAATTTTCGTGCGTTATCATCACCGCCAATTTTTCTTAGTATATAATAAATATTAGCGATACAATTTGATGATGTATTTCCAATTACAATATTATTTTCCGCCATTGCCAGGATCATTTTACTTGCAGAAAAAAAAGGCTCTCGTGCCAGAGCAACATCTAATACGACATCAGTATCTATAAACACTTTTTTTATCATAAGTATTTTTCCTGCAAAGATTCATCCAATAACTCTTTATACGATTTTCCATTATCATGAAACATTCCCGAAATACTATCGGTAATTGGAGATT
Source organism: Spirochaetes bacterium GWE1_32_154 (assembly GCA_001829315.1). GTDB lineage: Bacteria > Spirochaetota > GWE2-31-10 > GWE2-31-10 > GWE2-31-10 > GWE2-31-10. The sequence continues at coordinate 41,920 of MIAY01000002.1, read as the reverse complement.
TTATTTCATTCGATAATGTGAATGATTCACGATTCATAGCAATATTTTGCAAATATTCCTCGACTATACGGGACACGCTTCTATTTTTTTTTCGAGCGTATTCTTTTGCCTCTTGAACTATTGATTTATCAATAGTTAAGGTAAGTTTTGTTAACATAAGCCACCTCATACGTATAAATATAACACATGTACACGTGGTATGCAACTATTTTTTCTATTCAATAGTAACTCTATTGACTTTTCAAAGATATGAAGTAGAATGTTTATGTAAATTTACCAGAAATTCTATAATTGTTACAAAAACTGAAATTGGAGCTGAAAATAAATTGAATTATAAAAATATAATTTATATGTCATTTCTATTTATTCTTATTTCCTGTTCAAATACTTTTAATAATCCATTAATTGATATGGGAGCAAAAATCAAATATGATGATTCGAATCCTGATAAAAATATTCAGATTGCTTCTGTTTGTTTAAAATCATCAAGAGATAAAGATGAAAATTTATTAAATATTAAGAATTTCATAACAGATATTATGTTATCGGATAAAAAAACAAGAATCATTTTATTTCCCGAAACTGCATTAGGTTTATATTATGATGAGAACAGTCCTGAAGAGTATCAAATGAGCGTTGCTGAAACTATACCAGGAAATGCTACAAATTTTATAGGAGATCTTGCTTTCAAGTATAATGTATATATTTGCTTCGGAATGGCAGAAATAAACAATCAAATACTTTACAATTCACAGGTTTTAATTAATCCATCCGGGAATATTGAAGCTGTTCATAGAAAAAATAATTTTGTTGCATTTGACAAAAAATCTGGATTTCAATCAGTTGAAAATTATACAATTGTTACTATTGATGAAATAAAATTTGGATTAATAATTTGTGCAGATAGCAATAGTAAGTGGTTAATAGATAAGTATTCTGAAAATAAAATAGATATTGTATTAAGCAGTTTGGCAGATATGTCATTAGAAACGGAAATTGATTTTTTATCCCGATGTCTTAATTCCTGGGTTGTAAAATCAAATAAAACAGGATATGAAGGGGCAAATTATTATGAGGGACATTTCGGGATTTATAATCCTGTTGGCAGTCAGGTAGCAGGTAATAAAAATGGTAAGGAAGGATATGTTGTTCATAACATCGGGGTTCATAAAAAATAAACAAATTATTTTTAGTATAATGTTAATCGTATTTAGTTTAAAGTTATATGGAATAGAAAACGATGTAACTTCGGATAAATTATCAAATACAATTAATACTCACGTTTCAAAGTGGAATCAAAATTCTAATACAAAAGGTATGTTCATTTCAAACAATATTCTTGCACCATTAAATTTTTATCAGGAATCTCTTTTTTCATTCACTATGGCTTTTCTTACTAATATGGAAAATGGTGTATCAATAAATTTAGGATATTTTTTTACACCTTATATTTCACTGGAGAATAGAGTTTCAATAGGAACACTCTCAGATATATTTTTTGTATTCCAATATCATTGTGGTGGAAATTTATTTTTTATAAATTTAATCACTCAGAATAACTATTTAAAAAATAAAATAGTTTATAAACGAATGAAAGAAAAACAAAGCATTCAGAATATATATAATTATTTTGACCCATTAGATTACGGGCTATATTCCGGTACATTTTTGAAATACATTAATCTTTATAATTATAAAACAGAAATACATTTTTTTCATATCGTACCTTATGTTACATTTGGATATCTATTCAAGATTGGTCATATACTTATTGATTTAAGAATGAATATGACTATAGCAAGTTGTAGCTGGTCAAGTTTAGAACATACATCACCCGGAGCAGGTTTGTATATGTCTCCATACCCGGAACTGTTTATTATCATTCCAACTTTAAATTTTGATATTGGCTGGAAACTATAATTTTCAATATTTCAAAAAAGCCTATTTTTCTCTAATCATTAAAATTAAGTGTTTTTATTTTTGTCTTTATTGACATTTCAAAAATATGAAGTATCATATTTAATGATATACCAGAATATAGAAATCCCCAAAAAATACGGAACACATTGCATGAATAACATAATAACAGTACAAAATCTAAAATTCACCTATCCAAAAGCAGAACATGAAACTATTCACGGAATTGACTTTGCAATACAAAAAGGTGAAATATTCGGTTTCTTGGGTCCGAGCGGTGCGGGTAAAAGTACAACTCAAAAAATCCTCATCGGGTTACTCAGGAAATATACCGGAAGTGTTGTCATTGCAAATCAGGAAGTAAGAGATAAAAACCGCGATTTTTACGAGAAAATCGGCGTCGCATTTGAGTTTCCCAATTTTTATTCCAAATTAACAGGTCTTGAAAATCTTGACTTTTTCAATTCGTTATATAAAAAACCGCATAAAGACATTCCGTCGTTATTCAAAATGGTTAATCTTGAAGATGCTATGCATGAGCGGGTTAACAATTATTCAAAGGGTATGAAAATGCGACTTAACTTTATCCGGTCACTTCTTCATGATCCTGATATTTTGTTTTTCGACGAAATAACGTCGGGACTTGACCCGGTAAATGCACGGCTTATGAAGGATATCATTCTAAAGAAAAAGTCTGAAGGCAAAACAATTATCATTACCACACATAATATGCATGATGCCGATGAATTATGCGACCGGGTTGCATTTATCGTTGACGGTAAAATCCCGCTTATTGATTCACCGCGGGCTATGAAATTATCAGCCGGTGAAAAAAAGGTTCGTGTCGAATATAGAAACTCCGGTGTTCTGCATTCACAGGATTTTCTTATTGATGCGATAGGTACAAATCAGGTTTTCATACAGCTGCTTCAAACCGGACAACTTGAAACAATTCATTCAATGGAGGCGACACTTGAGGATGTTTTTATAAAAGCAACCGGAAGGGGGCTTGTATGAAGTACATCAGACCGCTTTTTTATGAGATAAAACTTCAGTTCAGGGGCGGATTTTATTTCGCCTACATATTTGTTACCATACTTTATATCGCATTCTTACGCTCAATTCCATCAGGTTTTAAAGATATACTCGCCGTCTTTATTATTTACAGTGATCCGTCAATCATCACTTTTTATTTTGTTGCCGGTATGATATTACTCGAAAAGAATGAAAAAACTCTTGATTCTGTATTTCTAAGCTCGATGAGTATTAATCTCTACCTTATTAATAAGGTTTTGTCGCTCGGGGCGATCAGTCTATTTACAAGCTTTGTTATTATTACGGCGTCGTATGGTTTTGATTATAATCCGTTCATGCTCTGCATTGCCGTCATACTTTCATCAGCTTTTTACACACTCGCAGGTATTGCAATATCAGTGAAATCACCGACAATAAACCGTTTTATTTATCCGTCAATTGGATTTGTAATGCTTTTTACTCTACCGGCAGTTAATTATATTCCACAGATTCATTTTTTTGTATTTGAATATTTACCCGCGATGTCAATTATACGACTTCTTGATTACAGCTTGCGTGGAGAGTTTACATTTACAGACAGTTTGATAAATAGTCTATATGGTTTTAGTATGGTAGTACTTGCGTTTATATTTGCACGGTATAGATTCAAAAAATATATAATCGAAAAAATAGGGGGGGTAACGTGAGCACTTTTATAGAACAGATTAAAGCAGACAGTAAAAATATATTTCGTGATCCGATGATCAGTATTATCCCTTTTGTGCCGGTTCTTGCCGCATTTGCATTAAGTTACCTGATTCCTTATATCAACACTTTTTTTGCCATTAAAGAATATTATCATATCTTTGCCGTTTTTGTTATAATCCTGTCACCCATGTTATACAGTATGGTTATCGGGTTTATGCTTCTCGAAGATCGTGATGAACAGCTCCTTTCGTATATTTCGATTACTCCGTCAGGAAAAGGCGGATATTTATCACGCAAGATGTTTATTCCTGTTGTGGCGTCTTTTTTGATTACACTAATTTCTGTTCCCGTATCCCGTTTAAGTCCGGTTCACGGATTTCTTCTTGTATTTCCCGCACTTGTTTCAGCCTCGGGAGTTCCGCTGTTTGCGTTATTTCTAGCAGGTTTTGCTAATAACAAAGTTGAAGGTTTAGCCTATGCCAAAGGAAGCGGTGTATTATTCCTTTCAATATTATTTGCGTTCTTTCTGCCTGAACCGATTCAATACATCGCCGGTTTCATATTTCCCTATTACTGGGTTGCACGAGTTTTTGAGACCGTGAGAATGACCGAGGTTAATTACCTTCGCGTTGTGATTGAAACAACTGCCGGATTATCGGTGAATATACTATGGACATATATATTTTTAAGGAAATTTATTAAAAAATGCGGGTAAAAGAATTGGCAGACCATACAATGTGATATAAATCACATCTTTTCTTTATTGAGTATACTATAGTATTTTCAGTAAATGGAGGTTTTGTATGATTACTAAAATGACATCTAAAATGTATCTGCTATTTTTAATTCTGTCTTTATTTTCATGTGTAAATAGTGGTGAAAACACTAAAACAGCTGAAGAACCTGCTATTAGTATTGATTCATCATATTTACTTTCATCGGTATGGTATACGCATCTTACCGATGATCTTTTACCATTTTGGACACATACAAATGCCCTCGGTCCCGGCAATGTCGGTAATTTCACCCAGAACCGTGATTCAACAGGCGCAATTGTTTCAAGCAACACGAACCGTCGCCCCCGAATGTTGTCACGACAAACATTTTTATACGCCATATCATATCTTATGACAGGAGATGAGAAACTTCTCGAACTTGCACATAAAGGCTCCGAGTACATTATTAATAACGCATGGGATTCACAATACGGTGGTTATCATGCCGAACTTGATATTAATGGAAATCCGATATCAACCAATACGAAAAAAACTGCACAGGATATATCGTATGGTGCGCAAGGGCCGGCTGCATATTACTTTATAAGCAGAAATAAAAATGCACAGGACATAGTTCTTAAAACACGTGATCTGATTTTCAGCACTTTCTGGGATGAGACGAATGACCGCGTGATTGACGGTTTTGATGTAACACTCAGCACAGAGTATGATGCAATTCATCCGGGATATGATCTGGTTTCAATTCTTGATCAGGTGAATGCATACATGACGCTTGTTCAACCGGTTCTTACTGAAGAGCAGCGCAAAACACAGTTTTTGAACGATCTTGGGGTTTTCTCTGATGCAATGATAAAGCATTTTTATAAGGACAAAATTTTCTGGGGATCAGTCGGTGATATTAACAGATTTACGAGAGGACATAATGATTTTGGACACACCCTGAAGAGTTACTGGATGATACTTAGAACTGCTTCACGTGCCGGTAATGAAACTCTTAATAATCAGATAAAAGATAATGTTCATGAAATTATTGATCTTGCGTATATTGACACTCAAAAACGCTGGGCTAATACATTTACCAGTCTTACACAACCTGCTTCTCAATGGGGCAACAGCTGGTGGATATGGTCTGAAGAAGATCAGATAACTGCTACACTGAATATGGCAGATGGCAGATACACTGAAATTTTGTCCAATACAGCGAAACACTGGTTTAACTTTGTTGATAAAACAAACAAGGAAGTGTATAGCGATATCGGTACGAACGGCACTCCGTCAAATACGTCCGGTTGGAAAACATCAGAATGGAAAAACGGATTTCACTCGGTTGAACATGCTCTTATTATGTATATTCACGGATGTCACTATGAGAAAAAAACGCTATCACTTTATTTTGCAGTTCCGCAAACGGATGTAAACACATTCATTGCTAAACCATATATATTTGAAGGAACAGAAGTTTCAAGAACCGATCTTGGAGTAATTACAATTGGTGGAACTGAACTTCATAAAGTCAGAGTTGATTTTGAAGGGATTTCAATCAGATAACAAAAAAAGTTAATAGAGTCTTTTATAAAAGGCTCTATTGACATTTTAAAGATATTAAGTAAAATAGTAGAGCCTCAAGCAAAAATACTCTTTTTATCTCGAATTTTTGCTTGAGGCTCAGGTGATATTTGTTTTATTACATCAGTTTATTCCTGAAGATACCCGATTTTGCAGATGAAAGACGGTCTTTATCAATCATACTATTAATTGATTTCTTCATAGATTTTTCAATTATATCAGCCATTATTCTCTTGAATAATGGAATTTTCACGTCAATAAACCATTTCTTCTCAGGATTATAAGCTCCGATTTTCTCCATATACTGTTTATCCGCTTTCATAATACCCGGTGCTAATTGACTGATTGTCCTGAAAGCCCGAAAAACCATTAAACTGCCGAAATCCGGTTTTATCTCATTATTCTTTATGTTTTTCTCAAACTCCACCACACCTTTTTCTATTGTCTTTCTTCTAGTATCAAGTTCTTTATCGGTAAGCGGGAAAGGATATATATCAACAAAAAGTTTACCTGCACTTTTAAAACCGGTAGCAGATCCCCAGGTTGACATCGGAGTAATTAAACTATTATTCTGCCATTTAGTACAATTTCCAATATAAAAAATCTTTTTCCCGAAATACTTTGGTCTGTGACAATTATAAGCAACATGATCAAGAAAGTTTTTCATAATACCTGTTATGCTGAACATATAACCGGGAGAAGAAAGAACCGTTATATCAGATTCAAGGATTTTTTCTTCTATCTTTTTAACACTTTCGTAATGTGGACATTTTTCTTCTCCAAGCATTATACAATTGTGACAGCCAATACAAAAATCAATAGGATAATCAGAAAGATATAAATCCTCAATCTGATAATCACCGGTTAATTTACTTTTAAAATAGCTAATAATTTCTGTCGTATTGCCGTTTTTTGAAGATCCGATTATAAATAAAATTTTCATTATTGTATCCTTTTGTCATTATTATACAGGATGATTATAGTTTATTTTTTTACAAAGTTATGAAATAATTTCAACTATCTTTTTTCAAAAGATAATCTAATAAATACATACTTTTTATCCCGTTTCTATTAATCAATTGAAACTCATCCATACTCAGAACATATTTCGGATAGTTATCATTGATTTTTTCAAGAACACTAAATTCTCTTTCTATAGTTTCCGGAGCAGAAAGTGAATAGGCAATCTGAATATACATTTTTTCATTTTGTTTTTCGGCTATAAAATCGATTTCAAGATCATCAAATTTACCGACCTGAACATGATACCCTCTTTGAAGAAGTTCAAGATATACAATATTTTCAATTAATCCGTTAACATCATTATCTTTATACCCGATTAAACCATGTCGTAGCCCTATATCACCGGCATAATATTTCTCATAAATTTCAAGCTGACGTAAACCTTTGATGTCATAACGATGAGCTTTTGTAATAAGAAAAGCTGTTTCAAGGTATTTGAGATAATTAATAACTTTATCAATGGTTGCAGTAATTTTCTGGTTTTTAAAATAGTCTGATATGCGCTTCGCAGTAGTTATATTGCCACAATTATCAAAAATATACCGGATTATCAAATCAAGTTGTGCCGGTTCTTTTATATAATTGCGTGAAACAACATCTTTAAGAACAACCGTATTATAAATTGAATTAAGATATTGAAAAACAAACTCATCATTTAATTCAAAATTATGTATACCGGGTAACCCCCCGTAACGCAGAAAAAGCCGGAAATTTTCTTTGATGTCACTCTTTCTATCAGCTCTGAACTCACAAAATTCTCTGAACGTAAGTGGATAAATCGTAAACTCAATATATCTTCCGGATAAAAAGGTCGCTAAATCAGACGCTAAAAGATGTGCATTTGAACCGGTGATTGTTATGTCAGCAATTGAATCAGAAAGAATACTATTTACTGCACGTTCCCATTCTTTTATTTCTTGAACTTCATCAATAAATATATACTTTTTTTCTGAATTATTATTTTTGAAATAATCAAGTATGAAACTATATAGTTCATGATAATTTGTTATAAAATCCCATTTTAAAGATTCTTTATTTATATAAATAATATTATTTTCGTGAACTCCGGTATTAATCAGATAATCAATAATAGTCTTTATAATTGTACTTTTACCAACACGTCTCATGCCGGTAATAACTTTTATTACCGGTTTATCCATGTAGGGTAAGATCTTACTGATATAATCTGATCGTGCGATTTTCATAATTGCTCCACATTACATTCATCTTAAAAAGAAACTAATGTAGTTTAGCACAAAACAATCTTGTTAACAAGATTTACTTTGCACTTTACACAAGAGAATCGAGTACGGACGAATGTTTTGTTTAATATAAGGCGATTCATTAAGAATCGCCTTATTTAAAAAACTATTTAACAGTATCAATTGTGCACGAAATAGTGTCATTTGTTGTAGTGATTGTTATAATATACTCTACGCCTTCAGTTAAACCGGTTAGTACTACTGGAGGATCATTTTCAAAAACAGGATCGACTAATTCTGATAGGACAACATTTCCACTGCCGGGAGTTACCGGAGTACCGCCACCATACTGACTTCCTGTCCAATCCATATTTTCAAGCACTTTAAACACAACATTACCTTCAGGGCTTCCCCATGAGTTCATTGTTGCAGAAGAATAAGTGAATTGGAAGGTATATACTCCGTCACTAACTTTTGTAAGCGGTTGAGCTCCAGTAACTAATTCACCATAAATCCCGCTTACAACAATCGGATCTGTAACCGGATCAACAACCGGATCAGTACCGCCTGCCTGTTCAATTTTGAATGATACCTTTGTCCCGTCATCCGTCACGGTTACCATGTAACTCACTCCATCCGAAAGACCATTTACAATGATATTCGACTGTGAGTCCTTTACAATATCCACACTTCCGCTACCAATTACCGGCTGCGTAAAACCGGCACCAAACATCACACCAGCCCAACTGTTAAGTTCTGTAATTTTGAGATTCATCAACCCTGCACCGTTACCCCATGAAGCCATGGAGTTTGCATAGGTAAATGTATAAGTGAATATGCCATCACTTATTTTAGTAAGTGGAACAAAAGTGTCTTTAGCAGTTAAATCCCCTATGATATATGCAGTTGATAAAAGAGATGTATCGACTACATCGGAACCATCTGAAGACTCAATTTTTATCGCTACCAATATTCCATTAGTTGTCACAGTTATTGTATAATCCTTACCATCAATAAGACCATTAACAGAAATATTACCTTGACTCTCTGATGAGAGAACAACAGAACCTTTACCTGATTCAAGAGGATTTTTTCCTACTCCAAACTGACCGTAGTCCCAATTATCTTTTTGTGCTAGTTTAAAATTAATAGTGCCATTACCACCCTCCCAAGCAACCATAGAATTTTTATAAGTAAATTTATAGGTAAGGGTTGTATCATCAACTATCTCTAACTTTGCAAAATTTTCTGACATACTTCCAATGATGTATGCTGCGGGATATACAGTTAAAGGATCAGTTGTATTATTTTTTACCCCGGTTCGTATAGCTCTCATTGTATCTCGAGGATCTGAGTAAACTCCATTATTTATTACATCCATATCAGGTTTAAAATAAGCTTCATACAATACTTGACCTGCTGTGTCATAATGCTTAGTAACTGCCGTAACATTACCGGTATTATCGTAAGTGTAGAATGTTTCTAATACAACCTTACCAGTGTCCCATGCCCGTCTTCTGTATAGTTTTATTCGTTGAAGAGGGTCATAATAATTTTCAGTTGATGACGTCCCATCATTTTTTAAACCGCCTCTGAAAGACACAAGTTTACCAATGTCGTTAAAGTCCATTGCCTCATCCCCGGTGTAAACAACTTTTCCATCTTTATCTAACCCGGTAACTTTACTGGTAATTGTTTTAATTTTATCCTTTGATGTTAGCCTGTATAATCCCGATACTATATCATATCGATCATCATCATACCAGCTCATCCATTTTATAGTACTATGATTACCATACCAGTAATAACCTGATCCAACTGGCGTCGTTCCCATTTTATAATCTATAGTATAATCCATATATCCAAGTTGGATTTTATTATCGCCATAGTAATTTCTTCGAGAAGAACCATCCGGCTTATATTCATATTTTGCATACCCATTATAGTCTATAACCCTTCCAAGATCATCGTATATAATGTACTCTTTATTAGTATCTTCGATCATCTTAAGACCATCAAATTTAAACCCATCATCAACTTTCCATACTGTTCCACCATACTTCCATGTCTTTGAAATGATATTTCCAAGATCATCATAAGCATAAAGGACTTCACCAACAAGAGTACCCGTACCGGTAGCGATACCCGTTACTGTATCGAGCGTAACGTTACCACCTCTCCAGAATTCTTCTTTTTCAACCTTTGTAATTGTTGAAAACTTAAGAACCAGAAATTCATCTTCTGTATCTGTTTCAAGTCTTTCATATTTGATAACCATATCGGGAATAGTTACAGGATCTGCAATGCCTTCGGCAAGGGAAGAGTTCGCATCGGCCGTTACTACTTTATTCGTTCCCCAATCAGAAGTAATGGTATTTATATTTGAAGATATATCTGTTTTAATACTTGAAATAAGCGTTGTATCGTTTAATACCCCATCTATTTTGAGAGCTTCCATAATTTGTCCGGATGATTTTACCGAATCCACAACCATTGTTTTTAAATCATTTTTAAGTGATGTCTCATTTACAGCAAGAATATCAAGCCCTTCTGTTGTACTTGTTAAAATTGTCTTGTATAACGTGGAATCACTTACCTCGGATCGGGCAAGTTTATCCATACCACTTTGAATAGTAATATCAATAAGCTCCTGTGTTGATGCAGTATCTGTAACAGGAAGTGCTGATATATACCCTGTCAAGGTTGCAGCCAATATTGCATCTATTTCATCTAATTCAAGTGATCTTGATCCATTAGATGATCTTGTGCTGACAGCTCCCATCATACCCTCAGCACGGTGGTTTGCTAAAGGTCCTACTATAGCCGGTGCAACCTGGCTGGTCATTTCTTTCTGATTCCATGTAGTAGGACTTTGTGCCGGAAGTTTTAAGGAAGGTTCTTCAAGAACTTTCTGGTATAAAGCACCAATCTCTTTTGATAATTTGACTTTATCATCAAAAGATGCATCGGATTTAATAAGTCCTGAAGTAATACCACTGATAACAGCAGGCATAATTTTTGAGGGATCGCTGCTTACTTTATAACCTCTTCGTTCTGCTTCTGTCTTTGCAGAATCTAAAAGAGCGTTAACATCTACTTTTGTTGTATTCGAATTTTTAATTGTATCCGTAGCTAACATTTTATTCCCAAGCTCATACACCATATTCTCTAATAATGTATCTGCAGACGGTGGATTGATTTTACCGGTATTGGTATCTACAGGATTTAATTGAGCAGGTTCATCAGTCTGCGAGCAGGCGAATACCATAAAAATTGCAATTATGCTTAAAATATAAGTAATTTTTCTCATTCATAACCTCCATAGTTATTTGAATTCTTTTAAACGCTTAATATGATCGATTATTTTTCACCGGTGTTTTTAGCTTTGCCGGGTTAATCCAATTTACTCCATCATTATCAAAGGACCTTGTCGAAGCAAGCGCCTCAACGGAGTTCACATTTGCGTATGAATATGATATTTTTTCATACATATTCGCTCCATTTTCAGTAGTATATTTTCTCTGGGCCATAAGATTTGTAATGACATCATTTTCATCATAATATGTTAACTCAGAAAGGTACGTATAACTTTCACTATATGAATAGTTCCAGTACGATTGAAGTTTCCCGTGAGAAAAATATGATCGAGAGATTTTGTCTCCGAAATCGTTAAACCGGTACTGAATAATGTCAAGAAGTACACCTGAATCATCAAAACTTTGCTGTAAGTAATGCATCTTATCATTACCCTTCGACCATGAAAACAAATATTCTATTGTTCTTTCTGACTTTTTATAGTCGTCACTCGTTGTATCTCCTGAAAGTGTAGTCCCACCATTTACATTGATATATCTCATTTCTCTTATATATCTTCCGGGAAAAACCGGGTCATACTCGGAAATATATTCTTCAAGCTTAACTGTCCGGGCAACATCGGCATAATATGTTTCTGTAAGATAATTATCACCGCTTGCATCATAGGTGGAAACTCTACTCTCCAAAACTGTACCATCAGAATCCTGTGATACATAGGTTAAATATCTGCCTTTATCATTATATGTTGCTTCATACTGCATAATTATATTTTTTGATTTGTCATAGAGTACACATTTTGTAATGTTATATGTTCCATCTTCAAAGGTAAATACATATTCTCCAAGAGATGACTCGACTGAAGCCGGTTCTGAGGAATATGACTTTATTGTACTGTTTCTTCCAAATTCATCATAGATGTATTCACTAAATTCAACCAGCTCATTTTCTGCATTATATGCCCATGAATACGCGGGTGCCCCGGAATCATATTGTCTTTCAACATATTTTTCAACCATCGATTTTACTCTTTCGCTGACCGGAGTATTTTCTTCTTTCTTAATACTACCGTCATCATTGGTTGGAGTTACTGTATCACAACCGGTCGTTATCAATACAATGGCTGTTATCGTAAAAATTATTTTATTTATATTCATTTGACCCCTCTTAATTATAAATTATACGGTGATATCAGATTAGGCTGTTCTATTGGCAATATCGATTTTGAAGGACTCCCGGTGCTTGCCTCTAATGTAACAAACGGAAATTTAGTTGACCACACTTCTCCACCAACTGCACCGTTAAATGCTGATGCGTTGATCTCTGCGAATACTCCTATTTCACCTGAACCACTTGCACTCCATCCTTTTGTAAACTTAGGATTAGTTGCAGTATTGTACTCTACCCACCCTTTTACTTCAGCTTCAAAACTAAGATATGGACCTCCTCCGGCATCAGCTTCAACTATTGAAAAACCAAACATTTTGACCCATAATCCCAGATAAACCTTTTCTTTTAATTCTACTTCTGCTTTAAGTGAAAGCTCATTTTTTACTTGGAAATTTGTAGAACCCGTAGTTTTAACATTAATTGGTTTAGCAAAAGGACCCAGTCCTTCTAAACCACATGTCAAACCGACATTACCGGTTAAGTTGAATGTTAATTCATTTTTTAATGTTATACTTCCTTCGATAGAGGTTTTTGAAGCAAGACCAACCCCGATATCTATCCCGGGGCCTGTTGTTAATGCAAAGATTGGTATATCAATTTCTTTTTCATATTCAGCCTTTACGGTAAGTGTCCCTAATAGACCTAAATCATAAGTAAAATCACCTTTTGCATATCCGTTATATTGTTTTATTTTCCATTTCCAGGGTTTCCATGTACCACGGGTATCAATTTTTACATATGGTAATTCAGCACCTACACTTGCAGTGATATCCAGATTTGCTCTAGCCTCCAGTTCAACTGACACATCATCATTTCCGACTTCTTTACTAAAAGAAACTGTTTTGCTTACAGCCACACCCCTGGTGTCTTGAAGTATAACTGAACCTTGTGGAAGGGAGTCCATTTGCAGATGGTCATCTATTGTAAGATTTATTGTCTGTTCAGGGATTCTATAAAACTCAAATACTTCTCTTATTTCCGGTTGAATTGTGTCAATAATAATCTCATTACCGACTTCCTCAATTCGTACAACTTTCTTTGCAATACCATCAACATCAATAAATATACTGCCGACTTTTAAATCAAGAGGCGATAATTGTACAATTTCACCACTTCTGACATTATCCATCAAGCCTGTTTCACTGAAATCAATAACATTATTATTAAAATCCATAATAGTATCACGCAAACTTGAATTAGAAAATGCACTGATATTTAATAAAAATAAAAAAACTATAAACACTGCTGACTTAATTTTACCTGTGAATACATATTTCAATTGTTCACTCCTTTGGCAATAACGTTCCCATTAGCATCAGTTTGTATCATTCCAAGCAACTTTCCGTTATCATCATAGATATAATTAACAGTAAGTTCCTTTTTTGTACCTCTTGAATCGCTGGTGCTTTTAATTTTTTGAGTTATCTGATTATTACTTCTGTTTTTCACTGTTGTGATATAAAAGTAATCCCGGCCTGTAACCGAATTTTCTTTTATGATAGTGTTCAACTCTTTTGTGTCATCATATAGATATGATCTTGAGTTAACAGCACCATACGTGTTCTGATAAGAACTGCTGGTGATTAAATTGTGGGAATTAACTTGATATTTTGTTACTTGAGAGCCACTTCGTATAGTTACATTTTTTACATTTTTTATATCATTAACATTAGTATTTTTTGCTGAATCATTAAAAGAACAACCTAAAATACTCACTCCAACTAAGATTATTAACAAATTTCTTTTCACTCTTTACTCCTGATTTAATTTAAATATGTAAAAATTCTGACTATACCTCCCTATTGTATATATTAAATAATGAATATTAATTAAATATTAATTGTTTAAATAATTTTGTAAAATATAGACATTTTATAGCTTTGATTAATGAGTAGAAAAGATAAAACCGATATTTTTTGCTGTTCTCAGATACACAGGCTTCTTCGGATCATTCTCGATTAAACATCGAAGTGAATGTATATGTACTGATATCGTATTATCATTAAAATCTTCATCGGAATCCCAGACCTGATTATGTATTTGTTCTTTTGATAAATATCTGTCTGGATTCTGCATAAAATAAAGAAAGAGATTAAATAATTTGTTGCCTGCTTCAATAAATGTATCTGATTTATAAATCTTATGACTGATGAGATCTATCATAAAAGGTCCATTGGTTACATTTTCTTTAAATATTTTAGCACTTTCGTTTTTATTAGTATGTAAAGTTCTTTTCACTCTGGCAACAAGCTCTTCCATATAAAATGGTTTGGTTAAATAATCATCACAGCCGTTATCAAAACTGTCAAGCTTAGTATCAATCTCGTTAATTGTTGAAACAATAATTACCGGTGTATAAATATTCTGCTTACGAAGATTTCTTAGAATATCTGATCCATGCATATCGCCAAGATTTAAATCAAGTACAATGAGATCTGCAAGATTATTTTTTAATTGCGATATGCCTTCTTTACCTGATGTAGCTTCGATAACAGTATAATTGGCATTTTTTAAAGCTTTTACCATACTTGCCCGAATAAAAGCACTGTCTTCAATTACCAGAATAGTGTTTGAGTTAATACTTTACTCCTTACCGTTACTGTAGTATTTCAATGTTAAATAAATCTTAAATATCAGAATTTATTTTGATTAAATGCTAATCTGAAATATGCTCCTGTTTCATCCGGATTATTTACCAATGAAAGATCTACTTTCAGATAATCCGATAATTGTTTGACTAAATACATACCTAATCCGGTTGATGATTCTCCATTTGTAGGTTTTGCAGACAACGTTTGAAATTTTTTATAGAGCATTGTTTTATCTTTTAATGTAAAACCCGGTCCTCCGTCAATGATTTCCCAGATTATGGTATCATTTTCAGTGTAAATATTTATTTTTATAGAGCTACCCGGATATGAATATTTAACAGCATTATCAATGAGATTTTCAAGTAGAATTTTTATAAAAAAATAACTGCTTACCACGTCGCTTATTTCTAATGAATTATACATAAGTGTTATATCTTTAAACTCACACATCATTTCGTAATTATTAACCATCATTTCTGTTATTTCAGATAAGCAAACTATGTCTTTGTAACTGCCCTTTATTCCATCTTCAAGTTTTAAATACGTCATAAGATTTTCATTAAGTGATTTTAATTCTTTTGATGCGGTAAACAGCATTCTATTATCTGCAGTATTTTCTGTATATAGCAAATCCTTTGAGGTATTATATAAATAGGTGATGGGTGAATTGCCGTTGTGACTGTATATATGCAAAAGAGACGTTCGTAATGCAATTAGTTTCTCTTTATTTTCAAGACTCTCCTCAAGCATTATATTCATTTGCTTCAGCTCATCGATCTGATTTTTTATTGTCTGTAATAAAAAATTCAAATTCGTATTAATTGTATGAAACTCATCATTTCCTCGTACGACATTTTTAACCGGAAAGTTATGATTTACTGCTTGATTAATATAATTATTAAGTTTCAAAACGTTTGTAATTAAATATTTTGATAAAACAAATCCGAAACCTGTGGCTATAAATAGACCAATTAATAGAGTTAAATATAATAGAAGAAAAACATGATTAGTTTTTTCATTAAGTACATGAGCGGGTAAAAGGCTAACAACAAACAGATTGATTTCAGGTAAAGAAATGATGGAATAATAATAATCTGTAGTTTGTATTGTAATTATATCTTTTGTGTTATCATTGTTCAGAATATTTTTCCAGTCAAAATTTTTTGTCTGATTTGTGAGAGTGGAATCTTTACCGCTGATACTTACCGCATCACCTGCGTCAGACAAAATAATGATTTTCTCCGAGTCAAAAAGACTGTGAGTCTGAAGTAGTTTTAAAAATTCAAATGCAGTTGTATCGAGTGACAATACTCCAGTGTACTGATTATTGGCATTTTTTATACCAATAGTCGCTGAAAGAACCAGATCACCCGAAATATACTCATTATATGGATATGTCCATTGTATAGTCCCGGACTCTTTACCGGTTTTATACCAGGGTCTTGTGGAAACTTCATATCCTACGGGCGGTTTCCACTCAGGGATAACAAACAACTGATTATGATTATTTCCATAGTAAATCCATTCTCTTTCAGGAAATATTTTTCTCGAAAACTCCCATTTTTCAGTAATTCTCTGTTTCACTGTAACATCGTCAAATACTCTATACAGGTCTTTTTCATCAGCCAATGCAATTAAAAGTTTTTTCATATCCTGAATATGCCTGTCTATAATATCTTTTTTTAATGTCATCAAAGTATTCTTTTGAACATCAAGCAACTGGTGTTCAAGTTTCTGCCTGTAGAAAGACGTGAAAATCAGTCCCATAAAAAAAATCGGGATAATGGTAACTATAATTAAATAGATGTATATTTTTACTCTTATAGATCCAGGCATTGTGTCCTTATAATTCATACAATTAATAGTGCCGGATAGAAATTCCGGTCTTTCATTACGTTACGGAGTATAACATATATTTATAATATTCAAAAAAAACTACTGACTAACTGACGGTTTTTTACAAAAATATTGACTTCATTGTATGATTTACATATACTATTTCTTCCCTGCCACTACTATTGGAGCATATAATGAAAGTAAGTTATGAATGCGGAATGATGAATGCTGAACATTATCATTTTTTAAGAACACAAATTGGATGGTCAAGTTATACAACGGAAGAAATTGAAGCGGGATTAAAAAATTCGCTTTTTATAATAACTGCATATTTTAACAAAAACCCGATTGGAATGGGCAGAGTTATCGGTGACGGTAAAATGGTTTTCTATATACAGGATATTATCGTACTGGAAGCCTACCGCGGGAAAGGAATTGGAAAAACCATTATGCAGCATGTGATGAATTATATTGAAAATAACTCAGTTAATAACAGCATAGTTGGTCTAATGGCTGCTACAGGAAAAGAAATGTTTTATGAAAAATTCGGGTTTATAAAACGCCCGAATGACAGAATGGGGTGCGGTATGAATATATGGGTGAAAAAATGATCATCACTATAGTCAAAAATAAATATATTGATATGCATATTCATTCTTATTATTCAGATGGAACTATGTCACCAGAAGAAATTATTGAAACTGCCCTAAGCAAAAATGTCAAATATATAGCAATTACAGATCATAATAGTATAGCTGGTTCATTAGAATTACTGAAGTTATCTGAAAGAATGGATTATGGTATAAAATGTTTATCCGGTGTAGAGCTCGATGTAATTTTTAACAATATAAATTATCATATACTTGGATATGGATTTGATACGATAAATGAAAATTTAAATCGAATTATAACAAAAAATAGAGAACTCCTGGAATCAGTAAATCTTAGATTAATAACAAAAATTGAAAAGGAATATCCTCAAGTAACAATAAGTGATTATGAATTATTTAATTACGACAAAAGAAAAGGCGGATGGAAAGCTTTACATTATTTACTCGAAAAGGGTTTAGTAGAAGATTTAACAGATGGATTACGATTCTATTCAAAATATAATTACTTGTATTCATCTGCGAATTTCCCTTTTATGAAGGAAATTTGTACTTTAATTCACGATGCGGGAGGTAAAGCAATACTTGCACATCCGGGTAAGACTGTAAAAAAGAACTCAGTTTTAGAATTTAAGGAAGAAATCAAAAAAATAATCAATAATGGAATAGACGGTATAGAATGTTATTATCCTCAACATAATGATGAAATTACTAAAACTTGTGTAGAATTGTGTCATGAACATGATTTATTAATTACATCCGGTTCAGATTGTCATGGTAGTTTTGGTGAATCAAATCTCGGTGAAATGCACGTAACTCAAGAACTGTTAAAAACAGGAAACTTATTTGATACATAATACTGTACAAATTGTAATTACCATTGACAATATGTACAAAAATAACATACTATATCTACTATGATAAACAGACAAATTGAACAGGATATTAATATTCTTAAGAACGAATTCCCTATTATTGCAATACTAGGGCCAAGACAGTCAGGAAAAACGACATTAGCAAAAAAGGTTTTTCCTTCTTATGAGTATGTATCTCTTGAGGATATAGATTATCGTGATTTTGCAATAAACGACCCTCGTGGTTTTCTCAACCGGTACAGTAAAAATGTAATCTTTGACGAGATTCAACGTGTCCCGCATCTTATGTCATATTTGCAAACCCATGTTGACGGATTACCTATAAAAGGTGGTATAGTTATAACAGGTTCACATAATTTCTTCCTTATGGAACAAATTAGTCAGTCTCTCGCCGGAAGAGTTGGTATAACTAAACTCCTCCCTTTTTCTTTACAAGAATTATCTGAATTTAAACTGGAGTGGAAGGAATTAATTTTTAAGGGTGCATATCCCAGAATATACGATCAGGGAATCCGTCCTGAGGTTTTTTATAAAAACTACATTGAAACATATATAGAAAAAGATATACGGCAAATTAAACATATATCAAAACTTGATCTATTCATGAAATTCATACGTATTCTGGCTGGTCGGACAGGGCAGGAATTAAATACCAATGCTATCGGTGATGAATGCGGAGTTTCACATAACACAATTAAGGAATGGATATCCGTTATGGAAGCAAGTTTCCTGATTTATAAATTAAAACCTTTTCACAAGAACTATAATAAAAGGATTGTCAAAAATCCCAAAATATATTTTACAGATACCGGGCTTGTCTGCAGTTTACTTGGCATCAGAAAAAAAGAAGAAATTGATTATCACTTTCTGAAAGGCAATCTTTTTGAAACATTCATAATCAATGAGTTTGTAAAAATAAATTTCAACTATGGCGAACCGTATAGTTTATATTTCTATCGTGATAATCATCAGAAAAAAATTGACCTGATTGTCGATTACGGCAACAAACAATATGGAGTTGAAATAAAATCAAGTGAGACAATCCATGAGAAGTTTTTTGACGGACTAAGGTACTGGACAGAACTCACCGGAAACGATGAGGGACGTATGTACCTCATCTACGGCGGAAGTGAAAACATGACAAGAAATAAAATGAATGTTGTCAGCTGGGGTTCTATTTACGACCGGATAATTAGAGATTCATTATAGGAATTGAAAAAATAATTTTGATCTAATTAATGATAATTAGGATATAAGTTTTTGGAATGATAAATGAAAATTTAAATCAAATTATAACGAGAAATAGAAAAATCCTTTAATCAGTAAATCTTAAAGTAATGAACCTCATGCAAAACTTCAAGATAAAAAGAGTATTTCTGTAAAAGCCTCGAGAATATATAATTTACTCTCATCTATTCAATTATACTGCTTAAATACTTTGCTGCATTGATAAGACCGGTATCTAATTTATAATCATTTCTTTTTATACCACGATTGCCATAGCGCTAATGATATTCGACCGTTTCCTGACTCATCGAACAAACCCGTGTCACGCCATACAAGTGCTAAAGGGTTTTTATTCAGTAATCCCTCCCAAAGTGCGTCATAGTCATGTATTGAAAACCAGATTACAAAAAGAGCATCTGCGTTATTTGATTCTACAAGCAAACTGGAAAGAAAAGCGTTCTGTTTTTCCGGAGTCCCATTAAATTCAATAATTGGTTCAGTTATTGTTTTCCAGTTTTGTGCAGGATAACTGCTTTCAGAAACAGCGACGGGCTTGTCTGTCATCGCAAATAATGTTTTCAAGTAATCCTCAGGAAATGATTCAGCTGTTAACGAACTCATAAACGGATGAACCGAGAATGCAATAAAATCTGATGTATTTTCAAGATCAGTAAGCCCGGAAAGCTGTGATACAATATCGTCACCAGGTGACCATTCGGGAAAGAACGGTACGCAGAAAACTGAAACACCGACAGATAAATCAGGATATTTTTTTTTCAAGCGAATATAAACATCATCATGCAATTCAACATAAGGTTTCCATAAAGACGGATTATTACGAATAAGCAGATTTACCTCAACACCGATAATAAGATAATCCGGCTGAAACGATAAAACCATTCTTTCTACATAATTAAAAAAAGCGGACTTAACCTCACTGCTGTTCAGTGCATAACTATCCCAGGGTGATGGTAAAACCATACTTTCTGAGGATCCGCGGTAGAATGCCAACCCATTGCGTTCCATATTTAACGGAGAAACAGATAACAAAACTTTTTTACCTGCACGATAACGTAAGATTCGCGAATCAATCTCTGTTTGAAACTCAGCGGAAAATGAAATACCGTTGTATGCTTCAGGCCATGGCACACCCTGTTCTATATGATGTGAGATAATATCACCATTTTCATTAGTTTTCTCATATGTCCAGTTGACAGCTTCCTCTGTTGCGTTATGTGGCCAGGGAGTGAATCCCATTAGAAACGATCGCGGGGTATCATTCTCAGCACCTTTTTCAGAATCGTTAATACACGCAATGAAAAAAATTAGCATAAATCCTAATAGAAAATACTTATTCATGATTACTCTCTCTCAAAATAATCTATAAAACACTAATTCGACGGATTTACACAAATTACAACTCCTGATCCGTGTTCTATTCTTTATCTACGAATCTATTAGAAAACCAAATTAATCACTTGTCACATCAAATTTTGTTAAACTATAACTGAAATTTCCATCCACTTGTAAATTTTCAGGACAATGATATTTATAGTACCAACTCTCGGGATATCCGTAATCCTGGTTATAAGTTACAATTATATCAGTATAATACATCTCTGAATCCGGATACTCTTTACCATTATATTCATTGTAAAAATCATTTATTTGATTAAAAAAGCCATCTATATTTTTACTTTCTTTTTTTAAAATCTATTTGTCGGATGAATAAAAATTATTATAAGTGAATTTATAATCTGGTATATTTTGAGAGTTCCATTTATTCTATTTTATACCACCATTTAGAATCTATTTTTTTAAATTTTTCAGTCATAAATGGATTGTCTATTCTAATAATAGTTCTATTTTTTAGATCAGATTTTCTTAATCCTTCCTGAAAAAACGGATGTTCCTCTATGAACTTTTTAAAACTACCATCTCCATATGATTTCTCTAATCCTAACTGAATATCTTTATGTAAATTAACATTTCCTTTTTTAACATAAAATAGTCTTGCAAAAGGATATGCTAAAACTAAAGTTTCTTCAACCATTAAATTAGGAAGATCCCTACCATATTCTTTTAAAAAACCATGTGTTTCATTAACACCTAAAGGAAAAAAATCAAATCTATCTCCACTTACCATTAGTACTAAATTCTCTACATTTGGCGCAGTTAATACAGTAATTCCTGATTTTTCTATTATTAAACCATCTGTCCACCCTGTTCCTTGACCTGCTTTTTTATTTCTTAATTGTTCCAGTGTTTTAATTTTTTCAAAATCATTTTTTTGATTTTTATTAATAATAAATATTCTCCACCCGGTAAGACCCATATCAATAGGAATATAGATAGCATCAAATCTATTTTCAAAATCGGGACCGATCCCTGTATCCACAACTGAGTATGTGCCATTTTCTAATAAAGCTAATGCTCTATCCTGATTTGATGATTCCGGAGCTAATTTTACACTATACTCTTTATCTATTTTGGGTAAAATTAATTTTAATAGCTGATACCCAAATGCTTGTTCGCCGATACCATCTCTATTAGGATAAATAACTTCCATTTTGCTCGAACAAAACAAAGTAATTGCAAAGAAAATCATACCGAAAATAATTACTGCTTTTCTCATAATACTCTCCCATAATGTTGCTCATTACTAATTAGTATATATATATTAATCACGAATGCAATAGTTTTCTTCAATACTTCGTCTACCTCATTAATCGGTAAATCATCTTACCCTCAAAAAAATCAAGTTTTTCAAAATATTCGGATAATCGGGTTGATGTTCCGGTATAAACATCTTCTGTGATATATAAATTTTCTGCTGTGTTATATTGATTTTGAAGATGAACTATGGAATTTATCAAGTCACTCGTGATTTGCTCAGTATTCTGTTTATTATACAAACAGCTTCCTTTATGAACAGAAATTTTTATTTTCAATATTTCATTAAGTTTAAGTTTTTCAACACAGAACAAAAAGAAATGCCCCATTAAGTATATCGAAGCAAGAATTGAACTATTTATGTAATCATCAAAATGAAATGACATCACCCCTGAATCCCCATTCCAAAACCATAATGAACCGCCGAAATTTTCAGCAACCCTGTTAACTTCATCTTTAATTAAACTGACAACCATTTCTTTTGATTTTTTTGAATACCGCCCTGTAGCATCGTCAGGAAAAATAATATTTACAAGCACTAATGACATTGTATACGTTTTATTATTAATTAAGGTTTTCCAATCATTATTCTTTTTGACTACAACTCTTTTTCCATAATTAGTATTTATATTTTTAATACCCGGTATCGATTTTAATTCTCCGAAAATATATTTAAATGAACCGATTATTGAGTCTTTTAAAATATCCTCAACTAAATCTTCTATTAATAGATAATCTGCAACACCCGAGCGCATCCATTTAACAACATTAAATGGTTTTTCAGTGTCCCCGATAATTATAATAACTGCTCTTTTCTTCTTCGTAATGTTTTTTATATCACCGATTAAATCCTGTGTCTGATCAAAGTTTACTATTTCAGAAATTAAATAAAGGTCAAACTCTGTATGTAAAAATGTATCAGAATACGTAAAATCCATATCCTCAAATTTTTCTTCTAATGCCTTAATCTTTTCGATTATACCAACATTTGAACTTATTACAACTGCTTTCAATTATGAACTCCCGAGTGTATTGAAAATTCATATTTATAAACAGTTTCACCATTAAAATCCTGCGGTGTAAAATAATCTCTAAGAATTCTATTAACATTAGAAAAACTGCTTTGAGTAATTGATATACTTAGGGGGGATGTCATTTTCTTTTCAACCATCCTCACTTTTTCTATTGAATCAGAATTAATAAGGGATGTTTCATTTTTAAACTCAGCACTACCAGCATGAATCCCCGCACGAATTCTAATATCCTCACCATCAATATAATTAAGGGTTGCATTAAAAATCGGCATAGATTCTAATAAGTCTATTGCAAAAAAAACCGCCTGATTAACCGTATCGCCCAGATGAAAAACAACAATTCCGCCGTCACCTTCCCAATTCCATACAAGACCATCCCGTTTTTTGGCAAAGTTCAGGACAAACTTTTTAAACATACTATACGTGTTTCTAACTACTTCCTGAGGGTATGTTACAATGAGTCGTGAATTTGAACATATATCAACAGAAACAAAACAAAAATTGTATGTTTTACCGTCTTCAAGATATCCCCAATCATTACTGTCATTATCTTTCGTAACTATTCGTTTTAAAACTTCATTATATGAATATCCACATTCTTCCAATTCTTTTTTGACTAATTTAATATTATGAAATATTGGTTTTTCACCGCGATAACCTCTTTCTGACATATCCATATACATAGACAAAAAATGAGGTAGTGTGTTATTTTTATGGAAGAAATCAAGAATTTGAACAGATGCTTCTTTTCTTGGGATATTTGTATTTTCCGGATATCCGGTAAGAGAATATAAATTTATTTTATTATCAATCTCAAATAGAATTTTTTGTAATTCTGAAGTTGTAAACGATCTATATAAATCTTCAGCAACCAATCTTTTTAATCGTGCTATTCCCATTATTACCCTTAATTTAATTATAAATAGTATCCAAAATACAATTAGAATGAGTTTAACATTTTTATTTGTGATATGCAAATGAGATTATTGAAAGAGAAAGATTATTAGAATTTATAGTTTTTTCAAAAAATTCAGTTTAAACCGGTCCGTTTTAAAAATTATTAAAAAAATTAATAAAAATAGGTTGTCGTTTCTTAAAAAATTTATTAATTTAACTTCCGTGAGAAAATATTTTATAAATAAATCACTTAAATAAATGAAAAGAGGGAGTACTATGGCAAAACAGATTTTATACTCAATTGAAGCTAGAGATGCTTTGAAAAGAGGTATCGACGCAGTAGCCAATGCTGTTAAAGTAACATTAGGGCCACGAGGAAGAAATGTCGTTCTTGAAAAAAAATTCGGTTCACCTTTAGTAACAAATGACGGTGTTACAATCGCAAAAGAAATTGAACTTTCTGACCCGTATGAAAACATGGGTGCACAACTAGTTAAAGAAGTTTCAACTAAAACCAATGATGTTGCCGGAGACGGAACTACAACAGCAACAGTTTTAGCCCAGGCTCTTGTTGCAGAAGGTCTAAAAAATGTTGCTGCCGGTGCAAACCCGATGTCTTTAAAACGAGGTATGCAAAAAGCGTGTGAAATCGTTGTAAAAGAAATTGAAAAAAATTCAATTAAGGTTAAAGAAGAACACATTGAAAAAGTTGCGACAATAAGTGCAAACAATGATTCTATAATTGGTCAACTTATTGCTAACGCTATGAAGGAAGTTGGAAATGACGGTGTTATTACTGTTGAAGAGTCAAAAACTATAGAAAACTCAGTTAAAGTTGTGAAAGGTATGCAATTTGACAGAGGTTATATATCACCATATTTTGCCGTTAGATCTGAAAGCGGTACAGTAACTCTTGATGATGCTTTTATTTTAATTTACGACAAGAAGATTTCTACAATGAAACCTTTAGTTCCTATCTTAGAAAAAGTTCTTCAAATGCAAAAACCTTTATTAATCATCTCTGAAGATGTTGAAGGCGAAGCATTAACAACATTAGTTGTTAATCTTATCCAATCAGGTCTTAAAGTGTGTGCTGTTAAAGCACCTGGTTTTGGTGACAGAAGAAAAGAAATGCTTGAAGATATTGCTATTCTTACCGGTGGTAGAGTTATTTCTGAAGAAGTCGGCATGAATCTTGAAAAAGTAACTATCGAAGACCTTGGTAGAGCTAAAAAAATTACTGTTGATAAAGAAAATACTACTATTTCTGAGGGTAACGGTTCTGAGAAAGATAGAGATACACGAGTTGCTCTTATCAGAAACAAAATTTCAGAAACTACTTCTGATTATGACAGAGAAAAACTTCAGGAAAGACTTGCAAAACTTGCAAATGGTGTTGCTGTACTTTCTATTGGTGCTGCTACTGAGATTGAACTTAAAGAGAAAAAAGCACGAGTTGAAGATGCTCTTGCTGCAACAAGAGCTGCTGTTGAAGAAGGTATCGTACCCGGCGGTGGAATCACTCTTATTCACGCCGCAGAATCTTTGGAAACTTTTAAATCACATGATCCTGATGAAGAATTGGGTGCTAAAATTGTTTTCAATGCAGTTAAATATCCATTACGACAAATTGCATCAAATGCCGGTGAAGATGGAAATGTAATTATTTTCAAATTACAACAGGAAAAGTGGGGAATGGGTTTTAATGCTCAAACTTTAAAGATTGTTAATTTAATCGATGACGGTGTTATTGACCCTGCTAAAGTTGTTCGAAGTGCATTACAAAACGCGATTTCAGTTGCTGCTCTTGTAATTACTACTGAAACTTTAATTGCAGAAGAAAAATCTGATAAAGCTGAACCTGCCGGTGGTGGTATGGGTGGCGGAATGGGTGGTATGGGAGGCATGGGCGGAATGTACTAATTCCTTCTAGCTTGTTTTATACCTGTTCAACGAAAAGGAGGCGAAAGCCTCCTTTTTATTTTATACGTACTTGATTTTACACTCAATAAAATGTATATTGCATTAACATTTGAATTTGGGGTGAATCAATGAATAAAATTGTGGTATGTTGTTTTCTATTTTTTTCTTTTACATTTTTCTACGCAAAATCAGAATCCGATGATCCGATTTTTGAAATATCCCCGGAGATTGAAGCAAACCTAGGTACTGATGTTACATTTGCTGATATTGATAACTCACCAAACAAACAATTTGCACTCGATAATAATACACCGGCATTTTACATTGACCTTTCAGGCTTCATTAAAATCAATCACATTGATTACAAATCAATTATCTATGGTCCATTTGCATTAATAGAAACGGATTTATCTCTTACAAAATATGCTATTACTGACGGAAAAATTTATTTTTTTCCTAAAGAATTTTCAGGACTCGGTTTAGCAGGTTTTAAAGTCGGGTTTGAAGTTAATAAAAATCTATTAAAAGGAAGTTCAATATATGCATTATTTCCTTTTCTAATCAATTTCAATACAAATGATAAAGATCAGGAAGCTGAAAGACCAGCAGGTTTTAATGAAGCAGATTTTTTTACCTTTTTTTATATTGGTGGTGGTTTTGGAATTGAAGCAGATTTTAAATTAAATTCATATTTCTCACGGTTTAAAATTAATGATATGTTTTTATCAGGTGTTGAGCCTGTTCCTTCAGGAAATAGAACAACTTCTTCTTTATATCTAAAAAACACTTTAAATCTTTCTGCTGAAATTGCACCGTTTAATTTTATTAATAAAAACATTAATATTTATTTTTCACTTGAAGAACGATTTATTATTGAAAAAAGTTTTTACAGTACAGCCTTTCAAAGTAGAACAACCGGTGGAGTATATTGGAAGCCTTTTTCTCAATTTAAATTAACTGTAAATCCGGTTAAATTTTATTATTCACTTAATAGAGGACATGAGTCAGGTAGTTTATATGATCAAAAATCACGAATTGAGGGTGAAGCTTCTTTTCAATTAAGTCATAAGAATATGCAATTTGAATTAGGAGTATCACCTGTTTATTGGGCAATGAAAAGACTTGATTTCAATCTTGATGAATTAAAAACAGTTACGGTATTTTCTGAAATAACATTCAAATTTTGAAAGCAATGATAAGAAAAAATAATTTTTGTTTTTTGATTTTTTTATATGTTCAACTATTTTCTCTTTCATCTCAAAATCTACTACCTTTTTCATCACACGGTAAAATCGGTTACATTGATGAAAACGGTGTGGTTATTATTCAACCACAATTTTTAAAAGGTAATAAATTTAATGAAAATATGGCAGAAATTGGTAACAGAACAGATACCGGAGCAATTGAAAAATTCGGTTATATAAATAAAAAAGGTGATATTGTTATTCCTCTACAATTTGATGCAGCAAAAAAATTTGAATCAGGTTTGGCTCGAGTAAAAAAAGGTGATAAATGGGGTATGATTGATTTTGAAGGGAATGTGGTTATCCCTTTTTCTTACAATGATATTTTCCCCTTTAATGAAGGTTTAGCATTATCTTGGAATTCAGGAAATTTTGGTTATATTGATATTGATAATACCATCAGAATTCCACATACATTAAATGGTGGCGGTTTTTTCAATGAAGGTTTAGCTAAAGCAAAAAAAGGGAAAACCTGGGGCTTTATTAATACAGATGGTGAGTTTACCATTCTCCCGACTTTTGAAAAAGTGAGCGACTTTCACAATAAAGTTGCCTTTGTCAGAGTTGATAAAAAATGGGGATTACTAAACAAGAATGGTGAATATGTAATTATACCAACATTTGATAAAGTTGAATCGTTTAGTGATTCTATTGCGGCAGTTAAAGTTAATAAAAAATGGGGATATATAAACACATCTGGAAAATGGATAATTGAAGCAGTGTATGATAATGCAAAAGAATACTCGGAAGAACTATTTTGTGTTAAACAAAAAGATAAATGGGGATATATTAATGCACAATATAATACTGTGATCCCTTTTATTTTTGAAAATGCCGGTAAATTAATTAATAATAGGGCACGGGTAAAAAATAATGGTCTCTGGGGATTAATTGATAATCGGGGCAATTATATTATAAAACCGGAATATGATAAATTAAATAGAATTACTGAAACTGTTTTTTTAGCAGAAATTGATAAAATATTTTATAAAAAAATTTATTATATTAATAGTATCGGAAAAATTATTTTTCAGCCAGTACAATAGTATTTATTTTCTTTTCCAAAAATTATCACTTTGAAATATTGAGTTGCTTTTTCCCTGAAAAACACCTTCACTGACTAATTTTACATCTTCAATAGAATAAAATGCTTTTGGATTAAAATCTTTTATTATAGTAATTGCTTTTGCAACATTCTTTCTTTCGACAACAGAATAAATTACAGAAACCGGACCACGACTTCCTTCTGCTGGTATATGAGTAACGCCAAAATTATTATCTGATAAAACTTTGATTAGTCCATCAGCAGATTTTCGAGTAATAATTCGTAATAATACTTTTCCAAATGCAATTCGCTCTTCAATTTTAATACCGATATAATTTCCGGTTGCAAAACCTCCGGCATATGCAATATATGATAGAGGATTATCAAGGTTTTTCATAATTGTACCAAGAACTGTTATCCAAATTAAAACTTCAAAAAACCCTAGAACCGGAGCAATTCTTTTTTGCCCCCGAGCAACGAACATAATTCTTATCGTACCGATAGAAACATCACAAATTCGTGCAAAAAAAATCATACCGGGAAGTAAAATCCACTTAACATAATCAAAATTATTAAGAAAATCAAACATATTCTTCTGACCCCATTTAAATTATTTAGATCGAACCCCGGTTATCTGACTCAATCTTCTAAGTTCCTTATCAAAACTCTTTGTAAGATTCTCAATTTGTTTAGAAATTCCAAAGTTTTCATTGGATGCTTGATTAATAACTTCAAGTCCCTTTGAGATTTCCCGCCCACCTTTATCAAGTTCCTGAGTTGCAAAAGATATTTGCTGAAACACTTTTGAAATATTTTCAAGCTTATTTACTATATCGTGATAAATACTGCTTACTTGTTCGTTAAAACTTGATGAGTTTGTTATTTTAATCTCTGATTCCCGTAATAAATTGCTGACATTGGATGCTGCTGATGTTGACTTCTCCGCAAGTTTTCTGATTTCGGTTGCAACGACAGCAAACCCTTTTCCTGCTTCACCGGCTCTTGCTGCTTCAATCGCAGCATTCAGCGCAAGTAAATTAGTATTTTCAGCAATATCATTTATTGATTCTATACTTTCTAACATAATTTTACTGAATTTAACCAACTCAAGCATTTCTTTAGTACTGGATTGTAATGAAGCCATACCATTTTTTGATGCAGATACAATTTTTGTCATTTCATCAGAAGCCATAAGTGCATTTTTATTAATTTCCTCGATTGAAGACATTAACTGCTCAGTAGAAGATGCAATTTGTTCAACACTTGATGCCTGATTCTCTGATGAGTCAGAAAGTTTCTCTGAGAATTCCGTATTTTCACCACCAATCTTCTTTAATGTACTTGATAAATCTCTAACGACACCCAGCGTTTTTTCAAGTGCATTCTTATCGTCAGCAACTTCTATTTCTTTTTCCAATACTGCTTTAAATACCTTATTGATTAAATTTGTAATAAATACTGCCACAACTGTAGACATAACATACGTAGTTGCTCGAATAACAAGTTCAGAACGAGGATTAAACAATGTTGGTATTATCGTTTCTCTAAATGTATAAACAAATATGGTATCAAGTGAATATAATAAAACCCCGGCATAAACAACTAAATCAACTCTCATGTGTAAAATTGAGAAAATCAATACAACCAGACCGATGCTTGATGTTTGATGATTTGTTCCCAAAGAAACATAACTATACAAAGGTAATATTAATGCATAAGTCGTTGTAATACAATACTTAACAATTACTTTATGTTTCTTAATAAAGAGAAATGCCAGTGTTGAAACGATGTTAAGGGAACCAAAAATAATTAAGAAAAGAACTATATTTTTTATTAGTATTGTAATATCTACATGCTGAGAAATTCTTGAAATTGTATATACAGTAACACCAAAAATCATTGTCCCCCATAGCACATATAATGAGAACTTATTTATATTATTTTCCTGATCTGAACTTATTAGATTTTTATTTTTTGCAACAGCCATGTTTACCTCTTCCGTTAATAGAATATAGTATCTCTTTGATAATCGGTATTTATCAGGGAATATTTAAATTTGATTGGTAAATTTATAATAAATTTCAATTTGATCGTTTTTATTTGTTTTAAATTCATTTATCCTGATAAAAAAAACGCTAAGAATTATTACAATCCTTAGCGTTTTAACTATTATTTCTTTATATTATGTTTCATCTTAAAATCATCAGTTAAATTATAATATTTAGCTGCCTCTTCCGGTGCTAATGGGAAACGTGTAAAAAATTCTTTCCATAACCAGATAAATCCATCATCCAATTCTTTTACAGACATTTTCTTTGGCTGAAAAACAGTATGGGCTCCATTGTAGTAATCAAAATCTTTTATTAACATTCTGTCTTTCTTCATATATTTATGCCACATCGGTGTTCCGGGAAATGGAGTCAATATCCAGAATTCAACATGTTTTATATTATTCCGTGCAAGAAAATCAATATGTCTTTCAAAAACACTTGTATCATCAGCCTCAAGACCGACACCAACTGAAGCAAATATTTCAAGACCGGCATCCTGAATCATTTTAATATTCCGCTCGGCTTCTTCCGGCATATTATGAGAAACAGCCTTAACACTAATCGGGTCAAAACCCATTACAAGATATGTAGAATTAACACCTGAGTCTTTAATCAACTTTAACAACTCAGTGTTCTGATTTATCAATGCAGATGAATTAAAAAATATTTCTTTTTTATAGTTCATCTTTTTTAACTCAGAGAAAAATTGAAATGCATACTTTTCAATTTCAGGATCCGGTAATAAAAATTGATCCTCAGCTAAAAATAAACCGTCTAAATCCATGTTCATTGAAATTTCTTTCATTACATGCTCTACCGGTCTTTTTTTCAAACACTTACCATGTGCTTCAGGAATTGCACAATAATTACAATTATATTTACATCCTCTAAAGCTTTGTATTAATAAAGGTTTCCAGTCATAGCCTTTTTTTTCTCTATACAGTCTTCTGTCAGGCATAACATAATTATCTAAATTAAATGAATTATCACCTCTGTAAAACGGTTTCAGTTTCCCGTTTTTTGCATCTGTAAGTATTTCACCCCATGTTTGTTCAGCCTCACCAATGCATACAGCGTCTGCATATAACTTGCATTCTTCACTCATATTTGACGCATGAATACCACCAATAACGGTTAAAACACCTCTTTTTTTGAATTCGCTTGCAACGACATACGCATGTTTTGCCTGAGGAGTAAAACAATTAATTGCAACCAAATCAAAATGTTGATCATATGGGATTTCTTCTAAATTACCATCCGCAAAATGAAGCTCATGTTCATCGGGAGTTAATGCAGTAAGAATAGGAATCCCGAGAGAAGGGGCTGTTTTAAACGATGCGTAAAGCGGAAAATCAAGTGCTTCCAATATTCTTGGATTTGTTTCAAGATACTTTTTGAAATGCGGGTAAACCAATAATATTTTCATAATAAGATTCCATTTTTAAAATTTGTAAAAGATTTTACCAAAATTGATTAATATGGTCAACATAAATAATAAAAAGCTATTTAACTATTTAAAATAGTTAACAGCATTTTTAAAAATATCCAACCCGATTTTATTTTCTATAACACCTTCGGTCCAATTAGGATGTAATTCATTGCAGTAATACGCCTCAGGATGCGGCATAAGCCCGAAAACATTGCCGGCTTCATTAGTAATACCTGCAATGTCATAATATGAACCATTCGGATTATGAGGATATGACATATCGTCAGGGTTCTTTTTATTGGTATATCGCAGTGCAACCTGACCGTTTTTTTTAAGTCGTTCTAATGTCGCTGAATCTCTGGTGATAAGTTTACCTTCTCCATGTCTGACAGGCAGATACAATGTATCAATACCGTGTAACCATGGCGATTTGTTATTCTCAACTTTTACCGTAACCCATCGGTCTTCAAAATGTCCTGAATCATTTGCAGTAAGACTGACAACCGGTTCATACGAATTATCAAATGAAGGTAAAAGACCAAGTTTTGTAATAACCTGAAACCCATTACAGATACCTATTACAAGTTTACCGCTATCAATAAATTTCTTTAAATCTTCAAACACATTATACTTGATCAGATTTGCAAAAACTTTTCCCGAGGCGATATGATCTCCAAATGAAAAACCACCGGCAAACCCGAGAATATTATACTTAGATAAAATTGATTTATTTTCTATTAAATCTTCAAGATGAATAATATCAGTTTCTGAACCGGCAAGATCAAATGCCCACTTCAATTCTTTCTCGGCATTGATGCCATACCCGGTTAATATTAATGTTTTTATACTCACTTTATGCTCCATAACCTTAGAATGTTAAACTATTTTTCCAGATTGATTTTAATTCAGATAATTTCTCATTAATTACTGTTTTACTGCCTGATTTTACCACGAGCATATCATGTGCTGTTGTCTTTCCAAGAAAGAACACATTTTTTTCACCGATAACTTGAAGAAATTCTTCATTTTTTGCTTTATCAACAGTAACCAGAATTCTTGACGGTGTCTCACTAAATAATTTTTCTTCAACCGACAAATGAGAACTTATTGCATCAAGTGATATTTCAGCACCTGTGTTACCTGAAAATGCTGCTTCTGACAAAGCAACTGATAAACCGCCGTCAGATAAATCATGAGCTGACACAAGCAATCTTTTTTCAATAAGTTTTGCAATTTTTTTATATACAAGAAATGTTTCTTCAGGATTTAGTACTTTTGGAACAGCGCCTTCCTTAATATTAAGCATTTCAAAATATTCACTTGCCCCAAGCTCGGCTCTGGTATCTCCAATTACATATATTAACTGTTCAGGTTTTTTAAAATAAAAAGAAACTGTTTTTGTTATATCACGAACAATACCTGTTGCAGTAAATAATAAAGT
The DNA here is from genome assembly GCA_001829315.1 of Spirochaetes bacterium GWE1_32_154. Classification (GTDB taxonomy): domain Bacteria; phylum Spirochaetota; class GWE2-31-10; order GWE2-31-10; family GWE2-31-10; genus GWE2-31-10. Next base: position 8,397 of record MIAY01000002.1, on the reverse strand, counting down.
CGGTAATACCGATATTTTTTTACTTCCCTTACGATAGTCGTTTTTCATACTGTCTTTACCGGAAATACACGGACAATTATACGCAATGGTAATATCATGAACAGCTTCGCACGCCCGTACTAATTGTGCCATTTTATATTTCCCGTCAGGCGTATTTGCACTTTCTACCGGGTCAGGCCAGCAGAAATTGTCAAGCCCCACAAGGGCGTCAGGGTCAGCACCGAGAATAATTGCCTGTCTCACCGCTTCATCGATTGCATTAGCGGCCATTTGAAATGTATCAAACTTTGAATATCGCGGAACAATCCCGTGAGTAACTGCAAGACCTTCATTAGAATGAGGGAATATTTTTAAAACTGCCCCATCAGACGGTCCGTCATTATCTTTACCGGTAAAAGGTTTATTTACTGTTCTTGCCTGTACTTCGTGGTCATATATACGAACCCAGCTTTCTTTCGATGCAACATTCGGTCTTCCAAGTAATTTTTTCAACATGAGATTAAAATCAGTTTCTTTCGATGAAACTTTAACTTCGACCGTTTCTTTCCATTCAGCTTTTAATTGTAATTTTGGATTACCTTCATGAAGCATATCAAGATCTAAATAACATACAATTGCATCTTTATAATAACATTGAATTGTTCCGTTATCAGTAAACTCACCTATAACAGCACAATCAACCGATCTTCTTTTAGCAAGTGCCAAAAATTGATCGATACTTTCTTTTGGAACGGCAATCGTCATTCGTTCCTGTGCTTCAGAAATTAATATTTCCCATGGTTTTAAACCGGGATATTTCAAAGGACATTTATCAAGATATAAAGTTGCCCCGTCAGTAAACTGAGCCATTTCACCTACAGAACTGCCCAAACCACCGGCACCATTATCAGTAAGTCCGCTGTATAAACCCAAATCCCGTGCTTCAAGAGTGAAATCAATCATTTTTTTCTGTGTTATGGGATCTCCGATCTGAACCGCCGAAGTCGGTGATGCTTCTGTCAGATGCGCTGATGAAAAAGTTGCTCCATGAATACCATCTTTACCAATAAGGCCTCCACACATAACAATTAAATCACCGGGATTAACATATTTTTCATACGCATCTCTACCATTTGATTTTAACGGTAAAATCCCGCCGGTTCCACAAAAAACAAGTGGTTTTCCAAGAAATGATTCATCGAATGTTATTGAACCATTTACCGTTGGTATCCCTGATTCATTACCGCCGTCTTTTACACCCCTGTGAACACCTCTGAATATCCTTCGTGGATGCATAAGACCTTCCGGTACATTTTCATCCTCTGTAAATGGCGAACCAAAACAGAATACATCAGTATTATATATTGGATATGCACCCATACCGGTACCAAGAATATCACGATTGACACCGACAATACCTGTCATTGCACCACCGTAAGGGTCAAGAGCAGACGGTGAATTATGAGTTTCCGCTTTTACACAGTATGCATATTCATCGTTGAACTGCACGACACCGGCGTTATCTTTAAAAAGTGATAATAAATCTTTTCTGTTTTTCCTGAGTTTATCAGCAGAATCTTTAATATATGTTTTAAAAAGTGAATGTATTTGTTTTGTTTCACTACCATTTTTATATTCTATATCAGCTGCAAATATTTTATGTTTACAATGCTCACTCCATGTCTGAGCAAAAAGTTCCAATTCAATATCTGTTGGTGATGCAGGAAGACCAAGATTTTTCCGGGCTTCACTGACTATCGGGGATAGATAATATTCTCTTATAATTTTCATTTCTTCAAGGGAAAAAGACAAAACCCCGTCTTCAGAAATCTTCATTAATTGTTCATCAGTTACATTTAAGTCAATTCCTTTGTAATATTCAGTTATTTCCGGCGCTTGAGCTGTTTTAAAATATTCAACCGGTTTAAATGAATCTTTATTGAAAATATAATAATCTTCTATTAATGTGTTGCATAGAACTTTCTCAGCAATTTTTTTAATTTCGGCTTCAGTTACTTTTCCTTTAAAAAAATACATTGTTGAAGCTCTGACAGAATTGAAATTAATCTCTTTATTAAGGATATAACTGATTCCTTGTGCAGTTGTCCTGCCGACATTATCAGTCACTCCGTTTTTATAAGCAACTTCAACCCCGAAATTATAATCAAGTTCCTGATAATAACTCCATCCGTTTTTATTTTCCTGATAGACTAAATCTGAAAGCAGATCATTTCGTATCAGGTTGATTTCATTTTCTTTGAAATCACCTTGCAAATTATACGCTTTTACAGTTTCAACTGCGTCAATTATAATATGAGCATCTTCCTTAATAGTTTTTAAAATTGATGAGTCTTCCGGAAACTCCGGTCTGTTTTTTACTTCTATTCGTGTACTTTTCAAAGCGTTTTCCTTGTAGTAATAAGGTATTTTTGCATGGTTATTTATAAAGTAATATAGTAAAAAGGTCAAGAACTTATCATAAGTGGATTTTAACTAAAATTCTTACGACTGTCCAATATCAATTATCAATAATGCTAAATCATCTGAAGTTGGAATATCCTCTCTGAAAAAATTTATTTTCAGAATAATTTCATCAATTAATTCATTTGCTTTTGCATTTTTCTTAGTTTCTAAAAGTTCCATAAAAATATCATTAAAGAATTCACCTTTACTATTTCTTGTTTCCGTTATTCCATCAGTATACAAAATCAAACGATCTCCTTTTTCAAAACGTTCATAATTTGTATGAAAGTCAATATTGGTATCAAACCCAATTATAGGAGAATTGGTTCTGAATTTTTTCATCTCATTGGTATGGCTCTGCAGATAAATATCCGGGTGCCCGGCATTGGTATATTGCAACTCTCCGGTAGCCGTATTAATGATACAGAAAAAAGCGGTCAAATATTCCATACCACCAATAACTTCAAAAAGTTGCCTGTTAACCTGGTGAACTATTTCCCCAGTCGTTTTATTAACCGATGAATTACTTGAAAATGCCATTTTAACCATTGTCGTAATGAGCGCTGCAGAAACACCATGACCGCACACATCAGCTATAACGATCCCCAGTAAATTCTCACTTATTTCAAATGCATCATAATAATCACCGCCAATATCACTCATCGGAACATACATACCGGCAAATGAAAAGTTTTTTATACCCGGAAATTTTACCGGTATTATAGCAAGCTGAATTCTTCGTGCCATTATTAATTCATTTTTCATCTGATGATTAAGCTCTATTACTTCCTGATTGATTAATCGAAGTTCTTTTGTCCGGTTTTCAACAAGTTTTTCAAGATTTGTACCATATTCTTCTATTATAGATGCCATTGCATTAAAATTATTTCCTAGAGTACCAATCTCATCTAAACGAATATTATTTAATCGGGCTGAAAAATCCTTTTCTGCAAACCTGCCGACTACCCTATTAAGAATATATATTGGCTGTAAAATCACTTTGTTAATCGTTGCATAAATTATTATTACTATAAAAAATGTAAGAATCAATATTTGAAATATAATATTTTTAATAATTTTCTTTAAACGTTGCTGCATTGAAAAGCTGCTGAATGCAATTTTAATATATCCCGCCTTTTGAGAATCCCGAATAATATCAAGAACTTTTAATGAATAAATAACATTATCATGTAGTGCTAACTCATTCTCACTTTCAATGATAACAATCTGATTTGTAGCATTTTTCATTTGACCATAATAAAATTCATCACAATCATTATAAATCAAAATGTACACAACATCAGGATTCATCATTTCAAGTTCAACAACGTTAACAACTTCTTTTTTATCATAATTCCATAATGGCTGGCGTAAACTGTTTGCAAGTCTTTTTAGGGTAATAGTATCATCTTTTTCCATAAGAATTTTTGATTGTTTCGTTTCTGTCAGATACGTTACAATACCTGTTGATAACATTATAAGAAATATAACTTTTATTGTTATACAAATAATTTTTACTGATATTGAATGATATTTTTGCATTTTTTACCTGTTTGAGAGATATATAAAATAAATGGCTATTAAACCTCTTGCAAATAATGCTCTATTTATCTGAATCCCATACGACCATCATATCGTTCATCAAGAAAAAACCAGTCTAAAACACTATTATGAAGTTTTTTGGTAGTCCCTGCGTATGAAAAATTAACAGGTATTCCTTTCTTATATTCATTTATTACGGTGATATTAAGCGGTTTCGCAAAGTTTTCAACCCAGGAAACACCAATATCAGAAGATGGAATAACAATGGTCTTTTCTATTATATCTGATGATTGTAAAAGTGAAGTCAGGTCTTCTTTAATCCATGGCGATGTTAAACCGGTTAGCCAGGTATGATCACCTTTAACCCGGGTACTCATATATTGATAATGAACCGTAGTAAAAGGATCAAGTAAAACAATATTTTTTACACGTTCTTTTGCTTTATCAGAAAGCATTGAATATGATCTTATTACAACCTGATTTCCAATTGAATGGGCAACAATATAAATAGTACCCTTATATTTTGTATCATTTACCAGCAATTCAATCTCATCTGTCAGGTTTTTGGGAATTGAAGGCCATGTAAAAGGAGGTTTTTTTAAGTTTTCTTCTAAATACACTAAATCTTCACTATTTTCATGTTCTTTTGCTGTATTATTATAGTTTTGCCAGTCAAAATTAGCTACATTATGAGTTTGCTGTTTTTTCTTAAAATCAGGAAAACTCGCTCCGTTATTAGGTAAATTATACATAAAGCTAATTAAACCTGATATTGGGGCAAAAAGAATGCCCGGCCCGTTCACCATGGAATGATTAAGCCATCCGAAAAAACCGACACCCTGCCAGCCATGAACAAAAATAATAGTATCTTTATCGTAATCAAAAATTATATTTTGTTTGTTATTATTTTTTAAATTTCTTCCTTTATTATCTTTTTGATTGTACCAGAAAAGATGTCCGTTGTTATTATTAAACACTTCAGGTATAAATTTCTCTTTTCTTTTCCCGTCTCTAATCTGATATATATCTAATTTACAACCGGTCATAATTGCAAATGCTACAATCAAAACAATTAATTTTCTCATATTCTACCTCTTTTTATATGAAATACTTGTTAATAATATATAATTAAATTAGAATTATCAACATTGATATACCAAAATTTAAAATAATATTTTATATTACAAATATACAAGGAAGGTTTTATAATGAAAAGATTACATTTAGCAATTGTATTAATTGCATTCATAACTTTTTTTTCATTTTCTGTACCAAAGAAAAATTTTGAAAAAAGATTCCAGGTCGGTTTCGGAGCTTTAATTTCAACTCCCAATATATTTAATCTTGCTAATAACTTTAGAATGGCCGGAGCGGTTGACTCATTAAATACAGGGACTTCATACGATAATTTAACGACCGAACAAAAAGCGATTATGAGTGAATCAGATTTTAAAAAATTACAAAATTTAAGCACAGCATATCAAAAAGCAATCATTATAGCTAATATTTTTGCCGGTATGGAATATTCACTTCAATTACGAACTTTATGGAATCTTATGATAACAGAAGTTGATCTTTCATTATTACCGATGAATGGAAGTTATAATGGAAGACTTGATTTTATGGTTTCACTTAATGGCGGTATACGACTACCATATTTTATCATGCCGTATATAACGGGTGGCGTGAATTTTACATTTCAGTTTTATCCTGAAAGTGTTGCAAATGCTGAAAGATGGAAATCAAACTGGGGTACATTCCAGAATTTTGCATTCAGACCGGGTATTAATATCAAAGCAGGGCTTGATTTTAAATTTAAACTTTTTTCTATCGGCGCTTATTATCAGTATATTATTAAAGACTTTGAAGAATTCTCAGGCTGGTGGAGTGAAATGTCAAGCTCATTAACTGACGCCGGGGAAAATGTAGAAGTAGCACAAGCTAAAGCTGCGGGAATGGTTTTTGGAGCACAATCTAAATTCGGTATTTCAATGTGCTGGTATTTTTTCTAGTTGAATTGTAGAAAAAAATTACCAAAAATATTTTTCTTTTTTCTCATTGTAATTTTTTTGTTTATTTTCTATCCGGTACATAAACCTTTTCAAGACACAAGCTATTCAACCGTTATGAAAGATGCTAATGGATATTTGCTTGGTGCAACTATTTCTAACGATCAACAATGGCGTTTTCCTGTATCAAAAAATATACCTGAAAAATATCGTAAAGCATTAATAACGTATGAAGATAAAAACTTTTACATACATCCCGGTGTTGACCCGTTTGCAGTTGTACGTGCTGTAGTTTTAAATTCAAAAGCAAAACGAATTGTCAGTGGTGGAAGTACCATTACCATGCAGGTTGTTCGTTTATCAAGAAAAAATAAAAAGCGTATATTCTATGAAAAACTGATAGAAGCAATTCTATCAGTTAAATATGAAATTAACTATTCTAAGAAATATTTATTGTCACTCTATAGTTCTCATGCACCTTTTGGCGGAAATGTAGTCGGATTAGATGCTGCTACCTGGCGTTATTTTGGTCGTGAGCCTGACACGATAAGCTGGGCTGAAGCGGCACTGCTTGCAATTTTACCCAATAATCCTGCGATGATATATCCCGGGAAAAATAATCAGCAGCTTTTAGATAAAAGAAACCGGCTTCTTGTGAGATTGCTAAAGAATAAAACAATAACTGACAATGAATATCAGGCAGCACTTTTTGAGCCACTACCCGAAAAGCCATATCCAATACCACAAAATACATATCATTTACTTTCAAGAGCAATACAGGAAGGTTTCAAAGGAAAGTCGCTCACTACAACGATTGATAGAGATATTCAACTGTCTGTCGATTCGATTGTCAACAGACACGGAAAAAATCTGGCGAATTCAAGAATTTTTAATGCAGCAGCTCTTGTGTTGGATGTTGACAGCGGTAATGTTCTTGCTTATATCGGGAATACCACCGGGGCTCAATCGGACAACCGGGGCAATGCCGTTGATATAATTAGAGCAGCACGAAGTAGCGGAAGTATTTTGAAACCATTGTTATATTCATGTATGCTTGATGAAGGTGAACTTTTACCCGATCAGTTGATTCCTGATATTCCATTAAATTTTCAAGGTTTTGCCCCGCAGAATTTTAACAATGATTTCTCAGGCGTCATTCCGGCTTCTCAAGCGTTGACAAAATCACTCAATATTCCATTTGTTTACCTGCTTCATTCGTATGGTTATCAGAAATTTCATCATCGCCTCAAGCAAACCGGTATTTCACTGCCATATTCACCATCCCATTACTCATTAACCCTGATATTAGGTGGTGCAGAAACAAATTTGTGGGAGTTATCTGCAGTATATGCCGGAATGGCGAGAACATTGAAATATCAGACTGATAATAAACCTTTTTTTTACGCTAATAAGTATATTGCACATCATACCAATAAAACATTTGATGCTCACATTTCCCCGGCTGCCGTCTGGTTTACATTTAAGGCAATGAAAGAAGTTTCAAGACCGAACGAAGAAAACAGATGGCGTGATTTTTCATCTTCAAAACCCATTGCATGGAAAACAGGAACGAGCTACGGGAATAAAGATGCCTGGGCAATTGGAGTGACTCCGCAATTTATTATAGCCGTTTGGGTTGGTAATGCATCGGGAGAAGGCCGTCCGGAAATCACCGGTGTAACTGCAGCAGGCCCGATACTTCTTGATATACATACTATTTTACCTGATAAAGGGTGGTTTTCTGAACCGGTTGCTGATATGATTGAAATGCCGGTTTGTAAGGAATCCGGGTTTATCGCCTCACGATTTTGTGATGCTTCTGAAGTCAGAAAAGTTCCCCGAAACAGTGAGCGTTCTGATACCTGCCAGTTTCATAAAACGATTCACCTTGACGCTGATGAAAAATATCAGGTAACAAGTGAAAATTATCCGGTTTCAAAAATGATTCAACGAAATTATTTTATATTACCGCCTATTGAGGAGTATTTTTACCGGAAGAAAAATCCATCCTATAAAAAACCGCCTCCTGAAAAAGATAAACCGGTAAATCAGATTATGGGTTTTGTTTACCCGAATACAAAAAATCCCAAAGTATTCATACCAATTGAACTCGACGGATCGAAAGGTAAAAGTATTTTTGAAATTGTTCATAGAAATTCAGCCTCAACTCTTTACTGGCATCTTGATGGTGAATATCTGGGAGAGACGAAAGGTATACACAAAATGCAAGTTTCACCGGCGAAAGGAAAACACGAAGTTGTGGCTGTCGATTTAGACGGAAATACTATCACTTTGAAATTTGAAGTTGATAGTATAATGACCCCATAAAGAACCGGACATGATAGTCCGGAGACTTTATCAAAACAAATGTTTATAGTATAAACAACAAAAGGGGTTAATATGA
>MIAY01000001.1 GCA_001829315.1 Spirochaetes bacterium GWE1_32_154 | reverse complement strand
TGCTCTATAACCGTACATTCTTGCATCATAAGTACAATAAATCTTTGCCCTCCAGATGCCGTCAGAACCTTTAGCCATCCAGTATTCTTTGTAAGCATTGGAACCCGTTGCGTTAGTGTAAATCTCAAGCATCATTTTTGTAGCATCCGGAGCATATACTGCGAATGTTATGTAATTTGATGTTGTGCTTGTACCATTGGTGTAGTTTGCACCCAAAGCCCACGTAGCGGTTCCCCACGTAGCCATATCACGAGGACTGTAATTTACTAAAGTATTTGGTGTCGGATATACAGCACCAATTGCTTTATCCGCGATATCTATAACAATTTCTTCATCTTCACTGGTAACTTCATTAATAGCGACATTATCGTCTGGGATGATCGAAGAACTGGTACATCCGGCGATTAAAAAAACTGCCAATGATAAAAACATAAACTGTTTAATAGTATTAAACATAGAGACCTCCTTTGTCTAATACTATTATAACCTTAATTTCTACAAAAACAACAATTATTTTATTTTAATTAAATTTTTCATAAAATTTTTCAAATTTATTGAGTTAAAGTGTAAGTAACGGTACTAATATTTGAATTTTCCCATCCTGATTTTGATGAAAACGCTTTTATTGTTGTTGTTTTATCTAAAATTAGAATTTCTCCATTATAAACCAACCCATGTGAAGAGGACGGTTCAGTTCCATCTACTGTATATTTTATTTCCGCACCTAATACTGCCTGCGAAATAATTACATTTGCTACTTTGTTGAATTTAACATCCTGAGGATTAAAATTGGGATCGGGTAATTTAAATGTTATTGTACGGGTTATTGTGCCTGAAGGAGTCCATCCCGGTTTAAATGATTTTACTTGAATGATAAGCGTGGAAGTTCCACTGACAAGAGAAACAGGGCCGTTATACACAAAATCAGTTTCAGTCGGTTCAGCACCATTTATAGTATACCGCGTAATTGCCTCGCTTGTCGGATTATCAATTTCAAGTTTAACAGCCCCGGAACAAATTTGATTATCCTCAAGAGAAATTATTTCAGGGTTTAAAACAGTCCCGGTAATCACATAATTGTTACTAAGCAATTCAGAAAATGCAGAACCTTCCATATAGGAGATCGCTTTTAATTGTGTTGTTTTATTAATCAATATTGGATTCTCATACATAAGACCATTATCCAACGATGGCGTTGTTCCATCAAGGGTATATTTTATAAAAGAACCGGCATCACTTGTCAAATCTATCGTGACTTCATTCAGATATGAACCGGTTGCTTTATCCGCTACAGGAGTACTTAGTTGTGTTAAATTTGAGTTTATGGCATATGATGCTTTATTTATAGAAGACGTTTCAAACCCTGTTTTATATCCAACTGCTCTAATTATTGTCCCATTTACAGCCGGTATCGGTGCTGTATATATGGTCGAATTTATATCAGGAGTTGTATCATTAATTGTATAGTAAATTAAAGCATCGGGACTTGAAGTGATTGAAACCATTTGATTTGAATTATAAACACCGGTTGACGGGGTTATAATTGGCGTAATTGTTTTAAATGTATAAGTAGCTTCTGCAACGACTGAATTCTGCATACCCGATTTACAGGCTATTGCCTTAACTCTTGTTGTTTTATTAATTGAAAACGCCCCCGTATATTTATCAGAACTCGTATCAGGTACATCACCATTCAATGTGTAATAAATATCAGCACCAGAAATTGCAGGAGACAGAACAAGATCAATTGTTGAATCATAATTTCCGCTAACCGGATAAAAAAGCGGTGGTTCTGTAACAAAAGTAAAACGGGTTGTTTTTGTTTCTGAATATGACCATCCGTATTTATATGCGATTGATCTGATCGTAATATCATTTGAAAGCGTTAACGGAGTTGTATACATATTTGATGTTGATGAAGGCATAGAACCATCTGTAGTATAATAAATCACAGAACCGTCAGTTGCATTTGAAATATCAAGTGATAGATCAGAATAACATATAAGATCAGAATTAATATCATTTCCATCAGCAGTATAATTTATACCACCAACCTTAAATGAATATGCACTTCTTACTATATTGGAGTCTTTTAACGGATCTTTATACGCAATGACTTTCAGTATTTTAAATATATTGACACGAAACCGCGTTGAATAGATTACACCTTCGGTTCGAGATGGATTTGTGCCGTCAATTGTATATCGAATAATAGCACCTTCAGTTTCGCATGTTAATTCAATTTCTTGCTCATTAAAAAAAACCCCGCCCAATGGTGAAATGAGTGGTTTTTTTACCTGATCAGGATCAATAATCTCTGATTGCCCCGTAATTGTTTCATAAACAATTTCTTCCTCTATTATAACTTGAGGAGAACAAGAAATTATCAAAGCAGAAATTATAAGCAGTATATAATAGAAGATTTTCATAAAATTCCTCCGAAATAGCCATATTAATATTTATATAAAATGGTACTTCATTAAAAAATATAATGCAATAGAGCCTTAATAAATAAATAAAAAAATAACTATTGATTAATTATCTTTTTACTGTAATACTTATACTATGAAAACTACAAAAAAAATTATTTTAACATTTATCATTTCCTCAGTATTAATTTTTCTTATTTCCTGTCCTGAACCAATTATTAATAAAGTAAAAAAAACTATCTATATATATACAAAATCCAATGTGAGTACAGTTGCTGAATTCTGGGGATTACCGGGTATTCGCTTTGTAAATTGGCGACCAAATATCCACATAAAAGCATCGAGTAATAATGGTTCTTTAGTTAACAGATTGTGGGATGGTGCTGCAGAGACAGACCCGGACACATGGAGTCTTTTTGAATATTCACAAATACTGTACTATGATTCAAATTTTATCGGTATGAATATTCAACCTGATAAAGATGCAACTGTTGATAATGAAGTATTAATGCCATTAGCATTTGAAAATAAACTATACAAAAGGGTCTCACCTGATTCAACTGAAGAACAAAAGTATGATGTTACATGGAATGCAGCTGATAAATCTGTTGTTATTACATTAAATACAATTAATTCAAATTTTTTATTATTACGGCCGGGTGCAAGAATTGCTGTATTTGCCACTCAAAGACCAACTCAATGGGGCGGTAATAATGACTATACAATAGTTGATGCTTTTCCCGGTGCAAATTCATTGCAAAAATCAGTAGAATATGAAGCAATCAAAGATAACACAACTGACAGATCAACAACAAGAGATTTAAATTATGTTGAGTTCAATGGCGGAATACTTGATATTGAAGCTGACACAAAAGATATTCATAACAATCTAATCTGGTTTAAAAGAATGACTGTAACTGAAGATAAAATAGTATTGTATATGCCGTATTTAGAAAATGGAACTATTGCTAAAGAATATTGGGATGCTATTGACAGTCAAAAGATAGAACCTTTTATGTTATTCTGGATTGCGATTGAGCAATAATTTTTTCAAGAAAAAACATCATCTTTACCACCATAGTTTTTTCTGTTTTTTCATCATTATATCGGGTATTACTTTTATTAGCCTTTTTCTAATCGGTTTTAATACTAAAAAAAAATTGATAAATTTAAATAGTTTTATTCGTAAAGTATTTACACCTTGTTTAGTTAAATGATCTATATCGTGTGGCATTACATAACCTGATGTGTTTACAACTTCACGAAAAATACTATATGCGCCTTTTTTTAAATAGGTACACGGTGGAATAAAATTATTTTTTGATGACCATAATGCTTTTTGAACTATTGAATTGATTTCAAAAATAGTGGTGTTTTTATTAATTATCCCAACCAAATGTGATGACTGCATTTCTGCGTATGATTTTATCCAGTCGTTTATCAGATTTGAATTTTCTCTATTAATAAAAATCATCTGTTTATCCGGTAACGACTCATGATGTTGCCCGACACTCAATGCCCTGCTAAAAAATGACCTAAGAATACCGGAAAAACTTGAACCGGAAAAACTGAAAATTATAATAGAACTATTTAATAAAAAATCAAAAATTTCTTCAAAATCATCATTATGATAAATGCATTTATCCAACATACACGACAAATCACCGCGACAATAGTTTATTCTTCGATTAACAATATTTACAACAGGTATATTTTTTCCGAGAGTGTTAAAAACAGTAGAAATTATATCATTATTATCATCATTATCTGTGAGCACTACAATTTTCTCATCATTTGAATTCATAATCTCAGGGGTTAAAAGAAAATTATTATATGAAATAAAACTGCATATTTCTTTTTTTACTTTTTTTTCATCATTCAAATCCATATCAAGACTTATTATATTATATTGTCCAACTTTTTTTTCATGACAGAAATTATAAAAGTCCTGTATAGTTATGTCATCATGCACTTTCGCAGAACTAATTATTGCAAAAACATTTTTCCCGACAAATGCAGAATCTTCTACAGAATTATAAAAGTCATAAAATTGACCGGGTAGTAAATAGGCATACACAGGGGAGATTACATAAATAATATCAGCCCGTTGTATTTTTTCACAAACTGATTTTTTATATAAAGCATCAGTCCTGAATATAGAAAACTCTTTACCAATCATAAGATCCTCTATTTGATCAGTATCTTTTTTAAAATATTGTTTTGCAAATAAATAATATTGATATGTTACAGATTTCTCACCTTTTGGACTAAAATTTAATGTTAAAATATTCATATATCTCTCCGGCGCTATTATTTTATTATTTTTTCTGAATTATTTTATTTTATATAGTATAATACACATAGATATTTTTCACCAGGATTTATATGAAACAATTATATTTTTACATTATTTTATTTTCAGCACTCCATATATCATTATATACTAAAGCAAATGATTTTCCGAAAGAAATAAAAGTCGGTTATTATGAAAATAATCCTAAAATTTTTAAAAATAGTTCAAATGAAATAATTGGAATGTATCCGGATATTTTGCTTGAAATTTCTAAAAATGAACAATGGAATATACAATACATTGAAGGAACCTGGGAAGAATGTTTGAAAATGCTATCAAAAGGTGAAATTGATATTATGCCTGATGTTGCATATTCTGAAGAACGAAATAAGCAGTTTTTATTTAACAATGAAACTATTTTTGTCAATTGGGCTGTTGTATATTCTAAACCCAATATCCAGATAAATTCATTTCTTGATATGAATGATTCAAAAATAGCTGTTATGAAAGGCAGTATACATACTGAGGGATTCGGCGGGATTAAAAGTATTATTAAACAATTTGATATTCAGTGTACTCTTATAGAGGTTGATAGTTATGAAGAAGTATTTAATCTCATAGATAAAGGAGTTGCAGATTCGGGAGTTGTCAACAGATTATTTGGCACGCTTAATGAAAACAGATATTCAATTATGCCTACAACAGTATTTTTTAATCCAAGCCAACTTAAATTTGCATTTCCTCAAAATATCAACTCAAATAAACTTATTGAAGCTATTGATAAAAATTTAATTAAAATGAAAAGCGATAAGAACTCAGCTTATTACAAAATCATTAATTCTTATTTACAGTCGAGTTCATATGGCATTCCCCTTGACAAAGCAACATACGAATTGACTCAAAATGAAATTGAATGGATAAAAAAAAATAAATCAATACTTATGGGAATTAATTCTTTTTGGCCACCGATTGAATATATAAACTCTAAAGATGAATATTCCGGCGTTGTATCGAATATAATATCACTGATTACCAAACAAATTGAAATAGATTTTCAACCTGTAAGAAATATTACATGGGACAATACAATTTCGAAAATAGAAAACAAAGAAATCGATATCATTTCAGCTGTTGTGAAAACTCCGGAAAGACAAAAATTTCTCTTATTCACAGAGCCTTATATATCATTTCCTTTTTTTGTAATAACAAAAAAAAATTACCCTTTTATTAATGGACTCAATGATTTAAAAGAAAAAAGAATCGCAACAGTTAGAAATTTTATTACTGATATATACTTAAAAAGAGATCATCCTGATATAAAAATCATCTATTATAAAAATTCTCTTGAAGCAATTAAAGCAGTTTCTGAAAATAATGCGGATGCAGTTATAGAAACATTATCAGTCTTTGATTTTGCGATAAAAAAATATAACATAAAAAATCTCAAAGTTGCAGCAACTACTTCTTATAATTTTGATTTATCGATAGGAGTAAGAAAAGATTTACCTGCATTAACATCAATTCTAAATAAAATGCTTAAAAATATTACTAAAAATGAAAAACAACTTATTATTGATAAATGGATAAATCCTCTTTATGTCAACAGTACTAACTGGAGAACATTGTTTATTGTTATAAGTATTGTCCTGTTACTATTTTCATTAATAACAGGAATTGTATTATACTCAAACCGAAGACTTGAAGTCGAAATCAGTCATAAAATAGAAATTGGTAAAGAATTAGAAAAAGCGAAAGAACAAGCAGAATCAGCCAATCGTGCTAAAAGTGAATTTCTTGCAAATATGAGTCATGAAATACGAACACCTATGAATGCAATTCTTGGTTTCACCGAGATCCTTTTAGAGAAAATCGAAGATTCCAAATATTTAGGATATCTTCATTCTATTCAAAAAAGCGGTCAATCCTTGTTAGAACTGATTAACAATATTCTGGATATTTCAAAAATTGAAGCTGGTAAAATGGAACTAAACTATTCCATCGTTTCCATAAATAATTTATTAAATGAAATTTATACAATTTATTGTCCGGCTATAAAATCAAAAGGAATTGAATTTATACTCAATATCAATGACGATTGTCCGAAAACTATTTTAGCTGATAACGCAAAAATTAAACAGGTTATTATTAATCTTATAAGTAATGCATTAAAATTTACTGAAACTGGTTCTATCATACTCAATACAGAATGTTCAATTAAAAATGAAAATCTGGCAGACCTTACTATTTCAGTGTCCGATACGGGAGTTGGTATACCGGAAAAAGAACAAAAAAAAATATTTCAAAAATTCACTCAAATTAAGAATAATATAAAAAACACCCTCCCCGGAACCGGGTTAGGACTATCTATAACAAAGCAACTTGTTGAACTAATGCACGGAACTATTCAATTAACCAGTTTAACAGGAAAAGGCAGCACATTTTCTTTTACAATAAAAAATATCAAAATACCGCCCCATCACATTATAGATAATTATCCGGTTTTTAAAACTCATTCAGTTGTATTTAAGCAGTCTACAATTCTTATTGTTGATGATATTAAATTTAATAGGGATATGCTTATTGGTATGCTTGAAAATTTTGACTTTAAATTCCTTGAAGCTGAAAATGGTGAAGAATGTGTTTCAATAGTACAAAATAATCGAATTGACCTTATCCTCCTGGATATGAAAATGCCTGTTATGAATGGGTACGAAGTAACTGATTTTCTTAAAAACAGCAAAGATTTTAATTCAATTCCAATTATTGCCGTTACTGCATCAGTAATGAAACAACAGGAAATACAAGTAAAAAAAATTACTGATGACTACTTAACTAAACCTGTTAGCAAACAAAAATTAATTGAATCCATTATGAAATTTATTGAATATAAAGAATCTGAAAGTTCTGCACAATCATTAGAATCTGAAAAAGATTCTTCGTCATACAACCTTGAAGCAATCAGACAAAATGAGACATTATTCAAACTATTAGCAAAAAAAGAAAAAACAATTATTGATATACTTGATAAAATGTCAATAAACCAGATATTAGAATTCTCTGATGAATTAAAAGAATTGGGTAATAATTATAAATCAACCGATCTTTCTCATTTTAGTATTACATTAAAACAGCATGCAGAGAATTTTGATATTGAAAATATTAAAATGATGATTAAAGAATTAATTAAAACTATAACTATATAAATATTTCAATAAAAGAGGACGTAATGGATATAAAAACAAATGGTAGAAATAATGTATTGATTGTTGATGACACTTTAGAAAATATAAAAGTACTTGGTACTATCCTTATGGAAGAAGGTTTTATCGTTAGTGTAGCTCAAAGCGGAAAAGAAGCGATTGAAATTATCAATAAAAAACTTCCCAATATAATCCTGCTCGATATCAGTATGAAGGAAATGGATGGCATAGAAACGTGCAATAGAATAAAAAATGACCCGTCTAAAAAATCAATTCCGATTATTTTCTTAACTGCACATACAGAGCTAGAATATAAGAAAAAAGCTTTCTCAGCCGGCGGTGTTGATTATATCACCAAACCATTTCAAAAAGAAGAAGTGCTTGCCCGGGTAAAAACTCACCTTGAAATGGAAGCATATAGAAATTATCTTGAACAGGAAATATCGATACGAACAAAAGAGCTTCAAATTGCAAACAAAAGCCTTGAGGTTGAAATTATTAAAACAAAGCAAGCTGAGGAAGTGTTACTCCAATCACAAAAAATGGAAACGGTCGGCACTCTTGCAGGCGGTTTAGCCCATGATTTAAATAACATTTTATCCGGTATTACCGGAGCTGCATCAATTATCAAGTATAAAATAGAAAATCATAATCCTATAGAAAACGATAAATTACTGAATTACATGGAAACAATATCTCACGCGTGTTCCAGAGCAAGCACTCTTATCAATCAACTTCTTTCTTTATCAAGAAAACAGGATATTAAATATGACATAATTGATCTAAATAAGATAATGAAAACGATCATAGAAATCATTGAAACATCGCTTGATAAAACCATTGAAATTATACCGTTATATTATTCAGCTGCAGCTTTTATCAAAGGAAATTCAGCTCAAATTGAACAAGTTCTACTTAACCTGGCAATAAACGCTGCTCATGCTATGACAATAATGCGCCCCCCTGAAGAAAAAAAAGGTGGAAAATTAACAATATCATTAAAGAAAATTATTACTGATAAATATTTCTGTGATAAATACCCCTCAGTTAAGCAAGGAGAATATTTTGTATTCTCATTAAAAGATACCGGTGTCGGGATTGATAAATCAATTATCCAAAGAATTTTTAATCCATTTTTCACTACTAAAAAAGAATTCATAGGAACAGGACTTGGACTCGCCATATCCTACAATATAATCGACAAACATTCAGGCATTATTGATGTTTATTCAGAGCAAAAAGTCGGTTCAGAATTTTCTGTATATTTGCCTGCATTAATTGATAACAAATCAGAGAACCTGAATTTAGATGTTACTCGAAAAATTGAAAAAGATACGGGTAAAATCCTTGTAATTGATGATGAACAAGTTATACGGGAAACACTAAAAGAAATTCTTGAAGAAATTGGTTATGAAATAGATGTTGCTGAAAATGGCTATGTTGCAATAGAATTCTATAAGAAGAATGTATCTACTATAAAAGCTATTATTCTTAATTTAAATATGCCGGAATTATCAGGAAAAGAAATCTATGAAGAATTAAAAAAAATTAATAATTGTGTTAAAGTATTTATTTTAACCGGATTTCAATTTGACGACAGGCTCACCGAATTATTTGAATTAGGGGTTATTGGAACAATTGAAAAACCATTTACTTTATATAATGTCTATGATGTACTTCATAAACAATTATAGAAAATAGGTTTTATAAAAGATATTTCGATGCACTACAATTATAATTACCGGAGTTATTGATGAATAATAATTATAAAAATATATTACATAGTTCTTTAAATTATTTTTTCAGCGGTAATCACCCAGTAAAACTCTACTTGATTAATAGTTCAGAGTCTGATGATTTCTACATTGATTCTTTTAAACTTGATGAGGAAACAGTTACAATACATAATCACTCAATTACAAATAATTATACCGGAAGTTTTGAACCTTTTCTTTCTTCAATTATTGAATGGTATACGAGTGATATTGATAATGATACAATTCTCAGAAATTTGGCATATCCTCTTCATTTTATTATACTTGATTCCTTTTTTAGAGGAACCCCGATTAAAAGAGACGAACCTCTTATAATTGAAGAAGTTTTTTATGAACAATCAGAAATGCTTACTTTATTAATTGATATATTTCTTATATCAATCCAGAATAAAAAAACTATTTTTTATATAAACAATGCTCAAAATCTTCCGGTTTCAACTGCTGAATTTATAAAAAAAATAATGGAAAAAACTGACGTTAAAATTGCTTTCATTCTCATTTACAGGATTGATCAGAATACCGAACCGCTTTCTATTGAAAAACTGATACAGTTTGCTTATGAACATAGAAAATCCAATAGTAATGGTATAGAATTATTAAAAACTGAAAGTGATAACATCCATATCTCACAAGAAATAAATGAAAAACTTTCATACAAAGAACTGGAAAATGCAATAACAAATTCAATGACTCTCCTTGCATTTGAAGATACAATTAAATATGCAAAAGAAGCGTTAGCTGATATAAATCAATTAGATGATAGCGATACAACAAAACTACACAAACATAACAAAATAGCTCTTAAATATTCAATTGCATTATGTTATCAAGGACGTTTTCGCGAAGCGTACATATGTGGTACTAGCCTTCTGAAAGCAATTGACAGAACACATGACCAGGAAATGTTATTGAAAACATATTTAATTCTTGGTGCATCAGAATATTATAATAACTCGTATGATTCAGCACATTATTTTGCTCAATTATCAATAAAACTTTCTGAAAATTTAAAATCAGAACGATACACAACTCTATCTTACCTGCTTATGTTTTATATTAAAACTTCGCAATCTGATACAAATCTTTTCATTACTTTAGCAGCAAAATTAAAATATCTTAGCTGGAATAACATTTTATCCTTTACATTAACATCCGGGGGGTATCTGCACGCATTTTTACGAAACGACAGAGACATGAAAAATACAGTATTACGATATTTTTATTCAGGTTTAAACAAAGCTCAAAAAAATAAAAATATATATAGAATATCAATTTCGTATCATGTCATTGCAGGAATTTATGGAATAATTGAAGACTTTATAAAATCAGATAAATTCTTAAACATATCAAAAAGAATAAAAACTGACAAAAAATTTCCTCTTTCAAAAATTTACAATAGTATTGGATATAATTATTTTATAATTGGTGATTTTGAAAAAGCATATATGTACTATCGCAAAGTTATAAAACTTCTTAATAATTCAAAAAACTTTGTTGAAGTATGCAGCTCTTTGTTCAATATGGCAAAAGTTCATTTTATGCTTGCTGAATATAAAACAGCAATTGTACTTCTCGAAGATATGGTCCGGATTATGGATTTATTACATATTGAGAATTTATCATTTCAATCAAGAATTTCAATTTACTCATTACTTGGAATAAGTCATTTCCACACAGGAAATCACTTAATTGCCTGGAACTATATGCAAAAAATTAAAAGATTAAATAACTATCAGATTATTCATCAAATTAGCCCTTTATATTGGTTTTTTGTATTGACACTCAATGAAGATAACAATTTAACTGCCGAGTATCAGAATAAAGCAATTCAATATGGACATTCAGAAAGCCCTCAATTTCTAATTTATGCACATTATATATTTGGTCTGGCGTATGAGCAGACAGGCAATAGAGAAAAAGCTGTCATTGAATGGAATAAGGGAATACAATTATGTAAAGAATATTCAATTCTATCCTATTTCTACAAAATGCTTCTTCATAAATTAGATAGTTCTAATGAGAAACCCTCAGAACCTAAAATTAAAACATATAATTTTGATGTTCAAACTGTTATTGAATTTGTAAAAGAAGAACGAAATCTCAATGAACTTCACAAAAAAATTAATGAAATAGATTTTATCAGTAAGTTTCAAAATCTTATAATACTTGACGATACGAAAACACATCTTATTAATGAATCAATCAAATTACTTGAAAATTCTTTTCCATACGACACCGTGATAATAAGTTTTTCAGAGAGTAAACATTATTCAAATCATCAGGAAAACGACATTTCATTAATGTCTATAAAAGATTTCATTTTGTTATTACAAAGTAAAAATAGAATGAATATTTTCTTAAATCAAACCGAATGTATCAAAATAGGGTTGAACAGTGAATATAAATCATTATTATTTTTAGCAAATACTGCAACAAATAAAACATCAATTTCTCTTATTCTTCTTTCAACAGAAGATCAAAAACAAATCAATGAAGATGATAAAAGAATACTCAATATTTTCTTAACACAATTTTCATCGGCTATTGAACTGATTTCAACACGAGAAGCATTAATTAAATCGGCAAAAACAGACAAATTAACCGGATTAAATAATCGAATGGAAATTGAAAAAGTTATGGAATTTGAATACAAGCGAATTCTACGATATCCGAAAGAACCTAAGTCGGTTTTTTCATTATTATTTATTGATCTTGATAATTTTAAATTCTTTAATGATTCATTCGGCCATCATATTGGAGATCTTATTCTTGTTGAATATGCAAAATTATTACGGGAGTCTATTCGTGATATTGATAACATAGCCCGGCTTGGCGGTGATGAATTCATTTTATTACTCCCTGAAACAAGTAAAGAAAATGCGGTCAAAGTTGCCAGTAGAATATTTGAATTATTAAAAAAGAAAAACCATTTTATAAAACCAATTTCAAAATTATTAGGATACACTCCAGATATTCCACAAAAGAATTTAATATCCTGCTCCATCGGTATTACCGATGTTCTGCCTGTAAAAGACAGGACGGTAAGTGAGTTTCTCGTTACCGCCGACAAAGCTTTATATCAGGCAAAAGCAAACGGTAAAAATGGTTTTGTCATTGCGTAACAAATGCATCAGTCAATAATACCACTATATTCAAGTCTTGTTAACACGCCGTAATGATCTGTCACCGTTCCTAAAATTGCAGGTGTGAAAATAATCTGTGAGCTGATAACTGTAAATTGCGCTAATTTATTCATGAATATATAATCAATTCTTCCGGGAGTATCACCTTTTACGGTATCATATTTTGACTGTTCCGGCATATCATTAGCAGCAGGATTATAAACATAAAAAGTATCAATAAATTCACCGGAATCAGTCATTGCATTATACCCCTCATCCCATGGTGCATATTCAGTCGGTTGCATATTAAAATCACCGCAAACAAATGTAGCAACAGAATCACCTGTATTGTCATTAACAAATTTCTGCAGATTTTGTATTTGAATAGTCTGATCATTATTAATAGTTGTTCGCCAGTGAAGATGTGCTGAAAATAAATTGATTCTTCCAAAATCAGGGTGGGTAACTGACGAATAAACAGCTTTTCTTGATATAATGCTTGATGTGGATGCACTTGTTGAAATCCAGGTTGATTGTGAAGCGGTAATCGGATGTTTTGAAACAACAGCAACCCCCTCTTCGTATACACTCCAGCCATAATGAGCCCAGTCCCACTTAAAATCATAATCAAGATTATAATACTGTTTTAGTCTCTTTGTAATAATATATGCCATATTATCATTTCGTATTGTTGTAGAACCATCGATAAATGGACTGTCTTTTTTTTGAGCACATTCCTGAAATGCGATTAAATCAACATCATACTCAGCAATTGCTTTCACAATTATGTCAAATTTTTCATCCTGGGCAGTTTCCTGATAGGTATGAAGATTTAGCGTTAACACAATAAGTTCTTCGGGTGATTTTTTATTCTTTGTTGAATCGAATGTTGTTAATATTCCTTTAGCATCAGTTGTTAGATCTGTTATATCACCAGTACTTGTAAGTACTCCGGCAGTTTCCGCACGGACAGATTTAGATGTGAGTAATTTCCCGTCAACAACACATTCAATTTTATAATATTTACCTGTATTTGGCGAAAGACCGGTTTTTTTATACAAAGTATCACCTGTTGTATCAAGAACAGTATAATCAGCATCACTATCAACTGCCGACTCATATATAGTATATTCAGTCACTTTCGGGACAGCCGTCCATTTTAATAAAAAACCATCCGTTTCAATGGTGTCGAAAACACTAAGAACAGGAGGCAAAGAAGGAACCGGATCATTTACGATATCATCTACCTTATCTGTTTGAACAACACACGAAATCAATAGTAACATAAAAAATAAACCGGTTAACAATTTCATCGTATTTATCTCCATACATCTCATAACAATATAGACATTTTTTAGATACATAACAAGAAGAAACTATTTTCTCTGATAAATCGCTTTTACTATATCTTCCATTCCCTGCTCTTCTATTGTGATATCACGAATCTGGAATTTAGACAAAACAGTTGATACTATATCTGCTATTTCGAATTTATCCCGTAGAAATTGTACTGTTATATAATCATTTTCAACGATTGTTTGTATATCATCAGAACTGGCATTAAATAAAGAATTATTACTCACTGTCTGCCCCGGTTTTAATTCAAACTTAACTAATTTATATTTATTATACTGCTTTTTTAAATCAGCTACACTCCCCTCATACACCTTTTTACCATCATCAATAACAATGATTTTACTGCAAATTTCTTCTATATCGGCAAGATCATGTGTTGTTAATATAACCGTCGTTTTCATTGTTTCATTCACATGGCGAATTGCTGATCTGATGTTATCTTTAACGAGTAAATCCAAACCGATTGTCGGTTCATCGAGAAACAGAACTTTAGGTTCATGAAGAAGTGATGCTGCAAAATCAGCTCTCATCTTCTGACCGAGACTCAGATTTCTCACCGGTGTCAGATAAAATTCACCAAGACCTAACAACTCTTTTAAATACCCGAGTTTTGACTTAAATTGTGCATGCGGTATATCATAAATATCACGTAAAATATTCATCGACTCGGATACCGGCAAATCCCACCACAACTGAGTCCTTTGTCCAAAAACGACACCTATGTTTTTCGCATTAACTTTTCTATTTTCATAGGGAACCAATCCGTTAACTTTACAATATCCGTGAGAAGGGGTTAAAATCCCTGTCATCATCTTAATTGTCGTTGACTTACCGGCTCCATTAACGCCGATATAACCAACACTCTCACCCTCATCAATATGAAAATTCATATCGTCAACTGCTTTCTTAACTGAATATTCTGAAGAAAACAAAGACTTTACAGCACCTTTGAAACCTTCATATTTTTTATATATCTTAAATTCTTTTGATAATCCTGAAACTTCTATCATACACAAACTCCTTTTTTAATTACGATCCTGTTGCATTATATCTTTTAACACCGATATTCCAGATCATGAAACTAAATGATAAAAATAAAGCTGAAACGACACCTATAAATACAATCATAAACTCTTTATAATGATAATCAAATCCTAATACTGATTTTAAAAAACTGCTGTCTCTTAAAAAATAAGCTATCGGAAAATAGCTGACAATAGCAAATGGTAATAAATAAATCAGTAAATTCTTTAAAAAGAAATTTTTGTATATATCCAACGGAAATTTAGTGAATGTATTTACTTCATAAATAACAGACATAAACTCACCACTTGAAACTGTCCAGAATGAAACGGCGCAAGTAGCCAATTTAATTGCAAAATAAATAGCTAACCCGCACAGTATAAAAAATACAAGAGTTACACTCCCTGAAAAACCAAGCACCAGACCAACTTTTGCTTTAGCATAGAAAAAAATTATCAAACCGATAACCACTTCTCCAAAACCATCAAACTGAAAACGCTCCATAATAATGTGAGTAATTACATTAATTGGTCGTATAAGATAATTACTGAATGAACCGTCTCTTACTTTATTCCAGGCAGTAACCCAGATATTATCATTATAAATATGATCAATACCCCTGATAATTTGTGAATATCCGAAGAAAAGCAAAACTTCATCAAATGAATATGTTGCAATTGACTTAATTTGTGTAAATACAGCCAAAATTATCAAAAAAGTTGAAATCTGACTGACACCTAATGCTATGAAACCAAGAAGAAAATCAACTTTATATTCAATGAGAGTTTTAATTTGCTGTTTAATAAAAGCACTATACATTCTAAAAAATTTTAACATTCAGCCTCCTAAGACAGTAACTTGTTTTTTAGCAACATTCCAGATCAGAATCAGCGAAACCAGCATAACCACAACCCAAATAACCTGTAAACCGAGATGCAAAAGAATTGAGTGAGTTCCCGTAATCAAACCGGTAAAAATTGCAGTCGGTGTATAACCCATCGCCTGAAACGGAAGACAGTAGGACATAATACCGAGAATCTTAAAAAAACCTTGTATAATAGGCTCTGAGACAGAAATCGGAAAGTTTTTAATACCATTTTCAGCTATTTTGAAAAACATAGTAATCGCAATCATCTCACCGGAAAATATAACAAAAAAATGCCATTTAAGTAATCGAAGCCCCCAATAATTGGTAATCCAGAAAGCACAAATCCCGAGAATCAGATTAAAAAATATTATTATAAAAAAAGCCAAAATAACACTGATGATATAATAAAAAACTGTTAATAAACTTACATCAATAAAACCGACTAATAAAAAAGAAACAATAAGAAGCGGAGTCAAAGCAATAATGCCACCCACCACAACACCGACCTGTTTTGCTATATTCATGAGAATATAGCTGTATGGCTTAATGAAATTCATCGCTATATTACCGCTTTTTATCTCATCAGCTATTACACCGTCAATAAAACAGACTAAAAACCGTGCTGTAACCATACCGACAACTATATAATTAACATACTGCTTAATTGAAATATCATATAAACTGCCGCCATTTGCATCAAATATCGCTTTCCACAAAAAATATTGAACAAACAATAATATCATATCATACATAACCCAAATCATAGCTTTAAATTTATAAGCGTACTGTTCTTTAATAGCATTTAAGGCAAACCCTCTATATTTTAGCAAACTGTTTATCATAGAACACCTCATTTTTATTGAATTGATAATACACTCAAACAGATTTTTTTTCAATTAATAAATATAGTTATTTTAAAATTAAATTGACATAATCCAATATCTTTAATAGATTAAAGCTTATAAAATCCTTTAAACTAAAACTCTGTCGATTCATTAAAAAAGGGAGCTTACAAATGATTCCAGGCCTTACATCAGATACAATAGAATTTCCGGTTTCATACACTTTAAAAGTAATAATGGAAACATCAAAAGGTGATGAAAACAATATAAACTTTATCACAGAAGTATTAATTGCAATGAATATTCCCTTTTCAAACTGGTCAAAAAAAAAATCAGGTGAAGGCAAATATACAAGTTATTCAGTTGATATTACGGTTGAGACATTAATAATTCTTCGATTGCTTTATACAGAAATTAAAGCCAATCCTGATGTTAAATTTGCAATATAAAATTAAAAGGTTGACATAACAATCGATTAATTATATTTTTTACTGCATATTATCTACAGTTTTATATCTGAATTACGGGTTTCTAAACACAAAAATGGAATAGTCAATGAGTAAAGTTCTAATAATCGAAAGTGATGATGCACTTCGTAAATATATATCTGAAAAACTTAAACAACTTAAGTTTGATGTCATTCTTTGTCGCGACGGTTTTGAAGGTATTATTAAAATAAAAAATGAACTTCCCGACCTTATAATAATGGATCTTATTCTTGAACGAATGGATGCCTTTAAATTATTAAAAGAAAAACTCGATTATAAAACAACAAATAATATTCCGGTTATTGTCATTGCTCAAAACAATGATGCGGAAGTTAATCAAAAACTTAATAAACTTAAAGTGAATAAAGTTTTATTTAAACCATTAAAAATTGATTTGTTATGGCAATACGTCAGTGAATTATTCAAAATTAAATTAACTATTGATCAGACACCATCATTAATTGATGTGCATTTAAATGATGATGTTTTATTCATTGAAATAGCAAATGGTCTTAATATAGAAAAAATTGAAATTTTGCGGTATCGAATATCCCAAATTAACAAAATATACAACAGATCAATAACCAAAGTTCTCGTCATTTTGACACATATTGACTATTATGAAGAGTATTCACTCAAATTAAATTTACTTTTTGATATTGTTACCGAAGAAACGTCTTCCGTAAATCGAGGAATTAAAATCCTGTCATCATCCGACTCTATACAAGCTCTTATGAGTAAAACCAATTACTCGGACATTGAAATATTCAATGATTTTGCCAAAGCAATTGACTCTCTTGGTAAAGTTGATATCTTTGCTTACGGAAATGAACTTGATGAAATTAAAGCTCAATTATTGTCAACTATTGAAGACTCAAATAACCATGAACATTCAATAGAATTCGCTTTTTCGTCAGAGAAAATCCAGGTAAAGGATTCATACAAAATTGCAATTGTTGATGATGATTTATATATTCTTGAATTTATGGCAACGGTATTAGACCGTGAAAACTGGATAATCAGTACCTATGAGAATGCGCATGCGTTTTTACGTGATGTGACTGATAACAAACCTGATTTATTATTTCTTGATCTTATGATGCCGCAAATGAACGGGTTTCAACTTACTAAATATTTAATTGAAAAAAATATTTATATTCCAATAGTAATCGTAACAGCACTTTCTCAAAAAGAAATGGTTTTTAAAGCACGGGAATTCGGGATAACCAATTTCATGACAAAACCGATTAAGGCTGAAGCACTTATAAATAAAGCTGAAGAACTTTTAAAAATGACTATGTAAGGAAAAACAATGAAACTTAATGAATTTACAGAAAAACTGGGGTCAACCAGCCCGACACCCGGTGGTGGAGCTGCATCCGGTTTAACTTTGGCACTTGCAGCTGCCTGTGCAGAAAAAGCAGTCCGCTTTTCAATATCAGACATATCAGAAAAAATTTGTGAACAATTAATATTTCTTAGAGAAGAAGGTAACAAACTTTGTATTGACGATCAAAATGCATTCTCACATTGGCAGGAAATGAAGAAATTGCCAAAAGTTACTGAAACTGAAAAAGCACATAGAACACAACAAATTAACAATGCTGCAGAGCAATGTGCAAAAGTACCTTTGCTAACCGCTGAATATTCAATGAAACTGTTGTACACAATTGATGAGTTCCTACCCTACTGTAATAAATTCCTGATAAGTGATGCAGCGTGTGGCGTATCATTAGCAGCAGCAAGTTTTGAAACAAGCATATTCAATATTATTATTAATTTGCCTTATATCAAAAATGATATATTCAAAAGTCAACTGGAAACGTTTATTACAACAAATCCCGATCATTTTGACGTTATAAAAGAAAGAATTTTAACTGAATGTCGAAAGTTGTTAAATGCTTAAAAAACCGGTTTAAAACATAACATTTTGGGCAAATAAACCGGTTGCAACCGGAATAAGAAGATTATCATAATCACCACTGGGGAATGCTTCAATAAAAGTAGCAAACAGCGCTATCAAAAACGATTGTTTCAGCTCAATTCCGCATGAAAGATACACTATAAATAAAACGACAAAACACCCTAATGAACCGCTAAGCGTTTTACCAAATGTCAACGGAATCTTCGGACCTTCAATAATTTTACCAAACAAACTGGCAACACCATCACCGAAAGACAATGCAAAAATTGCTATAATCGCGATTCTATAATCAAAAAATGTAAATGAAAGAAACACACCAAGTGCTAAAGTAATTGGACCTAAAACAATTTTCCCCTCATCTCTTGACCGGGCAGCAAGCTCGGTTACTCCTGAAATAATTGGGATTTTAATATTATTATACCGTAATACTTCTGATATAAAATATAACAAAGTAATTGATAATAAACCAATCATAACAAAAGCTTTATTAAAATAATAAAAAAAAGGCAAAAAAGAAGACATCATATGAATTGTTTTTCTAAATAATTCTTTTTTAATCATATCAGAAACATTAAGAAGTTTATGAACAAGCTTATTTTTTACCACAGCCATAATTACCTGTTATCTAATTTAAAAAGTTTTTTTATAAATTTTTCATCTTTTCGCCAATTTTCATGCACTTTTACATTAAGAAAGAGATTTACATTTCTCTCAAAAATATCTTCCAATTTAACTCGTGCTGAAGAACCAATACCTTTAATATTAGCACCTGCTTTACCAACAATAATACCTTTCTGACTATTTCGGTCAGTAAAAATAGTTGCACTTGCAATTATTTTTTTATCAGTGACCTCTAAATCATCAACTTTGACATACACAGAATGAGGAATCTCTTCTTTAGTAAAATCAAACATTGATTCCCTGACAACCTCTTCGATTCTAAATGGAATTGATTGATCGGTTACAAATTCTTCAGGATAATATAATGGTCCTTCTTTAAATTTTGAAGAAATCAAATCTATCATTTCACGAAGCCCTTTTTCCTTAGCTGCAGAAATAACAACGTACGGAATATCAGAAAGCCGTTCTCTAATTTCTTTGAAATTTGTAGAACTATTTTTATAATCAGAAACCTCATCAGATTTATTAAAAACCACTATTAAACGGTCTTTATGTTTCAATACCAGATTAACAATAGCTTCCTCTTCTTCACCGAAGTCTCTTGATAAATCAACAACATACAAAACTATATCCCCGTCATTCATTGTTGCTGCAGCTAAATCACTTAACCCTTTATTAAGATATGATGTAAAATGATGGAACCCCGGAGTATCAATAAAAATGAGCTGTAAATTATCTTCTGTATAAATACCGCGGACAGTATATCGGGTTGTTTGAGGTTGAGACGCAACAATTGAAACTTTAAAGCCACATACAGCATTAACCAAAGTTGATTTACCGGATGATGGTCTTCCTATTAAAGCTGCAAACCCGCTTTTAAAACCTTTTTCATTTTCAATCGTTACCATGTATCTTCCTTAATTTGTTTTGAATAATTGTTAAAATATAACCGAGCAAAATAAATGAAATAAAACCAAAATTATTTACTAATAATGTGTATGGTTTAAAATCTATATAAACCGTAGGCATATCCATACCTTTTGAAAAAAAAGCAAATAACGGAAAAAACAAAATAAGAAAATATTTATTTCTAACTATTTTTTTCCAGACAAATGATCTGATAATTAATACACAAACAATTAATAAATAAGGTATTAAAACAGATAAAAAAATTAATAAATCAGGCATATAAATACTTAATAATGCTCTTCTATTAACAGTTAAACTTGTTATATAAAATAAAGGATGTTTAAACAAATAAAATGATGAACTGAATAAAGAGACTCCCATAAAAAAAACGAGCATCTCAATATCAATTTTCTTGTCATCCTTTAGCACCCTTTCTCTCCTTAACTATAGAATGTGAATCGATAAGAAATTTACCATCAATAATATCAAAATGTAAATATTCGTAAACACCATAATCACTATTAGCCCATAAATTAATTATTTTTAATTGTTTTTTACTGTTGTTTACATTAATTATTTCATATTCAATACTATCAAGATATTTTTTTCTAAACATACTACCATACTGTAATCTAATGGTATCAACACCGGTTACATTCAGTTCATTATTATAGCATCTTAGTTCAGAAAAAACAGTATCAGAATAAGAATATTGTGCTACATCTGAATAACATGTCATAATACCATCAATATCTCTTTTTTTTATTGATGAAACAAGTTTTTTATAAACAACAATCATATCATTTGAATAATCAGATTCTTTTTCAACAATAACAACAGGTATCGGTTCTACATAAATTTCTTTGACTTCTTTATGAGAACAGGTAATGAATAAAAAAAGACCCGCTATCGAACAAAAAAAATACAAAAAAAAATTAGTATTGAACTTCAACACAATAGACCTCTATAAGAAATATTAATATTTTTTCCCACTTATATAAAAAACATACTATAATTAACTTCATAGGCATAATGCCTTCGCAACTGGCGACTTCCGGGTAAATAATTCGTACTGTTCACATGGAAGTCGCTTTTCTTACCAATCGGATTTTTCAATAAATAAAATATTAAATAATTTGTATGAATAGTAAAGTATAGCTATGGGGATACATAAATTATAAAGATTCTTTAATCTTATCTAATAATTCATTAAAGTCAACAGGTTTTTCATAGACTGCACAAACTTGAGTATTATTTTTTATCTGCTTAAATTCCTCATCTTCTTTTACAAAACCTGAAACAACAATTATTTTTGAATCCGGATATTTTGCGGAAATTTTTGTAATCGCCTCAGCACCACTCATCCCTTCCATTCTTAAATCTGTTATAATAATATCAAACTTTATATTATCCTGCAAATCAATGCCGGTTAATGCGTTATTTGCTATATTTACCTGAAACTGATTTGTTGTTAAAAACTTCACAAGCGGTTTTAAAAATATTTCATCATCCTCAATTATGAGAATCTTTCTATATAGATACGATTTTGTCATATAATTCCACCATTTAATTATAAATTACACTTTAATAGTATACCAAAATTAAAAAAAAGTAAAGAAAATAGCCCGAAAAATAGATAATTAACATTTTTATTGCAGTTTATTACAAAATAATTTAAAATTCAAAAGTTAAAATAAAATGTATAAAATAATTTGGGGGGAATACATGAAAGCGAACTTATTAAGAAACAAAGTAATTATCGTCACAGGAGGAGACTCTGAACTAAGTCAAAAATTAGCACTGGAAATCGCATTGTCAAAATCTGAGGTTATTCTAATCGGAAAAAAGAAAGAAAATTTAGAAAAACCCGTTAAAGTACTTGAAAATATAAAAAAGAAATCCGGAAGAATATCACCGGTTGTATGTGATTGGCATTCTGTTTCTGATATTGAAAAATCAATACTCATTATGAAAAAAATTGCCGGCGGATTTGATATTCTTGTATTTAATGGCATAAATCCGGTAATAAAAAAAATTGATGATATTACCAATGCTGATATTGAAAAAGTAATCGATAAGGATTTAAAATTTAATTTAATTTTCATTAAGTTACTTATAAAAGAATTAAAATCTGCAAAAAAACCATCAATTATTACAATAAGTGATTTTACAGAATCTGTCGGGATCCCTTATTTTTCACTTACTAACATTGCATCCTATGCATATAACGGTTTCTTCGAATCTGCACGAAGAGAATTATCCGGTGAAAAGATTAAGTTTATGAGTGTACGAGTACCAATGTCAAAGGAAACTTTCAGTGACGAGTGTGGTGAAAAACTTGGTAAACTTGGTTTTTCTGAGAATAAAACAGATCTTGAAGTTAAAGCAATTATTGAAGGTTTCAACGATGAAAAGCCGGTATTACTGCTTGATAAAAAAGAAAAAGGAACTATTTTCTCAAACAAGTTCTCAAATAGAAGTGTTGATAATAAATTTAAAACAATTAAAACAAAATTGCTCAATGCAATTTCTTCAAACGAATAAAAAAAAGGCTTTAAGCCTCTTTTTCAGGGCACCTCTAAAAACCGCTTTAGAATTTAAACGAAGAGATTTTTTTCACTTACGATGAGCTAAAGTTATCATATAATTGCATTATATGATAACTTTGGCGAAGAAGTAGGTAAAAAAAAGATCGAGTTTAAAACTAAATTGGGTTATTAGAGGTGCCCTTTATTTACTAACTATGCCAATAATCATTTCACGACCTTTTCTTACTATTTTCGTATAATAAAAACCAGCCGGAGCTTCTTTATCTGATGTAATAAAATTATTTAAATCACTAATATTTTCTATGGTTGTTTTATTGATTTTTATTATTACATCACCAGCCTGAACACCATAATTTAACGCTGGAGAATTATCTTTAAATGCTACGACAACAACTCCTTTGCTTTCTTTATTAAGCTCATACAATTTTATCAAATCATTATTGACCGAAGAAATTTCTGCACCCAGAAATTCTGATTTTTGCAACTCACTCGTTGTATTAACCGATCCATCTTCACCCGCAGTCGGACGCATACCAAGAGTAATCTCTACAATTCTAGTCTCACCATTATTATACACTTTAAGTTTAACTTTATCCCCTGGCAGGTACTTTGAAACCGTCCAAATAAGTGTATTAGCATCCTTGATTTCTTTATCATCAACACTTATAATTATATCACCTACTGATAAAACACCGCTATCTGCAGGTGAACCTTCAATAATCTGAATTATAAAAGCACCATGTTCAAAAGCTATCCCCATTTTTTCACGAAAAACACTATCAGTCAAAGAATTAACATACACTCCCAACCATGGATATTGAACCTCTTTATTACTGATTAATGCTTCAAGTATATTTGAAGCCATATCAATCGGTATCGCAAAACTAAGCCCGGTATTAGCACCGGTCATTGAAGCAATCCAGCTATTTATACCGATTACTTCACCATAAATATTTAAAAGAGGCCCCCCCGAGTTTCCGGGATTTATAGCAGCATCTGTCTGAATATAATCAGTTGCCTGCGAACCGCCAATCATTGCTCTGCCTGATGCACTTATAACTCCAACGGTAACAGAGCCATTAAAACCATAAGGATTACCTATCCCGATTGCCCAGTCACCCACTTCAATTTTTGATGATTTCCCCATTTTTACCGTTTTAACTTTTTCTTTACTCGTGAATTTCATAACAGCTAAATCAGTTCGTTTATCACGACCAAGTAAAACAGTATCAAATTGTTTATCATTATGCATTGTGATCCTCATAACACTGTCAGGTTTCACAACATGATTATTAGTAAGAACATACACGGTTTCTTCAGTTTGCCTAAAAATAAACCCTGAACCAAAAGATAATTGAGAACCATCTTTATTTAACGCGTCGACTCTAACTACAGCAGGAATATTATCTTTTGCTATTTCTCTAAAAACATTTTGTATAGCAACTGCATTATTTGTTTCACAATTAAGATTAGATAAAACCATAATGAATAAAATTATAACTACAGTGTGAACTTTCATACTATTAAAATCCTTACCTTAAAAATTGTATTTTTTCTTTAATTCAATTAAATCCTGAGGTTCAATCGTTAATATTTCAAATCCTTTATCAGTAACAGCAATTGTATTTTCAAAATGTGCTGAGAAATTACCGTCAACAGTAACAACTGTCCACCCGTCTTCTAACACAAAGAAATCACTGTCTCCAATATTTATCATTGGTTCAATAGCCAAAACCATTCCCGGAACAAGTTTTTTCTTACCGCCTTTATACCGATAATTCGGAACTTCCGGGTCTTCATGATTCTCAAAACCAACGCCATGACCACAATAATCTTTAACGATTCCATAGCCGTACGGTTTAATAAAATCTTCAACAGTTCCACCAATATCATTAATAACACCACCGGGTTTTACTTTTGAAATCGCCCTGTATAAAGCCGCTTCTGTCACTTCCAAAAGTTTTTTATTCTCAACACTTATTTCACCAACAGCAAATGTTCGTGCACTATCACTAATTAAACCATTTTTCAAGACACCCACATCAATCCCTATGATATCACCTTCACGAAGAATTCGTTTACAAGGCAAGCCATGAATAACCTCTTCATTTACCGAGGCACATATTGAATAAGGAAAACCCTGATACCCCTTAAAGGAAGGAATTGCTCCGTGATCTCTTATAAAAGCATCAGATGCCTTATTGATTTCCAAGCTGCTTATGCCGGGATGAATAATTGTATGTAAATACTTAAAAAGTTTTGCAGATATTATCCCGCACTCTCTGATTTTTTCAATTTGCTCTTTTGTTTTTAATCTGATCATTTAATGCTTACTCCAGTTTTTTCTCTATTTCAATTTCTTGAGACTCACTCAACTTTATTATTCAACAAACCTTTTAAATACAATGCCTTTCTATTGAACGGGTCAATTTCCAGTAACTGCATTAATGAAATATTTGTTGATGAATAATCGGCTTTAAAATAATACGCTAATGACTTAATATAATAAAGTATTGATAATTTCTCTATTTTACTTACTGAATGATTGTTTTCCACATATAAAATCTCTGATAAAGCTTTATCATATTCACCGTCAAGAAAATAACATACTGATTTATAAAGCGGATCTGAATGTTCATCACTTAGTATTAATTCTCTAATAGTAGAATAATTTTGGTATTCACCAAAATTAATTGAATAAATTAATGAATACACATTAAAAATTCTTTGCTGTTCATTGGTTAATGGTAAATTACGAACTGTATCCATTTCCCGTTTTGCATCAAAAAGTCTATTATGCTGCAAATAGAACTCGATAATTCGATAATATGCTTGAACATCAGCATCATTCTGATTTCTCATTTCAAGCAAATCAAGTTCTGTCAACGATCGTGATTTATCACCGGACAACATCAATCGCAGTATGTCAAATTTTTTTGAGCTTTCATTTCGTAATAATTTTGATGCCCGGATACCGTCCTTAACATACTGTGAAGCATTTTCCAGTAATCCTTCATTATAATTAATTAATGCAAGCCGGAAATAAAAATCATCATCATCAGGATATTCTAAAATACCTTGCTTTAAATATAAATAGGCTTGAGGAAAATCATCCTGCAACAAACGTAATCTCGATATATTTTTAAAATACGAAGGATTTTTGAAACCAAACTTTTCATTAAGTTCTTTAATTATTTTCTCGGCTGCAGCATAGTCTGAATTCCAATAATAAATATCAACCAACGCCAATAACTCATCCTGTGTATAATTTCTTGCATCTTTAATTCTTTCATAATACAACGCTGCAGTTTCATATTGTTTTTTATAAAAAAAATAATTACCAAGCAATGAAAATAATTTTGTATCAATAACAGCCGTAACTTCAGGATTAGTTAGATAGTTATTCAAATCATTCATTGAATCCTGCATAATATAACTGAAAATCATTAATCGATATGATATATTTCTTAACTCACCTTCCAGAATACCCGGTCGTAAATCATTATATATCAAATCATAATCACCTTTAAGCATATTTGCGATACTTCGCACTAATAAAAATTCACCTTTTTGAAACTTATCTTCATACGTTCTGACAACAGGTTCCATTTTATGTAAATAAGAAATTGCTCTTGAAATCTGATTGAGTTTAACATAACAATGCACCACTTTTATATTTATCTCATACCCGCGTTTTCGATATGGAATTTTTAAAATTTCATTAATTGCGTTTGCATATTCGTTAGTTTTTATATAATACACTGAAGATAATTCCAAAAATTCAGGTGATTTTTTAAACCTGTTATACATCCTGTCAATTTCGAACTTAGCACCTTTTAGCTGATCGATTTTTAATAACAATTTGATTCTATTAATATAAACTGAACTATCCCTTGAATCTAACAACTCAATTTCTTTAAGTGCAAGAAACGCATCATCATAATTTTTTCTTAATACATTAATTTCAAAAAGTTTTTTATACACTATAATTTTATTGATTTTAGTAGGATTAGTAGATAAATAAGTTTGAAATTGTATAGCAGAATTCTCAAGATACCCTTTATTATATGCATCCTGACCCATTTTCATAAAATTATTTTCAGGGTTATCAGATTTTTTACCAATTGAATATGCTAATATATCTTTTGAATAATAAAGAACAAGAACCCCTGTTGCACAACATAAAACCAAAATTGATGAAATAAAAAAAGTTAAAATTTTTTTCCCTGTAACTGCCTTTCTAATGTTCCTGACAGTTTTTGAGATTCTGTTTTTTAGTTTTATTGATAGCATCGAGTATCCCATTAATAAATTTATATGATTCTTCATTACCAAACTGTTTAGCTATCTCAACAGCCTCATTAATTACTATTACATCAGGAACATCACTAAATAACAACTCAAATGCAGCTGTTCTTAATACTGCTTTATCTATAAGAGAAATTCTATTAAAATCCCACTTGATTAATTTTTCTTTAATCAAAGCATCAATTACATGAATATTATTAATTGTTCCTTCCAATAAGAATTTACCATAACTTAAACCGTCAGGATTGGTTTCTACTGTTGACACAAAAGAAAGAAGTTCAGAAACTTCTTTCTTTTGAATTTCATAGGAATATATTGCCTGGAAAGCAATAACTCTCCCGGCTCTTTTATGTTCGTGATTTTTTCCGACTTTATTACTCATATTCTTTCATAAAATAGTTAATATCTGTTTTCTTTCTAAGATCTTTAATTAAATCAAGATATGTATTTTGAACAACTGTTTGTTCTTCGAAAGATTTTAATTGCTGCACAATTTGAGATTTTGCTTCTTCATAAGCCACAAAAGACTTGTCTTTTTTATTAACAGCATAAAAAATATGATAACCATATTGAGACTCAACAATATCAGTCATTTTACCTTTTTGTAATGAACTTAAAGCAGAATAAATAACATCCCCGTATTTTTCTCTTGTTGCTTTTGCCATTTTCCCGCTTATTGGAAACGGTCCTATATAACCTCTATGTTTTGTTTTTGTATCAGGATCTTCAACTAATTCTTTTGCAGTAGGATCATCTGAAAAACGCAAACAAATTGTATCAAAATCACCACCGGCTTTAAGAAGTTTTAACGCGTCTTCAGCTCTTGATTTAATAGCACTTTTGTCAGCAGCATTCATAGGACCTGCCTGATCAATTGTTCTAAAGTAAATATGTTTCAACACAACCATACTCGGTTGAATAAAACTCTCTTCATTTTGATCATAAATTTCTTTTAATGAATTAAATGTATCGACACCACCCTGCTGGTTCGGTATTGATACAGGAAACTCTCTTGAGCTTTCAAATGTCTTTCGTGCTAATTCCTGTAATTTAGGACCGGCTTGTTTATATAAAAATTGCTTTACCAGCACTTTTTGTTTGATTTTATCTTCAAAATCTACATAATTTAATTTACCTTCCTGTTCTATGTACTTTTTGAATTCTGCTTCATCAAACTGAAAATTAGGATTTTTTTCCTGCTTCATCATTGAATACTGATATTTCATCATATTAAGTTCCTGATTATACATACTTTCATCAAGAACAAGTTTTTCTTCTTTTATCCTATCCTTAATGATGTAATCATCTACCATTAAATCAAGAACTTCTTTTTTAGTTATGTTCTTACCATAAACTGATGCCAGATTATTCATTTCATTGAATGTTTTATCTAATTCATCAAGAGTAATAATATTTTTACCAACTTTAACAACATTATTATCTTTCAAATTGAGTAATCTTTTGTTCGTATTTTGCGCATAAGCACCATTAAGCAATAAAACTAAAAAAACAGAAACTGCTATTCTGATTTTAGACATAAATAACTCCATTAATATTTTAAACTTAAAGATATCTTGCAAAAAAGCTTAATTATAAGATTATTCACAATAAAAGTCTTATAACATTATTAATATCGATAATCAATTTTTATTTTTTTATTTTATTGTACTTTTTGAAAAAAGCGTATATAATAACACTATGAAAACAAAATACTTATTATTTTTATACATGTTTTTTACCTTGTCGTTACAAGCAGGTGGGTATCTTTTTATCAATACATATCCGATTCGTGCCAAGATACTAATTGATGGAATTGATACTAAAATAATAACACCGTGCTTATTAAAAAATGACCAACTTATTGAGAAAGTTATTACTATTTCTAAATCAGGTTACAAAAATTACAAATTAAACAACAGAGATATAGAATCTAAAAATGTTACTTTAACATTAATTCCTACTTCATTTGATATTTATTTTCCGGAGAAAAACACCTATAAAATCGGATCAACTCAAATGAAAGGGCCTGTTTTTGTATCAGAACTAAAACCCGGCACCTACGAGATTGATCTTCTTAATGATAAAATGACTTTTTCCAAAACAAATAATTTCCTTCCTTTTGAAGCATCACTTGGTACTGCAATAGCATTATCATTTGCTTCGATGATTAGTACGATAGTTATATCTGAATATTGTGCAAATCAAGCATACCTTGCTAAAGGAATAAATCAAGCTGATTATGACTTTTATGCACGATCAACTGCAAATGTAGATATTGCCAAATTTGCCAGTATAGCAACAACAGCTGCTCTCGGCGTTGCATTTTCTTCAATTATTGCTGTAGACATTGCAACACGTGTAAATAATAGAAAAAAGGAATATACATTATTAAACAAATCCCCTTCAAATCAGGATGATACATTATTCTTAACTGCCATGCAATTTACTGCCTCAGGTGAGATTGAACGATCTACTCAAATAATGAGAACCATTATTTCTCTTTATCCTGACAGTGAACATTTACCGCTTATTCATTATCAGATAGGACAAAATTATTATATAACCGGAGAACTGGAAAAAGCACGAAATTACTGGGAAACTTTTATCCAG
Source organism: Spirochaetes bacterium GWE1_32_154 (assembly GCA_001829315.1). Lineage (GTDB taxonomy): Bacteria > Spirochaetota > GWE2-31-10 > GWE2-31-10 > GWE2-31-10 > GWE2-31-10. The sequence continues at coordinate 619,675 of MIAY01000001.1, read as the reverse complement.
GATTACCCTATTTCAAGTTATTACGACTATGTATTAAAAAATCTGGCAGATATTTATTTCATCGAAGGTAATTTTGACAGAGCACGTTTTATGCTTGATAAAGCTGTTTACACTGACAACATGCTGACAAAAGAATCAATTATTTCATTAAAATCAAGAATAGATTATGAAAAATACCTCAAAAATGCTTCTGATGAGAATATGGGTCTGGCAGAATCAGGTTACAAATCACTTATTGAGACCTTTCCTAATTCTGAAAAATTGGATACTTATTATTTTATGCTGGTAACACTTTACAAATCAAAAAATCTGACCGATAAGTTAATTACATTAAAAGAAGAAGTTAATAATTTAAACATAGACAAAAATTTAAAAGAATTAACATTATCTTACTTCTAATGTTAAATAGGATTATTTATCTTTGGGATTTAGTTAATGAATAATAACGATAACGATAATTTTACTAACTTACCTGTTTCTAAAGGAATTAACCTTAAATCGATAAATGATTATTTTCAGACTAATTCAACTGAAGTAAGTGATTTAATTAATTTCTCGGACTTAATAGATCAAACAACAGATTTTCCTGCTATTAATTCAACGTACTCAACATATTTTAAAGATTTAGAAGAAACATCAACAAATAATAACTACGAATTATTAAAGAATAAAAGTGAAATTGATAACATTACATATACAGCTCATAATGAAGTGGATTATATTTTATATGATCTCACAAAGAAAGAAACTACAATAAAACAAGAAGAAAATACAGCTAAAACAGAACCAATTACCGCTGGCAGGTCCATTTCGATTCCTGTTAAAAAACAAGAAAATCATCACGCAGAAGAAATTGCTGAAAATACAATTGAAGTTAGTGATATTACCGAAGATTTATCAGAAGAAATTGACGACGTTTCGTATTTACTTACTAAAATCAACAAAACAAATGAATTTGTTGAAAACCCCGGATTAATTGATATCAATTCGATTGATGATACGTTACGAAATAAAGAATTAGATACTGAGATTGATACAGAAAATACCCATGATATTGATGTATTCGGTGTTAATAAAGCTGAAATTTACTATAATATTGATAAGCAGATTTATAACAAGCGTGCAAAAAAAACATTAAGTTTATCACTGAATAAAAATATCAGTACGGGAATTACGGCACCTTTTTTCGCTGCGATAATTCCTGTACTATTATTATTAATAAGCATTCCAATAATGTCTTCATACTTTAAAAAAGCATCGGTTTCATCACTTGATGAAAACTTGAAAACTGACACCTCAATTTTATCGAGAATTGCAAAACAAAAAGAAGAAGAAGCAAAAAAGATGAAAATGGTTTTAGAAGAAGAACTAAGAAAAGTAAGCACCGAAAGAGATAAAATTGAAGCATCAATCAATGAGGAACTTAACAAAAGAAGAATTGAAATTGAAAATATCTATCGAAAAAAACTTCAGGATTTAATTGCTCAATCTTTACCTCAATCTGAGTTTTTAAAATTTAAAAAATTGCTTGATATAGAAAAAGCAACCGCGTTAGCTCGTGCTGAATCTGAAAAAACAACGAAACTATCAGAACAGGATAAAATTCTTGTTCAAAAGAACAAAGAAATCGAACAGGCAAAAAACCAGATTCAATCCGCCATAGAAAATAAAGATTTTGAATTACAAAAAATTCGTGATAACCTGTCACAAAGACTTGAAGAAAAAAACAAAGAACGGGATGAAGTCACAAAAAGACTTGATGAATTACGTTTGTATAATGATAAAATTAAAGATTTTAATTCAAAGATTTTTCAGTTAGTTTCATCCTCTATTGAAGATTTTAAGAAGAATAACAATTCAGAAGGAATTACCAAACTCAATATGGTAATTCAATTCTATGATTCGCAAAAATCATTTGTACTTAATGAACCTTCTTTACGCGATAGAATGACAACTGACATCTTTATGATTAATACAATCAGCAGTCTTGTTAAGGCAAGCCAGAATTCTGTTTATTATGATGCAGAATTTATCAAAACACTGAATAAATTTAAAACAATGAATGAGCTTTACAATAGTGCGGAAGAATCTTATGCGAGTAAAAAATTTCCTGACGCTATGCAAAAATACGGTAAAGTACTTAAAGAATTTGATAACGTAAACAGTTCATACCTACGAATTTCGAGTATTGAAAAAGAAATTCAAAATGCACGGGCACTTAATTCATATAACGATGCAATTTCAAATCTCCGTGCCGGAAATTATGAAAATGCACTTGTTTTATTAACACAGGTTATTAAAGAATCTCCAAATAGTGATTATACAATTCAAGCACTTGATAATATCACAAAACTTTCTTTACTTTTGAATGAGTCAGGCAAAACAAAGCAAATTGAAGCTCAAGCTACATTAATATACGAAAACGCAATTTCTCTTCAAAAAAACAGCCGATATAGAGAAGCTCTTGCTGAATTTGAGAAAGTCATCATACAGTATCCGCAATCGGGTTTGACAAAAAAATCACTTGATGAATCAATAAATATCCGTGAGATTTTGCAATCAAGAGAACTTGCACAGTTTGAAGACCGATTGCGAAGCAGATTTAATCAGAATTATAAAAATTTTACTGACTCATATAAAGCAGGTGATTTATCAGCTGCCAGAAATTTCTATTTTGCAGCGTTAAATACCGCTTTCAATCTTTATGCAAATGAATCGGTAAATGATTTTATATCTGTAGAAAATGAATATATTCAATCTCTATTAAAATCTTCTTCAAGCGATACTTCAGTTTTATCAGAAAAATTACTTGAAGAAGCTAAAGCATCAATTGAAAAAAAATATAGTGAGATGATACAAACAAAAGAAGATGAATTTAATGCAAAACTCGCAGAAGAAATCAATAGAAGTAAATTAGAACGGGATGAATTAATAAAACAATACAACGAAAAATTAGATGCTACTACAAATGACACAACTCAAATTGCTTCAATTACTAGAGAATTCGATCAAAGACTAGCTGAAAAAGACGCAATTATTGCAGATCTTAAAAATGCAAAACCTCAAGTTGATCAAAAAGAATTAGAGAGTCTCAAAACAGAATATGAAACAAAACTTGCAGAAAAAAATAAGGAACTTGAAGAACTTAAGAAAAATTTAGAGGATTCAAAATCATCAACAGGTGATGAACTTGAAAATCTCAAAAAAGAGTATGCTAATAAAGAAAAAGAAATTGAAGACGGAAAAAAATACATTCAAAGTTTACAAAATCAATTACTTGATTCATATAAAAAAAATGAAGAAGTTAAACAGAATTCAGAAGAAATGGTTAAAACAGCCAATGAAAAAATATCGACAGAGCTTAAAGATATTAAAGATAAATATACAAAACTTGAACAGCAATCTGCTAAATCAAGATTAAATGAAAATGAATTACGAAGACAAATTACCGAAGAAATTAAAAAAGATTATGAAAAAACTGTTGAATTAGAAAAAGAAAGACTTCAGGATGAATTTTCTAATGAAATAAACAAATTAAAAGACACATCAGGAATTGATTCGACACCTAAATCACCATCAGGTCCTGTTGAATTAACATCAAACCAGAATAAAATATCTGCCCGGGTTATTGAATCTATTGACAGTTCTGTTACATTCCAATTTTTATCAGAATCGATGATTAAAGATCTGTCAGTAGGTGATATGGTAAAAGTTGTAAGAATGTCCGGTGGTACTGAAAAAGAAATTGCTAAGATTAAAATCACCTATACTTCAGGATATTCACTATTTGGCAGAGGTCGAATTATGGAGGTTACCAAAGGTGAAAAAATTCAAATGACTGATATAATAAAAAAATAAAGGGAACCGATAAAGGAAATTAAATGATAAAAGGTGTAGTAGAATCAATTGATTACAAAAAAAATGAGGTCACAATAAAAAGACATGGGTATGACAGTTGCAATAACTGTAAAATCGGATGTGCATCAAGGCCACCGGAATCAGAGAATATTTTCAAGGCACGACTGATTCCCGGGTTGAAAACAGGCGATAAAATAACACTCGACATTACCCCTGAGAAAAAAATTATTGCGTCTTTACTGATATTCTTAACTCCTGTTATATCACTTTTTGCAGGTTTTTTTATTGGAAATACAATAGCTCACAATGAATTAGCCGGTATTGCCGGTGCATTTATTACGGTTACATGCACTTCATTACTACTATTTTTGATTTATAAAAAAGGTTTATTAAATAGTTTAACCGGTACAATTTCAAAAGATGATTATTGAATATTTGAAACCCATTCAAAAGCTTTCTCACCGGTAAATGATTTCATTCCATCTTCAAATAGCAAATCAGCTTTATAAAAGATATCAGCTAATGGTTTTTCAGTAAGATAAGGAACTGCGATACATCGCATAAAAGCTCTTTTTGCTGCTTCAACTCCGTATATTGAATCTTCAACAACAACAATCTCATCTGAACTGACGGATATTTTTTCACCAGCATAGATAAAAACAGCGGGATCAGGCTTCCCTTTTCCAACGGCTTCAGTTGAAACAATCGTATTAAAAAAATTACTGATACCAAGAGCATCTGTTAATTCATTTAATATTATCTGTGATGAACCTGAAGCTAATGCAATTATATATCCGGTCTCATGTAATAATTTCAAAAAGATTTTCATTTCAGGAAAAACAATAGTTTGTTTACGTGCTAAATCAAGATACAAATTATTTTTCAGAAGTAATAACTCATCAACTCCGGCAGTTAAGTTATATACTTTTTTAATATCCTGCATCATTGGAAAATTGCCAATACCAACATATTTCTTCTTCATATCTTTTGTAAAATCATATCCAAAACTTTTCAAAAGCAATCTATCAGCCTCATAATAATTATCTTCACTATCAACTATAGTACCATCAAAATCAAAAATTACTGCCTTAATCTTTTTTGGTATTGTATTTTGGTTCATAACCGCTCCTGATTAAAAAATTTTATACAAAAATATAGTATTCTTAGCTATTAAATTTTTCAAATTTGCAATATTTATATTTTTTTGTTACAAGAGTTCAGAGGGTGGAATAAAATGCTTCATCAGTTTTCAAGAACAGAAATGATTATAGGTACAGACGGGTTACATACGCTACGCAACAGTAAAATTGCAGTATTTGGTGTCGGCGGTGTCGGTTCGTATGCAGTCGAGGCTTTAGCACGAGCAGGAATTGGCAGTTTTATACTTGTGGATGATGATCTTGTGTGCTTAACTAACCTGAACAGGCAAATTATCGCAACAAGAAAAACTATCGGAAAACCAAAAGTTGAAGTAATGCGTGATAGAATTCTTGAAATAAATCCCGATGCCAATGTTGTAATTCATCAGCAATTTTACCTGCCCGGCAACAATGAATCTTTAGTAACTGATGATACTGATTACATAATAGATGCCATAGATACGGTAACTGCGAAAATCGGCCTTGTTATGGAAAGTATTGCACGAAAAATCCCGATTATCAGCTCAATGGGAACCGGTAATAAATTTCATCCCGAACGACTTGAGATAACTGATATATATAAAACGACTGTTTGCCCATTAGCCCGTGTTATGCGACAGGAATTAAAAAAACGCGGTGTGAAACGATTAAAAGTTATTTATTCAAAAGAAGAACCGGTAAAAACCGTCCTAACAGAATCAAATGATTGTGCAGTTTCCTGCGTTTGCCCGGTTGGAACAACCCGAAAATGCACAACACGCCACAAAGTACCCGGTAGTATTTCGTTTGTTCCGCCGGCTGCCGGTATGATTATTGCCAGTGTTGTCATTCGTGAACTTCTCGGAATACGATAATTAAATTATCTATCAAAACAAAAGGTTGATTTCAATCTCAAAATAAACTATAAATATATCAAGGAGGGTCACAATGGATAAACTAAAAGAAGGAATTGTTAAATTCAAAAACATTGATTTTGAATCACATAAAAATCTTTTTACTAATTTAGGAAACACTCAAGTTCCCCACACCCTTTTTATAGGATGCTCAGATTCCAGGGTCGTTCCAAATCTTATTACAAATACACTCCCCGGCGAATTATTCGTCGTTAGAAATATAGCAAACCTTGTTCCACCTTATCGTGAAACAGAAGAGTTTGTTGCTACTACATCGGCAATAGAATATGCTGTTCAAATATTAAATGTCGAAAATATTGTTGTATGCGGACATTCAAATTGTGGCGGGTGCGCTTCACTTTTTGATGATCCTGTTGAATTAGACAAAGTTCCTCATGTAAAAAAATGGCTTGAACTTGCCTCCCCTGTACGCGATAAAGTAATGCAGAAACTGGAAGATGAATCAGTTGAGAGAATGGAATGGATGGCGGAACAAATTAATATTGTTGAACAGATAAAACATCTGTTAACGTATCCTTTTATTGCTGATAAATATATTGACGGGAAATTAAAAATATTTGGCTGGTATTATATAATAGAAACAGGCGAAGTTTATAACTATAATAAAGAAACAGGCTTTTTTGAGGTAATAGAATAAATATGATTAGTATTGCAGTTGGTCAAAGTGGTTTTTCTGCACTTTTAGAAGAAGAACTTACCGTTTTACGTGGTGTAAAGTGTCAGGAGAAAGATGATTCTGCAGTTTTATATAACGATAAAATGCTTCACAAAACAGTTTTTCCTCATTTTATTTGTGAGGCAGTTTCAATAATTGAAGCAGATACTGTTAATAATTTAGCAGGTTCAATTTTTGATTTTTTTATTAATGCTAATAAAAACCATCAATTTGAAAACAACTGGAATTCAATATTCATTGAATCAAAAGTTATCAATGGTTTATCACGAAGATCATCATCGGTGTCTGATGCATTTGATGTAATTATAAAAAAAAGAATGTCACGAATTTCAAAACTGATGAATACCGGTAATAAACTTGAAAAAGGTAAACACCGGGGGCTTTTTGTTTATTTTTTTGATTTTAATAAAGTTGCAGTTGGTATTAATTATTATTATAACGGGCAAAGAAGAATGGCTGATGACCAGGCCGCTCCTTCACGATCATATTTGAAAGTTGAAGAAGCGTATGGTATCTCAGGCAATTCTCCGGGCGAAGGTGACATAATCGTTGATCTGGGTGCTGCACCTGGTGGCTGGAGTTATAGTGCAGCAAAGCGTGGTGCTATTTCTTATGCAATTGATAATGGCCCGTTAAAGGGCGGTGCGAAAGATAATAACCATATTATTCATTTAAAAAGTGATGCATTTAAATATGTACCCGAACAAAAAATAGACTGGCTCTTTTGCGATATGGTTGAGGAACCTCATAGAATCATAGAGATCATTGAACAGTGGTTTACTCAAAGAAGATGCCGGGCATTTGTAATAAATTTTAAATTCGGACATGTTAATCCGATAACTTTAATTGACGAAATTGAAAAAAATAGTATCATTAATAAAACAGAATATACGTTAATTCATCTTTATCATGATAGAGATGAATTAACAATGACCGGTCTTTTAATATAGCTTATTAAAAAAGCAATACGTTGAGGTAGAACTATGAATAATAAAATTGGCATGTATTCTATATTTTTTCTTCTTTTCATTATTGCGTGCTCAAGAAATATTGAACCGGAATTACTTGATATAGAATTATCAAACTGTCAACTAACACCTGCGTTTTCAAATGATATTTTTGAATATTCATTCTCATCTGATACTATTATCACCAAAACAAATATGAGCGTAGTTTCTTCCGGATATGGAGCAAAAATATTTTATTCATTAAATGAAGGCGATTTTACCTATATAAGTAACGGCGATATCTCACCGGATATTGAACTGACATCAAAAACAAACACATTTGTCATTATAGTTATTAATAAAAACCACATTAAAACATATAAAGTTTCATCCGGTGATAAAACAAAAAAATCAATAGAATTATCTGCTTTAAAAATAACACCGGGTCTTTTAGTTCCTGCTTTTTCGAATTCAATTACTGAATACAAACTTGGCGTTCCTAACCGGGGGCGATATATATATATAAATCCTGTTTCAGATGAAGGTGTTGTTTCATATTCCCTTAATAATTCATCTTTCACCGTATTGGATCAGGGAAAATATTCCCCCCCCATTGCTATAAAAGTCGGAGCAAACACATTACAAATCCAGGTTGAAAAAGAAGAGCACACATCATCAAATTATTCTTTTAATGTTATACGATATGAAAATGCTGATTTAAAAAGCATCGCCATAACACCGGGAATATTTGCAGAGCAATTATCACCGGAAAATTCAAGCTACACCGCACTGATAAAACCTGCTGAAACGGCAGTGACTTTTGAGTTATTCCCGGCTGATCCTAATGCAACCATTTCAATGTATAATAAAAAAACACCACAGAAAATAACACTCCCTGTAAATAGTAAATATGAATTTAAAATAGCTGACCAGCCGGAAGAATTTATAGCCATTGTTCGAGCCGTTGATGGATATAGAAGATACTATACCTTTAAGATTAATCGTTTATAAATCATTCTCAATTATACTGCAGATCTCATTAAACGCTTCAAGCAGAAGAAAATGTCCTACACCACCAAGCTTTTTTTCAGTAGAATCAGGTATTACGACATTTAATTTTATTGCACATTTTTTAATGTGTTTAAATGTTTTACTTCCCGTTATAATTACCGTTTTTGCATTAATATTCTTTGCTTTTTCATAATGATTAATTGTAGAATATACATAAAGCATTTTCAAATAATACAATGAATTATCTGCATTTACCTTTGAAACGATACCATTAAGCATTTTACTGTAGAAACCATCATGTTTTAATGCAATTCTATTAAATAACCATAAACCGGGTTTGGTTTTTAGACAAAACCTGAGAAAATATCGCCCGGCGACCGGACTGAAAAAAAGACAGAAAATACAAGGGAATGTAATAATCGGCTCAAGAAGAAATAAACGAATTACTCTTCGACTCTCTTTTATTGCATAATCAAGAGCAAATACACTTCCGAGACATAACCCCATAACAGATATTTCATTAATGCAAAGTTCATCCAATATTTTATTAATAATACATCGAATAGTATCAGGTTCCATTGTATGTATCATTTCTGATTTTCCGAAACCCGGTAAATCAAAAAGTATTACCATATAATTTTTAAAAAAATGTGCAGGACAAAACCGTTTAAATAGACGGCTTGAAGTATTCCAGTCATGAATAAAAAGTAAAGGCTTCCCCTCACCGCATGTTTCATAAAAAATTAAACTGCTACAATATTCTATATATGGCATAGCTTACCTTAGAATACGATAAAATTTGGGAAATTCCTCTTTCTTATGTGCGGCACAAATTTCTTTTGATATTTCTTCCGGCAACGGGAATTGAAGTGATTTATTTTTCTGCAAGTCATTCTGTATCGTAAATGCAAAACAACCGTCTTTCGGATTACCCATTGTATCATTCATTTCACGCCATAATCTACTAAGTGGTTTTCTTTTTACATTACCAAATGACAAAGGAACAAAGTCACAAGGAAGCAACTCGCCTTCTGATGTAATATATGAATGTTGAGTCCCGGCACCGCATCCGAATTGTTCAAAACTTTCTGTATGTGCAAATGTGGTAAGTTTGGGCATACCCGGTATATTGTTAATATACTTTTGAATATTAATAAGCCTTTTTCTATCATCTTTAGTAAGAAAGAAATCATCATTTTCATTAAGAAGATGCCCGGCTTTAATCGGTTCTAATATTCGAACCTCATGTACTCCGAGTTTTTTAACAAATTTCATATATTCATATACAAATTTTTTATCAATTCTATTTCGTAAAAGCACAAGTTGAGCTATTGTATAAAGACCTGCTCTTGACGCATTTTGTAAAGCGCAAACGGCATCTGAAAACCCTGATTGATTGTTTCGTATGGCATTATGTTCATTTTCATTAAAAGAATCAAAACTGACACCCACCGCATATAACCCGGCAGATTTAAGCTCAACTGCCTTTTCGTATGATAACAATCTGCCATTCGTATACAAAATTGTTATTGAATCATCATGAACAGAACGTATCATCCTGGTTAAATCATCTCTCATTAATGCTTCACCACCGGTAAAACCAATTATTGCGGTTTTAATATCCTGTATATTTTTAATAGTTTGTAACCATTCATCAGTTGTCAGTTCATTATTTCCTGCTCTATTTTTGGCGCTGCAATGAATACAATTGTAATTGCAACGATCGGTAATTGAAAGAAAAAACGAAATCGGTCCACATCGTTTGGCATGTGCCTGTTGGGTAAATTTATTTTCGCTTTCCCGCACCGCCTCAAGTACCGATATAAACGCGTTTGAAAATAATGGCGGTAAAAAAGAAGTTACTATATAATCATTATTGAAATAATTAATTTTATCATTTTTCACCGTATTGAGTGATGAAACAATAATTTTTTTCAGGCTATACAGAGGATCATTTTTATACATGGAATGAATTCTTTTTAACAATCGATATGATCGAATATCAAATATCATTCTTAATAAAACAGTTATATTTCTTACAATCATACACTTTCCTCTTTTTAATTTTACTCACGCTTCTTTTATAAACACCATAGATAAATCTATGGTTAATGCAAAAAGACTCACCTTGCTTTTTGTATTTTTTTACTTTTTCAACAATTGTTTTGATCGCCTTATTTCCATCTTTGAAAATCTCTTTTGTTCCGGCAATTGCACCGGTTTCGTATAACCAGGTAACAAGTTCCTCAGGTGTATCAAATTTCATAATTTCCTCACCTTCACCGGAGGAGTGAATTTCAAACCCATATTGTGATAACCCTTTCGTTATTGAATTCACTGACGAAGGAATAGAAAATTTAATATCCATTATCTTTGCGATATTTTCAGGAGATTCCACCATCGTTTCAAGAAAAATCTTTTCTATATCCTCAAGCGTCCCTTTGCAATTTGCGATAAAACCAACAATCCCGTCTTTTTTCATCACTCGATTTAACTGAAAAAATAATGCCGCATGATTACAATAATAAATAGCCCATGCACAATAAAGAGCATCAACAGAATCAGCTTCAAGACTTTTTAAAAACACAATAGCATCATCTACAATATAATTAATATGGGGTGAATTATAAACCGAAGCCTCAGTAAGCATTTGCTCTGATAAATCACAAGAGTTTATCGTATAGTTCTTTATGTTTTTTTTCAGAAAGAAACTGTCTACTTTTCTTGTTACGTATCCCGTTCCACAACACAAATCAACAATAACAGCATTTTCCTGTATGGGAATGGTTTTTTCATTCAATATTTTATCAGTATTTTTTCCCATAAGCCAAAGCCATCTCTCATAGGTAACAGCTGCCCTATCATAACCGGTGCGATATTCTGACAATGACACTTTCTGATTCATACAATATTTATAAGCTATTACCGGGTAACCGATACAAATACTTTTTAAAAAACTTTTAAGCTTCATTATTTATCCTTTTTTCTAAAACTCGCTCTATAGATATTTCGTTCAGTAACACTCTGTTTTACCGTAAACCCGTGAGATTGAATCAAGGCAATTGCATCTTCATACGTCTGAAAAAACATTTTCTCTCCAAATAAATTTTCTTCAAACAACTTTAACATCATTGTAACCTTATCAAATGATGCTTTCAACTTCACCTTCCTTTAATGTAATAACTCTGTCACCTTGCACTGACTCATCATGAGTGACAATGACAACCGTTTTATTATACTGTTTCTGCAGTTCTTTCAAATATCCAATAACTGTATCTGCATTTTTTTTATCCAGTCTCGCAGTTGGTTCATCGGCAAGAAGTATATCGGGGCCTTTGAGGAAAACCCGGCATAATGCAACACGCTGTTTCTCACCACCCGACAAACTTTCAGGATACCGTTTTAAAAGATGAAATATCCCGATCATCCGTGATAATTCGTTAACTTTATCGATTAATTGTTTTTCAACAGGCTTTGTATGAAACGGCAGAAGTATATTATCATACACTGTCAGAAAGTTTATCAGTCCAAAATCCTGAGTAATATAGCCAATTTTATTTTTTCTGAAATCACTTATTTTATTTGTTATAGTTACTTTATTAAAATTTTCGATTATCCCGTCTTTTTCAAATATTAATGTTCCATCGAAGTTATTATCAATCAGACCGCAAATATTTAATAACGTTGACTTGCCCGAACCGGATTGCCCCCTGATAATCGTCATAAGAGCTGATTGGATGGTTAATGAAACTGATGATAATGCAACAATTGAATCAGTTTTACTTATATATTCCCGGGTTATACCGCTACAATGTATAGTCATGAAATACCGCCTTGACCAACCGGTGATTTCACAGAAAGTTTTATTAAGCCATACAACAATGACACGGTCAGTGATGCTATTGAAAAAATAATGGCCATGAGAAAATGAGCAAATGGAAATACATCACCCTGAGCAAAAATAAGTTTTGAATATAATGAATACACTTCATATAAAATCAAAGAGGTTATTACCGATACAAATAAAGCGGCAATTAATATCGAAAAATATAAACCAAAAAGATCTTTTCGCCCCCACCCTTCCCTGAGCATAATATAAATATCACTCTCATATTCTTTCAAAATAATTGATGTTGTATTAATAAATATCATAATGATAAAAACAAAAATAATAACAAGTATTGTTAATGAAAAATTCTTCACTGTATCAATTACACCTTTAAAATCTTCAGAAAAAACATTGGCATTTTTCAATTCATAATCAGGGAGATTAATATCAATATCATTTTTCAAAGTGTTAAAGTCAAAAATGGTATCCGATGAAATATAATATGAAGACACTTTGTCATCAGCAATAGAAATATAAGAGCGTATTACATTAAAATCCATTATAATCGCACAATCAAGATAGAATGAGCCTGTTTTATAAATACCGGAAACTTTCAGTTCATGATTATTTACTGTAATAGTATCACCTGTTTTTTTAGCATAGCGCAATGCAATTGACTCACTGATTAAACAACCGTTTTGTACGCCTGATAAACCTTGTAAAAGTGAATCATAATAAATATTGCCCGGATGAAGATGTACCCCGCCTATGGTGATAAATGAAAAAAGACCATTTTTAAACGGCGACCTGTTATCGACAGTTGAAACAACCTGCCATATTTCAGGTTCAAGTTGAAGATCGGGGTATTTCTGAAGAAAAACAGGGATTACACTGTCAACTATTGAAAACACAGGATCAATAGCACCTTTTTTTACTATATAACCGCCATCAATTGTATTATAATAGCTATTAATTGAAAATTTCAACTTCTCAGTCAATGAGGATACAATTAATAGAAGCGAAAAGGATAGAGATAATATAAGTATCAAAGGAAAGAACTTTCTTTTTAACTTTATAAATATTTTAAAACCATACATCATATCGATACTATACAACACATTTAATTTTTAACAAGAAAATTTGTACTCTTTTTTGTGTTCTGTAATTTTTCTATAATTTTGTATCTGTTGAGGCTCTTGCAAAAATCAAGAGTACTTGATGAAAAAAAGAGTACTTTTTTTATGCTTCCGCCATACGCAATAAAATTGCGTTAGAAGTAGCCTCATGCAAAAAATCGAGATAAAAAGAGTATTTTTGCATGAGGCTCTGTTAAAATGGGAAATTAAAACCTTTAATTCCTAAATCTGTTTGAAGTTGAACAATCTCTTTCTGTAAATCAAGATCAATTGGCACGCCGGTCTTTTTTCGTTCATTATAAACAAGCCACTCTTTTTCACCGGCAGTGTATATTCTATCTTTACCCGGCATTTTTTTTGATGCCCGTAATTCCCTTAAAATATCACCTGTGATTTTTTTAAATGTTTCAGGTTCAGTAAATGCATTAATATTTATTGCTATAAAAAAATGCCCAAGATGAAATGGTATCTTTTTACCATTTTCAATGCCATTTAACATACTTAAAAAACTTCCGCTTTGCAATGCAGCAGATAAGATTTCAACCACCGTTGCATACCCATACCCTTTATATCCGCCAAGTTCTTCACCGATTCCGCCAAGAGGAACAAGTGCTGCAGTTCCATCCACAAGCATTTTTAAAACTTCTTTTGAATCAGTTTTAGACTCGCCATCATTCCCTATCACCCAACCGTCAGGTAACTTCTTACCCTTTCGTGCGTATACTTCTATTTTTCCTCTCTGACTGATTGATGTTGCACAGTCGAGAAAAAACGGAAACTCTTCATCACTCGGCATTGCTATGGTAAGCGGATTGGTTCCGAGCATATTTTCAATACCGAATGTCGGTGCAATCGAAGGGCGTGCATTAGTACCGGTCATACCAATCATGTTTTGTTCCACACACATAAGCGGATAATACCCTGCGATTCCATAATGAGTCGAGTTCCTGACTGCAACCATACCGATGCCATACATTTTTGCTTTATCAATAGCCATTTGCATAGCTTTTTTTCCGATAACCTGTCCCATCCCATCATGTCCGTCAACTACAGCAGTTGCAGCAAAATCTTTTATAATTTCAAAATTCGTAACAGGATTTTGAACACCTTGTTTTATTCTATCTATATAAATGGGTTTTAAACGGTTAATTCCATGAGAATCAATGCCACGCATATCAGCGGCAATTAATACTTCTGCACATATTTGTGCATCAGATTCAGGTACACCGACAGTTATAAACACTTCTTTCATAAATCTTTCTAATGTATTAAAATCAACATACGCAGTATTATTTGTCATTTCATTCCCCTTTAAAAAATGATAATTCAATTTACTATCAGAGTCAAGAAGAAACAGAATCAAATGATTTTTCCAAATCAAGTACATATTTTTTAACGTCAACACCAAATACATAACCGGTTAAAGACCCGTTTTTTCCGATTACCCTATGACAGGGGATTATAATTGGAAGCGGGTTTTTGTGATTTGCCATACCTACTGCTCTCATAGATTTAGGGTTGCCAATCGCATTGGATATGTCACTATAACTCGCACTCATCCCATAGGGGATTTTTAAAACGGCTTGAAACACTTTGAGTTGAAATTCTGTTCCCGATAGATACAAATCAAGTTCAAATTTTTTTCTTGTACCGGCGAAATATTCATGAATTTGTTTTTCAGCTTCTAACAAAACCGGTTCAATATCAATGTCAATACCTTTCTGATTAACCACTGAAAGACCTGCTAAATTATTTTGATTTGATTTAAGTTCTACAATGCCAATTGGTGTTTCAATATATTTTATGCTCATAGTTTTTTTTAACAAAAAAATAAAATCTTGTAAAACAGTTTTACCCGTTTGAATAATTACTTGACAATGTAGTGTTATTTATCATAATTAGATAAATAAAAAAAACAGGTAGTTTTAATGATAATTGCAACAAATATTTCTAAATCTTTCGGTACACAAATACTTTTAGATAATGTCTCGTTTAATATTAACAGCGGAGAAAAAATCGGGTTAGTCGGTCGAAACGGTACCGGAAAGTCAACTTTATTCAAAATGATACTTGGTGAGGAACATCCTGATGCGGGTGACATATCGGTTCCAAAAGGGTACACATTAGGTTGCCTTGAACAACATATCAAATTTACCAAACCGACAGTGTTGGAAGAGGCTTCAAAAAATCTTAAAAATCTTGATGAACAATGGATGGTTGAAAAAATACTATCAGGTCTCGGCTTTTCAAGTGATGATATGGAAAGAAATCCTGCAGAATTTTCCGGTGGTTTCCAGATTCGTATTAATCTTGCAAAAGTCCTGTCGTCTGATCCTGATTTACTCATGTTAGATGAGCCGGGGAATTACCTTGATGTTATTTCTATACGATGGCTTTCTAAATTTTTGCGTGAGTGGAAAAATGAACTTATACTGATAACTCATGATAGAGGTTTCATGGATAGCGTTATTACTCATACAATTGGAATTCATCGAAACGGCATACGAAAAATTGCCGGAAATACTGAAAAATTTTATGAACAAATTATTCTTGATGAAGAAATATATGAGAAAACACGACTTAATGATGAGAAAAAACGAAAAGATGTTGAACAATTTATTGAACGATTTAGAGCAAAAGCATCTTTAGCAACCCGTGTTAAATCAAAAGAAAAAATGTTGCAGAAACAATCGAGAAAAGAAAGACTTGTTGACATTAAAGACCTTGATTTTCAGTTTAAATACGACAAAATTGAACCAAAAGTTGTTATGGAAATTGAAAATCTCAGTTTTAGTTACGATGGTAAAAACTTTCTGTTTAAAGATCTCAATGTAAAGATTGAAAAAGACGACCGCATTGCTATTATTGGTAAAAACGGTAAAGGGAAAACAACCCTTCTTAAAGTCATCACGGGAAAACTTCCTCAAAATACCGGGACTGTAAAAAAACATTCTGCTGCAAAAATAGGTTATTTTGAACAAACTAATATTCAATTATTGGATGATAGAAATACCGTTGAAGAAGAAATAGATTGTTCTATTACTGACCGGTCAACATACCGTGCCAGAAATATTGCCGGTTTAATGATGTTTGAAGGTGACTCTGCATTAAAAAAAATTAAAAGCTTATCAGGTGGTGAAAAAAGCAGGGTTTTACTTGGTAAACTATTATGTTCACCATCCAATATTCTGCTTTTAGATGAACCGACAAATCATTTTGATATGCAATCATGCGACTCAATTCTTGAAGCTATTGACAGTTACCCGGGGGCAGTTATTATTGCCACGCATAATGAAATGTTCTTACACGCCATCCCTAATAAACTTATTGTTTTTGATAAAGAAAAAATTGTTGTATTTGACGGTTGTTATCAGGACTTCCTCGAGAAAATCGGCTGGGGTTCAGAAGATGATGTAAAGGTTTCCAAAAAAGAGTCGTCAAATAATAAAGAAATCAGAAAACTTCGTGCCGACATAATTGCTGAAAAATCAAAAAAACTAAAACCGGTTGAGAACAAAATCAAATCACTTGAGAACTCAATATCGGAAAAAGAAAAAGAACTCTCTGATACAAATGCTGCATTTGAGAAAGCAACTCAATCAGGTATCGGTTCAACAATTCAGGAACTATCTATTACAATTACCGAACTTGAAGTGAAAATAAATACATTGTATGAAGAACTTGAGGCGATTACCGTTTTGTATGATAATGAAGTAAAAATTTTTGATGAAAGACTCAATGACGTTAAAGGCTAATTATGAACAAAAAAAGTACAAATATGCAACTATTTGTACTTTTTTTCATAGAAATCATCTCCAAATAAAGCTATTTAAAAGGCAAAAGATAACCCGATTATTTTATTACCTTTATTATCAGTTTCAAGAATCATTGAAACTTTATCATTTTTCGCTGCTTGTCTGCCGACAAAACCAACAATCATCATAATAAAAAATGGTATTTCTAATATACCTGTTAAAATAAAAAATGCAATAAAAGGTCCATAAAAACTATATGGACTTCTCGAAAATCCATCCGGCACCATACTTTTATTTCCAGCCATTATATTCATCATCCCGGCTCCAACGAACGGACCAATAAATGGAATCCACGATGTTCCCATTAAACCGAGTAGTGGAAACCATGTCGATCCTTCTGCCTCTAAAGCAAGACCAATAATGGGAGTTCCAATAAAACCAAGAAATAAGTAAAAAGCATAAATTGCTACAAAATTGCCTAACCCGACAAAACCTACAACCGAGAATGTTTTGTATTTTGTTGATGTGGCATATCGTTCGGTAAGATCAAACAAAGAGCTTTTATCAGATGACCAACCTGAAGTGAAATCAACTTTTTTTAATGACTCAGTTGATGAAGAAGTATTTGCAACGGGTAATTCATTGCAAAAAAGAACAGTTGTCTGAATCATAAACAACATGAGCGATAGAATAATTATTTTTTTCATAAAAATCTCCTCTTTCCAAATTATAATATTAATTTAATACTTAATTATAAAAAAAACATCGTACTAAAGTCGTATTTTTAGATTAATACTCATATTGTGAAAGAATTGCTAATAACTGAACTTTATTATTAACACCAATTTTCTGATATATATTGGTAATATGCGTTTTAACAGTTCGTAATGAAATAAATAACTTTTCTGCTATTTCATTATTATTACACCCCGAAACAATCATTTTTATCACATCAAATTCTCTTACCGTAATTTTATATTTAGACTGCATACCCGATAACGCTTCAATTTCCTCTGCAATCAAAACAAATCCGGCAATATCATTATATGAATCTCTAATGGTATTTACTCGATATTCTAACAATCTGGTACCGGTATTTGTTGGAATACTAATTTTACGACTCATTTTTATCAAATCACCGGTAAATTGAGTAAAAAAGAAACTTTTAAAATCAAGCATACCTAATGTGGATGCTTTTTTATTCATTTCAATATGATTAATTGCTGCGTCAAATATCACAACATAACTTTCCATATTATCCAATAAAATATTTTTAATAATAGTCTCATTTTTTGCAAGAAAATTATAACGATTTAAACTAATCCAGATTCCTGTAATCCATATAAAACCAAAATTAGGTGACAACATTATAGTTTTATATGGTGTAAAAAAGGGTAAAATAAACGGTTCAAGATTAAATAAAACAATTGTGATACCCATCGAAATTGCCAAAGTGAATGCATTTCTTTTATCTCTTTTTAATTGTGCACGTATTCCCCATCGAATTAAAATAATAAATGACAATATATAATAAGTCACATATTGTAAAACAAGAATTCTAAAAAGTATTGAATTAAAATTCGGTATTCCTATCCAGATAGAATGATCAAATACAAAATCGCTGAAAACTATTAATCGGAAAAAACTCACTATATACAATATAACTGATGGAGTATAAATCAGAATTTCTAAAAACCTGTTTGATTTTTTCTGCCCTGAAAATAAAATACAAAAATGAAGAGTGAAAGAATGCAGAAATATATATCCAAATGTAGAAAACCTGAACCAGAATAACACCTCATTTTTAGTCTGTGATACATAACCAAGTGAAGCTCCGGTTAACCATACAACAAGACAAATATTAATCATAAAAAATAACCGGTTTGGTACACTTTTAGAATTTAAATGAATAATATAAAAACCCTGTATTAATGAAATCGTTAAAATTACAGCAGAAATAAATGTTAAGTAATTCAATTGAATACCCTTTCCTTGCTCAATGAAAATTATTATATCAATTTCTTTACTATATAACAAATTATTATTACATTCAATTTTCCTAGTAATTATGGAGTTTTCAATGAAATATATTCTATCAATGTGCATTATAACTTTTTTTCTTTCATGTCATTTAGAACGGGAAAAAGAAATTATAGAACCTGTGCAATTTGATGAAGCTACAGTTATTGAATGTATCGATGGTGATACTATAGTTGTGCAACTATGTAATAGGAAAATTGAAAAAGTAAGATTTATCGGAGTTGATGCACCTGAATTAAAAACACAAACAATATCAGAATTGTATGCTATTGAGGCTTTTAACTATACAAAAGCGATGCTTGAAAACCTCACTGTATATTTAGAAAAAGATGTCTCCGATAGAGATAAATACGGTAGACTTCTGCGTTATGTGTGGCTTAAAAAACCTGCAGAAGTAAATGAACAGGAAATGAGAACAAAATCATTTAATTCATATTTAATACTAAATGGTTACGCCAAAACATTAATGATTTATCCAGATTACAAATACAAATCATTTTTAATCAAATTTGAAAATGAAGCGACCAAAACAGGCACCGGTGTATGGAGCCATGGTAAATAGAAATATCAATTTGTCAATTAGAAGATAAAAGGTTATAATAGAATATTGATTTGATAAAACTATGTTTCTGGAGTATGTATGTCTGATAAAATAAAAATTAACATTATAGGGTCTGGTATCGGTGGACTTTTTTCCGGTGCAATTCTTGCAAAACATGGTTTTGAAGTACATATATTTGAATCAAGAGTAGAAATCGGCGGTTATTGTTCTTCATGGAAACGAGGTGATTATACCTTTGAATCTTCACTTCATGAAATGAACGGTTTTTATCCTGATGAAAAACGTCTGCGAACATTTCGCTTTCTTGGGTTATTTGATCGAATCAAATTGCTCAAAGTGCCTTCATTATATACATCGGTTTTTAAAGATTTTGATTTTACCGTTCCCCATGATTTAAATGAATATCGGAAAAAGCTAGTCGAAACATTTCCCGATGAGGAAAAGGGTATAAAAAAAGTATTAAAGGATATGCAAATTATTGCAGAAACAGGCACTTTGTATATGAATGAAACAAATATTCTAAAAGCAATTTTGCAGGTTCCATCAAAATATCCTCATTTAATTCCTGCATCTTTTTCGACACTTAATAGATTTATTTCAAATCGAATTAAAAATCCACGACTAAAAACAATAATGTCTCAACTATATTTATATTACTCAGACAACATCAATAAATTCAACCTTGTATATTTTGCCGTTCCTACATTTTCGCTCCTTATAAATTCATATTGGGTATCCGGTTCATCAAGAACAATAGTTGATGCACTTCGTGACATTATCATTGAGAATGGCGGGACTGTTAGTACCAGAAAGAAAGTCACTAAAATAATTTTTGATAAGAAAAAAGCAATCGGTATTGAAGTGAACAATGATGAAAAATATTTTTCAGATATTACAATATGTAATACACCAATAAATGACACTTTTGAACGATTAATCGATAAAAAAGATTTTGGCGGTTTTTTCAGACATCGCGCACTTCACATCACTCCATCAACTTCAATTTTTACTATGTACATCGGGCTTAAAGCAAATGCCCAATCACTTGGTATAGAAAACTATTGTTACATTTTCAATGAGTTTGATGATTTAAAAGATTGTGCCTGGAAAGGAAAAAATGTTCCACACGAAAAACGCCCAATGGTCGTGACAGCATATATCCTTGATGAATCACTTGTAACAAAAGATAAAACTGTACTCAATATTTGTATTGCTGATAATGAAGATTATTGGGAGCATTATAAAGATGATAAAGAATTGTACAAAGCTGAAAAAAATCGTATTGCCGGTTTATTAATTGATAAAATTGAGAAGAAATTCCCCGGTTTTAAAAATGCAATTGAAATACTGGAAATTGGAACTCCATACACAATGAAACGATTTAGCAATAATAACGCCGGTGCCGTATATGGAGCAGCACAGGAAACATTCCAGACTAATTTATTCAGGTTTCCTAATGAATTCAAAAATCGTAACCTTTACTTTTCAAGTGCCTGGACATCACCCGGTGGCGGAGTTGGCGGTGCTATGTTAAGCGGAATATTGGCATCTGAGAAAATTATTAAACGATATAAATTTGAAAATCAATTAAATAACCATATTAACCCGCGTCCTAACATAAACAACAATTCATTAGAGGAGTTACTTCATGGAAATTAAATCACAGACCATTAATTTTGACGGTTCTATTAATATTATACTTGGACAGAGCCATTTTATTAAAACTGTTGATGATTTATCACAAATTATTGTAACAACAGTTCCTAACGCACAATATGCAGTTGCATTTTGTGAAGCATCAGGGGAAGCACTTATCAGGCATAACTCTAACGATGACAACCTTAAACAAAAAGCAATCACTATAATGCAGGATATAAAAGCCGGACATTCATTTGTCATTCTCCTCGGTAATTTTTACCCGATTAATATTTTATCAAAAGTAAAAGCATGTGACGAAGTTGTAAATATTTATTGTGCAACAGCAAATCCAGTAACTGTTCTTACTGTCTCTAACGAAAATGGTGCTGGAATAATAGGCGTTATTGATGGTACATCACCAAAGGGTGTAGAAAATGAAAATGACATAATCAACAGAAGAGCTTTACTTAAAAAAATAGGGTACACCTTTTAATGAACTTTTTGAGTCATTATTATCTTGATAGAATTAAAAATAATCATTACTACAACGCAGGTTTAACACTTCCCGATCTTCTTGGTTTTCACAAAGGTAGAATTCGTTTAACTGAAAAAACAATCCTCCAATTACAAAATCTAAATATGAATAACGATCTATTGAATGGTATGCGGGCTCACTTAAAACTTGATAAAAAATTTCATACAAGTGATTTTTTTAAGAAAAATACACTTTTACTTCAATCGATGTTTGAAGCAAACACACAACATAACCTATCCCATTTTAATTGTCATATCATTTTAGAAATGCTAATTGATAAATTCATACTCCACAGAAACCCCGAAATTGCTAAAGAATTTTATGAGGTATACAGCCATATTGATTTTAATGTAATAACCAGCACTTTCATTTCACTGAACGATTTTAATAAACAGAATATGTTTGATCTTCTTACACGTTTTTCTCAATCTTCATATATTGGAGAATATATAAATATTTCAGCCATAATCAACATATCAAATATTGTTTCTAAAAAATTTAATAAGGGAAATAATCAGTTGGATAGAGATAACACAAAAGTATTTCAAGATTTTTATAATCAGATAGAAAACGAAATATCAATTTTATTAGCTGAAAACAAATCAGCTGAAATATAATTCATTGCGTCAATTTTTTAAATAATGATTCAACCCCGCAATCAATTTCAAAAACTGTTTTATTTAAGTAAAAAAGAAAGGAAGATTTATCTAATTGAAATTTAATTCTAAAGGCAAATAAAAGTTGCATTTTAACTTTATATTTTCTGTTAATTACGGTATTTCCATACTTTCCATCACCAATAATCGGAAACCCTGCATTGGCAACTTGCGCTCTTATTTGATGCATTCTTCCAGTTTCTAATTCTAACTCAAGTAATGAAATGTTTTTTTCTGATTGTAAAACTTTATAATGTGTAATTGCGGTTAAATCACCCTTTTCTTTTTTCTCATGTACAAAAACCTGACC
The DNA here is from genome assembly GCA_001829315.1 of Spirochaetes bacterium GWE1_32_154. Lineage (GTDB taxonomy): Bacteria > Spirochaetota > GWE2-31-10 > GWE2-31-10 > GWE2-31-10 > GWE2-31-10. Next base: position 596,669 of record MIAY01000001.1, on the reverse strand, counting down.
TATTTTATCATTTTTTGAAAGAAAATTAATTAATGTACCAGTAATATCGATTGGCTTACCGGAAACTATAGCATAATAATTTTTTATTATTTTCTTTTCTTTTATAGCTCGTAACAATTCTTTTAAAGCATTTTCATTTTTTGCTATGATGACCAATCCACCGGTATTTCTATCAATTCGGTGACAAAGAGAAGAATTCTTTGCTGAAGAAATATTTTTTCTAACTTCATCGATAAGATTCGTTGAATCATTATTTTTTTCTGCATGAACGGCAAAACCCTGTTTTTTATCCACAATTAATACATTTTCATCTTCATAGATTATATTATAAAATAATTCATTTTTTTTGTGAATTACATTCAATGTATCAGGTAAAAATATCTCAACTAAATCATCATTTTTTATAATAATATCTTCTTTTACTTTAACATTATTAACCCGCACATCTTTATTTCGTAAAGCTTTAAAAACGTCTGAAGCAATTATTGTACTATTTGAATTACTAATTATAAATTTTACAAGTTTTATTGAACCGGAATGATTTTTAAATTCTTTTTTTTCTATGATAGAATCCTTTTCTAAAACTAATAACAAGAGGCTCTCAATAATAATAAAAAAAGCTGCCAAACAGGCAGCTTTTTTTATTGAACAACAATGTTCCCGGCTTCATCAATTATCCATATAGAGGTTACACCAGCTTCTACTTTTAATCTATAAGCAGGATTTTTCTTAGAATTAAATGTATTAAATTGACCAAAAAAGTCTATAGCAATATCATATACACCGGCTTTTAAACCTTTTAATTCATATATACCCGATTTAGCAATTGAAACTTCCTTTGCGGTCGGATAAAACTCACCAACAGGAGCCAGCCAAACAAACTGAATAACATTATCAGAATTGTTTTTAAGAATGAAATCACCTGAATTCGAGGTATATACCCCTTTACAAGAAATTATTAGTACTAATATCACTATAAATATTGTTATCTTTTTCATATACTTAGTATAATACATTTACCACAAAAAAACAATTTTTTTAGAAGAATTTCTTAGTTTTCATAACTTTTTTTCTTTTCTTTCTTTCAAGTTTTTTTGACTTCTCATGTTTTTCAACAGCAGGTTTTGTAAAATATCTTCTTTTCTTAACTTCTAGAAGAATACCTTCTCTATCAATAACTTTTTTGAACTTTTTAATAGCTTTTTCAATATTTTCATCACTTCCAACAAAAATTTGTGCCAAGTAAATCACCACCTTTTTTTTATAAATTAAAAACAATCATTTTACCAATTATAATAAGGAAAACAAATTTTATTTGCTTCGATACACGATCCTGCCTCTGGTAAGATCATACGGAGAAACTTCAACAACTACAGTATCACCCGGAACAATACGAATATAATACTTACGCATTTTACCGGATAACTGAGCCAGAATCTCATGACCACTATCAGTTTTAACTTTAAACATAGCATTCGGCAATGCTGTCATTACAATGCCTGAAATTTCTATTGCTTCTTCTTTTGCCATAGTCCCCTTCGTAACTAATATATAGTTTAAAAGCTATATATATATTTTTTTAATATAAGTCAAGTTAATAACTTCTATTTTTTCTTCTTACTTTGAAGTCTTAATAATGTTTTCTTTGAAACAACACCGTCATCTTCTTCAGCCACATCTTCTTCAACACCATTATTTTCAAGTGCTTTCTGTTCTTCTTTTAATGCTTTTTCTTCAAGTTTTTTATATTTTAACTTATTTTTACCAATCAATTTATCTGCATACAAAACGATTGGGGATGCAATAAAAATTGATGAATAAGTACCTACAAATAAACCGACTAAAAGTGTAAAAGAGAAAGCATGAATCTTCGGACCACCCCATAAAAATAATGCAACAACAGATAAAATCGTTGTAAGCGAAGTAATTATTGTTCTATTTAATGTTTGATTAATTGAGATATTGAATATATCTTCAGGTCGTGACTCTTTCATTAAAGTATAATTTTCTCGAATTCTATCAAAAACTACAATAGTATCATTTATTGAATAACCAATGATCGTTAATATTGCAGCAACAACGGTTAAATCCAACTCGGTTCCTGTTAAACTGATTACACCAAGCATTATTACCGTATCATGAATAAGAGCAACAATAGCCCCCATTGCATAGGCAAATTTAAATCTCCATGAAATATAAACAAGCATAATAAATAAGACAAACAAAATTAAAAATATAGAATCTGATTTCATTTTTTCAGATGATGCAGGAGAAATGGTATTAGCACTTTCTCTTACAATATTTTCAAGAATTATTTTTGATTCCTGCTCTTCAATTTCACCGGAAAAAATATTACCCGATTCTTTATATTTTTTTGCTTTAGCAAAAGCATCACCTTCCAACACAAACTCTTTACCATATTTCGATGCAACTAAATTAAATAAAGCATCAGTTTTATCCTGTAAAAATTTAGCTGACGTATACTCAGCTCGTGTTTTTTGTGTTTCAATAATTTGTTTTTGCTCATCTTTATTTATTATTGTTTTAATAATAAATGAAGTTGCATTACCAATTCTATCTTTTTCAGATATTACAATTTCCTGAATAGTATCACCAAGACCTGCTTGTGCAGATAATGATCGCACCTCTTCAATATTCATACCTGAATAAATTGTCACTACCTGACTGACACCACCTTGAAAATCTATACCAAGGTTGAAATTCTTTGCTGTAAGCGGACCTATATTAAATTTAGCAGGCCCAAAAATTGACCACAAACCAACTAATACAACAGCTACTGATATAGTGGCAACAACAAGTTGTATTTTAATAAAATTTATATGTGTTTTCATAAACCTATTTCCCCCTCAATAATGAAAGTGGTCTCAACGTTTTAAAGTTACTTTTTGATAATATTCCATCCCACATAAGCTTTGTAATAAATAAAGCTGTAAACAATGTAGATACGATACCAATACATAAAGTTACCGCAAACCCTTTTATTGGACCGGTACCAAATAATGAAATACCGATTGCAGCGGCAAATGTAGTTATATTTGAATCTAAAATTGTCCAGAATGCCTTTTCATACCCTAAAATCATAGCAGTATTAAAAGTTTTGCCGGCACGCATTTCTTCTTTTACACGTTCATAAATAATAACATTAGCATCAACTGCCATACCCATTGTTAATATTATACCTGCAATACCCGGTAAAGTTAATGTCCCGCTAAACATTGCAAGACCTGAAATTAAAAAGAAAAAGTTAAGAAACAATGCAATATCTGCTATAAAACCACCAAGACTATAATAAACCATCATAAAAAGAACTACTAAGGTAAAACCAATAGTAATAGCTGTAAGGCCCATCTTGATTGTATCTTTACCAAGAGAAGCACCTACTGTATTTTCTTCAGCGATCTCAAGAGGAACATTTAAACTGCCCGATCTTAATATCTTTGCCATATCACTAAGTTCTTCAAATGATAATGAACCAAGTGATACCTGACTTCTACCATTAGGAATCTCACTTTGAACAACCGGACTTTGAAGAATTACATCATCTAATATAATTGCTATCTGTCGTCCGATATTTTCTCTTGTCGCTCGAGCCCATTTGTCAACGGCATCGCCTTTTAACGTAAAATTGACAACATAACGACCAAGATTATCAGGATCAACCGTTGCGTTTTCAACTTGCGGACTATCACCCAGTAAAGACTCTTTCTGAACAACAAGATATGGTGTATTATCTAAATCATCCCCCCATTTATCTTTATTGGCAACAGGAAGTACTTCTGTATCAGGAGGAAGTTGAGCGATAATTTCAGGAACAATCTGACCTTTATTATTAATAAAGGCGTTACCTTCCAAATCATATTTTCTTTTTAAATTTGAAAGTAATTCTGATCCTTCTTTAGAAACAACTTTAAATTCAAGAACACCGACAGTTTCAATTATTTTTCTTAATTCGGTAGCTTCTTTCACACCGGGCAGATTAATAACGATTTTATTTTGTTCTTTAATTTTTTGAATTGTAGTTTCTGACACACCAAACTTATTTATTCGATTTTCAATCATTAAAACAGCGTTATCAAGAGCGTCAGTTTTTTCTTTATCTGTCGTAAATTTACCTTCAACTGAAGGATGATCAAAATTCACTGAAACAACCGCATAAGCCCCACCTTGGAGATCAAGACCTAATTTAATAATACTTTGTCTTAATTTTCTTTTACTTTCAAAAAGAGCAACAAAATGATCTTCAAATGCTTTTTTATAATAATCATCCGGAGTTATTTTTAATGTAGCTAAAACTGATTCAATATCTTTTCTTTCAGATTTTGTTTCAATAGTTAACTTATTTTTTTTCACTCTGTTATAGTTATTAACTTCTTTTTTTAATTCTTTAATAATAATTGATTTTTCAATTTCCTTATTTTCAGAAAAATTAGTAATACTCATTTCAACTCTCGAATTAACTTCACTTTTCAATAATAAGCCACTTAAACCTGCCTCATTTCTATCTGCTTCCGTGTAAACGAAATACCACACAAATGAAGGCTTTAAAAAATAGGCTGCAGCAATAACTGATAATAATAGAATTATAAATCTACTACTTTTTTTCATCTTCAATCTCCATCTTTTGTTTTGTATCTGAATCCGCTGATTCTTTTTCTGACTGTGCTTTCTGATTAACTACTGTAGCAATAGCAGTTTTATCAAAAGTAATTTCTGTTTTATCATCAATTTTTAATACAACAAGATTATCTTTAACTGATGAAACTTTTCCATGAATACCGCCGATAGTAACTACCTTGTCACCTTTCGTAAGTTTACTCATTTTATCCTGCATTTCTTTTCTTTTCTTGTTATGCGGTCTAAGAAAAAGTAGCCAGTATGCAACAAGACCTAGTACAAGCATTGCCATTAATTGAATCTGTGACATCAACTGGCTATTCGGTGCAGTTTTTCCTGCAGCCTGTGCGATAAAAAACAAATCGAGCATTATTTTATTCTCCCTTGTAAACATCATTTTTAGTTAAAAAAAATATCATTTATGAAGAATTAAGTCAAGGTTATTACAGTAATTTGTATAAATTCAATATTTTATCAGGTTTTTAATCAGCTATTATTTCAATTTTTTCTGAAAAAACAGATTTATAATCAATATAATCAAATTTACTTTGTATGTTAAAATCTCCTATTAATTCATTATATTCAATATCGACTAACATTTCATAGTAACTACCGACAACTAATTCAATTTCAACCTGAATTATTTTTCCAATATTCCTGGCAATCCATATTTTATAAAAGTCATATTCATTATCAACTTCATTTGTTTCTATAGAATACTTATGCGTTATTCTCGAAAAAGAAACACCTTTCGGGCACTTAAGAATTAGATTTGCATTACGAATATTTTTTGAGCTTTCAATTTTTAATTTGAAAACCCCATCTTTTAATGATTGAGAAATTACAAACGGCTTTTGAACTTCACTTATAGTTTTTATATATTTTTTTGTAGTAAAACTAACATTTTCGCCATTTAATACAAAACTAACCGGCCCGATATTTTGTTTTGGATCAATTTCCAATTGAGCAATATTTTTTTCACGATCAAAATATTGCGTAATTACCGCTATTTTTTCTATACCATACGTTCGATACAATGCAATAGAATAAAAAAGAAAAAAAGAAAAAAGAAAAAAAGAAATCCAGATAATCATTACAAAACGACTTATATTTAATCCCAACTTAATTTTATTAATAATGCTGACTCTTATTAATAGAAGAAAAAAAGAAAAAGAGAAATAACAAAAAAACAAATGCAACATATATGGTTTTTGGAAAAATGCCTGTATAACTTCATCATGCCCGTTTCCTACTGTAAAAACAGCAAGCACAAAAGGCACAGAAGCCAGAATATATATCAAATATTTAAGAAAAATATTTTTTCCGGTTAAATGAGAAAAAAACAACATTAAAATCACAGTAATATATATATATGCCAGTGAAACATTAAGAATTAAAAAAATAATAAAATTTATATGTGCAAAAAATACAGCTCCATGCATGTATATTACATTATGTTTTGGAACCGGGAAATTTTGAATCTTATCAAATAAAGCCAATACAATAAATAAGGGCATAAAAAAAATAATAAAAAAATAAAACAATGATAAATTAGCATAATCAATCGTGTGATTTGTAATCAGATTATACAACGCTCCGATAAAATATATCGATAATGATAAAATATAATAAATTACAAACAAAAAAATATAATATGGAAAAGCTTTTAGAGTTAAATATCTCACTGAAGGTCTGAAATAAAAAACTATTCTTCTTGATAGGATTAACAAAACGATAAGTAACATATAAAAAATTACCTGATGTACTTCTGAAATAAACAGATATTTACTGCCAAATCTCAATAATTGATAATTATAATCAGAATCTTTTGCAACATCATAAAATGACAAATCAGTAACCCATTCTTTAAAAAAACGAATTATTTCATTTTGGGCATCAACATTATAATAAAAAACACCATTACTCACTTGATTTTTATGGTTTGACATAATAATTGATGTTTTAGAAACCTCTGACAACTCATTAATAATGTTATGAGGATGAAAAAAGCCAAGCCTTGCTGTTACTATTTCAAAAAAGTCAAATTGAATAAACGAATATTTAGATTTATTCTTTAAAATAACATCAAGCATATCCCTTGATAAAGAACGATTTTTAATTGATCCGCTTATATTTATACCCCCTTTATCACCACTTAAATTCAAAACGGTAACAAGTGAGGAATCAAATTTTCCTGAATTATTTTCTAAATACTGCTTTACTCCCCAGGATTCTTCATTTATAAAACTATTTGCTCCGGTAAAAACTATATAAACATTTCTATACAATGGTTTTTCTTTTATAAACTTTGCCAATTCCAGTGCAATAAATTGATTGATAGAAACATCGTATAAACGACCTTTATCAATTATACTATCAAGAGGTACAATTATTACTTCATTAAAAATATCTGATTTTATTCCGGGCAGTATTAATTCAATATTCCATGAATTAGTAACAAGATCATCATTATCAATTTTAACTTTATTATATGTAATATCAAATTCTTTACAAAATCGCTCTATATAACTAATAAGTTTAACTTCATTTTCGCCACCCTCTTCAACAGGAAAAAACAACTCTCTCATTATCGTATAATCAGTCATTGATATAAATTCATCCGAATATACTAAAAGAGTTTTTAAAATAAAAAAGAAAATTAATAATTTTTTCATGGCGTTGATTATATCATATAATCTCATATTTATCTTAATAATATTTTAAAAAAAACTATTGACGACCGATTGGATATAGTATATATATACAACATCCTTCCTCTGTAGCTCAGCCGGTAGAGCGGGTGACTGTTAATCACTAGGTCGGGGGTTCGAGCCCCTCCGGAGGAGCATATGCCGTCTTTATAGACGGCTTTTTTATTTAAAAAAATGTACATACCAGGTTCTTAATGAAAGATTTAACCACTAAAGAAATCAATCTTGTTCTTGAGAAAATACGAACAAAATATAACAAACTTATTTCAGAACATAAAAAACCGGTTTCTCTCAAAGACGCTTTTGAAGACCGTTATATTTTCACTTTGAAAATGCGCAGAAATCTTACTGTTTTTCTTCTGGCGGAAATTGAAGCTGTTGAGGAAATTTATAAGAATGAAAATACAAAACAGGAAGAAAAACAGAGAGAAGTAAACAAAAAACCGGAAGTTTCATTTGCAGATAAAGTCCTTGAACAAAATAAACTGCGTTATTCAAAATATCCGAAAATATCCTCAGTTTATGATATTGATGAAGAAATTGCATATCTTTGTGGCGGAAGTAGAGAATTTCTTAATACTTATTTATCAATAATAGTTTTAATTTTTAACCATACCAATAATTCATCATTAAAAATAAAAATAAATACTTTATATAATGAAATTATTGAAAACATAGACTTCAAGGGTGATGTTCCGATTTTAAAACATTACATTGCTGCTATTCTATCCAATTCAATTCAATCAAAAATAATGTTTGAATATCAGCGATCAATACAAAATATCGGTTTTTTATTAAATTCAACTATCGATATAATAACCAATGCACTATCCTACTTATCTGAATCACCAAATGCGACGGTACTTTTCAAAACTATTTCAAACCAGAAAACTGATTTTTCAAAAAAAACATGTCTCGAAATTGTTACACTCAGCTACTCCATGTTAAAACAACTCATTTCAGACTTCAGACTCAAAGATATTAGAAAAGTATAATTCTCCTGCCCCCCCCCCATCTGTACTTTGGAAAATTAAATCAAATATTCCACCCAATAATCATGAACTATCTTTATATTTTATAAGGTCTCATATTCTGCATAAAAATTAGATTTTTGCATGAGGCATATTTGACTAATTTTAATATTTACCATATAATGTCAATCACATTAATGTGAGGTGATACAATTGAATTATAAAGAATTACGCAATAAATACATACAATTTTTTGAGTCAAAAGGGCATAAAAATATCAGACCTGCCTCACTCATACCTGAAAATGACCCGACTGTTTTATTTACAACAGCCGGTATGCACCCGCTTGTTCCTTATTTAACAGGGCAACTTCACCCTGAAGGCAAAAGACTTGTCAACTTTCAGAAGTGTATAAGAACCGGCGATATCGAAGATGTCGGTGATGCGTCACATTTGACTTTTTTTGAAATGCTCGGAAACTGGTCACTCGGTGATTACTTTAAAAAAGAAGCGATTTCATGGTCTTTCGAGTTTCTCACAGCAATTCTTGGTTTCAAAACCAGCCAACTGCATATTACCGTTTTTGAAGGCGATAACGATGCCCCACGGGATGAAGAATCTGCCGGTATCTGGGAAGCACTTGGTATACCAAAAAATCATATTCATTATAAACCGAAAGAAGACAACTGGTGGGGACCTGCCGGTAAAACAGGACCATGCGGACCTGATACTGAAATGTTTATCGACACGGGTAAAGAAGCGTGTTCTAAAACATGCAGCCCGGGTTGTCGATGCGGTAAATTTATTGAAATATGGAATGATGTTTTCATGCAATACAATAAAAACGATGACGGAACATTTTCACGCTTAAGTCAGCAGAATGTTGATACGGGCATGGGTATCGAACGAACCGTTGCTATGCTTACCGGCAAGAAAACAGTGTATGAAACAGAGAGTTTTACAGAAATTATCGCTAAAATCGAAGAATTATCAGGTAAAAAATACGGCGAATCCGACTGGGTTACTCATGCAATCAGAGTTATTGCAGATCATACAAGAACTGCTACTTTTATCATAGGCGATGAAAGAGGTATTCCGCCTTCAAATGTCGGTAGCGGTTATGTACTAAGACGACTCATACGAAGAGCTGTCCGCTACGGGATGAAAATCGGCATTAATAAAACATTTATTTCTGAGATCTCAAAAGTTGTTATAGACCTGATGGGAGAATTTTATCCCGAACTCATTCAAAACAAAGCACGTATTCTTGATGAACTTGAAAAAGAAGAAACCAAGTTTGAATCAACTCTTCAGCACGGTATGAATGAATTCAATAAAGTAGCTGATAAACTTCTTGAAAACAATCAGAATACGATTTCAGGAAGACTCGCATTTAAACTATATGACACATACGGGTTCCCGCTTGAATTAACAAAAGAATTAGCGGTTGAGAAAAAACTCTCTTTAGATGAAGATGGTTTTCATAAGGAATTTGAAAAACACAAAGAACTCTCACGAACTGCCCAACAACAAAATTTTAAAGGTGGTTTAGCAGATCACTCGGAAGAAACAACAAAATTACATACAGCAACTCATTTGTTACATACTTCACTACGAAAAATATTAGGTGACCATGTTCAGCAAAAAGGATCTAATATCACCGTTGAAAGATTACGGTTTGACTTTACTCATAACGACAAAATTGATGATGAAACTTTAAAAAAAGTAGAAAATATGGTTAATGAACAAATAAAAAAGGATATGCCAATAACTATGCAGGTTATGACATTGGAAGAAGCAAAAAAGAAAGGTGCACTTGCATTTTTCTCCGACAAATACGAAGAAAATGTTAAGGTTTACACTGTTGGTGATTTTTCAATGGAAGTCTGTGGCGGACCACATGTTGAAAGAACCGGTGTACTGGGGAAATTTATTATTCAAAAAGAACAATCATCTTCAGCCGGTGTCAGAAGAATTAAAGCAATACTCGTTAAGGAATAACTATGAAAGAACTAACTGACTTTATCAATGATTCACGGGAATTAATAATCAGATTGCAAACAATTTTAACAGAAAACCCTGCTGTCGGGCCTGAAAATGGCGGTGACGGAGAATTCAAAAAAGCCATGGCTTTAAAATCAGAAATCAGTCAATGGGGTTTTGATTCAATCGAAGAAATAATGGCTCCTGATAATAGAGTCAGTTCAGGTAAAAGACCTTCACTTATTGCAACAATTGAAGGAAAAAACACGTCTAAAAATTTATGGATAATCTCGCATCTTGATGTCGTTCCTCCGGGAGACATCGGATTATGGGATACTGATCCATTTAAAGTTGTCGTAAAAGATGATTTAATTTATGGAAGAGGAACCGAAGATAATCAACAAGGCTTAGTTTCATCGCTTATTGCAGCAAAAGCAATGCTTGAGAAAAAAGTAAAACCTGATATTAATATTAAATTATTATTTGTGGCCGATGAAGAAATGGGTAGTGAATACGGAATTATGTATCTTTTAGAAAATACTCAGTTATTTAAAAAAGATGATTTAATTTTAACTCCTGATGTGGGCGACCCGAATGGTGACTTTATTGAAGTTGCCGAAAAATCTATTTTATGGCTTGAATTCACAATAACCGGAAAACAGTCTCATGGTTCAAGACCCGATCTTGGCATTAATGCAGCACGGGCATCTTCAAAACTTGATATCAGCCTCAGTACATTATATGACATATTCAATGCTCAGGATGCAAAGTTTGATACAAAAACATCAACATTCGAACCTACAAAACGAATCGGCTCCGTAACTAATTACAATACAATTCCAGGAAGTGAAATTCTTTGCTATGACTGTAGAATATTACCCTGCTATCAGCTTGATGATATTCTTTCAAAAGTTGATCATATTGTGAAAGGGATTGAAAAGGAAACAGGAACAACTATTTCCTTGAAAATCGGGCAAAAGGTTCAGTCACCTGCCCCGACTCCTGATGAAGCACCGATCGTTCAACTTCTTATGAATTCAATTGAAAGAGTTCTACATAAAAAAGCTAAAACGTATGGAATAGGTGGAGGTACAGTTGCTGCATATTTTAGAATGCGTGGTATTCATGCTACATTGTGGTCAACATTAAACGAAACACTGCATGGACCAAATGAAAATTCATCAATAAAAAATTGCATCACTGATGCTTTGGTGTTTACTGATATGATGGTACATGCAAAATAAAGCGTCTGGCCTCTATTTTTTATTTAAGACTATGTATTATCTGATAAATTGTTTATAATGGAAAAAAGTTATAAAAATAAGGGGTAAAAATGTTAAATTTTTTGATAGACAATAAATGCGGTGTCGTTAAAAATGAAAAGACGACTCTTGAAATTATTGAAAAATATCTGAATTTATCTTTTACTGAAAACAAGCCAATTTCATTGTATATGGTTGCAGATTTCAGGTTTTTTGATTCCCTAATAAAAATTCTGCCATTATTAAAAAAGTTATTTGACAAAGATTTACTTAGCCAATTTTCAATAATAATTTCATCACGTACAGCGGTAAATCCTAAAGAATTTCTTTTCAAATTAAAAAGTGATGCTATAAGTTTAGATAAAAATGATTTTTTTATTTTAAACCTGTTAAATAACTCAGGTGTTCTGCGATTTAGAGTTAATTATAAAGATAATATAAATACATTATTGTATTTAATAAAATATAATAATAATTACTATTCTTTTACCGGGAACACAAGTTTCTCACCAGACAACCATTTTTTTAATTCAATTAATTTTCTAACGCCGGTTTTAACACCTCAAAGTAAAAAATCAATCCATTTTTTACTTTTTAAAAAATTATGGAATTTATCTGACCCCCGAATAAACAATTTGAGAATTATTAACTATTTAAAAATATTCGCAAATGCAGAAGTAATAAATCTTAATCCAAGAAATTTTATTGCAGTTATTTTAAAAAGTATTTCGAAAGATTATCTTGTAAAAAATATAAGTACAGATTTATCACAAATAGCAGAATATAAAAATATGGGTTATTATTCATGTATTGAGAAAATGCAAAAATACGGCAGTGTAATATTTGCAAATTCAATCGGACTTAGTGAATTATATATTTCAAGTATGATTATCAAATTTTATTTTGAAAAAAACAAAAAATCTCTTGTTATTTGTTCAAAAGAAAGCGAACAGACTTGGGAACAAAATTTTATTAAAACGGGATTAAAAAAATCATTTGCACGCTTTATTAATCGATCAGAACTTCAACAAAACTCATTCTCATCAGAAAGTATTTCTGATATTGATCTCATAATTATCGATAACGCTGAGTATTTCAGTATTTCAAAAGAAAGAAATAATAGACAAAAACATATTGAAACTATTTTATTAAATAACCCTGACGCACATATTCTTATGATTTCAAAAAATATCATCAATGATTCTCTTTATGACTTAATCACAATATACAATATGTTTTCCCGCGGAAAATACAAAAAAATATTAAAAAGTGATGGGGTTGATAATGAAGTAAATAATCTTATTGATGATATTGAAAAAAAGAATATATCAAATAAAACAATTGAGTCAATAAAAAAGATACTCAATACGTTTATGGTTAAAATTGAGTGGACAAATTTAGATTCTATTGTTGATCCGCTACAACAGGACTTAAACAAACCATCTATTACAACAGTAAAATATGCCTACGACCATGATATATCAATGAAAATATACGAAAAACTTATACCTGCAATTTCTGATTTCAAATTTGAATATTGCAAACTAAAATTTAACGGATATCATGAAGATGAAAATCTTACAAACTGGTACAAGTGGCGTTTATGCCGGACAATTGAATCAAGCCTCGTGGCATTTACCGAATCACTAAAAAAATTAATAATAAAAACAGAAATTACACTACAATTAATTTCAGACGACTCTCACATTAATAATATTATTCATTTTTTTACTGAAGATCAGATTATCAACATAAAAAATTCTTTTGAACAAGCGAATGATGAGCAAAAAAAATTAATAATAGATGGATTAAATTCTGATATTTCAATATTAAATAATTTATTATTATCATCTCAATCAATAAAATATCTTGAAAACCGTGATGAAAAAGTAACAAATCTCTTAAAAATTCTTAATACAGAAAGCAAACCAACCGTTATATTTTCTGAATCAGATGATACAATAGCTTATTTAAAACGAAGATTGATTGAATATGGAAATTTAAAATCTGCAACTATTTCCGGTGAAACGACCGGCATAGATGGGGACGATATTTTAACACGGGACAATACCGCTATTGAAGAAATTTGCAGTGAATTTGAACAGGGATTATATAATATATTAATTACTAATGATTCTATTGCTGAAGAAATTAAATTACCCCGAGCAAAAGTTATTATAAACTTTGACATGCCAATTAATCCATCGTCCCTGAGTAAAAGAAACCGTATTGCTTCAGCTCAACCAAATAGCAACAAAACTAAAATATATAACTTTCAATCTGACAGAAGAATAGACAAAGAAATTTTACTATTTGAAACATTAAAAATTCCTTTACATGAATTGATTGCATATTATGGTATTGATTTTATTCTCTGGTCACTCGATGAAAAACATATTAACGAAATATCAGAAAGTCATACAGGAGATTTTTATTTATTAACGAAAGAATATAAAGATTTTTTTGCAAAAAAAAATACTGACGAAATTAAATCAAAATTTACACCATCGTTATCAAAAGAAGATATAACCTTGCGTGAATTTATTAAATTTTTAAACATATCCGAAGAAACATTAAAATTATCAATTTCAAATTTTAAAAGGCCAATTTACACTTCTCTTTTTGGACAAACTGACGGTTTGTTTGTTATCTACAAAACATCAACCGGGATTAAAACAACAAAGAATCTCGAGTTTTCAAATCTTCGTACTGATTATTCAATTAATGAGACAACCGTAGCTGAGATAGAAAAATCTATTAAAAGTTCATTAATATCTGAAGATGACGGAGAATTTGATTTTATTATCGGAATAATAAAATATTGTAAAGAATAAATAACACATTGGGGTTCGATAGATTAATTGTTAATTATTACATTAACCTTGCCATTTTTTATTGCATTTCTTGTTGCTGTTGAGGACAAGATTAATCTTGCATCTTTCATTGAAACAACAAGCACTGAGCCAAACTCATCACCTGTTCCATACGCAACAATTTGTAACGGATTACGTCCTACCCTTTCAGGTATTCTTTCATTTATATCATACGAGTACCGCACCATTCCTCTATCCTGAATTACTTCAGATAAAACATTATATCTATTAAATACAATATTTCCTTCGGTATCTTTTATCGTTAAAAATATAGATGGTTTTACAATTACACTCTTATTTTCAAATGAATACAATTCATCACGGGCATCAATTACTATACCTGTGAAATTATTTTCAAAATTGAACCCTATATACGGAGTGAGCTCCTCTGTATAATGAGAAGTTCCACCCATAATAATATTCAAAATAGAATCTGATTTACCATAAATATCAATATAATATGTTACCTTAATTGTGTTAATATCCGGATACTCTAACCTGTATAATTTTGCATTATCAAGTAATGTAAAAAGCAAACTTTTTCTATCACCTAACATATCAAAATATTCATAAAGATTTTCACCATTATCAGAAAGCCTTATGTTTCGTAAAGCTCTATAGTAATTTATTCGAGCCTTCTCTTTGGCTTCTTCAAGCACTTTTAATCGTCTATGAACAAAATCATTTGATAGTGGCATTTTTACAATAGTAGACGAATAAACTTTATTATTTGACCAATCAACATTAAAGTGTTCCTGAGAAAAGATAAACGCAACTGAGATGATTTGTAAAATTACTATCCATTTTTTTATTTGTATCATAATTACCTGATTTTTAAGACTTGTCCTATTTTAATGAAATAGGAATTATCTAAATTATTTAATCTTGCTATAATATCGGCAGATACACCATATAATAAAGCTATTTGAGACACTGTTTCACCATGGTTTACTACATGAGAATTTTTCAGCATTCTTCTTGTCGCAACATGAGCTCTATTTCTATTTAAAACTGGAATATATATTTTTTGCCCTTCCCATATTAAATTTGAATTTGATATACCGTTTATACTCATTAAATTTGAAATTGAAATTCCATATGAATTTGCAATGCTGGAAAGATTATCACCATTTTTAATAAAATAAACCATATAATCAGAAGACGATTGTTTCTTCAAAACTTCGATATTACTTCGTAACATATCCGCATTTTCTTTTGGAAGACGGATATTATACGGAACTCTGCCTCCCGGGACAAATTGAGATCGCAATGAAGGGTTATACTTTGAAAATTCAACTATAGATAAACCGGAATACTTTGCAACCAATCGTATCGGACTGGTAAAAGAAAGCTTTTGATAGTCATATTCATCTTGTTTTTCAGTAAATTCCAAACCAAATTCATCTAAATGCTTCATTATATATACAGTAGCTTTAAATCGTGGAACATACTTTCTCGTTTCAACAGGAATAATTTTTTTATAAACCATTGAATAATAATCTTTCTTACCCACTCGCCTAATCGCTTTTGTTACATTTCCTCTGCCATAATTGTATGCGGCTAGAGCTAAATACCAATCATCAAATAAATCATATAAAGAACTTAAGTACTTTGCTGCAAACTCACACGAGATTAACGGGTCAAGCCTTTCATCAAGCCATTCATTTCTTTTCATACCAATCCATGTTGCTGTTGACGGCATAAACTGCCACATACCGGCAGCGCCTTTTCTTGAATATGCATGATAATTAAAACCTGATTCTATTATTGGTAAATATACTAAATCTTCAGGGATGCCATATTTTTTAAATATTTTTCTCATATCGACAACATAATCTTCAGCTTTTTTTATTGATCGTATTAAGAAATCTCTTTTTGTCTGTGTTAAATATTTTATTTCACTTTCTACCAACTCATTCATTGAAAAAGGAAAATATTCTTTAGGATTTAGAGTAAAATCAATAGTTACATCCTGGATATTTTGTTCGTTTGTATAATTATTATCAATTACTACATCTTCAGTCATATCATTTACATTGAGTTCGCCATCGATTGTTTCCGCAAATTCTAAAAAATATGTTTCTAAAGTAGTATCTTGTACAATATCGTTATCAAATGTCTTATCTTCAATATCAGCAAATAAAACAATATTTAAAAATAACAGAAATATTATAACCACGTTCCCAAATATATTCCTTTCCATTCCCAGCCCCCATTTATTTTCTCATCATACGGATAATCTATTCTTTTAAAATAGAAGTACCACGTACTCATTTGTGGTAATAACCATCCTTTTGTTTCAAGGTACACTTCATTTTCATTTGAAATATCTTCAAAAGTTGTTGCAAATTGAATGTATCGCCCGATAAATCTTCTATTTAATGCAATATTACTATCACTCCATTTATCGTCACTAGAATTAAAAAAACGAATAAAAAAACCAATTTTAGTTATATATGTTGAAAGTAGACTGATATTATATGAATTCACAGCATATTTTATCGATGTAATTAATTGTGATAAATCCTGATTTATCCATATTTTTTTTGAAAAATAGAAATCAATTTCATCTTTAATTTTCACAAAATCGATACGATCATCTTTTAAAGGTAAACTATTTGCTACTTTTAATAACTCACGCATCACAGGAATCGCATCGTCAAGATTATAAATTGATTTATATAATTTCGACAATTCATACAGAAGTAAAACTTCATCAATTTGATTTCGATAATTTAAAAGTAATTCATTATATGCTTTAATTCTAAATTCCTCATAATTATCCAGTTTAATAATTCTTAAATCATTGATATAGGTAATAAATTGACCATCATATTGTAATTGATATGATTTTTCACTCATTCTTCCGGCAAAATACACAAATGACTCTGTATCATTTAACTTCCAGAAAATATCCGATAATAAAAAAAATAAATATTCTCTGAAAAACTCATCCTCTGTCGTATTTGACAAATCCATATACAATGATTTTAATTGTTCAGCCATCAAAACACCGGAAAATAATTTAATGCCAGAATCTGCCCAAATAATTTTTTCATCGATATCACTTGTATCATTGTATCGTGTAGTAAATTCATTGAATAATTTCTGATCATGGCTTATCATTATATTTGAATTTGAATTTTCTGAACATGACACTATCAAGAAAAGAAACGAAATAATTACGATCACTATTTTCTGCAATTACTGCTCCTTTATAAAACGATTCAAGTATAGAATATATTCAACATTCCCGCTTGCACCTTTAATCGGACTTTCAATAAATCCCTCAACACAAATATCTAAAGATATAATTTCAGTTATAACATAATTCCTTATTTTTTCCCTTTCATTTTCATCTGACACGATACCACTAAAGACATTATTTAATTGTAAAACAGTTTTTAATCGTGCATATTCAAATTGAGGTTTTAATAATATAATTGCCTTACCTATAGATAAAACATTAAAAAAGTGTATAATTATTGGTATACATGATGTAAAGCTCACATCAGCTACTGCAAAAACCGGCAACGGGTTAAGTTCAGAAACAACAATGTCCTGCACCCTTTTATTTTCCATACTTACTACTTTTTTATCTGTTCTTAATGAATAATCCAATTGATTACTTCCACAATCAACAGCATACACCTTTGATGCCCCATATTGCAATAAAACCTGAGTAAATCCGCCGGTAGAACTCCCCCCGTCAATGCAAACAAGGTCTTTTATCTGAGGAGAAAAATACTCAAACCCCTTGATTAATTTATAAGCAGCTCTCGAAACATATTCATTTTTTTCTTTAATTCTAAAATCAGAATCTATTGAATATTTCTCACCGGGTTTATAACAAATTATATCATTTACAAGAACCTTTCCAGACATTATAATAGAATCGACTTTTTTTGAATCAAAACCTGAAATATCAATAACAATATCCCTTAATGATCTTTTCATTTTATTTTTCTCTAGTCACTAAAAAGTTAATGAGTTCTCTGAAAAAATTATTATTTCCCGGAAGTTTATCAATCAAATTAACCGATATTTCTTTATATTCAGCAATTAACTCTTTTGCTTTATCTAAACCTGCAACTAAAGGAATCGAAGATTTATTATTTCTATCATCGCTTCCCGTTTGTTTTCCTAAAACAGCACTATCACCAATAATATCCAGAATATCATCCTGAATCTGAAATATAAAACCAATGTATTTCCCCAACTCTTCAATCACAACTAAATCTGTAGCAGATGCACCACCGTTTATTGCTCCGGCCATCATTGCTAATTGAATTAAATTAGCAGTTTTATAATAATTAATAATGTTGATGTTTTCAATACTTAACTTTTGATCTTCGGCTTCCATATCGAGTATTTGACCTTTAATCATACCGGTATAACCCGATTTTTCACCAAACAATCTGAGTATTGCCGGCAATTTTTCCACTTTGATATATTTTGACAATATATCAAAAACTCTCGTCAACAATGCATCACCGGCCAGGACTCCAAAAGCTTCACCTTTATAGGTATGAAGTGTTTTAACTCCCCGGCGTAATTCGTCATTATCCATACAAGGTAAATCATCATGAACTAATGAATACGTATGAACCAATTCTACAGCAGCAGCTAAAACATAACTATCATCATCAATTGGATCAAATACCATATTTGACTCAAGCACTAACAGTGGTCTGATTCTTTTCGATGGCGCAAATAAAATATGATTCATTCCCCACTCTATTGATAAATCTAATGATTTATCTAAAAAAAGTAATTCACTAATTTGTGTTTCAATATCATGTTTTTTGATTTCACTATTTATTATATTCATCATACCCTCTACATTGAAAATCGTTGAATCGATTCTGTTTTCCCTGTATCAAGATTTAAATCGATTATAATTCCTTGCATTTTCTCATTTTCATTTGAAGGAACATAAGGTACATTTACATTTCTTCTTATTTTGTGAAGAATACCTTTTTTTTCCATACCAATAACACTATCAAGACCACCACACATTCCAAGATCTGTAATGTACCCGGTACCATTTCCAAGAATAATATCATCTGCAGTTTGAACATGAGTATGAGTACCCGCTACAAAACTTACTTTACCATCAAAATAATATGCCAGTGATTTTTTTTCAGGCATAATCTCTGCATGAAAATCAACAATAATATTTTTTATACCTCGTAATTCTTTTCGCAATAATTTCTCAAGTATTTGAAATGGACAATCAACAGGTGTTATAAAATATCTTCCGATTAAGTTAACAACAGCGATTTTTTCACCAGCGACTTCACCAATCCAAAACCCTTTTCCCGGTGAATCATAATAATTATGAGGTCTTAAAACAAAATCATAATGATTTAATAATGCTTCTGCATCCTGATTTGACCAGATATGATTACCCGAGGTTATAACAGTTACGCCAAACCCTCTCATTCTATCAATGATTTCTTCTGTTATTCCAAAACCATTATCAGAATTTTCACCATTTGCAATAACAAGATCAATATTTTCTTTTTTAATAAACTGTGGTAACTTTATATACAATTGCTCCATACCCGGATTCCCAATAACATCACCGAGCATAAGAACTTTAATTATTTTCATATCCAAAATAAAACCTTCCAACACTATATTTTTATCAGAGCCTTTGCAAAAATCAAGAGTACTTGATGAAAAAAAAGTACTTTTTTTATGCGTCCGCCATTTGCGATATGATCGCATTACGCAGTATTTCGGGGTACCGAAAACTGTACCTAATCGTAAAAGTCGCGATATTTTGGGGCACCAAAAATCGATACTGCTTGAGTATGCAACCATTGTAACTTATTGCAAAAATTCGATATAAAGAAAGTATTTTTGCAATAGGCTCATCATTTAGAAAAAAAAAGCATCCTTTACGGATGCTTTTTTTATTCTATCGTGCGTATTCAATAAACCTCGACTCTCTTATGGCTGTAACCTTAATTTTACCGGGGTATCTTAACTCGCTTTCAATTTTCTTAGCTATATTTCTTGCTACTTCAGACGCAGTAACATCGTCAGTTTTCAGATTATTTAAAATAACCCGAACTTCTCTACCTGCCTGTATTGCAAATGCTTTTTCAACCTCTTCAAAACCTTCCGCAAGTTTTTCAAGATTTTCAAGTCTCTTTATATAACCTTCAATGCTTTCCCTTCTTGCTCCCGGCCTGCTTGCACTAATTGCATCAGCAATTTGAACAATAACAGACTCAAGACAATTTGGTTCAACATCACCATGATGACTGAGTATTGCATTTAAAACCTGCTCTGACTCACCCATTTTCTTTGCCATTTCATATCCAGCCTCTGTATGACTGCTTTCTCCATCCGTAGTGGCGCCTTTTCCGATATCATGAAGTAACCCTGCCCTTTTTGCAAGTGCAACATCACAACCTAATTCAGCAGCGAGAATACCGGCAATTTTAGCAACTTCTGTAGAATGATAAAGAACATTCTGACCATAACTTGTTCTAAAATAAAGCCGTCCAAGAGCAATTATGCCTTCAACCGGTAATCCGTGGATACCAAGTTGCATAACTGTCTTTTCTCCCTCATCAAAAATCATCTCATTAACTTCGTTCATTACTTTGTTAACAACTTCTTCAATTCGTGTAGGATGAATTCTTCCATCAGTAACAAGTCTAGTCAGTGCAATCTTAGCAATCTCTCTTCTAACAGGATCAAAACAGGAAATAACTACAGCTTCAGGAGTATCGTCAATAATTATATCAACACCGATAAGAGTTTCCAAAGCTCTAATATTTCTTCCTTCCCGACCGATGATTCGTCCTTTCATCTCGTCATTTGGAAGAGAAACGCTTGAAATCGTAACATCTGAAGTAACTTCAGATGCAACCCTTTGAATAGTGTTAATTAACACTTCTCTAGATTTCTTAGTAGCCGTTCTATTAGCCTCTTCTTCAATTTTCAGAACCAGATGATGAGCATCTTCTCTTGCTTGCTCTTCAATGTTTTTAATAAGCATTTCTTTTGCCTGCTCGCTTGATAAGCCTGATAGCTTTTCAAGTTCATGCTGCCATTTTTGTTGAAGGTTTAATATATCCCTCTGCTTATCTTCTGATTCTTTTTCTTTTGTACCGATGTCTTTAACTCTTTTCTCTACATCCTCAATTTTCTTGTCTAATTGCTCTTCTTTTTGAACAATTCTTTTCTCAAATCTCTGTAGTTCAACTCTTCGTTCTTTCGTTTCTCTTTCAAAGTTATTTCGTTCCTGTATAAGAAGCGTCTTAGACTCTAATAGAAGCTCTTTCTTTTTAGACTCTGCTTCTAATTTAGATTCCCTTAAGATTATCTTTGCCCTGTTTTCTGCCGAGTTTAGATTGATTTTCGCAATTACTATTCTAATAATAAAACCGGTAAGACCACCAAGAAGGATGGACACAAGACTAACGATACCATATAACATCTTGTCCTCCATTCTAATTTATTTGATATATTAATTTAAAATACATCAAATGTCAAGTAACATTTATCTCATAATTTTAATATAGAACTATAATTATATTTTTTTAAAATTTATTATTTAAATTGATATATTATGCTATAAATAATTATTTAAAGAAGATTTCAGGAAATCAATTATGAAAAGAATAGGATTAATTATAGCAGTAAAGGATGAAGCATCAAAAATAATAGCCGATCACCGTTATAAATGGATTAAAGATGAAAATAATATTTACACAAGCAACGCCTTTCCAATTTCATTATATATTTGCGGTATCGGAAAAGCATACGCTGTTTACGGGTTATCAAAAATACTGAATAATTCTGATATAATACTTTCAATGGGAACTTCAGGTGGACTTGGCAACGAAACAATTGGTTCTATTTATATTGTAAATGAATTTGTTGAACACGATATGAATGTAGCCGGTTTAGGATTTGAAGAAGGAGTCACTCCTTTTTGCGGTATGAAATCTCCTGTTATTTCCCGTTGTTCAGAAGAAACAACAATTTTTATAGAAAATTCTATCAAAAAAAGCGAACTTAATTACACATTCGGAAGAACCATTTCAGGAGATACGTTTATTTGCGATTCTGCTACAACCGAAAAAAAAAGAACGCTTTTTAAAGCTCAGCTTGTTGATATGGAAAGTGCTGCGATAGCCAAAATTATTGCATCTGAAACAAATAAAGATATGATTGCTGTTCGCTTTATTACTGACAATGCAAATCATGAGGCAGCAGGAAACTGGCAGGAAAATGTTAAACAATCGGCTGTTTTATTTAATACAATTTTATTGAATCTATGTGAATCTATCAAAACTCTTTAAATACATTTTTTTCTATAACTAAAAAAAAGCACTAAAAAAAGCGGAAGTCAGGAATTAACAGATAATTGATTATGATGGTTTATTACGGGTGAAACCATCACAATAACATAATCCTTCCTGACTTCCATATTTGGGATAATATTATGATACAGTAGTTATGTCATATTTCTTAGAAAAAAAACAGTACACTTTCGGGTATTTAGGGGTAGATTTAGTGTACTTTTCTTGTTTTTTTAAAAAATAATGTAAATTTAGTGATAAAAATCTATTTTATTTGTATTATTTTCACACTATCTTAATTAAGAAAGGAAAATCTAATGAAAAAAATATTTTTTGTAATAATAATTATTTGCATATCGATTTCATCTTTTTCATCAACAAAATGGATGGGAATTCTTGACTCCGGTATGGAAGATTTTAGAAAAGGTCAGTATAATTTTGCCGTTACCAATTTGAAAAAATATTTATTATTATCAGGTAATGATATAAATAAACCAAAAGCATTATACTATCTTAGCCTAAGTTATTATTTTGAAAATAATTTTTCTCAGTCAAAAATCAATCTTGATGAATTAATTTCAAGATACAAAACATCAGAATTTGGAATTCAGGCGTATTTCTGGCTCGGACTTATTAATCAAAATGAAAAGGAATGGAAAAACGCCGAGGAATTATTTTTACGATTTATTTATTCAATGCCCGGCTCGGATTTATTAGACAGGGCACATCTTGCTGTTGCAAATTGCCAATACGAACAAAGTAAATACAAAGAAGCATTGCAAACATTAGGAATAATTGTAACGAACGAAAAAAGCGAAAAGTTTGAAGAAGCATCGGTTTTATATAGCTATATACTCATAAAACTAAATGACCTGGAAAATGGTATTTCATTCTTATCAAAATGGGCAACACGAATAGAGGAAAATCCAAGTAAATACCCTTTAAAAGATCGTCTTTGGTTATACCTTGCTGAACTTTACATAAACACCAATGAAGATAAAAAAGCATATACTTTATTAAAAAACATTGATAATTTCTCACCGGGCAGTTTATCATCAGATATTGCACTTTTGCGATTATCAGAAATTGAATTTCGAGCCGGAAACGCTCTCGTTTCAGCAGAGTACATAAAAAGATTAAATATTGAATATCCTGATTCAGTATACAACATTGATGCCCAACTAAACTCCGGAATAGCTTTATTTTCTGAGAAAAACTTTTCAAAATCATCAGAGGCTTTTAGTTCAGTCATAAAAAATATCGATAGAAAGATAAACGAAACTATTTCATCCGATGAAGAAAACCGTTTAATTTCTCTAAAAAGTAAAACAATTCTTTATTATGCTGAATCTCTTATAAATCTCAAACGAACTTCAGAAGCAATTGAATTATTAAATAATATAGTTACAAATTCATATCCGAATTTTGAAGAAGCAATTTTAATGATTTGTGAATTATACATAGAAAATAACGAAATAAAAGCACTTGAAAATTTAATCAAAAAATATGAATCTACAATGCTTAGTTCTTCAAAAAAAGAAAGATTTGACATTATTATCGCTACCAACCTTTCTATTAACAAAAAACATTCCGAATCAAACAAAAAAATTGAATACATTACTATTCAAAGCAAAAATTACTCAATTGCAAATTCATTAAGAATTAAAAATTATATTGCACTTTCTCAAACTGATCAGGCCCTTAAAACATTACGAGAGCAACTTACGATTAGTCCGAAAAAAGAAAGAGCAGAAATTATCTATAACATGATGTCACTCCATTTTAACAACAGGAATTTTAGCGAAGTCATTACAATAAGTGAAATTATGCCTACCTATTTAAAAGAACTTTCCTTTTCAACGCAGTTATCAATATCACTCAAAACAGACTACTTAATAGGCCTGTGCTATATGCAAATTAAAGAATATAAAAAAGGCATTTCATTATTAAACAAAATTATTTCTTTACGCGATGATAAATCAGTTCCCGATTATGATAGAAAGTTAATAGAAAATTCTTTTTACTACATTGCATGGATGTATTATAAAATTTCAGATTATAAGAATGCTGCCATTCATTTTAAAACAGCATCGTTATTAATCAAAAATCAGGAATTAAAAACAGATTCACAATTTATGGAAGCCTGGTCTTATTACTCAGCAGGTAATTACAACGATGCTGCAGAACAATTCATTACAATTTACGAATTCTACAAATCAGGCAATTTAGCAGTAAAATCACTTTTAAATGCAGGTAAATCTTTTCAGAATATCAATAAAAATAAAGAGGCTTTGGATATTTTTAATCGGATATACACACAATTCATTGATAGTGAATACCGTCCCGACGCATTATATGAATTAATTAAATATGCTTATAATGATAACAAAGACATTGAAGCTAATCGCTATATAAATGTCTTTAGCGATAATTATCAAAAAAACCCGCTTTATCCAAGCATATTAATATTACAAATAGAAAACTTCCTTTCAGCCGAAAGATATTCAGAAGTTTTATCAGCAAGCTTACATTTTATAAACACCATTCCTGATGCGATCCAATATGACATGATATATTATTGGGCAGGACTGAGTAGTTTTAAGATTAAAGATTTTGATACATCTGAGAAATACTTTCTATTTATCACTGAACAATTTACTAACTCAACATTCAATGAAATTGCATTAAAAAACCTTATAAATATTTACAATGAAACCAAACAATATAAAAAAGAAATAGCAATAATTACCAAATTTCTCGCTGCATTCAAAGATGATGAAAACTATAAAACAAGATTACTCGTATTAAATAAAATGTCAACCGGCGTTTCTATAGAAGAAGCATCATTACAAACATTAAGCGACACAGGTGATATAAATGCCCAATACAAATTAGCTGTATTTCAATATAATAAAGGAGATATTGAAAAATCAATAAAACTTTTTTCAGAAATCAGAGAAAAAGACAAAGGGATCGCCGGAGCATTAGCAAATAACTTCCTGGGAGATATTGAATTTAAAAAAGAAAACTATAAAGAATCTCTTGTGATTTATGCAAACTCGATTTCAAAATTTGCAGGAGACAATGAAACCAACGCAGAAGCATTATACAAAACTGCATATTGTTATTATACATTAAACTCAAAAGAACAAGCTTTAAAATTATTAAAAACATTAAATGAAAAGTATCCGGAAAATAGATGGAAACCAAATGCAGAAGCGTTAATGAGGAGTTTAAAATGAATAAAATATATTTAATCTTGCTACTTAATTGTATTACATTCTCAATTTTCTCAAATGAACCTGAAATAAAACTACCTCAAGTTGATATAAACATCGAAGACAGAAAAGGCCTTGAAACAGAATTTTCCACAATTTCACACATTGAGTTTGAAACAAACCGGGAATCTATACTAAAACCGGAAATAACAGATCTTATTAAAGTCGACCTTGAAAAAACATTACCGGAAAGAATTGATAATCCGCAAAAAATGAAGCCGGTTGACGCACTTATTAAATTTGGTTACGGTTTAAATAATAATTTACTTGCTGACTTTTCAGTATTTATTAAAAACTTCAATCCGGTTATTTCAATAAATTACTCAAGAATTGCAAGGGATAATTACTGGTTTGAAGAGTTAAATCGAAAAGTTTTTTATTCATCCGATAAACTCAATGCGGATATAACGTACAATCGTAATCTTTTTACACTGAATACTACAGTTGGTTACGCAGGAAGTAATTATTCACTTCAGAATAAAAGCATTTACAATACACTTGATAAAAAAATACTAACTCTCGATATAAATCCTTTTATTAAATTTAACAGTAAAAATGATCTTTCATTAATCATTCAGAATTCATTTTTATTTAATAATCTTGCTGATGGTCAGGCAACAATTATCGATTTTAGAAATGACTTTGACTATCTTCTAAATACCAATATTGTCTACTCACTTGTTATTAACAACGACAATTACTTAAATCTCAATACAGGGTATGAATTTAATTTTCTGAACACCCTTTCGAATGGATTTAGCAGCAACTATCATGAAGTCTTTGGTAATTTATTTAAAACGGGCATCGGATACTCGGGAATACTTAAAGACTCATGGACTCTTAATATAGATTTTGATTTTCAAGGATATTGGAAAAATGAGGAATTTTACTGGTATATTCTACCGCTCGTGAAAGCCGGTTATAATTTTCGTGAATTCTTTTCATGTTTTATTGAAGGCGGATCAACTATAATTGATAAACCTAATAAAGACTGGCTTATACAGAATGATTATGCCGTTTACCCGTTAGATATCATACCGGGGTATGACTGGTATGGGAAAACAGGAATTAAATCTTCTTTTGCCGGTTATTTCACTGGATTTTCTGAATTAAGATTTTCATATATGTACCGGGGATTAGTATGGAATATACTTTCAGAAAATGAAAAAATTTATACAGTCACCAATGCTGATTATTTCAGTTTGCTGATCACTTCGGGTATTAATTTTTCATATAGACAGTTTGTGAAATTTACCATAAAATGGGATCATGAATTTCTACAGTTACAACCTTTTACAAGTGGTGATGTGATTAACGGCCGAATTGAACTTGGTATTCCTAAAGCCGGTATTACATTTTACACCGAGTTTGAAGGCGGTTTCAGAAGAGTTGATTATAATGCGATTGATTTAGGAAGTATCTACTTGTTAAATGCCGGAATTGATTGGAATTACCAGGAACGATTTGGTATCGGAGCAGATTTTAGAAATATTTTGTATTTTCAAAGACATCAGATTAAGAAATATTATGATGAACCGGGTTTTGAATTCACTGTTTACATTAAAGCAGGTTTTTAGAAAACCCTTTAACTAATTTGGAGAAACAATGCATTGGTTAAAAAAACGAATATATAATTTCATAAAAAAAGGGATCAAAGTATATCTTAATATTTTTCTTGAATTTCGTGTGTGGGGAGTTGAAAACATACCGGATGGACCAAAAATATTTTGCTCTAACCATTTTTCATCAACTGATCCGTTTTTTATGATAACCGTTATGGATGAACCGGTTCACATGGTTATCGGGCCCGGTTTTAGCGTCCCGGTTTTCAGACATATTCTTAAAGCCGGAGAGCAGATAAACGCCTTACCGGAAAGAAGAAAATTTGTAATATCTGAAGCTGTTGAATATCTGAAAAAAGGCGAATCGATTTACATTTTCCCCGAAGGCGACCTCAATGATCAGGTATCATTTCGCGAATTTTATCATGGTATGGCAAAAATTTATTTAACCCACCCTTGTCCGATCATACCAATTGGAGTTGTATCACCAATCAGATATGTAAAGGAAATTGATAAAAACATAAAAATTGGCGAGACAACATTCAGAACACTTGCGGTAATGTCCGGAAAGTATTATACCAATATTGGCGACCCCTTATCTTTTAAACCTCATGTAACTGCACGGGAAATTACTGATACGGTAAAAGAAAATATTAAATATTTAATTGAAGATATTAAAACTAATAAATTTTGGAGCTAGGAGACCGCAATGTCAATGGATGATGAATTAAGACAAATTTTAAGTCTTGTACTGACACACAATGAAGACCTTGAGAAATTACATCTTTATATTAAACTTAAAAACGGAAATGTTTTTAAATACAAAGTAGATAAAGTTAAAGAAATGAAAATCCTTAGAAATATTCAACGAAGAATTGAAAAAGAAAAGATAAAAAAAGAGAGAAAACACCGAAAAATAGATCAAAAATTTAATGAAAATAAAACAGATGAAAATTAGATATAAGGCAAAATGAATATACAAAAAGAGAATATTAAAGCAATTGTTTCCTATGACGGCACAAACTATAATGGATTTCAGGCTCAAAAAAACGGCTTGGGTATCGAAACGGTTATATGTGATGTATTAACAAAAGTTCATGGCTTTGAAACATCAATTATTTGTGCAGGACGGACAGATAGCGGAGTTCATGCTCAAGGACAGGTAATTAATTTTTTGACAACACGGGTTTCTATGACCGAAAGCAACTGGATTGGTTGTTTTAATAAAGAATTACCGGAAGACATACGCGTTTTAACCGTTGAAAAAGTAGATACAACATTCAATGCAAGAAAATCAGCCATTGCCAGAGAATACTGGTATCAAATTGTTAAAGGACATTCCATTTCCGCACTCACAACACGGTTTGCAATCAACTGCCCGTTAGATAGTTTATCCGTAGAAAAACTCCAATCGTATACAGATCAATTTGTAGGTATTCATGATTTCACCTCTTTTTGTTGTGCAACCGATCAGAATAAAAGTAAAATAAGGGAAATAAAATCAATTCGGGTTGAAGAGGAAAATGGTGTTTTTATTATTAAAATACTTGGCAACTCATTCCTTTATAATATGATTCGAATAATCGTAGGAACTATTTTAGAACTGATAAAGAAAAAACGCCCGCCTGAGGATATTCAGAAAATTATAATGGCAAAAAATAGAAAAAAGGCAGGTAAAACAGCGAAAGCAAAAGGTTTAATTTTTAAAAAAGTCTTTTATTAGAGCTTCTTGTAAAAACCCCTTATTCATCTCGAGTTTTTACAAGAACTTCATTAATCCGTCCGGTTAGATTTTACATATTTTTTTTAATTTCCCGGATTTCATTATCGAGATATTCCTGTTTTTTTCTATAAATGTAATTTTTCACTTTATCCCGTTCTTCATTATTTGTCACAAATGAAATTACATAGAGTATTTTAGGATCAATAATTCGCGAACCGATAAGTTTACCTTTCAGATGAATAGAAACACCCGAAAGATGAAGCATAATATAATCAATCTCGGATTGTTCTAAAGAAATATTCTGATCTTCAAACGAAACCGTCATTGCAACAGAACTGATATCATGAATAACAGCTTTAAAATACCGTTCATTAATTTTAAACTCAGCAAAGGTATTCACTTTTGACTCAACCTTAAGTCTGATATATTTACGTTTTCCTTTTGCTTCATTTGCTTCCAATACCTTCAAAATAACACGAAAACTCTCGTCGAACCCTGTCTTAAGTTGAATAAAACCACAGTCGATCATAATTTGCATAAGGTACCGCTCTGCATTTGCATCATCAATACGATGTGTTAAAACTCCGATTCTCACACCTTCAAGCTCAGAATTATTTTTTAGATCGGCAATATACTCTTCCCATTGTTCCGGCTTTAAAATTGCATCAATATTAACAAATAATATTGAATTACTATATCTTTTTAATAAGGCCTCAACAATTGTATGATCATTTACAACATACGCTGAATACTCATTATAGGTTATTTTCTGAATTAATTGAGATTGAATTATCGACTGCGGATATAAAAAGAAAATCTTTGTTTCAAAATTATCATGTAAAGAATCCTCAAACGATTCCTGCTTTTTTTGAACACTTTTATGTTTTTTAATAAAATCCATAGATAATTCACTAAATTTTCTTCGAATGAAATCAGAGTAAACGGTATAAACACCGCCACTGGCTTTTCTTGAAAACAACAATGCAATTCTTGCATCACGAAGAATTTCTTCAGCATTAAGATAATCAGGAAATTCATGTGCAACAAAAATACCGGCACTTGAATCAAATAAAAACTCAATATCACCGGATTTCACCGGCTGTCTAATTGCACTTTTGTAAAAATCAATGCGTGAATTTAACAATTCAGAACCGCTGATAAGCTGATCAGACTTAAAAATTATCCCAAAAGCAATATCATCAAGATAATACACTTCTTCATCAGGAGAGAGTACATTAGTTAATTCTTTTGCAATCGTATTGATTAAATTATTATAACTTGCCAATGATAAAAATGATGTTATTTCCTCAACACCATCAATACATATATAAAAAAAACCGAAATGTATATTTGACTTAATATAACCATTTACTTTATCATTAAAAGCAATATTATTGGGTAACCTGGTCGATTGTTGATAATAAGCTCTATCTTCAAGACCCTTTAATACACTCTCAAACTTATTTTTATAATATTCATTAAGTGAACCTGATCGTTCAAGTCTTTTCTTCACGGTCTGAATTAATACCTTATTATCAAACGGTTTTGTTACATAATCATCAGCACCAAGAAGCATTCCACTTCTAATATCAGTCAACTCAATATTACTTGTTAAAAAAATAAACTGTGCAAATTTCTTATCCGGATGAAGTCTTACTTTTTCCAATAATTCATTGCCATCCATCACTGGCATTTTCACATCACTAATTATTAAATCGTAATCATTTGAACATATTAAATTAAAGGCCTTTTCACCATCTTCCGCCTTATCAACAACAAACCCCATAATTGACAAAAGTTTACCAATATTATCACGTAATTCTTCCTCATCATCCACAACAAGAATTCTCTTTGATACAAAATTATCCATTTCAGACCCCTTATTCTCATTACCGATTAACTTCAGCATCTCTTCATTCTATGGTATTAAAGGTACTTCATTTTGTAAATTTATACAAGAAACTATTTGTAACGACCAAAATCATATACAATTTATTGTATAGAAACTGTAAAATTTTCATCAATAATAAAACAATTTGATTCGGTACAAGCAAAAGCTTTTATATGGCCTGAAAGCTCTTTTACATCACTTAGATTTTGTAATCTGAGTGAATATCCGTCTTTAGAATATTCCAATTGAAATTTCTGCGATTCTTTGCCATTTATAGTTATTTCCATCGGCGGATATTCTTCACCACCTAATTTATAAGGTTTCTTTGCATGAAATGACAGTAAAACCAAATTATTATCCCGGACAGCCTGAACTGAATAATACATATTATCTGCTTTTTTTTCATAAGAAACTTCCGCAGATGTATTTTTACGATTTGTATTAATAATTTCTTTTAATGTATCAGCTTGAAACAAACCGACAAGTCGCTCAACTATTTCATTATTTCCATTAAGTATATAGGTAACCGGTAAAACAGAAATAGGGTCATTAAAAAAAACTGAAGGTGCGTTATAATAAACCGGATATGTAACCCCGAGGAGTTTCATCATCCCGCGAATTGACGGTTCCATAGCTTCTGTTTCTGTTGTAAAACTTAGAAAAACAACCCGTTTGTCTTTGAATTCTGAGTTTAATTTTTCCATCAACGGTAATTCTTTTTTACACGGGCTGCAATATGTTGCAAAATAATTAATAACAGCAACATCATATTGATATTCAGATAAAACAGCTTCAAAAGTTCTATCTGCCATCGAATTTATCGTTACAATATGACTCTCATTTTTAGATTTACATGAAAAAACAAATAATACAAAAAAAATTACTGCGATACCGTGTTTCATTGAAAACTCCTTAATTTTTATATTTTCCAAAAGTTAAACTGCTTGTCGGACATGCTGAATTACATTCTAAACAACGGATACATTTTGATGATCTATACTCTTTTATAACATCAAGATTCATAGGACATTTATTGGAACATTTACCACATGAAATACAAATATTTTTATCGTAGTTAATATTGAAAATACTAATACGATTAAATATTCCCCAGATAGCACCAAGCGGGCACATTGTTTTACAAAAAAACCGGTTTGAAAACAATAATGAAATGATAATGAACAATAGAATTGTAAATTTTAATAACGTTATATACGAGGCTGAACTTCTAAGATCTTTATCAATCAATAACAATGGAATTCCGGCAAGCAAGGTTCCCGAGGGACAAATCAATTTACAAAACCAGGGGGATAATAGCGATATATTATAAAGGAACAAAGGTAAAATAAAAACAAAAACAGCAAGAATAACAAACCGTCCTTTTTCAAGTAAATTTGGTAACGTAACATTTTTCTTTGTTATTCGATTAATCAGCTCCTGCAACGCACCAAACGGGCAAACCCATCCGCAAAACAATCTGCCTCCGAGAATTCCGGTAAACCCAAAAAAACCAAGAATATATAATCCTGCAAAATTAAGCTTTTCTTTCAACTGGATTTTTAAACTTACATCATTCAAATAAAACTGAAGTGCTCCAATCGGACATGCACCTAATGCTGAAGGACATGAATAACAATTTAACCCGGGAACACATATGTTTTTCATGACTGTTGCACTAACCCGCGCTTTCCCGGATATTAGTATTTTAATTACATTGAAAAAATCACTATTTAAAAGAATTGCAAATATTAATTGAACAGCATGTCTTATTTTTTTCATCCGATTCCTATACATTCCAGACAAATATTGATAGCTTTGATAAATATCCCATTATAGAGGTCGCCAAAAACAACTCCGGTAATAATAAAAACAATTGAAATAAATAAAATCCCGTATTGAATTTTTTTCATTATTTCTCCCGAATCAAAACATCAAATAACATTCGCATATCCTAATATATTACATTCAATAATTCAAGTCTTTTTTTATTACGATAACAATTCTTCCCATCTTGTATATTTATTCTGGAGTTTTTTTCCCAACTCATCAAATTGTATCGACCAATCCCGAAGTTTTGTATGATCTGATTCACCGGATGACATTTTAATTTCCAACTCAGTTTTTTCATTTTCAAGAGTTTCAATTTCCGATTCAATAGTTTCTAACTCTTTTGTTTCTTTAAAGGATAGTTTTCTTTTTTCTTTAACAGCCGGTTGAGGTACTTCTTTCGATGAAGTGGTTTTCTTATTCGCCTGCAATCGTGCTTCTTCTTCAAGCTCTGCTTTTAATTCAATATATTCTGAACAGGAACCGGTAAAACCTGATACTTCACCACCGTTATCAATTATCAATAAAGTTTCTGCTATTTTATCCATAAAATACCGGTCATGCGACACAATAACAAGACATCCGCCAAATTTCATTAAGAAATCTTCCAGAACTGATAATGTATAAATATCAAGATCGTTTGTCGGCTCATCAAGTATTAAAAAATTTGGATTACTAATTAAGAGTTTAACAAGATACACTCTTTTCTTTTCTCCACCGGATAAATTCTGAAGGCTTGAATGCTGAATTTTACCATCAAACCCGAATCGTTCTAATAATTTAGTCGCCGTAAGTTCTGTACCATCGGGTAATTTTATTATTTCTGCACTTTCTTTTATATACTGTAAAACAGTGATTTCTTCATTAGTAATATCAGGGTTTTGTTTATAATATCCAAAAAGGGTATTATCACCACGGCTTATTTTTCCGCTATCAGGTTTTTTATTTCCTGTAAACAAATCAAGCAACGTTGTTTTCCCTGCACCGTTTTCTCCAAACAAACCGATTCGTTCACCTTTCTTAAACAAATACGAAAAGTTTTTAATGACACTTTTGTCGCCATAGCTTTTATTAATTTTTTCAATTTCAAGGATTTTACTTCCTAATCTTTTACCGGATATTTCAAATGCAAACTCTTTATCTTCAGCAAGTTTATCACGATTAATTAATTTATATATTGAATCTTTTCGAGCCTTAGCTTTCGTTCCCCTTGCTTTTGGCCCCCGACGTAACCATTCCATTTCAGTCCGAAGAATTGACTCAATTTTTTCTTCATTACGAACTAATGAAGCAGACTCAGCTTCTTTTTTTTCTAAATAATATGTAAAATTACCTTTATACATTTTAATTTTACCATTTTCTATTTCATAAATTGTCGTACAGATAGTATCAAGAAAATATCGATCATGTGTAACCATAAACACCGTTTTATTTGACTTCACCAGATAATCCTCAAGCCATTTAATGGTTGAAATATCAAGATGATTTGTCGGTTCATCCAGAAGAAGTAAGTCATTATCCTCTATCAGAACTTGTGCCAATTCAACTTTTTTTAACATACCGCCTGACAGACCTTTCATCATCTGACTTAAATCCTCAATCCCCAGAACACTTAAGATTGATTTTATTTCCTGCTCATAATTCCAGGCATTTTCATTATCCATCTGATGAAGTAAATCATTAAATCTTTTTTCTATCGTGGTATCTTTTGAATGTGCTAATTCCTCACATGCTTTTTCATAGTCATTAATTAATCGCGCTTTATAATTCCCGCGTTTGAAAACGAATTCCCTTATCGTATCATTCGGGTTAAATGCCGGATCCTGTGCAAGATACGATATACTTGCATCATTATTTATACTAACCGTTCCACCATCAGACGGCACAACACCGGCTATAATTTTTAACAATGTACTTTTACCGCATCCGTTTTTACCAATTAATGCAACTTTCTCGCCGAATTCCAGGCCAAAAGTAATATCTGAAAACAGAGGTTCTTCTCTGCCATGTTTCTCAAGTTTATTTATAGATATAATATTCATTCATTGCTCCAAATAACATAATGTAACGGGATAATAGATGGTTAAATGCAATTTGTCAAATAATCATTGAAAATTTAATACTAATGATACAGAGGCTCTACATACAAAAATTAAAAATTTACAGGATATTTTTGTATGTTAATCAATAGGTAAAATTTCTGTAACAGAAAAATTGATTTATCCCATATAAAAAAAACAATTTGATTAGTTGGATTAAAATTGATACAATTAAAAAGAAAAAGTTTGTTACACAAAAAAAAATCGGGATAATGTTTATGAATGATTCTTCAGAAAATAATTTAGAAAATATAGCAAAGATTGCCGGAGTGAGTATTGATGTAGTCAGAAAAGTTTTGTCAGGTAATGAAAATATTGACCCCCGGGTTAAAGATCGTATCCTGAAAATCATACATGATAAAAATTATATTGGCACTACAGAAATGCGTAATAGAAAAAGAGGTAATTACACTCACACAACCGTTGGAATAATAATACCTGATATCAACCATAATTTCTGGTTTGAAGTAATAAAAGGTATAAATGACAGATTAGTAATCGATAAATATAATATTTCAATATTTAATCTTGCACGAAATCAAAGCGATTTTTATGAATATCTTGTTAACGAACGATTTGCCGGTATTATCATCATTGGAGTTGCAATTCCAAAACGGGTTATTGAAATGATGAATTTGACAAACACAAAATTTGTCTTTGTTGATACCTGCGTAGAAGGCTCATCTTCAATTTATATTGATAACAAATATGGTGGAGAACTCGCTGCTAAACATTTGATAGATAAAAAGGCACAGCATATTGCATACATAGGTCACGATGAAAAGCATACAATTCAAGACGAAAGACTTGCCGGGTTTAAAAATTATTTATCAGAATCCGGAATTACTGATTGTATTGAAAAATTTGTTAATTTACACAATGATGATGCATATACAATAACAAAGAAAATTGTATCAGAAAACAATGTAGATGGTATATTCTTTTTCTGCGACACATTGGCATATTTAGGCTTAACAGCATTAAAAGAGATTCAAAAAGACATACCGATTGTCGGTTTTGATGATATGGTAATGTCTGAATTATTAGGACTGACAACAATTCACCAGCCGGCTTATGAAATAGGGAAAAAAGGTGCAGCCGAACTTGTACGATTAATTACAACTGACAGTAAAACACCTGTTCAGGAAGTAATTCTCCCGAATATCGTAAAAAGACGAACTTAATCATTTCTTCTTCCGCCGAGCAAACCTAATCGTATTGCCCAATATAATAATTGAACAACGGATGCCGTAGCAGCAGCAATGTATGTTAATGCGGCACTGTCAAGAACAGAATTAACACCTTTTTTATCACTGGCACTTATTATATTATAATCAGTCAATAACTTTTTAGCACGGTTTGAAGCATCAAACTCAACCGGTAATGTTATTATTTGAAAAATAACAACAAACAAAAATAGAAAAAAACCAAAGATTGCAAGCCCCATAAAATTTATCATTGAACCAATCATAATAAGCCAGATTGACATATTACTAGCAATAGAAGCAGGTTTTGCAAACGACAGCCATAACTGCATTATAGAAAAACCTGTATGATGTTGAATTGCATGCCCCGCTTCATGAGCTGCAATCCCGATAGCTGCAATTGAATTTGAATTATAAACACCTTCTGATAATCGCAAAACTTTTTCAGCAGATGAATAATGATCGGACAACCAACCGCCGGTTTTTTTAACAGCAACAGTGGTAACACCATTTCGTTTCAGAATTAACTCAGCAACTTCCCGGCCGGTTAAATTTGATCTGTTTGGTATTTTTGAAAATTTATTAAAATTTGATTTAACCTTTGCCTGGGCATAAAAAGAAAAAATTGCAACAGGTATCATTAAGATTATATACATTGGATCAAAAAACATTATGTACTCCGAAGAATGAGAAGATACAATTAGTGTACTCAATATATATGCAAACGTCAACATACACTTAAAAAATATCTAGTGAGGCCCTTGCAAAAATTCGAAATAAAAAAGAGTATTTTTGCAAGAGGCTCTATTGATATTGACTAAATTTACATATAACTAAAAAAACGGTTTGACAATTAAAAATCATAAATGTATAATCGGGCAGAAATTTTGTATTTGGAGAAAAAATATGAGAAAATATTTAATGGCTGGTAACTGGAAAATGAATCTGGTTCCGTCAGAAGCTAAGAAATTTGCAGAAGATTTGGTTAAGTCAATAAAAGATTTAGATAAAGATGTTGAAGTTATGATATGCCCGAGTTTTGTGTGCCTACCGGCAGTAAAAGAAGCAATAAAAGGTTCTATTATTAAACTTGGTGCTCAAAACATGAATGAAAATGAAAAAGGTGCTTTCACCGGTGAAATCAGTGCTGATATGCTTCTTGATATTGGTGTTGAGTATGTTCTTCTTGGACATTCAGAAAGAAGACATATTTACAAAGAAACCGATCAACTCATTAACAAAAAAGTTAAATATGCTTTAGCTAAAGGTTTGAAACCGGTTTTATGTATTGGTGAATTACTTGAAGAACGGGAAGCAGGTAAAACTGACGAAGTTAACAGAAGACAACTTGTAGAAGGTCTTAAAGACGTTTCTGCAAATGATATGGCAAATGTTGTTATTGCGTACGAACCGGTTTGGGCAATTGGTACAGGAAAGGTAGCAACACCTGAAATAGCCGAAGAAACTCAAGCTAATTGCAGAAAAGTTCTCTCAGATCTTTATGGTCAGACAATAGCAAATAATGTTACAATCCAATATGGTGGCTCTGTAACTGACACAAGTGTTGACGGACTTATGTCACAAAAAAATATTGATGGAGCATTAGTTGGTGGAGCTTCACTAAAACTTGATGCTTTTACAAGAATTGCAAAATTTAATAAAGTATAATATTTAAGGAAACAAAATAATGGTAGTAGCTATTAATATTTTAACAGGCGTTATGATTTTCGTATCTTTTCTTTTAATAATGATTGTTTTATTACAGGAAGATAAAAGTGGTGGTGGTATCGGAATGATTGGCGGTTCGTCTCAATCATTTTTTGGTGCAAGTTCAGGTTCTTTGCTTACAAAAATAACAACTGTCTTAGTCGTTATTTTCTTTGTATTAAGTGTTGTAATCGGGTCTTTATCTGCTGAATCAACAAAAAGATCAACAATTTCTGAATATGAATTACTCGTTGACAAATATGGTAAAGAAGAAGCAACAACTGATACGGTGAAAATAGTAAAAGCAATAAAAAGTGCTCCAACTACAATATTAGTATCAGACATTAACAATCTTGTTCTTGCAAAAATAGAAGAGGAAGCAATTAAAACAGAATTTCTTACTTATTACGAACTGAACAAAAATGGAATTCATTATAACTTAACAAAACTCGGAACTGAAAAAACAACTAGAGTTGTTGAATTATTAAATAGCGTTCAATTCACATTGGAAGCAGAACCAACAATTATCACACAATAATTCGGGATAACAGAAAAGGAGATACCATTGATAAACAAAGATGAATTGAAACAGGTAATTTTAAATGTTACAAAAAGCACAGATGGAATTGAAACAATTAATGATGACACACAACTTATAGGTGAAGATGGTTTATTTTTTGACTCAATAGATGTTTTAGAGCTTATTGTCGAAGTTGAAAAGAAATTTGGTATTAAAATAAAAGATAAAGACTTAAACCAAAACAAACTTGATACATTCAAGATATTCCATGATTTTTTGAGTACGAATGAAAAATAATAGAGTATTTATTACGGGCTATGGTAGTGCAACTTCCCTTGGCATCGAAAAAAACGAAATTATTGATTCTCTAAATAGAAGAAACCCGTTGCCTAAATTACCTGGCAGCGGTAATTCTTTTTTAAAACCATTTTATACCATTCCAAACGACTTTGAAGAATACGGTTCTGTTTCAAGAAGTACAGCAATTGCATATTGCTTATTTGATAAAATAATAGATTTAATTAATGAATACAAAGAAGTTCCTCTCTTTTTATCTACCTCAACAGGTGGTATTGATGGCACAGAACTTGAGTATTCAGCATTAAAAAATGGAAAATCTGATTATCAGCTTTTTAACAATCACTTTTTTAACAAACTAACTTCCGATATAAATAAAAAATATCACAACAAATTCGAAAAAGCGATGACTTTTTCAACGGCATGTTCTTCATCAGGTCATGCAATATTACAAGCATACAAATTAATTCAAGCCGGGATAATAGAGAGAGCGATTGTTTTTGGTATCGATGTACTTTCTCATACGACAATGATCGGTTTTGACTCATTACAATTAGTTTGCCCAACGCAATCTAAACCTTTAACAACCCATAGGGATGGCCTTACTCTTGGTGAAGGTGCCGGCATCCTCTTATTAGAAAACACAGCACGAAACAAAAGTGATTTTGAAGTAGTTGGCGCATCATCAACATCTGATGGTCACCATATTTCTTCGCCGGATCCTGAAGGTAAAAGCCAGAAAAAATGTATTTTCAATGCGTTATCACAAGCTGGAATAAAAGAAAGCGATATATCATACGTAAGTGCACATGGTACAGGAACTGTTATGAATGATCAGGTTGAAATCATGACACTGAAAGAGATTTTTAAATCAGTACCGGTTTCATCATTAAAATCATACATTGGCCATACACTTGGAGCATCCACAATTGATGAAATTGCAATATGTATTGATATGATGGAAACTGAAAAAATTTATCAGAGAATCGATTTTACTGATGCAATGGATCCTATGATTCCTGAGAAAACATGTGATTTAAAAGTTAAATATTTTCTAAAAAATTCTTTCGGATTTGGCGGAAATAATGTTAGTATCGTAATAAAGAATAATTACCAGTTTTAAATTAAAACAGTGTAAGTTCCATAAAATTAATTTATAAGAGTACTATATGTCGAATAATACAAAAAGATCATTTATTTCTGATATCAGATATTTTGGTTCAAATATAAAAAATGAGAGCGATTTAATTAATTTATACAATAATGACATATTCTTTAAACCTCACTTTTCTAAAGACTACCCTGTTATCAATGAAATCTCCGGCATAATGGACGGGATAGACTCAAGACTTAAAACCAGAATGAGTCAACTGTCGCTTGGTATATATCAGGCATTGCAAGGTGGTGGTGCTTTAAACCTTTCTGAAGATGATGAAATACATCTATTTACAGCTTTTGCAGAAATTGAGACAACCGACAAGATCATAAATGATATAATGATAAATGAAAGTAAGCTTGTTAGTCCTACGCTTTTTCACAACTCTGTTCATAACACACCACTTGGTTATTTCACAATAATAAATAAAATTCATAACTATTGTACAACAATTTCAGACGGCTTAGAAACCGGATATTCCTTTATCGAATTTATTAATTATAAAAACCTGTTACAAGAATCACTCATTGTCGCAGCAGGAGATGAATATTCCAGTTTTTACAACCTTGATAAAACCGTTGATTTTAAACTTCCTCCTTTTTTTGTATCATATAAAGTAACTCCATCTGATAAAGGTTACTACTTACACTCAACTTATGAAAATAAAAAAGATTTAATCGGTGAATTACTCCATTATAATACGATTATTGTACCGGGACATGAATTTGATTTTTTTACAAGTAACTTACCGGGTAAAATAATTTTGACTGACTACCCTATTACAGGCGATCAACCAACAGCTATTATTGCCAGACTGGCATTTCCCTTTTCATTACAATGTAAAGGAGAAACTGCTGTCGTTGAATATTCAAAACGAAAATACTCATTATTTAATGTGAGGTTGTAATGAATCGATTGTATAGTATTTATGATAGAGCAGATCCACAAAGTTTTGAATTACTCCAGGATTCTATTTCATTAAAAAAAAAAGATATAGATCCCATTATTGATGAACTTGAATCAACCTTACAGTTAATTATACCCGATTTTTCATTAAAAAGAGTATATATAGATATTCAGGATAGACTTCTTTTTATTATCCTTTTATTAACTTTAAAAAAACTTGATGCATCAGTTATTCTTATACCAATTGAAATAAAACCCGATGTTTTTTTTGAATCTGAAATAATTTATATTACTGATAATAAAAAGCATCCTGAAGCTTTAATGATTAATAACAAATTTGAAATAATAACCGGTGATAATTTCAACAAAAACAACTTGAGAAACTTTGAAAATAGATACGATATATTGTTGTATACTTCAGGTTCAACCGGTAAATCAAAACTAATCGGTAAAAACGCAAGTAATATAATAACAGAAGTTATGGAACTTTATAGATTATTTAAACCATTAAAAAAAGACCTTTTCTATATTACACCACCACTGTATCACATATACGGCTTTTTATTTGGCCTAATGTTACCACTGTATTCGTCTTCAGTTATTGATTTAACCTATCATTTTACACCTGAATCAGTAGCAGAATATGTTAAAGAAAAAAAAGTTGATTTTTTCGTTTCAATTCCATCATATTATAAAATGCTTGAAGAGTTACATTTACAGCATTTTTTTAAAAAGGCTAAAAAATTATTCAGTTCATCAGCACCATTACCATTAGATATTTCTGACAGCTTCTACAATAAATCTGTTTCAATCACTGAAGTATATGGCTCAACAGAAACAGGAGGAATTGCTTATAGAGTTTCAGCCGAAACTATTCAATGGCAGCTTTTTAGTTATGTAAAAATTCATGGACATTCACTTAACAATGAGGTTGAACTTATAATTGATTCACCAGCTATATCTGTTGATTATGACAAAGAAATGGGCTTCAATACAGGTGATGTTGTCAATTTTAATACTGATAACAATTTTGTTTTACTTGGTAGAAATACAAAATTTGTAAAAATACATGGAAAACGAGTTGATCTTGGTTTTGTATTATCAAGATTTCGCGATTATATTAAAAACACCTATTCTATCAACATACTTGAAGATCAGGTTTTCGCAGGACTAAAAGATGATAAGATCTATATTATATCTGAGGGAAATGTTTTTGAAGATCCTCGAAAACTAATTGAAGACTTAAGGGCATTTCTACCCGGTTATGCAGTACCGCGATATATAATTTTCAATTCAATTCCACGAAATGAAATGGGTAAAATCAACAAGCAAAAAATTGACGAATTAATCAAAGGATTATAATGGACATTAATACAAATCAATGCGCTGTCATAGTTTTTCCGTTTTACCCTTTTAGCAGTAAATTCCAAAAAGATTTTGTTGAGAAACTTTCTTTTAAACAAAAAGTTTCAGTATATCATTATATTGATTTAAATGATTTTGAGAATTATAATGAATTATTAAATAAAATACTAACTATTATCAATACAACAAGTGGTAAAGTAATTTTAATTTCATTTAGTATCTTTTCTCAAATTGCCGGCTTAATAATAAAACAATACAATGATAAAATAGAAGGAACAGTTTTTATTGAACCTGATTTTACCAATCTAATACCAAATAAAAATTATAATCATTTCTTTAGAAAAAAAGATATCAGAAATAAAATTACTAAATTATTAACAGGTAATCAAAAGGTAAATGAAAAATTAATGTATCATGGTAATATTGACTCTTTTATTAATATACTTAAATCTATTACTGATAGAAAGTCCTCTTTTAAATTATTAGATTTCATTAGTACAGGTGTAAAATTTATTGTAATATGGAGTGCAATGCAGAATGAATGCTGGCCTCTTCCTCAGGTTTTATCTGAAGATTACAATATTCCACTTTTAAATATTGATAAAAATATTGTTTCATTTTTATTAGATATTGATCAAATTAATATTGATAATATTTAACAAATATTGTAAAAGATTTTGTTTTTTCCATTGTTTGTTGAATATTTCAAAGTGCTTGACATGAGAATTGTTTTGTACTAAACTCATTTTATGATTAGTTAATATAGTAGGGAGGATTGTTTATGGTTTATTATAATGAAACAGATATCGAGATAATTCAAGGCGGATTATTAGCATCTTATGATGATGATGAAGAAGAGGAAGATGTTAGTGACGATTTTGAAGATGATGATGACTTGGAAGATGATGATGAT
Source organism: Spirochaetes bacterium GWE1_32_154 (assembly GCA_001829315.1). Classification (GTDB taxonomy): domain Bacteria; phylum Spirochaetota; class GWE2-31-10; order GWE2-31-10; family GWE2-31-10; genus GWE2-31-10. The sequence goes on along the minus strand of MIAY01000001.1, from coordinate 553,458 downwards.
TTAGAAGATGATGATTTTGATGACGACGATTTCGACGATGATGATTTTGATGACGACGATTTTGATGACGACGATTTCGACGATGATGATTTTGATGACGACGATTTCGACGATGATTTTGATGATGATGAAGATGATTTTGATGACGATTTCGATGACGATGATGATTTCGATGATGATGATTTTGACGACGATGATGATGATGAAATTGATGATTTTGATGAAGAAGAATAATAATAAATAAGGCTGTCTTAAAAGGCAGCCTTTTTTTTGATATAGTATAGAAAAAAACGGAGGATACGTTATGAATCTTTTATTTAAATTATTTCTTGATGGTGGCATTATTATTATGAGTGTAATATTTATCTGTTCAATTGTTGCGTTATCTATAATTATTGAAAGATTTTTTTATTATAAGAAAATAAGTAAAAATGATGAAAAAATCGTTGAACGAATCGTCAATGCAATTAATCATGGGCGATATGATGAAGCTCTTGCAATTTGTGAAAATATGCCAACACCTGTAACCAATTTAATGAAAGCAGGGATTAATCATAGAGAATTTAGTGACAGTCAAATTCAGGAATATATTAAAGACGCAGCTAGTTTAGAAATACCGAAACTTGAGAAATTTCTGACAACTCTAGGTACTATAGCTAGTATAGCCCCCTTACTTGGTTTACTGGGAACAGTTACAGGAAATATGGAAGCATTTGGTGTGATAGGTACCGGTGCAGGGCTCGGAAATATGGAACAACTTGCTCAAGGAATATCAAAAGCATTATTAACAACTGCATTCGGATTAATAGTAGCAATTCCTGCTACTATATTTTATAATCATTTAACAAATAAAGTAAATAATATGATATTACAATTAGAAATTAAAGCAAATGAATTAGTCCAACTTCTTCTCAAAAGAAAAACCGGAGGACGCGATGGCAATAAAATTTAACAAACGATTACGAGCTAAAGCTGTCGTTGATATGGCTCCAATGATTGATATAGTTTTTCAACTTGTTATTTTCTTTATGGTTGCTACAACATTTAAAACGACAACAGGCATGGAACTCATTATCCCTAAAGCTGAAAATATTTCAACCATACCTGAAACACCATTAAAAATAACTATTATTGATCGTGATAATATCATTATTGGAAATAAAAAAGTTACATTTTCCGATGTTTCAACTATTTTAGCTTCAACACCGGCATCTGATTCCGGTGAAAGAAAATCTGTGATACTATTCGGTGACAAAAAAATGGAATATAATTTACTCATTGATATTATGGATATTTTAAAATCAAACGGATATGACTCGTTAGATCTTGCTATTGATAAAAAGTATTAATGTATACAAGGATGCTATATGGCTGATAAAACAATTTCAAAAGAGGAAAAACAGAATCGAAGAAGAACAATAATTGCATTTTTAGTCTCTCTATTTGGTCATATTTCATTTTTTTTACTTATTGCTATATTTAATCACAAAAAACCGGTACCGGAAAAAATTGTCGTCATGAAAATCAGATTATCAGAACCTGAGAAAGTGGGCGAACAATCGGGAGCTATAAGCACAAAACCAAAAGCATCTGCAAAAACCAGAAAATCTAAAAGCAAAACGATACCGGCCACACCCGGTAAAAATCAAGAAAAAAAGACTCAAAAGGAAATCAAGGAAAAACCAACAAAAGAAATACCGGTAATTCGTGACGTGAAAAATAACCAAAATGATAAAATAGTCGACATTATCCAGAAAAAAATAGATGAAGAAACAGAAAAAAACAAACAGGAAGAGAGTGATTTCTTTAATAACGCAAACAAGAAAACATCAGAATCATCAATTCCCGATATAGGAGATCTTGATTCATTACTTGAAGGTATTGCTAATACAGATACTGGTAGTAAAGAAAATGATACCGGCAATACACCCAACGCCTCAGAAGGCAAGGGGAAAGGAATACAATGGGGAAATGGAGGAAATCGATCATTAAAAAATTCGTCTCCGATCGTAATACCTGATGATATAAAAAATGCAGGTTTAAAATTCACTGTTCAAATAAGTTTTACTGTTTTACCCGAAGGAATAATCAGCTCCTCTCAAATATTAAAAAGTTCCGGAAATGCCCGTTGGGATGAAATAATTAGAAATCAATTCTCACGCTGGACCTTTGAAAAAAGTAATTCCGGAAATGCAAATGGAACTATTTCAATAGAAATCGGCTATTAAAAGGTAACATAATGAATAAAATTAAAGTTCTTATTGTTGATGATTCAGCTATTGTCCGTAATGTACTAAGCGAAAAACTCTCAGAAAAACCAAACATTGAAATTGTCGGAACAGCACCCGATCCTTTTGTTGCAAGAAATATGATTATACAATTAAAACCTGATGTTATCACACTTGATATAGAAATGCCACGAATGGATGGATTAACTTTTTTATCAAAATTAATGAATTACTACCCAATACCTGTCATTATTGTCAGTTCAATTACGACTCAGGACAAATCCGCATCAATTAAAGCCCTTGAGATGGGCGCATTTGATATAGTAAATAAACCGGGCTCCAGCATATCGGTGCAGGATGTTACCGATGAAATTGCCTATAAAATTGAAATGGCGTATAAAATCAAAGACACATATATAGCAAGACGCGATTTGATTCAAAAACATCTTAATAATTTAACAAAATCAGCTCCAATAACTAATACATATTTAAGTTCTTTTAAAACAACTGATTTTTTACTTGCTATTGGCAGTTCAACAGGCGGAACTATAGCATTAGAATATATCTTCGAAAGATTGCCTGCAAATATGCCACCGATACTTATTGTACAGCACATGCCACCGGGCTTTACAAACCAATTCGCAGGCCGGCTCAATGAATTATCAAAAATGAAAGTAAAAGAATCTGAACATGGTGAAATTATTGCTACCGGAACAGCCTACATTGCCATGGGTGGTTTTCATATGGCCGTGGAAAGAAGGGGTGGTAATCTGTTTATTAAACACACTTTAGATGATAGAGTCCATTTTCAAAGACCTTCTGTTGATGTTTTATTTAATTCATTAGCTGAAAACGCAGGAAAAAACTGTGCCGCATCATTATTAACCGGAATGGGTAAAGATGGTGCAAATGGTTTATTAAAACTAAAACAGTCAGGAGCCTACACTATTGCACAAGATGAAGAGACCTCAATTGTATGGGGAATGCCAAAAGCAGCAATAGATTTAAATGCACAAACCGAAATTGTTTCATTAGATAAAATGCCTCAGAAATTAATTGAATTAATAAAATAATAGTATTGCAAAATCACTATTATTTTGTTAAAATTTTTATAATTGAATTATAATATAATGCATATGAGGAGTTACAATATGGCTAAAAAGGCAACGGGAACAGAATCAGTAATAGAAACAGAAATTAAAAAGACAACTAAAACTTCAAAAGTAAAAAACTTATCCGATTTATTTGGAGAAATTGAAAAAAAATCATATGAGATTTTTCTGGCAAGACAAGCAAGTGGCCTTAGTGGAAGCGATATTGATGATTGGAGTCAAGCTGAAAAGGAAATAAAAGAAAAACACGGAATAAAATAAGAGGTCAAATGGAAGAAAGAAGCCTGATATTACTTAAACCCGACTGTTTGCAAAGAGGTATCACCGGAGAAATTATTACACGATTTGAAAAAAAAGGTTTAAAATTTGTTGCACTAAAAATGCTATTGATAAGCAACGAAAAAGCAGAATATCATTATGCTGAACATCGAGCGAAGCCTTTCTTCAAAGAGCTTGTTGATTTTATCACATCATCACCCGTTGTTGCTATGGTTGTTGAATCAGAAGAGGCAATACGATTAGCAAGAAAATTATCAGGAGCTACAAAAGTTGAAGATGCTGCACCCGGAACAATTCGAGGTGACTATGTAATCCATACATCAAGCAACATTGTACACACTTCCGACTCTAAGGAAAGCGCAGAAAGAGAAATTGCAAACTTTTTCTCACCTGATGAAATTGTTATGTATGAGAAAGATATTTATCACTGGATCTAAGGAATATCAAAAGATTATCGGGCAACTTCAGCGTCTGAGGTTGCCCTTGCATTAATAGTTTCAATCAGATATTCAAGTGAACTAAATCCATTTTCTACAGGAATAGTATTTAAGATTCTAACGTTACCTTCATAGTTTGTTGTGTAATTCTCACCGGGGTTATAAACAAACAATTCTCTTCCATAATCACCCGCTAAACTTGCAGTAATACTGCTTCCCGACCTTTCAGGACATTGAATCACAATTGTTATATCAGAAAGTCCTGCAATTATTCTATTTCGTATCGGGAAATGATGTTTATATGGTAAAACTGACGGAGGGTATTCGGAAATAATCAAATTGTCACTATCAAGCATTTTACGTACTACTGTTTTTGCTGCAGCCGGATATGTAATATCAATCCCTGAACCTAACACACCAATTGTATTACCTTTGCAACTCATTGTTGTTGTATGAGCCATTATGTCAATGCCTTTAGCAAGACCCGATGTGATTGTATAATTTGATTTCACTAATTCAACAGTTAATGACTTTGTTAAACTCATTGCCCTGCTATCAGCATTTCTAGTACCGACAACTGAGATTTTCTTTGTTTGAAATAACGAAACATTTCCTCTTAAATAGAGTAAAAATGGCGGATCAGGAATATCATGAAGCAATGCAGGGTATTCAGGTTCAGAATATAAAACAGTATTAATATTACTTTTCACAATGAATTCATGTAATTGTTTTGCTTTTTCAATAGTTTTTGGTTTCACATTAATTTTTCTACCACTTACTACTGAATAAAGAAAATTACTATTCGCATATAAATTCTCAGCATTACCAAATTGAGAAATCATTGCGACTCGATCAGTTGTATGTATATTCTCTTCAAGACTAAAAGCAATATCATATAAACTATGAGAATTCATATTATTCCTTCTTTGATGAAGCAGCAAGAAATTCTGTTAATTTTACTTTCTCATCATCACTTAATTTTTTTTCAAATTGATAAATATCAGAGAAAACTGAATATGCCTTATCGAACTCTCCAACCGCATAATACGATCTGCCTAATAGAAAATAACCGTCTTTATCTAATGTACCGAGTTTATAGACATAATGGTTTAAGACTTCAATTGCTTTTGTATAATCTTCATATCCAAATATTAATAACTGTGCATAATCATAAAGTAAACCCTTTGTATCCGGTGCTAAATTAAGTGCTATTTCATAATTATATCTGGCAAGTGATAAATATTCATCATTTTTGTTAATCTTATAGAGATTAATATAGCAAATCCCCATATTATGATACACTATTCTATCATTATTTTTAATAGAAGCAGCAATCTTAAAATGTTCAATCGCCTTTTCAAATCCGCCGGTATTCATTAATCGGGTACCGATATCTTTATTAATTCCAAATGATGAATTATACGCTTCCATCATTGTTTTAATTGCTTCCTGGTAGAGAATAGATGCTTCTGTTTTCTTATCAATATTTTCAGACCTGCCTAAAGCTCTAATGGGTTGAAGCCTGTCACCAAAACATCCGGTAAAAAATATAAGGCACAATATTGTTGGTATTATTTTTTTCATTATTTCCCCTCTTTATATATTAAATACTATTTTATTGAAATATCATCATAATTTTTCAATAAAAGTATAATTTTCTTTAAATATTTTTTTTCAGCCGTATCAAGATCGCTTTTGTCTATAGAATTATACATTTCCATACAGATTGATTTATTATTTTTGAAATTCATCAGTATGTAATTTCGTATTAATGCCACTTCCGGTATCCAGTTTGCACCAAGCTGATTACCGGTGAATTTCTTTTTGAATTCACCTTTTTTTATAGTTTTAAGACAATCATCAGCGGTGAAAACCGTCCCGATATATCCCGGTAATTCATGAGCTATACACTCTATTTGTTGATTTTTATTATTTAACGGACACACATCAACACATCTGGTGCACCCGAAAAAACGTTCATTCCAATGTGGTATGATATAATCCAGCTTTGAATCAAATTCATCACCAATTTGTGATGAAAGATGCTGCAAACAAATTGATTTGTCAAACAATCTATTTTCTTTTAATGCTCCGGTCGGGCATGAATCAATGCAAAGATGACAGGAGCCACATTCATTAACCTGATGAATCACACTATCACACATATCAACATCTTCATTAATTAATAAATTGCCTAGTACAAATTTACAACCTTTATGATTCACTGAAATTAATGAATTGTTCAAAATATTCCCGAGTCCCGATTGAAGTGCTATTTGCTTGTCATTGAGATTTGAATTGATTGAAATGTGATATAATTCATTCTTTTTCATAGTCATTTCTGTTTGTTGATATATAAAATCACCAAGTGCTTTCAACTTTATTCGCAGCAATTTATAAAAATTTGCTGTCGTATAGCGGGCAATATATCCAAATGCTGACTCAGACTCATTATTCCAATTATAATTATACGATAAGGATGCTGAAATTATTACTTTAAAATCATTTGTTAATTCTGTTGTATGTAGAAAAGCGATTTTTTCTAAACCAAGCTCTTTTGCTTTTTCAATAATATTAGAATTCGAAATCAAAATCAAACCCCATTGAAAATTCTTTAGCACCCCAATCTGATATTAAAATCTCTAAACCTTTTATTCCAAATACCAATTTAATCGGACCGATATGTATTCCCGACCCAAGTGAAATTGAAGGAACGTTTGCCTGAGAATTATAGTTAAATGCTGTTCTAATCGGGAATTCAAACAACCCCTTTTTTAATCGAAATTCAAGCCCTGATGAAAAATTAAATGTCACATATTCATTGGTCAATAACTTATTAAAATTAGATACTGAAATATCAAGAGCAAGGAGTAAATCCATATTTTTATTCCGTAACGGAGTAAATGCAACACCGGTTCTTACAGCCGTATCAGGTATAAAAAACGTAGCTGTTGGCACTTTTTGTATTTTCGTTCCAATTGCAGTTTGTAAATCAGATGCAAAGTCATTAGCAAATTCCTGAATTCTTGTAGGACTTATAGAAACATTGAAATCTAAATTAGCTGTTGATGATTCCGGAAATACAAAAAATCCAATATCAGTTACCGATAAACCAACTTTAAAAAAACTATTTACCTTAACAATAGTTCCTACATCAAATCCAATCCCCCACCCTGCAGTCCCATCAGAACCTACCATAACCTTAATAAATTCAGGAACCTCTGATGGTATAAAATCACCCGCCATAACCAATTTAAAAAGCTCCATGACACCGTAATTACCGGATACTGTCATTTTTCCTTTAACATTTGCACGATAACTATATAATCCGGTTTCCGGGTCGGGTTCACCGGTTTGAAACATTAAAGATGTATCAAAAAAATAATAAAATAAAGGGATATACACATGGCTGGTTATTCCGGCATAAATTGCTTCAACGGGAATAAGTTTTTCTAAAAACCCGACCCGGGTAGAAAGAGAAACTGCCAAATCGGAATAAAATAAAGAAGAACTCTTTACACCTGCCTCTAACGGCTGAGCTAAACTAAGATTTTGTAATACCGTTTCAAATATAGATTTACTAAGAACTATATTACCATCAAATTTATTTATTAAAGAAACCCCGAGTGAAAAATTATTAAACCGCATAAACGTCATAAGAAGAACACTTCTAAAACTCATCCCCATATCCATACCAAATTGGGGCATTAGAAAAAGTTTTTTATTTATAAGATTTGTTATATCCGGGTCACTGCCTTCAGAAATAATTAATGCTTCAATAATATCATCTGTTGAGAATGTATTATTGTAGACTCGAAACCCGCCTGACCCCAGAAGATTAATACCAAACCGTCTCGTACTCATATAAATACCAGCAGGATTATATAACATCGCTTCAAATCCGTCAGCGACAGAAGTGTACGCCCCATTCCAACTTACCGACTCAGCCGTTGTTGTATAATCAATAGCCTCTATTGTACGTATTTGAAAAAAAAGTACTATACATATAAAAAATAATACAATATTCCTCATTATTTCTCCGTGTTTAATAATATTGTAAATCTATCTGACCTTCCGCTGATAAACCCATAATAAATTGTATATACATATTATCAGTTATTTGCAGTTGAGCACCTTGGGGTATAACAAGATCAAGATTTAACCCCAGAGAACCTTTATTAAATATTGAATCAGTGGTAGTAAGTTTTGTCGATTTATAACCAAGAGGGACTGAAATGATATCACTTGTCGTATCGTCTTCAAATATTTCAACGATTGGAATTGTAAAGCCGGAATTTGAGAACGAACTATTTTGTATTGATATTTCTATTGGTAAACGATTTTCGGTCTGAAGCTTAATAATAAATGTACTTATAAAATTCTGACTTTCTGTTAATGGCACAGTCTGATTCTCAATTTTAAATAATGAGGTCTCTTCATTTACTACACCTTCAATTTTGAAGTCAGTACCAAAACTGAAAACGACATCAAAATCAAAACCATATTGTCCGACAGTACCACTATCATTTATTGCCAAAAGAGTAGTTGCAAGAACCAATGGATTACTCAGATCTTTCCCGTCTAATAAGGAAGTTTTATTTAATGTGTTAAACTTTATAAAATCAGGCCTTATACTTACATCAATCTGATTTACATCTCCAGTATTATCAGGTCTGATTGGAGTCAAACTGTCTGAAAGAAAATTCTTTGTTTTAAATACAAGTTTACCATCTGCTGTAGCTTTCTCCGGTTGTGCAAATACATAATTAACAGCCTCTATTTCAATAGAGGTCAGAGAAATATCTCCGGGAAGCATTGGTGCTTTAACACCATCTTTGGTCATAGATATTGTAATAGAAACAAACCCCGTTGATGAACTTAATGATTCAACGGTAACATCATTCGTTCCATCCTCATTAAGATCAATTAAAATCGGTTGTGAAATTGCAGTAGGTTCAATATCCTGACTATCTAATAACCCGGGAATAACCGGTAAATTATTGAGTGCCGTACTCCCGGGAAGATACATAAACATTGTAACAGGTGGCATACTAATTGAAGCACCAACTACATTAGGTACAGTAAAATATTTATTAAGATTTTCTGTTTTCTCTATTAGCGGAACATCAAATTTCATATCCCACTTGGGTGGTTTAAGCTGGTCTTTATTTGCAGCTAAATCTATTACTTCCTTTAATGAACAACTTAAAAGAATTACAGATATTAAAGAAATAGAAAGAAACCATTTCATACAAACCACCTCCATTTAATAATAGCATAATTAGTATAAAAAAACATTCAGCCTTTTAAATTAGATTATTATTCTCGGAACAAAAATCATTAAAGTAAAATCAGTCCGCATTTTCGTAAGTCATGCCATAATTCATTTCTGAATAAATCATCCGGTGAGGTAAAAAAACCATCAGGAAGAGCCGTCAACCAATCATTAAGTGTTAAACCTGTATTTATATCCACTTGTGCAATATCAACCGAAACGAGCATGTTAAAAAAAGAAGTTGCTAAATCAATGGGTAATTGATATGACAAAGCATCACCGGTTCCTGAAAACGTGAGAAAAGACTCATCACCCGTGACTTTTTGTAATGACAAACCGTTTCCTGTCCATACGGGAATAGCAGTCATTTTTTCCCCGGCTGATTTTTTTATACACTTTTTAACAAAATCAGGCTCAATTGTATGTTTAAACTTAATTCCGGGAAACCATTCTTCAAGAGGTAAATCAAGTGCATTCAAATAATTAAAATTATATATTGCCTTATTTAATCCTTCACCACACTGATCGATATGGGATTGTTTCTTTTCATGATATTGAACATCATTATTACTAAAAGATGATAACGCCAATTGTGGTATCGTTATACCGAAATCATCAGGATTTTTATACACAGGACTATGAATTGTCAATGAAAAACGGTGATAAAAAGCTGAATTTAATATCCCGAGAGAAAAAAATTGCCTTACTATTTCAAGTGACTCTATGCAATCATTAATTGTTTCACCGGGAAAACCATAAATGAGATAGCCGTGAACCAGGATTTTAGTTTGAGAGAAATTATAACAAACATACGCATAATTTTCTACAGTTGCATTTTTATTCATTCGTTTCAGAATTGTATTGTTCGCCGATTCAATGCCGCCACTTACTGCAATACAACCTGCTTTTGACATTAGCTGACATAATCCGGAAGAAAATTTTTTATCAAATCGAATATTTCCCCACCATGTAACATCAAGTTTCTTCCTTATAATAATTGTACAAAACTCGCGTAATAACGCGGGGGGCATTGCTTCATCGACAAAATGAAAAGCTCGTATTCCCGTTTCAGAAATAATTTTTTCCATTTGAGCAATAATTTCCCCTGCTTTATCAGGATGAAAATGAGCAATATAATCAAGACTTGTATCGCAAAAACTGCATCCGTGATGGTAACAGCCATGAGCCATTCTCATTTTAAGATAATTTTTTTCAGACCATAAAGAATGCATTGCATTAACAGATTCTCTAAGCGTTATGTAGTTTGTCAGATCAAGACCTGAATAATCAGGTGAGGCACAATATTTTACCGATTGTTCAGAATTATCAGTATAATGAAGTTTTTCGTCAGCAACAAAAAAAGTTCTCACTAATGATTCTTTTTGAATTTCACCTGAGACATACCGTATTATTCTTTCGATCGGCTCTTCACCATCATCAAGTGTTATAAAATCAACATATTGAAATATCCCGGTATCTTTTAGATATCGAAGATCGGTATTAACATATCCGCCACCGATTACGATTTTGATATGACTGTATTTTCGTTTAATATATTCACACATTTTTAGCGCACAAAAAAGATTACCTGGAAATGGAACGGTAATACCGCACACAGTATAAGAACTGAAATCAATATCATCAAGAATTGAAATCAGTGTTTCTGTCAGAACGTTATTTTCAGAAAGCTGTTTTTCTAAACTGCTAAACTCAATACCGGATGATGCTGCATTGCTTTTGTATGATGATAAATTAAAATCAGGTAAAATGGTATCTTTTAGAAAATCAACAACATCATCAATATACAATGAGGCACAATGCAAACTGTATTCAATAGTATTTGTATGTTTTAAACCCGGTTTTTTCACTATATCAAACCGTTTATCTTCCGGTAAATAAGTTCTTGTTGCTATTTTACGTGCTAATTGAGGGTATTTACCCTGTAGAAATGCAATCACGCTATCAATTGTGGAGCAATACAACTCTTTTTTCAACAGAAAATCTTTCTGATAATCACTTTTTTCTTCTATTGAATGTTCAACTGACTCAAACATCCGCTCAAATCCGTCTTTTGAAAAAATACGAAGAAATGTGAGAATACTAAGGTCAATCTGATTTGAAAAAATACCTTTGGTCTGCAAATAACCTTTTAAAAATGGTGTTGCAGAATATGGTGATGACAACTGAACGAATGGTGGTGTTAATAATAGTGTTGAAACGGTATTTGAATTCATACTATTCTATGTATCATAATTTTTTTTTTTAGTATACTTGCAATTTTATAGCAAACACATTATTATTGTAAAAGTATAACGCTCGATTAATCAGTGAGGCGTAAATGGCGCATAAATTGCATTTTTCAGCCAAGTTCTACGTGATTAACTGCACAAATTCCAGTTTAACCCGAAACAAGAATCTATAAAAACCATTTCAGCAATTTATGTGACAAAAAGCCTGAGTCGGTGTTAAATCGGTTTTTAAAGGTGAAAGTTTGAGGATAATGGAAAGGTTGGGAAAAAGATGTTAAAAAATGAAATTTAAGGAATGCCAATGATGCCTATATTTTTTAAAATGATTGACACTTTAGACTTTTTAAATAAATTACCTCTTTTCGAATATTTGATGATAAGTCCTTTTGTCGCATTTATCAAAGTAAGTAGATTAAATAAATTTATATTCCTTTGTTTGATAATTTTTTTTGTTTTTTCTTCTTGTCATTTTTTTCATAAAATCAATAAAAAAAAGATTATGAATTCTTCTAAACTTTCAAATTTTAACATTACTCTTATTTTTTTTACCTTTATTTTGTTTATGAATATATGGATTTTTTTTGTTTTTTTTAAAATATATATCGAAAATAGATGCATTGATTATTTTACAATTGAACGGGTTTTTCTATATTTTTTACTTCTAATTTATTTTGTCAGTAACCATTACGAAATACATATTAAAAAAGTAAAAGGAACAAAGAAAGTCAATGAAAAACCACCTTCAAAACTTGATAATCCTGTAATAATTAATGAAACAGAACAAAACTATAAATATGTCTTATCCCTTTTTAATATACTAAATGATACTGATAATGAAAAAAAGCATATATCAATAGCGTTAAATGGGATATGGGGAATAGGGAAGACATCAATAATAGAAACATTGAATGAAAAGATAAAAGAAAAATATGAGATCATATACGTTAATGTTTGGAAATTTGATAAAATAGACAATCTTTTAATAGAAGTTGAATCATTATTGCAAGATTTCATCGAAAAATATTTTTTTAAAATACCAAAACAATATTTTATGTATTTTAAACATATATTAAAAAAAAGTTCTTCAACTTTCTTAGATGGGTTTTTAGATATTTTTATCGATAACATTAAAGACACTGAATGTAATAAAAAAAATATCTCTGAATACATTCAAATTGCACTGGAAAGTGTCAAGAAGAAAAAAATAATTTTTATCTTTGATGATGTTGATAGAATAAATAATAAATCTGAAATATTTTCAATTCTAAAAACAATTAAACTTCTTCTTGATTTCAAACAATGTGTAACGATCTCTGTGTTAGATATTGATCGAATAAATTCTATTATAAATGCGAACACTTTGCCTTCTGAAATTAACATTGAAAATACTATTGATATAAAAGAAAATAAACAGACAACAACCAATTATTATAATTTTAAAACGAATGATGTTAATGGTTTTACTTATAAAATATTTAACTTTGTCGTTGATATACCTGACATTACTAATCAAGATAATTTAGTTCATTTCATAAGAGATGACTTTAAAAATAACTACAAAAAAGAATTAGAAGATATAATTACAGATAATGATAAAAAAGAAGATATTGATTATATTCTTTCTTCAATTGATGAGTTGTTTAAAGAAGATGAAATTTACAATATATTCTACTCGTACAGAGAATACAAACTTTCAGTTGTTGATTTTTTTAATAAGATAAAATTATTAGCAAACAATAACTGTTTACTAAAAAATATGATTGATATTAAAGATATTTTTTATCTATCATTACTAAAGAATATTGATAGCTCTATTTATTATCAAATATTATCTACTATCGGGTATATAGAATTTTCATCCAACTCATTTTATTCCCTTTTTGGTAAATATGACAATGAAGAATATCAGAAAAGTATAAAAAAGTTATTACTTGAAGCGAAAGAACGATTTTTCGGAAGTCAAAAAGAAAGATTTATCATTTTGTCTAAGCGGCTTGGTTTTGACCTATCAGTCGATTCACACACGGATACGAATATATCAGCTAAAACAATACTATTGCATTATCCTGCCGGGCTTTTTTATTATAATAACTCTTTTAGTCAATATGAAATACATCAAGCTGATGTAGAAACACATTTAAATAAAAATATTTCAACATACGATTTTCTTAAAAATAAAATTGAGAGAATGCCTAAAACAATATCTCATTTTGAATTCCATGCTACTCTGAATAAGTATGTAAAAATAATACAACATAATAGGGCTTCTGAAAAAAATATTTACTTTGATCTATTTAAAATTATTTTTAAGTTTATTGACAAAGTTTCTGATAAACATATAGATTCATACATTTATTTATTTGGTGTTTGTGATTTTAATAACATTGAGCTTTTAAAAGAGTTAATTAAATTTCTTTCTTTTAAAGAAGATGTTTTAACCAAAGAAATTTATGATACCGCTTTAAATAGTATTGTGGCTACTTTAAAGGAATCTGTTCTTAAAAAGTTAAAGGATTGTATTAGTGAAGACTATAAAGAGAGTGTTATTATTTTAATAATAATTCTGAAACTAAAAAAAATTATTGATTCAAGGCAACCTACTGAAAAAGATATGAGCTTTTTTAACCTTTTCAACAAACTCCATATATCTGATAGTACCTTTAAAGAAGATAACATCAAAACGATCTTCTTTGAACTTTCTGCATCTGTTTTGAACTTCTTTAATTTAAAAAATGATGATTACTGTAAGACTATTGAAATCATTTTAGAAAATATAAATCTATTTCGTATTAAAGAAAACTTTAAAAATAATGAATTATATTATGCAATGATCGATAATATTACACACATCATTATGTATGAGCAAATAACCAATACTTTTATTGAATCTATTTATACTAAATATATTGAATTAACAAAGGATCTTGAACTCCGTTATGTTCGACTAGACAACTATTTAAATGAAATAACCACTTTTAAAGATATTTTTGAAAAAAATGAAAATATTGTTTATGTATCAAAATTAAGAGAAGCAATAGAAAAATATCTCACAAATCTTAAACCGATCAAAGCACTTGAAATACCAAACCCGGTTGATGCATATAACTCTTTAATGAAGAAGTAAATGGAGAAAAACATCCTATAATATTGTTGGTTTTATATTTAATATTTGATATATTCACCCAAAACAAGGAACCCAAAAAAAATGACCCTGCGAGTAAAACAGATATTTAAACCTGACCTTAAAACAAAACAAGTTATACCGCTCCTCATAACACCGATAAAAGCCGGCTTCCCATCACCTGCTGAGGATTATGTTGATAAATCTCTTGACCTCAATGAGTTCCTGATAACACACCCATCTGCAACATATTTTTTTTGGGTGGAGGGAACGTCTATGGTTGACGCACATATCATAAGCGATGATCTTCTTGTTGTTGATAGACTTGAAAATGCCGTTGATGGTGATATTGTTATCGCTTCTATTGATAATGATTTCACCGTGAAAACATTCAGGAAGACGAAAGATAAAGTTTATTTACAAGCTGAAAATGAGGAATTTGAAAACATAGAATTAAAACAAGGAATGGAGCTTCAAATATGGGGAGTTGTTACTGCTCTAATACGCCCAATTAAAAACAAAAAAAGGAAGTATAATTAATGTGTTTTAGCATGACCCTGACAAATTTTATAGATTATGCGGAAAAGCATTACAACCAAATCAATCTCATATCAGAAGCGTTACTAAAACCGCATTATTACATAAATGCATTCACAAACCCACTTCATCCGGTGGTTATAAGACAAGAAAACGAAGAAATACTCACACTACTACAATGGGGTTTAATCCCTGCATGGACACCAAACAAAACAAAAGCCGAAGAATTAAAACTAATGACATTGAACGCACGAGCTGAAACACTTCTGGAAAAACCATCATTTAAAGAATCTTTTAAAAAACGCCGTTGTCTTATCCCTGCTGATGGTTTCTTTGAATGGAGAGAATACAACGGCAAAAAATACCCCTATTACATAACACTAAAAAGCAAAAGAACTTTTTCATTTGCCGGAATATGGGATTTATGGACAGACCCGGAAACCGGAGAGGAAATAAAAACATTCTCGCTTATTACGACAGAAGCAAATAAAATAATGGAACAAATACATAATACAAAAAAGCGGATGCCTGTGATATTAAATTGTGAAAATGAAAAAGAATGGATGTTGTTGGGAAATAAAGAATTATTAAGACCATACGATGAGAACGACATGACAGCTTATACAATATCAAAAGATATTACAAAAAAAGGAATTGACCTCGACAGCCCCGAAATAATCAGACAATTTGATTATGAAGAACTTCCAGAATTTAATCCTTAACTCTCGGTAAATCCGCCCAACGGGTCGTGTATTCCGGTGAGAGATGATCTCGCTTCATTCCCCATGATTTATGACAAAAAAAAGCAGCACTATGAAGCGATTCTTTACCGTGTTTGATATTTATTTGGTCAATTATTTTCATAAGGTTTTTATTATTTTCTATCTTTTTATTATCAGAAAAAAGTTCTAACTGTATCGAAGAATCCGGGACAATTCCTATAAGCATTACACCCGTTTTTTTATATTTATACCCTGATTTATATATATTTTTTAATCCACAATCTGCCGCTTCAATCAAATCGGGAAGATATGCAGATTGATTTTTAAGAGGAATAGTTATTGAATTTGAGTATTGAGGTTCATCTTCTTTAAAATAATTTGTTGTTATAAAAACCATAATATGAGAACAAACAGAATTTTGTTTACGGATTTTTGAACCTGCAATAGTACAATGATATGCAACTGCCTCACTCATAGATATAAAATCTTCCACAGGTGTACCAAAACTTCTTGTTGAAAGAATGTTTTTTTTGTCTTTTATTTTCTCATCAAGCTCTATACAATCAACGCCCCTTAATTCTCTAACAGTTGAAACTCCTTTAATACTCATTTGCTTTTGAATCCAAGCATCATCTTTTTTTATAAGATCTGCTATTGTATTTATTTCGAAACCCCATAGTTTTTTAGATAATTGCCCTCCAATGCCCCATACATCGGAAACATTAAAGTAATTAAAAATTTTATCCCTGTTAGAATTGCCAATTATATTAAAAACACCGTTATACCCTTTAAATTTTTTAGCTATTTCATTGGCGATTTTAGATAATGTTTTTGTTTCCGCAATACCTATAGAAACCGGAATACCTGTTGTTTTTTCGACTGTTCTTTTAATGTTTTTACAATACTCATTTATATCAAGATGAGAAAATCCAGACAGATCAAGAAACGCTTCATCAATTGAATATATCTCAAGATTGGGAGTAAACTCTCTTAATGTTGACATTACCCTGTTTGATAAATCAGCGTATAAAGTGTAATTACTTGAAAATACTTCTACATTATTTTTTTCAATTATTTCTTTAATTTGGAAAATGGGCTTTCCTCTTTTTATTCCAAGTTTTTTTGCTTCTGCTGACATGGCAACAATACAGCCGTCATTATTTGATAAAACGACAACCGGTTTATTTTTTAAATCCGGTCTAAATACTTTCTCGCATGATGCATAAAATGAGTTACAATCAACTAAAGCGTATATCTTTCCCATGTTAATATACATAGATTTTTAAATAATTTCTGTCAAATTAAGATAGTATTTACTTGTTGAGGCTCTTGCAAAAATCAAGAGTACTTGATTTTGCTTCCGCCATATGCGATATAATCGCATTAGAGGTAGCTTCTTGCAAAAATTCGAGATAAAAGGAGTATTTTTGCAAGAAGCTCAATAGTTACCATTTTTAATATATCTGCATAAGGTCGTGGCAAAGTCGACCCTTGCTCTTCAAGTGTAGAAATCCATGCTAAAATTTTTGACTTATCCGCAACTTTTTGATTAATAATAAAATCATGAATTTCCGAATCGCCATTTTTTGTTTCATAATAAACTACTTTCCATATAATTTATAATATACATCATAAATAACGTCATATAAACTAATTTTATTTTCTTATTCATTAATTTTATTAATTCTTATATAATACAGGTAGTTGCAAAAATTAAGTACTCTTAATTTTTGCAACTACCTCATAAGAAAATGGATTTCTTTTTAAAACAGATAACATGAAATCACGAGGAGATGTCATGCAAAAATTTGTAAATTCTTTCATTCAAGCAGATTTTGAATATATTGAAAATAACGATCTGAAAAAAATTACATTACAAAAAAATGAAACGGATACACTTCTCAATGTGACCATTACAGACACCACTATACAATCAGATATAATTTTCAACACGCCGACAGATATTCAGAAATTTTCATTAATGTTTAAGTTGCAACTGAAAAAAACTGAAAAGTTTTTCATGAACGGGTATCAATCCTGGACAGACACTCGCGAATTCTCTACCAGTGATTCAATGCGTAAATATTTCAAACCTCTTTATTTCATGCTGAAAAAACATAAATTAACGCAATATGGTGACTACAATTTTGTTGATTATTCACATAAAAAAGGCGATCTTCATGGTTTCTCATATTGTTACATACTGCATGACGACAAAACGATAACTCTTTTCGGGTCTTTGAATGAATTTTCAGGGTATACCATTTTTAAATATTCAGATGAAAAAGGTGTTCTTGAAATCGCCAAAGATGTTGAAGGGGTTACTGTTCATAATAATTATCAGCTTGCTGATATTGCAATTATACATGGCGAAAAACAAAAGGTTTTTAACGAATACTTTACTATGATCGGGTTAACAGACTCAACTGAAAAAGTATGCACAGGATGGACAAGCTGGTATAATTATTACGAAAATATCAGCCAGACAATTATTCTCGACAACCTGTCTCATTTTCAAAATGAAAAAATAGCAATCGACTGTTTTCAAATAGATGACGGCTACCAGACGGCAGTAGGCGACTGGCTTTCAACTAAATCTACTTTCCCGTCCGGTATGAAATACTGTGCATCCAAAATCAAAGAAGCCGGTTACACACCTGGCATCTGGTTAGCACCATTTGTATGTGAAACCAAGTCAGATATATTCAATAATCATAATGAATGGCTCTTACGGGATACTAACGGTGAAATCGTCTCTGCCGGCTCAAACTGGTCCGGTTTTTATGTTCTTGATATGTATAATGAAGATGTCCGTTCTTATTTAACCGGGGTTTTTAAAACAATCACCGAGGACTGGGGATATAAAATCCTTAAACTCGATTTTCTCTATGCAGTTTGTTTAATTCCGCAAAGAGGTAAATCACGCGGCCAGGTTATGTGCGAAGCGGTTGATTTTCTAAAAGAGATTGCAGGAAGTGCCAAAATACTCGGTTGCGGTGTCCCTCTTCTACCGGCAGCAGGCAGATTTGAATATTGCAGAATCGGATGTGACGCCGGTCTTGAATGGGTTAATCAATTTCATGAAAACTTTGCTCATCGCGAAAGGGTTTCAACATTAAACGCACTCCATGACGCATTAAGCCGGTCTCACTTAAATCACAAAGCTTTTTTAAATGACCCTGATGTTTTTTTTCTCCGGTCTGATACGATTACAATGTCACCTGATGAAAAACATACTGTTTTTCTTGTCAATAATATAACGGGCAGTCTTCTGTTTACATCTGATAATATTTCAAAATATAATCATGAGACCAAAGTCTTATACAATTCAATGTTTCCATTTACAAATAAAGAAATTATATCGATTACAAACGATTCTTCTTTATATACCGTACAATTTAAAATAAAAGAAAGTGAATATACAGCGTATATCAATTTATCCGGAAAATCAAAAAAAATATCATTTGAAAATGGTGTTTACTACACAACCAAAGGATTTATAAATCATCAGCAATGTATAACACTTAATAAACACTCATCACTCTGCGGATTAAAATTAAATAAAAAACCGTCTGTTTCAATCGCAGGTTCTACAGGGCATTTATTCCCCGGTTCAGATGTATCAGAACTGAAAATGACCGGTGAAAAAATTACTCTTACAATGAATGCTCAGTCACGAAATAAAAGTGCAGTCTATATTCTTCTGCCGGATCAATTTGATAAAAGTATAGTCGTTAATGAAACCCTTTGTCCGGTTATAGAGATATTTGGATGTAAAATTGCGATTTATTCATCATCAACACAGCGGTTTTCATCGTCAACGTGAACAACCGACGGCACAAATTGTTTCGCCTCATCTGCTGTCATCCATGCATAGGAAATGATAACAATCGTGTCACCGGGTAACCCCTGTCTTGCTGCGGGTCCGTTTAAACAAATTGAACCTGATCCGCGAATGCCTTTTATGACATAAGTTTCTAATCGATTCCCGTTATTTATATTAACAACCTGAACTTTCTCGTTTTCAATAAGGCCGGCTCTATCCATTAAATCTTCATCTATAGTTATGCTGCCGACATAATGAAGTTCGGCTTGAGTAATTGTTGCTCTATGAATTTTTGATTTCATAATATTTAAAAACATACAGGCTCTCCGATTATATGATTATCAATAAGTCTTGTTTTACCGATAAAAACTGCTAATGCAATAATATCGCCATTTGAAATGGTATCTACATCTTCCATTTGTTTATTGACGATACTGACATAATCAATTTTTAATGACTCTATTGCATTAAAACCGTCTTTTATCATATTAATAACTTTTTGTGAAGATATTTGCCCGCCATCGATTTGTTCTACGGCACGCTTTAACATTGTAGAAAGAACCAGGCTATGGGCTCTTTCAGAATCTGATAAATAGCGATTTCGTGAACTCATAGCAAGTCCGTCTTGTTCCCGTACAATATCACATGGAATAATTTGCACATCAAAGTTTAAATCATCTGTCATTTTTTGAATAATAGTTAATTGTTGAATGTCTTTTTTACCGAAATAGGCTTTATTTGGTTTTACAATATTAAAGAATTTAGCAACGATTGTGCAAACACCTCTAAAATGCCCGGGTCTTTTTAAACCGCACAGATTTGACTGAAGGTTTTCAACATCAACATACGATACAATACCACCTTTAAACATATCATTTTCAGCAGGTGCAAAAACTATATTCGCACCCGATTTTGCTGCTATTTTACAATCTTCCGCCAGTGTTCTGGGATAGGTATCAAAGTCCTCATTCTTTCCAAATTGAATCGGATTTACAAATATTGAGACAACGGTGATATCATTTTCAGCTGATGATCTTTTTATTAAATCACAATGTCCGCTGTGTAATGCCCCCATTGTGGGAACAAAACCGATTGATTTATCATCACGAATGTATAAATTTAAAAATTCACGCAACTCTTTTATTTTATGGATTACTGTCATAGTTTAAACTCTTTTTTTAATTGGATTATAATATCTTCATCTATAGAAAATGTATGTGAAGAATCAGGAAATGTGCTTGTTTTCACTTCAGAAATATACGTTTCAATCGCTTTAATCGATTCTACCCCTGAATTTAAAAACTGTTTAACAAATTTTGGTTTCATATCAATACATGTACCTAACGCATCATTAATGACTAAAACCTGGCCATCAGTACAATTACCGCAACCGATACCGATTATTGCAATATCTGACAATTGAGTAATAATTTCTGCAAGTTTTACAGGAACACATTCTATAGTTATAGAAAAAACACCGGCTTCCTGAAGAGCTAATGCATCTTCAATTATCATTCTTGCAGCAGCAAGGTTTTTACCCTGGACTTTAAACCCTCCAAACATATTAAAAGATTGCGGAGTTAAACCCAAATGCCCCATAACCGGTATTTTAGCAGCGATTAATGCTTTAACCGATTGTATAATTTCCTTTCCGCCTTCTAATTTTAGAGCTGAAGCACCCGACTCCTTAATAATTCTTCCACCATTTCTAACGGCATCCTCCGGTGAAACATGATATGATAAAAATGGCATATCAGTCACAATAAACCCATCAGGAAGACCTTTCCGTACTGCCTTTGTATGATAAATCATATCATCAACCGTTACAGAAAGTGTATCATTATTACCTTGAAAAACCATACCAAGTGAATCACCAACCAGGACAGCATCTAAATCAGTCGTAGACAGCAATCGTGCTGTTGAATAGTCATAACAGGTTACCATAGAAATTTTTTCTTTTTTCTGTTTTTTATCATAAAAAGTATGTATCGTTTTCACATAAAACTCCTTTCTTAATCAATAGTTTCAACTTCACTCTCATCATTAAGATTTTGAAATATATCATTAAATTGCTCACTTACTTTAAGGAATATTTCTGTAAGATCAGGGTCAAAATGAACCCCTTTATTTTCAGTAATTATCGAAATTGTTTTCTCCTGAGAAAAAGATGGTTTATAACATCTCTTCATTCTCAGTGCATCATAAACATCAGCCAGAGCTACTATTCGTGCCGATAATGGTATTTGAATTTCTTTTAAACCATAAGGATACCCCGTTCCATTCCATTTTTCATGGTGAAACAACGCAATATCCCGTGCCATTTTCCCGGCTAATTCAGATAAAATAAAAGCACCGTTTATTGTATGTTCTTTCATAACAGCAAACTCTTCATCAGATAATTTATCAGGTTTTGTTAAAATATAATCAGGTATTCCAATTTTCCCGATATCATGCATCGCCGCAACTTTCCCGATTCTTTCAATAAAATAATCATCAATTTCAGGAAAATCAATACTATGATTATCAAAAATATATTGTGAAATCAACTGGGAATATTCATTCAAACGATAAATATGTTCACCAGTATCATTGTCTTTCATCTGACTTGCTTTCACAAGAGCATGCATTGTCTCGTCAATAAGCCGTTCTCTAAAATTCGAAACATTAAAAAAAAGCGAGATATAATAATCATTATTGTTCCATGTGCCAAGATGTAACGTAAGAATATCAAATGCCAGATCAGTTTCTTTTTCTGTTCGATATATAAAAATATTACCCCGGCCGGTAAGCAGGTCAGAAATATCAAAGTCTGAAAAATACCTGTATTCTTCTTTTTCTTTAATAAAAAAATAATCCGGTTTACAGGATTTATAATTTTCTTTAAAGGTTGACCTGAATTTATTATTTATTAATACAATTTTTTTTCTTTCGTCAAAAATCATAATTGGATTTAATTCCGAATCTAATTTAATATTCTGCTTGCTAATAAAATCATTTATAAAATCTTTCTTTTCCATATAAATTAGAGTATAGTAAAAATAAATCAAAATGAGAAGGGCTTCTTGCAAAAATACCCTTTTTATCTCGAATTTTTGCAAGAAGCTACCACTCATGCGAGATAATCGCATATAGCGGAAGCAAAATCAAGTAATCTTGATTTTTGCAAGAGCCTCTGAAGTTATTTAAGAATTTCTTGCAATTATTTTTATAAAATAATTTATTCTGTCGAGCTTATTGCAAAAGTTAATAAAGAACGAAAAATAATGTACTCTTGATTTTTGCAATAGCCTCTGTTATAATTATATTAAGGTGATGAATATGAAAGTTTCACAGAATCTCAACATGCAATTAACTCAAAAGTTATCACTTTCAAATGAGATGCTTCAGTCTCTTGAAATTATTCAACTTAATGTAATGGATTTGAAAGAGAAAGTTGATAAAGAACTTTTAGAAAATCCGGCTCTTGAGATGAAAGAAAAAAAAACATCACAGGAACCAAAAAAACAGAGTGAAAGTGTGGAAGAAGTTTTTGACGAAAGAGATAGATTTTATAGTGACAGCACGCTATCAAGAAGTTCTAAAACGAATTATAGCGATGGCGACAATGACAGTAACAGAGCATTTCTTGAGGGTGCAATTTCGACAAAAGAAAGTCTGCATGACTGGCTTCAATGGCAACTTAATCTTTTAGATATAGATGAAAAACAAAAAGCAATCGGTATTACATTAATTACTTATATTGATACTAATGGTTTTTTTAAAGAAAACCTTGATATTTTATTCCCCGATGAAAAAGATAAAGAAATTGCTGAAGATGTTCTTGAAACGATACAGACATTTGACCCTCCCGGAGTGGCAACAAAAGATATTCGGGATGCACTGATTTATCAAATTGAATCTTTGCAGGAAGAAAATATCAATCCAAACGGCTATATGATCATTAAAGATTATTTTGACCTTATGCTTGAAAGAAAAGATTCATTAATAGCGAAAAACTTAAAAATCACAATTGAAGAAGTAAAAATTGCTCTTGAATTCTTATCAAAATTTGAGCCGTACCCTGGCCGTGCATTTGATAATAGTTCAAATGACTATATTGTACCGGATGCGTTTGTGTATCGACGAGAAGGTGAAGTTGTCGTAGAAATTAATGATGAAATTATACCTACACTAACGGTTAGCAGATATCTTGAAAAAATCGCTGCAGAAGCCAAAGAAAAGAAAATGATCGATAAACAGATTAAATATACTACAGAAAAAATAAGTGACGCCCGGAAATTTATAAATATCATAGAACATAGAAATTCAAGTTTAAAAAGTCTGGTAATGTCAATAACAAAATATCAACTTGCTTTTTTTAATAAAGGACCAAAATTTCTCGTCCCCTTGACTATGAAAACTATCGGTGAAGAAATCGGGCTTGCAGAATCAACAATATCGCGGTTAGCAGCATCTAAATATTTGCAAACAGAATGGGGGATTCATCCTATTCGATATTTCTTCACCAATTCAATTAACAAAGAAGATGAAGACAGCATGTCATCAGAGAGTGTACGTGAAATTATTAAAGAAATAATTGAAGCAAGTGGCGAGAAAAAACTGTCTGATCAGAAAATAGCAGATGCATTAAAAAACCGGGGAATTAATCTTGCACGAAGAACAGTTGCAAAATATAGAAATATATTAAATATTTTACCTTCAAGCAAAAGAAATATTTGATTTATAGGCAAAAAAGTAATAAATAGTATATAATTATTTATACGATAAATGGAAACAATTAAAATGGAGGATACTATGAACCTTATTATTCAAGGATCAAAAAATTTTACTGTATCAGAAAGAATGAGGGGGCATATTGAGAAGAAACTTGAGAAAATAAACTATTTCAAGTCTCACATCAAAGAAATTGACTTTCACCTGGACAAGGAAAAACTTAATTTTGTAGTAAACTCTACAATTATTACTCACAAATTTGGTAACTATCAGTTTTCAGTTTCTGATACTGAAATGTACACTGCTATTGATAAGGTACTTCATAAAATTGACGTTAAAATCAATAGAGAGAAATCTAAAATTAAAGATCATTCAAAAGCAACTCATGAGGACCTTGTTGAATTCTTTAATCACCACGATGAAGATCAACCTGAACCTACTCATGAAATAGCCATTGACAGCAAGCCGACAGAATTTGAAGATGCATACCTTCAAATGAAAGATTCCAACAAAAGCTTTCATGGTTTTACAATTGTAAATAACTTAACTCCAACTTTTTTAAGAAAACTTGAGGATGACGTTATTTATCTTTTCAAAAAAGAAAATGACAATGAATATTTTGAATATTCTGTTGCATTAAAAGATGGAAAGGCCGAAATCGGTAATAAAGTGAGGGCAATATCTCTCGAAAAACACAATCTTTTATCTGCACAGAAAAAAATATTAGATCAGGATTATCATTTTGATTTATTTATTAACTCAGATAATAAAATTTCATTTCTTTTCAAAGAAAACAACGGTAAATGGGTTGTAATGGCTTAATTTTAATTTAATATGATCAGGAAGTTTTTTTACAACAATGTTATGATTGTAAAAAACTTCCTGATTTTTAAGGATTTTATGGATAACACATTAAAAACACTTAACCTTCTGCAAATTGATGCTAAAAGAAATAATCTTTTAATAAAATGTGTTGCGGGAAAAAACGGCTTAGACCGACCAATTCAATCTCGAAACATTAACAGACCTGGTCTTGCTCTTGGTGGTTTTTTCGATATTTTCTCCTTTAACTGCATACAAATTTTTGGCAGAGGGGAATCTGATTTTATTAAGAAATTTGAAAATCATGAAAATTTCACAAATGTAGAAAATTTTCTTACTTATAAAATTCCTTGCTGTATTTTTACAAACGGTGAAATGCCACCTAAAAAATTCATTGATATTGCAAATACAAACAATATTCCAATTCTTGTATCACTTTTATCTACTGCTGATATAATAGCAATACTGTTTCATATCCTTAGTGATTATTTCGCTCTTCGCTCAACAATTCATGGAGTTCTAATAGAAGTGTTTGGTATCGGTGTACTTTTAATGGGGAAAAGCGGTATCGGAAAATCGGAAACAGCATTAGAACTTATACAAAGAGGTCACCGTTTAGTTGCTGATGATACAATTACAATGAAGTCGATTCAAGGAAAATACCTTATCGGGGAATCAAGCAATGTGGTTGCACATCACATGGAAATCAGAGGAATAGGTATAATTAATGTAAAAAGATTATTCGGGATTGGTGCAGTAAGAAATAAAAAAAGAGTCCAGCTAATCATAGAACTTGAAAAATGGGACCCTGCTAAAGAATATGAAAGAATCGGCATTGAAGAGCGGTCTCAGGAGTTACTTAATGTAAAAATTCCGGCACAAGTTATTCCTGTTATGCCGGGCAGAAATATACCGATTATCATAGAAACAGCTGCAATGAATCAGCGATTGAAGAATCTTGGTGTAAATTCTGCTAAACACTTTAATAAAATGCTCATTGACTATTATGAAACACAAGATTTAAAAAATTCATATTTTAATTCAAATGATAGTTAAAATATGCTAAATATAAAAAGGTTATCTTAAGTATACTTTTAATACACGACAAAAATTAAGTTAAGAATTAAAATATAATAGAGCTTTTTGCAAAAATACTCCTTTCATCTCGATTTTTTGCAAAAATTTCACCTGGCTGCATGGTCGAGCAGCTGTAATCAGCGACCAGACACTAATGCGATTATCTTGCTTCCACTAAATGCAAGAAGATTTAATTTAATATTTTTGAGAGATATATGAAAAAAGAAACAGTAACAGTAAATTGGCGAGCAGGACTTCATGCAAGACCGGCGAGTATTCTTGTAAAAACAGCAAATAAATTTAATTCTAAAATCATAATTCAAAAAGAATCAGTTGAAGTTGACGGAAAATCAGTTATCGGCATGATGACTCTCGGTGCAAGTTACAAAACAGACCTCATCGTACTTATCGAAGGAGTCGACGAAGAATCTGCAATGAAAGCAATACTTGACATTTTTAATGAAGAACTTCCCGAATAATTTATACGAGGTTTTATTGACATGATTGTTCGAAAGAAAATATCAGATATATTTACAATTACCCTTTCATTTATCGCTTTGACTTTTTATTATCTTGTCTCAATATTAATAGTACGGTCTTTATTGTTATCAGAGAATGAAGCAACAAAATGGTTTATGCTATTCTTAATAACGGTTATTCCATCAATTATTCTATTCATGGTTTTGATAAAGAGTATAACCGATTTAGTTGAACGCCAGGTAACAGGTTATCTTAGAATCAAATTGCTCAGTATTACAAGTATAGTATTTTTTTTATCCATAATTGTTATTGGGGATATATATTTCAGACTTACAAAAGTTGATAACTCTGAAAAAGTTGCAATTCTCGGGTATCGGGAAATATCTGAAATACTCGGAGAAACATTAAAACTTGGAGGTAATTCCGGAATATGGAACGTATCTGATTTAATGGATTATATAAACTCCATAAGTGGAGTTAGATATTCTGAAATCACTGACAGAAGTGGACGTGTCCTATTAAGAAAATATCAGGAAGTTAAAAAAAACAATCAATTTTACGATAAAATTTTTGAAGAATCTCAAATCATTATTATTGACTCTACAGGCGTTAGAATTGATACAAAACCTGAAGGCGATGTTGTAGTTGATTTAGAATATCGCGCAAAAGACCCTTTATTTACTGAAACATATTACTTAAGCATTGGTTTTCAACCCGTTGGTTATATGAAAAAAACAAAACAAAATCTTAATGATCCGGATACCGTTTTTTCTATTTTTTTTTACATGATAACACTAACCGTTCTTTATTTATTTGCCGTTATTTCAATTTATTATATTACAAAAGATTTCAACAAATCTGTTACTATTTTTAATAATGCTATAAAAAACGCAACTATTGACAACATCATAGAATTAAAAATATTTCCTGAATTAAAAGATATGTATGCGAGTATTCATTCTTTTAATGAATTCATCAAAGAAATAAAACAAATTAGAAAAAACGATGCTTTTAAAATTAGAAAACAAGTTTGGGAAGAAGTTGCTAAACGAATTTCTCATGAATTAAAAAACCCTTTAACACCAATCAGATTGTCTTCTGAACGACTTCTGTTAAAATATGGAAAAGATGATTTTGAAAAAGTTCTTAAGCGTTCAATTCAAGTAATTCTAACGCAAATAGATACTATCGAACAAAAAATTTCTGATTTTTCTGATTTTTCTGAATTACCATCATTAAATATGTTTTCCGGTTCAATTCTTGATCCTTTACACAAAAGCATTGAAAAATTTAAAACAACAAACATCAGTACAGATATCATATTTACAAAAAAAAGCAATAACGACACTATCTTACGTGACGCATTCTCACTTGAGTTTGTATTTTCAAATTTATTCGAAATTTGTATGAAAGAAATGCCAACAAGTGATTCTGTTGAGATAGAATTATCTGATTATGACGATGACGGGAAATTTTTACTTGTATCAATAAAAAATTCAAATTGTGAATTATCATATGATAAATCAAATTCTAATTATTATGACAATAGATTTTCATCCTATAAATATATTATCATAGCAATTCGAAAAATTATTGACGACCATAATGGAACATTTTATATTTCAAGTGATTTATCGGGAATATTACTATCAATATTGCTACCGCAAAACCACTCTTAACTATCCAATTATTACTTAAAACCCTTCAGGAGGGATTGTTATGAATATTTTAATAATAGATGATGAAGAAGGAATTCGTGAAGTTTTATCAGACATATTAACTGATGATAATCATACTGTTTTTACAGCGGAAAATGGTGATACAGGAATTAAAATCCTTGACCGCGAAAAGGTTGACATTTGTTTTCTCGACGTATGGATGCCCAAAACAGGTGGAATTGATGTTCTTGCAACAATTAAAGAAACATACCCTCATGTTGAAGTTGTAATGATTTCAGGTCACGCCAAAATAGATCAGGCAGTTAGAGTTACAAAAATGGGTGCGTTTGATTTCCTGGAGAAACCACTTAGTATTGAACGAATCATGTCTGTTATTAAAAATATTGAAATGTCAAAAACTGTTACCCCACTCATATATTCAACACCTCTTTCAACAATTGACACAATGATTGGGGAATCGTTAAAAATTAAAGAAATTAAAAAATTAATTGAAACATCTGCAAAAACTGATACAAGAGTATTAATCTTAGGTGAAAATGGAACAGGAAAAGAACTGGTTGCCAGAGAAATTCACAGTAATTCGTTAAGAAAAAACAAACCGTTTATCAGTGTAAATTGCGCTGCGATTCCTGAAAATCTTATAGAATCTGAATTATTCGGACATGTTAAAGGCTCTTTCACTAGTGCTGTTAATGATCGGCCGGGAAAACTTGAATTGGCAAATAAAGGCACTTTTTTTCTTGATGAAGTTGCAGATATGCCATTATCACTACAGGCAAAACTTCTACGGGTTTTGCAGGAAATGAAAATAACCAGAATAGGCGGTAGCGAAGAAATATCACTTGATGTACGAATTATTTCTGCAACGAACAAAGACATTAAAGAAGAAATAAATAAAGGGAATTTTCGGGAAGATCTTTATTACCGGTTAAATGTAATACCAATTGTTGTTCCATCATTAAAAGAAAGAAAGGAAGACATTCCTTTACTTATCAACTATTTTAATACAAAGTTAGCCGAATCAAATTCAATAAAACCAAAATTATTCACTAAAGAAGCAATACATTATCTCTGTGATTATAACTGGCCGGGAAACATCAGGCAATTACGTAATATTATAGAAAGACTACTCGTTATGGTATCAGAAGATACGGTCGGAATTGAGCAGGTAAATACGTACATAGACAAGGACTTTACATCAAATGATCCTGTTTATGACATCATATCACGCTTCAGGGATTTCGGCCTCAATGATGCCCGGGAACAATTTGAACGGGAATTTATCATAAGTAAACTAAGTGAAAATAATTACAACCTGACACAAACAGCACGAGTTCTCGGGGTATTTCCAAGTAACCTTAGTGCGAAAATTACAAAACTTGGTATAATAACGGAAGGTAAAAAATAATGGATTTTCAGGAATTAAAACACAAAATACAAAAATCAGACATATCACCATCTTATCTTTTTGCAGGCCCCGAACTTGCTGATAAACTCACTATTATTGAACTGATAAAGAAAAATCTATTTACTGATGAACCACCTGTGATACATACCTATTATTGTGATAATGAATTCTCAAGTGCAGACTTTATGGAAACGATTGAAACAAAAGCATTATTTTCTACAAATAAATTAATTATACTGAAAAATATAGAACAGGCAAATACCCGTATAATAACTTTATTAAATTCACTTTTAATTCCTGAATCAATTGAAGCACAAATGTTTAACAATTTTTTTGCCAATGAAAAAAAGATATTTGATTTCTATGAATTAAAAGATGACCGGTATTTCAGGAAAAAAATTAAAGAGGCTGATAAACCTAAAATAGCCGAATTATTTGCCAACAAAAAGTTTTGTATATATGGCGAAGGTGTTTGCCTTATCCTTATAAATGAATCTAATGATCCGATACCGGAAACGATATCACGCTTATTTTCAGCATCACAATCAGTTATGTTTTTTGAAATGTATGATAATAAAAAAGGTGAATGGATTAGATCTGAATTTAAAAAACAACAATTAAACATAGAAGATAAAGCAGTTTCGTTTCTTTTAGATACGATTGAAAATAATAAAAACAGTCTTGAACGTGAAATTTTTAATATTTCTATATCATTTAAAGATTTTATTGCTAAAAAGGGACATAAACCAATAGTAACAAAAGATTTTATAGAAGAACATATGTATCACTCAAAAACAGAGACCCCATTTTCTCTTTTTAACACAATGCTAAAAAAAGATTTAAATAAAGCAATTACAATTTTAAATAAACTTTATAGTGAAGAAAAAGAAGCTATTCTTCCCGGACTAATCTGGTCACAACGAAGATTAGTCAGAATTCTTGATTTGTATGAAAATATGAAAAGTCAGCCTTTTGATATTTATAAAGAAATGTATATTATGAAAAAAAAGCAACAGGATGAAATATCTTTGGTTTTTGGTAATTTTTCATTTGAACATGCAGTACACGGATTACGAATGATGACAGAAGCAGAATACTATGTAAGAGCTATGCCGTCAGATTTAAAATTAGTAAAACTTCAACAATTGATTATTGATTACATTAATGGAAATACTCATAAATCCTTTTTGCAAGGTCCGGTCCAACATGTTCAGTACTAGCAATTTCAGTCTCTGTGAGATTTTTGATTGCATTAATTGACTTAAATCTTTTTAATAACAACAAAGCTCTTTTCTTTCCAACCCCTTCAATTTTTAATAATTCGGTTGTTAACGTAGAATTCTCATAACGGGCACGTAATCTTGTGTTACTAAACCGGTGTGATTCATCACGAATTGCCTGTAATATCTTTAATGAATATGATCGTTCTGGTAATTTTATTGGATTTTTAGAAATTCGTGTATAAATTTCTTCGTTTTTTTTTGCAAGCCCGATAACCGGTATATCTATTTCCAGCAGATCTAATATTTCAGTTGCAGATGATAATTGACCTTTTCCACCATCAATAATTAAAAGATCGGGCAACTTTTCTTTTTTAACCTTTATTTTTTGAAACCTTCGTGCAATTACTTCTTTAATCATAGAATAATCATCCGGATGACCTTCCCCTTTTACATTGTACTGACGATACAGCCGTGTATCGGGTTCTCCATCGATAAAAACTGATATTGCACCGGTATTAAATTTTCCATCAAGAGTTGCAACATCCAAACACTCAATATAACGCGGAATTGTTTTTAATGATAAAATTTGTTTTAATTCTCTTAAATGATGAATTTTATCTAATTGAAGCTTTTTCTCTTCATAGAAAATACCAGCATTATCAATTGATAATTTAAGTAATCGTTTATCTTTTTGTAAATACGGTGTCTGAAAAATTACTTTTTTATTAAATTTATTTTTAATTACTTCTGCGATGATTTCACAGTTATCAATAGGTTTTATACAAAAAACTTTATCAGGTAAAAATTCAGTATTTAAATAATATGATGATATGAAATCTGTTTCTAAAGTATCGACACTTAATATAGTGTTGAATAAAAAACTCTTTTTATCGATCACTTTTCCATTTCTTACTATAATAATAGAAAAAACAGCTATATCATCTTCAATAATAAAACCAACAAAATCAGAATTTTCATTATTTGAGGACTCCATTAATTGATCTTCTTTAATTGATTGAATTTGTTTGATTTGATCCCTCACAATTCCGGCTTGTTCAAAGAGTAATTCATCCGAGTATTTTTGCATGATTTCCGTTAAAACTTTTACTAATGGAGCAATATTGCCTTTTAAATATTCAGTAGCAGATTTAATATTCAATAAATATTCTTCTTCACTTATTATTGAGTTGCATGGACCTGAGCATAAACCAATGTGATAATTAAGACAAACAGTATTATTGTATGGTTTATTAAACTTCTTACGGCATTTTCTAAGTTTAAGTACTGTATTTAATATTGAAACAATCGAATCGACTTGCAGGCTATTTACAAATGGTCCAAAAAAAATACCGGTTGAATTAACAATTTCTCTCGTTTTATAAATTCGAGGAAGATTTTCTTTGGTTACTTTAATATACGGGTATGACTTTGAATCTTTTAATGCGATATTATATTTGGGTGAATATTGTTTAATTAAATTATTTTCTAAGATAAGCGCTTCCATTTCACTATTAGTAATAAAAAAGTCTATATTATAAATCTTTTTGACTAACGCCTCTGTTTTTGGGTCTTTCTTTCCTTTGAAATATGAATTCACTCTATTAAACAAATTTTTTGCTTTACCAACATAAATAACTATGTTATCAGTATCTTGATACATATAGATACCTGGACGTTTTGGAATTTGTTTTAGAATCTCTGTTAGTTCGTTCATGTTTTAAATAATTCCATAGTAAACTTGACAATAAATTAAAAAATTGATAAGTATTCATATACTTATATTTATGTATTTTAATAAATAACAATATATTTTGAAATAATCAAGGAGAAAAAATGGCTATCCATAAGTCAGTACTAAAAAGAGAAAGACAAACAGATGTTGCACGATTAAGAAACAGAATTATTAAATCAAAGGTTCATACTGCAAAGTTAAGATTAGAGCAGGCAATTATATCTAAAGATAAAGAAGATTCATACGCTAGACTTAGTACTTTTATGAGCGAAGTTGATAAAAGTGTTAAACGAGGAATTTTTCAAAGAAATAAAGGTGCTCGATTAAAATCAAGAGCTACTAAAAAAGTTAAAATTGCTTTTAACGAAATGTTAGTAAAATAAAAATAATGCTTGATAATTATGTTCTTTTTATTATAATATAACAGCACATGATCTGAAAATTATTAAATATTTCAGATCATGTTTAAAATCAAATTATTTAAACAGGTTATTATGACAAAAGTTGAGGTTATTTCATTAATTCAACAAAAAATTCTCAGAGATAAATTAAAAGACAAATCTGAATTTACTCAAAAAAATATTATGCTCATTCTGGATTCATTTTTTGATGTTGTTAAAGACAATGTATCTAAAGGTGAACACATTGAATTACGTGGCTTTGGAACATTTGAAACGAAAATAAGAGAACCAAAAAAAGCTATTAACCCGCGAACAAAAGAGTCTATAATTGTAACAAGACATGCAGTTCCGGTTTTTAAACCGGGTAAAGACTTAAAAGAATTAGTTAGAAAATTAAATATTGATAATAAATAAGTGGTAATAATATGAAAACTGACAGGAAGATACTTGTTGTTGATGACGATAAACTAACAATTGATTTCTTAGATTTAACGCTAAGTAAACTTGGCTACCAGGTTTATAGGGCATCAGATGGCTTGGAAGCTCTTGAAGTTGTTAAAAAATCAAACCCTGATATCATCCTTCTTGATAATATGATGCCAAGAATGAATGGATTTGAGTTTACTCAAATATTAAAAAAAGACAAAGAATTTGCAGAATTTAGTAACACGCCAATAGTAATGTTTTCTGCAAAAAATGATTTAGAAGACAAAATTCTGGGACTGGAAATGGGAATTGATGATTATATTACAAAACCATTTAATTTTACAGAAGTATTAGCTCGAATTAGAAACATTATAAAACATAAAGAATTATCTAATCAAATAATTAAAAGAGAACGAAGATTAGCTATTTTAGAAGCAATGAATACTAATTTAATTGCATTTGTAAGACATGTAAAAAAACCAATGAAAGATGTAAAACATGACATAGATGATATTATTTCAGGAAAATCAAATAATGTTCAAGGTTTTGCTAATAAGTATAAGGATTTTTACAATGAAGTAGATGCAATGGTTTGTTCATTAGAAGAAGAAATTCTTGATTTAGAATCAAAACGATCTTCAATGAAAGCAGAAGAGCTTTCTATTGACGAATTAGAAAAAAAGATTAATAAACATATTATTCAAATGAAAGAAAGCTATGAAAAATAGCTGTAACTAATATAATTAGTAGGGGAACATGAAACAGGTTCTAGAAAATTACTATAATAACAAAAGAATAAAAACAATTCTTGGAAAGGATACTACATTAATCGGAAGAATGTCTTTTAAAGATTCTCTTAAATTAATTGGTGTTTTTAAAGGTTCAATTAAAGCTGATGGTTTACTTATTGTGGGCGAAGGTGCAAATATTTCAGGCGATGTTTCAGCTGATTTTGTAGTTGTAAGTGGTATTGTTAACGGTGATATTATTGCTACAAATAAAATTGAAATGCTTCCAACCGGAAGAGTATACGGAAACGTTAAAGCAAAAAAAATAAAAATATCCGATGGAGTTATTTTCAACGGAAAATGTGAAATTGTCAAATAATTGTTTGCAAGGCAATATATACTTCATTTTTTATGATATATATTTGTTAATCAATAAAATTGTATTGATTAACAAATATATAACCACATTTAGAACTCCTTGTATTTACATACGAGCTAAAACTGTTCAAGTATAATTACGCCAAAAAATTCAGCTGATAATTATTACGTTTTGTTACACTTTTAATTCAAAATACGATACATTTGAAAATGGAATTTATTAATTTAGTCTTATATTTTGTGGATTTTATTATTAATAAATCATTACTATGCGTTTAGTTTTATTTAAATATGTTTATTTAAATAGTGTTATTTACACTTTATGGGAGATTGAAATGGAAATTAATGATGAAACACAAGAAAAAAGTATATTTGATATGAATATTGAAAATCAGGAAATTCAACATGTTGAAATTGTTCAGCCTGACAAGAAAGAAGAGTCTAGTTCAACTGAAAAACAAATAGAGCAGACACCACATACACCAAGAAAACGAAAAGTTGTTGTTGTAGAAACCAACACTCCAGCAAAAAGAAATGCAAAATATCAAACTACGCAAAATACAAATAATAATAACAATCATAACAATACTCAACGCCGGAATAACCCAAGAAACTCAAATTATACAAATAGCAATAAGGAATTCACAAACAATGAATCCGGTGATAAGTACGATAAAGTTTTAAACGATCCCAATGCCCCCCGATTAAATATTAATGATTTAACAAACATGAATATCCAAAGAATAAAAGACAAAGCTGAGGATATGAAACTTAACCTTGAAAATCTCAGTTCAATGAAAAAACAGGATATTATTTTTTGCATATTAAAAACTCATGTTGAGAGAGACGGCGTTATTTTTGCTTCAGGTGTTTTAGAAATTCTACCTGAAGGCTATGGTTTTTTAAGAAGCGTTAATTACAATTACTTATCCGGTCCGGATGACATATATATTTCACCGAGTCAGATTAGATTATTCTCGCTTAAAACCGGTGATACTGTTAGTGGTCAAATTCGACCACCAAAAGAAGGTGAAAAATACTTTGCATTATTACGTGTTGAGCATGTTAATGGAGAAACACCTGATGCAGCTCAAAATCGAATATTATTTGATAACCTTACACCTTTACATCCACAAGTAAAATTTAATTTATCTGGGACACCTGAAACAAGAAGTCTGACAACACGAATGATAGATTTATTTGCACCAATAGGAAAAGGTCAAAGAGCCGTTATCGTATCTCCTCCACGAGCCGGTAAAACAACAATTCTACAAACTATAGCAAATGCGATAAGCACAAACCATCCTGAGGTTTATTTAATCATTTTATTAATTGATGAAAGACCCGAAGAAGTAACAGAAATGCAACGAAGCGTAAAAGGCGAAGTTGTGAGTTCAACTTTTGATGAACCTTCTTCCCGACATGTCCAGGTTGCCGAGATGGTTTTAGAGAAAGCAAAAAGACTTGTAGAGCACAAAAAAGATGTTGTTATATTACTTGACTCAATAACCAGATTAGCACGTGCTTACAATCAGGTTGTTCCAACTTCAGGTAAAATTCTATCAGGTGGTGTAGATTCAAATGCATTACATAAACCAAAAAGATTTTTTGGTGCAGCAAGAAATATTGAAGAAGGGGGCAGTCTTACAATTATTGCAACAGGTCTTGTTGAAACCGGATCAAAAATGGATGAAGTTATATTTGAAGAATTTAAAGGTACCGGTAATATGGAATTACACCTTGATAGAAGATTAGCTGAAAAACGGGTATTCCCGGCTTTAAATATAAAAAAATCAGGTACTAGAAAAGAAGAGTTATTATTAAGTGAAAAAGAACTTACAAAACTTTGGATTTTACGAAAAGTTCTTTTTAATATGGATGATATTGCTCTTGTAGAATTTTTAATTGAAAAAATGAAGAAAACAAAAGATAATGAAGAATTTATTGATTCAATGAATCAATAAATTAATAATAAATTCTTGAAATTTTTTTTATAATATATTATTTTAACATGTAAATTAAAGGAGTTCAAAATGAAAGATGGAATTCATCCTAATTATGTAGAATCTACTGTAAAGTGTGTGTGCGGACATTCATTTCAGACAAAATCAAAAAACAAGGATATTCATGTAGAAATATGCTCAAACTGTCATCCATTTTTTACTGGAAAACAGAATTTAGTAGATACTGCTGGAAGAATTGAGAAATTCAAAACAAGATATAATATTAAGAACTAATTCTTCTTACTATTTGATTGAAATGATTAAAAATTGCCTCTAAATAAAAAAAGACCAGAGATTTTCTGGTCTTTTTTTATTTAATCACTATAAAATACTTTATTATTAAACAACACAACTTCTATTGACTTAATGCCTGAACTGCATCATAAGCAGCTGTTCTAATTGCTCTATTATAATCACCATGCTGAATTTCGGAAAGAATATAAATAGCATCTGAATAATTTGCTGTATTTCCTTTAGCAATATTTTTTATTGCTTCAATCAATGCAAAAACAAGGTTTGGATCCGGTTTATATGTTGTTCTATACATATAGCCCAGTGACCTTAAAACATCACCATTTTGATTATCACCAATAGATGCTAATGCAAGGCAAATCTCTGCTTTAACAGTAGGATTTTGATCATCCATAAGAGCATTTAATAAAATACGTCTTGAATTATCACCTTTGATTTTAGCACTTACTTTTATCGCCATCCTTCTTACTTCCGGAAAATCATTTATTAATAAATTATTTTCGAATTCCTTTCTTGAAGAACCTTCACTTGCTAAATAATCAACTATTTCTACTAATCTCCTGTCTTTATCAGAATACCCAGCTTTGTCATATTCGTTAAGAATTTGTTCTAAAACTCTAACCTTTGCATTTCTATCACCTGCTTTAGACTCATAAAGATAATTTCTAAGTTTTAATTCTTTCTTTTTTAGTAATTCCTCTTCCGGTGTTTGAGCATAAGAAACTGAAATTGCTAGTAATATTAAACCAAAAAATAATGCCGTCTTTTTCATATATTAACATCCTTCTTTATAAAAATTTTTTAAATCATAAATTATTTTCTATCAACTTTCCAATAACCTTCTTCATTTATAAAATCATAACCAAATTTTACCGTATCGTCAAGTACACAATTAACCTTAATATGATTTTTATCAATATAATCATAATTGACATATTTTAATGTATAACCTTTTCTTGAAGGCATTACAATATGTAAAAAATAATCTTTAGGTGATTGTAATGTTATTTGCCTCGAATATAAATAATCGGATTCTTTTGACATATTTAG
The DNA here is from genome assembly GCA_001829315.1 of Spirochaetes bacterium GWE1_32_154. GTDB lineage: Bacteria > Spirochaetota > GWE2-31-10 > GWE2-31-10 > GWE2-31-10 > GWE2-31-10. The sequence goes on along the minus strand of MIAY01000001.1, from coordinate 515,300 downwards.
TAGTATTGTTCTATCACTCAAATATTTTTTATTTTTATAACTAAGAGCATTATACCAACCTTCAAAGTCTCCTGTAGCAATCTTTTCTTCAATAGCCTCAAAAAGTTTCTTTATCTTTGTGTCTAAATCATTTTTTGACAGATTTTCATCAATAACAAAATTGAAACGATCATCAATTGTAACGACACTCTTTTCTTTATCATTCACAACAGGATCAGTAGTAGCTTCAGTCTGCTCAATTTTTACATCATTTACATTATTTTTAGCCGGTGTTTCACTAACCTTATCGGCTGTCTCAGTTTTTTTCACCTCCCCCGTTTTACAAGAAATCAGTACGAATAAGATAGAAAAAAAAATTAAAAATTTCACTTTCATTTTATCACCATTTTAATTTTAAGTTATAGTTTACACACTCTATAATTTATATTATAAAACATAATTGAGATATGTCAAATTTTATTTAGAAAAATGAATAAACTATTTTTTCTATACTTATTTTATAACATGGCTGGTTTGAAAATGTACAATTTAGATACTATTCGAAAGTTATTAATCGAATTAGAAGATACAATAATCTTTTCAATAATTGAAAGAGGCAGACATAATTATCCGATTGAAAATTTTGCAACTAATTTAAAAATTTTTTGTACGACGTACGAACAAAATGCTCAAATTTTTGATTATTTCAATACTCCTGAAAACATTCCTTTTTTCATAGACCTTCCAAATAAAAAGTCAATTATCAACGATGAAATTTTTAATTATTACATTACAAGTATAGCACCTCAAATTTGTTATATAACGAACCATTCATTAACAACTGATTATTTAAAGGATGTTAATATACTTAATTTACTATCAAAACGAATTCATTCAGGCCTTTTTGTTGCCATTTCAAAATTTCAATCCGATACAGAAAGATACCAAAGCTTAATTGACAAAAATAATTCAAATGGAATCATGACATTATTAACCGATTTAAAAACAGAAGACGCAGTCATAGAAAGAGTTGGAAAAAAAGCTGAAATATATGCAAATATGTTAAATAACTATCAAAACATTAATTACAAAAATTTCTTTAAAAAATTATACTTTGAATTTATAATCCCACTAACAAAAGAGGTTGAACTAAACTACTTATTGAGTTTAAAAACCGGACTCGATTCGTAATATATCATATTTTTCAGGAATAATTAAATTATCTGTTGCATCATATAATTCGATAGTTATTAATTCAGTATGATTAACGGATGTTACAATTTCATTAAATGAATTGCGCATTACTATCCTGAGCACTTTTACAGTTTTCATATTATTACCAATAAGATCAATTGTGTCACTATTTGACAATTTATTATATAACTTTATTTCTGACGCTTTCCCGGCTTTAATAACCATCGCAGCTAACCTGACATTCCGTTCATATTTAATCGATGCGGTTACATTTGCAGTTGATTGAGGATTCGTATAAAAAAAACCGGTTGAAAATTCACGATGTGAAACAACATTCAATTCTTTAAGGATTTCATCAGTTACACAAGGTTGCTGATTAGCAAACAGTCTGTCAAGAACAAATCTGTATGCACGTACAATGCTTGAAATATATAGAATTGATTTCATTCTTCCTTCAATTTTAAATGAATCAACACCAGCATTAATCAGGTCTTCGAGGTGTTCAATCATACAAATATCTTTAGATGATAAAATATACGTTCCCGCATCATCTTCAGTTATTTCAAAATTTTCATTAGCTCTCGACTTCTCTTTTAATACAAACTCCCAGCGACAAGAATGTGAACAATCACCTTTATTGGCTGATCGGACATCATCATTAATGCCATCTCTTCCGCCCAAAGCATTTGTTGTCATGTACGATGATAAAAGACACCTGCCGGAATATGCGATACACATTGCACCATGAACAAATGCCTCAAGTTGTATATCCGGCACTGAATTGCGTATTTCTTTTATATGTTCAATCGATAATTCTCTTGCCAAAACGATTCGCTTACTTCCTAAACTTTTGTATAATGAAACTGCATACTGGTTCATACTATTTGCTTGTGTACTAATATGAATGGGGGTATTTGGAGCAAATTGTTGTGCAAGCCCCAAAGTACCTAAATCGGACAATATAAGACCGTCAGGCTGTATTTCATGTATAAATTTAACTGCATCGATAATCTGTTCTGATTGATCGGGAGTAAAATAAATATTCAAAGCGATATAAATTCTTTTTCCTATTGAATGAGTATATACAACAGCAGCTTTTAAGTCTTCTCTTGAAAAATTATCAGCATTCGCCCGAAGTGAAAGTTTATCGAGTCCGGCATAAACAGCATCTGCTCCATAATGAAATGCAACTTTAAGTTTTTCAAAATTTCCCGCAGGAGCAAGAAGCTCGGGTTTTTTATTCATTATTCAAATCCTTGTATTGATTTATATCGTTCCTGAGCTCGTAAATGCTCATCATATTCAACAGAAAAATGGTGACTTCCCTTTACTGGATCTTTTACTACGAAGTAAAGATAATCTGTTTTCTCAGGATTAAATGCTGCTTTTAATGAATTTAAACCGGGACTTGAAATCGGTCCGGGAGGGACTCCTTCATTCAGGTAAGTATTGTAAGGACTTGGAATTAGCAAATCATCAAATAATAATCGTTCTTTAGGTTTATCAAGAATATATTGAACAGTAGCACAACTTTGCAGTTTCATTCTAAGATCTAACCTGTTATAAAAAATACCTGCAACAAGAGATGCCTCTTCACGATTTCTAACTTCTTTTTCTATAATAGATGCAATTATCAGCTTTTTATACATCTCATCCGGCTTCATAGATTTAATTGAATTTGAAGCTTCATTTAACTTTACAAAAAATAATTTAACCATTGTTGAATAAATTTTCTCAGTTTTTACCCCTTTATGAAAGGTGTATGTTTCAGGAAATAAAAATCCTTCAGCAGAAGGAAAATCTTTCAACCCGATGAGGCTTGTATAATCTGATCTATTTAAAAACCCATCAATCTCATCTTTCGTTACAAGATTTTTTGTTATCAGTACATTATTTATTTCTTTTAACGAATATCCTTCAGGAATTGTTAATGAAATAGTAATAAAATCTGCATATAAAATCTTTTTCATAATATCAGTTGTTTTCATACCATTTGAAACGAGAATGTAACCCGCTTTAAGATTTTTATCTAATTGAGAAATACGAATTAATATTTTAAAAAACAAAGCTGATCGAATCAGATGTTCTGATTGTAAATTATCTGCCAGTTTTGATGCACTCATTCCGTCTTTAATATGAAATTCATAATCATTAAAAGGCATATTCGCAGGGGATGTATTTAGAAACAAAAATAATGTTGTCGAACCGGCAAAAAAAATAACTGTTAGTAAAACGAAAAATTTAAATAATACTCTCAAGATTATTACTCCATAGATTTGAGACTTAGCTGTTACTATACTTGAATAAAAGATAAAATCAAGAAAATTGCAACTTTTTTTACTATCATTGAATATAGTTTATGTGAAAATCGATTACAAAGCGACATTAAGTGCTATTCCCGCCTTTAATCGTGGCGTTTTATCAGTATAAGCCGTCTCTGGAATAAAAACCCCTGCATCTATACTTAGATTAACACCCTCTGTAAATTTAAAACTAAGACCGGCATCTATTTCAGTTCCTACTATATAATCATTTATATCTGCTTTAGAATCACTTACCGGAGACTCGGAATACATTTTAAAAGTTTGAAACCCATAAATGTAGCCTGACAAAAAACTATTTATATTTGAAATAAATTTCAAACCAATAGAATGAATATTATACAATACCGGATCTAAAACATAACCGCCATTAAATTTCCCGTAATAAACATAATTCTGGTTTTTTTCAGTACTTGTTCTTAAACTGTCAATTTTATTCTCTTCAAGTGGCGTACCCGAACCGGTTGCATAACAAATTGAAAAAGCGGTATTACTTCGAGGTGTAAAAGTATAACGTAACTCTGTATTTAGACCGAATGCCGATATAGGAACCGTTTTAACATTCGCAATATCCTGCATAACACCAAAGACCCCGGAAACATCAAAATAAAAATACAATGGGGTCCAGATTCTTATTTTATTTAATAAACCAATTGTAAATGTATTAAAAATATAATCAGTATTTTTAAAATTGGGTACATCAATATTTGAAATATCAAGCTGCATTAGAAAATATGGATTTACATTAAAAAAAAGATAATGAATATCAAAATCGGTTGATAAAAAAATCCTTCTGGACTGCACTCCATTTAATTGCACCACCATAACCAGATTAGTTAAATTGGTTTGTTCAAAAAATGATTTATCATACGCTGAAATATTAAAATTATTATAATACGGATGAAAAACACCCGTGAAACCTGTAAAACCAACAAAAGACTTAAAATTAATAAACGGAGCATTAATTTCCAACCCGATTCCATCCAAGGTTCCTGAAAAATTAAGTTGTGAATTCAAAGCGAACAATGTCCTGCCGATTACAATCCTTCCTAATGAATATTTCCATGAAATATATAACTCTGATAGATTAAATACAGGAAGTACCGACTCATAACCAAATAAAAAAGTTCCGTTTATTGCTAATTTTATAAAATTACCTTCTTCAAACACCATTGAACCCCAAATGGTAGCAGAATTTATTGATTCCCACTGTCTATTTGGCGCTAACTCAAATGGGTATGTACCGGTAGTTGAATAATATAATGAATTCTCACCCACAAGAAAATTACTTCTTGAAGATAAATAACTGCCAATATTAAAAACGACATTCTGTCTTTTTAATATATCATAATTAAATTCCGACTTATTTAGAATATCTGTTAATGCTGATTCCAACTCAACAGTATTTGAATGTATTTGAACAACAAAACAAATTATGAGTACTAATAAACCATATTTTTTCACAATAACTCCTATTCTACAATTTTTTCATTAACAGGCGCATCTTTTGTATCAATAATTTCTTCACCTTTCTGATTCAACTTCTTCTTTTTATCTTTACGCTCCTGCATCATTTTCTTCTCATATTTTCTTTGTTCATCAAGTTCATTATACAACTTTACACGCCATTCGGGCACTCCATCATATTCATCATCAAACAAAGGAAGGTTATTAAATCGTAATTTAATTTTATTTGATCGAATATAATAATCATAATATGTAAACGTATCCAATAATTCAATCCCGCTAAATGAATCTTCAGGGCCTCTTCCGGCATGTATAACTCCGACTCGGACCAGTCTTTTATATGCATCTAATCGTGTAGTTGGAATTGATTTACCGCCAGCTTCTGATATTCCGCATAACCAATAGGCAAATTCTTTTCTTGAAATAACAGGATTAACTGCTTTTGGATCAATTGGTATGGATACCTTAAACAATTTTTTCTCAGCAGCCCATAGGGCATTTAATATAAAATTCTTTGTTTCATCTTTTTCATCAAACACTAAACGAATTAATGTAATCGCATCATTAAAAGTCGCAAGCTCTTTTTCTTTTAAATCAATATAAAATGAATTGGCCTGAGAGAACATCGTGACATATGAAACACATAGAAAAAAAAATATAAAAAGCTTTTTCATTTTTTATCCTGATACAAATGTTATTAAGTATAATTAACTATCGGTTAATCGGTTACAAATACTTAAACTGATATTTTAGAAAGTATATATTTACTCATTATTTCATACGAGCCACTTGCAAAATCTATAAATTTTAAACTTATAAACTTCGATTTAATACTTACAAATTCAGCGTTAAAACCGGCATCTTTTAACCCGAGATTTATCGAAATACCGGTAATTGTATTACCTTCTTCAAAAGGTAATACATCTACATTTGAATATACTTCTGCTGCTATACCGCCTAATGAAATATCAATTACTTTACAGCTATAAAATTTATCATTAAATTTAAAACTTGCACGCATTGATTCATCAGCATCAGGTTTTATTCTTATATGTCTTCTTGTAGGAAAATGATCTCCGTAGGTGTCAATTATTTTTTTAAATTTAATTTTCAGCATATCAGCTGTAACCGGTTTTACCAGAAAACTGATTAAATTATAGTGCTGTAAAGTATTAATTAAATCGGGTGTTGCATTAAATGATGTACCTATAATCAAGCACGGAAAAGGTTTAATTGATTCACCTATTTTTATTAAAGCTTTCAATGATGCATTATCAGAAAAATCAAAATCGACAAACAGAAACTTTACATCTTCTGATACTTTTTCTATGATATCATCTTTTACCGGATCAATTCTTATTGTAGGTACACCATAATTTAATAATATATTCGTAATCAATAGGGCAGTATCATTGTTTGATTGAATAAGACCAATTTTTACCTTATTATCCATAATTATACCTCGCACATATATCTATTATAGTTTTTTTTACTATATAAATGAAACTTTTTTCATAAATTTCCAAATTTTTCAAAAAAATATGATAAAATGTTATTTTGAGTTAATTATTTAGTTAATATTTTTATAGGACGATAAATAATAGTATGATTTATTTGCATTTATTATTTTTGGCAATTATACTATATTAATATTTGAAACTCTGAAAAACGGGGAGAAATGTATGAGTGACTTTATAGATGAAGATTTATTAAAAGACTGGTTTGAAGAAGCATATTCTCAAATTGAAAGCATAGAATCTAATTTACTGACCCTTGAAAATGATACCGGTAACGCAGAAGCGATTGACTCTATTTTTAGAGCGGCACACACATTAAAAGGTGGCTCGGCAACAGTACAAATGGAGGAAATATCAAAATTCACTCATATACTTGAAGACGCAATGGATGAAGTCAGAAGCGGTAAAGTAAAAGTAAATTCTTCGATAGTTGATATTCTTCTCGATGCCCTCGACATTATAAAAAACATGATAGAAGCCAGAAGTAATGGTACAATATTCTCAAAGGATATTGGCTCTACTGTTGCTTTATTAAAACAGGTTTCTTCAGGTAATGCAAAAGAAAATTCTGATGACAAAAAACACCACGCTACAGGAACTTCAAACAAGAAAGAATCCGTCGGCATTAAAGGTGCTGATATACCTGAATATGATTTACTCGAAATTAAACAGGCAAATACAGACAATCTCCCGCTTTACAAAGTAATCGTCAGTTTCGATGAAGCAAACCCGATGAGAACTGTCGGGGGGATACAAGTCTTCACTGCACTGAGAGATATCGGACAAATTCTAAAAACATATCCTGATTTTGATGATTTATACTCCGAAGATTTCCATCCTGTAGTAACATATATATTATCAACCGATACAGATCCTGATAAAATTATTCAATTCTGTACAATACCGGACACAACTGTTGAGCATATTATTGAACCGCTAAATGGTGGTGACAGAATTAGCACTAAAAGTGATATTGATGCGTCAGAAGTTTCATTACATCAAACATCGAAAGCACCGGTACATACAACAGAAACCTTACAACATGAAACAAAGCACATACAAAAAGTTAATGATATTATAAAAGAGGAGCAGGAAGAAACTCCAAATAAACCATCTATGAAAGAACCGTCAGGCAAAACAAATACTTCATCAGTTCTTCGTGTAGATTCATCACGAATCGATGATTTACTAAATCTTGTTTCTGAAATAGTTATAAATAAAGCTACATTCAATCAGATAAATTCTCAATTCTTTGATAATATAGAAAATCTTGCATTCTCAATAAGTAACTTTAAAGATAAAATAAAACAATATGCTGATAATATGACATTAACCACTTCAGAAAAATCGATTAATCAAGTCAAAAAAGATTTTCTTAAAGAGTTTGCAGCAATAACCGGACAATTTGATCAGTTTGGCGGACAATATAAAAGTATTATCGAAAGATTCAAGTCAACAACTCAAAATCTTGATAGAATCTCTGCTGATTTGCGGGAAGGTGTAATGCGTGTCAGAATGATTCAGATTAAGCAGGTATTCAGCAGATTTCCACGATTAGTACGGGATTTATCAAGAGATTTAAAAAAGGATATTGAGTTGGTTATTGAAGGTGAAGAAACCGAAGTAGACAAAGCAATGCTTGATGATTTAATAGATCCATTAATTCACATGGTTAGGAATGCGATTGACCATGGTTTTGAAACTCCGGAAGAAAGACTTAAACTTGGCAAAAAAAATCCGGGTATATTAAAACTAAAAGCAATAAATGAAGGTAATTTAATTTCTATTTATATTTCAGATAATGGGAAAGGCATTGATTCAGAAAAAGTCAGAAAAAAAGCCATTGCCAATAATTTAATATCATCTGATAAAGTTTTGCGTGAACAGGATATTTTTGCATTACTTTTTGAACCGGGTTTTTCAACAGCAGAAAAAGTGACCTCTGTTTCAGGACGTGGTGTAGGTCTTGATGTTGTAAAAAGAAATATTGAGAAATTATCAGGCTCAATTCGGGTTAACTCAACACTTGGTAAGGGTACAACATTTGCTGTAAAATTACCGCTAACATTAGCCATCATACAAGGTTTAATGGTAAAAGTACAAGGAGACGTGTATGCACTTCCTATTTCATCAGTTTTAGAAAGCATTAGAATATCACCTGATGAAATCAAATCTATTGATAATTATGAAGTAATCAATGTTCGTGATGATGTTCTTTCCCTTTTGCGTTTATCCCGATTATTTAATTTAGGTGACGATGAAATAAAAGAATTCTACTTTGTAGTCATTGTCGGTGTTGGTGATAAAAAAATTGGTTTGTTAGTTGATACTCTGATAGGTGAAGAAGATATTGTAATTAAGCCTTTAAAAGACAAATACACAAACACTCCGGGTATCGCCGGTGCTACTGTTTTAGGTGATGGGATGGTTAGTTTAATCCTCGATGTTTCACAATTAATAGAACTGGGTTTAAAACAGGAGATTGAGCATTATCAATCAAGAGGAAATAAAAACAAAGGAGTTATCAGATGAATCAAGTAGAAAATATGGACTTTAGATATCTGATGCAGAACCAGAAAAAAATAAATACAACTTCCTCAAGTCATAAAGATAATAAAAATATTATTGAATATGATTTCAAAATAGTTTCATTTAAAATTGGCGATGAATTTTACGGTATTGATATTATGGCTGTAAAAGAAATTTTAAAAGAAAAAAAATTCACCCGTGTACCGAATGCACTTGAATTTGTTCGGGGTGTTTTAAACCTTCGAGGCGATATTATCCCAGTAATCGATTTAGCTAAAATGTTTAATCTTGGAAACGGGAAAAAAATAACAAACGATTTACAATCAATAATTATAATAAAAGTAGAAAATCTTTTAATTGGTATAATCGTTGAACAAATCCAGCATGTAATTCCTTTACGAAAATCTGATATTCAACCGCCGAGCCCTCTTCTTGGGAGCATTAATGAACGGTATATTTCCGGTGTTGTTGATATTAATAATCGATTATATGTCATATTAGATACTGATTCAGTTTTTTCAGATAAAGAAAAAGCAAAAAAAGAAACAATCCCACAGGATACCGATTTGACAGAAGAATTTTTTGTGTACTTTGTTAATCAGGTCGAAGAGTTGTGCGGAGTTCACATTAATTCTGCAAATAAAGGGAAATTCAGAGATTACTATAATGAGTATGTTACTGACAATAATATCAAAGAAATGCCGAAAGTTTCAAAAGAAATTGCAGAAACAATGGTTAACAAAGTATTGTCAATTCATACTGATGAATTCTGGGAATCTAATCTTATTGATAGATTTAATGACAGTGCAATCGCAGCGTTAGGTAAAATCTGTTCTGACGAAGTTCGAGTAATGGATATAGGATGTGGTAATGGTTTTGAAACATTTTCAGCATATCTTGCAATTCACAACTCAATGAACGGAGCAATTGTTAAATTGACTGCTATTGATACGAACTTAGCATCTGTCAGTTCAGCATCAGGTTTAGTTGTCGATGGGAATATTATCCCCTCATGGATGGAGAAACAAAAGAACTTTATTGAAGTAGGAGGAAATCAATATAAAATTCATAAAGAAATAAATGATAAAATTTATTTTGAATTTCACGATGCAAAAAATATTTCCGCAAACCATAAAAAATTTGATATAATAATAGCAAGAGACATGTCACTATATTTAAAAGAAGCTGAATACATAACATTTATTGATGAAATAGCTGACAGGCTCATCAAGGGTGGTGTATTAATGATTGGCGATAACGAAGTCATATCAAATCAGAAATTTACAAAAGTAAATGCTGACCGATTATCGATATTTATAAAAAATTAACGAAGGGGTTATTGTGAGAGTAGAATATATCAATCCATTTGTAGAATCAGCAATGTCTGTTTTACAAACAACTGTTTCAAGTGAAGTAAAAAGAGGAGCTCCTAAATTATCAAATAGTATTAATCATATTATGGGTGTTGCAATTATTGTAGGATTAGCAGGACAAGTATCAGGTCGTGTTATTATTGACATGAGTCAGGAAACAGCGTTAAACATCGCATCATCGATGAATGGAGAAAGACTTAATACTTTTGACGAATTAGTATCAGCAACATTAACAGAACTGGGAAATATGATTACCGGAAATGCAGTAACTAAACTTCATCAATTAGGTTTTAAATTTGACTTAACACCACCTGCATTATTTATGGGTGATAATTTAAGAATAACTGATGCAAAAATTGAAGCATTGGTAGTTCCTTTAGAATTAACAGAAGGTAAGATTGAAATCAATGTAGCAATTAAAGAAAATTATTAATATTGTATGTAAATGATATACGATCTAACATTGTTCAAGAAAAAATAGTACGCGTGAAAAGAGGTTAAAATGAAGGCTAAGTCTGATTTCCCATCATTAAATCCAAAGGAACCGGATGGACTAAAATCTGATGGCACTCCTTATAAAGTAATGATTGTTGACGATTCTATGTTTGTGAAAAAACAGTTAATTCAAATATTTCAGTCTGAGCAATATGAAGTTCTTGATACAGCGGGTGACGGCGAAGAAGCTGTTGAAAAATACAAGGAACATCATCCAAATATTGATATCGTAACAATGGATATTACAATGCCAAAAATGGATGGAATAACAGCTTTGGAAAAAATAATCGAATTTGACAAAAATGCCAAAGTTATAATGATAAGTGCACTTGGAAAACAGGAGTTAGTAAAAAAATCATTATTGCTCGGAGCAAAAAATTATATTGTTAAACCACTGGATAGAAAAAAAGTTCTTGAAAGAAGTTTAAATGTTTTAACTCGATGAAGTTATTATTCTTTATTTCTTTATTACTGCTTCTCATTTTTACCGGATGTAAGTCATCTTCAATGCATATTCGTGTCAATAATATTCCTGATAACTATACCGTATTGCAAGAAGATGATTCGTCCAAAATTATTTTTGAAATGAAAAAAATTGAACTTGATATTGACCCATCCATGTCTGTTAAACAAAATAATGGACTTTATAAGGTTCATTACAAAATAAGTATAAATACAACCGGTTTTGGTGAATTAACCTGCTCATTCTATGATGAGAACAATTTTCTTTTATATACAAGTGATCTTGTAAAAGTAACCAAACGAAGTAAACCACTAACTTTCACTTTTGATGACTTCATATTTTATAGTACGATAAAATATACTGTCTCATTGAAAAATGAGAATAATTCAATAAATGAATATGAAGGCTTTTTAAATAAACCCGGTTTTCCCGATTACCCGCAAATACAATTTGGTCCGGTAATAACAGAGTCACTTGATAAAGAAAGAGTCACATCATTATTAATTAATCTGGAAATGAATACAAAAAATAATACTGTTGAATCACTAAAAATCATACCACCTTCAGAAGATTTTTTCTGGGAGTTGCAATATGAAGTTGATACAGAGACTTCTTTACTGACAAGCAATGGAAAAATAAATTTTTCCGATCATAAGCATTATATTGAAAATGGCATATACATAGTACAATTATCACTCGGGACATTAGGAATTATTCAGAAACCATTTCAAGTTATAGATATTTACGGCAATGAAAAAGGACCAAACTACGGTTTTATGGTACCTATTGAAAGAAATAGCAGTCGAGATAGAATTGAACTGATACTTAATGATACTAATCATATTTCAGATATTGAATTATTTCTTTATTCTAATGAGAATTCAGAAACAAAACCAGTGGGATCAATGAAAACCACAATTATTTCTGATTCATTATTAAAAAAAGATATATTATCAGGCATTATCGATAGTGAAGGAAAAAGAGTAAAATTAAAGTACAACGAAAATTATTATTATAAAGTTGTTTTAACTACAAATGAAATTAACTCATTGCAGTATTTATCAACTTCAGAAATGAATAAAATAATTTTTTATGGATTTAATATATTCAATTTTTAGAGTAAAAATGCTCTTGTACAAGACAATACTTTTCATTGTACAAGAGCATTGGTTATCTTTTAATTAATTGATCACGTTCAGGCCCGACAGAAACATATTTTATTTTCACGCCGACCATTTCTTCTATTTTCTCAATGTATTTTCTGGCATTTTCAGGGAGTTGAGAATACTCTCTGATAGCAGTAACATCTTCATCCCAGCCTTTCATAGTAATATATCGCGGTTTTGCCTTATACAACTTTTCAGTTGTTGGAAAATCGTAAATATATTCACCATCAATTTCATAGGCATCACATATTTTTAATTCTTTATGGCCTGACAAAACATCTAATAATGTTAGTGCCAATTCGGTTGCAGCAGTAATTTCACATCCGTATCGTGAGGCAACTGCATCAAACCAACCGATTCTTCGCGATCTTCCTGTAGAAGCGCCAAACTCTTTACCAACCGTTCTAATTGTTTCAGCTACATCATCAAATAATTCTGATACAAAAGGACCTTCGCCAACACATGAGGAGTACGCCTTCATTACACCGGTTACTCTTTTAATAGCGTACGGTGGTATTGAAGAACCTGCTGACGCATAACCCGGGATTGGTGACGAAGATGTTGTATATGGATAAATTCCGAATTCTATATCACGTAAAGCACCTAATTGACCTTCGAGAAGAATTTTCTTATCTTCATTAACGGCTTTTCGCAAAACAAGAATTGTATTTGAAATATACTCTTTGATTTTCTGACCGTAGTTCCAGCCCCATTCAATCATTTCATCAGCATTAACCGGTGCTTTTTTATAAACATCGGTAATTACTTTATTTTTAAATTCCAGGTTTGTTTTAATTCGTTGTGCTAAATAATCTTTATTCAATAAATCAGAGGCTAAAATGCCGACTTTTAAATATTTATCACTATAAACAGGCGCAATCCCCCGTTTTGTCGAACCAAACATCTTATCCTGTAACCGTTCTTCTTCATATTCATCAAGAAGAATATGAAATGGAAAAACTATATGTGAACGTTCAGAAATCATAAGATTAGAAATTTTACCCACAACTTTCTCAATCTCAATAATCTCCTGATATAAAGCTTCAGGATTAATAACCGCCCCATTACCTATTATATTCATTGCTTTTTTATTAAAAATACCCGATGGTAAAAGATGCAATGCAAATTTCCCATAACTATTCATAACTGTATGGCCTGCGTTATTTCCGCCTTGAAATCTAACGATATAATCTGCTGTTCCCGCAAAGTAATCAACCATTCGACCTTTGCCTTCATCTCCCCAATTAATTCCACATACTGCTGTTACGCCCATGACACCTCCAAACATCGAACTGCATTATATATGAAAAAATGATTTTCTTCTATATATTTTATTATTTTTTATTATATCATCAATGTATATTGAACATCTCATAAAAAATTATTGGTTTATTTAATCAAATGATATTATATTGGACATGAGACTTTTGAAATTTTTATTTTAATAAGGTATTTTTCAAGAGTCCCTCTATTTAATGAATATAAAGGTCGATATTTTTAGTAATGTAATTTTCTTTTTTTAAAGAGAGGTTTTTATGAACGCAGTTGAATTTGAAAAAATTATACCTGGCGGTTTTTTTCTTGATGATTCATATATATACGATGATTTATTTTTTTTACCAAAAAAAACAATTATAAAAGACTATCATGTTGAAGTTTTAAAAAACTGGGGTATAGAAAAACTTTTTAGCAATGGCGATTATTATGCAACAGGAGTGCCGAAATATAAAGAAGAAATTAAAGAATTAGATACTTTATTTGAAAATAATGACAATGCTATTACACTGGAAAATGAAAATGATGATTCATTACCTTTATCACCTGATACGATTAAAAACGATACCGTTAGCAGAAACGATAGTTATAAAGAAGTATATAAACGATGGATATTGGCAACCGTTTCTTTTTTTAATAGTGTTATAACAACGAAAGATGTAAACAAACAACATGTTATTAATTTACTGAATGATATAGAAAGTTTTGTTAAAAGAGATAAAGACTCTGTTTTATTATTGGTTGGTCAAAACCTGGAAGGCTTATCAAGAGTATACAGACAAACCCTTGACACAGTAATACTTGGCTTAATCATGTCCCACAGTCTCCAACTTTCAGAATTCGCTAAAACAAATCTGGTTCTTGGAACCTTTTTCCACGATATCGGTATGCTTAAAATTCCTAAATCAATTTTAGAAAAACAAGGAGTTTTAACACCTGAAGAAATTAAAGTCATTCAAAGTCATACAATAATTGGTTTTAACCTTATTAGGGATGTACGATATTCCGCGATTATCGCATCAGGTGCACTACAGCATCACGAAAGGATTGACGGAACAGGATATCCTGAAAAAAAATCAGCAGAGCAAATAACAAATATTGGAAAAATTGTTGCAGTATTAGATGCTTATTCTGCCGCTATTTCAACAAAATCATTTAGAAGCCCTGTTCACGCAAAGGAAGCGGTACAAGATCTTTTAAAATTAGGCGGTGCTGCTTATGACACTGTAATATTAAAAGAATTTGTGAAAAACATTTCAATATATCCGATTGGTAGTTTGATATTGCTATCAAACAATTCCCCGGCAAAAGTTATAGGCAACTCAGGAGTTGCAATGAGGCCAATTGTCGCTGCCCTCATTGACGGTAAAGAAGAAACAATCGATTTAAGCAAAAGAATTGATATTTATATCAAAGGCGTTTATGTAAAGAAATAAAAATCGTAAAACTACCGTTTGAAAAACTGTAGTTTTACAAGAACATCAGTATTTCTCATAATGAATTCTACTTGTATCAAAACGATTGCTTACTTCACTTTCAGAAGCCGGATAACCAATCGGAACAACTGCAAAAGGTATAACATCATCAGACAGATTAAAAAGTCCGGTAATATGTTTCATTCTTTCCTGTAACGGAATAGCACTTAACCATACTGCACCAAGTCCTTCTTCTACAACCTGTAAAAGTATATTTTCAGTACAGGCGCTCATATCATGTTCGATATTTTCTGCAAATTTTATGAACTTTTTATGAGCAACAAGTACTATAGCAACATCTGCATCTTTTATCATTCCGGCATAGGGACTCATGGCTGATAATTTTTCAAGAGTCACCTTATTACGCACTACAATAAACTCCCACGGTTGCTGATTTCCGGCACTCGGTGCCTGCATTGCAGCTTTTAGGATATTCTCAATCTTAAAGTCTTCAACTGTTTTACTTAGAAAATTCCGTACACTTTTTCGTTTAAATATTGCATTCATTTTTTCATCCTTGAATTAATTATAATAATTTTATTTAATGCTTAACATCATTAAAGTCAAGCATATTTTTAACCAGTCACGAACTTTAAAAACCAATAAGCCAATCTATCAGATTGATATGGATAATACCATTTCTTGAAAGAGTAATTCTGTCAGTTGATATGACATATTTAGGATAATGATCCTGTATTACATCAAATGCGCCAAATTCACGTTCAACCGTCGATTCATCGGCAAGAAGATATGCTACCTGAATATATATTTTTTCATCCTCTCGTTGGGCAATAAAATCGACTTCTCCTTTATATGTCTTACCGACATACACCGAATACCCCCGTGAAATAAGTTCGTTATAGCAGATTGTTTCAATAATATAGTTGTATTCATCTTTAACACGATTTTTCTTAAGATAAAATAATCCGGTATCACAAACATACGTTTTTTCTGAAAAAGCAAGTATTTTTTTTCCTCGAATATCAAATCTGGGAACAATATCACAAATGCAGGCATCAGAAATATACTTCAAATAATCATACACTGTAGGTGCAGAAATTTTCAGAACTTTATCAGACAAAACAGAAGCTATTGTATTTCCTGAAATCGTTGTTGAAGAATTTGCAATCACATATTCCAGTATTTTCTCAAGCGCACGGGGAGAGGCAATTTTATTCCGCATGATAACATCTTTTAAAACAATAGAATCATATATATTTGAAAGAATCACTTTTTTTACTTCTTCATTCTGTTCTTTGCAAACTAAAGGAAAACCGCCCCATCGGATATAATCGGCAAACATATCTTCATGAGGTTTTTCGTAACCAAGAAATTTCTGAAATTCGACATATTCCTTGAAATTGAAAGGCATAATCCTGAACTGTACTGTCCTTCCTGTAAGGTGCGTCGCAAGTTCTCCGGATAATAGTCTTGAGTTAGACCCTGTTAAAAAAATACTGGCATCTGTTGTTGCCCTGAAAGAATTAATCACAAGTTCGAATTCGGTAACATTCTGAATTTCGTCGAATAGAAAATATTTTTTTCCGGAACCGGTGAACCAGTTTTTTATATATTCATAAAATAAATCAGGATTACACAAGTTTTTATACTGATAATCTTCAAAATTTATATACAGAATATCTGTATTAGTAACGCCACTGGCTTGTAATTCCCTGATAATCTGCTGCATGACTGTTGATTTTCCGCATCGTCTAATACCGGTAATCACCTTTACAAGTTCAGAATCATAAAATGGTCGTATTTTCGAAAGGTAAAGTTCGCGATTAATCATACCATCTCCTATCGTTATATAAAGTATACCACATTAGGCAATTATTTGCATAGAATTAAATACATTTAATTCTATGCAAATAATTAATGATTTATTAAATAACTTTAATTTCATAAAAAAAATCCGCCATGACAGCGGATTTTATAAACAAAACCAAGTCATGACCTATCGAACCACAGAAACAGTCATTCCTCTTTTCCTTGAATACACATCATCATTATACATTGCTTCCAGATTAACCCCGGGATAGTAAAACTCACCGGTATAACTTGCTGTTATCATAAATCTAAAGGTTTTGGTTTCTAAAGGATTTAAACTAAAATAAGTAAGAACTCTATCATCTCTTATATTCTGATATTCAAAATCTGAATAGGCTTTAAAATTATCAACATCCAATAATCGGGTATTAATAATTTCCCAGCCGGAAGGAACTATTTGTGTCAATGCAAGATCTTTAATTTTGCCAACCAATCGTATATTCTTAATAGTTGTTTCAACAATAATCGTTGAACCTTGCTTCAATTTTGAAATGTCTGTAATTATTTGTTCGTCTTTATTTTTATAATTGATTATCATCGAAACATTTTTTTCCTCAGCGACTTCTTTATGTATCAATGGTATTCCCTGATTAACAATTTTTGCAAAAAGTGTACTTTTCCCCGTATTTTCAATGCTCAGTGTGTTATTTTCTGCAGAAAGTTCTTTATTCCAGTAAGTATCCTGTGTATTGACAACCGAACTGTCTTTGCCAAATGTATATTTGGCAGTTACCGATTCATCCTGTGCAGTAATTGATAGTAATTTTGAAACTGCAATCAGGCAATACGCGGTTGTCTGAGTACTTAACCATCTGTCAGAACCTAATACTTCTGCAAGTTCTTTATACAAGGTAAAACCTTCAGTTTTTCTCTGCAATAAAACCAGTGTTTCCAGAATCATCGCTTTATCACGGTCTGCAGAACCAAATGTTTCAGGAGATTCAGCATACATATCACTTGTATAATTAATATCCTTTATTATTTCTTCAGCAATTTTCACATTACCGGTAATTGCATAGGCTGAAGATAAAATCCATCGGGCACGGAAATCCATATTTTTTTTCTCTTTCATTCTATTCATACCACTATGAGCAGGTTTATTATACAAAGCAAGTGTATATAAACGGTATGCCTGAATCATATCAAACTGACCATCTGCATTATCACGCCATCTGTTGGCTAGTGAATTCTGATAATCAACCCATTCATTCATGAGTGATTCGGAGACGGTATACCCTTTTTCTTTGGCGGTTATTAAAAAATGTCCCGCATAATTTGTTGCCCACTCACTGACATTACTGTTACCCGGCCAATATGCAAAACCACCGTTTCCCGTTCTGAATTTCATAATAGCATCGATTCCGGCATTAATATTTTTTTCTATTGCTAATGATTGTTCTGCATCCACGGTGGTCAGATCTTCAATAAAAAGCTGCGGAAAAACGCCTGAAACGGTTTGTTCAAGGCAACCGTGAGGATATTGTATGAGATAATTAAGTCTTTTTGTAAGATTAATCGGTGGAAGATATGATAACTCGAGGAATATTTTATTGGTGCCTTCAAGCCCGATCGTATTGATTGCAATTTCTTTTTTTTCATTTGGCTCAATCATAATTGTTGATGTTTTTGTAACCACAGGATTTGACGCACGAACTTCAATGTTTACTTCGTAGGTTGATTTGATACCATTTGATAATGCTTCAATAGAAACTTTCGCCATACCAAGTTTTGAAGGTGTTTTTAAATCAAAATACACAAATTTATCAGTGGCGCTATCAAAATCAATCGTTTTTGTTTTCTCTCCAATAATATCCAGTAAACCTTCAGTTTTTATATTGACAGTCACCGTTCGTTTTCCTTCCTCAAGCATAAAAACATTAACCGGTAATTTTATCGTTTCATCAGGCCCGATAACTCTCGGCATAGTTCCAAGCACCATCAGTGACTCTTTCACAAGTGATGTTTTCTCAGCAAAACCATAGGCACCTTTGTTTTCGGCAACAACCATAGTTCGTACAGCACCGACATATCGCGGCATTATAAAAGTATGTGTTGTTTTTTCATTCGGTTTTAAATAAAACGGACCAAATGTTCTGACAACAGGCTCAAATCTATTTGCTTTCTGTGCAGCGGGCGGTAAAAATTCACCATCCCCTCCGATTGTTAGCATTGGCCCGAATATTTTTGTATTAGCACCAATAACAAAATCATACATATCCCATGTTTTTATCCCGATTGCTTCTTTTGAAAAAAATGAATTCCACGGATCAGGTGTTTTAAAGTTCGTCAGACTTAATAAACCTTCATCGACAATTGCTACGGTATATGCCATTGCATTACCGTTTTTTTCAGAAACTACAAATTTAACTTCTTTTTCAGGTGCCAGTTCATTTGCTATTTGTAAAACAGGGTGTAACACTGTTTTTTCATCAACAACAGAAATGGGAACTATACCAAATAATCGTATCGGTAAATCGTTATCCCGTTTATGAGGCTGTATTAATGTAAGGTGAACAAAAATATTTGGAGTCATTGTATTTTTTATCTGAACTGAAAACTCAGTTTTGCCCTGATTTGTTTTAACCCAGAAACTTTCAATGCTTTTATTTCCCGATTCAATATTGACAAGGGCCCGCCCTTCAGACGAAACAGGTATCGTAAATTTGGCAACATCGCCAACATTATACTTCTCTTTTTCAGCATAGAATGTTAATAGATTCTCGCCACCCTGATCACCTTTTCTTTGTGCCCCTGCCCAACCCGGCCAGTCAATATAAAATATTTGTCCTGTTGAATGTTTTGAAACGGGATCATACACTTTAATAAAATATCGCCCCCAATCCGGGTAGTTAACTCTAAGAGAATACGAACCTTTTCCATTTACTGTTGAGACTTTAGAATAAGCGATTCTTTGTGAGTAACTTGAAGAAGAAAAATTAGATTTCTCTTCAACGCTCGTGTCCCACCACCATCGCCATGATAATTTATACACTGAAACCTCAAGTTCTTTCACTGAAATACTCTGACCGTTACTTGATACGGTAACAATTTCCACGCTATGGTCAGTATCCGTTAAAAGCATACCACGGGCAGCATCACCGGCAGGTAATCTGATACCGGCAAAATTTGAATACGGATAATAGGGAATAACAAGTTTATCGGTACTGAAATCTCCGCCGTCTTCCATTACACGAGTGATGAAATTTGCCAGCAGCATCCCGGATGACTCTGTAATGTTTTTTGGATTATACATAAACCCGGTTTCACCGGCATCATTTAAATATCCGCTATAAACAATATCTTCATTTGGTGAAAAATCTTTTGAAGGATCATCAAAAGTAAACCCCTGAAACCCTTTAAAAGTTGTTTGAGCCGGTGAATAAAGAACACTGACTTCTGTTTTCATATTTCGTGCAACAGCACCGTGAAGGTAATTAACTTTCATTTTTGAAGTTATGCCACCATCAGTATAGTGAAGAGTGTCTTTGCCAAAATCAAGAGCAATCTTTAATCTGTTTGGTTTTATTGTTTCAATTTTAATTCGTTTCGTGAAAACATCACTTCCCACACGAATTTTTGCCTGATAATTACCGGTAGCAGCCTCACTGTCCGTTTTAAATGTGAAACTGTAAATATTCCCGACACCGGTATTTTTTACCATCTTTTGCAGATTTTTTCCATCAGGATCAAATAATTCAAAAATAACGGGATGATTTACAGGTAATATTTTATCACGATCTAACAGTATGAAGTTTAAATAGATTGTATCACCGGGTCTCCATACCCCACGATCTGCGTATAAGAAGCCTTTCACACCTCTTTTTGCATTGGTTCCACCGACATCAAAACGACTTAGCGTTAATGATGAACCTGAATCTATTTTAATAAAACCTCTTTCTTTCCCGTTTTTAGCAACAGCAACAAACGGAACGGTATCAAGCGTTACTTTTACTATACCATCACTATCTGTTTTACCGCTGAATATTGTCTGATTCTGGTAATCATACAATTCGATATCAACATTACCGACAGGTTCTGTTGTTTTTATATTGGTCACAAAAAATGAATATTCAAGATTATCAGAACCTTTGGCAATGATTCCAATATTGGAAACAAGAATATTTTTAGATATTTCACGTCTTTTCCCGTAATACGAGTCACTGCACGGGTTATCACGTTGATTCCAGTCTCCGTAATAATAATCATAATCCCAATTGGAAAACTCACCGGGTGCATCCCAATTATCTTTTAACATCTCATCTTCAATGGGTTTATCAATTTCATCGCAGGTATACATCGATTGAGAACGTCTGAAATTAATTCTAACCTGATAAAAAACACCTTCTTTTGTTTTCAAATAGTCATTAAGATCAATATTAAATGTATTCCAGGTATAAAGATTAATATCTTTTGATACAAGTGAAACGGTTTTATACAAAATCGGTTTTCCAACCCTATTTATATTGTCATTGCCATCAATATTAGAATTTGATTGAAAAAACTGAGTTATATTATTTTCAAATATTTCAACCACGGTTATATCAACTGCTTTTAATGAGATTGCCATAAATGGAATAATGAAACTTTCCCCACCGGCTAAAATGCCACTTTTCTCATCTGTAAATTTTATTTGAGGTTTTTCCTGTTTTAAAACTACGGCAAATGTAACTTTTTCTGATAATTGATTACCTGAATAATTCTTGAGGCTGCTATCAATGGTAATGTTTACCGTATTTTCTTTCATTTCATTGAGAAAAATCTTTATTTTATTATTATCAACTAAGGTTTTTACATCTGCACTTTCATTGATTGTTATAAGCCCTTTTAAATTCTGATTTTTATCTAATGGATTTGAAAATGTTACTACTACATGTTTATCACCCTTTGTGAAAAGTTTGTAATCAATAAAATTAAATCCTTCCAGACCAAAAACATCACATTCAATTTTACCTTTTTTATTAATGCCGATTTTTACACCGTCATACACAACCGGTACAGTATAGTTACCGGCTTTACGCGAAAGGCCACGAATAATAAATTTGTGTGTATTAGTACCGGTCTGATGATCCCATTCTATATCCGGAAATCCTTTTATAACCGATTCAATATCACTTGATAATTCGTTATCAGACGTTGTAATTGTTCCTGAAATAGTTTGGTATTCATTAGAATTATCAGTATAAAATGTTATGTCATCAACGGTGATTTCAAAATCCTGCTTGATGGCAAAGAATTTAAAGGTAAAAACCGAAAGATTTTCAGGTAGAGTTTCGTATATTTTTTTTAGATTTAATGTAACACTATACGATTTGCCTGATTCAAACAAAGTGTCAGGTTGAAAAATAATCCGTTTATCACTATCCCATAATACTTTACCTTTCACTGCCGGGGTTATAGTAAAAACGCCATCGGCTACGATGCCATTATTATTTATTTCAATTTTTTCAAGGTCAACCACCGATGCGAGTGTGATTGTAATATTAGAGCGTTTTGATATTGTTCCTGATGTGTAATCGGCTATGTATTCAACAAATTGTGAATCATAACTCATTGTATTACCATTCATTTTTTCTTTCTTTTTGCATTGAGTCAGTGAAAAAGTTATTACAATCAGACTGATAAGAAGTAACAATTTTTTTAGCATTTTTATTTCCTTTTTTTATGATTTAACCGGTAGTTTTATAATAAATTCTGTTTTTATTCCTTCTATTGAATTAACCGACAAGTGCCCGTCGTGTCTGTCTTTAATAATATAATAGACAATTGAAAGTCCCAACCCTGTTCCTTTACCAATGGATTTAGTGGTATAAAATGGTTCAAATATCTTATTTCTATTAGCATTGGGAATGCCCACACCATTATCACAGATTGAGATTTCTACAAAATGACCATCATCTGAATATTGTGTTGTAATTTCAACCTGATTAGGATCGTTTTGTTTTTCTTTACCTTCAAATGCCTCAACACCATTTTTTAACAGATTTATCAATACCTGTTCAATTTCATTATAACAAATCATAGCTTGTATCGGTTTAGAATAATCAAAATTAATAAAAACAGTATATTTTTTCATTATTTCTTTATATTTAAAATCACTATTTAAAATTTCAATTGATTTTTCAATGACCTCATTAACATTGCATAGATATTTTTTATTTTCACTTTTTCTGCTGAAAAGCAGCATATCACTTATTATTCTTGACGCACGCACTACAGCTTCCTGAGCACCATTTATATAGTAGAATATTTTTCTATTTTCCAGGTATTCTCTTACTTTCCCAAGATCTAAACCAAGACGATTAGCCTCAGCAACGTTATCAGGTATATCGAGGGATAATCTTCTGTTTGTATTTTGAATACTTCCATGAATTATATTTAACGGATTATTAATTTCATGTGCCATACCTGCTGCCAGACCACCAACAGTCATCATTTTCTCTGACTGAATAATGAGCTCGGTAAACTTGACACGCTCGGTAACATTATCAATTCGAATAACAACGCCATTACCATCATACCGTTTTAAATGATATACTGTAAATTCCAAAAATTTTGTAATTTCAGTTGAATGAACAGGTATGATTAATGAATTTGACAATGCATCATTATTAAGTTCTTTAATCATGCGTTTTACCTTAGCAAATAAATTATCATCCAGAACATCAAAGAAATTACTCCCGATTATATATTCCTGCTGAAGTTGTAAAATTGTTTTTGCGAATGTATTAATATGTAATATTATATTGTCTTTATCAAGAGTGATTATTCCTGATGCCATAGATTCTAAAATTGTATCAAGGAGTTTTTTGGTTTTCTCAAGTTCCATGGACATAACTCGATTCTCTGTCGTGTCACGACCTTCCGGGATTAAATATATTATCTCATGAAATGAATTTTCAACCGGCTTTATAGAAAAATCAATATACCTTATTTCGCCTGAAACTGTTTTATGTGTTGTTGTAAAACGTACTAATTCACCTTGAAGAGCTTTTTTAATTCCGTCTTTTAATTTTACAATTTCATTTTCTGAATGATTAAACCAGATACAATCCCAAAGATATTTACCGATAACTTCTTCTTTCGTTACACCAACTAATGACAATGCAGTCTGATTAACATCAATTAGAATACCTTGTGGTGTTAATATGCCTGTCAGTTGAAAAAAATTATCAAATACCGCATGAAATTTATGTTCACTACTTATTATTTCATTTTCATATTCCAGTCTTTTTGTTATATCAGTTGCTACAATAACCATAAAATCAGTTGATTCAAATTGAACAACATTAATATTAAGTTCAACCGGTATTATCTTTTGAGTTGACGAATGTATATTACATCTTTTTAAGGTACGATCATCTTTCAGGCATTCTATACAATTATTTTTATCGGGACAGAATAAAATTTCTTCAATTTTTAATGAAGTAACTTCCTGTTTTGTATTGCCCAACTTTTCATAGACTATTTTATTGCAATCCCGTATTTCTCCGGCGGGTAATTCAACAAGCAGAATCATTTCGCCCGATGCGTCGATTAAGGTTTTAAACCGTTCTAATTCCTGTAGTTTTTTCTTTAATTCAGGATAATATGTTTTTCGCCCCTGAACAGACCCCAATCCGACGATTCTATCTCTCAGATCATTTCTTTCTTGTTGAGAATCCATTTTACAAAGACCTCCTGTATAGATTTTCTATATCAGAAATCGTTGGAATCCTCGGGTTTGTTGCATTACACGGGTCGTGTATTGCTTTTGACGATAATACCGGAATATCAGAATCTTTAACACCACGTTCTTTTAATGTTCCTCGTACACCTGCTTTATTTCTGAAATCAGCAAGAAATTCAAGCAGTATTTTTTTGGTATATTCATCACTTTTTTTAATAACATCCAGACCTATGGTTTCGGCTAATTTGCTGTAGCGTTTTGAAGCAGATGAAAAATTATAATCAACAACTGCTTCTAAAAGAAGTGCATTACATTCACCGTGTGGTAAGTCAAAATACCCGCCCAGACTATGAGCTAATGCATGAACACATCCTAAACTTGCATTAGAAAATGCAAGTCCTGCTTGTAAACTCCCCATCATGAGTAATGACCGTCTTTCAATATCATCCGGGTTTGTTATTGAATCAATCAGATTTTCTGTAATCAGTTTTACCGCCGTTAACGCATGAACATCGGTTACATACGAAGAACCGGTTGAAACATACGCTTCAAAAGCATGAACTAAAGCATCAATACCTGTGCATGCTGTTAAAAATGCCGGCATGGAAATAAGATTAACAGGATCGATTAACGAAACATCAGGTACTAATGATTTACTTATTATTGCTATTTTAACTTTTTCAGACACCTTATTAATGATACAAAACTGTGATACATCTGCAGAACTCCCTGCCGTTGTCGGTATACAAATAAATGGCGGCATCGGTAATTCTATTTTATCAACACCTTCAAATGTTACAATTTCCTGATTATTGGTAGAAACAATTCCAATTCCTTTCGCCGCATCAATAACACTTCCCCCGCCATAGGCAACGATTGAATCACATTTTGTATTGATAAAAAATGCTGCCCCCTTCATTACTTCAATATCTTTCGGATTAGGAGTTATGTCTGAAAACACTTCAAATTGAATTGATTCAGATATTAATGACTGGATAACAGCATTCATATTTTTTGTATTTTTCAATGTGTTATCAGTTACTATAAGCACTTTATTAAGATCAAGACTTTTACAATACCGTCCTAGAAATAAGGTTGAATTTACTCCAAAAACAAATTCAGGTGCTATAAATTTACGGATAGAAGAAATATAATCTTTGTTTTCCATTTGCGACCTTCTTTATGTTGACTTGAAATGACTTTAATTACTTTTTCGATAGAGCCTCATGCAAAAATACTTTTTTTTATTTCGAATTTTTGCATGAGGCTTCCTATAATGCGATAATATCGCATAGAGCGGACGCAAAAAGAATGTACTCATTATTTTTGCAAGAGCCTCGTTAGTATAGTATAAAGTGGATTGCTTGTATTGTCAACATACCATCGCATCTTTGCAATTAATAATCCTTGATATAACGTAGTAAGAAATAAAATAAATTGTAAATAACACGCGGTTATTTCACGTTTCTCCCTTTAATATATATGGAGGCAACTATGGAAAAAGACAATAACTTTGACACAAAAAACCATATCGGATATAATGAAACAGAGGATAACACAATGAATACGCGAAATACATTAATCCATATACAGATTTCGGTTTTAAAAAAATATTTGGTGAAGAGGGGTGTAAAGAACTGTTAAAAGATTTCTTAAACGAACTACTGCCGGAAAAGTATACCATATTCGAACTTACACTCAATAATAACGAACAATTACCGGATCACATCAATGACAGAAAGGCAATATTTGACATATTCTGTACTTCTCAAAATGGTGATAAATTCATTGTTAAAATGCAAAAAGCGAAAATTAACTATTTCAAAGACAGAACAATATACTACACTACATTCCCAATTAGAAACATGGCTGATAAAGGCGGTTGGGATTTTAACTTAAAACCTGTTTTCTGTATAGCAATCCTTGATTTTGAGTTTCATAGCGTGAATAGAAAGAAAACAGATCATATAAGTTATGTAGAACTAAAAGATCAGTATTGTCAGAGATTCTATGATAAGTTAAATTACATATTTATAGAAATGCCAAAGTTCAAAAAAACAGAGTCAGAACTTACAACTCATTTTGATAAATGGCTTTATTTCCTCAAACACCTTGAAGATTTTGACACTATTCCTGAAATTCTTAATGAACCGGTTTTTATGGATGCTTTAAGTAAAGCAGAGAAAGCTAATTATAATGAGAAGCAGATGATGGAGTATGAAAGAAGTTTAATGAATTACTGGGATGCAACTGCAATGATAAAGACCGCATTTGATGATGGTAGGGCTGAGGGTAAGATTGAAGATAAAAAAGAAACATTATGTCGTCAGATGAGCAGAAAATTTCAGATGAATAGTGGAGATATTGAGATTATAAATAAATGTGAAGATGTTACTAACCTGGATGATGCACTGGATGAATTTGTTTTTGCTGATAGTAAAGAAGTAGTGTTGGATAAACTGGGGTGATTTAATTAATAATCTGGTGGAAGAGAATAGAACGCTCATGACACTGATCGTTATGGTATAACGATAATTCTAAACATCCCCTTGCACCCATTTTATATTTTATGTATACTATAACTATATGAGGAGACACATTATGGCTGACCCGTTAATAAAAAGTAACGAATCATGGAATTATGCTCAATACACAACATGGAGTGACAATGAACGTTGGGAAATCATTGATGGTGTGGTATATAACATGAGTCCTGCACCTAATAGATTTCATCAGCAAAGCGTGTTAAATGTAGGGTCTATATTTAACCAGGCATTAAAAGGTAAACCATGTCAGGCATTTATAGCACCTTTTGATGTTCGTTTTATTGACACGGACAATCAGTCTGATAATGAAATCACCAATGTCGTGCAACCTGATATTCTTATTGTATGTGATCAGAAAAAACTGGATGTGAAAGGTTGCCGTGGCGCTCCCGATCTAATTGTTGAAGTTCTCTCTCCTTCAACGATGAAAAAAGATCGCAATGAGAAGTTTAAACTCTATGAAAAATACGGCGTGCAACAATACTGGCTTATCTATCCGGGTGAAGATACTATCGAAATATTCACACTTGAAAATGGTGTGTATGGTCCATCGGTATTATACGACACAACGGAGACTATTCAAGTCCCCGTAGCCGGCGGTTTCACGGTAGACGTTAAAGAAGTATTCAGCTAAGCGGTATATACAATTTTAAATATCCAATCCGAAAAAAGTACGCATTACATAACCAATACCAAATGATATGACCGCAACCCCAAGACTTATTGATGCCATCTGAAAAAATCGAGAAAAGAAAGGTCTGTCTTTGGCTACCGATATATAAAATGTAAAGGCAAGTATAATCAATAGTACAATACAAAGCATTATAAACAAACTAATAAATGGATTTCTGAATACAAAATATGGTAAAACAAGCATTGCCACGGTAACAACATATGCAACACCAGTATAAATACTTGATTTTACAGGATTCACATTACTGTCTTCTTCAGATTCATTACTCTGAGACAGAAATTCGCTACCGGCCATCGACAATGTTGCTGCTATACCTGTTATCAAACCAATCATTGCTATAGTTCGCGTATTCTGGATTGCAAAAGTAAAACCGGCAAGAGCACCGGTAAGCTCAACCAATGCATCACTTAGTCCAAGAACAATCGAACCTACATAGTTAAGACGTTCTTCGTTTATCATGTTAATCAGTCTGGCTTCATGAGTGTCTTCTTCCATAAGAATGTGTTTTACCTCAAGAACTTCTGATTCGACTGACGCATACGTGACAGGTGCAGCATGTTCTCCGCGCTCCATTAGTTTCAATGCAAATGTCAACCCGAGAACACGAGCCAGAATTATATAGATAAAAATACGAATTTTCGAAGGTTTCACATCAAGTCCCGAATATTTTCTCAATGTATGATAATGCTCACGTTCATTCTGTGCAATATCTTTTAATATTTCTGCATTTTCCTTATTTTTTACAATCCGGCTTAATACATTATATATATGATATCCTTCAATTTCAAGTTTCTGGATACCTTTAATGTAATTTTTCATTGTATTGTCCATATTCAACCCTCTTTTACAACTTAATTATGATTATAGTATGTACTATAAATTGGAAAAAGCAACAACTTAAATCACTATTTTAAAAACAGCGCCGCCATTCGGATTATCTTCGATATGTATACTTCCGCCATGTTTTTCAATTATATCTTTAGCGATAGTAAGTCCTAATCCCATACCACCCTGTCTTGATATCCGGTAAAATCTTTCAAAAACTTTTTGCTTCAGGGGATCAGAAATACCAGGACCACAATCATTAATACAAAGTTGACAGCCACTATTTACAGGCTTTAGGGAAAAACCAATCATCTTTCCCTGATATGCGTGTTTCAGTACATTATCGATGATATTTCTCACTGCTCTAGACATTCTTTCCGGGTCAGCAGTAAGCATACATTTCTCAGGAATATCAGTTTCGACATTAAAAACTACTTCTTCAAATTGAGGTATGTATTCAATAATTATCGAACGTAAAAGTTCTGCAAAGTCAAATTCCCGTGTACGCAAAACATAAGTGTCATTACCGAGACGCGTCAATTCAAGCATTTCATCAAACAAAGCAGACATATACATCGCTTTTTTCCGGATAATTTTGTAGTACTCTTTTTTCTCCTCTTCATTTTCATACACCCCTTCATCTAAGGAGACCGCATACCCCAATATTGATGTAAGCGGTGTACGAAAGTCATGGGATATGTTTTTCAGAAGTTCCTGACGATCTACATAAAATTGTTTCATCTGATTATAATTTTCTACTATTTTAGTACTCATATCATCGAATGTGCGGGCAATTTCACCAATTTCGTCATTTTTCGCATCATTAAGATTGGTGAGTTTTCCTTCAAGTTCAAATGAATTTATTTTCATATATATACGTTTTAACCGCCGTATCATAGGATAGGTAAAAATAAAAACAAAAAGATATGAAAATGTAATAATGATAAATAATAACAGAAAAACCAGAGCATAAATGACAAAAAGTTTTTCACTGTTTATTCTCAAATAGAATGGAAATAAATACTCTTTCCTCACCGAAACTTCAATCATACCTCTATTCAGATGAGTATCAGACACCGGCTTGCGGATAACAAAATCCATCTGATTGAAAAAATTGATAAACCTGAATTTTTTCCGTTCCTCCAATTCAAAACCTCGCTTGTCCGGCTTTCCGTCCATGTTAAAACCACGACTACCCGGTGGTGGCGGATGCTTAAAATCAGTCGTCACAAACATTTTACTCTCCATTTCAAAATACGAAAAAAAGAAAACATCACGGTATGATTGATATTCACTGAATACCGACATAACAGTATCATTTGAAATAACAGTAAGACCTCTTATACGTTGTGCTAATTTCTCAGCAATCATTTCAGGATCATCTTTCGAGTAACTTTTATCATACATATAAATAAAAACGTTTATAACCACAACCGATAAAAGTGCCGATAGAAATAATGAGAAAACAATAACAGAAGCGATTTTCCCTTGCAGACGCATTTTATACTCCTTTCGCGACAGATTCAAGAGTAAATTTATACCCGACTCCCCAAACTGTTTTAATGAACTGCGGTTTTTCGGGTTTATCTTCTATTTTATTACGAAGATGATTGATATACACCATAAGCGTATTTTCATCATAATACCCGTCATCCCATACATTCTCATAAATCTGTTGTTTCGTATACACTCGATCAGGATTATCAAATAAAAACCGGAATAATTTAAACTCTTTCGCTGAAAGTTCAGTATTGACACCTTCTTTGATGAGCGTATATGATTTACTGTCCAGAGTAAAAACGCCCCTTGTGACACTCTCCGGGATATTCTGTTCTACCGGCCTGTTACCGATTAATTTAGTCCTGCGTAAATGCGACTTCACCCGTGCAACCAGCTCAAACGGACTAAAAGGCTTCGTCATGTAATCATCAGCCCCAAGGCCGAAACCAAGCACCTTATCATAATCTTCCTCGCGGGCACTCAATATCATAATGTGCAGCTCATCATTATCAGAGCGTACTTTTCTTACTACTTCAAAACCGTCAATACCACCCATCATAATATCAAGTATGACAAGATCGTATTTATAAACATGTATGAGGGAAAGGGCTTTCTCACCGGAATCAGCTTCGGTAATTTCCATATTTTCTTTTCTCAAATATTTTGCGATAAGATCTCTTATTTCCTTTTCATCATCAACGATAAGTACCCTTTCCCCGCTCATTACATTCTCCCCTGTCCCATTCCTCCGGGACCGCCTTTCATTCCACCACGATTACGTCGTTCAGCAGTAGTAGTTTGACCAAATTCCTTTGCAATGTCAACCTGAATATCTTTTTTGATATTTTTATATACTTCAAACTGTTCAGGCGTAAGAAGATTAATAAGGCTGTTACTGAAAATCTCAATAACCGGAGAATTATCCGGTCTGGCGTCCTGTTTTCTATCAGGAGGCGGTTGTCTGCCCATACCCTGACCTCTGCGACCCGTTCCACCTTCAGGCGGCTGTCCCATTGATTCATCAACACCTCGATCCTGACCCATACCGCGTGTTGCTTTAGCCGTAAGATTAACAATTTCGTAGAGACAGATTGTAACCTCATCACTTAATGAGAGCTTTATTACTGTTTCATTAGCAAATTTATTGGTGAGCAACTCTGTTTTCATTCCAAAATATACAGGAAGTTGTTTTTCATCAAGTATCATACGAACCCTTTCATGTAAAAGTCTGATGCGTTCAACACGATTTTCAATAATCGCACTGAGGTTTTCAATATCCGGCCTTAATGACAGTCCTTCATTAATAAATAACGAATCTTCTGCAACTATTACTTTCATTTGCACCTGTTGTTCTTCTGATAATTGAAGTCTTTTTGTGAGTGCTTCAAGTTTCGCTTTCTTGAAATCAATTTCCCCGGCATTCAATGAAAATACCCCGATAAGAAAAATACTTAAAACAATTCGATTCATACTGCCTCCAGTTTCTTTATTATAAAAAATTATTCATACCGTAATGCGTCAATCGGGTTAAGCTGTGACGCTTTTCTTGCCGGATAATACCCGAAAAATATACCGACACCGCCTGAAAATACCAGAGCCAGAACAACAATTGTAAGATTCATAACCGGTGTTAATGTCGTAAAAATATTCAATAGAAATATGACAACACCGGAAATACCTATTCCGGCAACACCGCCGGCAAGGCTTAATACAGACGCTTCAATGAGAAACTGTATAAGAATATCATCACCTCGTGCACCGACAGCCATACGTGTTCCGATTTCCCTGGTTCGCTCAGTAACAGAAACAAGCATTATATTCATTATACCTATCCCTCCGACAAACAATGAAACACCAGCTATCGAACCAAGAAGTAGCGTCATCATTCCCGTAATAGATGACGCTTTTTCAACAATGTCTGACTGAGTACTGATGGTAAAATCATCACTATTTGTACTTTTTAGTTTATGAGAAATCCGTAGTACCCGGCTTACTTCCTCCTGAACTGTATCAATTACGTCTTTTGATACAGCACTGACAAAGAGTGTTCTGATATATTTTGAACCGGTTATTTTATTCATCATCGTCGTATATGGAATCAGCACAAGGTCGTCCTGATCCATACCGTTATTTCCCGAACCTTTTGAACTCAGTACACCAACTACTTTCACCGGAATATTACGCACTCGTATTGTTTTACCGATAGAACTGATCCCGGGAAATAATGCATCACTGACAGTTTTACCAAGAACAATAACATTTTTGCTTGATTTACATTGTGCTTCTGTGAAAAACTCACCTTCCGCCATTGTATAGTCTTTTATGCCCTGATACTGATCGGATACTCCATGCACTGTTGTGCGGTAATTATTATTCTGTGAAATAACCTGTTCATTCGATGAAATATCAGGTGAAATATACTGAATATTACTAACCTCTTCGATTATCTTTTTCATATCGGTAAGGGTTATTTTATTAGTCGAACCTGATCCCTGACTGACACCTGCAAAACGTGAATTTGCCGGATAAATCATAATAAGATTTGTACCAAGGCTATTAATTTCTTTTTCAATCTTTTTTTGGGTTCCCTGACCGATACCAACCATAATTATTACCGATGAAACACCAATAATTACCCCGAGCATCGTGAGAAAACTGCGCACTTTATTTTTAAGAATATTCTTAAACGCGATTTTTAATGTGTATTCGAGTTTCATACCACCTCCTGGTGAAGTTTCTCACTTTCTGTAAAGATTTGAATATTACCGGCTTTAAACCTTTCTATTTCCTCTGTTGCTGATTTTCTATTTTTCACCTGATAATCTTCCCGTATCATCCCGTCACGAACGGTAATAACCCTTTTAGCAAACTGTGCAATATCAGGCTCGTGAGTTACCAGTACCAGTGTTATTCCCTGGTCATTCAGTTCCTGAAAAATACTCATAATATCAAGTGAAGTTGCTGTGTCGAGATTACCTGTCGGTTCATCGGCAAGGAGCACTTTTGGTGTATTCACCAGCGACCGTGCAATTGCAACACGCTGTTGCTGACCGCCTGATAACATATTCGGTGTATGATCAAGTCTGTTACCAAGACCTACTCTTTCGAGAGCAGCAATTGAAAGTGCTTTAAAATCTTTCCTGTCATGAGTGCGGTTATAGAATAAAGGCAGTTCCACATTCTCAAGTGCAGTTGTACGTGATAAAAGATTAAAGCCCTGGAATACAAAACCAAGCTTTTCATTACGCAGTCCGGCAAGTTCATCTTTATTGAGCGTTTTAACACTTACACCATCAAGGAAATACTCACCATCGGTAGGTATATCCAAACAACCTAATATATTCATCAGTGTTGACTTTCCTGAACCGGACGGTCCCATAACAGCTATGAAATCACCTTTCTTTATTTCAATGTCCACACCTCTTAATGCCTGTACAGAAACGGACTCCGTAAGACTGTATGTTTTTTTTATCTGTTTCAATTGTATAATAGTTTCCATATCATCCTCCACTTAAAACATCATTGGTGGCATACCCCCCGGAGGTCCGCCTGCACCACTCCGGTTAGCATTTTGTTTTTTACCGGTATTTGAGTCTGATTTTTTAGTTTCCGCTTTACTTTTACTACCCGTTATTACAGAATCACCGGCAGTTATACCATCACCCGATATCACGGTATATTGCCCGTCAGTTATACCGGTTTCTACCCGTACAAGACTAATAAGATTATTCTCTCCTTTAATCCATATACTTTTCCCACTTGCATTTTTATTATCAGGTGGTGGCGGTGGAAATCCCTTTCCATTACCTTTTGGCATTTCAGGTCTGACCACACCGAGTTCTCTCAACATTTCCGGTGACGGTCTGAATTCCAACGCACTATTCGGGACTACCAGGGCTTGTTCAACACTATTTATAACAAAATCAATTGTTGCCGTCATACCGGGTAGTAATTTTTTTTCACTATTTGAAGCACTTATTATTACCTGATAATTAACGACATTTGAACTTACCGTTCCATTGAGAAGTACACTTGTCACAACACCTTCAAATTGCATCTCAGGATACGCTTCAACAGTAAACCTTGCTTTCTGATCTTTTTTAATGGATCCGATATCAGATTCTGATACCAAAGCATTGATTTCAATTTTTAATAAACTCTCTGCAATAGTAAATAATGCCGGTGCAGAAAGACTTGCAGCAACAGTTTGTCCTTCTTCTACATTTTTTTCAAGCACAATACCATTGATCGGTGAAGTGATAACAGAATATTCAAGATTGGTTTTTGCTGTTAACAATCGTGACTGTGCTGAGAGATAATCCGCATACGCACCGTCTTTTGTAACCCGCAACTTTTCAAGCTGAAGATTTGAGACAAGTTTTTCTTTATTTAGTTCAATCGTTGATGTATATTCATGCAGTGCAAGTTCATAGTGCGATTTTGCTTTTAACAATTCCGCTTCAGCGGTTTTCACAGAAATTTCCAGAAGCTGCGAATCAATTTTTGCAAGAACTTCACCTTTTTTTACGGTATCATTATTATCAGCATACACATTAACAATTTTTCCTGATACCTGCGTACTGACAACTACTGATTTCTGAGCTTTGATTGTCCCCGTTGATGAAACGGTAATTTCAACATCCCGCATGGTTATTTCACCATACTGAATAGTTCCGGCTGATGTAGTATGAAACGATGAAAGAAATAATACAATTACTGAAAGGGTCATAAAAGCACTCATGACAATCAGAACAATTTTTCCTCTTTTATTGTACTTTAACATAGTAGTTATTGTACCTGTACTAAAATTATTTTTCATTTTTTACTCCTCGTTATTTAAAATAGATTTAAAATTCAATAATAAAATTGCATATTCATACTTTGCATTGAGAATTGCCAGACTCGATTCAAAAAGGCCGTTTTCTGCTTCTTTCAGTTCAAGATAATTACTGCTGCCCGAAGCATAAAGTTTTACTGAGAGTTGATATTTACTTTTATAAAGACTTTCACTTAATTGAAGTGTTTCATAATCATCGAGCAATCTTTTAATAGAGTTGGATATTGTATTTACCTGAGTCGCAACATTCTGTCTTGTAGCAAGCAGGTTATTCCGGTAACTTTCAACTGCCAGTTGATTTTTTATAATTGCAGACTGCGAACTTGAAAATGGTAGTAACCACTGCAGAGGTATATTTACCGAGAATCCAAGATTGCCCGAGGCTGCATCAAAGTTTGTAGAAGAAACACTCGAATATACTGGTTGCGAATAATTAAGATTAAGTGAAGGTAATAAATCACCGATTAACAGGGCAGTACCAGTTTTTGAATTTTGTAATTTACTGTAAGCAAGAGCAATATCATTATTATTTTGCAACGATATTTTTTCATCGGTAGTAGTATCAACTATTTCAGGAAGAACTCCGGTAAAAATAATCTTTTTATCGTCATACATTCCAATAGTATTTTTTAGTGTAGTTACTGCTTCATTGTATTGATCTTTAAGTTTTCTTAATTCATATCCGCCTGTTTTAAATGCAATATCATGGGTTAATGAATCAATTTCAGAGATTGACCCTGTTGCTAATTGAAGTGAAGCAGTTTTATATCTTCCATTTAAAATAGCAACTTTAGACGACTGTAGTTCTATTTTCTTTTCAAAAAGCACTATATAATAATAAAGTTCATTGATCTCTTTTTTAACTTTATTTTTAGCACTCAAATAGGTAATCTTTCCTTCTTTATAATCAGCAATGGATTTACCTATTGAAATAATTTTTGAAGCACTTATATTTATTGATGCTGATAATCCTGCTTGAAGAGACTCAAAATTACTTGTAAGAGTTATTCCTCCTGAGGGCAACAGAGTATTCCATGATGTAGCTGCATTTACTAATGTACCGTTATATTCTAATCCGGCATTTTTTAATGTAAGATTATTACTAACAGCCATATTCACCGCATCTTCAAGTGAAACAGACATACCATTGTTATTGTCTTCCGTTGCCAACATCATAACAGGCAGCATAATTATCAAAAACCATATTTTTTTCATTTCAGCCTCCAGTATCAATCTATCAAATAGATTTTAAAATGACCTTAATGAATTATTAATAAATTCTTAAAATTTTTGTCAGAAGAAGTTTATTGAATTTGTTATTGTATGATTCTATTGTGATGTTCACATTAAGACAGCTTGACATATTTAATAATTCAGATTATCACATACAATAATAACACTTTCATGATTTACAGGATTTACAGTATGCATTTTCCTTCTTTTTTTATGAATTATCTTCGAGTAGCAGATACTATGATTAATGAACTCATACGCGAATTTACAACGGATTTCAAACTGACTTCTCTACTTCTACTTTCATTAATTTCATTTTTATATGGAGTTGCACATTCCATAGGTCCGGGACACGGAAAGTCACTTGTTGCAACCTTCTTTTTAAAGGAAAAACATCCGGTTGTACGATCTGTTGTATTATCATTTATTATTTCGGTCATACATACAGGCTCTGCACTTGTGCTTTCATTTCTGTTATTTTATGTTTTAACGGGCATCAGAGGTATGTTTAGAATCAAATTACAAAGTTACTTTATGACTGCAAGCGGTTTAATGATACTTGCACTGGGTATTTTATTTTTTATTTTAAAATTAACCGGTCACAATCATGAGGATAATAATGCAGAAAATACATACAAATCATCAAAAAGTATTAAAAATATACTTCTTGTCGGTATTTCTGCAGGAATTGTTCCCTGTCCTGCATCATTAATGATTATGTTATTTGCATTATCAAATAATATAATTATAATAGGACTTTTTTCTGTTCTCAGTATATCGCTTGGTATGTTTGTATTACTGTCTGTTATTGGTGCGATTACTATTTATTCAAGAAATGCCTTTGTAACTCTATCAGGAAAGTTTCAAAAAAATACTGAAAGAATTGCGTCAATAATAGAATATATTTCTATTATGCTGATTATATCTATTGGATTTTTCATGTCGTCGGGATTTTTTAAAAGTTTATTCAGTTAAATTGGGGGTTTTTGTGTTTTCAAAGTTTTTTTTTGCCGTTGCATTTTTTTCAGTCATTACATTGAGTCATTCACATCCGCATTTATTTATAAAATCAGGTATTGAATTTGTAGAAAATGAAACAAGTGTTACAGGAATACGGGTTCAATGGTCGTGGGATAGTTACTGGTCAGCTGATGTAATAGCAGGGTGTGATACAGATCGAAATGGAGTTTTAAGTGATAAAGAAGTTAAAGCTGTTTTCACCGATTTCTTTGATGGTATTAAAGAGTTTAATTACTTTATGGAGCTGCATGTTAACGGGAAAAAAACTCCAATTAAATCGATTACTAATTTCCACGCTCAAATAGAATCAGATAAAACAGTAACTTATTTTTTTACCATACCGTTTACAACAGGAAACATTCCATTAAATACACTTAAAGTCGGTTTTAATGATGATACTATATATGTTGCGTTTGATAAAAATCTTAAAGTATCAAATGGTACATTGTATGGTTTTAGTGATATGACCATTGGAACTTTTGGTTACTATGGTTTTAGTGCATCATTTAACATCAATAAAATGTAGACTTACAGGTGAATAACATATTAAACCGCTAATTTGATTGTTATTTTAGTTCCTAAATTTTCTGTGCTTTTTATTTCCATGGTTCCGGGATTTTTCTCGGTAATAATGTAATATGAAACAGGGATACCGAGTCCGAGCCCGGCATTATCTTTTTTTGTAGTAAATAAAGGATCAGAAATTCTCTTAATATTTTCCTGTTTGATTCCAATACCGTTATCTTCTATTTCTATAACAATATAATTTCCGTCTTTCCAATTTGATAATTTTATAAATGGTTTTATGGTTTGAGGAAAATCTTTTACAGCGATTGCTTCAAGAGCATTTTTAAATAAGTTATGAATAACCTGTTGTAGTTCATTTGTATTAATATTAATTTCCAAATTATTATTCTGATAATTTTTTATAATATCAATTGAACTGGTAGTAAATTTTCTTCTAAATTTATCATCATTGCTTACAAGTAAAATTGATGAATCAAGAAGTTCATTTAATTGTATAGTTGATTTATTCGATGATTCTTTTTTCGTTAATTCCATTAATTTTTTAATTAAACCGGCAGACATAAGGGCTGCATTATTAATATTACCAAGTATTTTGAAAATATTCCGTTCTGTAATGTATTTATTTAAATTTTCAAAATTAATAGAATATAACTCAGCAATTTCATTGTTTTTTGAAAGGCTATTTGATAATCGTCTTTGAATATTCTGACTGCCGGTTATTATTGTCGATAAAGGGTTATTAATCTGATGTGCAATGCCTGCTATTAGCCCGCCAATATTTAACATTTTATCTGCATTAAGTATTGCTTCCTGAAACTTCACTTTTTTTGTAATATCATCAATAATAATCACGCCACCTTTATTATTTGCAATAGTTAATGGAATAACTGTAATTTCTTTGTATAATAATTCATCTTCTATAAGAAAAGTTTCTTTATCTAAGGTTAATTTTTTTTTATTTTCAATCGAATCAAGTATCAGTGCAAGATATTTTTTTAAATAAGGAATTACTGTTTCAAATTTACTGTTTGCATTAATCGTATCAGGTATTTGAAATAATAACTTTGCACTTTGATTAAACGATGTAATTTTTCTTTTATTATCAATGGAAATAATAGCCGAAGGTAATGAATTTAGAATGCTGTCTAAATATTCTTTTATAATAGCTAAAGACTCTCTTGCTTCCTCTTTTTCATTAATTTCTTTCATTAATGTATTGGTAAATTCCTTCGAATTTTCAATAAATTTATTATAAATATTCTCAATTACATTCCATTCGTAAAAATTTGAATTTAATGATATTTTTTCGACTTTTTTTGACTCAATTGCTTTAATCAAAATTTCCATTGGGCCGTAGTTAAATCTACTAATCAAAATACTACGAAAAATAATGGATAGTATGATTAATGCGAGTAAAATTATCAAATTATTCAATATTATAATAGAATATTGTGAATAAAGTGTTGCTTTTGATAAAATTACAACAGATATATTGAAATCATTTATTGGATGTATAGAATAAAAATATCGAATTTCATTTATTTGTAATGATCTGTTGTTTATATCAGAAGCATTATATGTGTAATTAATATCCTTGGTTTTTGTTATGATATTTTTAGATAGTGAATCTATACAATAAATAATACAATTATTTTCACGAGTTGTGTTTTGTATAATATTTGCAATTGTATTCGGATTTATTTCTGCAATGAGATAGTTTTTATAATTATTAATGAATAATGAAATGGTTGGTTTATTATCAATAATAGATTTATGAGGAATGATATAAACATCCTGTACCGTTTTAAAGTTACGAAAATTGATTAATTCTGTACCTATTTCTTTTTGTATAATGGTATTTTCGGGGTATATAAAGTGTTGTTTTGCAAATGTTAAATCTGATATGTAAACATAATTAAAGAAATTGTTTGTTACAGTGAAATATCTTGATGAATAATTATGTTTAATATTTTCAGAATTCAGATAGTGAATGTATTTTTCAATTTCGTTGGTTATAACAAATGAAACCTTATCCATTATTTCCTGATTGTCTTTAATCTGATTTTTTAGAATAATTTGATTGGCTTTATATAAAGAAAATGATGAAAATATGATAATAATTGCAATTAATACTATATCCGCGTAAATAAAAAAACTTCGTAATGTATTTGATTTGTTTTGAAATATATTCATAATATTATGCCTAACATTTTTATTTGATTTTTATATAAAAACCTGAAAAGTATAATACAAAATCTTCTTCAAAATTTCAAATAATTAAGTTATAAACATATAATTAATTATAAATAGGAGAAAATTATGTTAGATCCAAAATATATACGAGATAATTTAGAGGCTGTTAAACACAATATTTTAAAAAGAGGTGTTAAGGCTGATGCGACACTTGTAATTGATTTATATAATAGTAGAAATAAGCTGCAATTTGAAATTGATACACTGAGAAATGACCGGAATGAAAATGCTTCTAAAATGAAACA
Organism: Spirochaetes bacterium GWE1_32_154; assembly: GCA_001829315.1. Classification (GTDB taxonomy): domain Bacteria; phylum Spirochaetota; class GWE2-31-10; order GWE2-31-10; family GWE2-31-10; genus GWE2-31-10. The sequence continues at coordinate 474,869 of MIAY01000001.1, read as the reverse complement.
AAAACTCCCGGAAGGTGAACGGGCTGTTTTAATAGAAGAAGGTAAAAATATTAAAGTTAAGGTAGCTGAACTTGAAGAAAAAATTAAGGAAATCGAACTTAAATATACCGAAGAGGCTATGAAAATCCCCAATATGACTGACAGTTCATGTCCGGTTGGTGGAGAAGCTGATAGTGTTGAACTTAGAAAAGAAGGTGTAATACGGAATTTTTCTTTTAAACCTAAAGATCATGTTGAACTTGGTGATATTCTTGATGTAATTGATTTTGACTCAGGTGCAAATGTTTCCGGTCAGAAATTTTACTATCTAAAAAATGAAGGTGCTCTACTGGAGCTTGCTTTAATAAACTTTGGTATGCAATATATGACTAAAAAAGGTTTTACACCGTATCTCACTCCTGATATTGCAAAAGCATCAATACTTGAGGGAATTGGTTTTAATCCGCGAGGTTCTGAAACAAATATCTATTCAATTGAAAATACCGATCAATGTCTGGTTGGTACAGCAGAAATCACTTTAGGTGGTATTTATAGAGATACAATTATAGACGAATCAGCGTTACCTGTAAAGATGGCAGGTTTTAGTCATTGTTTTAGAACGGAAGCCGGTGCATCAGGTCAGGCAACAAAGGGGCTTTACCGGGTTCACCAGTTTAGTAAAGTTGAAATGTTTGTCATTTGTACACCTTCAGAGTCAGAGAAAATGCTTGAGACTTTACGCGAAATTGAAGAAGAAATATACAAAGCTCTTGGCATTCCTTATAGAGTTTTAAATATCGCTACCGGCGATTTAGGAAACCCGGCATACAAAAAATACGATCTTGAAGCATGGATGCCCGGTCGGGGATGTTACGGCGAAATTACCTCAACGTCAAACTGCACTGATTTTCAGGCTAGAAGGTTGAACACACGAATTAAAGATAAAGCAGGTAATAAGAACATAGCACATATGTTAAATGGCACAGTTATTGCAGTACCTCGAGTTATTATATCAATACTTGAAAACTATCAAAATGAAGATGGAACAGTTGATATTCCGGAAATTCTTGTACCATTTACTGGTTTTTCAAAGATTACCCGAAAGAAATAAAACATTGAGACAGTAAGGAATAGAATGAAAAATATGACCGAAGGAAGTATTACGAAAAATATTCTGTATTTTAGTATACCGATGTTACTGGGTAATTTCTTTCAACAGTTTTATAACATTGTTGACTCAATAGTAGTTGGAAGATTTGTCGGAAAAGAGGCTCTTGGGGCAGTTGGTATTGCATTTCCGGTTATGTTTCTTATTATTGCTCTTATAATGGGTGCTACAACGGGAAGTATGATATTAATTGCACAGTTTTATGGTGCAAAAAAAATGGATGCCTTACGTAGAATGGTTGATACAACATATATTTTTTTATTTCTTATGTCAATTATTGCTACAATTGCCGGGTTACTATTAAGCCCTTATATTTTACAAATTTTAAAAACACCGGATTCCATTTATCAGGGAGCTAAAACATATATAGATATTATGTTTATCGGGATGTTACCGCTTTTTGGCTATAACGGATTAAGTGCTTTAATGAGGGGGGTCGGGGATTCAAAAACACCTTTATATTTGCTTGTTATCGCAGCTATACTTAATGTTTTTCTTGATATACTTTTTGTTGCTCACTTTCGCTGGGGAATAGCTGGTGCATCATGGGCAACTGTTATTTCACAAGGTGTTTCTTTTGTCTTCGGCGTTATTATTCTTTTTCAAAAAAAATCTATATTATCAATACGACTGAAAATGTATTTCGACAAAGCATTATTTTCTAAAAGCATTGCAATTGGTATACCATCTGGTGTACAGCAAATGGCAGTTGCTCTTGGTATGATGGCGTTAACGAGAATTGTTAATGGTTTTGGGACAAATGCAATAGCCGCATACGCAGCTGCCGGACGAATAGATGCTTTTGCAATGATGCCGGCAATGAATTTTTCAATGGCATTATCTACATTTACCGGGCAAAATATTGGTGCTAATAAAATTGACAGAGTCAAAAAGGGATTAACAAGCACTCTATTTATGTCAACTGTGTTTTGTCTTATAATAACAACAATTATTATGGTTTTCGGAAAAAATCTTGTATCTATGTTTAATTCTGATCCGGATGTAATATCAATTGGTAACGAATATCTCGTTATTGTTAGTGCTTTTTATGTAGTCTTTTCTATCATGTTTATTTATAACGGTTTATTACGAGGTGTTGGCGATACTTTTATTCCGATGATTATTACTATATTTTCTCTCTGGGCAATACGAATACCGACTTCAGCGATATTATCTGGTTTTATGGGGACAAAAGGAATCTGGTTTGGTATCCCTATAGCATGGCTCATTGGTGCCGTTTTCTCATCTATTTATTATTATACCGGCCGATGGAAAACAAAAATTGCAATAAGAAATTTTCAAACAGTCTCTATTATGAATGAAGAAGCTATAATAGAAGAACAGGAACCATTAATATAAAAAAAGCCCGGGATGTATATGCTTTCTAACTATACATCCCGGGTTCTTTATCATTGTGCTAAAAAATTTTATTTATTAAAATTTTTCAGATATCTATCAAGTAAATAAATTAAAAGCTCATCATCTGCTGTTTCGGAATCGATTCGTTTTTCAATGAGAGATATACATTTTTCTAAGATGTTATCAATTCGACTTGTTTTATTTTCGATTATGCCGGTAATATTAGCATCAATGTAAGCAAGACAAGAAACAATATCTTTATCGTTTTTAGAAATTTCAAGATCTAAAAGAAATTGTTCGTAATTAGATGTTAATTGATATTCTTCGACTGCTTTTTGATACCTGCTTGTGTAGGCTTCATGCAGTCGTGCGAAATCATCATCTTTTATCCAATTATACAGAGTTTGTTCAGAAATATTTGCAGTTCTTGCAACTTCTCTTTTTGGTGCTCCGGAATATGCAAGCATTTTGACAACATTAAGATGTTGACTTTTCATTTTCATAATTTATTTCCTCCTTATTTATAGTTATAATAAAAGCAGATTATTTTTTGATTTGGTAATAATAAAAATATATATTTTCATCATAGAAATATATCATATAATTACAGAAATTTATATGAAAATATAATAAAACAAACAAAATAATGAAATATGTAACAAAAATTATACAATTTTTTTTCATTTACATGATTTTGAAATTACACCTCATACAAATAGATATATGAGGTGTAATTTTTATTTAGTGACTTTTCCTGAAGGAAGTTTTTTCATTTTTTCATCTAAACTTAACTTATTTTTTGCATTCTCTTCGCCGGGTTTATTAAGAAGAGCAAACATATTCTTTTTGTATGCTTCAACACCAGGTTGATCAAAAGGATTGACTCCAAGTAAATAACCTGAAATCCCGCATGCTTGTTCAAAAACAAATAGTAACTGACCTAAGAAAAATTCATTTAATTCAGGAATGTTAATAATAAGATTTGGAACTTTACCGTCATAATGCGCTATTAACGTTCCAAGTTGAGCCTTTTTATTGATTTCATCATAAGACTTTCCGGATAAAAACTCGAGGCCGTCAAGATCTTCTTTATCTGATACTACTGTAAGTTCTGAAAGTGGTTTGCCGACATTAAGTACCGTTTCAAAAATAAAACGTTGTCCGTCCTGAATCCATTGTCCCATTGAATGAAGATCCGTTGTAAAATCAACAGCAGCAGGGAATATTCCCTTACCGTCTTTTCCTTCACTTTCACCAAAAAGTTGCTTCCACCATTCACTTAAAAAGTGAAAGCCCGGTTCATAATTAACAAGAATTTCTGTATGATACCCTTCTTTTAGTAAAAGATTTCTAATAGTCGCATAAACAAGTGCCGGATTTGTCGAAAAATCTTTTTCTTTACAGTATTCAGATGCATATTTTGCACCTTGTAATAATTTTTGAATATCAATACCAACTGAAGCAATCGGTAATAAACCTACCGGTGTGAGTACAGAAAATCTACCACCAACATCATCAGGAATAACAAATGTTCTATACCCCTCGTTTGTCGCTAATTTTCTTAATGCACCTTTTTTTGCATCTGTTGTTGCAATTATTCTTTTTGCTGCATCAATTTTGCCGTATTTTTTTTCCATCGCATTTTTGATGTACCTGAATGCGACTCCCGGTTCTGTTGTTGTACCGGATTTTGAAATATTATTAATGTATACACTTTCTGAAGATTCGATTTCGGCAATTATTGCTTCAAGCCATGTTCCTGAAATATTTTGCCCTGCGAAAAGAATACGCGGACCATTTCTTTTGTCTTTTTGTAAAGAATTATGAAACGGGTGTAATAACGCTTCAGTAACTGCTTTTGAACCAAGATAACTTCCCCCGATTCCTACACAAATAAGAAGATCTGCATTTTTATAAATTTCATTACCGACTTCAATTATTTTCTTAAATTCATCAGATGAAAGTGTGTTATCAGGAAGATTTCTCCAACCGATAAAATCATTTCCGGCACCGTTACCTTTCATTAATGTTTCCATTGCTTTTAAAGCTTCGTCTTTATAAGACTCAATTGCGACTTCATTAATAAACGGATGCGTAAAAGAATAATCAATAGTAATTTTCTTTTCCATTGTTGTATAGCTCCTTTAGTACTTAAAAACCTCTTTAATTGAACCGATTGATCCCATTAAAGCACTTGATTCGAATGGTAAGAATATCACTTTTTCACCCTGTTGTGAAGCAATATCTTTCAACGCATCAACATACTTAAGAGCAACAAGATATTGTCCGGCATCCATTTTTGTGTTCTTTAAAGAGTTGTTTATTAACTCCAAAGTTTTACCTTCTGCTTCAGCTACTGCTATTTTTGCTTCGGCTTCACCGATTGCCTGAATAACTCTTGATTGTTTATAACCTTCAGCTTCTGCTATTAATCGATCTCTTTCACCTTCAGCGTTTAATACTTTAGCCTTTTTCTCACCCTCAGCACGAATTATTGTTTCTCTTCGTTCTCTTTCAGCTCGCATCTGTTTTTCCATAGCCTCTCTAATTTCTTTAGGAGGTGTTATATCCTGTAATTCAACTCTATTGACCTTAACGCCCCACTTGTCAGTTGCATCATCAAGAATCTCACGAAGTTTTGTGTTTATTGTATCTCTACTTGTTAGTGTCTGATCTAACTCAAGAGCTCCGATAATATTTCTAAGGGTCGTTTGAGTTAATTTTTCAATAGCCATTCCAAGATCTTCAATTTCATACGTTGCTTTAAAAGGATCAGTAATTTGATAATATAACATTGCATTTATTTCCATTGTAATATTATCGTTCGTTATTACTGTTTGTCTCGGGAAATCGTACACTCTTTCTCTCATATCAAGGTAATCAACGTATGACAATTGATAAAATAATTTACCGTTAAAATCTGTTTTTAAAAGACGCGTTTGAACAGGTTTTACTTTATCAATGATTGGAATGATAAGATTAATACCAGTTTCAAGTGTTCTGTGATACTTTCCTAATCGTTCTATTACTTTTACGGTTGCCTGATTAACAATCCGGACACCTTTGATAATAAGAAATAGAACCAGCAATGCAATTGCTCCTAATACATACAAACTACCTGACATAAAATGCTCCTTCTTTTTAAGTTTATTAAAAGTTTAGAATAACTAAACCTGTTGCTTTGTGACGTACACAGTATTCCCTTCTAATTTCTCTACGACTACAGATTCACCTTCAGCGATTATCGAATCATCCATTGATTTTGCTTTCCAATAATCACCATCTGACTTTATATACCCTGAATTTGAATGATTATTAATAGTTGTTGATACAATGAATGTTTTTCCAATAAGTGCATTAACATTTGAAGGTGTTTTATTTTTCAGAAAATACCTCAAAAAAAGAGGTCTGACAAATATCAATAACAAAATATTAGTTACAATAAAAAAAACTAACTGTATAATATACGAATCTGTTATTAATGCTACAACACCGGCAACTAAACAAGCTACTCCGAAAAGTGAAATAAAAAAAGTTACAGTAAACATTTCGAGAATAATTAAAATCACCCCGAGAACCATCCAGACAATCCAATATTCCATTGTACTACTCCAATTAAATCATGTGTTAGAAACTATAATAAATAATAACATTAAAATTGTTTAATTACATATAAAAACATTAGAAATAATTAATATTTTATGTTATTACAATTTCAGTATTAATTTATAAATGGAAGGGTTTCATGGCAAAAAAATATATAATAGAAGGAAGTCATCCTCTTAAAGGTATCATTCAACCAAATGGTAATAAAAATGCAGCATTACCCGTTCTTGCAGCAACTATTCTGACAGATGAAGAAGTGATTTTAAGAAATATACCGAATATCGAAGATGTTGTAATAATGATAAAAATTCTCGAGGAACTCGGTAAAAAAGTTGAAAAACTGAGTGAACATGATTATAAATTTACCGGTAAAATTACAAGTAATTCAATAAATTCTGAGCTTGGAAGAAAAATAAGAACATCGATTCTTTTTGCAGGACCAATACTTGCACGAACAGGAGAGGTTGAGTTACCGCCACCCGGTGGTGATGTTATCGGAAGAAGAAGGCTTGACACCCATTTTCTTGCATTATCAAAACTCGGGTGCAGTATAGAAATTAATGCAAAATATAAACTTGTAACCAATAAACTTGTCGGTAAAGAATTATTTCTTGATGAAGCATCGGTTACAGGAACTGAAAATGCAATAATGGCGGCAGTTCTTGCTGAAGGTCAGACAATTATTATGAATGCAGCAAGCGAACCGCATGTTCAGGATCTTTGTAATATAATAAATAAAATGGGCGGAAATATTGATGGAATCGGTTCAAACATTTTAAAAATAAATGGTGTGAAAAAACTTCATGGTACTGATTTTAAAATCGGAACTGATTTTATGGAAGTCGGTTCATTAATCGGTCTTGCTGCTGCAACAAAAAGTGAGATAGAAATACTTGATGCAGAACCTCATAATATGAACATGGCACGATTAACGTTCGGAAAACTTGGTATCAGATGGGAAACAGATGGTAAATCAATTTTTGTACCGGGACATCAGGAGCTTAAAGTTCAATCAGATATCGGTGGTATGATACCAAAAATCGATGATGCACCATGGCCGGGCTTTCCGCCTGATCTGGTTAGTATTGCAATTGTAACAGCGACTCAAGTTGAAGGAACTGTTCTTGTTTTTGAAAAAATGTTTGAGTCAAGAATGTTCTTTGTTGATAAATTAGTTTCAATGGGTGCTAAAATAATACTCTGTGATCCGCATAGAGCGGTAATTTCAGGACCTGCACGATTACGGGGAACTACATTAACGAGCCCTGATATACGAGCCGGAATGGCATTGGTTATTGCTGCACTGTGTGCTGAGGGAACCAGTACAATTCACAATGTTATACAAATTGAAAGGGGCTATGAAAACCTTCCTGAACGATTAAAAGCTTTGGGTGCTCACATTAATGTTATTGATGAATAATACCTGTAAGTGTTTTTATTCTATATCTCTTTTACTTTTTTTAGTGATATTTCAAAATTGCAGAAAGGAAGTTACACTTCCTTTCTTAAAAAAACCAGATGTAATTATAAGTAATAATGAAGTACCAAATGAACTTATTCTTCGCAATAGAATAAATTTAAAATCAAATTCACCTTTTTATATACTGAAAAACAATATTTTTCTTCATTTTCAACCGGATTCATCAGATATTAATGAATATGATGTAAACCTGAATATTACTGATGTTGTTTTTCCAATTATCCCATTTAAAGAAATAGATAATAAATTCTATTGTGAAACTATAACCGGTGATCGTGGATGGGTTAATATTGCATCCGGAATTGCGATAGATTATTCAGAGGATAAAAACCTCTATTTTTTTTCTGACACAAAACCTCAATATTATCTTTCACATTATAAAGAAAACACAGGGATAGTTTCAAACTCATATAAAATTATTTTATATAAAAACATAATTCCAATGCTGCTTGGTAATTTTCAAACATCCGGTTGGTTTTATCCTGTAGATATTGAAACAGCTCTTCAATTATCAGAAAATGCTGTTGAGATTTCCAATGATTCAGATACATTTTTTTATGCTTCTACGATGTTTGATAATTGGCGTATTAATGAAAAAGTAATATCAATGAACCTTTTAGCAGATTGTTTTCATAAACAAGGTGAACTCGAAAAAGCAGCGGAAATTCATAATCTTTTAATTAAACGATATTTCTGGAAACGATCAGATAACACGCAAATTGGAGGATTAAATTCAACCGTAAAACTTGCAAAAATTTATATAGATTTAATGTTGATAAATAAGGCGAATGTCAAAGAATACACTAAATTCCGTGAACTGGTTATTTCTACCATGTTAACAATGGATGATAAAATAAACTTTCTAACGGTGATGGATAATGACTGGAATCAAACAGCATCCGAATGGATGATCGATATTTTAAGCCGAAGTATTGATGCAGATGAATTTATACGAATTTGTGATATTTTAAGAAGCAAAACAAATTCTGTCGGATATGCTGATCTTGTTAATGTTCATAAAGCAATAAAACTCTACGAAATAGGACAAAAAGAAACAGCTATGAAAATACTGGTCGGTACAAAGTCAAAAATCCAATTCCAAAGATACCTGGATCTTAATGACTGGATTTCTGAAAAACAAATTATTCCTGATTCTGTAATTTATCAATATGAACGATTTTAGTTTTTAAACCTTTCGATAATGTCAAAATCTTCACCAAGTATTTTTTTATCAAGATAATTTTCTTCATTGTAACTTTTGTACATTAATAAATCATCTTCTGTAATTGGTTTAACAAAATCGACATTTTCAGAAGCATTTTCACAATACCCAATAGTATCTGTGCCCATTGTTATTAATTCACTATTATTACTGATAAATAAGTCACGAAGTCGTAATCGATTTTTTTCTATGAAATCAAAATCAATTTTAACTTGTGCTCCGGTCGTTTTTAACTGTATTTTTAAGAAAATAACCTTGTAATCTTTACAGCATCCATCTTTTTCCGGTCCTAAATTTAACCGTATAATAACTTCAAGAGGTTTTTCAATATCAACTGCTTTTACTTCTATAAGCGAAATAATTGATTTATGCTTATTGATTTTAATATCCACAGTGATAATTTCTGAAATGCCATAACGAATATTTGCACTGAAATCTCCGAGTTTTCCGGGAAATGAAGGTGAAATATGAAGTTTTCTTTGTGGAACATCGGGTCTGATACCGAGGTAATCCTGATAAAATGATCTGGTGAATTCTGAAACTGACCATGCCTGGCTAAAAGTACCGGACTCCTTGACTAACCCGCCTTCTTTGTATGGTTCAAATAATTCACTGAGCGTTCCAACTGTTTCGCCGAATAAAAGCTGATCAATAAGAAAATTGGTATGTTTAAATGCAAAATTCTGTAGTCCGAATTTTGTTGCACAGTGAATAAATGCACCGGATAACCATCCCCATATAGCTCCGTTATGGTACGCAGCGTCTTTATGATGGGTTTTTGTAATGTGTAACGGGTGAAAATCTTCATCGAATTTGCTTAATGAAGCAACACCATGTTCAAAAACACAGTTATTCACAATGATTTTAAATGCATGAAGAAGTGAATTGTCGTCAATAAGTTTTGGAATTCCTATGAGATCGTTATAGTATGATGCAAGCATTACATTCGGTCTGATTTTATAATCAGGAGTATTATCTTTATTGATATGATCAAATATAAACGGTGTTTTATCAGTAATAAAAAATTGTTTGAAAGAGGCTTGAAGTTTGTTAGCAGCGTTTGTATACTGATCTTTCTTTTCTTTCAGTTCATTGATATTAATATTTTGTACAATTGGCTTATATTCTTCATATCTTTTTATAATTTCACTGGCAATATTTGCAACTGCGTGTAATGCAGTAAACCACAATGATTGAATTTCAACTTGCCTGTCACCACGGGGGGAATATGAGTTTTTTCCTAGAATTCTTGCGTCCATCCAGTCATCAGCATCACCGCTTGGCATAAAATAATTTACATCTTTATTAACAAAATAAACTTCGTCAATAGCAGTAATAACATTATTCCAGACACTCATAACGGCTGCCACATCCCCGGTATAAAGGAAATATTCATAAAGCTCTCTTATAAGTAAAGGAGTTCCGTCACCGGTGTTATATTTAATATTGTCTTCACTGAATATAACATTCGGGATTTTTCCATAGTCTTTGGAGCATTTATCCTGATTTTGATATTTTAAGAAGTTACCAATGATGTGTGAAGCAATTTCATATCTTCCTGTTACTAACGCAACACCCGGAAGAGCAATAAATGTATCACGTCCCCAACCATTGTCAAACCAGGGAAAACCGGCCCATATCCCGATTTGTCCATTTTTATTCATTATAAAAGAAGAAGCTGATAAAAGTGAATAAGTAAGTGCTCTATTCATTTTTTTATTGCCTGTTTTACATCCCGTATATTTAAGCGGTAAAAGTGAATTGTTGATATGTTGCTGAATTAAGACTCCATGTTTTTCCTGATTACATTCAACAGTAGTTTTTAATTGATCTAAAGAATGTGAATACAAAATGTAAAGATACGGTGACTCTTTCGTTCTTATTTTTTTATCTATAGAAATAATCAATGTATTTTCATTACTATCATTTTTTCTGATGGTAAAATCTTTTGTTGTTGTAAAAGCGACAAATAAATGTTCCACCTCAAATCCGTCTCTTTCAGGTTTCATATATTGAACATATAGAGTATTATTTTTTAATTCAAGAATTGTGAATTTACTTGAGATAGAAAATTGATAACTGACACTATTATGTCGTTTACGATTAACATATTCGGTTCTAAAAGCATTTTTTCCTGTATCAAGAAGTAATCCCTGATTGTTTTTAAATAACATTCCATTTAAGCTAAGCCCTTTTGTGTAGTAAATTTCAAATCCAAAAGGATTTAATTCTTTTTTACCATTTAAAATTGCTCCATTAATTGTGACCCCGTTAAATAATTTAAACCCATGAGACCATAATCCGTCAAACTCATATTCCATATCTGAAAATGAAATATATGAGGAATAATTGTCACTTTGAAAAACTCTTTTATTAGAATCAACTTTAAGAGTGTATGATTTATCTATAAACATATTAATCTCCATAAAATGGTAATTTTGCAAAATATCAATAAAGTATAAAAACTTTTTTTCCAATTTAATATTTTATCAAATAAATATCAATCAATTATAAAAAAATTAACATCAAATTTTTTACACTTTTAACGCTAATAATTTTCGTGCATTATCACCAAGAATCTTTGATAAAACAGTTTTAGAAATATCTGCACTTTCAACCAGGTGAAAATATTCCTTTAAATCACGCCATGGCCAATCTGAACCATACAAGATATAATCTTCTGAATGAAATTGTAATAATTGATTTAACAATGAAATATTATTTTTTGTTAAATCAAACGATATATCAACAAATATTTTCTTGCCAAAAATCAATTCTTTTGCCTCCTCAAACATTCCATGTGCTCCAAAATGAGCTAAAACCATTTTTAAATCAGGAAAATCCTCATGAATTGCAGCAAAATGCTTCGGATGACTGAAATATTCATCCTTTTCGAAAAACTCTTCTTTTCCTGAATGAAAGACAATAATCATAGCGTTATCTGATAGCGCTTTATACAATGGATATAATTTTTTATCTGACGGAAAAAAACCTTGAAACTCAGGATGCATTTTTATGCCTTTTATTCCATTCTTATACAGAAAATTAACTTCTTCGCTATAATTTGCATAATCCTGATGCATTGCACCAAAAAATATAAGAGAATCATTTTCTTTATTAATACAATAACGGTTTATCACTTCAACCTGTTCTACTTTTGTGGCAATATTTAAAATTACCGATTTATCAATGCCGGCATCGAGCATTTTTTCTGATAAATCTTTTTCTGTTGCCAAACCGAAAGGTTTTATCTTTCCTAAGTCAGTCAGTTTTTTTAGAGCATATGCAGCAATAGTTTCAGGGAATGTGTGAGTGTGAAAATCAATAATCAAATAAATTCTCCAAATAAATTTTAAATCTTATGAAATATATTACCGAAACTATAATTACCATTATATCAATTATAGAGGATACTATGAAAAAAACGATTACCATGTATATTCTATTATTAAGTTTAATAAAAATCAATCCTCAAAATGTAAATATTTCAAATATTAAATTTCAGGTGGAAAAAATCAGTGCTTATACATCGACATTTACAAATGTAAGAACTGATGTATATAATATTGCCTACTCATCAATTTTACCGGATAATGGCATTTATAAAATTGTTTCATTATCAAATAATCGTGAGGCTATTATTCAAATAGCATATAGTATGACAAGTACACCGCCGGAAACGGTTTATATTACTGATGATTTATATTCTTTTTTTGGTTCAAATGATCCTGCAGTGACTGGAAAGATTGAAACAAAATTGATTTTTTTAGGGTGGTCGAATACAGGTTCAGAAGCGGAGAATGATTTTTTAAATATTCAGAATATGGTAGTGCCTCCTGAAAATGCATTGTCTCAACTCACCGTTAATGGTGCGGAAAAATTTTATATTCAATTAGGTTCTTTTTCGTATTACCAGAATTCGTATCCTAAAATAACACAGTTATTACCGTATCTTGAATTACGGCCGAGTTTTTTTATGGTAGAATATTCCGAATCAACTAAAAACAAAGTGTATCGTGTTCTTGCCGGTCCTTATTCAAGGGAAGATGCAATAAAAATTTCAAGAACAATAAATTCAAAAGAAAAAGATCCGGTTTATCTTAAAACCGGCGATTCAATTATAAAACAGGGAAAATGAAATTGAAAAAAACAATTTTATTACTAGTATTAATTATTTCATATTCGTATATATGTGCAGAAAACTGGGTTGGACAGGCTGCTACTTATCAACTTGTTGAGGGAACCTTGACTGCCGGTAAAGAGCCTTTTTCCGGTAGCTCATTAACTGCAGCATCGAACGGATTTAAATTGGGTGCAAAAGTCGAAGTAACCAATGCTAACACGGGGAAAATGGTTCAAGTTACTATCAATGATAGAATTGAAGGTGATTCAAAATATTTTATTTTATTATCTCCGGCAGCAGCGAAAGAAATCAATTTAGAATGGGAAACTGGCCTTGTTGTTGTATCGGCAGATTTTAATGCATTAAATTCAACAGAGCGTTTACCAATTGGCGGTTTGTTACCCGAAGATGAACATGCAAATGAATATAAAATTCTTCAGAAAATTGAATGGCCGAACGAGAACGTTATTGAAGAACAAACAATTCTGGATGTGACTGATGATAAAATCTTTGAAGAACAAACAATTCCGGATGTGACTGATGATGAAATTGCACCTTCCCAAGAGTCTTTTCATATTGCAGAAAATACTTTAATACCTTCTTTTACACCTGAACGAAATATCACTGTTAATGAAAATACCCCTTTAATTGCAATTACTATACCAGAGGAAATACTCATTCCGTCATTTACACCAGTACGAAAAAAGGCTATAGACGTAAGTACGCACTCATTTCAAATTGATAAGGAAGATTTAATTATTCCTGTAGTTCCGGAAAAATCGATTGAAGCGAAAGTCGAAGATACAAAAATGAATTTCAAAGATATTCCATGGACAAATAAATTAGATCCTGAAAAAAATTATATAAAATTTTTCTCATCATCAAAACATGATGATTTTGCTATTAAATATTTTAATTTCAACACATTATTCGGTGGTGTTATTGCTGTAAGAAGAGGGAATATCTTCCATTTAGTCAGTAAACCAATAGATGAGAAAAATCTGAACCAATCAATCAATACAATTAGAAACTTTGGTTTTAGAGATGCTTATATAATTAAGGGCGATTCCTGGTAAAACTATCAATAAAGTTTTTGATTTCATTTTTTTTGTCAGTTTTGAATGATTTGAATGATATTATTATTGGAAAAAATCTATTAATAAATAGTATGATATAGTTTTTGTTGTATTTAATAGTATAGCAATCGACCCATGGAATCTCGTTGTATTTCCCGTCTCGAAAAATTATATAAAAACTGTTGTCGGTTAACCGGATCATTTTATCAGCTGTGATAAAATGTGATTGAGACGATTTTAAATAGCGTGTTAATGATAAAATACCATATATTATTATTATAACAGGTATTGAATATGATATTGCAAGAAATACATACAATGCAGAAATAATCTTTGTTTCAATCACAAGTAATAAAATGTTATAACTTATTAAAACGGAATATAATATCAGAAAATATTTCAATTTTATTTTTACATAATGTGCAATAACGATTTTGATGTATTGAGCTTTATCTATTGTAAAAAAATCTGACTCTAATAACATTCGTTTACTTGAATCTCCCGTATGCATCTTTATACAAATCATCAATGACAATGCTTGAAGCAATGAATATTATATCGGGGTTTGGATTATTTATTCTTTCTATAGTCAGTTCTGTAATATCTGAAAAATAATTCATATCTTTTTTCAGTATTGCAAGAACCATTTTTTCATCGGTCACTTGTGCAAGAAAACCTTTTTTATTTTTATCATATATACTTGTCAGTGAAAATTGTTTGTTTTCATGTTTAATTGTATGGTTAAGTATATCATCATCATTTGTTTTTTTAAATTCCGCAATTATTTCTTCATACTTATTCACTAACTTATATGAGTACGCGTCATTAGACTTTTCATCCCTCTCTGCTTTTATAAGTAAAAATTTTTCATTTGTTTCAATATTTTTTATTGAAAAAGATTTATATGAATTGTTTGTAAAAGGAAGCATCATTATCGAATATTTTCTTTTTGAAATTAGTTCGAAATCATCGTTAAGTGAATATGTTGCACTATCCCAAATTGTTGAGTCCCGTAAAAACCATTGAAAATGGTTTGTTCTGATTATTAATGTATCAGAGGATTTTAGAACCGGGGATAACGACTTTTCTTTTAACTGTTCATGTGAACAGGAAATAGAAAAAATGATTATACCGATAAATGCCAGTTTTACAATTGTGTTATTAATATGCATGTTTTCTCACTTTATTACTTACTATTGTCAGTAATATTATTTTAATGTCCAGAAAGAATGTCCAGTTTTCAATATAATCAATATCATATTTTACCCGCATTCCAATATCAGAGTCGCCCCGCCAGCCATTAACTTGTGCCCAGCCTGTTAACCCCGGTTTTACCCAATGTCTGACAAGGTATTTATCATAGATCTGATAAAATTCTTCAGTCTGCTTGATCATATGGGGCCGGGGTCCGACTAATGACATATCACCAATTAATATATTGATTAATTGTGGAAGTTCGTCAATATTGGTTTTTCGTAAAAAGTCACCAACCAAAGTTTTTCTTGGATCATTTTTGCTTGCCTGAGTTGTATCAGCCTCTGCATTAACATACATTGTTCTGAATTTAAAAATTTTAAATTCTTTTTGCATAAAACCCGTTCTTTTCTGTTTAAAAAAAACAGGACCTTTTGATGTTGCTTTAATTGCTATCATAATGATTATAAAAAAAGGTGTTAATAAAATGAGTGCTAAAAGAGAGACTGAAATATCAAGAAGTCTTTTAAGTAATCTGTTAAAAAGGTTTTCAAGAGGAACATTTCTGATACCGATAAGCGGAAAACCTTTTATCATCCTGACTGATGGTGTTTTTGACGTAATTTTATAATAATCAGGAATAAGCTCTGCTTTAATTCCATATTTTTCACAAATATTAGTTATTTTAATAATTTTATCTTCAACAAGCATAGGCAAAGCAATAATGACATTGTCAATTTTTTTTAATTTCAGCATATCTTCGAGTTTATCGGTTGTTCCAATAATCAATGATTTAATAGACTCGGGATAATCAGGATTAGAAATAAACCTTTCTGCATAATCATCAAGAAAACCAAGTATTTTAATGCCAAATTCATTTGATTCTTTAACTAAATTATAAAGTTTTAAACCAAGCGGACCGGCACCAATGATCAAATAAATTTTGTAATTATAACCTCTTGATCTCATAAAGGATAAAAATAACTTTAAAATAATTCTTTCAGTTACAAAAAAAGAATACGTCATAATAAAAAAAGATAAAACAAAGTCATTACTAAAAGTATAAAACCCGAATAATGTGAAAACATAAAAAAAAGTAATTGTAATAAATTCAAAAGCAATAATATTCCTTAAAACATCGATAAGTGATTTAATTCTATATTTGCTGGAAAATTCAAATTTTTGAAGCATAAAAAATAACGATGGTATAATAATAATTCCCGAAAAAATTAATCGTGTACTAATAGAATAAAAGAAGTTTGATCGGGTTTCAAGATAAAAAGCTATAATAAATGATCCAATTAGTACAAGGAAATCAATTGTCACATACACAGCAAGTAATATATTACTATTTTTTTTCAAAAAACCCACATTCAACCACCGGACTAACAATGAATTTGAAACCTTTAAAAGCTCCAACGCTATAATACAATTATCATAAAAGAAGGCAAATTGTCCAGAATTATATAGGATTTTACTAAATTTTAAAAATTAACCGGTTATTTTAGTAACCTTAAAATATATTTAAAACAGTATATTGATTTTTAACACTATTTCTGTTATTCTTAAAAAATGGATAGTAATTCACTTATCAAAATAAATAGATTTATCAAGGAAATGCCACCTTTATCAGTTTCTGTAACAAAGATTATGGAGTTATCCCGTGATCCGGCAGTTGATGCAAAAAAATTGAATGATGTAATCAGTATTGACCCCGTTTTAACAGGGAAAGTTTTAAAACTTATAAATTCAGCATATTATTCCATGCCAAATCAGGTTACGTCACTGGTGCGTGCTGTTGTAATGCTAGGTGTGAATACAATTAAAAACCTTGTTATATCAACCGGTGTTATTTCAAATATTAGTACAGGTGCAAATTTTGTTGCTTTAGATATGGAAGCCTTTTGGAGACATTCACTATGTGTTGGTGCTATGGCAAAGTTTTTTGCAAGTAAGCAAAAAATTGATGTGAAATTTATTGAAGAATATTTTGTAGCAGGCTTATTGCATGATATTGGTAAGATTCCATTTAATAGCGTTATTCCTGAAGAATATAAAAAAGTTATTGATTATTCGGTAGAACATAAAATACCGTTACATGATGTTGAAACAAAACATTTTGAAATAAATCACTGTGATTTAGGACTTCGTATTGCAGATATGTGGAAACTGCCTGCAACATTAAAAGACACCATATCATGTCACCATAACTTACAGGATGTAAGTTCTCAAACTAAAAAGTTTGTTGCAACTATTTGTCTTGCAAATATTCTTACAAGACGTGCAGGTATTGGTTTTAGTGGAAACGGGACACCTGATACGAATGAAGAAGAGTTGTTATCTATAACAGGTTTAAAATGGGATGATATACGGGAAGCAGAGAAAAACGTTGAATCGACAATCAAAAAAGCAGAAATTTTCTTAAAGTTGACATAAATTGGGGGCGAATGTGTTTGGAGTAAGATTCTGGGGAGTCCGCGGTTCGATTCCATCTCCCGGTCCGCTGACTGCAAAATATGGCGGTAATACAAGTTGTATTCAAATAATAACAGATTTGGATTATCAGATAATGATCGATTTTGGAACCGGAGCAAGAGCTCTGGGAACTCATTATTTTTCCAATCCTGATATAAAAAAACCGTTGCAGATACATTCATTTCTTACACACACTCATTGGGATCATATTTACGGTTTTCCTTTTTTCGGACCAATTTATGCACCTAATTCGATTATTGATATTTACGGGCCTGTTTCTCTTGATGGTAATCTTGAGACTATAGTAGGTGGTCAGCTAAACTATGAACATTTCCCGGTTAATTTCTCACAATTGCAAAGTAAAATTACATACCATGAATTAAAAGAAGGTTCTATAGAGTTAGAAGGTGGAGTAAAGGTCAGTTATATTTATTTAAACCACCCTGTTTTATGTCTTGGCTATAAAATAGAATATAAAGGCAAATCAATATCAACGTGCTATGATCATGAGCAATATATTAATTTATTTGCAAATGACCCTGATAACTTTCAAGAGGGACAGGATGCCGCATATTTTAGTAATAAACGAATTGTTGATTTTTATAAAAATTCTGATCTTTTAATACATGATGCGCAATATACAACAAAAGAGTATCCTAAATTTACGGGCTGGGGACATTCAACGTATGGTTATGCAATTGATCAGGCATTAAAAGCCGGAGTGAAACATTTAGTTTTAACTCATCATGATCCTGAACGATCAGATAAGAAACTTGATACACTTTTAGAAATGTGTGATAAAAATTACAATAGTAAAGGAATTCTACGTGTAGAACCTGCTTACGAAGGGTTAGAGATAATAATATGAGTGATTTTGTTCATCTTCACATTCACACTGAATACAGTCTTCTTGACGGTATGATAAAAATCAAGGAACTGGTAAAAAAAACCAAAGAACTTGGTATGAGTGCAGTTGCTATGACTGATCATGGTAATATGTTTGGTGCAATTGAATTTTATCGGGAATGCGTTGCAAATGGTATAAAACCGATAATCGGCTCTGAGTTTTATATGACATCCGGTTCGCGGTTTGATAAAGAAAAAGAACGGTTTCACTTAATTCTTCTTGCAAAAAATCATAATGGTTACAAAAATCTTATTAAACTCAGTTCATATTCATATACTGAAGGCTTTTATTATAAACCACGAATTGACAGAGAATTGTTAGAACGATATAAAGACGATTTAATTTGTCTTTCCGCCTGTATCGGAGGTGAGGTTCAAGCTGCAATATTAAATAAAGATATACCTCATGCAGAAGAAACAGCACTCTATTTTAAAAATTTATTCGGCAGCGATTCATTTTATCTTGAAATGCAATATCACAGAATGAAAGAAGAAGAAATTGTCATTAAAGAACTTGCTGCTATTTCAAAAAAACTTAAAATTCCTCTTGTTGCTACAAATGATGCTCATTATTTAAGTAAATCTGACGCAACGACTCATGACGCTCTTCTTTGTATCGGTACCAAGAAATTGATTTCAGATACAAATCGAATGAGGTTTTCATCTGATGAATTTTATTTTAAATCAGAAGAAGAAATGTTTAAAATTTTCAAATCATTTCCTTCAGCTATGTCAAATACAAAAGTTATTGCAGATTTATGCAATGTTAAACTTGATTTACCCGGTCCGATTTTACCTGAATTTGAAGTACCGGAGGGTTTTACAAAAGAAACCTTTTTGTATAAAATTGCCGAAGAAGGTGTTTATAAAAAATATAAAGATGTTACACCTGAGATTTTAGCGCGACTGAAAATGGAAACCGGCGTTATAAATGATATGAAATTTCCCGGTTATTTTCTTATTGTATGGGATTTTATTAAATATGCACGGGATAATGGTATTTGGGTTGGACCTGGACGAGGTTCTGGTGCCGGAAGTATTGTCGCGTATGCTCTTGGTATCACCAATATTGATCCGTTAGCCTATGATCTTCTTTTTGAACGGTTTTTGAATATTGAGAGAGTCAGCATGCCAGATTTTGATATTGACTTCTGTAAAGAACGGCGTGGCGAAGTTATGGATTATGTTAATCGCAAGTATGGGTCAGACAGGGTTAGTCAGATTGTAACATTCGGGAAAATGAAAACAAAATCGGTAATAAGAGATGTCGGGCGTGTTATGGAAATACCGCTCGGGCGAATCAACCAGATCGTCAAACTGATTCCCGAAGAAGGTAAATTGCTTGCCGATAAAATTGAAATGGTTCCCGAATTAAAACAAATTGTTGAAAACGGAACAGAAGAAGAGCAAAAACTTATTTTCATGGCAAAAAAACTTGAAAATTTAAATAGACAAACCGGTGTTCATGCTTGCGGTGTTGTAATTGGTAAAGAACAGGTTATTGAGTATGTACCGTTACAACTTGTTAAAGATGAAAAACAGGGAGATACTATAACCACTCAGTTTCCCGGACCGCAACTGGAAGATTGCGGTTTGGTAAAAATGGATTTTCTCGGACTTATCACATTAACATTAATGCGTGATTGTATTGAACTTCTTCAAAAACAAGGTATTACATTAGATATTGATACCATTCCGATTGATGATAAAAAAGTCTTTGATTTATTTTCCAGGGGTGATACCGCCGCTATATTTCAGTTTGAAAGCCCTGGTATGCAAAAACATTTGAAAGGGTTAAAGCCAAACAAATTATCAGATATTATAGCAATGAATGCACTCTATCGTCCCGGTCCGCTTCAGTTTATCGAAACATTTATTAAAAGAAAAAACGGTGAGGAAAAAATCATTTACGATCATCCATGCCTTGAGCCTGTCCTTAATGAAACCTACGGTATTATGGTATATCAGGAACAGGTTATGAAAGTTTCACAGGTTATGGCAGGTTATTCTCTTGGTTCAGCTGATATTCTACGAAGAGCTATGGGTAAGAAAAAAGCTGAGGAAATGCAAAAACAGCTTGCAATATTTGTTGAAGGGGCAATAAAAAACGGTATTGAGAAATCAGTTGCTGAAACTGTTTTTAAGAAAATGGAAGAGTTTGCAAACTATGGTTTTAATAAATCGCATGCAGCCGCTTATTCTTATCTTGCATATCAATGCGGGTATTTAAAAGCATATTATCCTGTTCATTTTATGGCAGCTGTTTTATCTTCTGAAAGAGGGAATCCTGAGAAAATATCAATTTATGTTAAATATGCAAAGGAACAAGGCATTAATGTACTACAACCGGATGTAAATAAGTCCGATGTTAAATATACAGTTGAAGAAAATAATATCAGATATGCACTCAATGGCATAAAAGGTGTTGGAGAGACAGCCTCTGCAAATATTGTTGAATCAAGAATTAAATGTGGCGGTTTTAAACATTTTCTTGATTTTCTTAAAAATATTGACCTGAGAATTATCAATCGTTCTGTATTGGAAATTCTGATAAAAACCGGAGCATTTGACTCATTCGGACAAAAACGACGATGGATATTTGAGAGTCTCGATGAACTGATAAAAGAAGCTCAGTTATATCAGAATGACCAGAAAACAGGTCAAGGCGGACTTTTTGATATTGTATTGGAGGAACAATCAACCCATGAAACTATTCCCGGTATCAATGTTGCTGAGTGGGAAGATAATTTACGTTTAGCGTATGAAAAAGAATCGATCGGTTTTTTTATTACCGGTAATCCGATTGATAAATACAGGAATTTTATCAGAAATAATTGTCAGTATAATTCAAAAACTATTAAGGAAATAGTCATTCCCGGCTATGGAACAAAAAATAACATTACTATTGCCGGTTTAGTTGATACATTTAAAGAGTTTAAAAATGAAAATGGCGACACATGGGCTAAGGCAATGATTGCTGATAATCATGGTGAGTTTGAATTGATTATTTACAAAATACAATATAGCCAGTTTGCTTCACTTTTAAAACCGTTGCAACCGCTATTTATAAAGGCTTATTGCCGTAAGGGTCATAACGACTCGGTTCAGGTCATCGCGGATAAGATTATAGACTTAAAAGAAGTTAATGAAGCTGACATCTCGGAAATGCATATTTATATCGAAGGCACTGAGTTGGCAGATGTAAATGATTTAAAACTATTACGAAATGATTTAATCAGCATTGCAGGATCATTAAAGCTTATTTTTCATATTAAAACGGAAGATGGTGATGAGTATTTAATCAGATCTAAAGATTGTCTGGCACCAAATGATAAAGAGGTTGTCCGTTCGTTTTTAGATAAATACAGTTTTATTTATGATATAAAAATGTTGTAAGTTATTCCGGTAGTTTTTTTATAATATAAATATGTTTTTTTCAAAAATAATCTCATTTTTTGTCGTTTTCAATTTGATAGCGTAATTTCCTTTTGGAAGATAAAAACCTTTAATAATTTTTTTATCTTTTTTCATATCAAATAAATGGATTTTTCGTTCTCTTTCAGTATTTAAATTTAATATTGATATTACAAAATGATTTTTTTCATGATTAATGTTTTCTATGCTATATTTAATTTCCCTTTCTGAAAAATAGGAATCTGTCAAATCTCTGATTTCTCCTTTATATACAACAGCCCCTAAAATAAAAGAAACTAAATCAGATTTATTGGTAATAGTAATGCTATTCATATCGTTATTGGATGATTCTTTTTCATGAAGTGATTGTATCGTTGGTAGTGCCGGATCATTTTCTAATGCGATTGTACCGAAAGCAGGTAAGTCAACGAGTCTTTTTGCGTATACAAAACGGGCTCTGTAATATTTCTCCTGCAATGATGATTTGATTACACCAACCTCGTTTCCGGCTGATGCTGCATGGATGAATTTATTGTCAAAAACAAATATACCGACATGACTTATTTTACCATCTATATTAAAAAAGAGTAAATCACCCGGTTGTAAATTACCGGTTACTGTTGTACCGGTAAATTTTTGTTTAGCAACAGTTCTGGGGAGCGTTTTATTAAATACTTCAGTATAAACCCTGTTTGTGAACGCAGAACAGTCGATTCCGGTCCTGCTGTCACCTCCATACACATAAGGAGTTCCCATCCATTTATCAACAACAGCAAAAAGTTCTGAAACAATTTGTTTTCTTGTTTTGCTGCAATATAATCCTGTTGTTACGAATACGGATAATATACATATTAAAAGTAATTTTCTCATAGTATTTTCTTCGGTATAGATTAAATTAAACTACAACACTTTTTAATATATCTCAACTTTATTTTATTTCAAATAAAAATTTTTCAAGTTGATAAAATATTATAATAATATTATTATACTTCGGGTAAAAAAGTAATAAGAGGTAAAATTGGAAAACGAATCATTAGAAAATATTATTGTTCCAATCGGGGGATTGGCAGTAACAAATAAACCGGCTATTTTACAAACACTTCTTGGTTCCTGTGTTTCAGTAACAATGTTTGATCCGGTATGTCATGTCGCAGGTTTAAATCATATTGTTCTGCCGGGTACATTTTTAGAACATGATTTTGAACAAATGCTTGATGAGAAGAACAGCAGATACGGTATTTTTTCTTTAGAGAAGCTTTTATATCAAATGGAACAATTCGGGACAAAAAGAAAAGATATTATTGCGAAGATTTTTGGTGCATCAATTATGAACAGGCCTGATAAAAGTGTTTTAAAAGTTCAGGAGTCAAATGTCGAATTTGTAGAGGCATTTTTGTCAATGGCACGAATTAAAATCATTGAAAAAATAGTATTACAACCTGAACCACTGAAGATTTTTCTGAATACATTAAGCGGTGAAGTCAAAATAGTGAGACTGAAGAATTTATGAGTAGTGCTGATCCTTTTTATATTCTTAATATTCCTGAGAACTCAACAGTTGAGAACATAAAAAAAGCTTTTCGTGAATTAATCAGAAAACATCATCCTGATATTAATGGCGGTGATGCAGGCAAAACTGCAGAAATCATTGAAGCATACCATGCTGCAATGGAAAAAGCCACAAAAATTGATACCATACAACTGAAAGAATCTGAAACATTATTTTTTATTAAGTATGAAATGTTTTTCGGTACAAATTTTATTTTAAAATCAGATAAAAAAGTATTTTTCTCACATATAAAACAACTGACAATTAATTTCAGGAATATTTTGTATTCAGAAAAAAACCTGAATTTTTTTGATGAATATTTATCGATTTTAATTCTTTATATTAAAAAACAACGTAATGTTAACCATGAACAATATCTTGATATTATTTATGCGATTCTTGAAAATTTCAAATACATCGTGCTTTTCAGAAAAGATATTTTATCCGGCGAATTGCATAAAGATGAGTATGAACTTGAGCGAACAAGAGCAAATATCATAAAGTATTTTAATACTATTACCGGTTCAAGAAATTATCTCGAATTACGCTCATCAATATTTTCAATGAAGGATTCACTAATAATCGATTGCGTTCAGGCGATTAATACAATAAATTCACGAACTCACAGGCAGGAAATATTTTCTATAATGTCGCTGATAACACTATTCAGTGAAGAAGATTTTTTTGAAAACTGGGAGTTTTAGAAAAGGCAAACATGGAGAAAAAATGGAAAATTCGATACTAATTAAATCAAGAGAAAAAAATGCATATTTTATATCCATTATTGCAATGGTATTATTTTTTGCTAATTCTATTCTTAACATACTTATATCAAATATAATTTATCCGACTTTAGTTTTAAAAAATGCTTTTCTCGCAAATGATATTGTAAATCTAATTATAGGCATACCTGTTTTTGCGATAGTGTTTATTTTATCTGTTAGAAAAATACAACAATGGCAGTTGTGTTTATCGGGGGTGATGCTTTTTATTATGTATAATCAAATAGTCTATTCAATTTCAATACATATTTTTGTAAATAAAATAATCAATATAATAATACTGGTAACCTGCATCGTTGCATATGTATCAATTTTCAAAGCTATAGATCACACTGCTGTTAAACAAAAATTTGCATTACATTTTTCAAATAAAATCTATAGTATTATCATCATCATTTTAGGTCTTTTATTTATTACAAAAGCTTCTTCTGTAATAATAAATAATTTTATCGGGATAAAAACAGTATCACTACCCGATTTAGCTGTAAGTTTTGCAGATATCTTTATTTGCATAATCTGGTTTCTTGCCGGTGTTTTATTATTAAAAAAAAATAAATTCGGATATTCATCAATAATTGGAATATATTTTCAATCGTCCTTGTTATTTCTCTGTTTAATAGGATATCTTATTATTAAACCAATATGTGCAAACATCAAATTTGAAATAATTGATAGTATTGTTATATGGATTATGAGTCTGGTTTGTTTTGTTCCATATATCATACTAATGACAAAAAAACAGATTTCTGACAAATAATTCAACGGGTCAATTATTGTTATCATGGTTTAAACGTATGTTAAAGCTCATTTTAATGCGAGGTAAAGATTGATGATTTTTTCAAAAAGCATAATTCTATTTTTTCTAATGGTACTTTTATTCACAACTTGTAGTAAAATATCCCCTGAAGATGAGAGTATCCCTGGGATTTCCGGCACTCAGGCAACTATTCACAAAATAAATCCAATTGATACTGATAGTTCTATCGATTCTTCACCTTATTTTCATTATGCAGGAATAAACATGAATCTACCCGTAAAAAAGATTCTGGTACTATTTCTTGGGGGTACTTCCAGCGACCCGGCATCATATTCCGGTCTTTTGTCCACACCGATCGGTCTTGGTTATCATGTCATTAGCCTGCAATACCCGAATGCAACTGCGGTTGGTGGATTAGCATTAAATAATCTCAATGAGTATGGTCTGATTCGTCAGGAAATTATAGAAGGTCTTGATACCACAACGTCAATAAGTATTACTCCTGAGAATTCTATTTTCAATCGGATCAATACATTGCTGATTTATCTTCATAACCAATATCCAACTGAAGATTGGGGAAGATATCTTTTGAATAATAAAGTTCTTTGGAACTCAGTTATTATTTCGGGTTACTCTCAAGGAGCAGGTCATGCAGCATGGATTGCAAAGAAAAATCAAGTAAAGCGCCTTGTTTTATTTTCAGGTGTCGTGGATGGAAAAATTAGTGATCCCCGGGAATCTGCTTCCTGGATTACCAATACCGGTTGGGCAACACCCCTATCAGATATCCGGTATTTTATCAGTAAAAACGACGGATTTTATCCGGCCATTAAAGCCAATTTGATTACTTTAAATGAAAATCCTGATGATACATCCATGACTGCATCGGTTAATACGGAAAACCCTCCTTATCGCAATCTGAGATTATTACTAACCTCGGATGTAACTGGCGACCGGGCACATCCTTCAACATGCGAAAATGGAGCCACTCCTCAGCTGGATAATGGAGTTTACCAATATCAACCGGTATGGAATTATCTTTTTAATTGATAAAAATAATGCTGTCAATGATGTTAAGCCGGTTGATTCTATTCAAATAGTTTACTACATTGATTCTGTTACCGGAGGAGATAGTGCTTTATTCAAACGAGGCTTGCAACAGACATAGGAGCGTATGAATTTATTGAATAAGCTTCGACAAAATTTATCATACAATATTATTTGGAGAATAAAATGGAAGTAATTATAATTTTCATTTCACCCAACGGAACTACCGGGAAAACAGCACAAATAATTGGGGAATTATTCATAAAAGATGGTTGTAATGTGACATATATTGAAATAGAAAAAGATATGAATTCTATAGAAGAAATTAGAAGTCGAATTAAAAATGCGGATATTATTGGTTTGGGGAGTCCTGCTTATCATATGGATTTTTTGAATCCTTTAAAAATATTTGTTAAAGACAACTTATCAAGTTCGATTAAGGCCAAAGTTTTTTTCTTTATGAATTATGCTGGAATAACGAGCGGGTTTGCATTTTTAAATATGTCGAAAATTCTCATAAAAAAGAATATAAAAATAGCGGGAGCTGTAAAAGTTTTTGCACCTCATTTTTATCAAAATGAAATTTTTCCGTCAGATTTAACAATTGAAACAGTACACAATTTTTATGATAAAATCAGAAACAATAATTTTACTGAGATGACAAAGAAAGAATTGAAGTATTCATTTAAACCTCAAAAAATCAGAACAAGGCTGCTTTATCCGTTTGTTCATTTTGTTGGAAAAAAGAGAGAATTACAAATAACTATTAATAGTTCTCAATGCAGAAAATGCAAAAAATGCATACATGAATGTGTTGTTAATGCATTGTCGTTTGAAGATAGTGAATTAATGAGAAATAATAGTAAATGTATTCATTGTTATCATTGTGTTGTATGCTGTAAATTCGATGCAATTACGGCACCAATTAGTAAACTCGAGTCATTCATATCTATGAATAAAAGAATAATTGGTATGGAAAATCCTATTAATGATTTTTATTATGCTGAAAAAAATCATATTTTATTGTGTCAGAAGTAGTTTCATGCAAATATCCGATATACTTTCAAGTGGAGTTAAAATGAATCAGCTACTTGCACCATTAATAATTGCCGGCGGTATTCAAGGGATATTTTTATCATTTCTCATTTATAAAAATCAGACAGGAAAGGGCAGAACTTTCATTATTACTATTTTGATGTTTTTTTCGACAACAATTATTCTTAATGAAGTTATCAGATTTGTTTCAGGAAACAATATAGACTTTTCAGGAAGTTCGGGAGCATTTCAGCTTTTACTCGGCCCGATGATTTATTTTTATGTACAATCATTAATCGATAGTCATTTTAAACATAGCCACAAGGATATTTTTCATTTCATTCCACTCATCCTCTACATTATTTTTATGATTACCGTTCATATTTTTACAAATCTGACACAGTATGTACGCCTTATAAATCAACTTATCTGGATATTGATTATCATTCAGCTTTTCTTTTATCTTTTTACCGTAAAGAAAAAACTTGTTTTATTTAATCATGACCTTAAGGACAATTTTGCTGATACTAAAAACCGGGATTTGGGATGGCTTGAGTTTATTTTCACTTCGCTCTGTACGATTACTGTTTTTTACGCAGCACTTATTCCACTCTCCGTACACAAAATTGAAAATGTAAGCCGTATTCATTCACTAATCATGGCAGCTTTTATTCTGGTACTCGGATATAAAACTCTTATCAGAAAACCGGTTTCGTTAACCGCAGAACATCAGCTCGATAGTCAGAAAACACAAAAGGTAAAGTATGCAAAATCGAAACTGCCTGATGAATACTCAGCCTACTGGACAAATAAAATCAGTACTTACATCGAGAATGAAAAAGTGTATCTTGACCCTGAACTGACACTCGGGATGCTCGCAGAACGAATCGGACTTCCTGCCAATCATCTGTCGCAAATCATTAATACCAATTTGAATACAACATTTTACGATTTAATTAACAGCTATAGAATTGAAGAGGTGAAAATGTTGTTCCTTCAGAAAAACGGCAACAGCATTCTGGATATAGCCCTTGCAGCAGGATTTAATTCAAAAACAACATTCAATACTGTTTTCAAAAGAACTACCGAGTTCACACCGAAAGAATACAGAAATTCAATGTAGATTTTTCATTAAAAAGTTCGTTCCGTCAGGATTGAACGATTAAAATCATATTTTGCTATATATTCCAGGTAAAGCAACAGCAAAACCATGGAGGAAAAAATGATTTTATCAACTACTGAAAAAAACCGTAATTTACACAGGGAAACCGAAAGTAATCTTCTTGAAATTACGAATGTATGTAAAACATACAATTCGTCAAAAACCAATTGCACCGCGTTGAAGAACATTAACCTGAATATTAAACAAAAAGAATTTACCGCAATTGTCGGCAAATCAGGCTGCGGAAAATCAACCCTGCTCAATCTCATAGCCGGGATAGATGTCCCAACTGAGGGAGAGATCCATTTTGAAGGAAATCCGATTCACAATTTAAGCCAGGACAAAGCTTCAATCTGGAGAGGCAAATCTGTCGGTGTGGTATTCCAGTTTTTTCAACTTTTACCAACATTAACAATACTTGAAAATGTAATAATGCCGATGGATCTCTGTAAAACCTATCCGTTGAAAGAAAGAAAAACACGAGCCTATCATATACTTGAAAAACTTAACATTGCAGATCAGGCCAATAAACTTCCATCAGAATTATCAGGCGGACAACAGCAAAGGGCATCAATAGCACGCGCATTAGCTAATAATCCTAAAATGATTCTCGCAGACGAACCGACCGGTAATCTTGACTCTAAAACAGCAGAGGTTGTACACGGGATATTCAGGAAGCTTTCTGATGACGGGAACACCGTGCTTATGGTAACTCATGAAAATGACATAAAAAATATAGTCTCCCGTTCAATTACACTCTCTGACGGCGAAATTGTTCTCGACACCAGAAACTAACTAAAGGAAGGTATACAATGAATATTCAATTGTTAAAAATAATACGGGATATACTTAATGCCCGTGGAAGAATCCTGCTGATGAGTGCTGCAATTGCTGCAAGTATATTCAGTTTCGGTTTTGTGCTATCAAATTACTCAATTATTTCCAGAGAAACACACAAAAGCTATATGTCAGGTAATCCGGCAGCAGTCACATTTGAACTTGATAAAGAAATTGACGACACTCTGATCTCTACTGTAGTCAGTCAAACAGGCGTAGAGTTTGTAGAAAAAAGTAAAATAGTATTTGCCCGTGTGCTTATCGGCGATGACCAGTGGCGACCAATTTCACTTTTTGTCGTAAATGATTTTAACAGCATTAGCATTAATTCATTAATCTATAAAAGTGGCGAGTTTCCTCCATCTACGGGTACTATGCTTGTAGAACAATCTGCTATTGAAATGATTAATAATAATGTTAATAAAAATATCACCATTAAAACACCGAATGGCACGCGAACAAAACTTTTTGTTTCGGGAATTGTCCATGATACAACATTGGCTCCGGCATGGCAGGGCAGAACGGCGTACGGTTTTATAACAAGAGACACGCTGAAACTACTGGGTGAGGCCGGTATACTTAATGAACTCAAAGTTACATTCAATGACAAAAGTTTAAATGAGAAAAACATTGAGTCACTTTCTTCTATTATAATCGCACAAATTAAAAATGCCGGCTTTATCGTAAAAGAGATTCGTATACCACCTCCCGGAAAACACCCCCATGAAAATGCCAGTCAGGCACTTTTAGTACTGCTTCTCATGTTCAGTGTGATGACACTTGTTTTAAGTTCCGTTCTGATTGGTTCAATGATGAACTCGCTGATGGCAAAAGAAATCAGGCAGATCGGGATAATGAAAACAATAGGTGCAACTACAAACCAGTTATTAATTCTTTACTCCGCAATAGTTTTTATTATCAGCATCGTTTCTTTTCTGATAGCAGTTATTCCTTCCGCATTGGCAGGTAAGGTTTTTGCACAAGTGATGGCTTCGATGCTCAATTTGCGAATTGATAATATGTCGATACCACACTGGGTTTTTCTTACTCAATGTGCAGTTGGTATTTTCATCCCATTATTTATTGCACACTTTCCGGTCATACGAAATAGTAAAACGACAGTGTACAAGGCATTGAATGATTACGGTGTCACCCTCGAAAATGAACAAAAAAGATCAAAATCAATATGGAATAAGCTATCTTTTATTAATCAGACACTTGTTTACAGTATAAGAAATTCCTTGCGAAAAAAAGGAAGGCTAATAGTTAATCTGGTTTTGCTTTCTGTTGCCGGGGCGATGTTTTTATCTGGTCTTAATGTTGAAAAATCATGGAATACCAACCTCGATAAAAGTTTCAATGCTATGAAATACGATCTTGAAATACGGTTAAGTACACCATACAAAGCGTCAGAACTTATCTCTCTGGTTAATTCAGTTCCGGGAGTAGTTATTACAGAAGCATGGGGGTACAGTGAAGCCGGTTATAAAGAATATAACGGTATCGAAATGATTCATACATATCCTGACGGAGATCATGGCAGTTTTTCATTGCGCGGTATACCGGATAACTCATCACTTGTAACATTTCCCCTGATGAAGGGAAGACTTCTCAACACTGCCGATGGTGATAGTGTAATGTTAAACCAGTTGGCCTTTCCATTATACCCTGATACAAAAATTGGTGATACAATCACTTTTTCAGTACACGGCATAATATACAGTAAAAAACTTGTTGGCATCGTACGTGAAACAGCGTCACCAGCTGCGGTGTATGTCACAAATGCACTATTCAATATTCTCATAGGTACAGAAAACTCAACCACTGCATTAAAAATCGCTTTAAACACGAAAGATCCAGCTCTTCGTGGTAAAATCATTGCTACTATCGAACGCACACTTGAAAATAATGGTATCAATGTAACTCTTCTTTTTAGCGGATCAGAATTAAAAACTGCAATGGCTGAACATATGGCAGTACTGATTTACCTGTTACTCGGATTATCCATGATTATGGCATTTGTCGGCGTTCTCGGATTAAGTGCGGCTATGGGAACTACGGTAGTTGAACGAACAAGAGAATTCGGTATACTAAAAAGTATTGGCGCAAGACCATTTACAATTATTTCAATCGTACTAATAGAGGGTGTATTCATCAGTATAGTAAGTATCGTATTTGCCGTTATACTTTCAGCTCCATTCTCACTCGGAATCGGCAGTGCAGTCGGTTACATTGCATTTAAAACACCGTTACCGCTTGCTATAACATTTCATGGAATGCTCATCTGGACCATTCTTGTTATCTCAGGCTCAGCAATTTCATCCTTCATACCGGCATACAAGGCAGGAAGAATCAGCATTAGAGAGTCACTTTCGTATTTATAAAAGTTTACAAAATATAAATTATAAAAAGGAAATCAATATGTTAAAGAAAATCATTATTACTATTATTCTTATCACAATCATCACTACAGGTATATATTTCATGCACACGTTTAATCCCATGGATTTTGCTAAAACCATGCATGAAAATATGTAGATGAAAAATAAGTTCTGTCTGCATTGTGCGGAAAGAACTTATTGAATTCAGGTGTTTTATTAGAGCCTCTTGCAAAAATTCGAGATAAAAAGAGTATTTTTGCAAGAGGCTCACTTTTTAAATTATTGACTTTATAAAATGTATTTAGTATATTTGCATATATTCGAAAATACAATAAACGGATAATACGAATGGATAATAAATTAATATATAAATTACATGCTGATTTCTGTAAATTCATGGGAAATGCAAAACGAATTGAAATGATGTTTGTTCTGGGAGATAATGAAAAATGCGTTGATGAAATTGCTAAAACTATGGGAATTAATATTTCCAATGTATCTCAGCATTTAGCAATTATGAAAGAAAAAGGTGTCGTTGAGGTACGGCGCGATGGAGTCAAAATGTATTATAAAATTTCGAATCCAAGAACGCTTGAAGCGTGTATCATTATGCGCGATTTAATGATTGAACAATGTAATAAAAAAGCCAATTTAATAAATAAAATTAAAAATACAGGAGATCATAGTTATGAAATATAGAGATTCTGGTATGCCGTCTGAGGAAATGTGGGATTCGTTTTTTAGTCCTACAAAAATATTATCAAAAATGGAAGTGGATACTGAAATTGATATGTTAATCGATGTTGGTTGCGGATACGGAACTTTTATTCTTCCCGCATCGAATATTATTAAAGGAAAAGTAATTGGTATCGATGTAGATAATAAAATGATTGAAATTTGTTCAGATAAAATCAAAAATAATCAAATACACAATATTGATTTGCTGAATATTGATATTTCGGAAGAACAATCAATAGATGTTTTAAAAAAGTATAACGGCAGAATAAATTATATTAGTTTATTTAATATTCTGCATTGTGAAGACCCCATAAAATTATTAGGAAGAATTTACAAAATATTAAATGATAATGGAAAAGTTGGTATAATTCATTGGAAATATGAAAAAACCCCTCGTGGTCCATCAATGGATATTCGTCCTAAACCTGAACAAAT
Organism: Spirochaetes bacterium GWE1_32_154; assembly: GCA_001829315.1. Taxonomy (GTDB): domain Bacteria; phylum Spirochaetota; class GWE2-31-10; order GWE2-31-10; family GWE2-31-10; genus GWE2-31-10. Next base: position 442,144 of record MIAY01000001.1, on the reverse strand, counting down.
TAAGGAATGGGCAACAAGTGTTGGTTTTAAAGTAATTAATCAAATTGATTTACCACCATATCATTATGGAATAATTTTTAAAAAAGGAGATACAAAATGAAAGTTGGAATTATCAGGTGTCAGCAGACAGAGGATATGTGTCCCGGGAATACAGATTTTAAAGTTGCATCCGAAGGAAAACTTGCTTTTGAAGAAACTGGTCCAGTTGAAATAATGGGCTTTGTTTCGTGTGGTGGTTGCCCCGGAAAAAAAGCGTCAGCTAGAGCAAAATTAATGGTTGAAAGAGGAGCAGAAGCGATAGTTTTAGCTTCCTGTATTTTTAGGGGCAATCCGATAGGGTTTCCATGTCCTCATGCAGAGCAAATGAAAAATGCTATTATTAAGAAAATTGGAGATACTATTAAAATAATAGACTATACTCATTAATTAAAAACACAACATCCGTGCCACAGATGTTGTGTTAATACGTTCACACAATATAGACAACAGCAAGTATGACTCCGTTCGGAGTACCTCACAACTCACAGACTGTTTGAAAAAAAATTTACTTTTACCCCATTTTTTTCTATAATATAATTATACCATTTAAATAAAGAGATAGTAATCTTAAAAGTTACTCAAAAATATCTTTAGAGAGTTCTTGAATTTTTGTCATAAATTACAATTACTTTCATTTGTACTTAGTTGATTTTGATAGAACTAAAATGAGAAGTAAAAATAGATTATCTAATATTTACAAATGTAATGAGATAGATAAGGTATTACAAAAAGTTGATGAGAAAATTGAGGAGTATATGTCTGACCTTGATTCAAATGATAAAAGTAAATATGATTTTTTGAATAAAAATATTCCAAAAAAAATGAAGCCATATTCGATATAATCGCATTACGCAGTGTTTCGGGGTACCGAAAACTGTACCTGGTCGTAATGGGTACATTACTGCTCGGACATGCAACCGGGGTAGCTTCTTGCAAAAATTCGAGATAAAAAGAGTATTTTTGCAAGAAGCTCTACTATTATTCTTATCACAATCATCGCTACAGGTATATATTTCATGCACACGTTTAATCCCATGGATTTTGCTAAAACCATGCATGGAAATATGTAGATGAAAAATAAGTTCTGCCTGCATTGTGCGGAAAGAACTTATTGAATTCAGGTGTTTTATTAATTAAACATATATTGAATTTAAATAGTTATAATCTTATAATTAATATAATTACATTTCATTCTCAGGAGAAAAAAAATGAAAACATGTTTTCGTATGGTACTGATGATTTTATTAATCATAATGTTTTTTGTAAGTTGCTCGGAAGAAGAACCTAAGGTTACAACTGACAATGCCTTAAGTCCTGAGCTCTTAAAAAAATATGCAATCGCTGATAGTTTTGCAGCGGATGTTTCAGATGATATAATTAAAGCCAATTCTGATTTTGCTCTAAAAATATTTAACGAAATAGCCAAAACCGAAAATGGTAAAAATCTCATGATTTCCCCGTTATCGATATCAATTGCTCTTGCAATGACAACAAACGGGGCAAGCGATGATAATCTTAAAGAAATGAAAGACGTTATGGAATTTGCTGATATGAGTATGGAAGATGTTAATAAACAGTTTTTTAATCTTCTTAGCAGTCTGATTGAGGTGGATAAAGACCTTGTGCTTTCAATAGCAAATTCAATCTGGATGTCTGATGCTTTTGCACCGGCTGTAAAACAGGCATTTCTTACAATAATGAAAGATCAATATACTGCAAAAACTGAATCACTGGATTTTACAAAATCGACAGCCAAAGATGAAATTAATAATTGGGTCAAAAATAATACCGGTGATAAAATTGAAAAAATAATCGAAAACATTGATCCTGGTGTTATTATGTATTTAATCAATGCGATTTATTTTAAAGCCGCATGGACTAAAACCTTTGACAAAGATTTAACAATCGATTGGGATTTTACTCTTTCAGATACATCTGTAAAGAAAGTAAAAATGATGCGGTATAAAGATAATAATAAATTTCTTTTTTATTCTACTGGATTTGATGATGCAGGATATACTGCGGTTAGATTACCGTATGGCAGGGGAAAAATAGCTTTTTATTGTCTAATGCCTCATAGTGGCACGATTAATGATTTTGTTGGAAAACTGGCTCAAAATGGTCTTGAAACCTACATTAATTCAATGACAGAACAGGAAGTTCCTGTTCTGTTGCCAAAGTTTAAATTTGAATATAAAAAATCACTTGTTGATATATTTAGAACTCTTGGTATGACTAAAGGTTTTGAACCGGGCGGTTTTCTTAATCTGGCAGATAATGGCAATAATATTGCGATTTCAGATATTCTGCACAAAACATTCATTGAAGTAAATGAAGAAGGCACAGAAGCTGCCGCAGTTACAGCCGTTGAAATGAAAGAAACATCAATGCCTATGGGATTTTACGGTGACAAACCATTTATTTATTTGATTAGAGATGACAGATCAAAAACCATATTGTTTATGGGCAAAATTGAAGATCCGACTGTTGAGAAATAATATTTTTTGATAAAGGGTACCTCTAAATATAACAAATCAGACTATAGTTAGTTACGGGGTGTTAGTATGAAAAAGATTATCAATACTATTGTAATCGACACCAGTGCTCTTTTGCTGTGTGGTATCATATTTGTTTTAGTACAAAAAAATATAGTGGCGTAATTCTCTTCCTACAAATGTCAAGTTAGACACTATTAACAATAGTGCCTAACTTGAATAATTATTCTTATAGTATTCTTTTTTACAAAAATAAAAAATAATGTAATATATTCGGAAACTTGACAAAGTGATGTTTTTTTTGTTTATATTAAAAAAAAAAGGAGTGTACATGTCTTTTATTGAAAAAAGCTATGAGAAACATAGTTTGCATAATTGTGACAATTTACCTGATTTTATGGTTTCAAATAAACTTTCCCCTAATGATTCACATGTTAGGGAATTAAAAAATATTACACCTCTTATAAAGCAATTTAAAGAAGCAAAATGGTTAACTGTTGGGGACGGAAGATATGGTTGTGATGCATATCTCCTTAATACTTTAGGCGCGTCATCAATTACTGCTACAGATATAAATACATATACCCTGGAGATTGCAAAAGAGAAAGGTTTTATAAAACAGTATAGTTGTGAAAATGTTGAAAAAATGTCATTTATTGATAATGAGTTTGATTTCACGGTTTGTAAGCATACTTATCATCATTTTCCTCGTCCTGCAATTGCCTTTTATGAAATGTTACGAGTTTCATCAAAAGGTATTGTTTTTGTTGAACCAATAGAAGAATCGGTTAAGCTTTTTGACAGATTAAAATATTTTATTAAAAGCGTACTTAGAAATGATAAAAATTATCTTTATGAGGTATCAGGTAATTTTGTTTATCGCCTTAGTATAAGAGAGATAGAAAAAATGATGACCGCTTTAGATTATGATTTGATAGCATTTAAAAAATATAATTCATTTTTTTTTCCCGGATTTCCTTCTTGTTTTAAAATATTAAATAAACCTTTTTTTATTGCCGGTATTCTAATCCAGAATATTCTATGTCATCTTAAACTTATGAGCTGGGGAACAGGTATTATAATTTGTATTAAAGAAGATAAAGATAATTCAATATCACATAATTTGAAGCATAATGGCTATAAAGTAATAAAACTTACAAAAAATCCATATTCTAATTAATTCTTTTATTATGTACGTTTCACAACAGATTTTGAAGGTTCTTCACTAAAAAAGAACCTTCAATTGTTTCTGTGAAATAATAATATTTGCAGTTTCATTCCCTCTTTTAACTCGATGTCCCATCTACCCGGGAAAAACAGGTTGCAGAAGGATGTGTTATTAGAAAATCATTAAGATCAGGAGATTTATCAACATAATCCTCACCCTGCGAAAGAAAATCCGCATTATTCGGTGTTATCAATCGCAATATTGCCTCTTTTGTTTTTAGACCCGGTTTAAAAATTCCTTTTTATTCGCATGGTCATAATTATCATTTCTATTGAATATCGTAAATACTAAGTATTCTTATGAAGGCAATACAACCGGAATGCCAAGTTTAATTATTTTTTTGTAACTATTCATAGTACTGCCACCTCACAGTGATTATGTATATACCAGAAAATTGTAAAAATGTATGTGATGTATGTAACAAAAAACTACTTTCTTTATTGAAAAGTTATGATAATTATATTAATCTCAACATTAATACAGCGAGGCACTCTGATGGTACAATCGTTTATATTAATTATTGCAGGTTATTATAATGTTTAATGAAATTATAACCCTTGAATTAGTATCACAATATATATTTATTTTCAGTATAATTCATGGTCTGATAATAGCGATTGCGCTTTTAACAAAAATAAAGAAATCACTTTCCAATTTATTTTTTTCCCTTTGGATTATAGCAGCTATTTTTGAATTGATATTTGCTCTGTTATTAGTATTAAACAAAGTAACCTCAATTGAATATTTCAAATATATTAATTTCAGCTTAATTATCCGGTCAGTTTTATTTTTTCATTATGCCCGGTTTCTTACAACCCCTTCGTATAGATTATCGGGTAAAGACAGTATTGGATATATTCCCGGAATAATCGATTTATGCATGTTGATATTTTTTCTTTTTCATCATTCAGCTTTTGAAGAAATCTACTATTTGTATATAGGAGGAATCGGATCATTAACAATATCTTTTTATTATATGATAAAAACAGGTATACTTATTATAAAAAATTCAGGTAATTTTTATAATTGGATGATCGTTAGCGAAAGAAAAATATGGATTTTCCTTATATTATTCTTTTCAATAACACCGTGGCTAATTATTATACCGCTTGTTTATGTCGGCTATCTCAACTCGGAAACAAGTAATGACTTTATCAGACTTTGTCATATTATATTGAATATATATTTATCGTTGTTCATTGCTGTTTTTGGTTATTTCTCAATTGCACATCCGATTATTTTTGTTGAAGATCTTATTGAACAGGAACCGGTATTGCCGGAAAATAAACAGTTTAAAGAGTATGCAATTGAGCATGATTCAATCATTTTAAAAAAGGTTATGGATGAAGAAAAACCATTTCTTGAAACCGAACTGACACTTGACGATTTATCGCTGATAACAGGAATTAAACCTTCTTTGAAATTATCATTTTTGATAAAAACCGGTTTCAATAGCAACTTTTCAAATTTCATTAATTCATACCGAATCAATTATGTAAAACAGCTTCTTCATAATCCAAAGAATCACAAAAGATCAGTCCTGGAAATGGCATTTGATGCCGGCTTTAACTCTAAAGCAACATTCAACCGCATTTTTAAAAATTCAGAAGGTGTGACTCCAACTGAGTATCTTTTGCAGCATAAAAAATAAAATAAATAATGTAAAAAACAGGTCTCAAAAAATATCTAAGACGCTTTTCAATTTCAAATGAAGTAAATCTTTAGAGGTACACATACTCAAATACCTTATTTGGAGATTTACTATGCGAAAAATACTATGTATCTTATTTACCTTTATTTGCATTGGAAGTTATAGTAAAGAATTGAAATTACTTCTTATTGATCGTGAAATTGAATCTCCTATGGAAGGAGTACAAGTCTTTGTGAATAACACCGTCGTTGAAAGTTCGCCGGATGGAACTGTTGTACTTTCCATAGAAGATCAGATTGAAAGGTTAACGATACTTTGTATGTATCCCGGATATCATACAAAAAAACATCTTGTTACACGGTTTGATAGTGAAAACAGAGTTTATATGAATATTGAAAGTGTTATTGAAGGTGATGAACTGGTTATTGAAAGGGAGTCGTATAAAAAAGAAGAAACGGTAGGAACATCACTGGTTGTTGATAAAGAAGAAATTAAAACACTTGCATTACGAGGATCAAATGAAGATTTATATAATGCGATAAAAACGCTTCCTGGAATAAGTTACACATCCGGTTATGATACCGATCTTGCCATTCGCGGTGGAAGATCTGATGAAGTTACAGCAAGCCTTGATGGTTTTATCGTGAGAAACCCGTTTTACTGGGGTGGCAGCGCATCGATATTTAACCCCAATATCGTTGATTCAGTAAAACTCTCTAACGGTATTTTCTCCGTTAAATATGGAATGGCAATGAGCGGCTTACTCGAGGTTGAAACAATTAAACCTGAAACCGGATTTAGAACATACAATAAATTATCAACCTCAGGTGTTGAAACAATGGTTCAATTTCCAACCGGTTTAAAAGATTCGGGTTGTATGATTGATATAAAATCATCGATTAGCGAATCGACTTTCTCCTGGCTTACTTTCGACGGGATAAGTTTCCCGGTAGCCCCGTATATTCGTGACGGTTATATCAAATGGTTCTGGAAGATTAATGACCGGGTAGAATGGTATATTAATAATTTCCTCGGATTTGACGGTATTTCCATGACCGATTGGAATACTAAAAATGACAGCCGATTGCAAAATGTAAAACTTGAGCGATTATATAGTCAATCAGGAATACATACAATTAACTCAACCGGTTTTAAAATACTTCCAAATGACAAAGTATATCTTGATTTTCTTATTGGATATGAATATTTGAATAGTACCGTAACAACCGGGAAAAAAGATACCGGAACGGCGTTGTACTCACAGGATTTTAAAAACTCTCCGTATTACACGCCGGTTTTGGGAGACTCATTTACAATTGATCTTGATTCAGAAATTGAATATACAAAAGGGTATCATAGTTTTCAGACAAATTTTAATTCTGAAATACAACTTCACGAAGCAATTACACTCGGGTATGGATTTTCAGTAATCTATGATCTATATAATGAAAAGTACAAGGGGAATTTTTTTGACTTTATAACAATTGGTAATGATACCGGAAAAAGTCTTGTGGAAGCGGTTGTGGATAGTGATTTTGGAGATACCAATCGAATCAATTCGTCAACGTATGTAAATCTGAATTTTAAACCGTATCGTGATGTATTGAATATTGATCTTGGATGTCGAATTGATCATTATTTTGCTATAATCAAATTTGATGATGAATATAAATCACTGCAAACATATCCCGCAGTTAATCCGCGATTAACCATTTTATATACTCCGTTTTCAAATTTAAAATACCTTGATCGCTTTACCATAAGTTTCGGTTCAGGTTTATTTTCAAAAATGGCTGATTTTAAATATCAGAAAGAACATCCTGTTCATGATTTTCAATTGGATCAGCAAAAAACCTTTTCAAATGTTCTGGGACTGGAAGTGGTTTTTCCGGCGGGTGTAAAAATAAAACTTGAAGGGTATTATAAATATTATTTTAACAGATATTATGCGAATAATGTTTATGATACTCAGAGTAAAGAGAATATTTATACACATCACACCGATGGTTTCGGACATGTCGGCGGGTTTGATTTTATTATTCAGAAAACTATTTCAAAATATATTGACGGCTGGATATCATATTCATTTATTCAAGCACGATATTTTAATCCGCAAACAGATGGAACTGCAAATAATCAAACATTAGATGGTGATCCGACCGGTATCTGGTTCTATCCTTCGTATCACCGGTTTCATAGTATGAATTTAGTTCTTAATATACGCCCGGTCGATTTTTTCTCACTAAGTCCGAGTGTAGGCGTTCATTCAGGATTACCTGATGGAGTATTTACCGATACGACAGAGATGACGGCGGGTTATGTGAATAATAAAACGATGGAAGTGTATTACAGAAAGAAAATATATTCGGATGAAGAAGCCGACCGGACGATAACCAATGTTTCGCTTGGTTTTAAAATGAACTGGAATTTTTATATCCCGCGGTCAAAGATAAAAATGGAGATTTATATAGCAGCAGACGATATGTTGCGGTTTATTCCTCAATATTATCCCGGCAGAAAAAATATTCCTGATCAATACGACGGTTCAATAATAGAAACTCCGGGAATTCCCTGGGCTGATGTTATTCCATCATACGGTATGAAAATAAGTTTTTAAGGAGATGATTATAATGAAAATATTACAAATTATATGTTTATGTCTTGTTTGTTCAGGTTGTCTTACAGTTAAAGAGGTTATTAAATCTGATGAAAAATTCAGTTCAACCGAGAGTGTTTATACATTAAAAATTGTATCAAACTCTGATGGTACGTTGCGCGGGATTATAAAATCTCCGTTTCTTATTTGTGCAGAAATTTCCGGTGTGATAAAAAAAACCGAATTAACGACTGATGTGCATATTGATACGATACATTATCTCACAAGCTGGGCAAATGGCTGGACAGAAGGAATTTTTGATGCAACGGGGATTATTTCATTTTATAATGAAAACGGTAAAAATATAGTTTCTATTAAGGAAGAAATAACACTATTTGACTTGAAAAAAGGGAATCTCCGGTATTACGATACGATGTATCAAAATGAAGACGGATACAAAAAGGTTCAGGATAGATTTACCCGTATCAAAGCAATTATTGAATATCTTAAAACAAACGGCTACACGAAACCGTATGGAAAAGTATATTTCAAATCTGAATATTCAAATGCATTTCTTTATGATGTTAAAAAAAGTTTATTAGCAAAGAATGTTAAGTTACCGGAAAATCTTCAAAGATTAAAAGATTCAGGGACTCTTGAAAAGGATATTCAGGAAGCTGTAGAATTGATATTTACTTTGTATAATAGCGATAATAAAATAATTCTCTTAAAAAATCATTGAGAACTCCAGGTTAATAGTATAATTTACTATTACATGAGCTTCTTGCAAAAATACTCCTTTTATCTCGAATTTTTGCATGAGCCTTATTACTTAACTGCAATGATATAAAAAGGAAAAATGATATGAAATTAACACCACTTCAATTCAAAGTAACCCGTGAAAACGGAACTGAACCTCCTTTTGATAATGAATACTGGGATAACAAACACCATGGAATATATACTGATATACATGACGGACAGGTACTTTTTTCGTCACTTGACAAATTTGATTCGGGAACAGGCTGGCCAAGTTTTACAAAACCTGTAATAACAGAGGCTATCGTAGAACATAAGGACAATACAATTGGCATGAAACGTACTGAAGTACGAAGCCGTACAGCAGACAGTCACCTCGGTCATGTTTTTGATGACGGCCCAGCCCCTAACCGTCTACGTTACTGTATCAACTCAGCCTCTTTAAAATTCATACCCATTGAGGATATAAACCGTGAAGGTTACGGGATTTATCTTTCACTTTTTAAAGATCTTATTATGTCTGACACAGCATACGAAAAGGCATATTTTGCTGCAGGATGTTTCTGGGGAGTTGAAGGATATTTTAAAAAAGTCAAAGGCGTTATATATACAGAAACCGGGTATGAAGGCGGAGATATGAAGGATCCTGATTACCAGTCTGTTTGTACAGGAACTACCGGTCATGCAGAAACGATACTGATTGTTTTTCAACCGCAGGTAATAACTTATGCTGATCTTTTAAAACATTTTTTTCGCATGCATGATCCTGAGTCACTTAACAAACAAGGTAATGATATTGGAACTCAATATCGCTCAGCAATTTTTTTTACGACATCTACTCAGCAGAAAATAGCACATGATACTATAACAGCTATGAAATTAGCCGGTAAACATATAGTTACTCTACTTGAATCGCACTCACAATTTTACAAAGCAGAACAGTATCATCAGGACTATCTCGATATGAATCCCGGAGGTTATTGTCATATAGACCTCGGATTGGCAGAAAAACCATTAAGGGACGCCTCAGAATAAGCCAATTCAGTTTTAAACTCGATCTATTTTTTATTGACAGTATTATTAATTTTCTATAGACTTTAATCTAAAGAGGTAGATATGTTAAAAGAAAATGATATGGCATTAGATTTTCAGGCAACACTTGATAATGGAAACACATTAAAACTTTCAGATTTTCAAGGAAAAAAAATTGTTTTATATTTTTATCCCAAAGATGACACTCCGGGTTGTACAACAGAAGCATGCGGATTTAGAGACAGTTATGACGATTTTATGGCAAAAAATGCAATAATAATCGGTGTTAGTCCTGATGGTGAGAAAACACATGCTCAATTCAGAGCTAAATATAATTTACAATTTTTTCTTCTAACAGATACTGAACATACTATTTGTGAATTATATGATGTCTGGAAAGAGAAAAACATGTATGGAAGAAAATATATGGGAGTAATGAGGACTACTTTCATTATTGATGAATCAGGAAGAGTTAGTAAGGTTTTTGAAAAAGTAAAGCCGGCAAATCATGCAAAAGAAATTCTGGATATGCTTTAGAGGAATTGTCTCATCAGCTTACAGCAGATTTTGGTAAAGGATTTTTCAAAGAGTATGCACATACTCATTAACTGGCGTATACAAAGCAATTTATTCTTCAATATTATCCCGGAAGAAAAAATATTTCTGATCAATTCGACTGTTCACTAGTAGAAACTCCGGACATTCCCTGATTCCCTGAGTTGGTGTTATGCTATCTTATGGTATGAAAATGAGTTTTACTTTGTATAATAGCGATTTGCTATTGGGGGTGGGGATTTATTGATAACACTCACTGAGTTCTTCATAGTCTGACATAGAAAAAATCGAATCAGAAGTAATAAGACGTAACCTGAAAGATTCATCTTTACACTTTTTTATTACTTCTTTTTCAAGAAGGACAGGTTTACCAAGTCTGAAAAGCCAGTAATCATTTTCAGCATACTCTTTATTATCACTGCCTGCTTCACGATTAATATCTTTTCTCTTTTTCAACACAATCTTAATAACAGGATAGAGATAGATGCATTTTTTCAATCCGTCTGGAAATAGCGAAACCGGTGCAAAATATTTGATTTCTTTGACAATCTCTTTCGAAATACCATCTTTTACTGTTTTACCCAGGGGTGTATGATAATATTCGGCTTTACCCTCGATAAATGCGCGTGAATATTCTGCTGATTTATCTCTAATTTCTGCAGAAAGAACTAAATCGTTATACCTTATCTGATTCATGCCGTACAGTGGAATACGTGCGGGTTCTGAAAGATACAGATCATCGGAGTTTCTAATTTTATACGTATAAGATTTGCCACCAAGATTCTTTTGCAAAAAAAATGTCAGCCATGTATAGCTAAAAGTTTCTCAACACTTTTTAACTCAACTATCAAGCAATCTTCAATCAATAAATCTATTCTATAGCCACATTCAATAAACTTATCTTTATAAATAACCGGCAATTCATATTCCATTTTATACTTTAAACCAATTTCCTGCAGTTCTGATGCCAGGCAGCTTTTATAGGCATTCTCTAATAAACCCGGACCAGGAAATTTATGGACTTCAATACAACAACCAATTACTTTGTGAGATAATTCATCAAAAACCATTTCCACCTCGAGTTAATTAAAAAATTCTTTCCTCTTCGTGCTTTTCGTGTCCTTCATGGTGAGCTTCTTAACTTTCAACAATCTCCCAGTACCCGCCCTTAGCTGGTCCGACTCTTCTGAGTTTTCCTTCATCTTTAAGTTTAGAAATTTGTTTTTCTACTGCTCTTTGAGTGATGCCGATATTTTCAGCAATAGTAAGTGCCGATATTTCCCGGTTTTTGCGTATCAATTCTACTATTTTCTCCGAACTTTTCTCCGAACTTTTCTCCGAACTTTTCTCCGAACTTTCTATAATGCTGACAGTATCAGGGTATTGAGACTTAAACTCAACATTTAATCCGTTATCCCATGTAAATACAGGTAGTGTATTATTGAACGATTTAGTTGAGCTGATTATTTTTTCAATTCCTCTTCCCCATGACTCTACCAGTCCGGCTTTAAAAAAGGCATTGGCAATATCGGGATTATAAGGAATCGAACGGTGTTGGGAGGTAATAGTCTCAATAGTCCAATTTTGAGGAAGATGGCCTGCATTGTACACAAAAAGTCTGTCTTTTAAAACGCCAATCTGAATAGGTATGCCACTTGAATAATCTTTATGAACAATAGCATTATGTATAACTTCTCTGAGTGCATACCGGTCATAATCAAATTCTTCCACTCTCTGATTACCTTCATAAGATATCCGGGCTTTAAGGTATTTTGAAAAGAGCAAATCAAATACTCTATCCGCCTGATTCAACAGGTTTCCCTCAATAACATCCTGGAAAATAATCTCTGCCGGTGTATCGAAATATGCTATTTTAATAAATGCACCGGTTATATAATTCTGCGGTTCTACTGCAAATAACAACACTGCAGCCCGTTTTATAAATCCATTTTCCATGAGGTGCAATTTATCCAGTAAGTCAGTATAATCTACAGGAAGATGATCACTGTCAATTCGCTGTGATTTCACTGCTTTCTTTAGAAAAGAATGGAATGATCTTTCATCGAACTCTGATACAGTAATTCCGGGAACTTCAACACCGTCCCAGTGTTTACCATACGATTTTAATAGGAATGCATTTAACGCCTGACCTTTTAGAATCTGTTTAGTTGAACCGCTTCTGTAATGATATTCGCCTTTATAATTAACCGGATATGGATATGAAGGAACTTTAATTATGATCAAAGGTTTATCTTTTATGATTTCAAGATTTACCTCAACGATGATTCCGAGAATATCTCTAATTTTATTGGGTATATCTTCAAGAAGTTTTTCAGGATTATGAACCCCGGAGATTTGACCTTCGTCATTTTTCCCGATTATCAGTACACCACCGGATGCATTGGCAAAACCGCATATCCACTTTATATACTCATCTTTCCAGCTTTCCTTCCATTCTTCAATTTGTGATTCATGATTCATGACTCCATCCTTTTGACCTTTGATTCTATCTTTCATAATCAAATCTATCCAACTTCGTGCATTTCGTGTCCTTTCGGAGTTTTGCAGGCTACTGCGAAATCTTTGCATTAGCAAAATCCCTTGTTCGGCGGGCTCTTTCGTGGTGGAAATTCTTTGGAGGTTCTACCACCCGGCAATAAAGAGTCCTTAGATAAAATTCTACATTCGCAATTATTCATTATTCATTATCATTCTATACCCGCCGCTTTTTGGTGCTCCGGAATATATTATTTTCCCCTGTTCTTTCAGTACTCTGATATATCGTTCTACAGATTTAGCAGGAATATTAACTGCTTCAGCGATAACAGGAACTCTGCAGCCGGGATGAGTCATTATATAATTCATGACGATAGTTACTCCCTCAGTTACTCCCTCAGTTACTCCCTCAGTTACTCCCTCATTAGCATAAATAAACACCAGACGGATAAAGTTCTGGCTTATCTGAAAGCATTCCTCACCATAAGCATCAAGAATTCTCGGAATACCTGAACCAAGTTGTTCAACGATTTCCAGGTCACGAAAAACTCTCATGAGCTCTTTGTTACGAGGTGCTGAATGACCTGCAAAGAAATCATCTTTTGATAAACCGTACGGCAAACCACCTGCGGAGGTAATTTCAATCCTGTCAGAAAAAAATTCAAACTTTGGACAACTACCGTTTGAATATTCATTATGTACTATTGCATTGATAACAGCTTCGCGAACAGCAACACTATTAATCAGTTCCCGTTCTTTCCGTAGAGGATAACCAATTTGAGTAAACACGGTGTTTTCCACTTCGATTCGTTCCAATACTTGCTTACACGCTTTAATAAGTGAACATCGCCCGTAATCCCTGTTTTCTGTAAGATGAACCCGGGTCGTATCTGCATACTTTGCAATCTGAATCGAAATTCCATTATCATCTGATAACAGATACGCTGCGTAATTCGGCTTTCCATCAGGTGTAAGAAGCTCAAGATTATTCATAAATGCGTCATTCAGTTTCAAACCGCGTTCAAGATAATATATCTTTAATTGTTCAAAGGTAAGGCTCTGACGTGGTGATATCATTTTTCCAATTGAGTTCCGCACGCGGGTGCTAAAAAATGATTCGATCATGTTCTGTTGCATTGGTTCTGAGGCACTACCGACTCGAATGAAACATCCTTTTGAAGTCATTCCATACTTTTTGAGATAGTATGGCTTTTCTGAACCTGCAGCAAGAATTATTTTAATGACCGGTTTATTTTCACAAGTCTCAACAATAACATCAAAGAGTCCCATAACAGACGGTTCGATGTTATTTTTTAATCGATCCTTGACCTGCAGCTGAATATTATCCGGATTATCAACACCCGGTACAGCTTGAGTTTTAGTATCAACACCGATAATTATTCGACCGCCTTCGCGACTGTTTAAAAAAGCAACGGCTTCTTTCTCAAGATTATCTGTCAATTCACGCTTATATTCCAAATCCCTGTTTTCTTGATAAATCATAAAGCAGGCCTCCGTAATTATACCCATTTTTATCATTTCCGAATTATTCCAGAAACCATAGCCCTGTACTTCAACAAAACAATATCAGTTTTACCTGGTAAAACTCCATCGGGATAAAGTCTTTTTGACATTTCAATAATCAGACGATAGCGGTATCTCATACTGAATAACAGTTTTCTGACTGCAATTTCAGGTTTTGTATCTTACGACCTTATCCTGCTCATATTCCAGCTGCGGTGTTCTTCCGAAATCCTGTCCGGCATTGTTTGCTCCGTTCATCTTCGTGCTTTTCGTGTCCTTCATGGTAAACTTCATTAACTATCATCTATAGAATGGTATGTTTTAGTGATAATTAACGAGTGCGGAATATAATAATGAGTTATTATAATTCATTCACTTTTTTTAGTGCAGCATCATATAATTTACTGGAAATTCTTATTTTATTCATTCCTGCTAATGCTGCTGCTTTACCAAGAGATAGCTTCTCTTCTTTGAAATACGCAACAGCTGTAAATATTTTCATTTTTACAAGAAAATCATCTTTTTTTTCATTTAAAGCCATTAGTATACTATCTGAAACATCTATTATTGCCTGCATTGATACCCCCCTATGGAAAATCTTACTATTATAAAATATCCTGCTGTATTTTAACAAATATATCTGAAAGTTGCAATGTCATAGTAGTTTTCACGAAAATCATAAAACCGTTTTGTCCGCCGGGCTCTTTCATGGTGAACTTCTTCACTACTCTACAATCTCCCGGTACCCGCCCTTAGCCGGTCCGACCCTTCTGAATTTTCCTGAGCTTTCTGAGTAATGCCGGTATTTTCAACTGTATTGTATAAATTAAAAAAATCAAATTAAACCATTTCTGATCCGGCAAATGTAAAATTAAGAGTGTAATTTTTATTTGTTTACTTCTTTATTAAGCTATGATACTATCCGCTTTGTATAATTTGATTTTAGTATTCGGGAGATTTTTTTATGGTGATAAGCAACACTGTTTTTATATTGATTTGTATTGTTTTTAGTATTGTAATAGTGGCCCTCATTTTTAGATTTGCTTTACAAAATTCGAAAAAATTATATGGCAAAGGCGTAAAAGGTAAAGATTATTATACCGGTGCTTTAGTAAAAAAAGATAGTCTTGGTGATAATCTCAGAAAATTGTTCACCGGTAAAAGTCTTGATGATAATGATTTATTAAAACTGGAAGAAGTTTTATTATCATCTGATATTGGTCCGCAAATCAGTTCGACATTAATTACAAAATTACGTCTTAAAGGGCTTAACACTATTGAAAATGCTATTGAGTTTTTAAAAAAAGAACTCCATGATATTATATGTGATAAAGAATATATCTTAAAAGATGGTGTGCTTAATATCGTTCTCGTTCTTGGCGTGAATGGTGTAGGGAAAACAACCTCAATCGGTAAACTTGCAAATTTCCACTTGAAAAAAGGTAAAACTGTTTTACTTGCCGCCGCTGATACATTTAGAGCTGCAGCTACAGAACAGTTGACACGATGGGCAAAGGTTATGGATATTCCAATTGTTAAACAGGGTGAAGGTGCTGATCCTGCAAGTATTGTTTATGACGCTGTTGATTCTGCAAAGAGTAAAGGTGTTGATCTATTAATTATTGATACAGCAGGACGATTGCAAAATAAAAAACATCTTATGGATGAATTAAAAAAGATGTATAAAATTATAGAAACTAAAGGCGGATGCGACACACACAATTTACTTGTGATTGACGCAACTACAGGGCAAAATGCGTTTCATCAGGCACATGTTTTTAATGAAGTCGTTGGTGTTAATATGATTATGATGACTAAATATGATGCGTTAAGTAAAGGCGGAATCGTTTTTAATATATCAAAAAAATTAAATATTCCATTTACATTTATTGGTAAAGGCGAAAAAATTGAAGATATAGAAGTTTTTAACAGAGAGAAATTCATTGAAAGAATTTTTAATTAGCATACTTTTACTTATTAATTTTTTTATTCTTAACGCTTTTACTGAGATACAGTTTTATAGATCGAACTATAATGGACTTCTGCTTTTGAATATAAAAGAATCAGAAAAGTCTGAATATAAATTTGTTGTAAAAAGTATAATAACAGATGAAAAGTTACTTAGTAAAACTTTGTATGAAAAAGATAAAGAAGTGAAACGGTGGGAATATATTTATTCTGAAGATAAACTTCGTGAAGAAAATTATTACAAAGATTTTAACTTAACAGAAAAATTTATTTATGATTCAGCCGGTCATAAATTAAATCTTGTCGAATATCGGGACGGCAGAATTATGAAAAATACATCCTATGAATATAATAAAGACGGTCTTTTAAGCAAAGAAATAATAAATGATTTATATTTAAACAGAGTTAATTCTATTTTGTACAGATATGACAGTCAGTATAGAATTAAGCAGATTATAACTGAAATGCACGATGGTAAAATTGTTTATTGGGATTCTTTTTTTACGACAAAAGGAATTATTGTAAAAGAATATTATACATTAAAAGATAAACGGTATATTTTCTATTATAATCCGAATGGTCAGGAAATTAAAGGTGAAGTTTTAAGTATAGATGCCGCAGGGATTGAAAAAGAAACTTTAAAATGGGATAACACTTATTCTAAAGCCGGTATTCGTATTTTAAAAGATGAAACTAATCTGTTAACAAAGAAACAGATAAAAACATGGTATGATGAAGATGGCCGGGATATAAAAGAACATGTATTATCTGAAAATGCTATTGAAATGATTAAAGAAAAAGCATTTGATGATAAAGATAATTTGATTATGGAAAAACAAATTGTAGGTTTAAATATTAAACAAACCAATTTTTATTACAAAGAAAAACTGTATAAAACAGAAACAATTGAAAATGGTACAATAAAGGAAATTGAAACAATTCATGACGACGGGTCAAAAGATGTGTTAGTATATGGAACAAACAATGTTGTTATAGAAATGAAATATGATGTTGATGGTAATAAAATTAGTGAAAATTATAAATTTAAATAGGAGTTTTCTATGAGCAACGTAATTTCTCAGGAAGAGTTAAACGGGTTTAATTTCAATGAAGAGAATTCGCTTGATAAGGATTTGAAAAATATTGTGATATTAATCAGAAATGAATTAAACACTTTAGAAAGTAATGTTGAATATTATAATGATAAAGTAAAAGCAAAAATGAAGAAAAAACTTAATAAAGTGTTGAATGAAATAATAGATATTAGAAAGAATTAATGAAACTCTTGCAAGAGAATCAGTTATAAAAAAAATGTAAAAAAGAACTCTTTTTTACGGTTCTATGGTAGTAAAAAAATGGGTGTATCCCGTTATAAAAAAAATAAGGTTCAGGTGAGGCATTATGATTAGTGTTAAGAACTTGGTAAAAAGCTATGGTCATGGTAAACCTGCTGTTAAAGGGGTAACTTTTACCATAGGCAAAGGCGAAATTGTTGGGTTGTTAGGCCCGAACGGAGCCGGGAAAAGTACAATAATGAAAATTATTACCGGTTTTCTAAATCCTTCAGAGGGTGAAGTGCTGGTTGATGGATTAAATACCATCGACAACCCTATCGAGATTAAAAGTAAAATAGGGTATCTTCCTGAGAAATCCCCGATGTATCAGGACATGATTGTATATGAATATTTAAAATTCATATCAGAAATTCGTGGTATTTCAAATGAAAAAGCCGATGATGCTATCCAAAGTATGATTAAACTTGTTGCATTGGAAAAAGTTGCGTCAAAACGTATTTCAGAATTATCGAACGGTTATAAAAAAAGAGTTGGTCTTGCATCTGCAATGATTCATGACCCGGAAATTTTAATACTTGATGAACCGACAGCCGGTTTGGATCCTAATCAAATTATTATGTTTAGAAAAATCTTAAGAAAACTAAGCGAAAAGAAAACAATTATTTTATCAACTCATGTTCTTTCAGAAATTGAAGCTATGTGTGAGAAAGTTATCATTATCAATAATGGTGAAAAAGTTGCAGATAATAGTATTCAGGAATTGATGAAAACGTATGATAAAGAGCAATTTATTGACTTTGTTGTTGAAGGTGAAAGTTTATTATCAATTGAGGATGAAATTTCTCAAATAAAAGGTG
Organism: Spirochaetes bacterium GWE1_32_154; assembly: GCA_001829315.1. Lineage (GTDB taxonomy): Bacteria > Spirochaetota > GWE2-31-10 > GWE2-31-10 > GWE2-31-10 > GWE2-31-10. The sequence goes on along the minus strand of MIAY01000001.1, from coordinate 423,649 downwards.
CATGGAAAATTGAATTTGAGAAGAAAGAAGGTAAAAATCAATTCAGATTTAAAGCTCTTATTTCTGAAGGCAGTGATTTTGAAAAAAATCTTAAGTCTAATTCAAATAATTGGAAATTAGTTTCTTCTGAAATCAAAAAAGCAAATCTTGAAGAAATTTTCCTCAAATTAACGAGTCAGGGGGAAGATAATGTATAATAAAATCGGTCCTATTTTCAAAAAAGAGTTCTCAAGTTATTTTAACTCTTCAATTGCGTATGTATTTATTGTTTTATTTATTTTCATACCAAATCTTATGTTTTTCTATTTCTTTGGCGGAATTTTTAAAGAAGAAATGGCAACAATGAGAAGATTTTTTCAAATGATGCCGTATGTGTTTATCATATTTATTCCCGGTCTTACCATGGGTAGCTGGGCAAAAGAGAAAAATGAGGGTACTATAGAAATGCTTTTTACATTTCCAATATCTCAATGGAAAGTAATTGCAGGTAAATTTTTTGCTGCCTGGGCATTAGTTGGTATCGCTGTCGGCAGTACATTATTTATTCCAATTTTAACTCAGCTTACAATGGGTGATTTTGACTGGGGTCAGATTTTTACTCAATATGTCGGTGCTATGCTGATGGCTGCAACCTATATTGCCATTACTTTTTTCATGTCAAGTTTAACAATGGAATTAATCGATTCATTTTTATTAAGCAGTTCTATCTTACTTTTATTAACCCTCTGCGGTTATATAACATCCGCGTATGTTATGATTTTCCCTGATTGGCTGGGCTGGTTAAAAGTTATCCTGAATGAGATTAGTTTATCAACTCATTTTAATAACTTCAGTAAAGGGGTTATTCATACAAAAGATGTAGTTTACTATCTTGGTCTTGCAATGCTTTTCTTCTATTTTAATATGAAGAGCCTTGAAAGCAGAAAATGGAGTTAAACGATGAAAAAAATTGAAGGAATAAAATTGAAGAAGTTACAGACGATGATTATCTTCGTTCTTGTACTTATAAATGGTTTTGTTTTCTATACGCTTATGAATAAAGTGTATCTACGATTAGATTTTACAGATGGAAAGAAATATTCAATCAGTAAACCTACTATTGATCTTATTCAGAAACTTGAAAACAAACTTATAATTAATTATTACTATGAAAAAAGAACTCAGGGTGTTCCGGGAATTGCACAGGTAATTCAATATATTGATGATACATTACAGGAATATGAAAATAACAGTAAAGGTATGATTGAGTATAAATTGAATGAATTAAGTTTTGAAAACCCTAATGATCGTCAAAAAATTGATGAAATTGAAAAATTGGGTATTAAAACAGTTTCTTTATCACAAAACGATGGTGCTGAAGCAAAAAATACCTTAGGTTTTTCCGGTCTTGTTATAGACTATAAGGGAAAGGCAACAACAATGGGAACTTTGTTTACTGATGCCAAATTTGAATATGATCTTGATATTGAATTAAGTCAATTAATGGGTTCAGAAAACAATGAAAAAATTGGAATATTAGTTTCATCAAATACCAGGACTCTTGAAAAAGACTACAGACATTTATATCAGTTCGTAACTGCAGAATATAAAGATGCAGAAATTATTTCTGATGCTGCACAAATCCCTCAGGATGTAACAACACTTATTATAGTTGGTGGTGAAGCACTTACTGAATATCAAACGTATAAAATAGACCAGTTTGTTATGTCCGGTGGTAACATTCTCGCAGTGTTAAATGGTGTTGTACTCAATTTTAACAGTCAATACGGCGGTCCTCAGGCTTATCCTTCTCAAAATCCTATGATTCGATTGTTAGCTGATTACGGAATTACGGTCAATGCAGATCTTGTCGGAGATAATCTTTCATTTAACCCGGTAGCTCAGAGAGGACAGTTATTTGTAGAAAAACTTCGATATCCTTTGTGGGTAAAAATTGCTACAGAAAACCTTAACAAGGAAAGTGTTATCGTTGAAGATTTTAGTACAATTAATCTTTTCTGGCCTTCATCAATAACTATTGCCGATAGAGCAAAGGAAAATACTAAAATATTATTTACTACAACAAAAGAAGCATGGAGCATGAAAAGCGATTACAAAGTTGATCTTGATAGCTATAAATATCCGACACAAGAGGGAAAAGAGCAGTTTGTTCTCGGGGTAAGTTATGACGGTGCTGTTTCAAGTAGTTTTGCTGATAAGCCGGTACCGAAAAATGAGGGTGATGCATCAAAAGAAACGCCATTTATCAGTAATGGTAAATCAAAAATAGTTGTAATTGCTAATGAAGATTTCCTTTCTGCTGATTTTGTTAATAGAGAAGATGAATTGTTGTTAGCTTTAAATGCTATTGACTGGTTAACAAAAGACGGTTCGTTAATCAGCATACGAAATAAAGGTAAATTTTCAAGACCATTAAATAAAGTTTTAAATAAAACTATGTTTAATGCATATAAAAATATAATAATTGGTTTTACTACATATGGTATACCTGTTTTATTTATTATCATTGGTATTTTTGTCAGTGTTATCAGACGAAAGAAATATAAACTAATAGAGAACAGATTTAGTAATCCTGAAGTTCTTGAAAAGGATGGTGGTAAATAATGAACGATAAAAACAGTACATTAATTAAAAGATTGTCAATTATTCTTGCAATACAAATTGTAATACTTATTTTTGTAAATGTGTTTTCATTCTCAAGTTTAAAAACCCGACAGGTATCTAAAGAATTATTTAAAGGGCTTAATAAACAAACTATTGTGTCATTTGAATTAAATGATTCAATTGATGGTTTTAAAGCAGTTCTTGAAGATAAAAAATGGTTTATTGAATATGAAGGTACAAAATTACCGGCAGATGCTGATAAAATTAAAGATTATCTTGATATACTCGGTAATTTGTCCGATGGTTTTGTAACATATACAGGTAGTGATGAGAAAAGTGATGCAACGTATGGTTTGGATCAGAAAGTTGTTCAAAATCTTACTATAAAAAATAACAAATCAAAAGAGTTCAAACTTCAAATTGGTAGTGTCGGTTCAAGAAGAGGAACTACATATATTAGAAAAGATGGTGAGAATAGAGTAAGACAGATTGATTCAAATCTTAAAGCAATGTCAACTGCATTGTATAAAGACTGGACCGACAGAAGAATAGTTACCGGTAAAACAGCAAGTGATTTGAAAAGCATTCGATTTGATTTAAACCTTGATTTCTTTAAGTCTGATTATACAATTATGTCAGGACCTGATAATGTCTATTCGGTTATTCCCGAATCTGAAAACAGAGAACTTGATCAATTAATTGTTAAAGGTTTAGTCAATAGTTTATTAACACTAAAGTCTGATAATTTTAAGATTAGTGGTAATCTGGATGGCAAATCAAGAATTGGTAATATTCAACTTGAGTTCAAAACAGGTACTCAGATTCTTGAGTTTTATCCGGCTGACGGGGATGATATCGGTAACTTTATAGTTAAAACAGAAAGCAGTCCTTATCTTTTCTTATTTCATAAAGATACTCTGGAAAAAATGTTTAAAACAAAAGACGGTTTATATAAAATATAATATAATGGAGGTTGTAGCAATACAACCTCTATTTAGTTTGTAAGGATAGTATGTTCAATGAATGAAAAAGATTTTAGTAGCCAGAATATTGATAAATTATTTCAAAAAATCTCAATACTTGAATCTGAATTGTTTCAAAAAAATAAAATCATTCAGGAACTTAATAAAACAAATGAAAGACTTAATACTATAATAAATGTTATTGATCTTGCAATACTAATCAGAACGAAAAATAAATTTATCTATGTTTCTGATAATTATGAAACGTTATTTGGTATAAAACCTCAAATAGTGCTGAGTGATATGTTAGCACACTATAATGCAATAGTTAAAGAGGATGCACGAATATTGAGTGAGTGGAATAAATCTGCTATTGATATTGCACGTGATGGGTTATTATTCAAAATCAATGATAAAACATTACATTTTCATTATAAATCATATCCGATAAAAGATACAAGCGGTTTAGTTTTACAACGAATTGAAACATATCGTATTTCTTCAGAAATGAATCATGCCATTATGCTACTACCATTATGTTCACATTGTAAAAAAGTTAGAATTAATGAAGAAACATGGTGTGAGATTGAAGAGTTTTTACGTCAGAAAGTTAAAATGGAAATTACACATAGTTTGTGTCCTGATTGTGTTCATAAGTTTTACGGACATATTTTGTAAATAATTTAAAAAGGGTCTGTTCTGAATGTTTCAGAACAGACCCTTTTTTTTATAGTTTAATAAGTATTATTGAAGATGCTTCTTCAACAATTATTTCACCGCCATTCACTTCACGAATAGTATCAGTTCCGGCTTTGTTTTTATCAGCGACAACTTTATATTTACCTGTCGGGATAGTATACGTTGCTTTATTGGTTTTATCTGAATTAACCAAACCGATTATTTTATCACCAATGATTACACCAAGTGAATTTTTATTAGCATTATCAAGAATGGTAACTTGCTCAGGTTTTGCATTACCAAGCAGACTTTCTGATTTTCTAAGTTTAATTAACCCTTGATAATAGTTAAAAAGATCCTGATTAAGTTTAATGTGATCAAAGTTAATGTAGTTTGTTTCATTGTCAGCAGAATATGAATTTGGAGTCGGGGTAAATGCTACAACATTATCAGATGAACTGCCAAGTTTTCCTTTATTATCAAGTTCTTCAATGCCATATTTCGTTAAGTCCGGAGTCACTTTTCCACGAGCCCATTCCTGTCCAAGATGCATCATAATCGGTCCCTGGGTAAGAAACAGTGCCGTTGCCCCAACTTTTGATGCATTAATTAACTCAGGATTAAGTTTAAGGTAATCTTCAAGGTTTTTAATTCTGTTAATTGAGCCGTCAGCGTTTTGTATTGAATATGCACCGGATAAAATCCGTACTATATCACCAATTGTTGCATCATCATGTGATTCAATATAACCAACTGACTGATATGGATTTCCTAATGTTGTTCCTTTCCAGTGATTAATTAAACCGGAAGCATTGTTTGCTGTACCTAACATAAATGAAGTACCGGGACCAGTCGGTCTGTTATTTCCGCCACGAATAGAATTTCTTATTTCATCGCTCCAAAGTGACCAGCCGATTTTCTTGAAATCTGCTTTGGTACTGGCACCTTCTCCACCCCATGGCTCAGCTACGATATAAACTTTTGGATTAATAAGTCGTAATTCATCATAAATAGTTTGTACTGTTTTAACATCATGTGATGCTGCAAGGTCAAATCTGAAACCATCGATTTTATATTCATTCATCCAGTATTTTAATGAGTCAAGGACCATTCTTCTAACCATTTTTCGTCGTGTTTCAACTTCATTACCGCATCCGGTTTTTTCAACTTTTTTGAAGTAATAATCGTAATCAATTAGTTTCAGTGAATTAACATCATACTGGGAAATATGATTATACACAACATCAAGCATTACCGCTATTCCGTTTTTATGAAATTCTCTGATTGCTGTTTTCAGTTCTTCAACTGTTTTTCCGTCGGTTCCATTCCATTTTTTTGAGTCCATTGAACCATCAGAACCATAGTATGTTTCTGGTGAGAAAAAACTATTGGTCATATACCCCCAGTAATTTCTGCTGTACACATTCCATACATTTCTTATGCCGTTTTGAGCAATTTTGTAAGGCGGTTCTGTATTTGCAAAATCGTGTAAAGGCAAAAATTCAACGGCATTCACTCCAAGTTTTTTTATATAATTTATACCACCGACTTCTGCATCGATAAGTCCTTTGAAAGTTCCCGGAAATTTTGATTTTGCGGATGGATGTGCTGTTAAATCTCTAACATGTGATTCAAGCATTATTGTATCATTGATGTCAATTCCTAATGTCTTTGTGTTTTGCCAGTCAAACTTTGAGTCATCATAAATAAGCGTTCGGTATTTTGCAGGAAATACATTGTTTGATGCATTAATTTTACCGTAAGGATCTGCAAAAATAGTATCCTGGGGCATATTTGGTATAAAATTACCCGGAGAATATGACCTTTCTATAATCTGATAACCATAGTATTTTCCCCACATTTCACCGGGTTGTGAATATTCAAATACCTGATTTCCATCGTTTTTCATTTCAATTACCTGACCGTTCTCATCATCATATTTATTGAAAACAACGATATTTACTTTTATTCCCCTTGGAATAAAAACTCTAAAAGTTGAATTACCATTTTCAAATGTGTAACCCATTTTTTTATCTGAATACATATCATTAAATCGTTGTTCAACAAGAAATGTTGTATTTAACCCGATAGTTTTTTTTGTCTTTCCATAGGTAAGCGTATAAATAACACCTTCCTTAAATTGTTCTTTTGTTGAGATGTCAAGATATGGCCCTTTTCTTACCATTTTAGTAATAGTAATGTCCGGTGAAATTGCAAATTTTTCTTTGGCAAAATCATTGGTAAGCCCTGAGCATTTTAATTGAACTAAATTCATTTCAATTAAATCAGCCGTGGTTACCGATAAAACCTTATCAGTTTTTTTTGCTGCAAAGATGTCCGTTTTACTTGTAAATAATGATAATGATACAAGCGTTAATAATAAAAATAATCGTTTCATTTTTCCCCCTGTAGAAAATAATTCCGGTAATTATACAATAAATAAAATCAAAATAGTTGGAATAATTTGTAATTGATTAAAATTTCTATTATTTACGGCTTATTTTTATGGAATAAAATGAAAATTTTCGATCTTTTTTTTAAAAGATGGTATATACTATAATAAGATGGGGGACTCTTGTGGGCAAGTTTAAAAATATATTCGGGAGTAAAATAGATAATACTCGTATAATACCGATAACTCTCAAAATAACTTTAGCATTTACACTCTTTCTTATTACATCTAATCTCATTACCAATTATATAAATATTACCTTTAATCGTGTTGAATTAGTAAATCTGATGAAAGAGCTGATGGTAAAAGACTTAAAAGAACTTTATAATTACGCGAATATTCAGAAAGAAATATTTACATTCAATAATGATACAGATGCTGCTATTGATAATATGATGAAAAAAGGTATTTCCCAATTTAAAAATAAAAAATCCATAGCAGCCGGTTATTATATATCAGGTAAAAAATTTTTTCAGTCAACTGCTACAGGTATTGAAAGTAATCAATTGATTACAGATACTGAATTGTTTAAAACATTATTGGATAAGCAAAAAGAAAATGCTACTGAGGGAGGTTTGACATTTCAGTTTGATAACAAGAAATATATTGGGGTATATAAGTATAATCCTGCATGGGATATGTATATTATTCGAGGTGAACAACTTACAGAGTTTTATAGTAAAACGTGGGTAATATTCAGAAATATATCAATTATAATTTTTGTATTATCTTTAATATGTGCAGTAACCGGTATTTTTATATTACAATATATTTTACGATTTGTTGAAGTGATTACCCAGGCGATTATTGCTATGATAGATACCCAAAAGATGGATCTTATTGATCTTAAAGGTGCAACTAATGATGATATAACATTTTTAGGTACAGCTTTTAATTCATTATCGAGTTCCATCAATAATCTGCTTTCTATTTTCTTAAAATTTGTTAATAAAGACATTGCATTAAAAGCATACAAAGATAAAGTAATTAAACTGGAAGGAACACAAAAAGAATTAACTATTCTTTTTTCTGATATTAAGAGTTTTACATTTATGACAGAAACGTTAGGGATTGATATTATAAAATTACTTAATCTTCATTACGAAAGAGCAATACATAAAATATTAAATAATAATGGAGTAATCGGTTCGATAATAGGAGATGCGCTTTTAGCGGTATTTGGTGCGTTTGATGAAAATAAACCGGAAAAATCATCTGATGCATTAAAGGCTGCATATCAGATACAAATGGTTGCTGAATCTTTACGACAAAAAATTAGTGAAAAAGAAAAAGAACTTCTTAAAGAGCGAGGGTATATAACGGCTATTGAAAAAAGAATTTTTCAGGCGGTTATGCTTGAAGTCGGTGTTGGTATTGATGGCGGATCAGTATTTTATGGAAATATCGGTTCATCCGAAAGAATGACAAATACGGTTATTGGTGATAATGTCAACTCTGCATCCCGATTAGAAGGTTTAACCCGTATTTATAAAATTAGCGTAATATGCTCAGAATATATAATGAATGATTATTTAAAAGAGGTTGATGAAACTGAGTATTATTTTCTCCATATTGATATAGTACAAGTAAAAGGGAAAACTGAGGGTAAAAAGGTATATTGGCCAATAAAGATTACTGAAGTAGACAGTTCGATGCGGAATGCGATTGATTTTTTTACAAAAGGGTTGCAACTATATTTTGAAGGTGACTGGGAGGCTGCATATTCGTTTTTTAAACAATCCGCATTACCTGTTTCAAATGTTTTTATCGAGAGAACAGCAAATAATAAATCACCAGACGGATGGAATGGAATATGGACAATGACGACGAAATAAAAAAATCATTATTACCTTCGGAAATTATTCCTGAATTTAAAGAAATTGCTTCAGGAGCTCCAAAATTGTATGATCTCTCTGGAGAATTTGTTAAAACTAAGTTCAACAGAAATTATTTTGTTCTCATTGTTCTTTTTCTGTTTATTATTTTAATTTCAATTGTTGCTATTGGCTTAACAACGTATATAGAAAAGAATTTTCAGAATTTACATATAGATATTGATGATTTTGAAGATGTTAATCTTGTCGAGTTATTGAATGCAACAAAAAAGTATGAAAACGATTTAAATATTATAAACAGAAGCCTGCTTGATATTCAAAATGAAATTGATACGAAAACGACAGAAATCAATAAAGAATATGAAGCAAATATCGACACCCTTTTGAAAACTCAAACAAATAAATCGTTTATACAAAAAATGTCGCAATCGTACAAAAATCAGAAAGAAATGCGAATAAATGCTATAAAATCACAATATAATGACGAAATAACAATGAAATTACAAGAAAGAGATTTGGTTTTAAGCAAAATAGAATCCTATGATATGAGGCAGGTTGATAAAGCACGAAAGAATGAAGAAATGTTACAGAGTCAGAAACAGCTTAATGATTTGGAATTAAAAAAAACTATAGACAACTATGAACAGAAAATACATTCAATAAATGCAGAGCATAAAAAAACTATTGCAAAAAAAGATAATTATTATGCATATCAGATTAAAAATATTAATAAAAAACATGAATCGGACATTGCTGCATTAATCACAACATATAATCCTGTTCTTGTTGATGCTACGCTTGATACAGTAAATAATTCTTCCGGGGTGTATAGTCTTGATGAAATGACTAAAAACTTTGCTTACTTTAGTTCAATATTACAAACCATTCCATATATTAATTCGGTACCTCCACTTATTGAGAGTGTTATACAATCTGCCGAGGGAATTAAAAGAGAATTAACTGCAATCATTACGCAACTAAATGATGATCTGCTTATCAAAAAATCAATTATACAAACAAATACAGCCGTCATTTCCCAACATAGAAATGCTTTTAGTCATTATTTAAGAAATAGCGGTGACACCGGCATAGTCGTTAATGCAGATAATCTGAATATGATAACATTTTTCTATAATGATATTATTCCTGTTAAAACAGGAATGCTTGTGAAAATATTTAGAAATGATAATGAATATATTGGTTCTATGATAATTGAAAATACTAATGGTTTATATACGGGAAAAATAATTGAAGTCAGACAAGGTAAGAGTATTCTTCCATTTGATAAGCTTTTTTTTGATCTTAAATCAATAACGAATGATATGGGGAAATCAAATGATTAAACAAATAGTACTAATAATTTTTATTGTAACCGGTATAAGTCTTTATCCTGAAACCTGGTTTAAAACCAATCTCACTATAGTTGATACAACAAGTGATGGTGTTTCAATTAAGAATTCTCTTCTCGATACAAAGAATAATAGAGTTGTGGTAAAATATCCGTTAAATTTTACTGATGAGAGTGCTGCAAAAATTCAAAAAGCATTAACGCAGATAACAAGTTGGGATTCTGTACGGTATGAATTAATAAAATTTTCAGTTCTGGAAAATATAACAGAAATCATAGTTCTCCTCGATGAAATAAAATTGAATAAAGTGAATCTCATACAATATATTCCGTCCGGTATGCTTTTTTATATTACATCACAAGGACTGGAATACGACTTTAGAATTAACGCCGAGGACTTTTTTCTAAGAATTAATGGTGTGTATATCAATTCAGCAGAGTTTTTTACAAAACTTGAAGATGCTATAAAAAATCCTGAAAATTATATTGAAAGACATGATCCTGATTTTTATATGGCTAAAATAAATAAATTAAATCAGATGCTTGAGATATCAATGACTGATAGTGACCGTATGAAAAGATATTTAATTAATAAAGATTCTTTTTTCGTGAAAGTTAATGATAATCTGATAGATGCAATAATCAGCATTAAACGGAAAAAATATGATGTAACTCTGTCTGAAATTATTACATTATTAGCAGATGAAAATATAAAAGCATCAAAAGCACAAGTTGAAACTGTTTTAAAATTCTTTTAATATGAGTCTAATTGGGCAGAATGATAAATTCAACCCGCCGGTTTTTGGCTTTTTCTTCTTCAGTCTCATTTGATTTAATTGGTTGAGTTCCCCCCTTTCCGGTGAAAGAGATATTATTTATATCAAAAGTGTATTTTTTCATAATAAAATTAAAGACTGATTGTGCTCTTTGTTCTGATAGTTTTAATTGAATACCGGGATCTCCAACATTTGCTGTATGTCCGACAATTATAAATTTACTAACACCGGCACTTTTTAATATTTCAATAACGCTTTCAATTCGTGATATTTCGCTATCCATCAATACCGGACTGTCCGGTGCAAATTGTATATTTTCAATATTGATTGATAAGAGTAAATCCTTATTTAAGGTTATGTCACTGAATTGTTTATTTTCAATAATTTTAATCATATTATTAACAGGTAATGGAGGCGGTGTTTTAGCCGCAGTCATAGTTCTTCCACTTAATTCAATGACCGTAAAATCATTAAGAATCAGGCACCAGTCAAATATTTCCTCTATGGAAGAAACAATACCTTCGGTTTGATTAAATTTGAATATTGTATCTGAAAAACCAAGTATTTTTAATATTTGATAACTTTGAAATAGTGCCTTACCTTTTTCCTGATTTATAATACCTCGAGCTGAATAAATTGAATATTTTGTATCATTTACAATTTCATCACCGAGATATCTATAGACAAAGTTAATATCCAATAATAAATCAGGTATTTTTTTATTAAACATAGTTAGTAAATATGATGCACCTGCCTGGTAGGACTCCCCAATGAGTAAATCTTTTGAGGGCAATATCGGAAAATCTCTTAAACCGAATCGTCCTGTTTTAAATGTTTCTTTTCCTGATTGTGTTTTAATAAAAGTGTAATCATATTTATCATCAACTTTAAAAAATTTATTAGTAGCTAAACCTGTTTTTTGCAAAGAATACGTCACCCCTTGAATAAAAGCGCCTTCTTTAGTGAGCTCATTAATTTTTTGTATAGTTCTTTCAATATTTTCACTTACTCCATGATTTTCACCATTAATGATTAATGATGTTGAAATTGTTGATTCTATATAAATGCTTTGATCTTTGATAAAACTGAATTTATCAAATCCATGTAATGTGGATGAAATATTGATTATTACAAATAAAATGAAACGGTAGATTCTCATAGTTTTAATCCGATAGAAATTCCTCCGGGAATCATTGTTATAATTTTCTGAAAATAGGGATATTTATTTCTTCGTATCTCTCTTTGATAGTGAAAGTAGAGTATAAATTCCACGATCCCTGAAATAATTGAAATCGTACCCACAGCAAAATAACTTGTCGGATCAAACATTGAAGTGTTCACCTGAACAATATCATTATACAATGAATCGTCTTTATAACCGGGGAAATCATTAAAATAGGGTAGTCTAAACGGATATACTGAACTTAATGTTGCCAGAAGTATTGCCATAGAATAATTTAATGTTCCATATATTAACCCGCCGGTAACTGGAATAAATGAAGTTCCTGCAGCTATTGAGTTAATGCCAAAAACTATAACCGGATAAGCATTTGCGAAGGACGTTAATTCCGACATATCAGTTCCGTATGTGGTATTCATATTTGAACTTATAGAATCGAGTTTGTTTTTTATTTCTATTGCATTGATTGTTTGTCCGATCATAGTAAAAAAACCGAGACCGCCGTTTACGGTATATCCTGTCCAGAATGATATTTTTAATATATCCATATTATTTAATGTTCTTATTTTATTTATTGTTCCGTTAATTTCAGGGCTCATTTCTAATTCGGTTGAATTAAAAATGAAAATTGATAATAGTAATTGTATGTATATATAATATTTTTTATTATTCATTTGTAAAACCCCTTTTTTTATACATAATTATATCATATTCCTGGTTTTGTAAGTATATTTATCGTATAGATATAAAATATTGAAATTTTTTGGAATTTAGATTAAAAACAATTGAAAAATATTACAAGATTTTAGTTGAGGAGACATTAAAAATGCTTAGACATATTGTTATGTGGAAATTAAAAGGTAGCATTGTAGAGCGTAAAGAAAATAGTCAGAAAATATCTGATTTACTGAATGGTCTTAAAGGAAAGGTTCCGTCGATTAAAGAATTAACAATTTCTATTAATAGCAATAAAGCGCCTATCGATAACTGGGATGTTATGCTGGATACTACATTTGAGAGTTTTGAAGCTCTCGGAGAGTACCAGATACATCCTTTACATAAAGAAGTTGCAACCGTCATTAGTAATTTGCGTGAAGCAAGGTCTTGTATTGACTTTGAATTCTAAAGAGATCCTAATAATATTGTAATAAAACTCCATCTTTATCATATGCATCTATTCTAATTCTATTACCTTCTGAATTATAGATATAGAGAAAGAAACCTGTTTTATTGCCTTTTTTATTATAGTTTTCAATTTTCTTTATTTCGCCATTTCGATTAAAGTAAGACAGACTGTAACTTCCATTTGAAGCTTGTTTCTTTTCAACTTTTTTTAAGTTTTCAACTGCTTGTTTTACAACCAAAGAATATTCTTCAATCTTTTTTGAATCAAATTCAAGAATTTCATTCTGAATAAGACCGGTATTTTTAAGATTACTTTCAAGGTTTCTCATAGTATCAAAAACATCATCCTGAAGCAATTCGTTGTTACTAAAAGTCAGCTCTCTAAGTTCTTTATTTTCCGGTTGAGATATTGAAACAAGAAAAATTCGTCGATTTGCCCGCACGGCCGATTGAGATTCTGTATCATTTATTATTATATCCTGGTATAATTCAATTGCTTGATTCTTGTCGCCGGTTTCTTCGTAATATCGTGCTTTATAATATTTAATTTTTGACTCAGTGTTTTTATCCTCAGATTGAAGACGCCCCAGCATTTCAAATGCCTTATTAAATGAGGTTAATTGAAGTAGCTTTATTGAGTTCTCAAGTGTCGGATTATCATTTTGCAGTATTTTTTCAGATTCAAGCCTGAAATCACGAATGTGCATAAGCAATGTTGCTGCAGTAATTGCAATTTCAGTATCACGGTATTTTGAAATAATTTGAGTTAATGACTTTTCTGCATTATCAGTATCGCCGGTAAGTGCAAAACAATATGCCTTATGAAGTAATAAATTAGATGTAATTTTTGATGAGTTCCCGGTAATAACATTATATAAATCAAGTGCTTTCTTAAAATAGCCGTTTCTTTCATAATAGTATGCAATATCAAAATGGCTTTTGTTTTTTTCTATTGAATATGAGATTTGATCTTTTCCCAGTATAAAACGAATACTATTCACAAACGGTAAAACTGCAAGAGCATCAGATTTAATCTTGTCATGTGAAACACTACCGGTCGATAATGTAGATAATATTTTAAGTTCTTCCAAATCTAAGTCTTCTTCTTTCATCTTACCACTATACATTCTTCTATTCATTTCATATTTAAATAGCACATCCATATACCCTTGCCCGCTTTCATCGTTATTGATTTCTTCTAAATTTTGTGAAAGCTCATACAGTCGGACAGAAATAAGTGATTTATTAATAAAAATGATCATCAATGTTAAAGCGACAATAAGTACAATTAAAATAAAAAGAGTAAAATTTCTTTTCTTCATTATTTTACCTCAATAATAATGAGAGTTTCATCATCTTTTCGTTCCAATCCTTCAGTATACATTTTGAGATTAGAAACAAGTTCATGTTTAATTTCATCTGCGCTCTTACCGATTGAGCTTTTAATACAATCAGGAAATGCTTTATCACCATAAAAAACACCTTTGGCATTTCTTGATTCTGTTATTCCATCAGTATAAAGTATGATTACATCACCTTTTTCAATATGACCTTTTACTGTTCTGAAAGTATCAGACATTTCTTTTGAAACACCAATAACAAAACCTTCTGCACTAAGATCCTCTATTGTGCCATTTTTTCTAAGGATATAGGCATCAGGATGACCTGCAGCTGAGTATAGAACTTCATTTGAATCCCAGTCAAGTATCAAATATGATGCTGTGAAATATGAAGAAAACCGTTCCATTAAATCTGCAAATGAAATATTAAAAAATTTCAGTAATGCAGCAGGATCAACAAAGTTTGACGATGTAACGGTAATTAAGTCTTTAATTTTCATAGTAATAAGAGCAGCGGGAACTCCGTGACCGGAAACATCAGCTATAAAAAAACCATATTTATTCCCGGGTAATTTGATTAAATCATGAAAGTCACCACTAACCTTTTCTAAAGGATTGTTATAAATTGATACTAAAAAGTGATCGTTTGGTTTTACTTTCGGATAAATACCTTCCTGAACTTGAGCTGCGACTTCCAACTCCATATTAAGAAGATCATTCTGGTTTTTTAATCGTTTAATAAATTGTTCAACAGACTCGGCCATACTGTTAAATGTTGAGGATACAAGGGCAAGTTCATCATTACCTTTAACTTTTACCCGCACACTGAAATCTCCACTTGAAAAATCATCAGTTTTCCTTTTGAGTGCCATCAGTGGTTTAACAATTATAATGTTTAAAAGGTAACCTATTAATGTATGAAGTATTATTAAAATAATTACGATAGCAAAAACCTGAAGATATAAATTTTTCATCCTATTATCAATTTCTTTAAGTGACATGATAAATGAAATTGTAATATCACCGGTTTTTTCAGAATAAAAAGGAATAAAATAGGATATTTGATCACGTGAAACTTCAAAAGAATATTTTTTATCACTAAAATTCTTAGCAGAAGAAGCGTTTATGGCATTTTTTATATAGTTCTCTGAAATTTCAATATCTTTAACTGAGGAAGCAAAGATTTCTTTCTTTTCATTAAAAATCACATAATTATTTACATTGGTTTTTAGTATATCAACAATTTTTGTAATTAATTGATTTGAATTCTCATTTGAGGTTGAAACTGAATAGTTTAATGAATTTATAGATGATATAAGTTTATCTGTAATTTCTACTGTTCTAAATTTTGCATTATCTATAATCAAATCTACTTGATTTTCAAAAACCATGACGGTAAAAAATGTAATGTTTAAAAAAACGAGGAATATATAAATAATTCCTAACTTCATACTAATCTTTGTCATATTATTTTCCTTAATTCTTTATATACTACAAGCCTCATTACAGTATCGGATTAAAAACAATTTTCAAAAATAATAACTAATAATTTACATTAATTCAATAAAAATGTTATAAAAGGGAGATAATAAAAATCAGAAATTAATTAGAAAGAGAAAATCGATTATGGAAGATGGTAACAAATACACAATAATTCTTACCAAAAATTTTAGATTCATGACTATTTCTTTTTTACTCTTTTTTACGATTGTATCACTTTTTATTACAGGCATCCTGTTTAAAAATAATCATATATTTATTATCATATTTTTACTATTTATTTTTTTAATTTATTTCATTTATGTGATGCACAAAATTGCATCGCAAATAGTTATTGTCGGGAACTCAGCGTTGCATTATAAATTACCTGCTGAAGATATGATTACAATTAATTATTGTGATATAACTCTAGCCGGACTGTATAAAAAATCATATGAAAATACAAAATTTGGTTTTAATGAAGGGTTTTATATTTACAACGAAAACATTGACCGTTTTTTTCTAATTAGTACTGACTTTTTTGATTATAAAAATATGTACGAAAAACTCAAGCAGAAATGTGAAATTTTCACGATACACCGGGTAGATATTATTAAAGTTAAATCTTATTCATTATCTTCACAAATAGCTGAACAACTTACATTTCACGAGGGTTAATTTATTGTTTATAGAGGCTCTTGCAAAAATTCGAGATAAATAAGAGATTTTGCACGAAGTTCTATACAAAAGTTTTAATTAAGGTAATAATTTTTTTTGGAGGATACTAAATGCATCATTTAATTTTCAGTAGAGGACCTATTAAGTTATATCCTTTACCGGGTACGGAAGAGTATGTCAGAAAAGTTGCAAAATGGCTTGCCGGAAATTTTTTAAAGGATATCGGAAAGGATAGAGAAGATATCGCGAAGTTTTTCTTTTTTGATGAAGAAGAAGTAATGGAGCTCGATAAGCATCTTCACAGTGATGAAGAGCTTTTAGAATTTATCGCTGATTCAATAACCGGAGGATGCAATTATTTTTCACATAGAAATGGTGCAATTGAAGTGTCATTAAAGAATAGTGCCAGAGGTAAAGATGTTTTTATTTTTCACACTTTCAGTCAGTGTAAAATAACTGATTATAATGGAGTAAATCTTAATCTTTCTTTATCTGATCAGGAATTATTATTATACAATACACTTGATGCATTTATGGAATCTAAAGTTGATTCAATCAGAATTATGGAATTAAATTTAGGACAGGCTCGAAGTGACAGACCAAAAGGGCGTGGAAGTTGTAATTTACGAACTTTTTTCAGAAACATTACAGCAAATGGTGCTGATCATATAATTATGTATCAAATCCATTCTATGAAATCTTTAATAGGTATTGACATACGACAAACGGTATATGATAATTTACGTGGTGAGGCTTTATTAAAGAAATATATTTTAAGAAATCATGTTAAAACAACTGTAGCATTTGAAGAAATAGTTAAAAAAGATTGGATCTTCAGTTCGGTTGATGCCGGTGGTAAAGAGTTTGCTGCATCATTTTCGAAATCGTTTCAAACACCGTTAGTTGTTGTTGATAAAAGAAGAAATTCGTTAACTAATAATGTAGAAGAAGTAACAATATTAAAACCTGATTATTTATCTATTGAAGGTAAAACCGTTTTCATTGTTGATGATATGATTGATTCAGGTGGCAGTATTGTTGATGTTTGTAAAAAATATAAAGAATTGGGTGCTAAAGAGGTAAATGTTGCCGTTGTTTATGGATTGTTTTCACCTCCTGCAGAAGAACGTTTATCGAAATTAGTAAAAGACGGCGTGTTAAATAAAGTCATTGTAACTGACCTTATACTTCATTCCGATGAGTTTTTTGCAAGAAACCCTTATATTGAAGTAGCTGATACAACATATACAACCGCGAGGGTTATTCAAAAAACGAACCAGGGCAGATCACTTGATAAGTATTTTAAACCATTAGATGCTATTGAATATTTAGCGACAAAAGTAGAACCGGAGTCAAAAAGCTAAAATGAAAAAATTGATCGTTTTGTTTCTAACATTACTTATTATATTCTCCGGCTGTATGAAAAAAGAGGAATTTAAGAGTCTTGATGTTTTGTTAGAAACAAGCGGCTCTTTTCATGAAACAAAATCATATACAAAAGAATTTGATTTATATGGCGTTGTAACCGTTAATCGTTTACGGTTCAGGACAGCAAATGATATACATGCAAAAACAATCCGATATGTAGATCAGGGTGATATTGTAAATATTATTTCAAAAAGCGAGGAACGGGTACGAATTAACGATGTAGAGGATTATTGGTATCAGGCTGAATTCCAGGAAACAAGAGGATGGCTTTTTGGTTACTATCTTGAAACATATAATACATACCAGAACGCTAAAAATGCTTCAAAAAAATATTCCGGAGAATCTGCAGTTGATGAAGGTGATATAGTTAATTACGATTTTATTAATAATTATATAAATAAAAATTTACTTTTCATTTCTGATGGTAAGATTTTAGAAATTACCGATTCTACGAGAAAAAAAGCAACTATTTTAAATACAATTGAAGATGGGGTTATATTAAGTTATACAATTTCACCGGATTCAAATTATATATACTATTTAGTACAACTTGATCAAAATACCGGTTTATATAAATACGATTATACTAATAAAATAAATGAACTCATTGTAAAAAAATCAGCTCAATTTTGTATCGATTTTGCTTCAGGTAAAATAATTTCTGTTGAACAGTCAAAATTTGAGAGAGAAAACAGTTGGGTTTTCAAATCAATTGATATTGAAACAGGCACTGAACAAATTTTTTCAAACATAGCAATATCACCATTTTCCAGTTCAGGCGGATCAAGTGCATTTATAAAAGCATTAACAAGGGAACGAGGCGGTGCGATCCATCTTGAATATGACAACCAGATGGGTGTCGTTCGTTTTAAATCACCGGACGAAGATCAAGGGTATCTCATCACAATGGTTGACGGTTCGTTTATTCGTATTCAAATATTAAAATCAACCGAATACAGGGTTGACAGTAACAGGGTTATTGTAGTTGAAAATATTATGAACACTGATGGAACGGTGAGCTATTCGCTTATTATGCGTGATTCTATGTCAGGTTACCATAAAGAGATTTTAAAAACCGGTTTGTATCCGATGAATTTTGTTATGTCAAAAATGAATGACCTTATCGCAGTGTCAATGGCAGATACGAAAGATGAAACAATGCCAATTTGTCCGACATCGATTTATTTGATTTCTCTTGTCAATAATGAATTATTACCAATTTCTACAGATGGAAAATCATACCAGCCCGGTTGGAGAAGGTGAAATTGCTTTTCCAACAGTATATCCTGATGAAAATGCAAATTGAAGATTAAATCCACCAGTGTCACCGTCAACATCAACAACTTCACCTGCATAATAAAGCCCTTTAACTATTTTTGATTCCATTGTTTTTCTATTTATCTCAGAAGTATTTACCCCGCCGCTTGTTGCCATCGCCTCATTAAATCCAGATTTCTGTGCAACTTTGCATGGTAAGACTGTTAGTTGTTGTGTAATTTGCTTTTTGCATACTTTATTCAACTCAGCTGTTTTTGTATTACAAGGTATTGATAGCATTGAAAGTACATTGAGTATGATTTTTTCAGGAATCTCATACAAAGTGAGAAAGTTTTTTATATCTTTTTTTCCTTGAATGTTACTTGTCGTATTAATATCTTTTTCGAATTCTATAGCATCATTAAAACGGGTCAGATTTATCGTGATGGTATCACCTTTTTCTATAAACCGGGAAGCATCAAGTATTACCGGCCCGGAGAGTCCTTTGTGTGTAAATAATAAATCGCCACGGGTTTTGTAGATTGTTTTATTCTCCCGGATGATAGATACAGAGATATTTTCAAAACTTATACCGCTACAATCTGAGAACTGATAATTTTCTATTAAAACTGGCGTGAGAGCAGGTTTTGCTGGTATGATAGTATGACCCAATTCTTTTGCGAACCGGTATCCATCACCTGTTGAACCAGTTGACGGATATGAGGCTCCTCCGGTTGAAATAAGAAGGTTCTTTGTGTAGTATGTTCCGGATTGAGCTGTAATAGTAAAAATATCATCAGTTTTCGTAATTTTGTTTATTATTTCGCCATATTGTATGATAACAGACGCTTTTTTACATTCTGCAAGTAATACATCAAGTAATTCTTTTGAACTCTCATTACCCGGAAACACTTTATTGTCATGTAAAACTTTCATAATTATACCACGGGATTTAAACCAGTTTATTAAATCAGAATTGGTAAATGCTGATAAAACAGGTTTGACAAATCGTTGTTGTTCACCGTATTTTTGAGGAAATAAATCAATATCAATTGCATTGGTTATATTGCATCGTCCTGAACCGGACATAAGAAATTTTTTGCCGGCACGATCATTTTTTTCAAATATAAGTGTTTTTTTATGGGATGAAGATGCTGTAATCGCTGCGAATAAACCGGCAGGTCCGCCACCGATTATTATAAGATCATATAATTCATTCATTGTTTTTCCACAATTAACCCGGTAATTTCAAAGAATCATTCATTGCATACACAATAAATGTGTCAAATGGTACAGGCCGGCCAAAATAAAACCCCTGCATAATGATATCAAAATCAAATTTCCGCAAATATTCAACATGATGCAATTCACTGACTCCCTCAGCAACAACATCAAGCCCCATTCCCATTGCCATTGAAACTATAGTATCAACAAGGGGCACACATACTGATTCACTGGTAATCTGGTCGATAAACGATTTGTCAATTTTTAATACATCAAGAGACAAATGATTTAAATATCCGAGGCATGAATAACCTGTTCCAAAATCATCAAGGGATATTTTCAGCCCCATATCGCTTAGTTGTTTAAGTTTGTCAACCGACTCACTTGCATTGTCCATGATAAAACTTTCGGTAATTTCAAGGTGCATTTTATTTTTATCGATATTATATTTGTTCATCATCATTTCAATTTTATTGATAAGTTCTTTATCTTTAAATTGGCGAACAGATAAATTTGCTGATAATGTTAAGTCTAACCCGAGATCTCTTATTTTTACAAAATCCCTGCATACAGTGTCAATAACCCATTCACCGATTGGAACGATAAGACCTGACTCCTCGGCAAGCGGAATAAAACGATCGGGTGAAACAATGCCAAATTCCGGGCGAACCCATCGTATTAATGCTTCTGCGCCTATTAAATGCCCGAGTGATGAATATTGAGGTTGATAGTATAATTCAAATTCGTGTTTTTCTAAAGCGTTTCTAAGACTGTTGATAATGTTTAATCGTTCTATAGTTCTAATATGCATATCAACGGTGAATTTTACAAAATCTTTTTTTATAAATTTAGCTTCATGAAGTGCTGTTTCAGCATTTTTTATTACCGCTGAAGAAGTATCGCCATCTAACGGGAATACCGATGCACCACAGTTCATACTGATAAATAGTTCATTATCATCAATATACATACTTGTCGTGAATAATGAATTTACATCATTAACATACGACTCAAGCTCAGCTTCAGTTTTTTCTCCATTCATAACTATTGCAAATTCATCACTACCGATTCTAAATAACAGGTCACCATCTGATAAAACTGATCGCAATCGTGTCGCTGTTCTAACGAGAACTTCGTCACCAACATCATTGCCGAGTGTTTCATTGATTTCGCGAAAACCCCAGATATCTAGAATCAGAATGATTCTCGGATTTGTTATGTTGAATTTAATCTCAAGATTTATTGATTCTTCCATTCTTGAGTAGAATGCGGTTCTGTTTAAAAGCCCGGTTACATCATCATGAAAAGCAAGATAGGAAAGTTTCTGATGAAGAAAAAAATGGCAATTTTGAGTTTTGTTTAAATTATTATAAATTGCAGTTGCCATTTTATCACACTCATGATAACCGCAACTCGAACAGTTTTTAATATCATTATGACTGTTTTTATACAATGAAATAAATATTTGTTCTAAC
Organism: Spirochaetes bacterium GWE1_32_154; assembly: GCA_001829315.1. Taxonomy (GTDB): domain Bacteria; phylum Spirochaetota; class GWE2-31-10; order GWE2-31-10; family GWE2-31-10; genus GWE2-31-10. The sequence continues at coordinate 401,808 of MIAY01000001.1, read as the reverse complement.
TCATTCTTTCTTGGTTTTTCAACCCAGTTTATTGAAGAGCGATCGTTAAATTTTCTGCCTGATTTTATTAAGTCATAATATTTATTAACAATATCAGTATACGATATATGGTTCATAACAGAGTCTTTTATATTTTCAACATATTTCAGGGTATGACGTATTAGTTTATCCTGATTTTCAAATGAAACAGTAGTTCCGCTTCCACCTTCACATCCGCCCTTGCAACTTAATAAGTCAATAAGGGTTTTTTTATCAGATGGAAAATCATACGAGTCAAATGATTCTAAATAGCGAATTACATCATGAATCCCTGTAATTTTTCTGATTTCTGTATCATCGGTAATATATTTCTTTATGTTTTTTCCGAGCCAGTTAGTAGTAGGAAATATTTGAGTACTGTCATAATAATCAACATTTTCAGACTCATAGTCAGATTTAATATCAATATTATTAGTATCTAAATAATGCGATATTTTTTTGTATGTAATATTATAGACTTTATCGTCAAAAGTTTTTGTGAATTCCTGTTTTTTTGCAAGACAAGGTGAAATATAAAAAAGTTCATGGTCTTTGAGGTCGTGATATTGCGAACGAATGATATGCACTGCATGCATTATCGGTGAATCAATAGGTGCAAGATATTGTAATAAGTGAGGTTTGTATAACTCAATATAATTGACGATAACCGGACAAACGGATGTTAATACAATTGAGCCGATTTCCTTGGAATTTATGTATTCTGCATATTTTTTTGCACATAATTCATGACCGAACCCGGCTTCAATTATTGTTGATATGCCATTTTTCTTAAAAAAATTATTTAAATTGGAAATATTTCCACTGAAAGAAGCATTAATAGGAGAATCAATAAGTATTGCACATTTTTTGTTATTTTCAATTGCAGTAAATGCTTCTTCAAAGTCGTCTTCACCATATCGGGCTTTATGAGAACATGCATCAATACATTTACCGCATTTAATACAAATCTCACTATGAACTATTATGTTCTCACCTGATGCATCATTACAGAATTTAACCGGACATACTGATATACACCGGTAACAACTGAGACATTTGTCGTGATTTATTTTAACAACTTTCAAATTCATTTAGTATCCTATGAGGAAAAACTGCAAAAAGTATATTATATATAAAACAATTACATGATTTTATCAACTGTTTTTGTTAAACTCTTCTTACTGCCAGAATAGTTAAATCATCATACTGTTCCATATTACCACGATATTTTCTTTCTGTTTGCATTAAATGACTTATAACACCTTCAGCTGTTTTTTCATGTGCAGCATCAAGTGTCTGAATTATTCTCGGTAAACCAAATTCATCAAATTGTACTTCACCGACTTCATTAACAAAGGTTTCTCCGTTTCTTGACTCTTCAATACCGTCACTAAAGAAAAATATGATATCCCCGTGATTTATTTTAATAATTTCCTGTCTGTACGGATGTGGTAACATATACGAAGGGAAAACCCCCGCCGCTCCGCTGTCAGCGTCAAGTTTTACCCATTCACATTTGCCGGTTGCCTCTCTATGAACTAATAATTGTGTATAACCAGCATTACTAATGTATGCTTTACCGGTTTTAATATTCATAATAAGAACAAGAATTGCAGCAAATCGACCTTGAAACCCCCGTTCGGCAACGGTGTCATTTATTTCTGTTACAATTTTTGTTGTTTCAATTTTATCAATACCCGGTTTAAAATTTGTTGTAAATGAATGGAAAATTGTTGAAATCTGCACCATGATAAGTGCTGCAGGAACAGCTTTTCCGGCAACATCACAAATAATAAATGCATAGTGCTCATCATCGATTTTTTTGTAATCAAAATAATCTCCTGAAACCCCTTTTGCCCCCTCGTAAAAACCGTAAATATCAATTTCATCATTCTGAAAAGGCTCAAGAGGAATGAATTTTTTCTGGATTTCCTTACCGAGCAATAGCTGTTTATCAGCTTTTGCTTTTTCAATTAATTTATGAGTCATAGCATTAATCGAATTGGCAAGAATTGCAATTTCATCCCCGGTATTTATAGTCAGGGTTTCATTGACAGTACCGACAAGTTTTTCATAATCCTCAGTTGTTGAAATTACATTAACATGATTATACATTTTTTTTATAGGCCTGATTGTTGATGAAGCGAGAATTACCGAACCGACGGCACTTAATGCTATTGCCGTTAGCGTTACAACAAGCATAATGAATATTAAATTTTTTCTTTGTTCATCAAGTAGTTTTTTTGTATCTTTAAATGAATAACAAATTAAAACATCCCCGGCATATTGTTTTGCCCCGCCTTCAATATTAATCGGGAAAATCGGCATGTAAAATAAATAACTGTCCTGTATGTCATTTGGATTTAGCTCCGGTACTATATGAACTGAATTATGAATCCATTCAATACTTACAAAAAAATCAAAAAGAGATTTCATTGTTTTTTCTTCGGTATTAGCACTTAATATATATTTTTTATTTTTAGAATCATACGAATAGAGGGTTTTAATATGAGATGAAAAAGAATCAATATCTTTAAGAATGTTTTCAAATTTGATACTGTCAACCCGGGTCGAAGATTTCTTTATCTGTTCATCAACTTTTAATCGATACGCTGCGATCTTTGAAGGTAAAATGGTTGTGAACTCAGTATTGGATATAGTTTCAGGAAGGATTCTTTTTGTATACATTTCAACGACTTTATTTAAATCATCATTATAGAAATATTTTTTAATTGTTTCATTTCTTTTTGTTGAGTCCATAGTTTTAAAGTCGGAAATATTAAAATTATTATAGGTTATATCATCACTTCCGCCTGCAGAAAAACCGACAGCCTGTCCTTTATCAAATACTGAATAAATAAAACCGATATTCGGCAAGGCTGCTGTGCTTCGTGAAAGGTCATTGGCTTCAAACCGTTCTTTATTAAAGAAAATAATATCATTGATACCACCACGATAATTTGTGAGTGTCTGATCAAACCGTTTTTTTATTTCTTCTGTTAAATTGATAGAACTGCTTCGCAGAGCAAATATTCCGACAACAGTTGATGTTGATGTTACTATTAATATTACCAGTGATAATATTAATAACGTATATTTTACGGTTAGACTCATTTTTATTTTCATAATAACCTCTTTTTGAGCTGATATAATTTTGTCGCTTAAACTATCTTTATGGTTTTCAAATTCAATGAGCAGCATATTCACATATCGTTTTTCATTTGCCGTTATTAATATCCCGCGGAATAAAAGAAAAAACAGAAGAAACCAGATACCTGCTATAGCAGTTAAGATGAGCATTGTGGCATTTATGCTTTTTCCAAGACCTTTAATGCGTTCAAAACTAAAGTAATCTTTACTTTCAAAAGAAAATAACCATTCAGTTGTATATCGTACAAATTTACTGGAAAAAACTAATCCACGTTGAGGATGTTCAACACCGATAAAATATCTGCCATCATTTAATTCTATTGGAAAACGTTGTATCGCAACACGATCTGATACAACCCTGAGATTTCTTTTTTCAAGAACATAATCATACGGTTCAATTTTATCACGGTCAATAATTATTCTTTCTAATTCACCATCGACACTAAAACCACGTCCGGTTATTTTTAAAACTTTATCAACTATTCCATACATTACAAATGCAGCAGAATCTATGTACGTCACAGGAACGTAACTGTTTAGTACAAATGATTGAAAGGTAAAATCAGATTTATTTCCCGCTTTATCATATCCTGCAACACCGACAACAAGAACGCCGTTATCAAGACTGTTAAATGAACTCATTGAATCACCGGTAATCGTACCTTTTTTTATCTTTCCGGCGCCGGCGATGTATTTTTGAGCATTATTTCTCGCTGCTTCAAGATTAAATTCACCATTAAAATAATTGGTTACTATTTCATATTTTGAATATTCCTCTTCTTCACTTCGCCATGAAATTACCGGAGAATTGCTTGTAAGTGAACCGTCTTCTTTTTTTTCCATATCATTAAATAATGGCGGGTAAGGTGCAACGGTATCAATTTCAAAAGATAATTCACGAATTGCACTTTCATTACCGGCATTATCATACGAAGCAATTTTTGCGTACCATTTTCCGTCAGCAAGGTTGTTAAAGGTTCGTTCATCGATAAAAGATGACAAACCGACTCTAGTTCTATCCATTTTTTCGTTAGCGTCCTGTGTCAGAATTAATCGGTATTCTTTTATGCCGGAAATATCCTGAACAGGTGTCCAATTGAGTACGACTGAAGTATTATTGGTTATTCCTTCCCTGCCAACGCCTTTTACAAAAAGCGTTGGTGATTCAACAAATTCATCATTTTTTTGAAGAAAAAGTCTATTTTGCTTTGCATCGGTGTTATTCCATATTAACAAAGGTTTTGATTTGTATAAAACAGGATTTAACATAACTGTTCGTGTTTTTATCTGTTTTAACGGTTGAATTTCGGTTAATTCATTTTCAACGCCCTGAAGAAAATAATTTTGAAAACTTCCCGATTTATTATCATACCAGAATATATAATTAACACCTTTTGATCTCAAAATTCGTGGTGAATACCCTTCACTTTGAATAGATGATATTGTAGAGTTGAACAATTCGGTGTTTGTTGATAAATCAATACATTTATATGCAATATGTGATAGAAAACTCTCATCATCTTTTTCCCATACAATATAAATTTTTGTGCCATCCAGAATAAAATGCGGTCTTTGATTTTGCCTGAATTCCTCATCACCTTTAACAAGAGGGCTTGTCGTCCAGGTTGCCCCGAAATCGTTTGAATAATCAATAAATATTTTATAGTATAACTGTCTTCCTTCTCCTGAAGCGGTTGCTTCTCGTGCCTGGTACACAACATAAATGATGTCATTATAAAATTTTATTTCCGGGTTTAAAACAGATTGAAGATTCTTACCAATTTTACTGGAATTTACGAGTGATCCGGTTAATGTAATGCTTTTAAAAATAAGCTCTTCCGATAAACCGTAGGAATAGTATAGTATATTAATATTTCCTTTCGTATCTAAATCAATCTTAGGGAGATAAAGGATATTTTCATTCTCCTCGAATACATACAGTTGTCTCTTAAAGCCTCGAGCAATTTCAATTTCATATAGAGTGATTTTTTTTAATGTTTCACGATAAATTATGTATATTTTCCCGTTTATAATAGTGGCATCGAAATCGTAACCGTATTCAGTATTGGTATATCCATTTTCTATCGATATGTTTGTGGTCTTAAAAGTTCTTCCGTCATTTGATATCATACACTGTATGTCAAAAGTTGTATTTGTTGCTGTGTAATTTTTCATATCAGCATAGAATAAATAGATTGAATTACCCTCTGCAATCGTTTTTATTTTTCCGATTTTTCCGTTAATTATCAGTTTTTCATTATCCCAGAAAATATTTTCAGAAAAAAGGAGTGTTGAAGAATACAATAATAAAATTATGCATAATTTTTTTAGCAGCATTATGATTACAATCCCCTTTCCCGTATCAGAAGCAATTTTTTTGCATTACTATTTAACTGTATTGCCTTTTCACTTTTTTCAATAGCGAGTATTTGATCTGTTAGTTCTATAACTCTTTTAAAGTCTTCTTCCGAATACGCTCTTGTTGCCTGAGCATATTTTCTTTCATTATCCACAGACATTGATGGTAAAGGTTTATGAAGTCTTCGCAATGAACCTATTCTGATTGCACTTGCGCCCGGCACTTCTTCCCAAATCGTTAATGCCTGATTTACCAGAGTTAAGGCATTATCAAAATTGCCTGATTCATACAATTTTTTTGCCCGGTCAATAAGTGCAACGGCTTTACCTTTATCAACAGTTTGAACCGGTTTTGCAATAAACCCGAGTCTGAGGTTACAATTGTAAATAAGGTCATTAAGTCTTTTTGTATCATAATTATATTCGAGTAATTGAGTAAATCCGTTAAGTGCTCTGGCAAAATTACCTTCATTGTAATAATTCATTGCTTCAGTCAGGTAACCATTGTATTTAGTTTTGAAAAATTCAGTATCACCTCGTGCCAGAAGTATTTTAATTTCCAATTGTCGTGCTTTTTCATAAAACGGTTTTTCACTTAAAATCTTATCTTTAAATTGCTCTGCTTTGGTATAATCCTTTTTTTCAAGACTTTGTAATGCATTTTCGTACCATTCAATAATGTTTTTATATGCAGCGTCGTCATAATTAAGAACAACTTCTCTTCTTAACTTTATCGCGGTTTCAACTCTCTGTTGTAAATTATCGGCAAACTCACTTTTCTGATTATGTTTTAAATATAATTCCTGTGCTTTTTTTATTTCAGTATTAGCATTTATATAATCATCATTATATAAAAACTTACGTGCGGAAAGAACAAAATTTTCTGCTAATTCAATATCTCTACGGAATAATTCAGTTTCGATTTCTTTTAATCGCTGATTAATTAATCCAATTTTCTGGTCAATTTCTTTTGATTTTGTCAGTGAAATAATTTGAATATAATCATTTTTAGCAGCTTCATAAAATTGAGTCGCATTATCGAATGAACTGTTTTTCTGGGATATTTCACCACTTCTAAATTGTTTATCAGCTGAGACTAAAAGGTTACTGATTGTTATTCTTGTATTTTCAAGTTGGGCTGTTTCATCATAGATTCTGTTGTTTATTTCTTCAATTCTTTTTGTCAGGGTTGCATAAACCGGTTTATCAATTTTATTAAGTGGTGTTTCAAAAAAAGCACCGGAGATTGATGATTCAAAAGCTGTTTTCATATTTCTAATTTCGGTATTATTGGTTATTAATTTTCTTAATGTTTCACCGGCAAGAATTAATTCACCATCATTAATATTTTTTTTGTGATCGATCAGAACATTTTCTAACGTTTGTGCTTTACTTATCAGAATTTGTTCATTGTACTTATAATACAATCGGTCTTTTTTTGAAATATAAGTCAGATAATCATAAATATTAAGTTTAGATCGCTCAAAATATCGTGAATCATTAAAATCAATTCTATTTTTATAAAAAGCTAATTGGTCAAAACTATTGTTTTTTAGAAAGTTATTTAAATATAATAATTTTGAAATAATGTCCGGATCGTTGGCATTTACTATATTTTCCGAATAACTAAAAATCTCATTAAGAAAATTTCGATAATTTCGTTGAACGGTTCTGATAATTATATCTATTGTTCTATCGGCTCCCGCTTTATAGGCACTTAGACCTAATCGAACTGAAGGATTTGATTCTTTTTCAATGGCTGAATTAAATTGAAGAGATAGCGATCTTACTTTGTCTTCAATAATAATTAATTTTGTATAAATCTCATTTAATGATTTTAATTTAATTTCAAAATTTTCTATATTTTTTATAGTTGATTCAGGATAGTCAAAAATTGTACTGGTATATATTTCTTTATAAAGAGCATTAAAATCTGATTTTAGTGTAGAATCTACTACTGTATCGTAAATTGTGACAGCTTCCATGATAGAATTTAAACCATCTTTGAATCTATATTGTATAATCGCATTTTCAATTAACAATACAAAATTTATAAATCCTACTCTTTTAGAAATTGTATTTTGAAGTGTTTTTGAACGTTCAATAATAAAATTGGTTTCTTCATCATAAATACCTGATAAATCAAGTGTTTTACTTAATTTATTTGCTTCTTCAAATTCATTTTTAGAAAATAAATTCATAACTTTATTAGATGTATCTATTAGATTCAGTTTCTTTTTTTCAATAGTATTAATTAATTGTAATACTTCTTCAATATTGTCACTTCCGGTGACAATTTTAGAAGATAAAATCTCTAAAGCTGCTTTATAATTATTTTCTTTAATTAATTGTTTTGCTTTATTAATTTCAGATACCACATCCTCGGCGAAAATATTATTTGAATATGCGAATATAGTAAAAAATGTCAGAATAATTTTTCTTTTCATCATACTTATATTAATAGTAGTTCTTTTTATTGTATCGTCACTTTTTTTACATTTTAGCTTTTTTTTTTAATAAAGTCAGTTTTTATTTATTGAGGCGGGAGATATAACTCAAAAGATCTCACATAAGAATCTTAAGAGTTTACATTAAATTGATATTGTTGTATATTATGAACTTCATACAGATTTTAATTCTCAAGGGAAAATAAATGAAACGTTTTTTACTATATATCTTTTTCTCTTGCCTGACAGCAATTTTTGCAGATGATATTGTGAATATTCCTGACTTATCACTAAAAATGAATCTCAAAGAATTCAACTATTACCAGAAGAAAATTAAGCCGGCGCTAATAGATAGTTATTATAAAGAATGGATATACGATGGATCTATAACCAATAATAGTGATGAAGTAAATTATGTTTATTTTAAATTGAAAGGTTCAGTTATTTCATGTGTTATTCAGGCTATAAAATGTAATGATATGAATTATAACGATAAACTTGAGAAGTATAAAGCGTATTTTATAGAATCAGGTTTCAACCAGGTTTCTAAACCGGAAGATACCGTTATTGTTTATCGTAAATCAAAGACATATGTTAAATTAAGCAAATTAACAGTAAAATATGATTCCTACCTTTTAATAAACTACAATAATCTTGATATGGCAATGATTTCGAGATTGAAAAGTCTTATAGAAATTATAACATCAAAAAACCTTTTATCAGTTTCATTTGGTATTGGTTACGATTTTGATAATGGTGGTTTTGCATTGGGTACTGAATATGCTTTTAATTCATTTATTTCACTAAACCTGCCTTTTTCCGTAGATTATTTTATAAACAGGAAAATAGCTTTCGGTGGCGGTGCTGTAGCTAAAATAGGGCTAAGCGGTTATCTTGGAACAGTAATTGATGGCAATATTTGTTTTAACAGCAAGTTTTTTATGAGGACATTATTTGCAAGAAATTTTATCCCTTACATTGGTATTGAATATGGAACGAGCGTTCGGTATAATTTTCTTTCGACATTTGTAGATTATACAGAATTTCATCATATTTCCCCATATTGGTCATTCGGCCCTTATGTTTCTGCATATTTCCCGGGAGCTCATGTAAAATACGCATCAACATCATTGGGAGTTTTTTTTGAGATGTTATTCGGTAAAACATATTATTTCCCAAGCGGTACAAACAAAAATCCGTATAATGATTCTTCTTTGGTAAGTGTTAATGTAGTTGTTGGAATGGAAATACGGTTAAATATAAATATTAAAAAATCACTTTAAGAGATAATGAGGAAAAAAACTATGAAGAAAATTATATTTTTACTTCTTGCACTAATCTTAGTAACAGCATGTACTCAAAATGATATGATAACTCCTCCAAGTATTCAATTAAAAATCTCAGAATCAGATATTACAATTAAATCCGGGGTTGATAAAGAACTCAAAGTTACTGTAACCCCGGCATCTGAAAGTCAGGAAGTAATCTGGAGTTCATCAAATAATGATATTCTTGTGGTTTCATCAAAAGGTATAATAACGGGAATTGCTGCCGGAGAAGCTATCATAACAGCAAGTTATAAGAAAAATCAATCAATTAAAGTAGACTGTCTTGTACATGTAACTGCTACTAATCAGATAGGAGATACACTTGGTTGGGATACTCTATTTACTCTTGAAGCAAATGAAACCGTCTGGTTTCCTATGAATTTGGAAAAAGACAAGGAGTACTCTATTTTCTGGAAAGATAAGAATGAAAATTATGATTATAATTATGCTGATATATTTGTTTCTGCTTATCAAAATGATAAAAAGACCCCGTATTTCGAAGTTGTGGATTCAGCATATAATAAACCGGTTGTTATTAAAGCATTAAAGACAGAAGTTGCATATCTGAAAATAACAGGAACAACAGTAAAAACAAGCGGAAAATATTCAATTGTATATGTATGTACAGCAGATATTACTATGAAATCAATTGATTTAGAAAAATCAATTTCTGTTTTAAAGTCGATGAAAGAAAAAATAACTATTACAGCAGATCCTCCTTTATCATCATTTTTAGTTAACTGGAGTTCTAAAGATGAAACTATAGCAACTGTTGATAGTAATGGAATTGTTACCGGAGTTAATGAAGGGCAAACCGAGATACTATGCACAGGTAAGAACGATTCTTCCAAAACAGCAACTTGTTTAGTTAGTGTTAAGAGCTGTATTGAACTGAAAAATGGATTATGGTTTGATGGGGACACTACAGCTGACAAAGTAGATTATTATGTAATACCTGCAGTTATTGGTAAAATATATAAAATATTGATAGATGATAAAAATAATTCTTCCGGTTCTAAAAAAGGACTTGTAAATTTAAAAGGGTATAAGTATTCAGGAGAAACTTTATTCACCGACTATACTTATTATTATTATTATGGAAAGGAATTTACCTTGGATAAATCAGAAAATATTATCATTGATGTCTCAATGTATAATAATACCCCGGGAAGCTATGCTATAAAGTATGTTTGCCAGGAATTACTGGCTGTTGAAAGCGTCTCCATTGAAAAAGAAAATACAATTCATATTAATAATTCAAAACAACTTACAGCCACAGTATTGCCTGAGGATATCGACTCCGGTGTTAATTGGACAACGAGTGACGAAAAAACTGTTACAGTCAATAGTAATGGAAACGTTGAAGCATTGAAAGTTGGTGAAGCAACAATTAGAGCAACATCAACAAAAGATGCTTCTAAATATGCGGAGTGTATAGTCAAAGTTATTGATGGTTACCCTCTAACTGACAATACCTGGATGGATTTAACTCGTGACAATTATAATAATACAGTCGAATGGTTTAAATTTGATGTTAAGGCAGGGGAAACATATAGAATTCGCTGGAATGATTACGACACTGAAGATAATACTAAAACTTGTGATATAGTTGTAAGTGCTTATCGTCAGGATAAAAATGATTATTATTTTTATAAAACTGATTATTATACTACTGCTCCATTAATAAAACCTACTGCTGATGAAACAGTTTATTTAAAAGTTGAACTTGCTTATTATGGAAATACCACTGGTACATATTCAATAAAATACGAAAGTCCTTCATTATTTCCTGTTGAAAAAGTAGTATTGTCTGCTACAGCAGAAATGCTAACTGATAATTCTAAACAACTAACAGCCTCTTTGTTACCGGTTGAAACAATCCAGGATATTACCTGGTCCAGTAACGATAGTGCGATTGCAACAGTTTCATCAAGCGGTTTGGTAACATCTAAAACAACAGGGACGGTAATAATTAGAGCAGCATCAACAAAAGACGCATCTAAATTCTCAGAATGCGTTATTACAGTTCTTGATGCTTATCCTCTTATTAACAATACATGGATGGATGTAACTCGTGACACAATTAATTCAATAGAGTGGTTTAAATTTGATGTTAAAGCAGGTGAAACGTACAGAATTCGTTGGAATGATTATAACACAGAAGATAAAACTAAAACTTCTGATATTTATGTGACTGCTTATTATAAAGATAAAAACGATTACTATTTTTATCGAAAAGATTATTACACAACTGCTCCATTAATAAAACCTACTGATGATGATACAGTTTATTTAAAAGTCCAATCTGACTCATATAATCGTTATGATGGAACATATTCAATAAAATATGAAACTCCCTCATTAACTCCTGTAACAAAGATTAATCTACCGGCAGAAGAACAAATTGATTTCATAAATTCAAAATATATTACAGCATCTTTGTTACCGGAGGAAACATTACAAGAAGTTATGTGGTCAAGTGCTGACAGCAGTATTGCATATGTATCCTCAACAGGTTTAGTAACAGCAATTAAACCCGGTAAAGTAAAAATCAAGGCGACCTCAGTTAAAGATACTTCTATTTATGCGGAATGTTTACTAACAGTAAATGACGCTGTTGAACTTGTTCCAAATAATTGGAAAGATTCAAATATTGATTCAAATCAGAATAAATGGTTTAAATTTAATGCGAAATCAGGTCTTACGTATACAATCCGCTGGAATGATTATGATACGGAAGATAAGACTAAAACCTGTGATATATATGTATATGCTTACCATCAAGACAAAGTTGATTCTTATAATTATATTCTTGCAAATAATAGTTACACAACAGCCCCTACAATAAAACCGACAGTAAATGAAATAATTTATTTAAAAGTAGATGGGAGTAACTATAGTAACGATAAAGGTACATTTGCAGTAAGATATGATTGCCCTGAACTAATACCGGTGGAAAAAGTAGAGTTACCGGCAACCATCGAAATGAGTTTAATGTCAACTAAAAAATTTGTACATACAGTATTGCCGGAAGGTTCAATTCAAGATGTTATCTGGACCACTGCCGATAGCACTATTGCCACAGTATCAGAAGAAGGAGTTGTTACTCCTAAAAAAGCCGGTACGTTAAAGATAAAAGCAACATCAACAAACGATACCTCAAAATACGCAGAATGCAATATTACCATAATTGATGCATATTCACTTACGAATAATACATGGAAAGATATGACTCGTGATGATAATTCTGATATATGGTTTAAATTTGATGGTATAGCCGGGAAAACATATAGAATCCGCTGGAATGATTCTTACACGGATTTAAGGACTAAAACAAGCGATGAATACATTACTGTATATCATAAAGATAAATATTCTTATTACTTTAATAGAATGTCTGATTATTCTGTTGCCCCAACAATAACACCTGTAGAAAATGAAACTATATATATAAAAGCTACCGGCTCAAAAGGTACATTTGCAGTAAAATATGAATTCCCTGAAATAATACCTGCTGAATCTGTTATTTTAACGGCAACTGCCGAAGTTAATATTGCATTGTCGAAACAGTTATCTGTATCGGTACTTCCTAAAGAAACTCTCCAGACAGTCATATGGACGAGTGCTGATGAATCAATAGCAACTGTATCATCAAGCGGTTTGGTAACACCAAAAACAGTAGGGAATGTAACTATTAAAGCAACCTCCGTTCAGGATTCAACTAAATATGCAGAATGTTCTTTAACAATCTTAGATGCATATCAGCTGACTCATAATACATGGAAAGATATGACTCGCGATGATAATTCTGATATGTGGTTTAAATTTGATGGTATAGCCGGGAAAACATATAGAATCCGCTGGAATGATTATGATACAGAAGATAAAACTAAAACTTGTGATATTTCAGTGAGTACTTATCATAAAGATAAATACACCTATTATTTTAATAAGAGGGATAACTATATAACTGCACCAACGATAACGCCTACAGAAAATGAAACAATATATATAAAAGTCGCACCAGAAAATATTTATTATTACAAAGGAACTTTTGCATTAAGATATGAATGTCCTGAATTAATTCCTGCCGACTCTGTTGTTTTGCAGGGAACTGCCAGGATAAATATGGTAAAAACCGTACAGCTTACTTCATCGGTACTTCCTAAAGAAACTCTTCAAACAGTCACATGGACAAGTACTGATGAATCAATAGCAACAGTATCGTCAAGCGGTTTGGTAACACCAAAAAAATTAGGAAATGTAAAAATTAAAGCCACCTCAGTTCAGAATTCAACTAAATATGCAGAGTGTAATATAACAGTAGTTGACAGTGTGTTACTTGTAAATAATACCTGGTATGATGGAACTTTTAGTGACGACATTATAGCTTCTTTTAAGTTTCAAGTAAGCTCAGGCAAAAGCTATACCATTCAATGGAATGATAAATATAGTGGTGATGGAAATAAAACAGCCGATGTCAGGGTTTCTTTATTTCACGCTGATAAAACCTCAACATATTTTGAAAACCGGGATTCAGGCTTTACTTCTTCACCGGTTATAAATCCTATAGCAGATGAAATTATAACTATTCTTGTAGAGGGATGGAGTTATGGAACATACGCGGTTAAAATCTCGGAGAATTAAACAAGGAATTAAAGTGAAAAAAAATATTATAACAAAATCAATATTATTAGCAATCGTTTTACCATTTTTATTTCAGTGTTCACCTGAAGTAAAATTTAAGGATACTCATCCCGGGATAAATGAATTTATTTATGAAACAATGAAAGATGTTTATTTATGGAATGATAAAATCCCTGACGTAAATTATGCGGATTACACTACTCCTGAGGAATTATACGATGCTCTACTTTACAAGGAAAGAGATAAGTGGAGTTATATGTATAAAATAGATAATAGCCTTGATTTAGAGTATAATGAAAAATATGGTTTTGGGCTTTATTTATTATCAGTTAAAGAAAATAATGTATGGAATATAAGAATTGGATATGTAAATGCAGGTTCTCCTTCAACTGATGCTGGTATTAAAAGAGGTGATACTGTTTTATCAATTGATGGTATTATGTTATCAGGTATTGCCGACTACGATGAATGTATGAGTAATTTAGAAAAAGCATTTAATGGAAAAAGTAAAATCTCATTAATTTATAAAGATATAAGTGGGACTGAAAATACCGTAGTTTTGAATAAAGAAAAATTTAATTCTCAGCGTGTTTTTTCAGATAAAATTATCACCTCAGACGACAGGAGGATAGGGTATTTTGCATATACTGAATTCGCTTTTGCTCAAGAACCATACAATCAAGATAACGAATTGAACACGTATAGATATAATGATTTAGATACGGTATTTAGAACATTTTCCGGTATTACTGATTTAGTAATTGACTTACGATATAATGGTGGCGGAGTTGTTGATGTTTCAAGGCATTTAGCAAGTCTTATTTATAATAAAGAAGGTGAGATCTTCCAAAAATCATACACGAATGGCAGGACTACATCTATTTTGGCATCAGCTTTGTTTAATTCCAGTTTTAATTATTACTTTTATAAGTCCGATTATTATTTAACGTCATTAATGCCTAAATATGGGACATTTACAGATTATTTTGATTCAGAAATTACACCCATTGGTATAAAAAGAGTATTTTTTATAACAACAGGCGGAACAGCATCGGCAAGTGAATCATTAATAAATTCTTTAAAACCTTATATTGATGTTCAATTAGTCGGTACAACGACTCACGGAAAATGTGTTGGAATGATGGGCTTTACGTATGAGAACTATGTTTTTTATCCTATTATGTTTAGAGGCTATAATTCGGAAGGTTATGGTGATTTTTATGATGGTTTTAATGTTAATTCGGAAGTCGCTGATAACATGGACTATCAATTAGGTGATGTTAACGAGCCTTGTTTAGAAGAAATAATTAATTATATAAAAGTTGGAGAATATACAAACAAACCGTCTACTATATCAACTACAAAATCACAATCAGTAATGCCTGTTCCATTAAGCGGATTTAACAGAACAATTGGTATGTACTAAAAAGGAATTGGTTATGAAAATTAAAATTTGTTTAATTATTTTTGTGATGTTTTTGTTCTCCTGTGTTCCTGATAATAATACTTCGTTAATAAAAATTTATAATTTAACAGGTAAGGATATAACTAACTTTAAAATAGGTGACAATTATGTTTTTGCTTCATTAAGTGCATCCGGTGTTTATGATTACTGGATTAGTTCAATTATTACCGGAAAAATTACAGCAGACAATATTGATAATGTTACAGCTGGTAAACTTATTGAAGATAATGCATCAAAAAGTGCAATTGTTATACAAAAAGATAACCCGGATTGTATTTTTATGCTTCATTATGAATATCATATTGATTTAATTAATGATGATAATGGAGTTTTGGTTGATGTTCGTCCGGGAATTTCTCCCGGAAAAAATACAGATTATCACTATCCTGCAAATTAATTATAGGGGGAAATAATGAAATTACTTTTTACAAAAGTTTCATGCAAAAATAATCTTTTAATCTCAAATTTTTGCATGAGTCTCACAAGCGTAATACTATTAATTCTATCAGTTTCGTGCGCTGTAGATACCGATAAAGGAATAATTACATCTTCTAATTCAACTAATGATTCAATTGTTATTACTTTAAGTGGTGTTACAAATTTATCAACGACCGTACCTGGACAAAGTGTTGATTATTGGTTTAATAACGGAATTTCCTGTGAATTAACTTGTAGTAAAGCAGATAAAATATATATTGCTGAAAAAAAAGAAGGATCGGGAGATATTTCGTATACAGATACATCTTCAATCATTTATTTCAAAGCTAACTATCGTTATGAAATTAGAACAATTAAAGCGACATTAGAAGAAGTATCTTCATCAAAAAATTCACTTATATATGTGTTTGTTGAGCCTGGTATAAAAATGGGCGGAAAAAAAGGTGATGAAGACTTTTATGATTATCCGGTAAATTATTATTAATAATCGAGTAAAGTGGAGCCCGTTAATATAAACGCATTTAGTTTCTTTCGACAGGGCGGGTTTGACAGCTTTGCTAAGCAATCAAAAAGGAGGCTGTTTGCCTCCTTTTAAATCAATTATTATTTATTATCAGCTGCAAATTTCTTCATAAATTCAGAAAGAACTTTACAACCTTCAACAGGCATTGCGTTATATGTTGAAGCTCTCATACCACCAACTGATCTATGACCTTTTAAGCCATATAAACCAAGTGCTTTTGCTTCAGAAACAAATTTATCATCAAGTTCTGGTTTTGGAAGCGTAAATGTAATGTTCATTAATGATCTTGATTCTTTAACGGCATGACCTTTGTAAAAACCGTTTGAATTATCAATTGCATCATATACCATTTTGGCTTTTTCTTTATTGATTGTATACATAGCATCAATTCCGCCAAGAGACTTGATCCACTTCATAACAAGGCCGATTACATAAATACTGAATGTAGGCGGTGTATTATAGAGTGAATTTTCTTTTGCATGAGTTGTATATCGTAACATACTTGGAACATTAGCTGGTTCTCTATCATAAAGATCTTTTCTGATAATCACAACAGCAACCCCTGAAGGTCCTGCATTTTTTTGAGCACCGGCAAATAAAACTCCGATATTTTTCCAATCAATTGGAGCAGAGAAAATATCAGATGATGCATCAATAATTAATGGTATTCCATTAGTTTCAGGTAATTTATGAAATTCAGTACCAAATATTGTGTTATTGGAAGTGATATAAACATAGTCTATTTCGCCGTCATTCTTGATTGCAGGAATTGCCGGAATATTGTTGAAATTATCCGGTTCTGAAGTTGCAATAATGTCAAATTTCTTACCAAGTATTTTCGCTTCTTTTATAGCTTTTTGTGACCATGTACCGGTATTAACATAAAGAGCTTTTTTACCGTCCCTTAATAAACACATAGGAATCATGGCAAATTGTAAAGAAGCTCCGCCTTGAAGGAAAAGTACATCAAAATTTTCAGGAACTTTATAAAGTTCTTTGATTAAAGATATCGCTTCGTTATGAGCAGCTTCATATTCTTTACCACGGTGAGAATGTTCCATAATTGACATTCCACTGCCCTTGTAATTAACAAGGTCTTTAGCAGCTTCTTCTAAAACAGAAACAGGAAGGGTTGAAGGACCCGGATTAAAATTAAATACTCTATCCATAATGAATTCCTTATTTTTAAATTAGGCAGACCATAATTGATCTGCCCTTGTATAAACTAAAAACTATTTATTATTAAGTGCAGCAACACCAGGTAATACTTTACCTTCAACAAGTTCTAAAGATGCACCGCCACCTGTTGAGATATGAGTCATTTTTTCAGCAACTCCGGCTTTATTAACAGCAGAAACAGAATCTCCACCACCAATTACCGTAATACAATCTTTTAAATTTGCAAGTGTATGAGCAATTGATAATGTACCTTTTGCATATTTTTCCATTTCAAAAACGCCAACGGGTCCATTCCAGAAAATTGTTTTAGCTTTAGAAAGTTCATCATTAAATGTTTTTGTTGTTTCAGGTCCTATATCAAGACCCATTAAGTCTTTAGGCATATCTTTCATTGCAACAGTTACGATAGTTTTTGCGTCATTTGAAAACGAATCAGCGGCAACAACATCTGTTTGAAGAAGGAATTTAACACCCTTAGCTTTAGCAGCAGCCATTGTTTTTTTTGCTGTTTCAATCTGATCATCTTCACACAAAGATTTACCAACTTCCATTCCCATAGCTTTAAAGAAAGTAAAAGCCATACCGCCACCAATTATAATTGAATCAACTTTTTCCATTAATGATTCAATAACTGTAATCTTTGAAGAAACTTTCGCTCCTCCGACAATTGCAACAAATGGATGTGCAGGATTTTTAACAATCTTTTCTTCAAGAAATTCAAGTTCTTTTTCCATAAGGAAACCGGCAACACAAGCACCTTTCATAAACTTGCAAATTGATGCAGTTGATGCGTGGTCTCTATGAGCAGTACCGAAAGCGTCATTTACAAAAATATCGCCATACGTTGCAAGAACTTTAGCCATTACGTCTCTATCAGCATCTTCTTTAGCAGTTTCTTCTTTATGAAATCTTGTGTTCTCAAGTAGAAGGATTTCTCCTGCACCTAAAGAATCAACCATCTTTTTAGTAGCATCACTCATGCAATCAGGAGCAACATTGATTGTTTTACCGATAAGTTTACCAAGGTGAGCAGCAATAGGAGCCATTTTGTGTTGACCTTCCATATATTTAGCTTCATCCCAGGCAGCACCTGCTTTTTCTTTAGCCTTAACAGCATCTTTCTTAGGATCACCAAGATGTGACATTAAAACTAATGATTGTGCACCATTATCCAGTATGTATTTTATAGATGGTAATGCAGCTTGAATTCTAGTGTCATCGTTAATAACTCCGTTCTTAATAGGAACATTGAAATCAACTCTCATTATAATTCTTTTACCTTTTATATCAATATCTTTAATAGTTTTCTTACTTATAGCCATTATTAACTCCTTAAATAGTCGTATTTAAAAAAAACGGAGAATTCTAAGTTGAATTCTCCGTTTTGCGGAAATTTTTAATTATTTCTTAGCAGCCATATATTTCAATAAATCAACAACTCTGTTTGAATATCCCCACTCATTATCATACCATGAAACGATTTTGAAAAATCTTTTTTCACCGGGAAGATTGTTTTGAAGAGTTGCAAGAGAATCATAAATAGATGATCTTTTGTCGTGGATAAAATCAGTAGAAACAACTTCTTCGTTACAAAAACCAAGAATACCTTTAAGATTTGTTTCACTTGCTGTTTTAAGAGCAGCATTGATTTCTTCGATTGAAGTATCTTTTGAAGCAGTAAAAGTTAAGTCTACAACAGAAACATCTGCAGTAGGAACTCTGAATGACATACCTGTCATTTTACCTTTTGTTGAAGGAAGAACTTCACCTACAGCTTTAGCAGCTCCAGTAGTTGAAGGAATAATATTCATAGCAGCAGCTCTACCACCTCTCCAGTCTTTTGCAGATACACCGTCAACTGTTTTTTGAGTTGCAGTATATGAATGGATTGTTGTCATTAAACCTGTTTCGATACCAACTGTATCAAGAAGAACTTTTACAACAGGAGCAAGACAATTTGTAGTACAAGAAGCGTTAGAAACGATATTGTGTTTAGCAGTATCATATTCTTTTTCGTTAACGCCCATAACTATAGTTTTAACACCGGCACCTTTACCAGGAGCGGAAATGATAACTTTTTTAGCACCTGCATCGATATGACCTTGAGCTTTTACATCTTCTGTAAAAACACCGGTTGATTCGATTACATACTCAACACCTAAATCTTTCCAAGGTAAATCTTTAAGTTCTTTAACAGCTTTGATACATTTAACTTTATGTCCGTTTACAACTAAAACATCGTCTTCAGTAGCGGCAGCAGAACTTTTTTCAGTTTTAAGTTCACCTTTAAACTGACCGTGAACAGAATCGTATTTTAACTGGTAAGCAAAATACTTTGCGTCAGTACTCATATCTACGACAGCAACAACATCAACTTCTTTACCAAGAAGCCCTTGCTCAGTTAAAGCATTAAATACAAGTCTTCCAATTCTACCAAAACCATTAATAGCGATTTTTACCATTTGTAACTCCTATCATTTAAACTAATTTATTCACTAAAACATCTTTAAAACTGCTAAAATATAATAGATATGGTTAATAATGTCAACATTTTTCTTATTTTGAGATTAAATTATATGTCATTTTTACATATTATAACAATAAATATCTATTATTATGTGAAATAGATAACAATAACAAAGTAAATAATCTTAACAATAAACCAAAAAAGGCTGTTTCACAATACATGAAACAGCCTTTTTAAAAGTAAAAAATTATTTATTTTCAGTAAGCATTACTTTACCTTGAGGCATAACAGTATCAACTGTTACATTAAGAGTGATTTCTTCACCTGTGTTACCAACGAGATCAATTGCTTTTGCTTTGATTGTATGTTTTCCTGATGAAAGTTTAAATTCACCATTGTATGGCATAAAATCAGAATCATCAACTGAATAATATACTGCTTTAACACCGGTATCAGCATCGATTGCTGTAATAATGATTGATGTAGAACCTGCTATTACCAGTTCACCGTTGATGTCAATCGGCTCTTTAGCAGAAGCAATTGTAACAACTGGAGCGTCTATATCAAGGAAGTAAGAATATTCAGCAGCAACTGAAGTATTTCCTACATTGTCTGTAGCAGAAATTGCTAAAACATGAAGACCTTTTTCTGAAGCTAATTCAATTGCAGAAACATATTCTTTGTTTTCTGTAGAATCTACTGCATAATTGATTGATTGAACACCTGATAAAGCGTCATACGCTGTAATATAAAACTTTGAACCTTTACCAATATATTGCGTTACACCTTTTTTTATAACAACAGCATCAGAAGCAAGTTTTACTTGAGGAGCAGTTGTATCTGTAATAAAGTCGTATTTATATACAGATGAAATATTACCTACTTTATCTTCCATCTTATAATTAATTGTATGTAAACCTTCTTCTTTTATAAATAATGGTTCAGTGTAAAGATCGAATAAAGAACCGTCAACATTGTAATGTAACGCCTCGATACCTGATAAATCATCAGATGCCTCAATTGAAAAAGAAACTTTAGCAGAAACATAATCAATAGAGCCATTATTAAAAATAGAACCGCCAACAGCTGTAATCTCTTTAGATGTTGTTGTATTTTCTACTTCAGTAGAGGCAGTATTGTCAGTTGTTGTGTCAACAAGTGCAATGTCAGAAGATGTGTCTTGAGCATTGATAAAAGACAACGTAAAACAAAAAAGTCCGACTAATATAATTTTTCTAAACATTCTCAAATTCTCCCGGTATTAAATATAATGAACAATTTATTACATATATTATTTATTTTTTCAATTAGAAAATAAAAAAATCTGAGGCTCATCTGTTTTCTCTTTTTAAAAATTGATACAGATTTCAACTTCGGAAATGATTATTTATTTTTCAAGATGAACCGCAATGCCAATCCAGTTATCATCAACACCTGATTGTATATGATGTTTACATCTTTCAATGAAAATGATTGTCGCTTTATCATCAGGATTTAGTTGATTGATTTCGTTATAAATTTCTAATGCTTCTGAGAATTTTTTGTTTGTATACAAATAAAATGCTTTTTCAAAAAGAAGTTTTGTTTCAACTTTTAATACAGTACACCTGTCAGGAGAATTATCGATAACCTCATAAATTGCAATTGATTCTTTTTTACCCTTGACTAAAACATAATCAAGAATTCGTATAGCATATAAAGAAGGATCTTTTAATCTTTTGTAAACTACTTCGCTTATTATTATACCGGCTCCGTAATATTTGGTAAGACCTTCTAACCTTGAGGCGAGATTGACTGCATCTGCAATAACGGTTCCTTCGTATCGTTTATCTTCCCCGATTATCCCGAGCATTAAATTACCGGTATGAATGCCAATTCCGGTATCAATTTCGATTTCACCCTTTATTCTTCTTTCAGTATTAAATTCAGTTAATTTTAATCGTAAATCAATAGCTGCTTGTACACAATTTCCTGGATCATCCGGAAATAATGCCATAATTGCATCCCCGATATACTTATCAATAAAACCGCCATTTTCTCTAATAACCGGCCCCATTTTACTCAGATAACTGTTAAGAAAATTAAAGTTTTCCGCAGGTAACATAATTTCTGATATATTGGTAAATGATCTGATATCTGAAAATAAAACGGTCATTTCCGTTTGGATCTGATCGCCAAGTTTTACTTCGAGAATATTTAGTTTATTGAGAAATTGCAAAAATTCTGTCGGTACAAACTTCGATGCTGCAGCATGAAGTGAAATTATATACTGTAAATTACTTCTTTCTTCTATTATATACCGATAAATAATAATTGAAAAAGCACTTAAAAGAAACGAAATGTTTGAAACCAGAATATCTGGTTGTCGATTAAAAAAAACAAATAGTGCACTATTGAAAAACTGGAAGAGGATAAAGAAGGTTGTTGCGAAAATTGAAAATTTAATAGTTTTATATCGTATACCAAAAAAACTTAGAATTAAAATGATACTTAGATTTAATATAACTTTTTCAAATACGCTGAACTTTTTAATAAATTCCATCTGGAGAACGGAATTTAAAAAATTGGAATGTATTCCCGGGAGAGGAAATTTATTTTCGATTGGAATGTTACCGTAATCTTTACCCCGTGTTGTGATGTCTGAAATAATGACAATACTATCCTTAAATTCATCTTTGAGTTCTTCTAATTTTTGAGTATCATTCTTTAATTCGAGAATGGTTTCAATTGAATAATGAGCAAAAGAATCAGCCCATCTTCCCGCATAATGTATAATCATCCGGCCTTTTAAATCAATCGGTATTTTAATGTCTTTTTTAATACCGAACTGAAAAGTAGCGTTTTTTAGTATAATGTATTGTCCAAAATATACTTCAACATCACTGTCTTTTACTTTGAGGTAATCGCAAATTACTTTGAGTTCTATAAATGGAATGTACTTGTTTTTGTATTGAATTAATAACGGGATGCGTCTGTAAATGCCGTCATTGTCGGATTCAACGGCAATATGAACAATACCGTGTGAGGCTTTTTGAAGTTCAGGGAAATTAGTTATTATTCTATGAGAAACGATGGGATTCCCTTCCCGTTTAACCACCGGTTGCCATAAGGCTAATTGTTCATCGATAATTTTTTCAAGTTCAGGATCCAGCGGTGCAATTTTATTTGTTCCGGAAAATTCAACCGATTGAGGGATTACAGGAAAATATGTTTTCCCATGATTTTTACCGCTTTGAGCAAGTTTGCCATCAATATCTGCATCAAATTTTTCCTGATAATTAATATCAAGTACAATGCTTTTTGCTTTTAATCTGTGTAAAATAGCAATAGAATCTGCATAAACTGAACGGTCAAACATAGAAATTGTGTTTTTACTGATTGAAGTGTCATTAAGATCAAGGTGAATTATATAGGGATTAATTGTGCTATTCCCTTTTATGGTTTGTTTGAAATTATATATTTGATCATTAATTCTGTTATCCCAGAATTGAAAAAAAACAGGAAAAATCATATTCAATAAAGTCATAAGAAAAAAAGCAACTAAAGTTATTAAAACTATTCTAATTGAATTTTTAATGCTCCAGTCTAAGTGTTTTTGCATAAAAATTCTCCGTTAATACTTCTGTTGCATTGGTGGTGACTTCACCGATTGATCGTGTTGTTCCGGCAGTTGAAACCGGTTTTTCAGCAACGGCAACATTTGTACTGTTTTCTTTTCGCAATCGTGCTAATTCATCAATAATACTTTTTTTTAATTCATTAATTTTGTTACTATTAGGTGTTGATTTTTCAGATTCCTTTTGAAGTTTACCGGTCAGACTCTCAAGTTCGGGTTGTCTTACTTTCGAGGCAATTAAATAAAACTCCTCAGTTCCGCTGTTTTCATCAATGGTAAACCAGCTTTCAGCATCCGGTATATAATATGGTTTGTTGCTATAATTTTTAGAAAATTGAGTAAAATTTTCGGGAAATAAAAGCATTAAGTCATTATTTGAATCAAGTAAATAAAGGTAAATAAAAGCATTTTTAACCGGTTCAAGATAAATTCTAATATCATCACCTTCGGATAATTGTACCGGCTTACTGAAATTAAGACCAACGGTTTTATTCGTTTTTTTATCTAATGTTAAAACGCCCCATTTGAATTGTATTGTGCTGGAAATATCCTGAGAAAAAAAATTAAAAACTGAAAGTGAAAAAGAAATACAAAAAACAATTTTCCGTAAAGACATAAAAACCTCCGGATCAAAATTATTTTAATGTATATTTATTTATTATTCAATACGAATTAAAGTTTTTTTTCTTACGACTTTCACTGACAAGAAAATTTATTTTTGAAACATCTTCTTCCGGATATTGCTGTTTGTTCATTTGTATGATAAGTTCTAATATATCAATGTTGAGTGCTTCTGCAAGTTTCCATAATGTGGAATATTTAGGGTCATTTCTCCGTCGATAACTTTCAAAATTTTGAATATGTTTGTAGTCAATGCCTGATTTCTCGGATAGTTCTTCTTGTGTAAGATTAAGTTCAATCCGCTTGGATTTTATGTATTCAGCAAGTTTGATGCTATCAATATGGAAATCTTTCATTCAAAAATAATAATTGTTTATAAAAAATATTGACACCGAAAAAAAACGGTGTATTATAAAAGACAAGGATTCTCATGATACAATTAGAAATAAAAAAGTATGCAATAACATTACAGTGTGATGATGATTTATTACACTATCATTTATTCAATGTTGATTTTAATGATTTAAAAAAAATATCAGTGATGCATTTTCATAATTCAAATAAAAAAATCACAACGAATGAAGATTTCCAGAAAAATATAATTATGATTTTCTCATCCTTTATAAAGCAGGCAGTTAATAAATTAGAATCGTTTGAAATAATTACAGATACCACAGATGTCGTACCTTTTCTTATTTCAAAACTTTCCGGTTACAAAGAATACGCTGTGATGATTGAAGATGGTAAGGAAATGCTTGATACTAAAAAGGCCTTGAAAGTATTTAATTTAATTGATACATGCTTCACAAAAATCTACAATGAAATATTTTTATATCTACAGGATAATGGATATAATCCGCTTAATTCAAATGTATATAATAGAAGAAAAAAAACAGCATTACAATTATATAAAAAATTTATTCGAGTAAAAACAAAACTTGAGAAATCTAAATTAATAAACGAAATAATAACAATTGACCCGTTTTCTACGTATTACAGTGATTTAGTTGAGTTATTGGATAATGAAAATGAGATAAACGGAATACTTAATTATTGCGCCAATTTTGATCAGCACGTTTATTCATCGGCATCTCAGAAAGCTGTTGAAATGTACTTTGCAAAAGTGAAAACCCGCTATTTTGAATTATTTTCAAAAGAAAAATGGGGTGAACTTAATACGTTACTTGATACATTTTTCTGGTTTGATAAAACTGATTATTTAAAATGTATGATTGATGATTTTGTATCAAATGATGCAATTAACAAAGAAGCGATACAGTGGCTGATTGAAAAACTTGAAAAATATACAGTAGATATTAATGCTATTCCTGAAATTGATACACTCTATAAATTATTGTCAGTGTATGAAAAACTTGAAGCATTGAGTAATAAAGATGTTTTATCAAGCGGAATGGATTATGTACGAATGATGAAGTTATTAAAATTTGCCCGTTCGTATGAACTGCGGGATAGTTTTTTTGACCGCTATTTGTATTCAGGTTTTATCACAGCACTTTTTGGATCGGGACTTTTATGGTCGATTGTGATCGGCTTCGTAACGTATGGTATTGTAATAATCACGGGGTTTGATGTTTCAAATGAGTTTGTTACGATTCAAACGATTGTAACTTTTTGTGCCGGAAGTCTGTATGGCGGGGTCGAGTGGTATATTATGTTTAAGGAACGAATTGCCTGGAATGAATTAACCGACAATGGTCGAATATCGTTATACAAAGTATCAAGTGAAATTGAAAAGTTTTATCATACCTATATCGATATACAATAAAAAGCCGGAAGCAAAAACTTCCGGCCACAACATACAATTAAATAAATGCTTTTATATCTTCATCAGCAGTTGTTATACCACCGATTCCAAAATTTTCGATAAGAACTTTTGCAACATTCGCTGATAGAAAACCAGGTAGTGTCGGTCCTAAATGAATGTTTTTTACACCCAAGAATAGTAACGCAAGTAATACGATAACAGCTTTTTGTTCGTACCATGCAATATTGTAAACAATCGGAAGTTTGTTTATGTCATCAAGACCGAAAACCTCTTTCAGTTTCAAAGCAATAACTGCCAGAGAATACGAATCGTTACATTGCCCCGCATCAAGAACACGAGGAATTCCGCCGATATCACCAAGATTTAATTTATTGTACCTGTATTTTGCACAACCGGCAGTTAAAATAACTGTGTCTTTTGGTAATTTTTCAGCAAATTCAGTATAATATGAACGGGATTTCATCCTGCCGTCACATCCAGCCATTACTACGAATTTTTTAATCGATCCGTCTTTAACTGCACCGACTACTTTATCGGCAAGTGCGATTACCTGGTTATGAGCAAAACCGCCGACAATTTCACCTTTTTCGATTTCTACAGGTGCTTTACATTTTTTTGCAAGAGCGATGACTTCCGAGAAATCTTTTTCGCCTTTTTCATTGGTTTTTATGTATTTAAAACCGGGATATCCTGCTGCATTGGTTGTGTATATTCTGTCTTTGAATGTGGATGTTTCTTTTGGCGGTACAATACAATTTGATGTGAAAATAACAGGTCCGTTAAATGTTTCAAACTCTTCAAGTTGTTTCCACCATGCATTTCCATAGTTACCAACAAAGTTTTTGTATTTCTTAAATGCAGGATAATAATTTGCAGGTAACATTTCACTATGGGTATAAACATCAACGCCGGTTCCTTCGGTTTGTTTTAACAACGTATCCATGTCTTTTAAGTCATGACCTGATATAAGAATTCCGGGATTATTTCGTACGCCAATATTAACTTTTGTGATTTCCGGGTTACCATACGATGTCGTGTTGGCCTTATCAAGAAGTGCCATTGCTGCAACACCGAATTTACCGGTTTCAAGAGTCTTAGCCACAAGTGAATCAACAGTAAGGTTTTCATCCAATAAGTAAGCAAGGGTATCTTCGATAAATTCAAATACTGTTTCATCTCTAAATCCAAGATTGAATGCATGTTCAGCGTAAGCTGCCATACCTTTTAAACCATAAACAATCATTTCTATTAAAGAACATTTATCTTCATCAGGTATTGAAAGTACACCAACCGATGTTGATTTTTCTACTAATTCAGATTCAATAGCAGAAGACCATGTTGCTGCATCAGGTATTGTAGCCGGAAGAATATTAGCTTTTTTTGCTTGTGATTCAAGTGTTTTTTTTGCTGCATACGCTTTTTTAATTATTTCATAAAAAGCGTTATTATCGAAGTTTGCATTGGTGATTGTCATGAATAAGCCATTTATAACAAGGGGTGCAATATCAGTTTCAGGTTTTAATTTGTTTTTTCGTAATAATGTTGAATAATATGATAACCCTTTTAATGTAAAAATTGTTAAATCCTGTAAGTTTGCTGTTGTATCTTCTTTACCGCAAACACCTCTTTTAGTGCAACCTTTACCGGCTGCTGTTTCCTGACATTGGTAACAAAACATGCTCATAATTTTCTCCTGTTTAAATTGATATTTTCTTTATTCATACAATAGTATAATTATAGTATATAAACCGTAACATATGTTACATTATTTGAAAAAAATTAAAATTTATATTATAACGGGCTTTCAACTTTTTTAATGAAACCTGAGAAAGCCGTTTTCTTGTTTTACTATTTTCAAAATATATGGACATGATTTTTTTTAATACAAGAGCTTTTTGCAAAAAATCAGGGATAAAAAAAGTATTTTTTGCAATGAGCTTAGTTGATAATAAAATTCATATCTGATATAATATAATTAAAGTAAATGATGGAGGACAATATGGGGCTCAAAAAACTAAAAGAAGATGGTAAATTTACATACAATGATTATATTCAATGGAAGGACAGCGAAGACTGGGAGATAATTGGAGGAGTTGCGTATAATATGGCACCTTCCCCGGGTACTACTCATCAGGGCTTAAGCAGCGTTATACATGGAGAACTTTATCAGTACCTGAAAAATAAACCGTGCAGGGTTTTCTTTGAACTTGATGTGGTTTTATCTGAAGGAGATGTAGTAAAACCTGATATTATAGTAGTATGTGATAAGACTAAAATCAAAGATAAACATATTTCCGGTGCTCCCGATCTGATTGTTGAGATTTTATCACCATCGACTGCAAAAAAAGATAAAAATGATAAATATGCACTTTATAAATCATCAGGTGTAAAAGAATATTGGATAGTTGATCCTCACAATCAAGTGATTGATGTTCATAACTTTACACAAAACACTTTTAAAATGTATTTTAATGAGGATGATATTACTGATAATTATCTTGAACCGTCTATTTTCGGCGGGGATTATAAACTTGATGTCAATGAAATTTTTAAAGGTGATAGTGAGAAGAATACATAATTTCTATTTGAAAGAAGATATCTCATCTATCATTTTTCAATTATGGTATTATAATAAAATGTATCCCCGAATCTATAATTTAAACTTACATTAGCAAGTGACGGAAAGTTTATCCATTTCCCATCGGGAATTGAACCCCACGGTAAAGGAAAAGAATAACCAGCTTCAACAGCAAATGTCCATTCCATATATCGCCCGAACCTTGCTTCATAACCAAACATAATCGGAGCAAATAGAACCCAGACCTCCGGTTTCTGCAAATTAAAATCAACTTTAGGGTAAATAGTATAATAAAATGAATGATCTCTATATTTTCCAAATCGTACAGCAGCGGTAAGATCGGTTGCAAAATAAAAACTATGCCTGTCTTCAATTGTAAGATAATCTTTTCCAAGCCCCATATATCCCATATCATTATTATCATTTTTGACAAACATAACCGGGTCAGCATCCTGATATTTATATCCCATTCTAATTCGTGTGCCGAGAAAAAAATATCTGTTTTTACTTTCAAAAATTTTAAAATGCAATAATAAATTCGCTAAATACACCTGAGGAAGCCCTGCACCACCTTCAAAAGCAATATTGAAATATTCATTAACACCATATCTATATCCCAGAAAAATTGTTGAAAAACCTGTCCACTCATCATCGGTCCTGAAATAAAAAGAATGATCCTGCGGACGTAGCATGCCGGCTTTCTGAAGAAAAACAACGGACTCTAATTCATGTTTAATTTTTTGTTCCTGAGACAAAACAATTACCGGTTTTTTTTCATTTGAAAAAAATGGAAAAATTGACAGAAGTACTAACAATACATACATTGTTTTCATATACCACCCCCGGATTTCATCGAGTATTACAACGATACTATCATGTAGTATAAGCTCCGACACTTAAAAATACAATCTAAAAAACAAAGAATTCTGCTTTACTTCCATTATTAGTTTTCATAACTTCAAGCCGACAGTCGTTAAATCGTGTTTTAAGTTCTTCAACATGTGAAATGATACCAACTAATCGCCCTTGTGCATTAATCTCATTAAGTGTTTTTATTGCTTTATCAAGCGATTGCGGGTCTAAAGAACCAAAACCTTCGTCTATGAAAATAGTATCCATTTCTCTGCTTCCGCAATAACTTTGAATGCAATCGGCAAGACCCATTGCAAGTGATAAAGAGGCTATAAAACCTTCTCCACCGGATAGCGTTGAAACCGATCTGTTTTTACCTGTTTCGCTATCAAAAATTGCAATATCCAGGCCACGATACCCTTTACCATCATTACTGTCTTCTCTTACAAAAACATATCTGCCTTTACTCATAATTTTCAATCTTTCATTCGATGTAACAAGAACCTCATCTAATATTGTAATTAAAAGGTATGATTTGAATGGCACTTTCCCGGATTTTCCGCTTATTATTTTTGAAAGACTATCGATTATTTCCCAATCTTTATTAACTCTTTCATAATTCAACTGAAGATTTGAAATTGATTGAAATTCTTTCTTCTGGTATTCAACTGTTTTACTGATTGAACCTTTTTCTTGAAGTTTTTCGGAAATTCCCGTTTGTATTGAATTTATGTCATTAATTAATTGTGTAGAATCAATAATCGTCTTCCCGCCTGATTGTTTGTGTAGAATACTGAATTGACTTTCTTTCAGTAGCAACTGTTCGTTAAAGTTATTAATTTGTTTTTCATATTCAATAAGTGTTTTCTCATCAATTTTTTTACTCCAATAATCATGGTCGCTTGTAAACCCCAATTTTGTGTACCGATTAACAAACTCTTCTTTATCAGCGATGTTTTTCTTTTCTTTTTCAGCATGATTCTTAGTTAACGCTTCAAACTGACCCGACAATACTGATTGTTCAGCTAAATATTTTTTCTCACTGTCGAAAAGTTTTTTTAATTTCTCTTCAAAAACGGTAATACTGTTTTCAATAAAACCGGCTTCTTTATGGGGAGATTTTCCTTGTATATCAGCATCAGCAAAGTTTTTTGAAATTTCATACAGTTTACTTTCCAATCCTTTTAACTCAATCTTAACCTTATTGTTTTTTTCAATAAGTGTCTCTTTTTCACCTTTTAATCGTTCTTCATCAGATTTACGACTTTCTAATAACGCCGTGTTTTTATTGGAATCCTCAATTTTTCTATTTGTTTCCTCAATCTCACGGGCAATGGTAATTGCTTCTGATTCAAGACTGTTTATATCTGACTCCTTTGATAATAGAGCATTAACGTGTGACAAGGTTCCTTTGTACGATTCAATTACTCCTGATTTCTCCATTATTTTAACTCTGGTACTTTCAAGGATTTTTTTCGCTTCACTAATATTCACCGTGATTTTTTTTATATCAACCTCAACATTATTCACCTCAAAAGCTTTTGCCACAGCAGGATGTTCTTTCGCACCGCAAACAGGGCACGGCTGACCATTTTCTAAATGTTCTGCAAGATGAAACGCACTTTGTTTAAAAAGTTCAGCATTTTTTTCGGCTAATTTAATTTCTAAAAGTTCAATTTGTAATAAACTGTCTTTTTCTTTTTTCTTTTCCGCTTCTAAAAACACGCCGGCTTTTTTGATATTGTCTTGTATTTCTAAAGATTGATGCAGATATTCAATATTTGATTTTATTTCCTTGTGCCGGGTTGAAAGACGATTAAGATTTGAAACCAATGTTTCTTTATCAAGTTCACTTGTTTTTTTTGAAAGATTTTCAATGGCAACTTTACAATCATCAATACCGCGATTTTTCGTCTGTAACGATGCCTCAAGCTCTTTTAATTCTTTAATCAAACCATCGTTTTGTTTTATTAATATAGTTTGTTCATCTTCTTTTTGGATGAGTGACTTGATTTTTTCCAGCCTGATTTTCATTTGTTCAATATCGTTTTTCTTCGCATTTTCAACAGACAATTGTGCTTGAATTTCAGATAATTTTTCTTTTTTACTGTTTAAATCTGTTCTACACATATCAATAGATTGAGTCAGTTCCCGTAATTCATTTTTTTGGGAAATTAATTGTTCTTCGTAGGGCAATAACGACTTTACTTTTTGACCCGAATCATACGATTTTTTCAAATCGTTAAAATAGTCAGATTTACTAAAAAGAGTTTTATATTCTCTTTCTGCAATCTCTAATTCAGAAACTAATTTATTATTCTCTTCAATGATTTTGAGGTTTTCTTTTTTTAGCGATAGTATTTCATTATTTTGTTTCAATTCACTATCAAGTGTGGTTAATAAAACTGTATTGTCATCAATCAGTTTTTGAAGTTCACTCGTATTTGTAACTGATTGCGATGTAAGTTTTTCATTAATTGATTGTTCAATTACTTTTACATCATTTCCAACCGATTTACTTTTATCAAGAAAAAATTTTTCAAATCTATCGAAAATAGCGGTTTCAAATAAATCTGCCAGTATTTCATTACGCTCCTTCGTTGATGCTTCAAGAACTTTTCTGAATTCACCCTGCGGTAAAATAATAACCTGTCGAAATTGATCGGCATTAAAACCAATAATTTCGATTATTGCATCATTAACCGGTCGCACACCATCTGCAATAGGTTTTTCTTCGTTTTGTATAATTTCATACAGCGTAACATCCTGCTCCATGGTCGTTTCGCCTTTTCCATTTACTTTTATCTTCACTTGTTTCGGTTTACGCACAATTTTATAGCGCTTTGTACGAATCTCGAAAGTAAATTCAACACTCGTTATCGTTTCAATGGTAGAAAAATCACTTCTTATAGATGTTAATGCTCGTGATTTTACACTTAAAACTCCATATAAAGCATAGCAAATACCATCTAATATTGATGTTTTCCCTGCTCCGGTTGCGCCGTGTATTAAAAACATTTTCCGGTCTTTCAAGCCGGTTTCAAAGTCAATTGTTTCTGTTTTTGCATACGGACCAAATGCGGTCATTTGTAAAACTATTGGTTTCATTTGTTTTCGCTCCCGATAAATTCGTTGTATACACCGGAAAAAGCTGTTTTATATTCTTCAGAAATTTCCTTACCGATTACATCCAGATAAAACATACAGAACTTTTCAACGGTTCCTAACTGTTTCATTTCTTTTGTAATACCTTTTAAGACATTATTCGTTGTGATGTTAAATCGCGAAAATTCAAGAGCAATCAGATTGGGATAATAGGTGCGAAGTCTGTTAGCCGGATCAAAAACTGAACCTTCATCAGTTAGTTTTACTTTTATATAATCATCTTTTTGTGAATCATTCTCAGCATTTTTTAAGATTTCACTGAATGCACCTTCAATTACTCGCATTTCCTTTTGAGGAGCTAATTCGCAGGATTCAATAGTCACCCGCCCCGCCCCATCGATTTCACCTGCTATAAGACATTTTTTATGATTGACTTCATTAAATGAGTATTTTAACGGAGAACCGGAATATACAACTTTCTCAGAAGGTTTTTGATGTTTATGAAGATGTCCCAGTGCTGTATAATTAAATTGAGCGAAAACTTCAGAATCCACATCTTCCTGACCGCCGATTGATAAAGGCATCTCATCATCATCAATCATTGTGCATCCGCTGATAAAGGCGTGTGTCAAAACAATATTTCTTGAATTCTCAGGTAGAATAATCGTATCAAACAACTTTTTATATGCACTATTATAATTTTTAATCTCAGGATCATCATCCAAAAACGATTTAATAAATACAGGTTGAAAAAAAGGAATGCCGTAAATGTTGACAATACCATATTGATCTTCGATTTGAACAGGGTTATATATTTCTTCAAGTTTTGTAAAAATATGCAATCCGTTTGATTTTAAAATCTCACTGCCAAACGACAACCGGTCATTAGAATCGTGATTTCCCGGTATGATTACAACCTTTATTTTCTCTTTAATAATTATTTCAGTTATAAAATCATTAAAAAGCACAACAGCCTGAGCTGATGGAACACTGCGATCATAAATATCACCGGATATTAAAACAACATCCGGCTGCTTCGTATGAATTATACTCAGTATCAAGTCCAGTATATATTTCTGGTCATCAAGAAATGATGTTGTGTTTAATAATCGTCCGATGTGTAAATCAGAGGTATGTATAAATTTCATTATTCCCCCATATGATTTTTTGTGTTACTATAGTATAATATGCATCTATTGACAATGAATAATCTCAAGGAGAAACAATTGAAAAACAACAACAAACCGCTTTTATTATATGGAATAACTCCACCACGTAAAGATATTGATGAAAACAAATTACAGGAAATAAACGCTAAACGGATTGATCGTATTAAAAAACTACCGATCGATGGTTTAATTGTGTATGATGTACAGGATGAGAGTCTTAGAAACAATGAAAAACGTCCGTTTCCTTATATTGCAACAATTGACGCATTCAGTTATGTGAATTTGTATCTTAATTCATTATCGTGTGATAAAATAATTTATAAACCGGTATCAAATCAGGATGCCGGTGAATTTAAAAAATGGCTTAATTCACCGGGAATTCTCAATAACAACTATGTTTTTGTCGGTTCTCCATCCACAAAATTAAAACCCCAAATGTCTCTTGATGATGCCTACAAAATTATTGCTGTCGAAAAACCCGAAATTACTTTTGGTGCAATTATGATTCCTGAACGTCATCAGGTTAAAAATAATGAACATGAAAGAGTTATCAATAAATCAAATCAGGGCGCATCATTTTTTATTTCTCAATGTGTTTACAACATCGAATTAACAAAAAACTATCTGTCAGACTATTATTACTTCTGCATAAATAATTCTATTGCAATACAAAGACAGGTTTTTACATTCACTCCGTGCGGAAGTGTCAACACGCTCAATTTCATGAAATGGCTTGGGATAAGTATTCCAAAATGGCTTGAAAATGAGTTGTATAATTCAGCAAATATTCTTGAAAAATCAATTGAAGAAAACCTGAAAAACATCGCTGAAATTATCAAATTCTGTAAAGAAAAAAATATACCTTATGGAATCAATATTGAAAGTGTATCAATAAAAAAAGAAGAAATCGATGCATCGATTTATATGATTGAAACTGCATCTGCTATGCTTAAAAGATAATAAAGAGGGTTACACAATGTTTAAAGAACTTATTCTTTCGAGAAGAAGCATGAGAAAATTTACCTGTGAAGATATCGAAGAATCATTTATGGATGATCTTCGTATCTGCTGTTATTTCTCACCATCTTCCCGTGGAATTCGAGGGTATAAAATAATTTTTGTAAAAAACTCAACAATGTTAGGTGATCTTTCTAAGGCTAAAAAAGGAGCCGAATTATTACAAGGCGCAAAACTCGCTGTTGTGATAATCGGTGTTCCTGAAAAAACAGATGTCTGGATAGAAGACTGTTCGATTGTCGCTTCGAACATTTTAAATCTCTGCGAAGAAAAAAAAATCGGTGCCTGTTGGGTACAAATTAGAAACAGGTTTCATACAGACGATATATCAGCAGATGAATATACAAAAAAACTTCTTAAAATACCTGAAAATTATTCTGTTGAGTGCATAATCGGTATCGGGAAAAGAGCATTTATTCCAAAACCGTATAATATCACTGATATAGACAAAACGATGTTTTCTGACGAATTATTTGTTGAGTAATGCTATTACGAAAATCGTTTAATAATTGCGGCAAATTCGGGGTTTTCTTGTAATAGTTTTATTTCTTCACCTATTTCAAAGTCTGCAAAGTCAAAACCCGGAGCAACAGTACAGCCCACAAAAGCATAACCCGCGGTTCCTGTTGTTTCTGCGGCAAACCAGCAACCATGTTTAATAACAACTTGAGGCACCATACCATTACCGACTCTGCCAAGTTTTGTTATTCTTAACCCTTCAGTATCCATAATATACAAAATAATCGGGTCACCTTCATAGTGATGCCAGATTTCATCAGATTTTATACGATGAAATTTTGACTGTTCATTTCTACCGAGCAAATAATATATTGCCGTTGATATATTTCGCTGGTCATTATTAAATCGCGCGGGAGGAGTTGACAGTATATCATCTGATCGATATGTTTCTTTATAATAACCACCCTCGGGATGTTTTCTAAGTTCAAGAGTTTTAATCAGAAAGTCTTTTCTGTCCATTGTAAATCCTCCAATGCGTTTTTTAAAAGTATCGGAATAGTTGTGGTTAATCTTTAAAGTATCATTAAAGTGTTATCAGCTATTTTTAGAAAATTCTTTAATTAAAGCCTTTGGTTTAATATTGGTATTACTTTAATGAAATTTTAGAATAATGACACTAATTTCGATGGTACTATTTTTTAAGAAAATAAATATATGGTAAGTGATAGAATGTTATTACATTTTTAGAAAAAAAATGCGTTCTTCTATTTTCTAATGAATTTATGAGTAATTGAATATTACTTATTCAGGAGGTTTGTAAAAAATAGTCATATCTATGAGTTGATAGTATGAATCTAAGTGTAAAATACAGTTATTTTGTTTTTTACTCGGTACCATATGTGTCTGAAATTCTGTAGAACTAAATACAACATCCTTGTTACGTTCTATACTCTCCTTAAGCAAACATAAAATAACACTGTTTTTCAAAACAAGAAAAACTCTTAATATATACCTTAAAATAGAAGCAAAACTAAATGAATGAAATCTAAGTCTTAAAAAACGAATAACATCAAAATTATAATCTCGTATTTTTATCGTAATATCTTCAGAAACTGAAACTGCCACATCACACATTCCTATGATATAAGGATTTTTTATTTCATCATTAATAAAAGGTAGCATCGTTTCAAAAATCCAGTTAATTGCTCCTTCACGACTGGTAATGTTCATCTTTACGCAATATTTATCAATCTCTTCTAACAAAAAAGAATCAATTTTAAAGTGAAATCTGTGAGTATTGTACATATTATCCTCCATTTATATTAAAGGAGAAAAAGTGAAAAACATAGAAAAATAAATTGATATATTTTATATTATTCTTAAACAAAACTTCGTTGCAAGAATGCAAAGGTTGAAAGTTTAATGAAAAAGATGTACTATGATAAAAAGGAAATGCCATGCACGAAAGATTATTACAACAATTATTATTTATTAAAGAAATAGACAAAATCAAGAGTATTATAAGAAAATCCCAGCATTTCTCTGATGAAAATTATGAGAATGATGCGGAACATTCCTGGCATATTTCTATGATGGCTTTAATTTTAAGTGAATATTCAAATGTGAAAATTGATATTCTCAAAGTTATCAAAATGCTTTTAATCCACGACATAGTTGAAATTGATGCAGGGGATGTGTACGTTTATGATAAAACTTCGTTTGATTGTGAAAATGAACACAAAGCAGCAGAAAGAATATTCGGTATGTTACCTGACGATCAGAGTAAAGAATTTTTAAATCTCTGGCTTGAATTTGAAGAACGAAGCACACCGGAAGCACGATTTTCAAATGCAATTGACCGATTACAACCGGTTATGCAAAATATTGATCACGATTGCAAAACATGGAAATCGGGTTTAACCAACCATGAAAAAGTTATCAACATGAATGAGAAAATCGGTGACGGTTCAAAAGCGTTGTGGGATTATATAAAAAAAGAAATTGATGATGCATTTCGCACTATAGATATACAACAGGAAAATAAATGACTCAAGACTGGAAAAAACTATTAAACGATGAATTCAACAAACCTTATTTTAAATCATTACAATCGTTTCTCACAGAAGAACGAAAAATAGCAACAGTGTACCCTCCTGAAAATAATGTATTCCAGGCATTTGAGTTAACTCCATTTGATGAACTCAAAGTAGTTATTCTCGGGCAGGATCCGTATCATGGCGAAAATCAGGCTCACGGTTTATGCTTTTCAGTTCCTGAAGGTGTGCCTCAACCGCCGTCACTGGTTAACATTTTTAAAGAGATACAAACTGATATAAACATACAAAGACCACAAAGCGGTAATCTGGAAAGATGGGCAAAACAAGGTGTGTTTCTGCTTAATACGACATTAACCGTTCAAGCCGGAAAGCCTCTTTCACACAAAAATAAAGGATGGGAAATTTTCACCGACGAAGTAATTAAACAGATATCCCGTGAGAAAACAGGTGTTATTTTTTTGCTCTGGGGGAAACACGCACAATCGAAGGAGTCATTAATCGACTCCGGCAAACATTATATTTTAAAAGCAGCACATCCTTCACCACTTTCAGCATATAATGGTTTTTTTGGATGTAAACATTTTTCAAAAACGAATCTAATACTTTTGGAATCAGGCAAAAAAGAAATAACTTTCTAATGTCAAAACGGGGTGTATATGAAACCATTTAAAATTGTATCTGAATATGAACCTGCCGGCGATCAGCCTCAGGCAATAGAACGAATTGTCAATAACCTCAACAATGATATGAAATATCAGACATTACTTGGGGTTACCGGGTCGGGTAAAACATTCACAATGGCTAAAGTTATCGAACGTATACAAAAACCAACACTTATTGTTTCACATAATAAAACACTCGCTGCCCAATTATATCGTGAATTCAAAGATTTTTTCCCTGACAATGCAGTCAAATATTTTGTAAGTTATTATGACTACTATCAGCCTGAAGCGTATGTTGCTTCAAAAGATTTGTATATCGAAAAAGATTCCAGTATAAATGAAGAAATCGATATGATGCGTCTTAATGCGACAAGTGCGTTGATGGATAGAGAAGATGTTATTATTATAGCAACTGTTTCGTGCATTTACGGTTTGGGTAACCCGGATGATTATAAAAACCTTAGTATCCGGTTAAAAACCGGTCAGCATATCCAAAGGGAACAGTTACTTAAAGATTTAGTTAATATTCAATATAGCCGTGATGATTCTGCATTTGAACGATCTAATTTTAGAGTTCGTGGTGATACAGTAGATATTTTTCCGGCATATACAAAAACCGGTATTCGTATTTCAATGTGGGGTGATGAAATCGAAAAACTGCAAAGAATTGATATAGTCAATAATAAGGCAATCGAAACCGTTGAGAATATTACTATTTTCCCGGCAAAACATTTTGTAACGACAAAAGAAGTTTTAAATCAAACAGTTCCCCTTATAAAAGCCGAAATGGAAGAACGGGTTGGTTACTTAACAGGTATCGGTCGTGAACTTGAAGCAAGACGATTACGTTCAAAAACAGAATACGATATTGATATGCTTCTTGAAATCGGATATTGCAAAGGTGTTGAAAACTACTCACGATACTTTGCAAACAGAAAAGAAGGCGAACGGCCATCAACACTTATTGACTTTTTCCCGAAAGATTTTTTAATGTTCATAGATGAATCTCATGTTACTGTTCCGCAAATTGGCGGTATGTATAATGGTGACCGGGCAAGAAAAACGTCACTTGTTGAATATGGATTCAGGCTTCCTTCTGCACTTGATAACAGGCCGTTATTCTATAGTGAATTTGAAGGAATGATTAATCAAGTCGTTTTTGTAACCGCAACACCGAGAGACTATGAAAGAAATTCATCAAAAGACACTATTGAACAAATTATCCGTCCGACAGGTTTGGTTGACCCAGAAATTGAAGTGCGTCCTACCGAAGGACAAATTGATGATTTAATTCATGAAATTAATCTTGTAATCGCAAAAAATCAGCGGGTATTAATTACAACACTCACCAAAAAAATGTCTGAAGATCTAACGGAATATCTTGCCGGTCGTGAAATAAAAGTGAAATATCTTCATTCTGAAATTGAAACCTTTGAACGTGTTGAAATAATAAAAGGGCTTCGTATGGGCGATTTTGATGTTCTTGTCGGTATAAATCTGCTACGGGAAGGTCTTGATATGCCGGAAGTTTCATTAGTTGCCATTATGGATGCTGATAAAATCGGTTTTCTCCGATCTGCAACAGCATTGATACAAACAATTGGCCGTGCAGCAAGAAATATTGACGGTAGAGTTATAATGTATGCCGATAAATATTCTGATGCAATGCGCGATGCAATTGAAGAAACACGACGACGAAGAAACAAACAAATTGAATATAATGAAAAAAACAATATAACACCTAAGACAATAATAAAAAAAGTCGAAGATATTTTAGTACGTCAAAAGCATCTTGAAATTGAAGAAGAAAAAGAAGAATTGAGCGACATTCAACGCCGGTTTAATTTTCTTGATGAAACATCAAGAAAAAAATACATAAAACATATTGAAACACTCATGTTTGAAAGTGCTAAGAATTTAGAATTTGAAAAAGCAGCATTATTGCGCGATGAAATAAATAATAGAAAAAAAGAATGGAATTAGAAAAAAAATCAACTGCTTATTGATTTTTAATTATAATTATAAGATATATATAAAGAAAGCTTTTTTACATAAAGCATTCTTAAGACGCTCTTTTTTTGCTTAGGGAGTTAATACATAATGGATGATAAAAATAAAAAATCGAATGAAACAACTGATATTCAGGAAACATTTATCGATAAAATAATTGAAGTGTTTACCGGTTTAAAAAGTGAAGATAGAATTCGATCTCGTAAGTTAAAAGAAATAGGCAAAGAGCTTCAACAAAGTAAAAAGAAATTCTATAATTATAAAAAAGATACCGTATTACCTGCATTTTCTGAGGCAATCTATGAAATTTTTAGAAATTCACAAAGTATTGCACGGTATTTTGATGTTAAAACTCATTCAAAATCAATAAAAGAGTTTTTATTTGATTCATTTGTTACCAATAAAGAGCGTGAAGTAAAAGATAAACTTAGCAAAGAAAAATTAAAAGTATTTATAATTAGTTCTGCCGACCCAAATAAATCGATTCAGGAAGTAAAAGATACATTAAAACAATTTGTTCATTCTTTTGATACTAAAATGGTCAATAAAATTAATGAAACATATAATCAGATTGTTAATCTTTCTTATTTAATAAGTTACGACTGGTATTTTGTAATTCATAAATTTGATTCAAATATAACCGAAGTTAATTTTGATTATAAACCTTCATTTGAAGTTCTTGACGGTAAATATATTGCTGATGATATAACTGCAATCAATGACTATTTAACAAGCATAAACTTTAATGAAGATTTTGATAATGTTTTAACATATTTACACCAGATTTCATCCGACAACTCTCTGAGTGATATACTGAAAAAAATTATTCATCAATTAAGAACAATAAAAAGAGATGAATATCTTACAAAAATGATAAAAGTTATTACAAAAGACCCTTATTTCAAACCAAAAAATTTCGCATCCAAAGAGAAAATTGTTCAGGATTACATCATGACATTTCAAACTGAGGTTCGTGAAACAATTGAAGAGTGTATACGTGATATTAATAAAAATAAAGTGAATAAACTTCTTCTCGAAGTTTTTAACACCACCATCATTGTAAGAATGAAAAATTATTCTGCACGAATTAATGAATTTTTATTAAGTAAAGGTATTGGCGGAGGTTTAAAGTATGTTGAACCGCTTAATTATATAAAAGCTTTTATGCTCGATATTTGTAAAGGTGAAATTAAACCAAGAATTGATTTATTAATCATTAAAGGAACCTGGGAATCAAATGGATTAACATCGAAATATACTCAACTTCTTGATAATATTAATAAAATGTCGGCAAGAGTCATTGAATTTGATGAAAAATGTTCTGACGAAGGTACTCTCGGAAAAGATTTAAAAAAATATTCCGGTGTCTTAAAACATGATAAAAATGCACAAACTGCTGTACGAAGAACAATAGTATCAGTGGATGGAGAAGCACAAAGCATAATAATTGAATGTATAAATATGACCGTTGATTTAGGAAAAAGTATTAAATTACTTATCGAAGATTACAATACTAAAATTCCAAAATTGATAATCAATTTTCACAAAATTAAATGGGATTTTACAGGAGAATTTAACGCAGATATGATAACTATATATAAAAAGTTATCAAATATGGTTGCATTGCTTAAAAGATATGTAATAGAAAAACCATTAATGCCTGTTGAACCTAAAAAAGAAGACTAGTTTTGATCATATAGTCTCTTCTCTATATTTTTTTATGTACAACTACATTAATTATTGTTTCGGCAATACTATGAAGCGGTTTAACTATTTGTAAATTACCGTTTTTAAATGCAACATGGGGCATTCCGTAAACGACAGAAGACTCCTGATCCTGACCTATTGTGATCCCGCCGGCTTTTAGTATGTCCCCGATTTTTTCTGCTCCGTCTTTACCCATACCGGTCATGATGCAACCCAGTGAATTTGAACCATACACTGTTGCTGTTGATTCAAATAAAACATCGCACGATGGTTTATGACCATTTACCGGTAAAGAATCATCAATTCGTATAACTGTTGCTAATGATCTTTTTTCAAACCTGATATGCTTACCACCGGGAGCAATAAGAATTCTGCCGGCAGTGACAATATCATTATCAGCAGCTTCTTTAACATTGAGATTGCAAATTTTGTTTAAACTGTTTGCAAACTCAAAAGTAAAACCTGCCGGCATGTGCTGAACAATTACTATAGGTACCGGAAAGTCTTCAGGAAAAACAGGAAGTATATCACGCAACGCATTGGGACCACCGGTTGATATCCCTATGGAAACAACGTGAATATCGGGAATTCTTTTTATTTCTGCTAAATTCCCTACTGCATGTATCGGTGGAGCTTGGTACCGTGGCATTTCATTAATATGCGAATGAGTTACGATTTCTTCTTTAATTATTTTTGTATATGAACCCGGAGATGCAAGCCCTGAGATTATTTCAATAAGTGTATCGCGAGTATCCTGAATATTGGTTCCTTGTTCAGAAGGTTTTAGAATAAATTCGGAAGCTCCAAGAGATAGTGCTTCTAAAGTGATTTGGGCACCTTTTTTAGCGATTGAAGACAGAATAATAACCGGAGTAGTTATGCCTAATTTTTTTCTTTCTTTTAAGAACTCAATGCCGTTCATTTCGGGCATTTCAAGATCAAGAATTATAATGTTTGGACATAATCTATTTAGTTTTGCCAAGCCGAACTTACCGTTTAATGCGGTTCCCACGACTTCAATTGAATTATTATCACTAAGCATTTTAGTAACTAAATTACGAATCAGGGCAGAGTCATCGATAATCATAACTTTGATTTTTTCAGGCACTTTTATACCCCTTCCTTTTTCATATACAAGCAGGTTTCATCAAATTTCGTAAAAATAAATTTAGTTTTCATACCAAATAATGATTCTGAATGACCAATAAATAAATATGAATGATTTGTCATAGAATTATAAAAACCATTTATAACATCTTCCTGTGCTTTTGCATCAAAATAAATTATTACATTCCGGCAAAAAACAATATCAAATTTTTTAAAACTTGGTTCATTTTTTAAATTATGATAATCGAAAGTAATAATATTTTTTATTTCATCTTTAATTGAATACCCGTCACCAACTTCCGTCATAAATCGTTTTAAATATTCAGGAGGTATCCCTACAACTCTTGCTTTTGGATAATAGCCTTCTCTTGCTTTCATCAATACATTGAAACTAATATCAGAGGCTACAATTTCGATTTTCCAATCGGGTAATTTATCTTTTAAAACCATTGCAAGTGAATATGGTTCTTCACCGGTTGAACACCCGGCACTCCAGAGACGTATTGTTTTATCTTTTTTAACTTTTTTCAAGTCCTCAATAACACCATTTTCAAAACCAGTGAAATGAACTTTATTTCTAAAAAAACTTGTAAGATTCGTTGTTACTGCATCAAGCAGAATTTTTAACTCTTCATCACTTTTTGTAATCAATGTATAATAATCGTCTACTGACTCAAGATTTGCTTTTCGTAGTCGTTCTTTCAGGCGACTTTCAAGAATAGGACGATTAATTTCGCTAAAATGCATACCGGATGCATCATAAATTAAATCACGAAATTTTTTAAATTGAATTTCACTTAATTGTTCCAATATTTAATTCCTTGAAATGTCTTATTATATAGTATATAATAATATTAATGCAGTGAAAATTGCAAATCTTTTTTAAAGGTATTTTTATGTCACAAGAACCTGTTGACTTTTTTTCTAATAATTTTGATGGTAATTCAATTAAAGCAAAGCATTTGCAACATGTACCTAAATTGAAAGATTGTGATAATTGGTCTAAAGCAGAATTCCTCGGTAGAGTCAAATATGATTTTAAACTCTCAAAACTTGATGGCGGGTTAATAAGGTATGCCGGAAAGGTGTATTATATTAACTTAAACCAAATCATGGTTTTAGCAAATTTATACAAATGGAACACAGGAAAAAACATTAAAGTTACAATAGATGAATAAACATTTTCTGATTTCTTTATTATTGTTGATACTGTTTCCTATTTTCTCTATTCAGGAAGTTTTTGAAAATTACATTCTCATTTATGGTGAAGGACCATACGGACAACATCCTTTAGAATTTGAAGTGAGAAATTATACAAAAGATGATGCAGAGAATATAGCAATTCAGGAAATTGCAGCATATATGAGCGGGATTATTTACGGTTATACTTTTGAGTACCAGATAGATAATCCAATAAATAAAAGAAAAGATTTTTTTGAACTCATACCGGTCAAACAATTATCAATTAAAGATACAAATTTTGATTTCAGACAGTATGAAATATCGAATGTGTCAATTCGTGTTCAGGGGATTTACCGATTATATGCTGATCAGAAGTCATATATTCAGGGTTATAGAACAGCGAGAGTTTTAACATCACAAGGTGAATATGACCTGCTGAATTCACAGGATTGGGATAACCGGTATAAATCATTTGAGCTTGCCGTGAAAAATGCAATTTTAAACTATGCCAAAACATCATTAAAATCAAGACCACTTACAATTACAGGAAAGTTAAATCTGAGAGAATCTCCTAAGTTCTCAATTACAAGCGGTGCCTGGCGGGTTCGAGTAAAAATCAATCTGATTATTAGTGAAATTGAATACCAGGAATAATTTCTAAACTCTGCTTGATTAATAAAAATTTCTCAATTATTATTATTATAATTGGGGGTTGTTATGAAAAGAACATTGAGTATTAAACTTAAAATTATTTATTCTTTTGTATTTGTTATATTAATTAATATTGCTATACAAATCGGTTATTCCGGAATGTTGACCGGGCTCAAAAAGCAAGTGGATGGTTTATTTGGCATTGAATATCTTGTTGAAGCAGATAGAGACGCATACCAGTCAAATCTTGCACTAACGGTTTTATTACATACAATTAACACATTAAATGCTCAAGAAATAAAAACTGCAATAGAAGATGTAACAGCCAATTTAGAACAGGTTTCTCAAA
The DNA here is from genome assembly GCA_001829315.1 of Spirochaetes bacterium GWE1_32_154. Classification (GTDB taxonomy): domain Bacteria; phylum Spirochaetota; class GWE2-31-10; order GWE2-31-10; family GWE2-31-10; genus GWE2-31-10. Next base: position 356,860 of record MIAY01000001.1, on the reverse strand, counting down.
GATATACTAAATTTAAAGACATTTACAAAGGTAATGAAAAACTGCAAGCCGGGTTTAATCAATTTGAATCCGATTACAGGATCTTAACTGATACAACGCTGGAAATTATCAAGAAAATCAATTCGGGGTTATATAAAGAAGCAATTATTTTATTTAATAACAAATACAATGACCAGTTTAATCAGGCGCGAAATAACCTTAATGATTTTACGGACATAACTTTTGAAACAGCAATTAATAGTAATCAAAGTAGTTCATTCATAATCTCTCATATATTTATATTCATTTCAATAATCATTTCGATAATAATAGTTTTATTTGTCACAATTGGTCTTTTTATTGCTGATTCTATTTCAAAACCGATTATCAATATGGTTCAAAATCTCTCAAGTAGTTCTTCACAAATCGCTAAAGCTTCAGAAGAACTTTCCGGTTCATCACAATTAATTGCTAATGGCGCAACAGAGCAGGCATCAACAATAGAAGAAACGACTGCGTCAATGGAAGAATTAGCGTCTATGGTAAAAAATAATGCAGCCAACGCCGGTGAGACAAATATTCTGGCTCAAAAAATGTCCACCGTTTCAAGTAACGGTTATACTCAAATGGAAGAAATGCTTCAATCAATAACCGATATTAATACATCATCCGATGAAATCAGAGATATTATTGATATTATCGAAGATATTGCATTTCAAACTAATATGCTGGCATTAAATGCAGCTGTAGAAGCTGCACGTGCAGGAGAGGCCGGTATGGGGTTTGCTGTTGTTGCCGATGAAGTAAAAAACCTTGCTAATAGAAGTTCAGATTCAGCTAAAGAAACTGCAAAGAAAATCAAAGAGTCAATAAATAAAACTCAATCCGGTATGGAAATAGCCAAAAAACTATCAGAAACATTTAAAGAAATCTTATCAAACACTTTAAAATTAACCGATATGTCAAAAGAAGTCGAAGTCGCAAGTACTCAACAGGATATTGGAATCACTCAAGTCAATATGGCAATTCAACAATTTGATAATGTCGTACAATCAAATGCTGCTACCGCAGAAGAAACAGCAAGTTCAGCCGAAGAATTAATGTCACAAGTTTCAATGTTAAATGATGTTGTTAATAATCTTTCAGTAATTATTAATGGCTCAAAAAACACCGATCAGCATAAATCTAATTAAAATTATTCGAGTTTAGTGATAAACTCGAGTAATTTCTTCTTTTTTTCAAAAAAAACGATGATTTTTCACAAATTCTCTATTTAATATAGTGAGGCATTTTGAAAATTCAATATTACTAATCAAAATGCAAAGTTATTAAAATCATGTGAGGTGTTTGTGATGTTAGGAAAAGCTATTACGTTTTCAAGAACAGGTATGAGATGTGAAGAAGTTGTCGTTGAAGCAGATGTAAAAAGAGGACTGCCCTCAATGTTATTTACCGGAATGCTTTCTCAGGAAGCCCGGGAATCTAAAGAACGAATAAGACCGGCAATATCAAATAGTGGATTTGAATTTCCTATGCGACGAATTACCGTCAATTTTTCACCGGCAGAAACTCATAAATCAGGGACTCATTACGATCTTGCCGTTGCTGTAGCGATTTTAAAATCACAAAATCAGCTTCACATACCGGAAGACTCTGCATATTTTGGTGAATTAAGCCTGGGTGGTGATGTTAAATGGATACGCGGTATTCTTCCCCTCGTTAACGAAGCGCGGTTAAAAGGATATAAAAAGATCTTTGTTCCGTATGAAAATATCAAAGAACTTTTTAAAGTAGATTCCGGCATTATCTTTCCGCTGAAAAACCTTTCTGATATTATCAAAAATGATAAAATCGAATTTATAGAACAACAACAATCGGAAAAAGGAATTATAGGTGAAAATAATTATTCCGATATTAAAGGACAGGATGACTTAATTGATTCGTTTATAATTTCAGCAGCCGGGCATCATCATTTATTAATCGTAGGTCCCCCGGGAACAGGGAAAACAATGTGTGCAAGTAGTTTACCCGGTATTATGCCTGATTTAACCGAGCGGGAATTAATGGAAGTGAATATGATACATTCCATTGCATCTGAAATGTCTGATAAAAAATGGCAGGATAAACGACCATTTCGATTTCCGCATAATAGTTCAAGTACACGGGCAATAATTGGTGGTGGCCCAAAACTATTACCCGGTGAAGTTTCATTATCCCATAAAGGCATATTATTCCTTGATGAATTTCTTGAGTTCCATTCAGATGCTCTTCAATCATTACGAACAATAATAGAAAGAAAAGAAGTTCATATTTCGCTACGCAACGGATACTCTGTCTACCCGGCGGATTTTCTTTTAATAGCAGCAACAAATCCTTGTCCATGCGGGCATTTTGAAACAGACGGGGGTACGTGCAGTTGCAATGAAAGTGAAGTAAAACGATACCGGAGGAAATTGAAAAATCCGTTAACTGATAGAATTGATATACAAATAAAATCAGGCAGAATAAAATATAGTGAACTTAATTTTTCACATACCAATAAATATAATACTAATGATTTAAAAGATAAAGTTAAAGAAGTTCGAAAAATCCAGAAAAATCGTTATTATAATGAAGATTTTGAAATAAATAGTATGATAACTCCTGCAAAAATCAGGTACTATTGTAAAATGACCGGTTCTGCAGAAACATTTTTAGAAGATACTGTTGAAAAGTATGTAATGTCAGCAAGGTCAATTCATAAAATTTTAAGACTTGCTAAAACGATTGCCGATTTGAATAATAATGAATTAATTGATTACTGTAATATTATTGATGCACTTGCATTACGATTTCTTGATTTCGAAAAAAATTGACAAGAGAATAAAATAGATATATTTATTTCTTAATGAACAAATACAAAGTCGTTTTCAAACAAGCACTCATTATTACAATTCCTGTTTTTCTCGGCTATATGGCAATCGGTATTGCATTTGGACTAATGCTCGTTACTGCCGGTTACCCCTGGTGGTTAGCTCCAATAATGAGCATTATGATTTATGCTGGAGCCGGACAATATGTTGCTGTGCCACTTTTTGCAACAAATGCAGGACTCGGTGAAATCGCTATGATTACTCTTTTAGTCAATTCAAGACATATTGTTTACGGGCTGTCGTTAATTGAAAAATTCAGAAATACCGGTATTTATAAATTATACATGATATTTGCACTTACCGATGAAACATACGGGTTGTTAACAACGATACAGGTTGAAAATGATGTTAACACAAAACATCTATATTTTTTCATTTCATTTCTTGATCATTTCTATTGGGTTCTCGGTGGTCTTATTGGTGCTGTTATCGGTTCTTTATTGCCTTATGATTTTAAAGGTCTTGATTTTGCACTAACAGCATTATTTATAGTTTTATTAATTGAACAAATAAAAAAATGCAACTCAGCGATTCCATTAATTATATCATTTATTTCTGCAATACTCAGTTTTTTTCTCGTAGGAAAATCAAACATGTTACTGATTTCAATACTTATTTCGATTGCTGGCATCACAATTTTTAAGGGGAGATTAACCAATGAAAAGTCTTCCTGATGTAATGATAGCAATAATTGTTATCGCCATAATTACTTTTCTAACCAGAGCTTTTTCATTTATCATTTTTAACAGAAAAAAACCGTCTGAATATATTTTATTTATTGAAAAATATATACCACCAATGGTAATGGTAATACTTGTTACTTATTGTTTTGCAGCTGTTGACTTTACATCAAAACCTTTTGGAATTCCTCATATATCGTCAGCATTATTTGTAGTAATCATTCATATTTTGTTAAAGAATCCATTAATTTCAATATTTGGCGGGACAATTATTTATATGGTTCTTATTTCTTTTTAATTTCTTCCAACGCTTTATTAGTAGCTTCAACAAATAAATCTAAAATAGTAGCACCTTTTTCTTTCAGGTTTGTTACAACAGCCCACTCTTCTATAGTTTTTGGTGGAGATTTAGCAACAACAACCAATTCATCTTTCCCAAGAACCCAAAATGGAGGGAAATTCAGCTTCATTGCAGCAGCTTCTCTTGCATTATAAAAGTGCTTAAGAAATATTCGTTCATTTTTTGATAAAGATGAATAATTAGAAACTCTCGTATATTTATTATCATTTTCAGTGAAAACTTCTTTTTCGAGACGTTTGCAGTTATTATAGAATTGCTTAACGATCTTAAAATCATTAAGCTGTTTTAATAAAGTATGCCTTAATGGTATTAAATATAAAACGTCATTTCCGGCATACTCAATTTGTTCTTCCGTAAGCGGTCTTTTATTCCAATTGGATTTCTGACATTTTTTATCTTTTTCCATTGATATGCCAAGGTTATTGTAAATTAATGATGACAAACCTGTTTCTTCAAAACGAAGAATAATTGCAGCTGCCCGTAAATCAAATATATTTTTGATATGAATATCATGAGTAAATTTAAGTAACCGCACATCAATATTACATGCATAAATCACTTTTTCAATGGCTGTCGATTCAAATATCACTTTAAGTGGTGATAAATCCGAAATGACAACCGGGTCTATTATATAAATATTTTCATCAAACGCTATTTGAATAAGACACAAATGGATTCCATATCGATGCAAATTAAATTCACCTTCAAAATCCAAACCAATCATATCTGTTTTTGAATCAATTATTTCTTTACAAAACAATTCCAATGTTTTAAAGTCGTTAATTATAGTAATATCATTCATTATTTAATCCTTAACTGATTCTAATATATTTATTGTTTATAGACAAGTCAGAATTGTATAAAGCTATAAATTTTTTGACTGTATAGCATATTACAAAAGCATTATAACAAAAAACTTTAAAAAAGGCTCAAAAAAATCTATTATTTTCTCCGGGGGAATTATGGTATACAATGAATTAGGGAAAACAGGCATACGTATTTCAAGTATCGGATATGGAGCAGGACATATCGGTTCAGACGGAATGGATGAAAAAACTGTAGAAAATTTATTACATTACATAATAGACAAGGGAATCAATTTTATTGATACAGCACGGGGATACGGGTTATCGGAAGAACGTATTGGTACATTTCTATCAGTAAAAAGACGTAAGGATGTTGTTTTATGCACAAAAGTCGGTTATGGAATTGAGGGCGTAGAAGACTGGACGTATGATTGCATTATTAAAGGTGTGGAAAGAGCTTTGTCTGTAATGAAAACAGATTATCTTGACATCGTGTTACTTCACACATGCCCTCAATGGATTTTAGAAAAATTTGATGTGGTCAAAGCATTGGATGATATGAAAAGAAAAGGGTTGATAAAAGCTATAGGATATTCCGGTGATAATGAGGATCTTGAATTTGCTTTAAATATTAACGAATTTGACTGCTATGAGGGTTCATTTAATATATTTGATCAGAAAAAATCAGCCTGGGTGTTAGATAAAATTCAATCTGATAATAAAGGTTTTATTGCTAAAAGACCGGTTGCAAATGCCCCATGGAGATTTAATGAAACACCGCATGGTAATTACTGCGAAGAGTACTGGCATAGAATGAAAAAAATGAATGTTGATTTTAAATCTGTCGATCCTGCAGAAGTTGCACTTCGCTTTACCTGTTTTACCAAAGGTATAACATCTGCAATTATTGGAACGACAAATACAAAACATATTGATGATAACATTTCATTTCTTGAAAAAGGTCAATTGGATACATCGTTGTATTTTGCTCTTAAAAAAGCATTTTTTAACAATAGTCAAATATGGAGAAGTGAGGTATAAACTAATACCTGTAAAAACAAAATATCGATTTCTTAAGAAAATTAGTATATAGTAGGGTAATTGTAATTATTTAACTTTGGAGTAATGATGGAACGATCTGAAATTGCGGAAGAATTGAATTCAGTTATTAATCTATATACCGATTTTATAAAAACCGGCGTAAATCAACCGCATACTTCGTATGACTTTTCAAATTATACTATTGAAATCACAACACCGGAAGAACAGATAATTTCACCGCCGATTCAAGAGCATAACACACAACCGATTATAGAACAAACGAATCAAACCGGCAAAAATGGAACTATGAAAATGATTGATCTTTCAATTGAAATATCCCGATGCAAAAAATGTCCTCTAAGCCAGAAAGCAAAAAAGATAATTCCCGGGAACGGGCTTGTTAACACTGACATATTTATTCTGACTAACCCGGTAACGCCAAATGAAGAAAAAGAAAACTATCCATTATCAGGAGAAGAAAAAGAGTTCTTTTTTAAATGGCTGACTGCAATTGGCTTAAATCCTGAGAAAATTTTTATTACCAATTTATTAAAATGCAACTGGACTACCAATCAACTTAAAATAGAATTCATTGAAGCATGCAGAGGTTATCTTGACAGACAGATTGATATTGTTAATCCGAAAATTATTTTAACACTCGGTCAGTTGTCATTATCATCTTTAAAAAAAGCACATGCTGATATTATGAATGAACGTGGTCGAATTATTGACTACAGGGGATATAAGGTTTTCCCGATTTTCGACCCCGGCATGGTACTGAAAAACCCGGCTCTTAAGACAATTGTATGGAATGATTTAAAAATGTTTAAATCAATAATCGATAACGGTTAAATCACATGGACTTTGTAGAAATAGCTTTGCCAATAGGTTTAAATACCACTTTTACCTATTCAATACCCGAAATCTATCATTCAAACATCTATATCGGTAAGCGGGTTGTTGTTAATTTTAATGGCAGAAAAATAATGGGTTACATAGTAAACAACAGCGTTTTCACCGAAAAATATAAAATCAAACCTATTGATAAAATTGTTGATACCGAAGCCGTTTTTACTGAAAAAATGATTACTTTTGCACGATGGGTATCAGAATATTACTTTTCATCACTTGGTGAAGCGCTTTCTCTCATGGTTCCCCGCGGTATTAAACCAAAGTATGCAGCACAACCGGATAATAATCTTCTTCCGGCAAATCAATTATCCCCCGTACAGCAAAAAATCTATGATTCTATCAATGACGACATTGCGAATGGTCAAAAAAAATTTTACATCTATGGAATAACCGGCTCAGGTAAAACCGAAATTTATTTTCAACTTATTGATCAGACAATACGAAGCGGTAAAAAAGTAATTTTTCTCGTTCCTGAAATTGCACTGAGTTATCAGACAATGGAAAGAATGCAAAAAAGATTCGGTTCTCAATGTGCAAATTTACATTCAAACCTGACCGGAAGCATTAAACTTGGTGAATATTTCAGACTTCTCAATGGGGATGCGTCTATCGCAATCGGCCCAAGAAGTGCATTATTTGCCCCACTTGATGATATTGGTTTAATAATAATAGATGAAGAGCATGAAGGTGCATATAAATCAGAGGAATCCCCCCGTTTTCATTCACGATCTGCGGCGATGTTCCTTGCAAATCTTCATAATTCACTATTAGTTTTAGGCTCAGCGACACCTTCTGTAGAGTCCTGGTTTTATGCAGAAAAAGGTTTTTTTAAACTGTATGAAATAACCGAACGGTTTGGCGGTGCTGTTTTACCCGATGTTTCTGTTATTGACACCAACACTTTATCTTTTAACAAAAATTTATCATTGGAACTTACAAACGAAATAAACAACAGACTGCAAAATAAAGAACAAATTCTATTACTTCAAAATAGAAGGGGTTTTTCTAACTATTTGCAGTGTAATGAATGTAAAACCACGTTAACCTGTCCAAAATGTTCAATTTCATTAACATATCATAAAACAACCGGGAAACTTGTCTGTCATCGTTGCGGATATGCTATAAAACCACCCGATACATGTCCCGAATGCGGTGGTCTTAAGCTCAATAAAATTGGTGCCGGCACACAAAAAATTGAAGAAGAAATTCAACATATTTTTCCTCACGCCCGGGTTGTTAGAATAGACTATGATGTCATATCAAAAAGCAAAGATTTAAAAAATATTTTCAAGAAAATTGAAGACCGCGAGATTGATATAATTATTGGAACTCAAATGATTGCAAAAGGATTACATTTTCCCGGAATAAAGTTTGTCGGGATAGTCAATGCTGATATCTTCCTTAACATACCTGATTTTAAAGCTGCTGAAAGAGCATTTTCTTTAATCACTCAGGTTTCAGGAAGAGCCGGACGAACCGGTGAAAAAGGCCTAGTTATGATTCAAACAATAAATCCGACTCATTATTCTATTACAACTTCACTTAAAGGGGATTTTGAAAGTTTTTATACCAATGAAATTGCATTTCGTGATATGCTGAATATGCCTCCTTTTACACGAATGATTCGACTTGTTGTCCGGGGAAGTGATGAAACAAAAGTGAAAGAGGAAATATCGCGAATCTCAGATATGATAGGGAAACAAAAAAATCAAACCGTTGAAATATTAGGCCCTACCCCTTGTATGATAACTAAAATAAATCTTAATTTCCGTTACCAGATGTTACTGAAATCAAAAAAAATCGATCCGGTACAAAGTTTAGTAAAAAAATTATTAGAATCATACAAACCATCACATACAACCTATCTTGAGATTGATGTTGACCCTACAGATTTATTTTAAATTAAAATTCAAATTTATCTCATTAGTTGACGATTAGCTATTTATGAATCGATACATTTTTCTATTATTTTTAGTTTTAATTTCTTACAGTTGCGACCAATCTAAACTTGTCAATAATCAGGTTATTACAGGCATTACAACCGGAAGCAAATATTATACAGCAAACAGCTTTTTCAGTAAGGAAACAATTGAAAAAACTTTTATTGATAATGATCTTAATTTCTGGTTTTTTTTAGAGTCGCAGAATTTAAATGAAGACGAACAAAAACTATCAAAAAAAATTGGAAATATATCAAAAAAGATTTCTGAAAAACCACCAATGCTTTTTCAGAGAATGCAAACCTTTTCAAATGATACCAACTTTGAAGTTAGTGAAAATATTGTTTATTTTTTTACACCAAATAAAGCAATGAACGATTTACCACCACAAATGAGAGAAATTCCTACTTCAATTTTATTTAACACACTACAGATAAATTATAATGGTGCAGTAATTTCTCATCTTGATGATTATGAAAATTATTTAGACCGGGGTTTTATCGCCGGTGTTTCTGCAGAATCAGAAATACTCGGACCTGAATGGGAAATTAATAGTAGTGCACGAATAAATCTGATAACAAAACAAAATGATCCCGACACAATTTATAACAGCCTTTTAAACCGGAAAACGTATATTTCATTTGAACCAAACACAATAATAGATTTCAAACTGAATTCTTCAATAATTGGGGATGTTATTGAATCAAGTGATACGGTATTCAATTATTCTATCAATATAAAAACACCTTTAACCAATATTGGAAGTGTTTCATTAGTTACCAACAATAAAAAAGTTATCAGAAATTTTTCAAACATTAATTCAAAGACTTTCAATAGTAAAAATGCAATTGAATTAAAAAACAATTTTAATTACCTGATGTTAAAAATTCATTTTGAAAATGGGAATACCGCATATACAACACCAATTTGGGTTATCAAGTCAAAAAGTGTAGTTATTCACAATACCAGTTTTAACATCCTCGAAGATAAAAAAACAATTAAAAAATATATTTTTGCTGACATAGAAAATATTACTCATACCAATATAAACTCTATTTCTGTTAAAGCATTTACAAATAATAATAATGATTTACTCTACACAAAAGACGTTTCGCTTGCCGGAAGAGAAAAAAATACCCTTACAATACCAATTATTACTGATCGAACTTCAGACACATCGGTTACAATTAAAACATATATAGATAATAAATATACCTGCGAAACTAATGTGCCTGTTAAATTATCAAAAATTAAAAGGGTACTTATTGATAAATATCATGAAAATCTTTACACAAGCAATCTCACTATACTTGATACTATGCTTTTAAATAAAGGATATACAGTATCTGCAGCAAATGAATATTCATATTTTCTTGATGAAAATCTAAAAAATTATGATATCCTCATCATAACATCTCCAACGGTAATAAATGAAAATGCAAATGATGAAATTAAGTTGCTCTATGCCATACATAATTTTGTATATAATGGCGGATCAATCATTTTAGGCGGATCAAATGATGAAAAAGCAAAATTTTCAATAGCGTATCTTAATCGTATTTTGCGAATATTGTACTCTCCCGTGAAATTTCGATACAATGAAAATGTTGGTTTATATCCGATCTATGATGAAACTAATTCGTTCTCCAATAAATTTACACCAATTTTTAACACATTTAACAAAACAATTATCAAATCCGATTCTGTAAAACAAATTTACCTGAGAAACCCTTTAGAAATTATGGCTGTAACCTCAGCCGGAGAATCACCCGTAGGATTAACATACAATACCTTCCCCGTGGTATATTTTAATGAAACAACAAAAATAGAAAACAGAACATTATATTCAACAAAAAACCTTGCTTCAACAGTGATAAATAGATTTGGAAAAGGTTCAATCTGTATTATGTCCGGTATCAATTTTAGTGATTTCGATATAAATAACCTTGACAATAAACAATGGATATCAGAAATAATAGACTATCTTATGTCAGGAAAATAATTATGTATAAAATTCTAAAACTTAAAAAAGGCAGAGAAAAATCTGTTATGAACAAACATCCTTGGATATTTTCGGGTGCATTACAGGAAAAATATCATTATACAAATGGTGAAATTGTTGAACTGCAAACATTTGACAATACAATCGCAGGGTATGGTTTTTTCTCCCCGAAAAGTCAAATCAGTTGCAGGATGTTTGACTTCGCTGATAAACCGGTTGAGTTATTTGACTATAACTATTTTAAAAAGAAAATCACTAACGCATATTATCTACGAAAAAAATTAATTAACTTTGAAAATACAAATTGTTTCAGACTCATTCACGCTGAAGGTGATTTTTTTCCCGGCTTAATAATTGATATATATAATGATACGGCTGTTATTCAAGTATTAATTAAAGGTGTTGAATTAATTATTGACTTCATCAAACAATCACTCATTGAATTAGATATTAAACGTATTTGTATAAAAAACCCCGAATCAAATGATATAGAAAATGTTTCAATTCCTTTTAGTTTTATTTACGGTGAAGAAACAGATGAAATAACCGTTTTAGAAAATAACATACAATGTCATGTTAACCTTCGCTCAGGTCAGAAAACCGGTTTTTTTCTCGATCAAAGAGATAATCGACAACTCGTTCGGGAACTTGCAAAAGACAAATCTGTACTTAATGCATTTTCATATACCGGCGGTTTTTCCGTCTACGCTGCAAAAGGAAATGCAAAAGAAGTCGTAAGTGTAGACATATCAAAAGATGCAACGGAAATGACCACGAAAAACATACTTTTAAATAGCGAAGAAAAAAACAGCTTCGTAATCAAGGCCGATTGCTTCAACTATTTACGTGAAATGCCCGAAAATCACTTTGACGTAATCATTTTAGATCCGCCGGCATTTGTAAAATCGGCAAAGAATATTCAAGCAGGTGCCAGAGGATACAAAGAAATTAACCTCCAGGCAATGAAAAAAATCTGCAAAAACGGTTTACTATTCACGTTTTCATGTTCACAACATATAACCCCCGATCTTTTTCAAAAGATCGTTTTTGGCGCAGCAGCAGATTCGGGAAGAAATATTCGTATCATTCGCCATCTCTCACAAGGAATGGACCACCCGATTAACATTTATCATCCTGAAGGTGAATATCTAAAAGGTTTATTATTGTATGTAGAATGATATAATTAAAAAAGCGTACATAAAAAATGTACGCTTTTTTTTATTTACGGAAGAATTGAATTATAATCACCATCAGTTTGCATATATTTATTAAGTCTATCACGAAACCAGTTTTCATCACCATTATTTCCTGCAATACAGAACTTATATAATTGCCCCTGAGTAATGTCACTTTTTGTTACAGAATAAATACCATTTGTTAAAGTTAATTTATCTGAATATCCCCAGGAATTAAAACTTCCCCGTAAATAGACAGTATCAATATCTGAAAAAACATAATACTCACTATTTGGTTTAAAATAAAAGGTATAACTTCCATCATTATTTTTAACCGGAGAATTATAATCCGCCCCGTTATATGTATATACTTTTTTGCTAATCGCACCTGATAATGTTGTATTTGTATATACATCTGCTTTTACATCCCACCAATCGTAACCGTAATCATAACTGAATGTAAATTCAAAAGGAGCTGCATTATCTGTTAACTCTTTAACTTCGGTATTTTGCTGATTATCTTTTGATGTAACAGCAATAAATAATTTGACCTCTGTACTATCATCAGGTGCAGTAACAGTAATCTTAAAATTACTGCCGATAGAGACTTTTGCATATACTATATTATTTTCTGTTTCAAACCCTTCTGAAAAAGTCATTGAACTCAAACCGGTAACAGGATCATCAGGTATATCAGTCACACTAAGCCCTAATTGACTTCGCACCGATTTTACCCTGTTTGTTATAAAATCCTCCTGCACCGTATCAGATTGCATAACAAGATTTTTATCAGTTGTATCAAGTGAAGTTAAATAATTCTGATATACCTTATTTTGGTTGTCATAGTATGCTTTATATTTCGCAAGTGTAAAATCACCGCTTACAGGATCTGTCATTTCTTTTAAATAGGTCTCATATTTTGTTTTATATTCAGGAATTGCAAGAAGTTTTGTTGAAAGTGGTGAATTTAGCCCCAAATCAGTAATCCATGTATAGATATTTGCATTAACCGTAGAATCTTTACCACCCGGACCATACCAACCTCTACCTAGACCATGGTCATAATCATACGCAATAAACTCAATTTTATCGGTAGTCGGATTATTGGGAAAATAGAGAAAATAATTATTACCCATTGCCCAATAATCATCGGGCATACCAAGAAGTTGATTACATGCTATCCATTTAAGAAATCTGTCTACTGCAAAATGTGCGTCAATATATGTTTTTAAAGAAGAACCAGATAAATCATTTAAATTCTTAGCAAAATTTATTAAATCAGTGTAATCTTTCACTTCATCATTCGTTTGTCTGTCATAACTTGGTCGATAATTTATTCTCCAATTTTTTACACCAATTTGAGAACTTATACCACTATATGAAAGTGTCGCCGGTCCATCTCCTTGCCATAAACATTTATATAAATTACCGTCATTTCGATCTTTACCATATCGTCTGGTAAGAAATGATTTATCAACTGATTCAATAACCGTATATATTCCAAAATATTTTTTTACACCATTAATTGTAATATATAATTTCGCCCCGCTTGATTTTGGTGCATACACTCCCTGTTTATTGAGGAAATTATATGCAAACTGCTCCCTGATTAAAGTTGTGTCATCACTTTCTTTTTTTAGATTCAATTCTCTTAAATTATAAAAGCGTCTGTCTTTCCTTGTTTTATAATCTTCACTTCCTTCCACCATATCAAAAGTCTCATTAAACTTAATCTTAAAATGAGCTCTATACAATTCACCATTTTGTTCAGGTAAAACTCTCGTTGTATTGCCTCGTGTTCTAAAACCGACTTCGTTTAATTCAAATGCACCTTCCGGACTATTTATTCCATTATAAATTATATGTGCTTTCCGGTAATTACCAGTTTTTAGATCACCATTGAATTTTGCACTAAAATCCAGCATATCCTGAGTTACCCCGTCCCATTCTGATTGCGTAAAAACAACTTCTATTGTATGCAAATTTTCAGGATTAAATAAATTTGTATATTCTTCTGTAACTTTCGGATCTTCGGTATTTATCAAATTTGTATCATCCGGATTTTTAAGAGCATTTTCCTTATCACCCTCTGTAATACATGAAACCAGTAAAAACATCATAATTAACATTTTAAATGCATTTAATTTCATAATTTACTCCACTTATTTAGTTCGAAATTCAAGATTTACACCTTTTTCTTTCAAATGTACATTCATTTCATTATACAAAGAAAGCATTAATTGTACGTTTTTACTGTGCATTAGATATTCAACTTCTTTTTTAGTATCATTTAATTTGTTAATCTTTTCTGATGCGGAAGTGAATTCATAATCAATTTTAAAAAGAATTAATGTTTCAGTAGCAATCTTTTCAATGTCAGACAGCCCAAGATCGCCTGAAAAGATAAGATTAGCCGCTTTATAACGACCTGATTTAAAAGAATATCGAATAATAATAATAACTGATGAAATAATTACAAACGAAACGCCGGCTAAGATGAAGTTCCCCATACCGGAAAGCAAACCCATTATTATGGAAAAAAGTATAAATGTAATGCCTTTCTGATCGGTTAACTCAGAACGGAATCGAACAATACTGAGAATACCGAATATCCCGAAAAAAATTGCGGCACGACTTCCATCGATTCTCATAATTACAGACATTAATATAGAAAGAACAGGAATTGACTGAACAAGTGGTAAATCTTTTTTCCCTTTATCAGTTGTAAGAATATAAACACCAATAATCAGAAACCCGATTATAGCAGCAAATAAAATATTTATTGCAGCAGAAAGCCCGACTAATTGACCTTCAAGAGAATATCCGCCTGAAAAAACCATTTCAAGTAATTTATCTGTATTATCCATCATAACCTCTTAAAGTATTATACAACATTTCCGATGAATAACAATAAAAAAAAACCGGATCAATTGATCCGGTATTCTGTCGGAGAAGGGCTCGAACCCTCACAAATGGAATCAGAATCCATGGTGCTACCATTACACTATCCGACAAAGAACGACAATTATATATAATCTTTTGAAAAATTTGTCAATAGCGGCGTCTTAAATAAATATAAAACTAAAGGGTATGAATCGTTTTGTATTAAAATACTACATAATCTTAACACAAAATTTCAGCGTCTTTTTTAATAAGTCTATTGCATTTAGTAGTTTTTCTGATATACTATTATTGAATATTAAATTATGGAGTTAAATATGGGCGATGAAATTCCTTTGGGCGATAAAGGCGACGGAACTTTTTATAAAGTATTAATAATTGATGACAGTGTATTTATGATAAAACAAATTTCTCAAATACTTCAATCACAAAAATTTGAAGTTATCGGTACTGCTGCTGATGGACAGGAAGGAATAGATAAATATAAAGAACTTCATCCAAAAGTTGACCTTGTTACATTAGATATAACTATGCCTAATGTTGACGGCATTACCTGCCTTGAAAAAATTATCGAATTTGATAAAAATGCAAAAATAGTTATGATGAGTGCACTAGGTAAAGAAGATCTTGTAAAAAAAGCACTTTTAACGGGTGCAAAAAGCTATATTGTCAAACCTCTTGATAGAGATAAAATCCTTTCAAGACTTAAATCTGTTCTATCTAATACAAATTAATGGAGCACCTATGAGAGTTGAATATATTAATCCATTTGTTGAGTCATCGGTTAATGTTCTCAAGGAAGTTCTGGGATTACAGGTAAGAAGAGAGAATGTCAGCTTAAAATCAAAGGCTCTTCCGGTTCTTGATATTGCCGTTATTGTGGGTCTTGTCGGGCAAGTTGAAGGACGTGTAATATTTGATTTAGATAGAAAAACGGCACTCAATATAGCATCAAAAATGAATGATGAAACACTTACCGAATTCGATGATCTTGCAAAAGCAACAATTACGGAGCTTGGCAATATGATAACCGGTCGTGCTGTAACAAAACTTTCAGAATTGGGTTATAAATTTGATGTTACGCCCCCTGCTATATTTACCGGTAATAATATGGAAATATCTGATGTTAATATAGAAGCTCTGATAGTACCTATTGAAACAGAATTAGGTCGCGTTGAAGTTAATGTTGCACTACGGGAAAAAGCTTAAAAAAGAGTCTATTATACAATTAAGTCTAAATCTTTTCCTGTAATTCTTTTCATAACGGATTTGCTTATATTAAGTGATGTTGTGTTATTAATTGAGTTTTCTGACTTAAAGGCAAGTATAGGTATTTTTGTAAAAGCGATTTTTGCTTTCACTTTACTTTTATCGGTATACATAAGATTTATAACTCCCGTTATACTTGCTTCAAAGAAAAATCCAATAAAATCTCTTGAATACAGTACAGGATGCGGATTTTTAATACTTAATAATTTCACTATCGTTGGTGTAGTTTTTTCTAATATTACACCGGTTTTTACATATTTAGTCAAAACAAACCTGCTATCAACAATTGAATATCCGCAGAAATCAGATTTTCCTGCCAATTTTGAATATTCTACAATTCTATCTTTATTTGCCATAATTGTTTTCTTAAGAATTAATTCACCAATTGTTAAAAGTTTATTAGAATCAGAAAATTTAAGTTTCCCCAACTCATTTTCAATCTTCTCTTTTATCGGATTATCATCAATCATTGCAGCAGTTGCACTAATTATAAAACCAATATGAATAGATATTGGACGGCTCGTAAGATGTAAATCATTATCAGCAACTAAACCACTGTTTGAAAAAATTAAATTCATTTTTTTACTCTAATTATTTTATTTACTGATAACAATGACGATAAATAATATCAGTTGTATTTATAATAATGTATAATTAAATTAAATGAATAAAAATATGTAAATTTTGTTTTATAAAATATTTTGTTGATTTATCATATTTTTTTATTTAAAATATATTTTATGTTACCTGCTTGACAATCTAAGCAGAAAAGTACAATATTATTTTGTATTAAAAAATAATTTGGGGGGACGCGTGTGGTCTACTCCTAAAAATCAATATTAAAACAAGGAGTTTATGATGGCACATTTAGATTTACCTAAGAGCCCGAATGTTTTTCATCCTGAAAAACCAAGTGCTGTAGGATCTAGAAATTCACTTGCTCAAGAGTTTAGAGATCAACAAAATGAGGTTGATACAGTAATCAAGGAAGAAGTCGATAAGGTTATGAATCATGTTATAACAAAAATGCCTAAGACTTCACTTGAAAAATTGGATGTAATGGGTGGTATAAAAGAAAAACTTTATAACTACTTCAACCAGAATTATCAAAATATGTTTAACAGATTTATGACAACAAGTGAAGACGAAATGGTTAAAAAAGTTCGAAACTTTGTTGACAAAGAAGAAATGAAAACTCTCGCTCGATATACACCAAGAGAAATTGCTGCTTTATTAGATCAAATTGGTGGTATGGATAAGTTTAATACCGGTGAAATTGAGAAATCAATGATCAATATGTTTGGTCATTTACAAGGTCATATCCAACGAGGTATGAATGATCTTGAAAATGAAACGAATGCTTTATTAAGACAAAAAGTTGACGTTGGCGCGTTTATTCGAGGAGAAAATGCTTATTCAATTTCAAAATGTGCTTTTAAAGATAATATTTTCAAACCTAAAACCGTTTCAGACGTTAAATTATCTGTTAACATTTTAGATTCTGAACTTATATCTCCTATTTTCCATTATCAAACTACAATTAACTTTTTAATAAAAGAATTAATTTCTAAACACATAATGGATTTATTAGAAAGAGAAATTGAACAATTAAAAGATACAAGAGCCGATGAAGGTAAAGAAGATTTAACCGATACGGAAATAATATTTGAAAAATTCAAAAAAGTCGGAGATTATACTTCTGATGATCTTGAAGATGAAAAATCATCACGATATTCATTTGTTGCAAAAGCAATTCTTGAAAAACTGGATGGTTTAAGAGCAGAAATTTCTCAAGCAGAATATGATCAGTTAAATATCAGAGAAAACTTAAAGAAAATCCTTGATATTGAAAACATCAGAAACAGAGGTTTTAACACTGCTGTTAATTCTATCACGAGTATTCTTGATACATCTAAAATGGGTTACCAATTTATTGAAAACCTGAAAAATGCAAGAGATCTTGTAATTAGAGAATATGAAGATACAACACCTGAAAACCTTCCTGATGAAAGATACCAGGTTAGATTGACATATTACGATCAAGAACAATTATCTAACGAAAGAAAAGCTTATGATAAACAATATCAGGCTATTCAATCAGAAATTCTTCGAGCATGGGATGTTATTGAAGAGCTTTATCAAAAAAGAAGAAACAAAGTTATTGATTATAACGATCTTGCCGGAAAACTTCAAAAAACAATCAATGGCAAAAAAGCTAAACTTGGCTTAGATACAAATGATTATAATATTGCTGAAAAAGAATGGACAGAAGTTAATTTTATAAAAGCTGAATCTACAGATGTTCAAAAACTTAACAATACATATTTGTATGAAAAAGAAGATACAAGAAAAAGATTTATGATTTTAAGAGAAAAATTACAAAGAACTTTTAAAAATCAAAATCCTGTTGAACGACTAGCAGTTGAAGAAAGAATAGAATTCTTATATAAAGAATTCAGTAAGTTTGATTACATGATCAATCCTTACCATATTCAACCGGGTTTAGTACTTGATGTTGATATTACATCAATTAAAAGAAAGAAATACACTCTTAATTCTATGGCAAATGTTCTTAACGAATTTTTACACGGAGTTAGTAAAGGTTTTCAAGATGCTGCATTTGCTTCATTCTCACGAAGAAGATCAACTGTTAGAGCTGATATTAATCAATCTTTCGGTTCTATGGGTGAAGATGAAGAAGCTCCTGCTTACCAAGTTAATTTTCTTGAAGAAAGCAGTTCATCCGGTAATGCACCAGAAGGAATTGTTGATGTAAGTACAGAAGATGATGGAATGACAGAGATTTAGTCTATTCAATTATAAAACACAAAAAAGCGGCTAGCCCGCTTTTTTGTGTTTATACTCATGTAAATTTATAAATACATTGTTTTGTTGGAGGGAGTTACCACATGGAGAATAGTTTAAATTTTCTAGGTAAAAGAGAAGGTTTTAATGTGGCTTTAAGACACTTTAAAGGTGTTACAAGCATGATTAAACAGTTTGAATCTAAAATTAATATATCTGATATACTCAATACAAGAATTGAAGATAAAAAAATAGAACCATATCAAGTCAGTCCCATAGTTAATGCACTATTAGTAGATAAATACAAATATTTTTGCTCTTCGTTAAATTTAAAAAAAGGTTTTACCAAACCATTAAATATAATTTCAAAAATTGTAACAACCTGGTCTGCTTTTGATATTTCAATAGCATATTACCATCCTCAACTTGGCATGATTCTCATTAATCCGAAAAATGAAGAAAGCTGGCAAAGTATTGATGGTTTAAGAGAAAATGAATTAGTCGTGTTATATATTGGTAATTTCAATCAGCCATTTGACAGTAAAGTTGCTGATAAATGCTCACAAGAACTTGCTAAATTATTAAATAGTGAAATAACCGATAGTAACATGAAATTTTCTACAGAATCTGTTCCGGTTACACCAAAACATACTAAAGAAAAACCAACTGCTACCGTGACACTAAAACCGGCTGAAGAAGTGGCACCTGTTTCAAAAAGTACCGGTGGTAAAAAGAAAATGTCACCACAGTATGGTGTAACAGTAACTAATGAATTATTTCACAACGGTAATGTTGAAGCATGGAAAAGAATAATTCGTTCTTATGAAGCAAAGTACACTGAAATGAAAGTCCTTATTTTCTATGAAGGTGAACAAATACATGATATCAATACTCTTTTTAAATGGGGAAAAGTTAAACACGGCACAAACATTTATATATGTCTACTTGGAGCTGAATTTTCCGATATTTCAAAGCTAAGAAGATATCTGGCTCAGGGAGCAAGTTCAAGATTTGAAGATTTCCTTAAAGGAGATCCAACAAAGGATATGGCTCTTTTTTAATTTCAACGGAGGACAATAATGGCTAATACATATTTCTTTTCAATGACTGAATGTCCCAAAGAGGATATCAGTGATATTATAGGTATCAGAGGTAACAGGGCAATAGAACTTGCACAACTCAATATGCCAATTTTACCGGGATTAATTATTAATTCTAAAATAACTTCTAAATTAAGCGGTTTGTCATTAACAAAAACACTTAATGAATTTGCAAATAAAGCGGAAAAAGAAACAGGTAAAAAATTCAACGATCCTGTAAACCCGGCAATTTTCAAAATTGTTATCAGTCCATCAATGGAAATTGTTAACTACCCGTCAATTCATACAGTCGGGTTAACAGATAAAACAGTTGACGGTTTTACAAAAATTGTTGGAGAACATTTTGCTTATCATGAATATGCACGATTTCTAATAAAAGGTATTTTATCCCTTTTATTAAAATATGAAGAAAAATTTGATTCAAAAGATAATGATAAAATTACAAAATTATCTGAAATAATAAATAATATAAATCTTCAAGCATCAATTCCGGTAGAGGATTTTGAAAAAGAAGTTTTAAATAAAATCCCTGTTGAAGAAGATAATAAATTAGTAAAGACATTTTATCAGAAAGATTCAAAATCAAACGTCTATTTACTCAATTTTAATATACCAGCTAATAAATCAAATGAAATTTGTGACTTATTAACCTACTTAGAACATAAACAAGTAACAAAAGATGAAATTCCTAAATATGCAAGAAAACATTTAGAGCGAATCATTAACAATGTAGCTTATTATATTCCTAAAAATATCAATGAATATAAAAATATTATTGATTTATCAAGAGAATTTCTGCCTAAAGAATTCTTTGAAGATGCTTTCTTTCAATTAGATTTTATAATAAAAAAAATATCTTCATTTATCAGCCTTGAAGAAATGGATGATGAAGACTCTGCAATTATGATACAACCAATGGTTTATGGAAACTATGGTAAAGATTCTTATTCCGGTAAATTCTATACACGAAATATTATTTCCGGTGATTCAAAATTACAAGGAAATTGCTTCCAAAACAGGTTTGACGGCTTGTCATCAGAAGATTCTTTGGACATTAATGAAATAGACGTTAAAATTAAAGAACAGCTTATTTCAATATCTCAACAAATTGAAGTATATTTCAAAGAAATACGGCAAATTAAATTCACTATTGAAAAAGGTAAGCTTTGGATTATCGAACAAAATCCCGTAAGCAATAAATCTACTCAAGCGACATTAAAATGTCTTTTGAATTTACTGAGTAAAAAAGTAATACCGGATGAACATATAATCCGATCAATAAAACCATCAGAAATGAGTGATATATTGCATCCAATAATCAGCATGGATTCAGTAAAAAAAATGACAAGTATAAGTGGTGGTATCGCCGGTGCACCGGGTGCTGCTATTGGTAAGGTTTATTTTAGTACTGAAAGTTTATTGAACGCTCATAAAAAAGCGGTTGCTGAAGAGCAGGATAAAAACTTTATACTCGTATTAGCGGCTACTTTTGCAGAAGATGTTAAAGGCATTGAAGTTTCAAATGGTGTTTTATCAATTGAAGGTGGTTATGCTGCTCATGCTTCAGTTGTTGCAAGACAATATGGTAAAGTTTCGTTAGTTCTACCTGATATTAAGATTGAATTAAAAAATAAAATTTTTACCTATGGCGATGTAACTGTTAAAGAAGGTGATTATATAACTATTGATGTTCCATATTATGGTGAACCAAAAGTAATTATCGGAAGAGCCGAATTAATCGAACCATCACCGGAAGAATCAGGTTTATTGGATTTAATAAAAATCATTAATAACTATACCGGTAAATTTAAAGTTTTTGGTAATGGAGACTCTCCACGTGATGCAGCTCTTATACGAAAATTTGGCGGTGAAGGAATAGGTCTTTGCAGAACTGAACATATGTTTTTTGACAAATCACGAATAAATGTATTCAGAGAAATGATATTATCAGGTAGCAAAGAAGAAAGAAAGAAATCACTTGTAAAACTCGAAGAAATGCAAATTGCCGATTTTTATGGTATTTTTAAAACAATGTCACCATACCCTGTAACAATTCGTTTACTTGATGCGCCACTCCATGAATTTCTGCCTCACACTGAAGACGAGCTCAATGATTTTCTTGAGTACTTAAAAATTACAAATCCTAAATTAAAAAAAGCTGATGTTGAAAGCAAATGCGAATCCTTTGCCGAAGTTAACCCGATGCTTGGTCATAGAGGCTGTAGAGTTGCCATTTCATACCCTGAAATTTATCACATGCAAATCTCTTCTATTTTTAAAGCTGCTTATAAATTACAACAGGAAAATATTGATGTAAAACCGGAGATTATGATACCAATTGTTATGAACATTCAGGAAATAAAGTTTGTAAAAAATGGTAAAAAAATTGAAGGTGAATCAATTAAAGGTATTAAACAAATTGATGAAGATGTTAAACTTGAAATGAAAGCAACAAAATCTATTGAATATACTGTTGGAACGATGATCGAATTACCGGCAGCTGCCTTGTCAGCTCGTGAAATTGCTCAATATGCAGAATTCTTTTCTTTTGGAACTAACGATCTTACTCAAACAACACTTGGGCTTTCAAGAGATGATTTCAATTCATTTTTACCTGATTATAGTAAATATGATATTATTGAAGTCAACCCATTCCAGGTTTTAGTTAAACCGGTTAAAGAACTTGTTCAAATTGCAACAGAAAGAGGCCGAATGACCAGACCCGATTTAAAAATTGGTCTTTGTGGTGAACAAGGGGCAGATCCACGAAATCTTAAATTTCTTAAAGATATCGGCTTAAACTATGTGTCGTGTTCAAGCTATTCTATTCCAATTGCAAAACTTGCTGTTGCACGAATAGAAATAGGTGAAGATTAATATAAGGCCAAGAAAGGGTCGGATTTTCCGGCCCTTTCTTTTTGCTGTTTACATGACAATTATTATAATAAAGTTTTACTATTTCCCCGAAGATTAATTGTAGCTTTTTTATCAGTTATATTTACAACTCGAATATCGGTAAAATCATGAATGACATAATCAGCATCTATTAATAATGATTTATTTGAAGCAGCACTTACACCTATAACTTTACATCCGGCTGTTTTTGCTGACTCAATACCTGCTTTTGAATCTTCAAATACGATAAGATTGGCAGGGTTTATCTTTAAAATCCCTGCAGCTTTTATATACGCTTCGGGATTTGGTTTACCATGTTCAACATCTTCAGAACAGACTAAACAATAAGGCTTATAACCAATTGCATGCTGAAGTTTGCTAACTGCACATTCCCTGGTACTTGATGTACAAACTCCCCATTTAATATCCGGTATAGAATTTAATAACTCCATTATTCCATTTAGTCTCGTTAATCTATGACATATCGAATTTTCTATTTCTGAAAGTATTTTAACTTGCTCTAAAGTATTTAAATGCGGGGCAACTATTGAGATAGTATCAAACGGTCGCTTACCATGTGAAACTTCCCTTATTTTCTCAATATCAATTGCATTTCGATTACACCATTTTGTCCATGTTTCCTTTAAAACAACTCTTGTGTCAGCAATTACACCATCCAAATCAAACAAAATTCCCTGTGTTTGAAGTAAATAATTCATTATTCACCCCTCTCAATTAATATGGATTCTATTTCTTTTAAAGTGAGTAAAGCGCTAATTCCATCATCTAAAGATGATTCTAATATTTGCTTACCATCAAGAAAATCAACTGCATTTTGTATCATATTAGAGAAATAGCAGGTTTTCCGGGGTCTTTTTAATGATTTATCCCTTAATAAAGAGAAAAAGTTAGTATAAAAAGGAGATTGTTGTCTCGTATAATATTGTAAATAACCATTACCTATTAATACCCGGCCTTTTGTTCCACGAATATCAATATCAAAACCGAAATATTTTCTTGCGCCTGATATTTCCAAATGTATCATCAATGATGCAATATCATAACTTAATGACAAATACCGTACGGTTTTATCATTATCTATTCCTATTCGATTAATTAAAGGATTTTTTAACTTTGTATTTGTTAAAAAATGAACAATATCAACAAGGTGAGTTCCATCATGAATTAAGCTATAATTCCCGGTTTCTACATCATTCTTGTTAAATATCCGCATAGATGATGATAGTGATGCATAAATAGACTCAACAGTCCCAATACCATCAGACTGAATTAGTTTCTTAACCTTTTGATAATCAATTGAGAATCTGCGTTCATGATTAATCATTACAGGTACTTTATGGAACAATGAAAATTCTTTAATTTGATTTGCTTGTTCAACTGTTAATGCAACAGGTTTTTCTAATACAACCAATTTTGGTTGTGCTTTTATTGCTTTAAGTGCGATCTCATGATGAGACGATTCATTTACTGCAACGGTAATAATATCAGGAGTACATTCTGCAAGCATTTCATCAATTGAATTGTATGTTTTTGCATTATAATATTCTGCTTGCCACAATTTGAGTTTTTCAGAGTCAGCATCAACACCAGCGATTATTCTTATATTTTTATTAGTGTATAATGCAGATGAATGAGATGCCGGTTGCTCTCTCTTTTTATCTTTTTGAAGTGAATATCCGATTCGTCCTGTACCGACAATAGCAGCTGTGTATTTTCTCATATTTTTCTCTATGTAATATGAATATCGTCTTGTATGGTAATAATTTTATAACCCATACGAATTAAGTCCTTTTCTGGGAATGTATCTATCGCATCATTTATAGCATATTTTTTTACTACGTCAAATAATTGATCAGTATTATCAACAACAACTCTCCAATGCGGACAATTTCTGTCAATAACCAATTTATACCCGCCTTTTGGTTTTGAAGCTATGATAAACGGATATATCGCACAGGCAAAAGGAAATAAATCACCATGATATAAATCACATTTCCCTGCATTATATTGCTTGCAATATCTCCCAAAGATATATTTGTCTTCAATTTTATTAAAAAATGTTTTACAAAGTCTGCTATTAAATGAAAAATACTTTGCTAATTTCTGTTCAGTAAAGACTTTACCAACATACGGTTCAAAATTACAACATTGGTTACATTCAAGACAATTAGATATTTTTACCATATACTTCTCTATAAAATTTAGTTAATTCTGTATAATTTTCAAGGGCATTTTTCCCTTTATCAGATATTCCGTATACTCCTCTCGATTCATGTAAGAACCAGCCGTAAAAGTTTTTATTTAATATTGAACTTGTTTTCAATGAATCAATGCCCGCTTTTTTTATTGACGCAGGTGAAGAAGGTCCATTATTTTCTAAATAACATGCAATACTTAAAGATAATTCCCGATAAGCAGTCATTATTTTTTTTCTTGTTGCCCCACCGCAATTACAGTCAATTGTTCGTGATTCTGCTTCTCTTATAATATGTTTTCTTCTTGAAACAGAAGTAATTTTTTTATTAATTCCCGGTTCTACAATTATTTCGGCTTTTTTGTGATTTTTTACAACATCAACAACTATTAAGCCTAAACCAAGTTTTTGCAAAATAATACTAATATCTTTTAAATTATCTTTTTTAGGTCTGAATATACCACAATAAACACTATTCCCAATTTTTTGCCTATCAACACATTGAGATAATAATTTTATACTCATTCCTCTTTTCAGTTCAATTATGACCAGTTCACCATCTTTAATAGCAGTTACATCACAGCCTTTAACTTCAGCTTTAACCACATAACCTTGTGAAGTAAATAAATTCTTTATTGGTTCATATAATTCTTCTTCTAATAATTGTTTTGTTATCATTTATAACCCGACATTATTAACTATTTGTATTTAATTTCTAATTTTTTTTCACCCAACAGTATAAATCTTACACTCTATCAACAACTTTTAAAGCTGTTATTTCTTCAAGAGTCAAATCAGTCAAATCAGCGATTTCTTCAGGAGAATAATTTTTTTTAAGCATTTTCAATGCAGTCTTTTTTTCTGTTTCCAATACAGCTTTTTTTGCTGCTATCCTTTCAAAACTTGTAACATATGCCATAGGTTCACCCTCCATTTTATCAACTTCTTCTTTTATTTTCTCTTCAAACTCAGGCGGAAGTGTAATTATCCAATCTATAAACCTTAAAACCGACAAAATACCAGTTTTATCATAACCTTTTTTATATAACTTCCGAATTAAATTCAATTTCACATTAAATTTTTCTTCTGTATTTTTTACCCTATGATTTTCAAGAGAAGACAAAACAACCATCGACATAGGATTTTCTGATTTTTCCAACTCATCAAGTTTATTAATATAATCCGTTAATTTCACAATAGGAAACTCTGTTATATGTTTAAATCCCCATCGTCCTGTTTCATATTTATATGGTTTATAATCAGGATTATTATCAGATAAAACAGCAAAACTGATAATTTCTTTTTTATACTTATCAGAAAGACGATAATTATAAATATACATTCGTTCAAGAAAGTCGTTGTCTTTATACCCTTGAACTTCTATATGAATAAATAACCATTTAAAACATCCATCAAGTAAATATACTTCAACTAATTCATCAACCCTTTTATTACCAACTTCATGATCTTTATAAATTCGACCAAGTTCTTTATTATGGAATTTAAAGCCCTTCGACCAATCAATGTCATGATAAGCAAGTGGAAAGAAAAAAAGTATAAAGTCCGGAAAAATACCTTCAATAACATCTTTCCAGGCACTATCATAAATAGTATCATTTACTTTTTTCATTTTTTTAATATACTGTTAAATTTTATTTTTTTCAAGTTAATAGAAAAATATATTATAACAATATTAAAAGCCGACACGAATGCCGGCTTTTAATCATTCAATTTCTGTTAATTACCACTATCGTCAGCTTTATCGACTGTTTCTGTAGTTTTGTCCTCATCAACTTTATGAACAACGGATGCTGTTACAACAAAATCAGGTTTCGTTATTCGTACCAATCGAATACCGCTTGCGGTTCGACCCTGCTTGGATATCTTATCTGAGCCAATTCGTATCATTTGACCTTTTGAAGCGATTACCATTATATCATCTTCTTCTTTTACAGACAATACTGCAGCAACACAACCTTTTTCTTCACTGTATCTAAAATACATTTGACCTGATGTGCCTCGTGCATGTTTTGTAAATGCGTCAAACTCAAGTCGTTTACCGAGTCCGTTTTCGGTAACCAGCATCATTAAACCACCTTCTCGAACAGGACAAACACCACATAACTGATCACCTTCTCTTAACTTAATACCACGAACACCGCCGGCTACTCTTCCCATAACTCTGACTGCCTGTTCACCTATTTTTAACGCTTTACCTTTTTTAGTTGCAAGTATTATATCATCATGACCGGTTGTCAATAAAACATCAACCACACTGTCATCTTCACGTAATGTAATTGCCCGTTTTCCGTTTTGATTAATTCGTCTGAATTCATCAATTGCAACTTTTTTAACTACACCTTTTTTGGTTGCAATAAATATACTTAATGATTTATTTTCATAATCAGAAAGATTTAATAATGCAGTAATATTTTCATCAGGCGCAATGCCAAATAACATTTTAATAATTTCACCACGAGCACTTCTTGAATACTGTGGAATTTGGTGAACTTTCAACTGGAACACATTACCTTTATCAGTGAAAAACAACATGAAACTATGAGTTGAGGCTACAAACATGTGTTTAATAAAGTCATCATCTCTTAACGCACCGGCACTTACACCGACTCCACCTTTACCCTGTAATTTAAAATCTGACGAAGGTGTTCTCTTTATAAAACCTTTATGACTCATGGTTACAACCATACTTTCTTCATGAAGAAGGTCTTCAATTTCAAAAATATTCATTTCAGCTTCAATAATATTTGTTCTTCTATTATCTAAATATGGTTTTGTATCTTCAATAAGCTCTTCTTTTACAACTCGTAAAACATTTGCATCACTTGATAAAATCTCAGTCAATTTAGCAATTAAACGTTGTAGTTCTTCATATTCTTCTTTAAGTTTAGAACTCTCTAAATTGGTTAACTGGTATAATCGCATTTCAAGTATTGCATTTGCTTGAATTTCAGAAAAACCAAATCGTTCCATAAGTGTTGGTTTCGCTTCAGCTCTATCTTTTGATTGTCTGATAATTCTGATTACTTCATCAAGATTATCTAACGCAATTAAAAGCCCTAATAAAATATGAGCTCTTTCTTCTGCCTTTTTCAACTCAAACCTGGTTCTTCTATAAATAACTTCCATTCTGAAGTCAATATATGCTTGAATAGTTTGCTTGATATTTAATACTTTTGGAACACCTTTATCAAGTGCCAGATTTATTATATTAAAGTTTTTTTGAAAATTTGTATGTGAATATAATTGATTGATTACCACATTGGTAACTGCCGATTTTTTCAATTCTATGACAATTCGTAAGCCATCTCTATCTGATTCATCACGGATTTCTGAAATACCTTGAATCTTGTCATTTTTTACCAGTTCTGCAACTTTAATGATTAAATCTGATTTCTTTTCCATGTATGGAATTTCAGTGACAATAATTGCTTCTTTTCCCGGTCGTATTTCTTCAACATCCATCTTTGACCGGATAATAACAGCACCTCGACCGGTACGCATTGCTTTTTTAGCACCTTCTCTACCATACATAAAACCACCGGTAGGAAAATCAGGGCCTTTAATTATTTTAATAATATCATCTATTTCGATTTCAGGATTATCAATTTGTTTTGTAATTGCTTCTACAACTTCTGTTATGTTATAGGGAGGTATATTTGTTGACATACCAACAGCAATCCCGGAAGTACCATTTATTAATAAAAAGGGAACAGCAGAAGGTATAACTAAAGGTTCCTTCATTGACTCATCATAATTAGGACCAAAATCAACAGTATCTTTATTGATATCTTTAAGCATAAGATCGGCGATTTTTGACATTTTCGCTTCTGTATATCGCATAGCTGCAGGAGGGTCGCCATCAATCGAACCAAAGTTACCATGACCGTCAACAGCAGGATATCGTAATGAAAAGTCCTGAGCCATTCTGACAAGTGTATCATAAATAGCCTGATCACCATGTGGATGAAACTTACCGAGTACATCACCGACAATTCTTCCGGCCTTTTTGTATTGCTTATTACTCTGAAGCCCCATTTCGTTCATCGAATGTAAAATTCTTCTATGTACCGGTTTAAGCCCGTCTCTTACATCCGGAATAGCCCTGCTTACTATAACACTCATAGCATAATTAAGGTATGAATCCTGTAGCTCTTTGTCAATATCTCTAAAAATAGTTTGTCCCATTGTATGACTCCACTATTTTATATATCATTTTTTGAGTAAATCGTCAATCTAATTTATTTACTATCAATAAGTTATGAAGTTATTGAGTGGATGATATTGGATAAAAAAGGTTAATTGATATTGAAAAACACTTGCTATACAAAATTTAGATTCAGGTATAGCAAGTGTTTAAAAAGATTATTCCTCGATTAAAACAACCCCATTTGCATGGGCTGTAAATGTAACTTTATTATCAGTTACCGTTGCTTTGGTACCTGTATAAAAATCAGTTAATTCTGTACCATTAGCCCAAATACCTTTTACATCTACAACAGTAGAATTGCTTGCACCAATTACACAAACGACTTTATCGGCATCTTTAAATCGTGCAAATCGATATGGTGCTGTTAATGATAATTGAACATGATTTCCCATGCCAATTGCTTTGTGTTTTTTTCTAAATTGCGTCATCTTTTTCCAATGATTTAATACCTGCGTATTCTCATTTGTCCAAGAACCATCGGTACTAAATAACATTTGTGATCGTGTTAATTGATCTTTATCTTTACCGTATGCAGCTGTACTATTATCTCTACCATACTCATCACCATAATAGATTTGAACAGCACCCGGCGTAAGCATTAACAACGTGCCTACTATTTTTTGTTTTGCATAATCCTTCGCAATTGATGTAGGAAAGAAAAGTTGTGTATCATGTGATGAAATATAACTTAAAACATTAAAACCGGCTTGGGTATTAATATTCTCAGCATAAGTCTTATAAATAGCTTCAATTTTAATCGGTTCCGTTGTTGCGGAGGCAACAGAAGTTTGATATGAGAAGTTAATTATTGAATCAAAACCATTCTCGAAATATTCAGATTTCGTAACACCATGTCCCCACACTTCACCAGTCATCCAGAAGTCTTCATTATCAACAGTTTTACCAGGATTAGCGGTCTTCCAATCTGCATAGCTTTTCTTTGCAGCTACTTTTAATGCTTTCCATGAATCAAGTTCAACATGCTTCGCAGTATCCACTCTAAAACCATCAATGCCGTAGGTTTTTACCCAATCAGTATGCCACTTCACAAGATATTCTCGTACCGTAGTACCATCACTCTCTTTTGCATTTGTATCTGATTTATGAGCATAGAATTTTGGTAAACCAATACCTGTTTTAGTAGACTCTGTTTTAAAGTCAGGTAAAGAAACTAAGGCACCTAATAAATCACCTGTTCCTGTTTCATAATCACCGGCAACGCCCAAACCTGCTCTAATCCAATCAGGTCCCCACCAATTAATCCAGTCTTTATGTTCATAATCGATAAATGAATGATAGTTTGAGACTGTAGCATTTTCATAACCGGTTTTTAAAATGGAAGACAAGCCAAACTCTTCTAAATCTTTAATTGATGCATACCCTGAATGATTCATAACAACATCAAATACAATTTTTATGCCTTTTGAATGTGCTGTATCTACAAAGGTCTTTAATTCATCTTCAGTACCCATATTTGCATCTAATTTAGTAAAATCCTGAGCATAATACCCGTGATATGCATAATGTTCAAAAGCACCGTCACCACCGGTAATCCAGCCATGTATTTGCTCAACAGGAGATGTAATCCAGATCGCATCAATATTTAAACCGGTAAAATAACCTTCGTTAATTTTTGTTGTTAAACCTTTCAAGTCACCGCCATAAAAATTACCGGCTTTTGTTTTATCACTTATTCTTCCGTATGGCTCATTATTTGTAGTATTACCATCATAAAATCTGTCTGTTACAACAAAATACACTATAGAATTATCCCAACTGCTTACTTTAACATTTGTTGAAGAAGGTATTGTTGGTGAATAGAGTCCAAAATTAGCAGTTATTTCTTTATTTCCATTCATTGTAATAGTACTGTCAATAATTTCAGTAGAATTTGCCCCGCCCCATTGAGTAAAATAATACTCAGTATTTTCTGTCGGAACCGCAGTTAATACTACCTTCGAACCCTCTTTATAGTTCCCTCCATTCGGATCAAGCGTTACTGTACCACTTCCTTCCGGAATTACTTTAACCACAAGATTGTAATATAAGTCTTCAACTTTTGGTTGCTCGGGAATACAGGATACAATTATTAAAAATAACATAAAAGGCAAAAGTCTTTTTACCATAACGAAACTCCTTTTCAAAAAACTATAATATAATAATCAAAATATTGATTATTATATTATAGTACGAAATATTTAATTATTTTTCAACTATGATTTTATTTATAGATAATTTATTTGAATAAACGAAGTGTAAAATGTAAAAAAAACTCTCCAATGGATTATTTATAACTAATTCAATGGAGTTGTTGCTTGAAAATGAAAAAAGTTGCAGTTTTACTGCAACTTTTTTCAATAAATAAAAAATTATTTATAGCATTTAATAGAAACACCATCATAAGGAGCAACTTTACCAGTAGGAACAACAGTTGCGTTAACTTTATTTAAATCAGCTAAAGTAACAACACCATTATCTTGTGCAGCATCAGAATAAACATATGTTACAGCTGCATCAGTAAACATTACAGCATCTCCACTAGCAGCAGGAATAGTAGAAACAAGAGCATCTTTAACAAATACAACTTTTACAGTAAATGATGTATCAGCAACACCACCCCATCCACCTGCAAGGTCGATATATGACTTAGGAACTTTAACTTTAAAAACACCATTTGATCCTGTCATTTTAAGAGCATTTGTATTCCAGAAATTAGTTACAAAAGCAGCATCATTTGCGGCATCAGCACCCATTGTAATTCCACCAATAAGAAGTGGTGTATAACCAGTAGCAACTAATGAAGCAGCTTGCGCATTAGTTTCTGTAGTACCCTTCAATTGTAGATGATCGTTCAATTTAGCAACTTCTACTGTTACTTCAATACCTGTTGCATCAGAATATTTAATTTCATCAGCAGCTGTTGTTGTTGTTGTTGTGTCAGGACAAGCAACCAAAAAACTCATCATAGCAACTGTCATCAATGTTGCTAAAACTCTTAAAAAATTCTTTTTCATTTTTAACTCCTAAAAATATAATATTATAACTAATTATAACCAATCAAAAAAAAAAGTCAAGAACAAATAAAATATTTTAAATTTGTTCTTAAATTTTTTAAATTTATTTAACCCACTCAGGTGGATCGTTTTTTGCTTTTCTTTGAATTTGACCATAATATCCAGCTTCTGCGGCACCTTTAACATATGGCTGATTACCATCAAAAAGAAGATAATCACCACCATTTAAATTAAATAAATCATCAGGATTTTTAAAATTATATCTTGTATTCTCATAAGAATGAAGATTATCTAATTTAGGATCCCAGCCTGCCGGAAACCCCCCCATCACCTGAAACTGAAGTTCATTAGCAATTGGCCATTCTTTAACAATAAACTCAGCTGTTCCAGATTTAAACGTCATTTTAAAACGCTCATCATCAAGACAATCAATCCATTCAACACCATATGCAGGAGCAAATGCTCCTGCTATAGTTGCCGAACCTTCCACGGGTTTTCCTTTTATAGTACAATTTATAAATTTTATCGTTATATCACCCAATTCTGGTAATTCAGAACTTATATTACAAGACATCATTGATAAAATAATAGTTAGAATAAACAGAATTTTCATCATATTTATTTTCATATAAACAACCTCCTTTAAAATCTTAATTAAAATGCCCATTGAAGTCCAAAAGCTACAATGCTTGCCTCTGATTTCCAATTATTAGTTAAACCCCTTGTCCACATAGGACTTGTTTTATCTTCTCTGAAATCCATTGTAGTATCATTATCCTCAGCAAAAGGATCCCAACCTAAACCAATATTGGCAAAAAAAGTTGGATTTGCAATATCATCAAATGGTAATTTCCATTTAAATTGAAGTGCTCCACCAATATTCCAATAATAAACAATAGCAGTATAAAAATTTTCAAGATCTGCTGTTGTTCTTTGTCCCGCATCAACTAATTTTTTCATTAATTCAGGATTAAACTGGTTTTGAACATTTCCGTCTCGTTGATCCCCTCTAAAATTTCTTACAATAAAACCAAGTCCAAGACTAATATCCTTATCAAAATACATAGTTCCTACTATCTGATTATAAAAATTCTTCCATTGAATTGAATTCCCCATAATCTCCCATGTTTTTGTAGTACCATTTTCATAATATCCCGGATAGTACTGAAATTCAAGAGTATAGTCAAGATTAACACTTTTTAATATTTTTGAAATATTTGACACCTTTAATCCAACTTTTGCTTTATTAAAAGTAAATGCTGTGGCCATTTTATAACTTTTATCTTTCCCGTCAATTCTTTGAAGTTCATCTTGATACATAGTTAAAGAAAATTGTGTTGCTGCTACTAAACTTAAATCTTTATTAACTTTAGAAGATATAGAAGGATTGAACAAATTATCAATTTGAATTTTATTAGTTTGTAAACCGATACCATTATCATAATAATCGTATTTATCTTCCTTAGCCAATCCAATAACATTATCAAGCTTTCCTATAACTAAATCATGAGTATAACCAATTTTAATCAAGTCATTTTTTAACGGAGCTATTGAAAGATCAATTTTATTACTTATTTGAGATCCTCTATTATTGTAATAATAAGGAACTAACTTAGAAGAATAATTCTTTGTACCAACAACTCTTCTATCTGAATCATCCCAACCTGAGAATCTTCCGTCTTCAGCACCAAGATTACCTTTGAACATCGTTCCACCGGCAGCTAGCGTATAAGCAACATCAAAGAAACCAGGCATTACATAAGATACTGATGCCATTATTGCTGAGTTAGCTAGAAAATCAAATCCTGTTTTCTTTGTTCTATATAGAACATAATTATTAACATCATTTACTGCAGTAGAATCTAAATAAACAGTAGATAATTGATTAGCACCTTGTAATTCTATAATTAAACCTTTTACTGGTTTAATTCTTGCCCAAAGCCCTTGAGTCATATCACCATTTGCAAACATATCTATTGCCATAGGTGACCATGATGTAAAATAATTCATATACCCAAATTCTACAACAGATAGTGTATAACTGGCATCAAAATAAGTCATGAATTTTCTGCTGTTTGCATTTACCGTATCTTTAAAATCACCTTCACCACCTGTATCATCTCTCCATGAATGCGCCCCGCCAATTGCAAGATTTAAACCTTTTATTTTAGTAGGATGTACAATCAATTCTACATTTGTAGCAATATCTTCTTTATCACCAGTTCTTTTACCTGACAATAATTTCATAGGATCTTTAGATCTGTAAGCATTATTACCAAGAACGCCAAGCTTAACTTCAAAATCATCAAAAGG
Source organism: Spirochaetes bacterium GWE1_32_154 (assembly GCA_001829315.1). Taxonomy (GTDB): domain Bacteria; phylum Spirochaetota; class GWE2-31-10; order GWE2-31-10; family GWE2-31-10; genus GWE2-31-10. The sequence goes on along the minus strand of MIAY01000001.1, from coordinate 322,312 downwards.
AAAACTTATTACAATCTGATCTATCCAGATTCCATTATCGTTTGTCCCCCATTCTCCTGTTTTTTCTCCAACCCATCTACCCCATGCCCCATTCTTTGCAATAGGACCAAGGAAAAGATTCATAATACCACTTCCAGCACCCCTATTAATAAGTTCTAAAGCTTCGTATCTTGAATTATCATTTCCTTTTGTTGACCAGTATGAATTATACGATACATTTAAACTATAGTTACAATTAACTTCAGCATCTAACTGTAAATGTTTTAGCGCTAAACCATGAACCTTCCATGTACTGGATGATCTTAACTTATGACTTTGCAACCAAACTCTTGTTGCATTATCCTTAGTCGTTCCATATTCACCCTGCCATCTTTTAGTTAAATCTTTATCTCTAACTGCATAACCTGTTAAAGGCATTTTGTCAGTAGTATTGTCATCCCCAGAAGCAATATCTCCATTCTTATCATAAGAAACTTTTTGAGACAATTGAGAACCAAATCTCATTAGATAATAATTTCTTGACCACATACCAAAACTTAACTTCGGATATTCTTCTTCAGCAGTACCGGCAGAAGCCCCAGCAACTGCTCCGGCTTTTGGTCTTCTTAAAACAGCGTTTTTTGAACCAAAAGGATTGGCAACTTCTTCATCCGGTTCCGGATCTTCTATATATGCAATATCACCGGACATAGCAGGATTATAGAATTTATAAAATTCTTTTGCTCTTTTCATTTCCATTGTAATTTCCCATCTACCATCAGCATTTTTAGCCATAGGCACTCCGGGAACTAACCAATCATTAGTTAATGTACCAATAAGATTCATTGCACCAACATCATCATTTTTATATGTAATAGTAACAAACCAAACACCATTTTTTTCACTATAAGACACTTTAGCATCAACTAACATAACGCTAAACAACATAAAAACAGCAATCAGAAAACTCGTAAGTTTTTTCATTATTCCCCCTAAATTAAAGTTATATTGTTGAAATTATCTTGGTTGATCCCAATCTACAGGAAAAGAAGCATCCCAATTGTCATCAGTTGTCATATCAGTCTTATCAGTCCCCTCGTCTATACCATATTTGTAATTCTGATAATTAACAAGAACCCGATCACCTTTCTGTGAATAAACTTGACAGGACATAATTCCTAAAAGAAAAGTAATAATGCATAGAAAAGACATAATAGTTTTTTTCATTTAAAATCCTCCTTAAAATTAATAAAGTTCAGGCTGTAATTATACAGCCTGAACTTTAAATTAACGTTACTCAGCTACAATAACTAAGTTAAAACCACCAAAACCATCGTCAGCAAGATATTTTTTGTCAAGTTTGTCAGCAGCAGGCTGATTCCAGTCAACTTGATTTGAAACATACTTGAATTTTGATCCAACCGGTGTTTTGTCAAGAGTTGTCTTGAATTCCCACACTTTGTCGCCATCATCATCTGTCATTTGCCATTCAGCTGCAGCAGGATCCCAACCATTAAATTCACCAGCAAGAGTCATTGACTCAACTTCGTCGAATGAAGGATAATCTACTTCATTCATGTAAAAAGTTATGTCGTTACCTGCGATAGTATAACCATGTAAAGGAAGTGCAGTCGCTTTTGTTGTCGCTGTTGTTTCTGCTCCACCTTCACAACTTGCTATCATCATAACAGCAGCAATGAGTGATAATACGGATAAAATTCTTTTCATTTAGAAATCCCCCTAATGAACTAAATACTATAATATCATGCCATACCGGCTGATTTAAGAAATATTATAAATCTAATATTACATATCGTCAACAATAATTATACATTTATTTTACAACTGCATTTTATTAAAAATAATTATAAATATTTCAAAAAATACAATTTTTAATTTTTTTTCTTGAATCTTCTTCAAATTAAATATAGTATAATGATAATATTAATGGAGGTTTTTTAAAATGGGTAGAAAACTTAAAGGAAAAATTTTTTTATCACTTAGTTTTTTTTTGGTATTGTTTACATTTGTAAATGCTCAACCTGACACTCAAAGAGTAGTAAATAATAAGTTGCAGCTTTTCAATTCAACAAGAGCGGGTGAAGAATTGATAGTGCATTATCAACGAACAGAAAAGGATTACACTGACTTTACATTATGGTTGTGGGAAGATACCAGTTTTGTTAATGGAGGATGGCCTTTTGGTTTAGATTATGCAACAACAGATGATTTTGGTGCTGTTTTTAAAGTACCTTTAATAGATAATGCGCAAAAAATCGGGTTTGTACCAGTTAACAAAAAACTTGGCGACTCAAGTAAGGATGCAGGGGATCATGTTTTTAACTTTGTTAATGACTACAAAGAAATCTGGGTTTTCCAGGGTGACACTAATTGCTACATCAGTAAAGAAAAAGCTCTTGCAAAAGGAATTATTGGAGGACAAATTGTTTCTGAAACTAAACTTAGTTTAACATTTGTAAATGTTAATGCTCTGCTTGTAACAGAATTAACAATTACAGATAACACAGGAACTACAATATCAGCAACATCGCTAACAACTATTGAAGACAACCAGACTGAAATAACAATAGCAACTACCGATTATAAAACAAAATCACCATATAACGTAAAATATGGTACAAAAACTATTACGGTTGTCCCCGGCTATAAATTGGTTGATGCAATTAATTACACCGGCAACGACTTGGGTGCGAACTACACTTCAACTGCTACAACATTTAAATTATGGGCACCAACTGCCTCTTCTGTAAAACTTGTTCTTTATGACAAAAACAATCAAATTCAAAAAGCAAGTAGTCAATTTGGATTAGATGTTAATGGAGAAATAGCACTTGTAAAAGCAAACAATGCCGAACCGGGAGTTTATTCAACTACAGTAACCGGAGATTTAAAAGGATACTTTTATCAATATAAAGTCACTAATGAGGGTGTTGAAAAAACTTGTCTTGACCCGTATGCAAAATCAATGGCTGCATTTTATGTAGGTTCTGATGGAAAAGTTGTTACGGGAGCTCCTGATGAAGATACAGTAGGAAAAGGTGCTATTGTTGATCTTTCAGCAACAAATGTAACAGGGTTGAATTTTGCTCAGGAAACGTCAGCAAATTTTAATTCTTATTTTACACAAAGAGAAAATGCAATTATTTATGAGGTACATGTTAGAGATTTTACATCTTTCTGGGGAGTTAAAACTTCCGGTACAACTGCAACGGTAGTGACTAAACCAATTGCACCATTAGGAACTTATAAAGCTTTTATTCAAAATTTACCTTATTTAAAGTCTATGGGTTATACTCACATTCAATTACTACCAATAATGAATTTTTACTATGGTGACGAGTCAAATAAAACCATCGAAGCAAATATTTCCGGCGGTGATAACAATTATAATTGGGGTTTCGATCCTCATCATTATTTTACTCCTGAAGGTATGTATGCAACAGATGAAAAAGACCCGCATGTAAGAATTAAAGAACTTAAAGAACTTGTTCATGCAATTCATCAAAACGATATGGGTGTTATACTTGATGTTGTTTATACACATATGTCAAAAGCTAGTTTTTTAGATGACATAGTTCCGAATTATTACTTCTTCATGAAAGATGGTAACTTTGTAGGTGGATTTGGTAATAACCTTGCTACAACACACAAAATGTCTCAAAAAATCATGGTAGATTCAATTAAATATATGTTAAATGAATATAAAATCGATGGTTTCAGATTTGATATGATGGGTGACGGAACTGATGAATCTATTATGGAAGTTATTAAGGCAGCCGGGAATATTAATCCTCGAGTTTTATTGATTGGAGAGGGATGGAGAACTTTTGCAGGAGAAGGTGTTACAACAGACAAAGGGGCTGATCAAGATGCAATGAATAAAATGAATGATTCATCAAACGGTATTTATACTGGTTTTACCTGGACTAAAAATAGTGGTATTGGAGTTTTCTCCGATGAATTCAGAAATTTGATGAAATCAGGTTTTGGTGGTGAGGATCAACCCAAATTCCTAACAGGCGGAGTAATTGATATAGCTCAATTATTTCTTAATATTAAAGGTCAACCGGGTAATTTTAATTCAGCAACTTTTTCACTTGACTCAGGGGTTGTCAATGATCCGGGACAAGCCGTTCAATATATTGCAGCTCATGATAATGAAACGCTTCACGATGTAATTATGATGCATACAGCAAAAGATCCTCGTGACCCGGGAAATGAAGAATTAATTCACAAAAGAATCAGAATGGGAAATTTGGTGCTTTTAACATCACAAGGTATAGCTTTTATGCATGCCGGTCAAGAACTGGGAAGAACAAAATCATTTGAAAATGAAACTGGTGATGGTGTAAAAGTACGAATTATACCTTTTGACAATGATAAAGAAATGGCTGTTTCAAAAGATTCTTATGATTCCTCAGATTATATCAACATGATTAACTGGTCATTCCTTGAAGATGGAAAACCGGGTAAAAAAACAATGGAATATACAAAAGGTTTGATTAAACTGAGAAAATCAACAGACGCTTTCAGACTTGGCGAAAAATCTTTAATTGACAGTAATATAACTGTTATTAATGTAATTAAATAATAAGGAGATTATTGATGAAAAATAAAAATATAAAACCAATTCTTTTTGCTTTATTCATTATCACTTCACTTTCATTTTTTACTGTATCATGTACACCAACAAGTAATACAGATACAAATACAAACACCAAAACTGAAACATCAACTGAGTTAATGGCTGTCGGGTATAAATGTATTGGTAGTGATGCCACATATTTTGTTTTTGTGAATTCTGATAAAACAAGAAATGCTTCATTCCCGAATACAGACGGTTTAACATTAAATCAGGTTATTGTTGATCAGGAAGTTGCCGGAACAGATGTGATTTCAAGTCCAAAAGGTGTATCTATTGTAGATAACAAAATAGTATTAGAAGCTGTTACTTCAGTAATTTTTAAGAAATAATAAGCTAAGAAAAGCTAGCATAGGTTAAAACCTTTGTTAGCTTTTTTTATCCCTGTGCTGTCATATCAACTGTAAAAAATAATTTATAACTTCCATTATCATTCACAAACAGCAAAACGGTCTTCCCGTTGATATAACATTTTACATTTGACGGTGATTCATCAATTAAACTTTGTAAGTTTCGATCATATTCAAGTATATTATACTCATTGAGATATTTCTCTATTATTTCCTGATTAACATCAATTGCCATCGCATCAACAAATTGAGAATGATATAAAGCTGCATCATCTGAATAAGCAAAATCTTCATCTTCTTTGAAAAAAAGAATGCCGTTTAAAATAAATGAACCCGAGTTAAAAACAATTTTTGATTTATCATTATTATAAATTTCTATACTATAAAGATACTTATCTTTAATATTAGAATACTTTTTCTTCATTGATTCTTCTCTAATTCCCAACAATACCTGACTCAACTTCACATTTTTTTTGGTATTCACACAACCAGAGAGCATACATATTACAATGAAACTTATAATGATTCTATTCATAAAAACCTCCCGATATTTAATTCTTAACATACTTATTAAAAAAAGCCGGATTATATTTTTTCTGATACTCCTGAATTGATTTAATTATTTTTTGTCTTTCCGCTGACAATAAATACCCTTTAGTCAAATACATTTCTGCCGTTTCCATATCACCTGAATAGGAATAATAATCTGATAGTAGAATATACGAATCGGGGCTTGAAAGATGTATACTATTAAGCATTTTTAAATAATCAACCAACAAGTCAATACGGCCGATTTCCTTGAGATATGCCAATACTATATTATGAATTTCCTCCTCTGTCTCTATATTCTTAATTCTTTCATTAAGATCTAAAGGAATTTTATTTTCATAATCAAATAAAATGTCTTTATTATATTTAACTGTCATATCAGAATATGGCGGATTTTCGATCATATTCCTGATTTTCCGTGATGCTATTACTTCACAAACCGGGGAATAATTCATAATCATTCTTGAATTTTTTTCATATAGCAAATCTTTATTAAAATCAAAATTATACAACGCAGATAATGATTGTGCCAAAACGATAGCCGCTTCATGATTACCGGTATAATTAAAATGCAAATGATCAATAAATAATTGTTGACCAAACCCTGAAACACCAAATTTTGAATAAAGAATATCAAACAAAGGAATATACACAACATTATCATTATTTTTAGCAATTTTTTCTATTTCTTTACTAATATATGAACGTGCTCGAAACGGAATCATATCATTATCTTTTATTTGTATTAGTTTTTGAATATCACGAATATTTTGAGTTTCTTCTATTATAAATGAATCCGGGTAATCTGTTTTAAAAGGGGGCATATCAATCAAGTTGGAAACAGGATCAAAAATGAAAACTCTTATATTGTTTTTTTTACACAATGCAATTGTTTCACTAATATTTGTGTAGAAATTATTTTTTACCACATCATTCTTTTTACTATCATTCTCAAATATCTTACCTGCAAATTGAATATTCATTAAAGATAAATCTTTATTATTCTCACTTGTATTAATCAAATCGAAAAGCCAACGGACACTATTTATTTCATACAAACTCATATACAATTTTTTTTGAAATATATTTCCACCGGAAGCTGCACCAAATGTTCCGAATATTTCATTATGACCGGCATAGATTATAATAAAATTCGGTTTATATTTAAGAATTTTCTTCATCGCATCATTAACATAAAAACTATTTAAGCCACTAAATGAAAGATTTAAAATTTCAATACTTTGTTTATCACCATAATTTAATATTCGTTCTGTAATTTTCGCAAAACTATTATTTGTTGCATCAGGATACCCTTGTGCTGTTGATCCACCGAGAACAAACCCGCGAACAACGCTTTCTTCAGGTGTCATTGTCAGGTAATCTACCGGTTCAGAATCATCCGGCATTGACACGCCGGGATAATATTTAGTAATAAAAGCAGGATTATTAAGAAAATATTTTCCGCTATACTTAGTTTTTTGGTACGGCTCAGTGCTTTTGACTATACCACTGATTAATAATAATGCATCAAAAATATAAAAGATGAAAAAAATAAGCACTGTATATACAATAAGAAACGCAAACTTTTTAATCTTCATTCCCGATCCTCCAATTTAATTAATTATATATTAGAAATATTATTAAACAATTGTCAATATCTAATAGATTTTGTTTTAAAATTGATATAATATCTGATCACTTATTTTAATTCACTTTAAAGGATTTTATTCTATGAACAAGCACTTTTTATTATTACTATTACTTCTAATATTCACAGGTTGTCCTGACAATCAACCTGCTAATGAACCTGAAACTCAAACTATTAGCGATGTACCTATTGTAGAAGAATTAATTATTGAGAGAAAGCCTTTTGATGACAATTATACGTATGAAAGCAAAAAAGAACTTACAACCGATACAATTGATGAATCAGGCGTTTTACTACAAGGTTTTCACTGGGATAGCTGTAAAGTGGCAAATAAGGGATGGTATAAAGAAATAAGCGACAACAAGTCTGAAATTTCTAATACTTTTTCTATTGTATGGTTTCCACCATCAACAATATCACCTGATTTTGCACCTCAAGGTTACGGTCCAACTCAACTTAATAACCTTGATTCCCAATACGGATCAAAGTCCGAATTAAAACAAGCTATAAGTGACATTGCACCGGCAAAAGCAATAGGTGATATCGTTATTAATCATAGAGCAGGCAGCGCAAACTGGGGTACTTTTACAAATCCAATTTGGGATGACGATTTTTATTCTATATGTTCTGAAGATGAGGGTTTTACTCAAGCGAAAGGTGACCCCATGTTTAAAAATACTAAAAGAGGCTCCCCTGATACAGGAGAGGTTTATAGTGCATTTAGAGACCTTGACCATACAAACGCAATTGTTAAAAAAGGAATCATTGACTGGATGTATGACCTAATGAGAACAGAAGTAGGTTTCAAAGGCTGGAGATATGATTATGTAAAAGGGTTTGATGGTAAATACATTGGTCTATACAACAAAGAAACGTACCCGGAATTCTCAGTAGGTGAATACTGGCCGACAAAAACATTCAATTCTTCTGAGTGGAGTACCGCAATAAGTGATTGGATAAACAAAACGGCTAACATTGGAGGTGTTAAATCAAGGGCGTTTGATTTTGTTTTAAAGGGTAATTTGAATGAAGCTTTTGGAACAAAAACAAATTCAGCATGGAATATGACAAAACTTAATGATGAAAACAATATATTCAGAAAAGATCCTTCGCATGCGGTTACGTTTGTTGATAATCACGATACTGGAAGTACTCAAAGTCACTGGCCAATATATCACAAATCTACAGATTCACTGGAAAGTCATGTTTATTTAGGATATGTTTTTATCCTGACCCATCCCGGTTACCCTGCTGTTGCATGGCAGCATTACTTTAAATCTGATGTAACGGCTCAATTTATTTCTGACATGACAATTAAGGGATATGATAAAACACTTAAAGAATTAATCAAAGAATTAATTGAGTTACGAAAATCAACAGGACTTAAAAGTAATAGTACTTTTGAAATAGTGGGTACTACAACAAGCGATGACTATACAGCTATGATTGATGACAAATTAATTATCAGAATAGGAAAAAACAAATTCATCCCGGATGCAGGATGGACACTAAAAATATCAGGTGATACATTTCAAATCTTCACTAAAGATTAATGTATAATCACCGTGAAAGGGGTAACAATACCCCTTTCATTTTTAACCCTCTTTTTTCCCAACCCGTTTTTGAATAAACAATAAAATTGGCGGACAATTCTTCTGATTAACTAATTCAATTCTGCCACAATTATAAATTTTCTGATCTACCCCCCTTAAATATGTATCCAATGCAGATTTTTCTAGCTTTCCATTTTCATGCCCCCAATAAACTACGATATATACAATACCATTATCATCAAGCATTTCCACTACATTTTCAATTGCATAGATAGAAGAATGAAAATGAGTTGTAATATTTTTATCTCCACCCGGCAGAAAACCTAAATTAAACACTGCACAGTTGATTTTAACATCTTTCCCTATTGTATGTTTAACATTTTCGTGTGATTCATTAAAAAATAGTACATTATTATGCACTCCGCTCTCGCTTAACAGTTTTTTTGATTTTTCAATTGCAATATTCTGTATATCAAATGAATAAACAATCCCCTTTTCTCCAACGAGATTGCTTAAAGTTACAGTATCATAACCATTGCCGGTGGTTCCATCAATAACTGTATCACCTGATTTCACACAGTTATTAAGTAATACATTTAAAATATTTAATACATTATTCAAATCAATCATACTTGCTCCAAAATATAAAATAATAATATATTCAGATTGACTAAACAATACCTTTTTTGATAAATTGAAATATATTTTACTCAATCAAATATAAGGAATAGTATGGAAACTTTACTTCTTTCCGGAAATGAAGCAATTGCTCTTGGCGCGTATGAAGCAGGGGTAAAAGTCGGAGTTGGTTATCCGGGCACTCCATCTACAGAAATACTTGAAAATCTTAAAGAACACAAAGATGTGTATACTGAATGGTCTGTTAATGAAAAAGTTGCACTTGAAGTTGGTATCGGAGCATCACTCGGCGGTGCAAGAACACTGGTAACTATGAAACATGTCGGTGTTAATGTGGCGGCTGACCCTTTATTTACCGTTTCATATATGGGCGTAAAAGGTGGTTTAGTAATTATTAGTGCTGATGACCCGTTTATGCATTCATCACAAAATGAACAGGATAATAGAAATTACGCGTATGCGGCTAAAATTCCTATGTTAGAACCATCTGATTCTGAAGAAGCACGAAGTTTCACAAAACTTGCATTTGAGCTAAGTGAAAAATATGATACCCCGGTGTTTTTAAGGCCTACTACACGGGTTTGCCATGCATACAGCATTGTTAATGTCGATAAAAACAAAGATAAACGGGTTGAAATAGATAAAGGCAGATTTGAAAGAAACCTAAAAAAATATGTTATGATTCCTGCCTACGCACGAGCCAGACATTTCATTGTTGAAGATAGAGAGAATTTAATAAAAGAAGACGCAAATACCTTGTCAATTAATAAAACTGAATATAATAATACTGATGTCGGTTATATAACATCAGGCATTTCATATCACTATGTGAAAGAAGCTGCACCCGATGCATCCATTTTAAAATTGGGAATGGTGTATCCTTTGCCTGAGAAACTAATCAAAGAATTCTGCAGTAAAGTAAAAAAAGTCGTTATTGTTGAAGAACTTGAACCGTTCTTTGAAACCAGAATTAAAGCGATGGGTATATCGGTTACCGGCAAAAATGTATTTCCTATTACCGGTGAATTATCACCTGATTCTATCAGCAATTTTCTCGGGAAACAAAAAGAAACGCCTCTTACTATAAATTCTAAAGTCCCTCCGCGACCACCGGCATTATGTAAAGGTTGCCCTCACTCATTTGTATATGAGACATTAGGTAAAATGAACATAACAGTCGCAGGTGATATTGGATGCTACACTCTTGGTGTGTTACCACCTTACAACGGCATTGACACCTGTGTTGATATGGGTGGAAGTATCACTGTTGCCCAGGGTTTAGAATTAACAGATCCATCTAAAACATACGCAGCAATAATCGGTGATTCGACATTTGCTCATTCCGGCATTACAGGTCTTGTTAATGCTGCATATAATGGAAGAAAAAATTTAATTATCATTCTTGATAACGGTACTACAGCAATGACGGGTATGCAACCAAACCCTTTCTCAGGCGAAACAATTCAATCATTACCCGCAGAACCGGTAAATTACTATCATCTTTGCAAAGCTGTCGGAATATCCGATGAAAACTTCATTGAAGTTAACGCATACAAACCTGCTGAAATTGAAAGTGCTATAAAAAAACTTTTAGCAACTAAAAAACTTTCTGTTCTCTTAGTTAAAGGTTTATGTATAATTTACAACAAAAAAAAGAGCAAGAAACAATAAGGAGACGATTTTGAAAGTTACGAATATATTAATTGTCGGTGTTGGGGGTCAAGGAACAATTCTTGCAAGTAATGTTGTGAGTTATGCAGCAATGAATGCAGGACTTGATGTAAAAAAAAGCGAAATTCACGGTATGAGTCAAAGAGGCGGGTCTGTTTTCAGTCACGTTCGTTTTGGTAAGACTGTTTCATCACCAGTTATACCTTTAGGTGAAGTTGACGTTCTTATTTCACTCGAAGAAATGGAAACAGCGCGATGGCTTGATTATTTAAATAAAGATTCAAAAGTTATTATACTAACTAATAGAATTTTCCCTGCAAACGTTACTGTTTATCCGGAAGGAATTGTTTCTGAGATTTCAGCAAAACTTACGAATACAATAGCAATCGACCCAAAGAAATATACAGAAAAACTTGGTAATGAAAAATTTCTTAATATTTTTCTGCTTGGGGTTCTCTCAAAATTTATTCAAATTCCTGATGATTGCTGGAATAAAGCAATTAAATCTTTGGTACCTGAAGGCACATTCGATAAAAACCTCGAAGCTTTTAATGCCGGAAAAAATTATTAAACAAGGAAAATCATTATGATTTGGAATGAAAAAGCTGAAAAGATGCCTTTAAAAGAATTGCGGAGTTTACAAAGTAAAAACCTCATTTCACTCGTTAATCGAATGTATACTAATGTAGAATTTTATAGAGAAAAAATGATTACTGCCGGGGTTAAACCGGAAGACATCAAAAGTATCGATGATATTGTCAAATTACCTTTTATATCAAAAATGGATATGCGCGATGTATATCCGTTTGGTTTATTTGCCGTTGATATGAAGGAAATCGAAGAGCTTCACATGTCAAGCGGAACAACCGGGAAATCAGTCGTTGTCGGGTATACAAACAAAGATCTTAAAATCTGGTCCGAAGTTATGGCGAGGGCTTTAGCAATGGGCGGAGTCACAAATGAATATTCTATTCAAAATGCTTACGGATATGGCCTTTTTACCGGCGGTCTTGGTGTTCATTATGGGGCAAAAGAAATTGGTGCAACTATCATTCCGATTTCCGGTGGAAATACGATGAAACAACTTTCAATTCTACAGGATTTTAAACCCGAAGTTTTAACATGCACTCCTTCATATTCATTATACCTTGCAGAATCAGCAAAAGAGCAGGGAATTGATTTTTCACAATTAAATCTGAAAGTAGGTTTTTTCGGTGCAGAGCCGTGGAGTGAAAGTATGCGGACTGAAATTGAATCAAAACTCAATCTCAAAGCATTGGATATTTATGGATTAACCGAAATTATCGGACCGGGAGTAGCGTGTGAATGTGAATATCAGGATATGCTTCATATTGCAGAAGATCATTTTTATGCTGAAATAATAGACCCAGAAACAGGTAAACAACTTCCCGATGGTGAAAAGGGAGAACTCGTTTTTACAACACTTACAAAAGAAGGCACTCCGGTTATACGTTACCGTACAAGAGATATAACATTTATCACCCGTGAACCATGTAAATGCGGACGAACAAGTGCAAGAATGCATAGACTTATGGGAAGAACAGATGATATGATAATAATTCGCGGGGTTAATGTATTTCCATCACAAATTGAAGAGATTCTACTTAAAATTGAAGGTGTAGAACCTCATTACCAATTAATTATTGAAAGAAAAGACCAGCTTGATATTCTTGAAGTTCAGGTTGAAATGAGTAATAAACTTTTCTCTGATGAAATTAAGAACCTTTCACATACTGAAAAGCGAATTGAAAAAGATTTATATGCAATGTTGAATATTCATACAAAAGTAACACTTGTTGAACCTAAAACAATTCCGAGAAGCGAAGGAAAAGCAAAAAGAATTATTGATAAAAGAATAATATAAGGAGAACTGAATGAAAATTACTCAAATATCCGTTTTTCTCGGTAATAAAAAAGGTCGTCTTGCTACTGTTACAAAAGTGTTAGCAGAACAAAATATTAATATTCGTTCATTGTGCATCGCAGAAACAGAAAACTATGGTATTGTAAGAATGTTAGTTGATTCTACCGATAAAGCAATCGCTATATTAAAAAACAATGATTTTGTTTGTGATAAAACTGATATCCTCGCTGTTGAAGTTCCAGATGTTCCCGGTGGCCTTAATAGTATACTTGAAATTTTTGATACAAATAATATTAATATTGAGTACGCTTATGCTTTCGTTGAAAAAAAACATAGCAATGCGATTATGATTTTTAAAATTGACGAACTTGATAAAGCAATAAATATTGCTGAAAAAAATAATATAACTTTAGTTTCTGCCGATAAAATAATAACTGAATTGTAATTTTTGTGTAGTGCCCATTTATCTTAATAAAAATGATATATATTTATAATAAAAGGCGGGAATAATAAAAAGTATGGAAAAAAACTATTTAAAAGATAAACCATTAGAGCTTACAAATGATGGTAAGCTCACTTTTTTCTTTCTGGGGATAGGGTCTGCATTTTCCAAATTACATTATCAGACTAATCTTCTTATTATAAAAGGTCAGGATCACGTCCTTATCGATTGTGGCACTGTCTGCCCGACAGCATTACATAATTATAAATCATCAATTATTAATATATCAAATTTTCTTATTACCCATTCTCACGCCGATCATATTGGTGGTCTTGAGGAATCAGCCCTCATGGGGCGTTATGTTACAAAAAAACGTCCAAACATGATTATTACTGATGAATATAAAGACCTTTTATGGAACAGTTCATTAAAAGGAGGTCTCGCTTTTGGTGAAATTTATGAAGGAAAACCCCTTGAATATCACCATTTTTTTAACCAGATAAAACCTGAAATGATATCTAAATCGCCTCGACCATTATATGAAATAAATGCAGGTTCAATTAATATTAAATTATACAGAACAATGCACATTCCTGATTCAGCAAAATCATGGAGTGATTCTTCATTGTCGTATGGAATTTTAGTTGATAATAGAGTGATCTTTTCTTCTGATACACGATTCGATATTGATTTAATAAACTGGCTTTTAAAAGATTATCCTACTATTGAGCATATTTTCCACGACTGTCAATTCTTTCCGGGTGGCGTTCACGCTTCCTTTCAGGAATTAAGCACACTTGATCCTGAAATTAAGAAAATGATTAACCTTTGTCATTATGGTGATAATTATAAAAACTTTCACCCGCGGGATAATGGTTTTGCCGGTTTCGCACGACAAGGTTGTTATTATATATTTAATTGATTTCCATTTGATAAATCAGAATACTTTACAACTGTGTTTTTGCCGGTTCTTTTTGCTCTTGACAAGGCATTTAAAGAATTAAACATGAGATTTCTAAAATTATTTCGCTTTGACGACTCTGATATTTTACCTATTGGTTCAATATTTTCTGTTGATGCTACACCAAAACTCATTGTAACAGGAATTTGTTGACCTTCAAAAAAGAAGTTTGTTTCTGTTATAAAAGCTCTGCATTTTTCTGATAAAACAATTGCATCATTTTCACTAGCTCCAATCATCATTACAATAATTTCGTCTCCACCAAATCTACCAATGAAATCAAATTTTCTAAATGATTCTTTAAACCCTGTTGAAATATTTCTTAAAATATGATCACCGAATTCAATGCCACATTTTTCATTGATGTCTACAAAATTATCAATATCAGCTGTTATAAGAGAAAATTTACCGCCATTTGATTCAATTCTTTCTATTTCATTTCTCATTTCATTAAAGAAAGCATCTTTAGTCAACAAACCCGTCAGTTTATCAGAAACAGTTAAATTAGAGAGCTCATTTTCAGAAATAAATAGTCTTTTCTGCAAATTAAGCACCATAACCATTAAAAAAACAATAATAAATAAATTCACAATGAACACAATAAGAAATAACAATCTCTTTTCATTAAAAAAAGAATCATCAACCATCTGTAAATCAAATAATATATTTATAAACCACTCAGCATTCCCTGAACTGTTTTCAACAGGAATAATTACTTCATAAACAACCTGACGCTCCCCTTTAATTACCGTTTTCTTATAGGTAATTTTAGTTCTGCTTGATTCTGTAACTGATAATGATGACTCAAGAATAATATCTCTTCCATTCTGATAGACTAATTTTCCATTATCAGAAAATATTTTTAAATACATTTTAGGCGGGTAAAATTCCAATTTTGACAGCAGTAAATCTAAATCTTTTTTTTGATGGTCAGTGATGATTTCTTTACCAAAATTATATCTTGAAGATAGAATAGTTCTAATATTTTTGGTTTCTTTTATAGCAAGAAGTATACTTGCATTGTTATACATTATATTTGAAACATTGAGATATAAAAAAAGCATTATGACAAAAAAGAAAAATGTAATGCTTAGAAAGAAAAATCTTTTCTTATTGAATATTTTTTTATCCATACCGGCTGTCCATTTGAAATTCTTATATAGTCATTGAGCGTACGCTATAAAATATCATACCATTTATTATTAATAATTCAAATTGATATTTATTTTAAAGCTTCAATTATTAAAACAAAACTGGTATCCGGGTTAAATATTTCTTCCTTAAAACCACCATAACTGGTTATTGATGAAAAACCGGCTTGACTTAGAATTTGAATTAATGTGTCATATTGAATCGGATTTAATTGCGTTGTGCCTTTATAGATAGCACCTTCTACATTAAGAGTAATATCAAAATACAATAAATTATCATTGGATACTTTTCTATATGCTCTTTCAAAAGAAAACCGATTTGTTTTTATAACAGGTAATTGCGTTATATTATTATCAAGAATTCTTTTATAATTTAAAATTTGCAGAATAAAATGTCCGTCTTTTTTTAATATTGTATGTATTCCTTTTAGAAAATTCATGAGTTCTTCCATATTACACATATGTGCCAGAGTATTGCCATAACATATTACACCATCAAATACATCTTCGTCATAGTGGAGCGGGACCTCGCGCATATCCATAACTTTAAATACCGGATTATCATTATTAATCTGACCAGAATTTGCCTGGGCGATCATACCTTCATCCAAATCGACACCTATTAAAGGATACCCTTTATTTGCTAATGATTTTGTCAGCTCCCCTGTTCCACATCCGATATCTAAAATAGAACCTGATTTTATTTTATGAGTTGTGAAATTTACTGCATCCTGATCAAGTGGAAAAATCTCATTGTAATAATCAGCTATTTCATTATACATTCAATATTCCTTATAAATTTTATTTATTTACTATGGTATTATAACAAATAAAATGAGATAATATATAAAATTTTTGATTTTTAAAGGGTATATTATGAATACAAAAAAAATTTTATTTATTGGTGCCGGTAATATGGGGCAGGCAATAATTGACGGGTTAATACGAAGCAAAACAGTAAGTCAGGATAATATTTCGTTTTATGAACCTTATATTGCAATGCGTGATTTTGTAAAAAATAAATTTCAAATAAAAAGTCTTGAGACTATCGATAGTACAATCAGTCAATTTAACATTATTATACTTGCTGTTAAACCTCAGGTTTTCAAATCATTTCATGAAGATGATATTTCATTAAAACTATCTCAATATTCAACAAAATCACAAGTAATTGTTTCAATTATGGCTGGAATCAATATTGCGAAAATTGGTGAATTTTTTAAAAATTCTAAGGAAATTATTAGAGTAATGCCTAATACTCCGGCACTTATCGGAAAAAGTATGAGTGCAATTGCTCATTCTAAAGAAGTTTCTGAAAGTAATATTGCAACTGTAAAGGCAATTTTTCATTCAATCGGTGAAGTTGAATTAGTTGAAGAAAAATTAATTGACGCTGTTACCGGATTAAGCGGTTCAGGACCGGCTTTTGTTTTAGCGTTTATCGAATCATTAACTCAAGGCGGGATTCTTTCAGGTTTACCAAAACATATTGCGGAGAAACTAGCAATTCAAACTGTTGCCGGAACAGCTCTGATGGCACAATCAAGTGACAAAACCGTTGAAGAATTACGACACATGGTTACATCACCGGGCGGAACAACAATTCAAGGTATGGCTACTCTTGAAGAAAATGGCTTTAGAAACAGTGTTATTAAAGCAGTATATTCTGCATATACACGATCAAAAGAATTAAGTAATTAAAAAAAGGCGTTTATGAACATAATGAAATACGAGAAAAAACAACATAGAGAAACTATTTCTTACGGTCTTACCTGGTCAGATTATATTGAAGGAACAAAATTTAATGTCCTTCAAAAGATGACAGAGATGACAGGGGTATATGTCGTCTTTTATTTAAATAAATACAAAAGACTTGCCCCTTGTATTGTTGGCGGAGCCTGGTTCACCGGATTAAGACCGACTCTCCTTAAACTTTTTTCGCGATTACCTTCAGACGTTTTGCCCAATCACATTTTCACAAAAATTCAGTCGGAAAAAATATTCATTAAGTATCTTGAAATTTATGACTTAAATGATTTTACAGATATTCTTTATTCAATTAAAGAAAAATATCCGCAAGCATTTTTTGACAGCAACGGTTTACCTGTTTCAGAGCATTCAAAAAATGTAAAAACAATTGATATAAATACAAAAATTTACTACAAAGAAAAAGCCGATCTCGATATTTAGGAGTTATTTATGGATTTAATACCTGCAATTGATTTAATAAATGGACAATGCGTAAGACTCACGGAAGGAGATTTCAATCAAGTTAAAGAATATAATTCTGATCCTATAGCACAAGCTATGATATTCAAAGAAGCAGGTGCTCAAAGAATTCATTTAATTGATCTTGATGGAGCAAAAACCGGCAACGGAAAAAACAGACAAATAATTAAAGAAATTAAAAAAAGAACAAACCTGAAAGTTCAAACCGGTGGTGGTATTAGAACAGAAGAGGATATAAAAGACTTAATTCACTCAGGAATAGACTATTTAATTCTTGGAACCATGCTTACCGAAAAATTTGCTGTTATTGAATCTATGATGGCAGATTATGGCAGATATTTTATCGCAGGCATTGATGTAAAAGATAATGTTGTAAAAACTAAGGGCTGGTTGGATGGGAATATGATAGATCCGATTGAACTTGGTAAAAAAATATTTCAAACCGGTTTTAAAATTGCGGTTTACACTGATATTTCTAAAGACGGTAAACTTCAGGGACCTAATCTTGAAGCGACGAAAAACTTTGCTGCGTCAACAGGGCTTAGGACGATTTTATCAGGTGGTATTAGTTCTTTACAGGATATTGAAGAAGCGTCTACTCTTCGTTTTTACGGCTTACAAGGTATAATAATTGGTAAAGCATATTACGAAGGCAGAATAAATCTTAAAGAAGCCATAATTAAATTTAAGGACAAGTAAATGTTAAAAACTAGAATTATTCCATGTCTTGACGTTGATAATGGAAGGGTCGTAAAAGGTATTAATTTCTTAAATCTTGTCGATGCCGGAGATCCGGTTGAATGTGCAAAACGCTATTCAGAATCGGGTGCTGACGAATTGGTTTTTCTTGATATTACTGCAAGTTCTAATAGAAGAGAAACTATTGTAGAAACAATACGAAAAGTAAGCGAAGTAACATTTATTCCATTTACTGTCGGTGGTGGGATTCGTTCCATCAATGATATTGAAAAAATATTACAAGCCGGTTCTGATAAAGTTTCAATTAATACACAAGCTGTTTTAAATAAATCACTTATTACTGAAGGTGCTAATAATTTCGGTTCTCAATGTATCGTTGTTGCGATAGACTCTAAAAAAGTAAATGGCATTGATCATGTCTTTATTTATGGCGGTAGAGAAGATACCGGTATTACCGTACTTGACTGGGTAAAAGAATGCGAAAATTGTGGCGCTGGTGAAATATTACTTACAAGTTGGGATAAAGACGGTACTAAATCCGGTTTTGATGATGAGTTACTTGCAAAAGTAACTAAAAAAGTAAAAATCCCGATCATTGCATCCGGTGGTGGCGGAACGATGAATCATTTTGTAACTGCGGCATTACATGGTGGTGCAAGCGCACTCCTTGCAGCAAGTGTGTTCCATTTTGGCGAAATTGATATACTTGAACTCAAAAAGTATATGGCAAAAAATGGTGTTCAAGTTCGTTTAGATATATAAAGTTTTTTTTAGCTTTATAGTGCATTTATTCATTAAAAATACTTATAAAAAAATAAATATTTTTTTCATCTTTTTTCACTTTTTCCCCTTTAATATACATGGAGGCCTATATGTATATTACTCATAGATTTCACTTTAAAATTGATACGTTTTTACTTGAAGAAATTGATGCATTTAAGAAAAAAATGAATATTACAAGTCGTGAGGGGCAATTAATTGGATTTTTGAAACCATGATGCCTTATATTAATGAGGAAATTAAAAATCCTTATAGTATTGGATTAAATGACGAGCCAATTTCTGTTACTGAAGATATTTCAATTAAAATACGAGAGTATAATTTTGATGTTATACGATTTTTAAGATTAAGATTTCATTCATTTAGTTTTGCAACGATTTTAAGGTATATATTAAGGCTTTTTCTTATTCTAAAAAATGGTGTGATTTTGGGTATGCTTAAAGAAATTATTGAGCGTTGCCGGGATGTTATAGTAAGTTCTACAGAATTCCAAACACATATGTGTATGAATGAAAAACAAAATAACTATATATTAGACTTAAATTTATATTATCAACTTAAATATATGACTATTTTCTATAAACATCCTGACTATATAAAATAAATACCGGTATTTTATGACTCTTTAACAGCAATCTACTATTCTCTTAAAATTGTTTCTTTATAAAATTGATTAATAATTTTCATATTTCTTTTTATTTCATTAGCGTCATAATTTTTATACATTAGTATAAAAATACTTTGTATTTCATTAGTTTCTAAAATTGGTAGAATTAATAAATACGTAATATTCGATAAATCACTCTCAATAAATCTTTCCGAGAAAACTGGTTGTTTTACACCCTGACTTGAAAAACTTATTATTCTGTTTTCACGTGTTAATATTTTAGAAAAAGAACTCTCCATTGAAAAAACACATTTTGCAATTGATTCATCACTTATGTTTTTATATGAAAATGGGATTAAATCCTTATTAGATTTTTGTAAATAAACCCACTTTGAAACACCTAAATTAGTAATAAATTCAATTATTTCTTTAATTTGCTGATTCATATATTTAAAATTTATTATTTCATTATTTTTTTCATTTTGATTCGATTGATAATCAAATCTCTCACCAATAACAAAATCACCAATAGGTTGTCTATAATCAGATAAAACATCCTCACCCGCTTCTTTTGCTCTCATAATTGATTCAACAAGTTTTTGAGCATATTTATCATCAACTGTAATACCTGACATAGAATTTACAGAACTAAAAGAAGAAATCTTGTTTTTATTAATTAATGAAATGATTACATTATAACATATTCCTATAAGTCGCATTGTTAAAACTGCCATAAAAGATATGAACCCGAGTTTACCACCAACCCCGGTAAATACGCCCCGGAAAACAACATAGAAAACACCGGCAATTATACCTGAGAAAAAATAATTTCTTTTGAGCATCAATATAAAGTATGAACTCATACCAACAAATGCGCCGGTATACCAGGCCAGTGCATATTCTTCACCATAAACCGGTATTTTAGTAATCAAAATCCCACCAATCATACCGGTAATTGCAACCGACAATACTTTGTAGTTATCATTAAGGGATGAAACAGCATTCTTTATTTCCATTGAAATCATTGCGCCCACCATAGCTGAAGGAATTGTCAGATAAAATAATGGATCATTTAATAAATTATAAGAATAAAAATCGAAAATAGTAAATGAATGTGATTTAAAAAAGAACTTAAAAAGTAGAAAGAAAATAACAGAAATAAATGCAATAGTACCTAATCGTCCACCATATCCGTCAAAAAATAAGCCGGGTTGAATTGATGATGCAATCTCTCCAACTGAATATAAAACACCAACAATAGCAGATAAAAACAGTGCAATAAGTATAAATTTGATTGAAAAGGGATTAACAGATTGATCTGCTAATAGATATGTTGATGTCATTCCGGCAAACGAACCGGCAAAACCAGCCCACGATCGTCTTGTTTCATCATGAACTGTTATTGTAAAAATCGAAAAAATTATACCTGCGATACTTGATGCAATGACAGCATTCCAGCCAATTACAACAACATAAATAGTAAAAATTGTTCCTATAAAACTGAATATAAAATAGTTAAAAATATTATTCCAATTTATCTTATTAGTTAAATCCAAACTCTTGCCTTTTTTTTTGATATATTGTAAATATTTTTATTGTTTTAGTCAAATCATTATTATTATAGTATTATAATTTTTTAAAAAATAAGGATTTATAATGATTAAAAGTGATTTATTACATAACAAACAAACATTTAAGTATATTTTGTATATTGCTTTATTTTTTTCATCACTCTTAGCAGTGATTATTCCTTTACAAAATTTTAGTAATGGTAAATATATTTTACCCATTTACATCACGAGTCCATCCACTGAAGAAGTTCAGATTGAAGCATATAATCAATATAACGAATTAATTCCCTCTTTCACAGAGGATGTACATAAAGCATTATTCAATCAATATATATATACCATTACAATTTCAAGCTCAATACCCTTCAGTCTCTATACAAAAGAAAAAATTATTTTACTTCACAAAGAAAAGAACAAAATTCATTCTCATATTAAAAGATATATATTTCCAATTAATCTGTCCATTACTAATTTAATTTCAGATACAATCCTAACGTTTCTGTTATCATTACTTAAATATTTTCTAATTTTATTTTTAATTTTGTATCTAATAGTAGACCGGATCAATTATTCAACAGAAATCACATTTCGTGCAAATAAATTAACAATATCAAATACGGTTTCTTTCAATGAATTTATTATGTATTTACTGATTTCTATTTTCAAATTAGCGCGTGATATCTTACATAACCGATATTTACTGGCTGGTCTTGGTATGTTATTATTTACTAATATACCGCTTTTAGTAAGTGTTTACATAAGACAAGACAATCTTGATATAAATCTTTTCATATTGCATTCTATTCATAAACTATTATTTGATCCGGTATTTTATGCATTGGTATTTGCAGCCTTATTAAAAATATTTCGCTTTAAACTGATACCGATTTCAATATTAACCCTCGGTATTTTTATGAATCTTGCTGATGCCGCTGTTTATTATTTTGGTTTCACCGTCTCTGAAAAAAATCATGCATCCTTAGTTACACCATACAGTGTTCTAGGTTTTTTATCTCCGCAATTACTTGTCTTAATTGCTTTACTTTTTATCTCTTTAGTTCCGGTCAATTATTGCCTCATTAAAGGTCTTAAAAAAACAAATAGTAACAAACTTGCTGTAATTGTTTTATTCTTTTATTTTGTCAATCTTCCATCAATTTTCTTTCCCATATTCTCATTATTTAATACCTATAGTCCTACTGAAATCTCAAATATAGAGAAAAATGATGATTTACGATATTCACATGAAAATTCTTTGATAAATTTCTTTGCTGAAATGTTTTTCTATCCGATTTTTAATATACCACATGATTTAGATATTAAAAAATTTAAAGAAGTAGCAGAATATTATAATCTTCCTTATGGGAAACGATCAAGGGGATTAGATATTCCTAAACCGGATCGTATTGTAATGATTGCAAACGAATCGTTAACACTGGATTTAATATCCGTACATAATCCGGCAATTACACCTGATAATTCCGGAATATGGGCACTTGATGACATTATTTCTAAAACTGCAACAAATTATTATACAACCGGACATAATACTCTTCAGGGACTTATTTCCACGTTCAACTCACATCCTAACTTTACACTAATGGCGGAAGGAAAAAAGTTTTATTTTAACAATTCATTTGTAAAAAAACTCGCGGATGATGGATATAAAACAATATTTCTTCGTTCAGCATCAAAATATTTTGCGAATGAGGATGTTATTTTTTCCGCTTTAGGTTTTCAGGAAATCATCGCCCTGGAAGATTTTGCAGAAGACTCAAGCGAATATATTCACGCATGGGGACTTATGGATAGAATTATTTTCAATAAACTATCAGAGTTACTCGATACCTATAAAAATGAAAAAATTTTTATTATGACACTTGGTGTTGACACGCATCCTTTAGATGGAAGAAAAAGTTTTCTTGACTTACAATATCCATTTGATAATTCTACATTTAAAGCATACAAAGGCTCTGAATTCTTTCTTAAATCTGTAGCAAATATGAATTATGACTTAAAAAACCTCTATACCAAATTAAAAAACAATGGCCATTTTGACGATAAAACATGTTTTATTTATACAGCAGATCATGCATGCCCATTAAACCCTGCAGTGGCAAATATTCCCGATTACCCGCAAACCTCACTAGCTCGCATACCATTAGTTATTGACTATAAATGGATTAATGATTTCAGTTATACAAACAAGTTATCATCCCAGATTGACCTTGCACCTACAATACTTGATATAGCAGGAATTGATTATCCCGAATCTTATTGGGGAGATAGTATATTCAGTCCGGATAAAAAAGAAATATTTGTTGGATTTGACCAGGAAAGAATATACATACGTTCAAGAGATTCGAGGTTTGCTGTGCATATTAAAAATCCCAGAAATTATTACGAAAAAAAACTAGTGAAATATTTCAAATTTATAGCCGACAAATAATTATAATTATGATAAAAATGTATTTTATTTATTTTTAAGGAAGTTTACTATGTGTGGAATTGTAGGTTATATTGGGAAAAACAATTGTTTGCCTTTATTAATAGAAGGCTTAAAAAGACTCGAATATCGAGGGTATGACTCTTCCGGAATCTCATGTTTACATCAAGGCTCAATATCAACTTTTAAGAAAACAGGTAAAATTGTCAATATGGAAGCGACCGTTCCTAAAAGTCTTTCAGCAACAATAGGCATTGGTCATACCCGATGGGCTACTCATGGCGGGGTTACCGATGAAAATAGTCATCCTCATTTAAGTCAGAATAATAAATTTGCAATAGTCCATAACGGTATTATAGAAAATTACAAAACATTAAAAACACATTTAGAAAATGATGGCTATACTTTCCGGTCATCAACAGATTCAGAAGTTATTGCTCATCTTTTAGAGAAAAATTATACCGGTGATTTTGAAAAATCATTTCATAAAACACTTTCATTACTTGAAGGAACGTACGGTATCGTTGCTTTATCACTTGATAATCCTGATTACTTAATGATTGGAAGAAAAGGCAGCCCTTTAGTATTGGGTATCGGGAATGATGAAATGTTTGTTGCAAGTGATGTCAGTGCATTTCTCGGGCATACAAAACAAGTTGTATATCTTGAAGACAACGAAATATCCAAATTATCTATCAATAATTTTAAAACAACAGACTTTACTTTAGAAGAAAAGAAAAAAGAAATAGCAACCATTGACTGGGATATTTCAGAACTTAATAAAAACAATTTTGAACATTATTTACTCAAAGAAATTTACGAACAACCTGAAAGTATACGAAGAGCATTTGCCGGTCGATTTATGGAAAGTATTGGAACTGCAAAACTTGGCGGACTTAATATGACACCTCAGGAATTAATTAACATAGATCGAGTTGGTGTAATTGCCTGCGGAACCAGTTATCATGCCGGTTTAGTTGGTTCTTATGTTCTCGAAGAATTAGCAAGAGTACCGACAGCTGTTCATATCGCTTCTGAAATTCGATATAAAAACCCGATTGTCGATAAGAATTCAGTCTATTTTGCCGTAAGCCAGTCAGGTGAAACAATTGATACATTTCTTGCAATGAAAGAATTCCAGCGAAAAGGCTCTAGAGTACTCGGTATTTGTAATGTCGTTGGAAGCACCATCCCGAGGGAAAGTAACGGTGGCGTTTATGTTCATTCGGGACCTGAAATATCAGTGGCATCAACCAAAGCATTTACATCACAACTTACCGTTTTTTATCTTTTCTCATTACTTATGGGTAGAATGAAGGATGTCAGTCAACAAAAAGGTATTGAGTTGATACAGGCGCTCAAAATGATACCCGAACAAATTGAAGAAATTCTAAAGTCTACTGAAAAAATACAATCCATTGCTAAAGAATATTCTAAACTTGATAATTTTCTTTTTCTCGGTCGTGGTATAAGTTACCCGGTTGCTTTAGAGGGTGCATTAAAACTCAAAGAAATCAGTTACAGACATGCTGAGGGTATTCCTGCCGGGGAGATTAAACATGGCCCGATTGCATTAATTGATAAAAATACACCGGTAATATTCATCGTTCCAAAAGATCACTTACAGGAAAAAATGATTTCAAATATCGAAGAAGTAAAAGCCCGTGGCGGGAGATTACTTGCAATTTGCACACCAAATAATCAAAGAGTTAAAGAATTAGTTCATGATTATATAGAAATACCTGAATGTGATCCTTTATTATCACCTTTATTATCAATTATTCCATTACAATTATTAGCATATTATGTTGCCAAAGAATTAGGGTGTGATATCGACCAGCCTCGAAATCTTGCAAAGTCGGTAACTGTTGAATGATAGCCGCCACTCATTTTATTGTTAAAGGTGTTGTACAGGGTGTTGGTTTTCGCTATTTTGTTGAAAACATAGCAAGTCGTCTTGATGTTGACGGTTATGTAAGAAATATGCACAATGGAAGCGTTGAGGTTGTTGTTGCCGGATGCGATAGTGATTTACAAATAATTGAAAATGCACTTAAAAAAGGTCCGTCATATTCAAAAGTAGATTCTGTAACTAAAGAAGTGATTTCAATTGACCTTAAACATAAGGGTTTCAATGTCGTTTTTCAGGAGGATTATTAATGGAAAAATTTAACCTTGATCAGGCAATACGAAAAGTAAGCGATTTTCCAAAACCGGGTATATTGTTTTATGATATCACCAGCATTTTTACAAATCCCGAAGCATTCGAATTTATTATTAACACAGCGTATGAATTATATAAAAACAAGGACATTGATCTTCTCCTCGCAGTAGAATCAAGAGGTTTTATTTTCGCTTCAGTTCTTGCCTATAAACTAAAAAAACCTTTTGCACTTGCACGTAAAAAAGGAAAATTACCCGGTAAAACTATTTCAGAAAGTTATGCGTTAGAATATGGAGAGGCAACATTAGAGATTCATATTGATGACATAAAAAAAGGCAATAATGTTTTAATCATTGACGATTTAATTGCAACCGGAGGAACTCTTAAGGCATGTGCTGGAATGATTGAGCAAATCGGTGCAAAAGTGACCGGTATATTTGGCGTTATCGGGTTACCATTTCTTAATTATACAAAAGTTCTTGAAAAATATACCGTAACGACTCTTATTGAATATCAATCAGAATAAAAAAAGGCTGTCTGACAGCCTTTTTTTATTCCATAGTACGTGAAAATTAAAAACAACCTTTACAACTTAATTCATCAATTGTTGTCGGATATTCTCTATTAAAACACGCATAACAAAATGCGTTTGAATCAGTCAAACATTCTTTTAGATCAGCTACACTTAAAAATGTTACTGAATCAGCACCAATTATTTTTGCAATTTCAACCGGTTTATTTTGTGCAGAAATTAACTCATCGGTAGTCGGTGTGTTGATACCATAATAACAGCTACCTATAATTTCAGGACTTGCTAAATACACATGAACTTCTTTTGCACCGGCTTCCCGTAGCATTTTAACGATTTTTTTTGATGTCGTTCCACGAACAAGAGAATCATCTATTATTGAAAGTGTTTTCCCTCTAATTTCGGTAGCTACAGGATTCAGTTTCATTTTCACACTATCTTCTCTTAATTGCTGACCGGGTTTAATAAAAGTTCTGCCGGTATAATGATTTCGCATTAATGAAAGATCAAACGGTATACCCGATTCTCTTGAAAACCCCAAAGCCGAAACATTGCCCGAATCAGGAACCGGTATTACTAAATCAGTATCTTTATGTCTGTTTTGAGCTAGTTTTCGTCCCACCCTCAATCTGAACTGATAAACAGCTTCATCAAATACTACAGAATCAGGTCGTGCAAAATAGATTAACTCAAAAACACATTGTGCCGGTTTCTGACCACCGGATAAATCTATTTTCTTAATAATTGCACCATTGCTGCAAACAATAAGTTCACCCGGTTTCACTGTTGTTATATCATGTGCACCTATAATTGTTAAAGCTGCTGTTTCACTTGAAAAAACGACTCCTTCATTTATAAAACCATACGATAAAGGTCTGAACCCTTGAGGATCACGAAATGCAATCAGTTTATCGTTGCTCATAACAAGCATTGCATAAGCACCTTCTAAAGTTTTTAAAGAATCAATCAGTGATGTTTCAAAATCGCTTCCCGGCAACATAGACATAAGGTGTATCAATATTTCTGAATCACTGGTAGTTTGAAAAATTGCCCCTTTAAGTAAAAGGTCTCTTTTTAATCTTTCTGAATTAGGTAAATTACCATTGTGTGCAATAGCAACATCACCTTTATTTGACTTGAAAATTAATGGTTGGGCATTTATAAGATTTGACGCTCCACAGGTTGCATATCGAACATGTCCGACTGCAATTTTAGACGAAACATTTTTTGGCAAATTTTCAAGGAAATCACCTGAAACAAGACCTCTACTTTTAACAACTTCTATTCCGTCATCTGTTTCATACGATATACCGCAACTTTCCTGTCCTCTATGTTGAAGTGAAAAAAGCCCGAGAAACATATGTCTAACCATATAATCAGATCTATCTTTTAATGAAAGCCCGAAAACGCCACATTCATCTTTAAATTCGCCACCCATACTTTTCACCTCTATAAACAAAACATATCCATTTATAGCAAAATAATGGTTCTCTGTCCATACAGGCTATTCAATTACTCTTAATTCCTTCTCAAGTATTACACCTTTCTTTAATTCTACTTCTTTTACTACCGTGTTAATAAGATTAATCACATCTGAATAGCGTGCATTTTTCTTATTTATTATAAAATTAGCATGATTGACATAAACTTCGGCACCACCAATCGATTTTCCTTTGAGACCTGAATCATCAATTAATTTACCCGACGAAATACCTACCGAATAATCATTTTTAAACACACACCCTGCTGAGGGATATTTAAATTGCCCTTTTACAATACGGTCTTGATAATTTTTGTTATATACAGTTACAATATCTTTCTTTGCACATTTCTTTAATGTAAAGACCGCTTCAATAATAAATAAATCTGATTCTGTCATAAATATACTTGTTTTATATCCATATTGTATTTGTTCCCTGGTTAAAACTCTTACATCATAATTTTTATCAATTACGGTAACTGATTGTAGAATATCAGCAAATTCATTACCATAACATCGCGCATTCATATAAACAGCACCACCGATAGAACCGGGTAAACCTCCGGCAAATTCCATTCCGGATAATTGATTATTAATTAATTTTTTGATTGCTTTATTTACATTGAAACCCGCGCCAATAGTTGCTGTAGTATCATTAATAATAAAGTGGTTTAACTTGCACGTTGATATCACTAAAGCATTGAGTTTGTAATCAGGAAATAAAATATTAGCTCCACCACCCAAAATTATCACTGTTAGATTTTTTTCTTTTCCAAATTCAACTGCTTTGATATAATCTAATACATTCTCCGGTTCAGCAAAATATGAACAAATACCGCCGATTCTGAAAGTAACTTTATTTTTCAAATTAACATTTTTTTTTATTTTCATATTTCACCTTTATAAAAGAGTAATTTTTTTAATTATTAGTTTTTTAATCAAATTATCGACAAATCTTACTTCTTCGTAATTGAGTTTATTTTTTTTCTTGAATTCTTCAATATGATTTGCGATAACTGTTTTATACATATACTCTTTAAATATTTTTTTTTGAAATGTTGTTATTTTACCGATCGATTTTTCTTTATGCTCTTCTATCATTTCATTCAAAACATTTTCATAATATTTCACTGATATATTTACCAGCGTTTCTTTTCTAAACTGTTTTTTATTATCAAGTTCCCGGAATTCATGTTCAACAATATTTTTTATTACATTCTTTATTCGTTCTTTCATATTCCAGGAAAGACCTTTTTTTTCAAAATCGGTTAAAGTGATATTAGTAATAAACTCTTTTATCTTATGACTATCGTATAATTCCAGATTCAAATATTGTAATGTTGCAATTACAACTGCTTCTATTTCATTAAGTGTGTCAATATCAACAAAATCATCTTCATCATCTAATTCCTCAATATCTTCTACTTCAAGAACATCTTCAGATGTATCGGATGAAATATTTCCTGAAAAATATTTGCTTTTTTTACCATAGTTTTCAATGATTTTTTTAAATTCTATAATGAACGGTTCTTCTAAATCACTCGCTTTACTTTCAAGATCTATGAAATCGTCTTCAGAATTTCGTCTGTAATACGCTTGTATGATATTATTTTTTAATTCTTCCCTATTTACAATATTCTGTCCCATTAATACATCCTATGTATAAATCGTCTTTTAAAGTTAAAAAATAAAGTATTATCGCCGTAAAACAGTTATAAAAAAACCGCCCTTTTACAAGAGCGGTTATATTTTTTAAAATCCCGGTTTATTAACCAATTGAACCATTCATCAATATACTTGCTACTAATGCCAAAATCGCATAAAATTCAGGGAAAGCAGCTAAAATCATTGTGTTACCAAAGACATTATGACCTGAACCAATAGCATTTATACCGGCTGCACACACTTTACCTTGCTGAATTGCTGATATTAAACATACAAGCCCAACAGCAAAACCGGCTGCTAGAAATAATGAACCTTCAAATACTGAAATATTTGCATTCAATGCACCTGACCAGATAATATAACTTACAAAACCATAAAGACCTTGAGTCGCGGGAAGACCTGATAATACAAGGTATGAACCAAAACCTTCCGGTTTCTTTTTCATTGAACCTATTGCTGCTGTTCCACCAATAACCAACCCGATTGATGAACCCGCACCTGCTAATCCAACCATAAAAGCTAATCCGATACCTGCTAAAATTAATCCTAAATCCATAATTGTAACTCCTCAAAATTATTATTTTTCTACTGTTTTATTTGTAAAAGGGGTATAAGGTTTCCCGCCCCCTGTAAAGCCAACTGCTTTATAGAACTCAACAAATGTTAACCTTAACGGATGAACAAATGCACCAAGAGATGCTAATAAAAAGTTAAGTGTATGCCCGAGAACCATAATCAATATCATAAAGAATATACCACCGGGTAATTCTTTTAAACTAAGTGCTATACCATTAAACGCAGCGCCGAGTAAACCACCTGCTAACCCAAGAGCAAAAATTCTTATGTATGATAAAATATCACCAAGTAGTCCCGTAAAAACATTATATAATTCCCAAAGACCTTTGAGTGGTCGGAGAAAAAAACTTCCTGAACCTATACTATTGAATAGTAATATTAATCCAATGCCACTTAAAGCAATATAACTACCCACTTTGTACGGATCACCAACACTTGCTAACATATCACCGATCGGGATAGGTCCTACAAGAAAATTAGTTAACGAATGTTCAGGTGACGGCTTATACATCCAAATCATAATCATCATAACAGAACCGATAAGTATCATACCTGTTCCGATTGGTTGGAAAATCCCCTGAATACCAAGGTTTTTTACCCGGTTATACGCATTTAA
This sequence comes from Spirochaetes bacterium GWE1_32_154, assembly GCA_001829315.1. GTDB lineage: Bacteria > Spirochaetota > GWE2-31-10 > GWE2-31-10 > GWE2-31-10 > GWE2-31-10. The sequence goes on along the minus strand of MIAY01000001.1, from coordinate 291,459 downwards.
TGTCTGACCAAGCAAAACCTGAATTATACCAAGAAGTATAGCAAAAATCATCGGTCCTTTTCTATCATTCGGATCACTAAATGTAACCAGATTTTTCAGACTGTCAAAAACCCCGATTTTCGTTTCAACATTTCCATACGCGGTTTTCTCTACAATAGCATTTCCGAAGAAAGTATTAAGAATAAAACCTCCTAATACAGTAAATAAACCGAGAACCAATCCAAGATACAAAATCTTCTTTATACCTTTGTTTTTTACGGTAAACAAACCAATGACAACTAAAACAAGAATGATAAAACCATACCCTATATCACCAAGGCATAAACCAAAAAAAAGTGCAAAAAACGGAGCGAAAAACGGAACTGTATCAAGTTCACCGTAATCAGGTAAACTAAATAACTGTCCGATAGGCTCAAATAATTTCGCAAAACTATTATTCTTTAATCGTATTGGAACATTATCATCCGGTTTCGGATCTTCTATTATATACGCACAATCTTGTGATTTAAGAAAAAGGTCAACCTGTTTTTCAATCTTATTTGGTATAAAACCATTAATGATAAATACCTTTCCATCAACCTCAGGCGATAAACTTGCATCGGCAAAAGCATAATGAAGATTATTGTATTCTTCTTTCACTTTTTGCTCAATTAAAGAAATAAACCGTGCACAAAAAATAAATTTTTCTTCACATTCTTTAATAACGATATCAAATTCAGTAATTTTTTCTTGAAGTTCAGTTATATTTAACTTAGGCAATTTTTCTTCGATACCGGGAAGTTCAGGTAGAATTTCACCGTTCTTGAAGAAAACAGCATAATATACAGTGCTTTTATCAGTATAAATCTCTTCACACACAATATTAGTATGTTGAATCTTAGCATACGCTGACTTTGTTGCTGAAAAAACTTTAAAGTGAACACCGATTTCATTTAATTTACTAACCGATTCTTTAATGAATGTACCAAATGGTATTGCCTGACTTAAATCTTTTTTTAATGTTTCTCTTTCAGATAAAGCATTGTCGTAAATACCTTTATCACGTTCAACTTTTTCAAGAAGAATCTCAACTGAATCATTTATTGAATATCCCGGATTAAAATCTGTTTTCAAATCTTCATACGGTTTTAAAATTTTGTATGAATTGCCGAGTCTATTAATAAAATCTTTGCAACGAACAATTTTGTCTGACGATGCCGATCTATTTGTTTCGAGGTGAACAACTCCGAGATTTTGCAAATCAGCCAGAAACGCATCTTTTGAAGAATGATAAATCAAAAGAGTCATTTTCTTCATTTTTACTATCATGAGTTGCCCCCTTGAGCTGCCTGTCTTTGTTTTGATATTTTCTGACCGGCTTTTTCGAGATTGTCGACATCTTCAAGATAACGCTTAATTTTTAAAATAGCATCTGAAAACTCAGGTATTTGTACCTTTTCATACAAGTTTACTTTCTGAGTCGTTTTCTTTCGCGCATACTCTAAAATAATAAGTTTTCTTTTAGCAATTTCAAGCTGAGTTATTATTTCTGTCAGCTCTTTTAATAATAAAATCCCTGTATTTAACCAAACCGGATTAATAAATCGAGAAAAACTTTTAATTTCATAATCAATCTTTTCAAGTTCCGGTGTTTTAACACCAGCGATTTTTTTTACATTTAAAATCACTTCTTTCAGACTGAATATTTCTTCAGGAAATTCTCCCCACAATCTCATTATATTAGAAAGACTATAAATTCTTTCATCAAATTTTCCGGTCAGCCTTTTCAGGATTTCCTTCTGTTTTTTTACTGTAAGTCTCAGCGCAGATTCTTTACTCTTAATAGTAGGCAAGGCAGTCTGCCTAATTTTAAGCTGCTTTCTGATATACTGCATTGAGATCTTATTAAATTGATATTTAATAGCCATTAAAAGGTCTCCTTGCTTTTATTTTGCATCCGCCTTCCAGTACTTATCCATAAATTCTTTTTTGATACCAACTTCATTCTTATCAAAGAATCTGCTAAAGAGATTCCAGCCTGTATCAAGCATTTCATCAACCTGAATATTAACATCAATAGCCAACAGCTTCTCAGAATATTCATATGCAAATTTGATACATCTTTCATCATAATCGGTTAAATCAAAACCATTATCTCTTTTTGTTTTCGCACTTGTCGCTTCTGCAAATAAACGTATAGCTGTATTCATAACCTGTGGATGATCTGCCCGCGATTTCTTACCAATAACAAGCTGTTTAAGTCTTGATAACGATCTGAATGGATCTACAATTACCTTATTGATATCAGTATCTTTTCTTAAGAATAACTGACCTTCTGTAATATACCCTGTATTATCCGGAATCGCATGAGTAATATCACCACCTGATAATGTTGTTACCGCAATAATTGTTATTGAACCACCTGCAGGAAACTGTACTGCTTTCTCATAGATTTTTGCAAGGTCTGAATATAAAGAACCAGGCATTGAATCTTTTGACGGTATCTGATCCATTTTATTGGATACAATGGCAAGTGCATCGGCAAACAATGTCATATCGGTAAGTAATACAAGAACTTTTTCATTTTTATCAACGGCAAAATATTCTGCAGTTGTTAGCGCCATATCAGGAATTAGAAGTCTTTCTACTGACGGATCATCGGTTGTATTGATAAAACATACGATTTTATCCAATGCTCCTGCGTTATCAAATAAATGTTTGTAGTATAAATAGTCATCATTAGACAAACCCATACCACCAAGGATGATTTTATCAGCTTCAGCTCGTAATGCAACATCAGCCATTACCTGGTTATATGGCTGGTCAGGATCGGCAAAAAACGGAATTTTCTGCCCTGTAACAAGCGCGTTATTTAAGTCAATACCGGCAATACCTGTTTTAATATACTCTGAAGGCTGCATTCTTCGAACCGGATTAACGGATGGTCCACCGATTTCTCGCTCTTCACCATCAACCTCAGGTCCGCCATCAATAGGTTTACCATAAGCATTGAAAAATCTACCTGCTAATTGTTCAGAAACTTTTAATGTTGGCGGTTTTCCTGTAAAAATAACTTCAGCATCGGTTGCAATACCTTCAGTTCCCTGAAAAACCTGTAATGTTACTTCATCTCTTTCAATTTTAACAACCTGTGCCGGTCTACCGTCTACAAAAGCAAGCTCTTCGTTACCAATGCCTTCTGCTTTAAGAGTACATGTTGCTTTATTTAATTTAATAATTTTAGTATATATTTTTTGAAAAGCCTGTCCCTGCATTATTTTGCCCTCCTTTCTTCAGCGAGTTGTTTAACTTCTTTTTCAAAATTGAAGAAATCATCTGATTTAAACTCAGAATAATTCATCTGTCTGAATAGATTTATCATTTTCTTAAAGTAAGGAGTTACCTCTTCAAAAGAATCAAATTTATAATTTTGTTCACATAAACTCATAACAAGTTCAAGCATGACTTTTTGTCTTGCTAACGGTGTTATTGAATCTATCTTATCAAAAGCATCCTGCTGCATGAGAACGAAATCGATTACTTCAGATTTCCAGAATATAACATGATAATCAACCGGTACAGAATCATCACCAAGAATATTGATCTGATCGTATGTTTCTTTACCTCTTTGTGCCCAGTTCTTCGCACTTAAAACTAAATCAACCCAGCCTTCTGAAATTGTTTTTTTAAAGTATTCTTTGATTTCAGGGTATTCAAGATATTTTGAATAACTTTCAATCGGATCAACTGCAGGATATCGTTTCGCATCAGCTCTATTTTGTTGTAACGCATAAAAACATCGTGCCGCTTTTTTTGTTGACTCGGTAACAGGTTCTTTCAAGTTACCACCGGCAGGCGAAACAGTACCAATAAATGTTACTGATCCGGTTGCACCATTATCAAGATGTACCATTCCGGCTCTTGAATAAAATTGTGAAATGACAGCAGGTAAGTCCATAGGGAAACCATCCTGTCCCGGTAATTCTTCAAGTCGGTTTGACATTTCCCGAAGTGCCTGAGCCCATCTTGAAGTAGAATCGGCTAACAATAACACCTTAAGACCCATTTGTCTGTAATACTCAGCCAATGTCATTGCAGTATATACAGAAGCCTCTCGTGCGGCAACCGGCATGTTTGATGTGTTACAAATAATCATTGTTCTTTCCATCAGCTTTCGACCTGTTCTCGGGTCAATTAATTCAGGAAAGTCAGTAAATATTTCAACGACTTCATTTGCTCGTTCTCCACACGCTGCGATAATGATTAAATCAGCTTCGGCATTTTTTGATATTGCATGTTGTAAAACTGTTTTTCCACAACCAAACGGTCCCGGAATAAACCCTGTTCCACCTTCTGCCATCGGATTAAAAATATCGATAATTCTAACACCGGTTTCCATTATTTTGTTAGGTCTTGGTTTTTCTTTAAAATGGTTTATCGCCATTTTAACCGGCCATTTCTGTGACATGGTAACTTTTACATCATCACCTTTATCATTAGTTAAAACAGCAACAGTGTCATACACTTTATATTCACCATCTGAAACAATTGATTTAACTTTATATTTCCCTTCAAATTTGAAAGGAACCATAATTTTATGATCAATCCAGCCTTCTTTTACGACTGCAAGCCAATCAGCAGCTTTTACAGTATCGCCGACTTTTGCCAGTGCTTTAAAAGCAAATTTTTTATCTTTATTTAATGGATCAGTATATTCTCCTCTTTTTAAGAAAATACCTTCTTTTGTATCAAGATCACTTTGTAAACCATCGAAGTTTTTTGATAAGAGACCCGGTCCAAGTTCAACTTCAAGCATATGCTCAGTAAACTCGACATCCATACCTACTTTAAGCCCTCTCGTACTTTCATATACCTGAGTAGAAGCAATATTACCTTTAACTTTTATTACTTCAGACATTAGTTTTTCTTTTTCGAGATGAATGTAGCAAATCTCATTTTGACCCACCGGTCCATTTACTTCAACAGTAACGAGGTTACCAACTACTCCTGTTACTTTACCTTTTGTCATTATTTTTTACCTCCGGTTTTTAAAAATTCGTCAGAGAATTTAATACCTGACTTTATTTTATTAATTAATCCATCTAATACCATTTTACCGGTTTCCTCAGTCAATTTTGACCATCTTTCAACTGCGGTCAATTTGATTGCATAACCTATTACATATTTGAATGAAAAATAATCCTGTGCAATTTCTTCATCCAGCCAGAGCCATTTAATATTCTCGATTAGAATTTCTGAAGCTGTTAAATCATCACTATTTAATGATTCGGTTAATTTTTCGAGCATAGGAACTAAACCGTGATCTAATGGAATTGATTTAACAAGTCTTTCATAAGCCTCTCCTGAAGGAATAAAGGCGTTTTCTGTTGAAATACCGAGTTTTTTCAGTGATATTGAATTTGAAATATTTTTTAAATCCAATTCAAATTCAAAATACTTTTTAAGAAATTTATTTTTTGTAAGACTGTCAATATTTTCATAAAACAAAGTAATTAACTCATCAACAGCAATTAAATGACTATTGATTTTTTTATCATTTTTTTTATTTTCCAAAAATATTTCAATAAAAGGAAAAAATTGAGAATAATCCGAAAGATTACCAAAGAAAGTTTCTTTATCATAAAATGAAGGTGTTCTATAAAAAGAATCTTCATTTTTTACATTAATAATATTCATTATATCATTAAATATAAACACTTTCTTAAGATCTTCATAGTCAACAGGATGAAGTTCTTCCTCACAAAATGAGATAAACTCTTCCATTGAATATAATTTCTTTTGTGAATCAAGTTCCGGATCATAAAGACTTGATATCAGGTAATAATATTCTCGCACTTTTATGCTCCCGGAAAGAGGATTTCTTTTGCCTTAGGTCTTAAAAATGATTGAAAGAATTTAATAAAGTCTTCATCAGTAAAAGAGAGAACAAATGAACCATCTTTCGGTGCAATTTTAAAACCGCCATTCATTCTATTTTCAAATTTAAGTTCTGAACCTTTTGATAAAAGAGCTGAACCTTCAGTTTTAAATGCTTTTTCTAAATCACCTTTTAGTTTTTCAGGGAGTATTACGTCAAGATCCATAGGTTTTGACATATCCCATTTTGATATGATTTCTTTTATCACACTGACTAACAAATCTTTGCTTGAAACAGCATCTTTTATTGAAGCCCCTAAAGCATTTTTTGATAATAAATCAACAATTTCCTGTTTCAAAATTGAAACAGCCTGATCTCCTGCCATTTTAATTTCTGACTTAATTCTTGTTGCAAGTTGTTCAGCATCTTTCTCACTGTTTTGTTTAACTACTAATGCCTGTTTTTTTGCATTATCAATTATTTGTTCAGCTTCGGCTTTTGCTTTTGCAATAATAGAGGACGCTTCGTTATTTGCTTTTTCAACACCCTCTTTATACAACTTCTCTGTTAGTTCCTGCAGTCTTGACTCCATCTGCTATCTCCCTTTCAAAAAAATGATTTGGTTTATTATAAGTTAAAAGAAATAAAAAAGAAATGCTTTTACTATAAAAATGATTAATATTTACTTTTTTGTAAATATTTTCACAATAAAATGACAGGATGAAATATAGATGCATATTATACGATTATTTATATAAGTTCTGATAATTTGTTTCTAAATTTACCGTACCATATTGAATTAATTATTTTATCTTTTCCGCCAAGAATTTTTATTATTTCATTGAAATCTTTTAATGCAGAATTTTCTTTTGTGATTTTTATGATTTCTAATACTTTACTTTGTTCTTTCAACAGAAATGGTTTACCCTTAAGCATAATGAATAATAATTCAGTAATTTGATGGATGGTACACATTTTTATTGCATTAGAATTCAAAAATGTCACGATCAATGATTTTTTATTCATTTTGATTGCATATTCAACTCTTGAAACAGTACCAAGTAAATCAAAAAGGGCATTAAGATCTTTTGTTCCTTGAAATTTGGTAAATAAGGAATCATATAAAAGCCCGGCTGTAAATTTACTCCAATTATCTTCACTCAATTGGTTTTTTGATATAGTTAAAAAAGATAAAATTTTATTTTCAGCCGGCTGTAATGCAAGAAAACTACTGCAGATTGCATTAATACAGGAAACCTGTTCGGTCCAGATGATTTTTTTATATTCTTCATTGGTTATTTTCATAGCGTCAAATTTATTATTAATATTATACATACTTACAAAAAAATCCCAGTTTTTATTATAATTCTCTGCATTTCTCCATACAGAATATGCGAAGTCTTTTGCCGTTGTCATTCGTATATGATAATTTTTCAATTGAATAAAAAATTCCTGTTTATGAAGTAATGTATTATATGAATTCATAGAATTTTCATTCCATGATGATAGAATATTACGGCTTTTCTTTACCGCAACATTTGCCCAGAATTCTGCAGAATACATCCCCATAATTAAACCTGAATAAGTTCGCGGATCCATAAAACCCGCAGCATCACCGCATAATGCAAGACCGGGTAAAATCATCGGGTTATGTAGAACTTTCTTTGCAGGCATCCCGGTGAAAAACTCTATTTCTTTCTGCAAAGGCTTCATTAAATCTGAAAAACCGTGTGCTTTTTGTTTAATATTTTCAAAATAGTCAATTAAGAATTCATTTGAATATTTCCGACCATCGATTAATCTTCCATCAGGTCCAAAATCCGAAAGAAAAAGAGCTCCTATTTCTACTTCATGTTTTGCGTTAGGAAACATAACAACTATACAAGGAGGAGAATCAGGCACAATGCTTCCTGCGGTTATAAAAAATGATTGAAAGTTCTTTATTGTATCATAAGGGAAATTTGAATATCTGGCCTTTATTATCGGATCAACAATTTTTGAATAGTCAATATCAATACCGTTCTGTCTTCCGATTCTTGTATTCCATCCCGAGCAGTCCAGTATAGTTTTTCCATATACAATACCTTTATTTGTTGAGACAGAATCAACCGCATGACCTGGTTTAGCCGGTAAAATAACATTGTGTACTTCAGTGTTTAATGAAATTGTAACATTTGATTTATCTGAAATAATTTGTACCATTTTACCAATAAAATCATGCCAGTGATAACTATTCGGCGTTTCAATCATTGTTACTTCAGAATTAAATTTATCAAGAGGAGAATGCAGTATATTAATACGCTGATAACTTATTACTATGGAAGAATCTAAAAAATTCTCTCCCCATATTGTATCTATAATCGGATCATGTGAAATTGTTTCCGCCCGGATCTCAAATCCGCAGGTATTTCCTTTTTCCAATAGTATTACATTGAGATTTTTATCTGCTGCAACTTTTGCTGCAGACAAACCGATTGGTCCGCCACCGATTACTATTAAATCCCACGGTTTTTTATTTTCTGTGTATGAAATTGACATTGTAAAACTCCTGAAAAGTTAATGAAAACTTATGTATAATTCTTCTCTTTGGATATCATTATTAAAATAATTTATTTTATTTAATGGGGATGGACTTTTCCATTATTCTTACTCCTTGAGTCTTCTTGCCCTAAACATTATTCCATCCAAAATTTCTTGTACTCTAAAATTCTCTAGTTTTCCAATCATTGTTCCAAACTGGCTTTTATTGATTACACTTACCTGTCCGACCGCCACAAAGCTTTCTTTTTCTAGCCCAGCTTCTCCAATCGTGAGTAAAACATTTCCCACATCGAACGCTCGTGCCATATTAGTAGAAATTCCACACACGACAACAGTATCAATCCGACTCTCATTAATAGCAGTATGTTGAATTACGACTTGTGGATGTTTAATTGAATTAGCCTTTTCAACTTCTAATGGCTCCTTCAGCCAATATATTTGACCTTGTTCAATCATCTGCTTTGTATCCTTTATCTTAAGTTCAACTATTTTACGCTGCTTTTCCTCCGCGCCGAAGGCGAATCAGCTCGAACTCGTTGTTAGGTTAATTTCTCTAAAACTATCAATTACCATGTGCTTACTGTTATTCCAATTTTCTTTCATCGAATTCACAATAACTATTTCCCCAACCATGGATCTTTCTGCTGCACTAATCCCGGCATAGGAGTCTTCAAATATTACAGCATCTTGCTTTTTAATATTGATAATATCAATTGCATAATTAAATATATCGGGGTGTGGTTTGCTTTTCATAGTTCCATCATTAAATATGATATTCTTTTCTTCAAACCAATTTATCAGTTTAAAATGTTCTATGAAAAAATTCACATTTTCTTTATATGAAGAAGTTGCGATTGCAATTTGAATCTTATTTTTTTTACAACTTTCAAAAAGATCTACCACACCATCTGCTAAAGAAATTCCTGTTTCTTTTACCAGTCGTCTATATATACTTTCCTTTTGTTCTGATAGTATATAAATATCCTCTGTTGAAAATACTTTATTAAATGCTAATTGAAAAACATCCTTATTGGTTTTTCCGTGAAGCAGTCTATTCTTTTCTTCATCTGAAAATTTAATACCATGATCTTTTAGAAATATGTCCCAAGCTACGTTGTGAAGCTCTGTATCCCACAGTAAGGTGCCATTAAAATCAAAAATAAAAGCCTTATATTCATTTAACTTTTTATTCATTTTTCTCCCTTGAGCGCGTAGCATCAACGAGGCTGTAGAAAAACCTCTTATTTGACACCTAAAATGTACTTATAATGCCATTTTATGGTACTAAAACAGGGTTTTTCTACAGTCTCAACATTCGATTAACCAGTGAGGCGTACATTAGCGCATAAATTGTTTTTTTCAGCCAGGTTCTTAGTGATTAACAACTAATCTTCCAGTTTAACACAAAATTAGAATGTATCAAAACCATTTCAGCAATTTGTGTGACAATATGCGAGTCGGTGTAAAATCGGTTCTTATATTGCCGGATTACAAATTGAACCCGGCATAGTTTTCTTGTCACAAAAGTTACTTTAGAACAACAGCATTACAAACTGTAGTCAACATCCTTAGACCTTGAATCCCAGGATTTATAAATATCCTTTTTAAATACATATACCGGCACCTCAGCAACATTTTTAAAGCCAATTGCCTCATAAAATGGCTGATTTCCTCCTATAATACCATAGGCATGCGGATATTTACTTTTAATCCTATTAGACAATTCATAAATCAGAGCTGTTGCAAGCCCCTTTCTACGGCACCACCATGATACGGCCATCGGCTCAAGCTCAGCATAAGGCATTAACTCACTCATCCAACCGACAGCAAACCCCACTGGACGATTTTCATCATCAAGGATTACGACCTCCAACTTAGGGTCATAATTTTTCATAGTACGCATTTTACTAAAAGCATCACTCCCGTTTTCTGCATGCGGAAGTCCATAGTTAAATGAACTACGATGAACATTTGACAGATAAAAGGACTCAACAATATCTTCTGCAAAATAAAAATCTTCAGGTAAGTTCACATTGTATGGTTTCTTATCAAAATGCAGGATATTTACTTTCTCCTTGTGATCCTGTTGCTCAAATCCAAGCTCAAGCAAAACCTCTTTTAATTCAGCATGCCAGTCCGGCACATTAATATAAAGCATATTAGTGTAACCATTATCATCAACTTTAGATAAATAAGTAACAGCGAATTTTACCATCCTCTCAATAAGCACCTTATCCCCGGCACGCTCTCTACTATCAAACAATAAAAAAGCATCCCCCTCATAGCAACCTTCTGATAAAACAGCTGCTGCGACATTATCGCCATCAAGGTACACTCCCATAGATTCAGTCCAAACCTTATGACAATTCTTAAAGTCAGGATGTAATGCTTTACAAAACTCATGTCTTGAGAGTCCCCATAACGGGAAGTCATACTCATAACTTTTTAAAATCAGTTTCTCAATTTCATAAAAATATTTTTCTGTATAATATTCAAATTTTAGCATAAAAACTCCTCTAATTCAAATAATTATTTAACTCAATAACCCGGTCAGAAACATTCTCAATAAACCTTCTGTCATGTTCAATAAACAAGATGGAACATTTCGAGTTTAACAACAGATCTTCAAGTTTTTCTCTTGAAGCAATATCAAGATAGTTTAACGGCTCATCCCATAATATCAGATCCGACTCTCCATACATCGTCCATGCCAGGTAAATCTTCTGAAGCTCACCGGCACTGCAAAGTGAAAGTTTATTATCCATGACATTTCTATCAGTTCCAAATCCGTCAAGTATCCCTGTAAATACTCTTCTATCAATCTTTACATCAATGAGGATTTCTGATACTATTTTACTTTTGTCATTAAATATATCAGTAATACTTCTGATAGTAACTTCCGGTAAAATACTTATTGTTCCATCATTTGCTTTAAATTCCCCTCTTAATATCTGGAACAATGTTGATTTTCCGCAACCGTTAGGTCCGTTTATCCCGACTTTTTCTCCGGGATATATATCAAATGAAAGATTTGAGAATAATTCTTTATCTCCGCGAACTGCTGCAAGGTTATCAACACGCAGAATCGGATTGTCTGTTTTTCTTATATTCTGCATAATTGCCAGCCCGATTTCATGCTCTTTATTCTGAAGAAGTTCTTCTTTTTCCTCTATCTTTTTATTAATCCTGTCTGTAATTGACAGAGCCCTCTTCTGTAATTTTGCAGCTCTTCGGCTGATAAATCCCTTACCCAGTTTAGATCCGTTTATTTCTTTTTCTTTATCATCTGCCCATTTTTTACGCTTACCCTCTGCAATCCTAAGATTCACAACTTCCCGTCTGATATTCTCGTCAACTCTCTTTTCATGCTCCAGCTGATTTGTATGATCTCTGAACCATGTGGTATAATTACCTTTTGTCTGTTTAATATCACTCTTATTTATTGAGATAATATTTTCAACTGAGGTATCAAGCAGATGACGGTCATGCGAAACAAGAAGAAACCCTTTCTTCGTATTGAGATACTCACCAAGAATATCCATCCCATCCATATCAAGGTGATTAGCCGGTTCATCGATTAAGGGATAAGCATCTTTTTTGAGAAACATTGCAGTTATCATTGCTCTGATTTTCTGCCCTGATGATAGAGTATCGAATGTTCTTTCCAGCAAATTATCATCCAGCTTTATTGCAGCAAATTCTTTTCGTATCCTATAATCCATCTCATACCCGCCGCTTTCAGAAAACTCTGTTTGAAGTTTATAATACTCTTCCATCCTGTTATTAGAAAGAAGCTCTTCCATAAGTTTTTCACTAATTGCAAAGTTGCCGGCAAGATTCTTAACCAATCTCATTACATCACAGTCAAATTTGTCAATTTGATAACGAAAGATAGAAACTTGAACCGAAGATGAAATATTCCCCGATAAGGGCTTGATATCACCTGCAATTAGAGAAAGAAGTGTTGATTTTCCTCTGCCGTTCCTACCGATTAGGCCTGTACGTATGTTTGTGTCAATAATAAGATTTAGATTACTAAATAGATTGTCTGTTAATCCAGGAAACCGAAAGTCCATATTGTTAATGTGTATCATAAATAACCTCATAGTTTAAATTAATAAACCCTTCGTCAGGTGATGATTGCAAACACTTAGTTAAGCAAGCTGCCCTGTTTTGAAAGAATATAATCTACTGTCAAATTGAAGTTATTTAGATATGTCCATCGGTTTGTACCCCCTCTTCCAGATTGAAGAGTTTATTTAGAAAATATATTAAAATATAAATTATATGTTGTCAACAATACTCTTGAAAAAAACTTTTTTGGAATTAACTTTTTTAATCCTTGCCTGCGTAAGGTATGTTGAACGTTCAATTATCCGGTTTAAGCAGTTCTTAGGCAAATTTTTCATTAAAACAATATTCCATAATAGCATTTTGTGAATGTAGTAAATATTCTTTTGCTTGATAATCACAATACTGTGATGTTGTTAATGAATCTTCTGATACTTCCTGCCCTCTCATTATTGGGGGACATGGCATAAAAAATCCTTGTCCGAAAAACCACAAAGCAATTTTTTTATTTTTTAATGTTTTTGGCATTAAATTATTAACCCAGCATTCTTGAAGAAAATCAGCACGATTCAGAATCGTAATAATTTCCTCTTTTGTAAAATCATCAACTTTAAGAAAATTCTTCATAATCCTCCTCGCCCCGAAAGGTGTTCCCTAACAACTATTAGCCTGCACAATTTCTTTAATAACCGAAAGTTTAAATGGTTAAATATACATTATATTAAACTGCATCGTTCCATATATTTTCTAATTCTTTTAAGAATCATTCCATTTTTATTTTCATCAATCAAATAAGATCTACAAAGATTGCCGGATTTAATAATAGTTTGTATTGATTTAAAACCTTTTAATTTAATCGGTAAAAAAGTATTTATTGAATCTTTGGGACATTCATAAAAACATCGCATGCAAAAAGTACAGTTTGACCCGAATTTAATTTTCTTGTTTTCTATTCTAATATTCAACTCAGGGCAGATTTTTACGCAGTTACCACATAAAGTACAATTTTTATTAACATAAAATGTTGAACTTATTAATGCACTTCCTGAATGTTCTGAATTATTAAATATAATTGAAAAAACATCAGTGAGAAAATCACTTTTCAGAAGACTTGTTTTATTCTCAATAATATTTTTAACATCATATTTAGCTTTTTCTTTTGCAAACAAATATAATTTTTCAATTAGTTCATCTTCATATCGTATTCCGATATTTGCCTGCATAACATACATTGTTTCATAAAAAACAACATATCCCTTTTTAGCTAATTGTTTTCTTAAATCAGTATTTGAACCGCCGTTACATAATGGATCACCCATTGTTTTAAATGTAAATGTCTTTATATTATTTCCATGCGGTAGTATTTTTAAAAGTTTTTTGTATATTTTCGGAACACCGAATGCGTGAACGGGATATCCGAATCCAATAGTTTCATACCCGTTTATTATTAATTGTGCCGGATTTTTAATCAAATCTTCAACTTTAAAAAAAGTGACTGATTTACCGGAATTCTCAAAATTATACCCAAGTTCTTTGGCAATTTGTTCTGTATTTCCTGTTCCAGAAAAATAAATAATCGCTATTTTATTCGCCATATAACACATCCACTATAACATGAACACTATTTTCTTTTTCATCACGAACCCATATTTCACCATCCTGAATTGAAAATAAAAGGTTCATTGAGCGATCTACCAAATGAGCAAGTGCATCAACTGAATCTGCATTAACTGCATACACCGTAAGGTTTTTAGCTCTTGTTAATTTTGTCGATATCGGATCCCACCATAAATTGGGGCTTCTTGTATATGAATATATTTTAACTTTTTCAGATTTTCCGCATGCTTTAAGAATTGTTTTTTCATCAGGTTGACCCATATCAATCCAGAGTTTTACATCACCGGTTAAATCTTTTTCCCACACATCAGCTTCATTGGGGTCGGATAAACCATTACCAAATTTGAGTGATTCACTTGCGTTTAATGCAAACGCCAATAAACGCACCATTAGTCTGGCTTCATTTTCTGACGGATGTGATGCAAGCGTTATTGAATGGTCTTCGTAATAGTGAGTATCCATGTTAGTTATTTGCATTGCGATTTTATAAATTGTTGATTTTAATGCCACAATCTTCTCCTTTTTTTACCAGTCAATCGGGAAATAATCTTTTAAGAACTTTCCGCACCAGTGTTTTCCTGTGTTTATTCCATCAAAAAACGGGTCACATACACGGGCAGCACCATCAACTATATCCAATGGCGGCTGAAAATCGTGAAGTTCCTGTTTTAATGTTGAAAGTTGTGCCGGATCTTCATCGGTTACCCAACCCGTATCTACTGCGTTCATGTAAATCCCATAGTTTGCTAGATCACTTGCCGATGTGTGAGTTAACATATTTAATGCAGCTTTTGCCATATTTGTATGAGGATGCCGGTCGGCTTTTTTAAAACGGTGAAATTTACCTTCCATTGCTGAGACATTAACAATATGTTTTTTGCCGGTATTATCCCGTTTCATCATTGCAGAAAGTCTGTTGCATAGTACAAAAGGGGCAACCGCATTTACTAATTGGATTTCAAGCATTTCTGATGTCTGGATTTCGCCAAGTTTAAGTCGCCAGCTGTTTGTTGTTCGCAAATCAACTTGTTGTAAATCAACATCAAGTTTGCCACTTGGAAACACCGCTTGCGTATCGAGGGTATGATCATATTCATACGGTATTTGAGAAAGTTCAGCCGATGCACGCAGACCTATGCCGGGGGCTTTTCCTTCCCAGGTGACCGGTAAAGCGTGTTCGTTTGCTATATTGGATGTTGAAAATGAGCTTAATTTATCAACACATTCATGGTGATTATGGAGAAGTTTCATGACATTTTTATCAAGCACATTGAGTGATTTTGTTTCATTCTCCATGAGATGAGCATAAAAACCGGCCGGTCTTCGAACAGTTTGCGCTGCATTGTTTATTAGTATATCAAGACGGTCATAATTCTGTTCAATAAATGTGCAGAATATTTCAACACTCGGTGTATGTCTTAAATCAAGTCCGAAAATCTGTAACCTGTTTTGCCATTGAGGAAAATCGGCTTCTTTTGAAAAACGCAATGCCGAATCAACGGGGAAACGGGTTGTTGCAATAACCGTTGCGCCGGCACGAAGCATCATTAATGTTGCCTGATACCCTATTTTCAATCGGGACCCGGTAATGAGAGCAACCTGTCCGTCGAGTGATGCTGTTTGAAATCTTTTTTGATAATTAAACTCAGCACATTTAGGACACATTGCATCATAGAAAAAATGTACATCGGTATATTCTGCTTTACATACATAACAATTTCGCGGTGAATTTAACTTAAAGTTTGCATTTAATGAAGGATCACTTGCTGTTAACTGAAGTGGTGCTGTGAATATATCGGTATTTCGTGCTGTTCGTATGCCGGTTGACGCTCTGGCTACACGGTTTGTTTTATCGGCTTCTTTTTCACGTAACTTTTTTGCATGAATTTGCCGTTTTCTGTCTTCATCCCGATTTGGGCGGGATAATCTTCCTGCTGCTGTTAGTAATGCAATGCGGTTTGCTTCAGATAATTGTGCAAATTTGTTCGTGTCATTTACTAATGTTTCGAGTGTTGAAATACAATTTTCAATCTCTTTTTCTGTCATATTCATCTATTGAAAGCTCCGGTTTTTACTGTCAGTTTGATTTTCCATAAACTTGATGGTTCATAGAGGCTCATTTTTAATATACAGCCAATATACTACATAATTTTCTAAATGAGAACTGCTTTTTACCGGTATATCAACGTCGTCCTTTAAATGCAACACGATTTTTTTTACAAATAATACGGGCTAAGTCTCGTGCATTCAAAAAAGCGCCGGCAATTCCTCCGCCCGGCATTGTCCATTGTCCGGTCATATAAAAATTCTGTAATCCTTTTAGATTATTTTTAAAATGTTCAGGAATTAAACCGGACATCCATTCCCATCCTTGAATACTACCGTTCCAGTTTTTGGTATATCGTTTAAAAGTAGCCGGTGTAGCTACATCGATTACTTCTACATAATTTTTAATATTTCCCAACCGTTTATCAAGGATTTCAATACAATTTTCAGCAATTCTATTTTTTTCTTTTGTATACAAAACCGGATTATTCTTTTTTAAATCATCCCAGTATTTATAATTATGAGTATGAAAAATTACCCTGATACACGTTTTGCCTTCTGGTGCCAGTGTTGAATCAAAATTATATATTGTTACCGGTAACGTATCGGTTTTTGTCTGCTCATCTATAATAAACTCACTATTTAAACGGATATCAACTAAGGACGGTTCTGTGGCAAATGACCGGTTTACTCCCAATGAAACTAAAACCACTGATGGCCATTTAGAATGACTTTCATACCTTTGCGTTATTTTTTTATCTATATATTTTCCATCAAGCATTGAGTAAATAGTTTCAAACCCGTCAGCAGCCGAGATGACATAATCTGCATTTTCCATTTTTTTACCATCTTCGAGAACAATACCGGATGCTCTATGATTGTTAACTATAATTTTCTCAACTTTTGAATTGTAATGTATTGTACCACCACAATTTTTATATGTTTCTTCTATTGTATTTGCAAATTGTAATGAACCACCAATCGGATAACCAACACTATTATTATTCATTTGACCAAGGCTAATAAGAAAAAAATAAAATGGGTACCGTGTGAAAAAGTCCTGGTTTAAAACTGATCGTAGCAAAGGACTTTTACATTTTGAAATTGTCTCTTTTAACGATTTAGACCATTTTGATAAATGACTTATGTATGGTAATGTTATAAACTGGCGTAAATAATAATCTAACGGACTCCACAATTCAATTGGTTTCGACATTTGCAAATCATGTTTAGCAAAAACTTTTATGCTTTGTATCATTTTTTTGATGAATGTTTCATCTTCCGGTGCTAATGCGATTAATTCATTTTCCAGTTTATCGGGGTTTGTATAAAAATGAAACGTTTTTCCGTCTTCAAATTGAATTAATGATAATTCATTATAAAAGTGATATTTAATTGTATCAAAATTGATAATTTCACCAAACCATTTATTTAGTTTATATCTATCACCTGAGGCAATAGTTGAATGAATACATCCGTCAAAAGTATAACCTTTCCTTTTCCATGCAGTACATAAACCACCGGCGATTGAATGTGATTCAAATATTTGAGTATTAAAACCATTCATTTGTAAATAGCAACCGATAGTTAATCCCGCAATTCCTGCGCCAATAATGTGAATTTCTTTTTTCTTAATCATTATCAACTCCTTTTTTTATATTCAAAAAAATTATCACTTTTTTAATTAATAGTCTATAATTTAACGATTACTTTTGAACATCAAAAGAATATTCAACAATTATTACAATGTAAGGATTAATCATGCTTAATGATTCATATGAAAAGTTACAGCAAAAAATAAATGAACTTGAAATTAAAATTCTACATCATGATATTACAAGTCGTATTGAGACAGAACATGCTCTTAATGAAAGAATTAAAGAACTTAACGGTATTTTTTCATTAGCAAATTTAACCAACACTACCGATAATTGTGATGACATTTATAATGAATTTGTACACACGATTGTACCTGCAAGTATGCAATTTCCTGAGAAAACAATTGCTTTACTTACTATACAAAATAAAAAATATACCAATAACAATTCTTTTGTGGTTGAAAAGAATAAAAGTATTCTTTGTGCTGATATTATTGCTTTCAATGAAATCATTGGTGAATTAATTGTAACATATACTGATGAATCCCCATTTATTGATATTCATGAACAAAAATTGATACATGAATACGGGCAAATGTTGTCAAAAAGAATTGAAAGATTCAAAGTACAGAAGGAACTTGAAAAAGCTAATTCAAATTTAAAAAAAGCACAGGAAATCGGAAACTTCGGACATTGGGAATATGATTTGCAAAATAATTTTCTTTGTTGGTCTGATCAAATATTTAAAATATACGAACTAAATCCTGATATTTTTATTCCAACTTATCAAAAAGTTGTTAATTTTTTTCACCCGGAAGACAAAGATATGGTTGAAAATGCATTTAAAAAAAGCGTTGATGAAAAAACCGATTTTTTTGTTGAACATAGAATTATTACTCATTCAGGGAATATCAAATATATAACTGAAAGAGCGCATATTGATTATACAAGTGAAGGAAAACCTTTAAAAGCTATTGGCTCAATCGCTGATATTACCGATCACAAATTAAAAGAACTGGAGCTCACTAAACTATCAACAGCCATAAAACAATCGCCGGTTGCAATAGTAATTACCGATTTACACGGTACTATCGAGTATGTTAATCCAAGTTTTACTCAAATAACGGGGTATTCTCTCGAAGAAGCAATAGGAAATAATCCCCGATTTCTTAAAACAGATCATTATCCTGAGTCCTACTATAAAAATTTATGGGAAACAATTAGTTCAGGAAATATCTGGACAGGCGAATTCTATAACAAAACAAAATCAGGGGAATACTTTTGGGAATCGGCAATTATTTCTCCAATTTTTCATGAAAACAAAATTGTTAATTATGTCGGTGTGAAACAAAATATAACCGAAAAGAAAAAATATATAGAACAAATTATCCAATACTCTGAACAATTGCAGGAAACGAATAAAACGAAAGATAAATTCATATCAATACTTGCGCATGATTTACGAAACCCGTTTACTTCTCTTCTTGGATTTTCTGAACTTTTACTACTCGAATTATCAGAAAATAATACCACTAACATAATGGAATATGCACAATTGATACAACAAACGGCAGTCAATACATTTGCAACTCTTAATGATCTTTTATTATGGGGTAAAAGTCAGCAAAATCAAATAACCTATGATCCTAAGAAAGTTTCTATAGCCACAATTATCCATGAATCCATTCCGTCAGTATTAATGTTATCAGATGCTAAAAAGATTGTTTTAAACATACAAATGGAGCACAATTATTATGTTCTTGCCGATAAAGAAATGATTAAAACTGTTATTAGAAATCTCTTAACCAATGCCGTTAAATTTACTCATGAAGCAGGAACAATTACAATCGGTCTTTCAGAAATAAATGATTTCATTGAGGTTTCAATTACCGATACTGGAATAGGTATGAATGAGACTACAATGAAAAATTTATTTATTATTGGTAATAACACTTCAACAAACGGTACAAACGATGAGGTCGGTACCGGATTAGGTTTATTATTATGTAAAGATTTTATTGAAAAACATCAGGGAACAATCTGTGTAGAAAGTAAATCGGGAAAAGGCAGTTCATTTAGATTTACTTTAAAAAAAGCATAAATATACAATTTCACAATATTAATTTATTCTCAAACTATTTTAAATGATGTATAAGAAAGAGGCTCGAAAAAACCACAAGAAAAGAAGGTCAATATGAGTAAATTCTGGAGCAATCTGACAAAAGAATTAAAACCTTATGTTCCGGGTGAACAACCTAAAGATAAAAAATACATTAAATTAAATACGAATGAAAGTCCTTATGGACCTTCTCCAAAAATCAATACTCTTTTAAAGGAATATAATGCTGATGATTTGCGATTATATCCTGAACCGACAAGTGAAATTTTACGAGAAACAATCAGTCAATATTACGGGCTTACAAAAGATGAAGTTTTTATTGGTAATGGTTCTGACGAGGTTCTTGCACTTTGTTTTATGGCTTATTTTGACAAAAATGATCAGGTAGTTTACCCTGATATCAGTTATAGTTTTTATAATGTGTATGCAAAATTATTTCAGTTACAACCGGATATTATTACATTGGACAATGAATTTAAAATACCAGTAGAACAATTTCTAAATAAAAATGCCGGTATTATTTTTCCTAATCCAAATGCACCAACCGGAAGATATTTAGAAATTGAATATGTTGAAAAAATTATAAAAACTAATCCTGATACAATAGTAATCGTTGATGAGGCGTATATTGATTTCGGCGGTGAATCGGCAGTGAAATTCATAAAAGACTATGATAATGTTCTTGTCGTGCAAACATTTTCTAAATCCAGGTCATTAGCAGGCTCAAGACTTGGTTTTGCTCTTGGTCAAAAAGAATTAATTGAAGGTTTGACGCGGGTAAAAGATTCATTTAATTCATATCCGATTGATAGACTTGCAATGCTTTGTGGAGTAGAAGCGTTTAAAGATGTTGAATATTTTGAATTATGCCGGAAAAAAATTATCCAAACACGTGAAAAAACTGTTAAAACTATGAAAGAACTTGGTTTTCATGTTATACCTTCACAAGCTAATTTTATATTTGCTGAACATAAAAAAATCCGGGCTGAAGATTTATTTATTAGTCTGAAACAGAATGGAATTTTAGTTCGTTATTTCAAAGCCAATAAAATTGATAATTATTTAAGAATCACAATTGGAACTGATCAGGAAATGGATGCTCTTGTTGAATTTTTAAAAAAACTTGACCTATAGTAATATATCATGTAATCAGGGTACTATGAAAAAATTATATATTGATATTTTTGATTATTTCGAGCGATTGATTTCCTCTATTGAGGACTTTCGTAAACAAACAATTTCCGTCGGTAATCATACATTATATCCGGCTGAAATGCACATGATTGCATTTATCAAAGATAATCCCGGGAAAAACATGACCGATTTAGCTGATATCATTGGAATCACCAAAGGCGGTGTTTCACAAATGGTAACTAAATTATGTAAAAAGAAATTTATAACCAAATACAGATCTCCAACTAATTGTAAGGAAGTTTTTTTTAAACTAACAAATGATGGTGAATTTATTTATTCTGAACATAAAAGATTTCACGAAGAAGAATTAAGTGATGTAGAAAAGTTATTAGCTCAGAATTATACTGATGATGAAATTAAAGTCATTATCAGATTCTTAAATGATTCAAATGAATATATTAGAAAAACCCACTCTTCATTAATATAATAACTTCTGTCAAAAATATTATTTAGCAGCTAAACAATATTAAATAAATTGTAAAAACTTTGTTTTTATCTATTTCCGTGATAATTTATGGTATATATTGTTTAGCAACTAAACAATATATACCATGGAGGAAAAATGAAAAAAATTATTATTTTTTTGGTAAGTATTCTATCAATTAACCTTTATTCAGACCAATTAGACTTTAATACTTTCATAGAGTTAATTAAACAAAAATTACCTGATTTCAAAAAATCAGAAATAAATGTTGCAAAGGCTGAAAATAATATCAAAAAAGAAAACTCGATTAATGATATTTCACTATCAATTTCAGGAGCAGGTTTTGGAAAATCACCTTTTACTGATCAAGGGGATACATATATTGATTTTTCTTCAGGTTTTACAGGTAGTGCCGGTTTAAGTAATGTATTTGCATCAGGAACAAGATTATATGGAGGAGTAGAATATACTCAAGTACATTCATGGGGATCATTAAAAAAAAATGAACAACCAATGTCATTTGACGGTGTATTCACCGCTGACAGTTATGATCCTGTAATTAAAATTACTATAGCACAACCTCTTTTATATAACTGGTTTGGTTTTCTTGACAGATTCGGGAAAAAAGATGCGTTAAAAGCACTGGCAATCGAGAAAATGAAAAAAGAATTATCTGATGATGCGTATATGCTTGTTTACCAGAAATTATATTTCACCTGGATTCAACTTAAATTAAATGGTTCAGTTTTAATTAAAACAATAGAAAATGCAAAAACACTTGAACAACAAACATTACAAAAAGTTAAAAACGGGGTTGCTGAAAACGATGATTACGAACGGGTCCGGTATATGCTTCTTCAATATAATCAGGCTAATAGTAAAATTCTTCAAAATGAAAAAATGATTATAAGAGAATTTTCTCAGTATATTAACTCTGAAAATTTAGAACCGAATACAGAGGAATTTGAAATCTTTTTCCAGAATGCGTTATCCAATGATTATAAATTTGAAGATTTTGACAAAACAAAAACATCTGCTTTGTTAAATGTCTCAAAAGAAAGACTTAATGAACTTGAAAAAGTTTATAAAAATATGAATATGCCACAATTAAATCTTTTTGGAATGCTTGATGTTAAATTTCACAAATATTATAGTGACATTAATCCTGATGGTTATGATAATATTTATAATACACGTGAAAATTATGGAAAAGTTGATTTTACTGCAGGTTTAGAATTAAAACATCCATTAGGTGATACTAAAAATAAAGCACTCATTGCAGAAAATAAATTGCTTTTAGATGAAATAACGAATGAATATACTAAAACAAGAAATAACTATGAGAAAAATAAAGATTTAATAGAAATACAATTAAATACTATTAAAGAAAATATCAATTATGTTAATGATAAAATAAAATCACTTCAATCAAGATATGAGACTGAAAAGAAAAAGTATTCTCAAGTTAGAACTGATACCTATAGTCTTATCGATACTGACAACTCAATAACAATTGAACAAACAAATTTACTCAGTTTAAAGAATGACCTAATTTCATTATATCTGGAATATCTTAATTTTGTAAAGCAATAAAATCTTCGGGATAATACTACGGAGTTATCAACGAAATATCAAATAGTAAAGGATTAAAAAATGGAAAAAATAGCTACATGGTTTATTAGAAGACCTAAAGTTGTAAATCTTATTATAGTATTTATTATTTTAGCAGGTGTAATTTCTTTATTTAATATTAAAAAGCAAGGATACCCCTCAGTTGATTACGGGTGGATTTCAGTATCTACAATTTATCCGGGCGCATCTCCATCGGATGTAGAAGAAAAGGTGACAATAAAACTCGAAGAATCTTTAAAAGGTGTTGATGGAATAAAAAAATCAAGTTCCTATTCAATGGAAAGTTATTCGGGGATTTTTCTTCAAGTTGATGATAATGCCGATATTAGCAAAGTCCGGGATGATGTTAAAGAAAAAGTTGATAAAGTTACAGATTTACCTGATGATGCAAAAAAGACAGTAGTTTCTGTTCTTGATGTTAATTCAACACCTGTAATTGAAGTAGCAATAACCGGAGATGCTTCATATAATGAAAAACGGGCTTATGCTGAAGATCTTGAAAAAAAACTCTTAAAAAGTAAGTTTGTCGGGAAAATCACAAAAGAAGGTTTTCTCGATAGAGAAATTACTATTCAAGCAGATAATAGTAAATTGAATAAGAATTATATTTCAATAAATGAACTTATGAGATCTATATCAACACAAAATTTCAGAATGAGTGCCGGAGATCTTAAAGGTGATAAAGAAAAAAAATATGTTGTAATGTCAGAATTTAAAAAACCTCTTGATGTTAATAATGTCATAATTAAATCGGGTTTTGAAGGTGAAAAAATTCAGGTTAAAGATGTTGCCAATGTAAAAGAAGGTTTTAAAAAACCCGATCATATTGTTAAGTATAATGGTGAAAATGCAATCATCCTTACAATTATCAAAAAACCGGATGCTGATATTATAAACGCTGTTACTGATATTCATAAAGTAATAAATAATTTCAAATCAAAACTGCCTGAAAATATTATATTGAATGTTATTGTTGATTACTCTACTGATGTGAAAAATCTCTTTCAGTTAGTTATCGATAATGCACAACTTGGATTTATTCTTGTAATAATCGCACTAATAATTATGTTAAATTATAAAATAGCTTTCTGGACAGCAATGGGGATACCCACTTCTATTTTTATTGCATTTGCTTTATTCCCATTTTTGAATATTACTCTCAATTTTATTTCCCTTATTGCAATAATAATTGTCCTCGGTATGTTAGTAGATGACGCAATAGTTATTGGTGAAAATATATTCAGATATCGTGAGGCTGGTTTTTCACCGGAGGAAGCAGCGATAAAAGGATTAAATGAAGTTTTATGGCCGGTAATAACCACTGTTTTGACAACAATTATTGTTTTCTTACCCATGGTGACTATGAAAGGAATTCTCGGGAAATTCATGAGAGAAATGCCTATAGTTGTTTCACTCATGTTAGCAGGTTCTTTAATTGAAAGTATTTTTCTTTTACCGTCACATATTGCACACATAAAAATTAAGAAAAAAAGCGAAAGAAAAGGTAAGACATTTTTCAACAAAATTGAAGATTTATATGAAAAATTCATATTGATTACACTAAAAAGAAAATATTTTACAATATTGTTTTTCATACTATTCTTTATTGGATCTTTGATTCTTCTTGTAACAGGAATGAAATTTATTTTATTCCCATCCGATGATGGAAATATTGCATACATAAAATATCGTACAGAAAGAGGAACACCTCTTGATATTACCGCTGAGAAAGTTAAATCTATCGAGGAAGTTTTGCTCAATTGGCCGGTAAAAGGTGAAATTGCAGGATTTGTAACAACAAATGGACAGGAATCACCATCAATTGCTTCTGAGGGGGCTAATATGGATAGTCCGTTTATGGGGAATATTCTTATCCATTTAACACCAATGAGAGACAGAGAACGAATCGCCCGTGATATTTTAAAAGAACTTAAAGAAAAACTGAATTCACTCCAGGGTTTTGAAAAACTTGAAGCTGATATTGTTGAAGACGGGCCACCGGTCGGAAGGGCTGTTACCGTTACAATACTTGGAAATAATGATGTAGTCAGAAATAAATTATCAGTAGAAATAAAGAATTTTCTAAAAGAAAAACCTGGTGTTAGCAGGATTGAAGATAATCAGGGAACCGGGAAAAAACAGATTCAAATTATTTTTGATTATCAACTAATGGCAAGACTGGGACTGAACCCGCTTGAAGCTGCCGATGTTATTAGAACCGCATTTGATGGTTCTATTGTAACAACACTGCGCTGGAATGGTGAAAATATTGATTATCGGGTGATTCTTGATGATTCTTCAAGGAAAAGTACCGATACATTAGGCTCAATTAATATTGAAAATTATAATTCATTAACTGTGCAAAATATGTATGGTAAATTGATTCCATTAGGACAAATTATTAAAACTATTGAAAAAGACGATTTAATGCTGATAAATCATGATGAAAATGAAAGATCCATTTCTGTTTTTGCTGATGTTGATACAGAGATAATTACTTCAACAAAAATAAATCAGGAATTAAAGAGCACATTTATACCAATTGTAGATCAATACCCCGGTATGGAAATTACTTTTGGAGGAGAAGAACAGGATACTCAGGAAGCTATGACAAGTTTATATATAGCGTTAATGTTAGCTTTAGTAGGCGTTTATTTTATCCTTGTAATACTTTTTAACTCTTTCATACAGCCTTTTTTAGTTATGATTACAATTCCATTTAGTTTATCGGGAGTCATTGTAGCTTTTTATTTGCATAATATGCCATTTAGCTTTGTTGCTTTAATTGGGATGATCGGTTTATGTGGTGTCGTTGTTAATGATTCATTGGTTATGATAACATTTTTAAATAACAAAGCAAAAGAAGGCAGTACAAAAATTTCTGATTTTGCCGAGGCTGCTAAACATAGATTAAGACCAATTATACTGACTAGTTCAACAACAGCAGCCGGTTTATTTCCAACTGCGTACGGATTTGGTGGAGATAATGCATTAATCGTTCCTATGATTATGGCTATAGCATGGGGTTTAATATTTGCAACTTTACTCACCCTTGTTCTTTTACCTTCATTATATCTGGTATTATTACGAATAAGACAAAAAATTACCGTTTTACTGAAAAAAGAACCAAAATTGAAAGAAATAAATTCGATGGTTTAAAATGATTGACTACATTCCATGAATAATTGTACTATTAAAACGGAGTAACCAGCAATGATTAATAACGATATATTCAGAAGATTACGATATGCAATTAACGCATCGGATAATGAGATAATTAAAATATGTTCATTGAAGAAATTCCCGGTAACCTATGACGACATTAAAAGTTTTGAATCAAAAGAAGATGATGAAGATTTTAAGGAAATGAGTGATATGGCATTACAGTTTTTCCTGGATGGTCTTATTATAAAACGAAGAGGTGAAAATCCGGCAGAAATGCCGGATTCCCAATCAACAATTGTTACATTATCAAATAATATGATTCTGAAGAAAATACGCATTGCTTTTGAGTTTAAAGAAGAAGACATGCTTGCAATTTTCAAACTTGCCGAATTTGATCTGTCAAAATCGGAACTTAGCGCTTTATTCAGAAAAAAAGGACAAACCAATTACAAAGAACTTGGCGATCAGGGGTTAAGAAACTTTTTAAAAGGATTAACGATCAAGTTAAGAGGAAAATGAAAGTAGTGTGATTATTACTTTTACCCATCCCAATCCCAGAAAATATCTTTATTACCTAACTCAGGTTCTGTCTGATCCTGAGTTACATCAACTTTGTGATTAGAAAAAGAATACACCGGTTTCTCAATAATTTTTAACTGTTCTTCAAGATCATTCGTTTCTTTAAGCCAATATTCATCACTGCCGAAATGAGAAAATGTTTCTTTAAAAGCGGGATCCTCCCATCTTTTTGCAATCCAACCTGCATAATGAATAAATCGTAATCCTCTTAACACTTCAAAAAGTGTAAGCCAGGAATCTTTTATTTCACTGAAAATTGAATATCCTTCTAGAAAAAGATTTGTTTTATATAACGATTCTGCATCATTTAACGGCAACAGCATCCAGAAATCCTGAACAGCCGGACCGGTATAAAAATCATCAAAATCTAAAAAGAAAAAACCATCATTACCATACAAAAGATTACCAATATGACAATCGCCATGAATTCTATGAACTGGTATACCCGAAGATAAATCATCATATATGACACAAATTGTATTCACAAGTTCACCATATCGTTTTTCAAGACCCGACGGAATTATGCTATTTAATAGAAGAAACTCAAACGGATTACGTCCTAATGTTTGAGAATTAAAAACTAACCGATGTGGTGATTGTTTCATTTTCCCGACTGAATGTATACGGCCAAGCAAACGTCCAAGCGTTTTATATTGAATATCACTAAATTCATCAAGTGACCTGCCACCTGTTCTTTTCCAGACTGCGTAATAAATTCCCTCAATTTCTTTCAATGATGTGTAATCTTTAAAACGAACCGGTGCACACACTGATATATCACTATTGAGTAAATCAAATAAAAATTCGTGTTCTTCAAGAATTTGCTCTTTACTCCATCGACCGGGCCTGTAAAACTTAACAACAATATGGGAATGATCATCCAACTCTAAATCATACACCCGATTTTCAAGACTATTAAGTTTCCAGCAAACCCCGGTTGTTTTAAAACCTTCACGTTCTACGGCATTTATGATAACCTGAGGAGTCAACCTGTAAAAAAATTCGTTTTCCTGCATTATTCCCTTACTTTTTTTAATCCAATTTTTCTAAATATTTTGTGAGTTCCATGTAAAACCGGTTACCGGCAGCCCCTGGTTCATTTTGTAAACTATGTTTTGCACCTTTTATCATTGTTACGGAAACATTTCTAAATCTTTCCTGAAGATACGGGATGTTATAACTGAAATCAACCACCTCATCAAGTTTACCCTGAAAAATGGTTATATCAGCATTACATTTTCCATACATAACATTCTTTTCATTCCACAAAACCAGAGCTTTAGCCCAGGATAACGGTGCATATTTGCCGGATAACAAATCATTTGCTGATTTTTCATTATAATTTTTGTCAGATGTTGCTTTATCCTGTAAGCGGGGTAATTTTTCATCAAATATTATTTTAAATAATCCGCTAAAATTCTTCATACTGAATTTTGATAATTCCCAGGCAAATGATCTGATCAAAGGTGCAATATATACAATTGCCTTAAACCTGTGAAAAAGTTTAATAAATCTTTGAGAAGTATGCGGATTTAGTAAACCATCCGTGACGCCTACAGTTCCCGTACTATGTCCGATGAAAATAAAATCACCCAACAAATTTGCATTCATCCACTTAACAGTGTCTTCTATAGCAATAGCGTAATGTGAAAAATCTTCAATACTCCATCTCTCACCTTCACTTATACCATTTCCGGGTAAGTCAAGAAATAATAAGGAATATCCATTTTCCAGCAAATAACCGGCTAATGTAACATTTGAACCACCGTGATCTAAAATACCATGAGCGACCAACACCCATTTCCCATTATTTTGTTTTGATCCCTGATTGATCATTAAATGAAGAAATAACCGGTGTTTTTTACCATCAATCTTAATGAATTTATGTATTGTTTGCACAGTATCAAAATGATAATGATTAAGATAATCATCCCATATAAATTTATTCTGTTTTTTTCCATATAGAAATTTAAACAAGTCAACTTTAAGTTTTTTCGGTAATATATTAAATTCTGCACCAATCACCATTCTTCGTATTTTATAAATAGAATTCATTAATTTCTCAAAATGAATCCATCCCAAAAAACCCGAAAAAATAATCGTTTCATTTTTTTTTATGTAAAGATACGCAAATTGAAAAGTGTTTAAATAGAGATAAATAGCCGTTCCATCATTGGTTACAAAAAGTTTCTCTGATTTAGAAAAATATTTGGTATCTGTTAAAGTCATCCCGATTACGTTAGAAAATTCAGTAACAACAAAAAGAGTCTCTTTAGATATTTCACACCCGTTTAAATTTAATTTCATATAATATGAAACTCCTCAATGTTCAATATTTTACATTATAACACATAATTAATAAAATATATCTTGATAATTATTCTGATTTTAATTAAATTAACTCCATGATAAAAATAATAATAACGGGTGGCGGTTCAGGTGGTCACACAATGCCTGCGATAGCTACAATAGAAATTCTTAAAGACTATTTTGCACAAAAAAATATTGAATATGATTTTCTTTATGTCGGTTCACATAATGGTATTGAAAAAACAATTGCTGCAAAAAATGCAATTAATTTTACTCCTATTTCTACCGGTAAATTACGCCGCTATATATCATACAAAAACCTTATCGATATTTTCAAAGTTTTTAAGGGTATATTGGATAGTTTTAAAGTGATTTTCCACTACAAACCCGATTTAATATTCAGTACCGGCGGTTTTGTTTCAGTGCCGGTTGTTATTGCCGGCTGGTTTCAAAAGGTCAAAATTATTGTTCATGAACAAACTATAGACGCGGGACTTGCAAATAAAATTGCCGGTAAATTCGCTGATACTATCGCTTTAACCTTTGAAGAAAGTAAAAAATATTTTCCAAAAGATAAAACAGTTGTAACAGGGATTCCTTTACGCGACAAAATATTTCAAGGTGATAAAACTCAGGCATTTACTAAATTCGGGTTAACAGAATCACTTCCTGTTTTGTATGTTTCAGGTGGCGGATTAGGTTGCCATTCGATAAACACTTCATTTAACAATATAGTACTTACTTTACTCGAGAAAACCAATGTGATTATTCAAACCGGAAATGCAAATGACGGTAAAGATTATCTTGATTTTCTTCGTTTACGGGAAAATATTGAAGATGAGGTATTAAAGAAAAGGTTATTAATTTTCAATTTTATAAATGATGAAATAGCAGATATTTATGCAATAGCAGATCTTTCAGTAGCACGAAGCGGTGCCGGTACGGTGAATGAATTTATTGCATTAAAAATTCCGGCAATTTTTGTTCCTCTTGCTATTGCAACAAATGATGAACAATATAAAAATGCTGTTATTATGGAAAACATGCAAACAGCACTCATTATTAAGGAAAAAGATTTATCTGATACTTTATTACTTAAAACTATTAGTGATATTTTATTTACAGAAAAGTTAGTTGTTATGAAAAATCATTTTCAAAACACGCAATCATTTTATGGTAACAAAAAAATATTAGATTGTATAATCCAATTATTAAATTCAGGAGCATAAAGGTATGTCATTTTTAGCATCAATTTTATTATTTGTAATTCGTTTCTATATGATTTTAATCTCAATTCGAATTTTTACTTCATGGTTAAGTTTACCATACAATAAATATACTCATTATCTTTCAGTTATCGTTGACCCTTTTTTAAACTTTTTTAAACGTGTTTTCCCGCTCAAAGTAGGCTTCCTTGATTTATCACCCCTCGTTCCATTATTATTATTAAGTCTTGCAGATACTGTTGTTGTTGATTTATTAATTAATAACCAGGTTTTTGGTATTGGTTTTATCGCAGGTAAATTAATCTTTATTGTTAAATATTGTTTAAATGTTGCTGTTTTCATTTTCTGTTTTTCATGTATCATAATACTGGTTATGAATATTTTCATGCCAATGAGTTATAACCCCATCGTTACTATGATGAGATCATTTTTAGACCCGATTATGTCAAAGTTACGAAGGATTTTAAAAATTCACTCATACCATTCCGATAGAATTTATCTTATTATTCTGATAGTTTTTACAATCATTGTGTCTATGGCGGGTAATTATCTTCTTGATTTTCTTGCATATCAAGCCGTTAGATTGAGGTTCTAACCTTGCTCATTACCGATCTTCATACTGAAATAACGACGATTAAAGGCATAGGGAAATCTATTGCTGCAGTTTTGCACAAAGTCGGTATTTATTCTTTACAGGATCTTCTTTTTTATTTTCCGAGAGCATATTCTGATCGCAGTAGATTATTAACATTAGTTGACGCCGTAAAAGAAGGGTTTGGAACTGTTAAAGTAAAAATTGTTGATTATCGATTAATCGGTGGAAAATTTAAAAAAATTCTGAAAATTCTCGTTGTTGATGAAAAGGGAACTTTTGGCGCATTAGTTTGTTTTAATCGCAGCTTTTTAAAAAGTTCGTTAATTCAGGATAAAGAATATTATATTACCGGTAAATTTCAATATAGTTTCAGTGAAATTCAGACAACTTCTTTTGAATTTGAAAATGCACTTGATGAATATGAAGGAAAGATTCTTCCTGTTTACTCGCTCACTGAAGGGTTAAACCAGAATTTGATTCGTAAAATTACAAAAAAAACAATTGATTCATTTGAAAATCAAATCAGAAATGATTTACCTGAATGGTGTATAAAACAGTATGACTTAATGACTTTATCGAAATCCATTAAAAATATACATTACCCGGATAATTTTGAAAATTATTTCAAAGCAAGAAAAACACTGATATTTGAAGAATTTTTCTTTCAGAAACTTTTTATGCTACAACGAAAAGAACAAAATAAGAAAACCGGCAAAATCCGGGAAAATATACAATTTCATTATAAAAAAAGTGTACTGGATCGACTGCCTTTTGAACTGATGGATTATCAGAAAGAGGCACTTGCGAAAATTGAGTCATCGATGTTTTCAAATACCGTTTTTTCCATACTTCTTCAAGGGGATGTCGGCTCGGGAAAAACCGTGATCGCTCTTCTTGCTATGCTTTCAGCTGTTGAGTCCGGTTTTCAAGCTGTTTTATTAGTGCCAACAGAAGTTCTTGCTTTACAGCATTATCGAAATATCAAAAAATTCACCAATGACTTATGGCTCGATATTGCCGTTCTACGAGGAAATATGCCTAAACGGGATAGGGATTCTATTTTGTCCGGTATTAAATCGGGTGAAATTAAAATAATTATTGGTACTCACTCTGTTTTTAGTGATGATGTTGAATATAAAAATCTTGGTCTGGCCGTTGTCGATGAACAACATCGGTTTGGTGTTGAACAACGCTGTAAACTTTTAGAAAAGGGCACAGGTGTTGACATGCTACTTATGACTGCAACTCCGATTCCGCAAAGTCTTGCTCTTTCACTGTATGGTGATTTAGACCTCATTATTATGAAGGGTCACATTCAAGGAAGAATGCCTGTTAAAACATGGATTGTCGAAGATGAAAAAGAAAGACTCTCAAAAATGCATATATGGATTAAAGAAACAATCGCTCAGGAAGGTCGTGTTATTTTTGTATACCCATTAATTGAAGATAGTGAAAAATCAGATAATAAAAACCTGATGGATGAATATGAGAAACTCAAAAAAATCTATACCGATTATGGTTGTGAGTTTATTTTTTCCGGAACAACTTCTGAAGAAAAAGACCGGATAATCGAATCATTTAGAGATGGCTCAACAAAGATTCTTGCAGCGACCACTGTTGTTGAAGTCGGTCTTGATGTACCTGATGCAAATATTATTGTTGTTGAGAATGCTGATAATTACGGTTTAAGTACACTTCATCAGTTACGGGGTCGAGTCGGTAGAAATAACAAACAGGGATATATGATTCTCGTTGCAGACATGGAAAGAATAACAGAAGAAGGTAAACAACGCCTTGAAATAATTAAACATGAAACAGACGGTTTTAAAATTTCAGAAAAAGACCTTATGATGCGTGGACCCGGTGATTTCATCGGTAACAGGCAATCTGGTGTATTCAATATTAAACTTGCTGACATCAAAAAAGATATGGAAATATTACTTCGCTCAAGCGAAGCGGCTGAAACTTTATTTAAAATTGATAAAAAGTTGGAAAAACCAGAGCATATTGACACCAGGAATTCTTTTTATAAAAGAGCTGCCAGTCTTATATAAAAATAGCGGTAGTATTAACAACTACCGCTATATAAACAATAAGAATTATTGTTTAAAGAAAATATAACTAGTAGCAGATTGTAAAACAATTGCTTTGCCAACAATGTCGTAAGTATAAGTATAATTTACCGCAATATCTTTATTTTCATCTACTTTAGATGTACCATAATAACTATAAAAACCGTCAGTTGATCCTATAAGGTCACCGGTAGCGATTGTCGTTACAGTTGTCTGAGTTCCTGCAAAGTACATAGTTCTTTTAGAAAGAGCAAATGAAGTACCTCCACTTATTATAACAACAACTTTACCAGTTTCTACTGTTGTTTTTGTTCTTGTTCCTGCAAGTACTTCAGCTTCTGTTGCTGTTGCAGGTGTTGCATTTTGGGTTTCAGTAACAACTATTGTTTTAGTGTAAGTTCCATCAGCTTTGATTACATAAGTCCATGTTTCAACTATATTAGTTTTCTTTGTAAAAGTTCCGGTTGTTGCTTTTACTGTTTTAGTTAAACCAGCTATAGCTGCTGTAATTTTAGTATCAACTGTAACTTTTGTTTGATCAACTGAATTTATAGTTGTTGTATCTGTTGAGTTGTCAAAACCTGTTAGAAATCGTGACCCGGTATAAGTAATCGCTTGTTTTGTTACTGTAGTAGTATTAAATAATTTAGTATTTGTGTTATATGCAACGGTATAAGTGACTGTATCTACTGTTGTTTGTACACCACCAAGAATAGCATTAGTTGCTTGAGGATCACCATTCTTATAAATCATAGTAGCTGTATCAGCAGGAGCTGCAGCTCTTTCTGCCCAGGTTTCTGTTGTTGTTGTTGTTGAAACAAATGAACCATTTGCTTGAACAACAACATTAGTTACAACTGTTGTCGTTTTTGTATCATACCATGTTTCTGTTGTTACTGTATCAGAACCGGCAAGCTCATTAACAACTATTTTAGTTGGCGTAGGTGTAGTGATAGTTGTTTTAGTAAAAGTACCTTCATTTAGGGTAAAAAAACCAGCAACATCAGTGTCATTTTCAGATACAGTTCCTGTCCATGTACCATTGATATTAGCAGGGTTTCCTGCTGCGTCAAACGCTTCTTGAGCTGGTGCAACAGTCTCAGTTGTCACTTCAGGACACGCAATCAATGATAACATCATCATCGCGGTAAGCATTAAAATTCCAAATTTCTTCATTCTCTCTCTCCTGTAAAATTAAATAATGTATAAGTGTTTCTTTTTTTAAAGAAACACTTATACATTATAACATGAGAATAAAAAAAAACAATAAAATAATATTTTCTTTAAAAAATATTATTTTATCTAATCCAGAATAGGAATTATTTTTGGATATTTAATCAAAACATTCGGATCTGTTGCTTTAATACTTTCGATTGCTTTTACGATTTGTGAATATTTGCATGGTGTTGTTGCGATAGAGAATATTGCTCCGGCAGTTTTATTTGTTCGTATATTATGACTGACTGTATCAATATTTATTTTTTCTTTCCCGATAGCTGTTGTGACTAAACCTGTTATACCGGGTTTATCTTCAGTTTCAAATATTATGTTGTATGCAATTTCCATGTTTTCAAATGGTAAAAGTGCCAGATTTTGTGAAGGATAATTTCTTAATGAGGCTGTACCGTATTTTGCTATAAAAACAATATCTGATACAATTGCACTTCCTGTTTCTAAAGAACCAGCACCCTGACCTATGAAAATATTATCCTGTGAATATTTACCCGATACTTTCACTGCGTTAGTTGCATTATTTATTTCTGAAAGAAAATTCTTCTTTCTTACCATCATTGGACGAACTGTCGCATATACCCCGTTATCGGTTTTCTTTGAATAACAAATCAACTTGATTACAGTATTAATCTCTCGTGCAAATGATGTATCAGAATCAGATATTGTATCAATACCTACAACTGATAAGTCCTCAATTGTTACGTCCATCCCGTACATTATTTTTAACAAAATCATTAATTTATGTCCTGCATCGCCACCATTAACATCCAATGTCGGATCTGCTTCTGCATACCCTTTCTCTTGTGCCTGTTTCAATGCAGCTTCAAATGACAGGTTTTCTAAATTCATTTTCGATAAAATAAAATTACTTGTTCCATTCATAATACCGGAAACGGACTCTATCTGATCGCCGGTAAAACATTCATTAATTCCTTTAATTATTGGAATTGCACCACAAACTGATGCTTCAAAGCCAATAGCTTTATCATTTTTGAATGCTGTATCTATAATTTGTTTGTTAAATTTTGCAAGAAGTGCTTTATTCGCGGTAACTAAATGTTTTTTACCATTGAGAACTTTTGTGACTAAATTAAGCATAAACTCTGATGAACCGCCGATTGATTCTACGACTAAATCAATCGTTGAATCATTTATTATTTCATCGGTATATTTTGAAGCGTCCTCTTTTGAAACGGTATCACCGGTTCCACAGAAAAGATTTCGCGGAATAGCATGTTTTTTTGATGATTCTAATGGAAACAGATCTAATATCTTTACTAATTCAATTTTTTTCCCCGATCTTTGTGTCAGTGAATCCATATTATCAAGGATTATCCTTGCAACTCCACCACCAACCGTTCCACAACCAAGAATGGCAACTTTAAAAGAACTCATATTAAACCTCTTCTATCGAATAATTTTTAGTAATGTATCAAAACTGCTGTTTTAAGTCAACAAATTGAAGTGATTCTTATTAAACTTTACTCATTTAAAAATAAGTATTGTGAATTTCACACAAGCACCATGCAGAGTAGTTAAATTTATTTGCAGCCAAATTGTATTTATCGTATAATAAATATGGAGTTTACCGTATGAGAAAGAAAATCCCCATCGGGGTCAGTGACTTTGATAAAATGATAAGAGAGAATTACTTTTTCGCAGATAAAACGCTGTTTATAAAAGCTATTATTGAAGCTGAGGATACGGAGACTATACTCATCCCACGACCGCGGCGTTTTGGTAAAACGCTTAACCTGTCGATGCTCAAATATTTTTTTACCATCGAAAATGCGGAAAAAAATCGTGAACTTTTCAAAGGGCTTCTTATTGAGAATGAGCCAACGGTTATGGCACTGCAAGGGAAGATTCCTGTAATTCACTTAAGTTTTAAAGATGTAAAAGAACTTGATTGGGATAGATGTTATAAAAAAGCAGCAAGTGTGGTATTATCCGTTTTTGGTGATTTTGAATATCTTCTTAAAATGTCTGATATCGGGGAACTTGATAAGAATAAACTTGATAAATTATTCACCTTTAAAGCAGAACAGGGTGATATTGAAACATCTTTATTACTTCTTACCCGTCTTCTCCACAAATACCACGGTGTAAAACCAATTGTTCTTATTGATGAATATGACCAGCCGATTATCGGCGCACATACCTGGGGCTATTATGATGAAGGTATTACTTTTTTTCGTAACCTTTACAGTGCTGTTTTAAAGGATAATCCGCATCTTGAAAAAGCGGTTATGACAGGTATTCTTCGTGTCGCAAAAGAGAGTATATTCAGCGGACTTAATAATCTTAAGGTTGATACGATTATTAGAAATCAGTTTCCATATTTCGGACTTACAGAAGAAGATGTTGAAGGGATGCTCACTCACTTTGGGATGAATTATGAACTTGATGAAGTTAAAGAATGGTATAACGGTTATTTATTCGGGACAGAACAGATATACAACCCCTGGTCTATTATCTGTTTTATTGACACTGATGAATTAAAACCGCACTGGGTGAATACGAGCAGCAATGATTTAATTAGAGAATCGCTTAGTACAATCAGTCAAGGTAGTTATGAAAATCTAATAGAGTTAATTAATGGTGAAGATATTGAAATTGTTCTTGAGGAAAATATCAGTATGGATATGCTTGATAATCCTGAAGTTATCTGGAATCTTATGCTTTTCAGCGGGTATCTTTCGTTGGCACCTGATAAAAAAGTGCGGTTTGTTAACCGTGAGGTTCGTGAGTTTTATATTGCCGAGTTTAAAAGGCTTGCCGGCTATGACAGTAACAAATTTAATGGGCTTATCAAATATCTTCTTGCAAAAGACATAAAAAATTTCAAAGGGCTTCTCGGTGAAATGTTCTTGAAAGCGGTGAGTTTCTATGATGTGGGGACTGAAGAGAAATATTACCATAATCTGATGCTCGGTTTTTCTTTCGGGCTTGAGGAGTGGTATATCATTAAGTCAAACCGTGAATATGGAACAGGCCGGGTTGATCTGATGTTAAAGTCGAAGGATGGAAAATATCCTGATTACATTTTTGAATTTAAAGTGAGCAAGAAACGTGAAAATCTCGAGACTGATGCGGTAAATGCACTGAATCAGATAGATGAGAAACAGTATGGGGTTGAGCTTCATAATCCGGTGAAGATAGGGATGAGTTTCTTCGGGAAAGAGATTGAGATCCTGGTGGGGATGTAAAGATTTAATGAAATTTTTCTATCAAGGACATTTCTCACATAATCAAGACATCTAAAAAAACGTTACTTCTTTTTCAACGTAATACTAAAGACCGTTTCTCCCGGCTTTGAAACTGCATGTATTGTACCTTGAAGTAATTGTATAAAATCATTTGTCACAAACAATCCCAAACCGGAGCCATTTTCTTTTTTAGTTCCCAATCGTATTTTTGATGTATCATCAATAAATAACTTTTCAAAAACATCTTTACTAATACCGACTCCAAAATCTTTAATTGAAATCACAATGGAATTATCGTTTTCTATAGCATCAATAACAACGTTTGTATCAGGATATGAAAATTTAACTGCATTACTCATAATATTTCTAATTATTGTTGATACTAAATTTCTATCACTATCTATCATTAAATCTTTATTAACATGATTTTCTATTTCAATCTTTTTTATTTTTGTTGTACTTCTCATTAATTGTATTTCATTTTCAACTAAATCATGGATATTAATTTCACTATAAAAAACACCTGTATTTCCAGACTGTGATTTTGCCCAGAAAAGCATATTATTTAATAAATTAATTGAACTACCCGTTGACTCAACCATCAGATTCAAAATTTCCACTCTTTTTTCTGATTGCATTACATTTTCATTCTGAATTAATATTTCAGTTAAACCTTTAACTGAACCCATAGGGCTTCTCAAATCATGTGAAATTAATGATAAAAACTTGTCCTTTGTTTTATTTAAAGCTATCAGTTCAATTTCATTTTTCTTCAATTCCCTGAATATTGTTGTAAAAGGTGATTTAAAAGAAGTTTCAATAATTGCTTTATATATTAAATAAAATGAAATAATTTTAAATATATGCCCCATAAAATTAGAAATGTCATAATTACTGATATACAAAGTAAAAAAAGATTCGCTTATTATTGTAATTAGAATTGACCAAAGAAAAAGTTTATATAGATAAGGCGTTAAACTGTTCTTCAGTAAATTTGACGACAATAGAGTAAGTACAAGGATCAATATAATAATAAACTCGGCTACCATTTTGAATGTGGTTTGTCCTTGCCCTTCAATAAAACAAACCGGAAAAATAGTAGAAAAATAAATTGACCATACTATAAATGCCGTTATTACTGCATACATTAATATTATTACATTATAACTAATGTTTTTTTTTGACTTTGCAACAAAAATAAAAACTAATAGCGAAATTGATTCCATAAATCGTGATGCAATCCACACCTGATTAGCATAATATTGATACTGAAATATATTCATACCTTTGAAACTGATTGTATGAAGTAAATCAAGAATTCCGATGAAAAAATAGGCAATACCAAGAAATAATAATGACTTATTACTATGGTATGCTCTCGTATTCCATGATATTAAAAATAGAGTTAACGCTATTGAAACACTATAAAATTCTGCAACTACATGAAATAACAAATAATTTTTTAGTGATACATAATAAAAAACAGTAAATATACTCAGAACAAATGCAATAAAAACAAAATGCCTTCTTTGAATTACCATTTCAATTGTTCCTCGTTTTATAATTGCGGATCAAATTCCTTCACAATTCGCTCTGATAATCCTATATAATTTTCAGGTAGTATCGCATATAATTTTTTCTTTATCTCATCACTCACCGTAAGTTTATCAACAAGCTGAGTAAAATCAGCAATTGTAACTTTTTTCCCTCTCGTTACATCTTTTAACAATTCGTACGGTTTTTCAACCCCGCTAAATCGTAGTACATTCTGGTATGCTTCCGCAATAACCTCAGGGGTGTTTTTCAAATACTCAAGTATTTTTTCTGTATCAACACTAATTTTATTCATTCCTTTTAAAATGGATGAATACGAAATTATGCTGTGACCAAATGCAACACCGATATTTCTTTGTACCGTACTATCCGTTAAATCTCTTTGAAGTCTTGAAATTTGAAGTTTATTCGCAAAGAAACCAAACAAAGCATTGGCAATACCCAAATTACCTTCCGCGTTTTCAAAATCTATAGGATTAACTTTGTGCGGCATTGCTGATGACCCGATTTCACCTTTAACAGCTTTTTGTTTAATCCAGCCATCGGAAATATATCGCCATATATCCTGGCAATAATCAATCATGATTGTGTTGATTCTTTTTACACCATCAAATATTCGTGCAAAACTGTCATGTGATTCTATCTGTGTTGTTACGGGATTATATCGTAATTTGAATTGTATGTTTTTAAAATATCCTTTGGATGTAACGTTTATGTTTTTATTAAATTCTTCTATTAAACCCTTTGAAAATGAAATCCAATCGATATCAGGGAAAACTACATTATGAGCATTAAAACCGCCTGTCGCTCCATTCAATTTTGCTAATATAGTAACATGTGATAACGCATCAATTTCTTCTTTAATTCTTGCTACAAAAACAAGCATTTCTTTACCAAATGTAACAGGACTTGCCGGTTGACCGTGAGTTCTTGCTAACATCGGACTTGCAGCATACGATTCTGCAATGGTATAAATTGCTGTATACACATCCTCAATGTGAGGCATTATTACCTCGTTTAAAGCATCCCGGATCATCATACCCATTGAAATATTGTTAATATCTTCACTTGTCAGTGAAAAATGAACCATTTCAAGTACATCGATTAAAGATGTATTACTTAATTTTAATTTGATAAAATATTCTACTGCTTTCACATCATGATTTGTTGCCGGTATATCATTGTAACCTTTTGTCTCAATTTGTTTTACAATTTCAGCGTCTTCAACACTGATATCACAAAGTTCATCAAGCATTTT
This sequence comes from Spirochaetes bacterium GWE1_32_154, assembly GCA_001829315.1. Classification (GTDB taxonomy): domain Bacteria; phylum Spirochaetota; class GWE2-31-10; order GWE2-31-10; family GWE2-31-10; genus GWE2-31-10. The sequence continues at coordinate 251,159 of MIAY01000001.1, read as the reverse complement.
TATTTCTGCTCCGGTAAACTTCCTTAAACCAACCCCGGCGTTCGAAGATAAATATTTTAAATAGATAATTTCTGTTGTTATTCTATATTTGATTAAAGCCATTTCGCTAAAGTAGTCAGCTAGAATTTCTGTTTTTTTTTCATATCTTCCGTCTATTGGTGAAACTGATCTTATTCCCATTTGTATCCTCGCATTATTCTTTTGTGCCATTTTGTTTCCTTCACTTTATCAAAAGTTTCATAATATGTAAACCTTCGATTTAGTTAATTATTTGCAGACAGTAGTATTGATTTAAAACTGAATAATAAACTATACTTTTTAAGGAGGATTATAGTATGAATAAATTTATTATGTTTTTCTTTTTTCTTACACTTAGTATTTCTGCTCAGGAACTAAAAGTTATCACTGAAGAGTGGCCACCATTTAATTTTACACAAGACGGTAAACTTTCAGGTTTATCTGTTGAAATGTGCGAACTGGTTTTAAAAGAATCGGGTTTAAAAGCGAAAATCGAATCTCTACCATGGAATAGAGCTTATAACGAAGCACTTACAACACCCGACATAATGATTTTCACAATGGGGCGCAATACAGAAAGAGAAAAATTATTTGACTGGGCATTTTCAATAGCTCCTAGAGAAACATGGCTCATTAAACTAAAATCCAATAATAAAATCAAAGGTTCTGTTTTAAATGATTTCAAAAACTATAAGATTGGTACCGGGCCAAAAAGTGATGCAACAACGCAGGAATTAATTAAAATGGGTTTCGACGAAATAAAAAATTTGGATATTTATGAAGGTGAAAATCCTGATCCTATAAATATACAAAAATTATTTTCCGGTAGAATAGATATTATAGCCGGAAATCCAATTTCACTTGCTTATGTTACAAAAGAATTAAAACTTGATTATAGTCAAACTGAAAATATAATTTTAATTAGTGGTTCAGGCAGTTATTGGGCTGCATTAAGTTTAGAAACTAATCCTGATATCTCAAAGAAAATAAAAGAAACTGCTACAAAACTTGAGAAATCAGGGGAATTCAAAAAAATTCTTACTAAATACTTAAAATAAAATAACAATAGAGCTTCAATATATTTTGAAGCTCTATTGTACAAATATTATTGATTCATTTCTAAATCAAATTTCATAGTTTGTGCAATTATGAAATTATTCAGTAACAAGCATTTATATTGAAATAAGCTCATTCATTGACAAATAGTAATGTTTTCATTATACTTTGAATTACGTATGGAGGAACACCAAATGGGATTAGCACTAAAAAAAGAAAATGAAAAATATACCTATGGTGATTATAAATATTGGAATGATGAGCGGTACGAGTTGATTAATGGAGAAATATACAATATGAGTCCTGCACCAAGAAGAATCCATCAAAAAATAAGCGGAACCCTTTTTGCACTATTTCATACCTATTTAAAAAGTAAACCATGTGAAGTTTACAATGCTCCCTTTGATGTCAGACTTCCTGAATATGAAAATCAGCATGATGATACAATAGAATCTGTTGTGCAACCTGATATCGTAGTTATCTGTGATAAAAATAAACTTGATGAGTTCGGGTGCAAAGGAGCACCGGATATTGTAATTGAAATATTATCTCCGGCAACATCCAAAAAAGACCTCACTGAGAAGTTTTACCTCTATGAAAAACATAAAGTCAAAGAGTATTGGATTGTATATCCGTATGAACAGGTTTTACATATATACCTTTTGCAACCTGATGGAAAATATGATAAATCAAAAATTTACACAATCGACGATACATGTACCGTTCATTTGTTTGAGGATATGACTGTTGATATGAGAGAAGTTTTTGGGGAGTAGATTTCATAAGAACCTATTGGTAAGAATCAAAACATATAACTGTAAATCCGTATGGTTTTCCTAAGAAAAGCGTAGTTGTCATTACAACAACTACGGTAAAAATAAATTGTATAAAATCACCTTAAGAGTAAAACTCTACTTCCCGTAAAAAAACTTTAAATAACCCGAAGCCCTGTTCGCCCATGCTTTTTCATTATGCCCTGCTTCATTATCAATTATATAAAGCAAATTCTCATTATCACGGTAACCATTTTTCTTTAAAAAATCATACAAATTATTACTTTCAACCAGCATATCTTTATCCATATCTTTACCACCACAATCAAGATATATTTTTAAATCTGCAGTTGGATTAAAAAAATTTTCCCGTAAGTCAATATACGGTTCAAAACCACCTGATATTGCAGCAACCCCCGAAAACACTTCAGGATATTTAAAACCCATATACAATGAAATCATTGCTCCGGCACTTGAACCACCGATAACAGTACTATTTCGATCATTCATAGTTCGATAATTCGTATCAATATAAGGTTTTACTGACTTTATGACATAATCAACATAAGCCAGGGAAAGTTCTTGTAATGCTTTAGCACTTACTTGCTTCTTTCTCTCTTCATTTTCAGAATACATCGTAGAGAAACCAATATATTCATCCATTCTTTTTCCGGTGTTTGCTATACCGACAATTATCATCGGTTGTATTGTTCCGTTATTAATCATTTCATTTGAAGTTGTATCCATTTTCCATCCGCCACCCGGTGCTTCTTTACTATCCCAAAGGTTATTACCATCATGCATATAGAAAACCGGATATTGTATATCAAAGTTTTTAAAATATCCCGGTGGTAATAAAACATAAACACTTCGTTTTAATAGAGTGATATTATCAGATACAATTGAATTAACAATTTGTAAAGTCGATTTATCAGAATCAATAGTTCGTATGCAATTTCTATATCTTTTTGCAAAGTGAATATTAGAATTAAAATCATCCTTTTTAATTGATTTCTTATCATTTTCATGGACAACAAAACTATAAGAAAAATTATCAACAATAGAAGGTTTGATTTGCAGATAGAAAAAATTACTTTTTCCGATTCGTTTTAAAAAATCTTTCGATTCACTAAACGAATTCTCTGATGAAGCAAGAGAAACTTTCAGTTTGGGATGAGTAGAATCTGTGTGATAAATAAAAATAATTGTATCATCCTGAATAATCGGAATCTTCTTTTTATTCACATCGATAAATTCATTCAAAGATGTAAGCTGAGCATCTTTGTTGGTTATTTTTAAAATTGTATTAAAACTCTTTACAATATTTTCAGAACCATAAGAACTAATAGCAAATAACAATACCATAAAACAAAAAAAATTCTTTTTCATACGACTTCCTTCTATAATTTAATAAAGTTACTTAAAATAATCTCACCCCATTTCATACTTTTTTCAGGATGAAATTGGGCACCATAGACATTATCTTTATACACAACAGCGGGTATCAGCTCGCCATAATTTGTTGTTGCAGCGATATATTTTGTATCAGTCTCTGCACGATACGAATGTACAAAATACACATCAGCTCCATTATCAACACGTTCAAGTATTTTACAGCCCGGTTTAATTGATAAATCATTCCACCCGATATGCGGTAACACAAGATCTGTCTTTATTTTTATAATTTCACCAGGTATTAACCCCAGTCCTTCTGAAATACCAAATTCAGTAGATTTATCAAACAATAATTGCATCCCAAGACAAATTCCCAATACCGGTTTACCTGACCGGGCAAATTGTATAATTGCATCTTTTAAACCTGATTTGCTCAAATTCTCCATGGCTTTTGGAAAAGCTCCAACACCGGGTAAAATTATTCTATCGACAGACTGAATATTTTCCGGATTATCAAAAATGATAAAATCAGCGTTTAATTTTTTTAACATATTTGTTAAGCTATAAATATTGCAAATTTTTGAATCAATAATACCAATCATAATACCCCCTTAGTACTCGGTAAACTTCTTCCCGATATTGTGGCCGCTTTTTTTAACGCTTTAGCGAATGCTTTAAAAGAACTTTCTATGATATGATGCGAATTATCTCCCCGAATATAGTCAACATGCATTGTCAATCGTGCTGAATTTACAAATGCACGATAGAACTCTTCAAATAAATATGGATTTACACCATTACCGTCATCGGGTCTTTTAAAAATCAAATCAAAATGCAAAAACGGTCTTCCCGAAATATCAACAACAACTTCTGTCATCGCCTCATCCAGGGGAACCCGCGCTGAAGCAAATCTTTCAATACCAATTTTATCACCAAGTGCTTCTAAAAAAACCGTACCTAACGCTATTCCACAATCTTCTATAGTATGATGATAATCAACTTCAATATCACCAACGGCTTTTAATTCTAAATCAAATCCTGAATGTTTTGAAAAAGCAGTAAGCATGTGATCAAAAAAAGGAATGCCGGTCGTTATTACTGAATGTCCGCTACCATCAAGCGATAAGGCAATTTTAATATTAGTTTCTTTTGTAACCCTTTCAAGTTCTGCTTTTCTCATATTCACTCCATATATATTTATTAATTTGTCCTGTAATTTTTTAAAATCATAATACAATAAATTTAATTTTATATAAATAAAAATTACTTATGGTTCAATATTTTACAAATAATTATAATAAAACTTCACTCATTTTTAAAAATATATTATAAAATTAGTAAGGATCTTGCATAAATTATAAAAACAATTTTTATGCTTCCCCATATTGATATTTTCCGGAGAAATAATGAAAAAATTTTTATTCACTTTATTAGTAAGTACGCTATTATTTTCATGTAAAAGAAACCATAATCTTGGTTTAATTATTACATCATCAGATATTTTTCTTAGCTTTGGTATTTCTGCTCGAAATGCAACAGAACTTTCAGTTGAAAATTTTAATCAACATTCAAATAAAAACAAAATCATAATCCAACAGACAGATGATCAGAAAAACCATGAAAATGCAATAGATTTTATAAAACATTCCGATCAAAACAATAAGCTTTTTGGTATAATAGGTCCATTATCAAGTTCTGTAGCAAAAGGTTCTTTAGATACAATTAACTATTATAAAATACCAACAATTGCTCCACTAACGAATATTGAATTTCTAAAAAATAAAGATGATTATTTATTTACCATGAATACAAAAATTACGACTACAGCACTTGAAACTGCAAATTTGATAATAAAAGAAAACAAACAAAATGATAATTTTATTATTATATATAATGATTCAAACAGTCATTATTTCAAAGAATTCCTTGATATCATCTATAAATCTTTAACAACAAATTATTATAATAATGTCTTTACAATAACTGTACAAAACAACCCGGATAATAATTATACCGAAATAATAAAAAAAGCTATGTCACTCAATCCTTCAGCCGCATTAATAATCGATGATGATCTTAATTCAGCTATAATTGCTCAAACATTAAAACTTCAGAATAAACAAATTAAACTTTATGGAACAGAATTTGCCATTACATCAAGAATTATTGCTAATGGCGGTAGTGCTGTAGATAATATGAAATTTGTTACAAGCATTTCCTATGACCCCTCGTTAAAAGAGGTTTCTGAATTTATTTATGCATATAATAGAAAATATAACTACATGCCCGATGCAACAGCATATTTAACCTTCATTTCAACAAATGCTTTACTTACTGCTTTTAGCAACGCAAATTTTGATAAAAGTAAATTAAAAAAAGAATTATTATTACTTAAAAAGGAAAATAAGTTATTATTTAATGAATATGGTGATTCTGAAAAAAAGCCTATTAAACTCGTTATATCTAAAGGGAAATTTATTACAATAAATGAATAAACCACATAAATCCAATTTCAACACAATTGTCTTCATTTATGTTTTTATAGTTGTAATAGTCCCGGTATTATTTATTGGTGTAGCAAATTATGGACTTTTTAATAATTATACCTACGAACTTTCACTCAATAATAATAAATTCATTGCTGATGATATTGCTCTACGAATTGACAGTCTCATAAAAATATCCACCGATGAATTAATCAACATGGCATTTATTCATTCAAAAACAGAAGATTCCGAAATATTAAAATACTCATTTAAAAAGTTTTATGACCGACATGGATTTATCGATACTATATTGTATTATAATATTGATAGTCACTTAACATATTCGTTTCCGGAAAAACCTCAATTTTATAGTTTTGACTTTTCTTACAAACAATATTTAATACATTCAAAAAAAACAAAATCGCCGGTATGGAGTGAAATTCATATTTCAGAATTTAATAATATTCCCTCTGTTAATTATACAATACCGATTCAAAAGAATAATCAAATTATAGGTTTTATTACAACAATAATTAATTTAGAAAAACTTCTTGAAAACTCTACTCAACTGAATAGTAAATCAATAAACCGACTAATGATAATAACAGATAATAAAAATACAATTTTAACCCACCCTATAAAAGAAAATTCTAAAAAAATGAAACAACTTATTATTGAAGACTATTTCAATAACACCGGCTATATCAATGGTACTAAATATATAATTCAGGAAAAAATAATAAAAGAAACAAACTGGAAAATATTTATTGTTCAATCATATGACAATACTTTCGCTTCATTGATTTATCAGAGAATTTTTCTGATTCTTATTTTCTTCATTAGTATTTTAATAGCTATTTTTTCTGTTTATCTGGGTTATACAAAAATATTCATTCCAATTAGAAAAATAACTTTATTTACAACAAGAGTTTCCCGTGGGAAATATGATATACCGGATAATAAATTCCAGATTAGGGAAATACGATTACTGCATGAAAACTTTTTGCGAATGTTAAAAAAAATTACTGAAAGAGAATTTTTACTTAAAGAATCTGAAAGAAAATATCGAAATCTTGTTGAAGAAAATATTGATTCTATCTTTAAAATGGATAAAAATTTAAAAATAAATTATGTCAGCCCGTCAATTGAAAATTTATTAGGTTATACACAAAATGAATTTATACATCTTGTCAATAATTTAAAAGGTCCAAATTCACTTCTTCCGGACAGAAGAAATAACATAATAGCTTTAAAAAATATTCGTGAAACATTTATAAAAGAAAAAGTTCAGGAAGCATTTACTTTAAAAATAATGCATAAAAATGGTTATTATTTATACATTGAAATTCAATCAGTTCCTATAAAAAATACCAATGGTATTGTTTATGAGATTCAAGCGACAACAAGAAATATCACAAGAAGATATCTTGCTGAACGAAAAGCAGAATATTTTAAAAACTATCTTTTTAACATCATAGATTCTATGCCATCTGTAATTTTAACCTTCAACCAGGAAAACAAAATAGATCAATTTAATAATACTTCATTATCATTCTTTGATAAAACAAATAAAGAAATAAAAAACAAAGAAATTTGGGAACTTTCTTCACATTTTGAAGATTATAAAAAATATTTCGAAATGGTTAGAAGTACAGGAATTCCTCTTGATTTTAATGACATTGTTGTAACTAATAATAAAACTTCAAATTGCAAAGTAACTATTTTCCCTTTAAAGTCATCAAAAGATTTACTGGTTTTAAGAATAGATGATGTTACAAAAATTACAACAACTGAAAGACAGTTACGACAGGCTCAAAAATTCAGATCTTTTGGTAATATGGCAGAAGGTTTAGCACATGATTTTAATAATTTACTTGGTGCTTTGTCAGGAACTATCAATTTATTTGATTATAAAATAACCAATAATTTAACAGATACGATTTCTGAAGATGTTGAAATTTTAAAAGAAATTTCAGTAAAAGGGAAATCAATTATCAAGCAATTGTCAAGTATATCAAAACCAACAAATTCAACTTTAAGTCCATGTGATTTGAATTACATTTTATATTCAATTATCAACGAACTTGACAGTACATTAACAAAAAAAATTAAATTCAATTATCATCCTCATAAGTCCACTGCTTTTGCTTTTGCCGATTTAGAAAATATTAAAGAAATGTTTTTAAATATTTTAAATAATTCAATTAATTCGCTAAAAGAAAATGGTGAAATTAATATAAGTATTAAATTAATAGAAGACGAACAAACTTCAATTTATCAGACAACTAAAGAATCATACTGGCAAATATCTATATCCGATACTGCTTTTTACATTACCACAGAAGATATTGATAATATTTTCGATCCATATTACAAAAATAAATTAACCGGTAAAAAACAAGGTATAGCATTATCAGTTGCATATAATATAGCCAAAAGTCATAATGGCTTTATTGATTGCTATGCAGATAAAGAAATCGGAACAACATACACAATATATTTACCTATTCTGCAAAGTAATGAAGATAATCAGGAAATATCAAATAAAAAAGAATCTAAATTATACAAAGGTAATGGTACTGTATTAATCGTAGATGATGAGAATGTTATAAGATACACATCAAGAAAAATGCTTGAAATTTGCGGGTACTCTGTCATAGAAGCTAAAAATGGAAGTGATGCAATTAATATTTATCGTGAAAAATCAAAAGAAATATCTTGCATACTTCTTGATTTCTTTATGCCTGATTTAAATGGACAGCAAGTATATGAAGAATTAATTAAGATTAATCCGAAAGTTAAAGTAATACTTACTTCCGGTGCAAAGAACAATCAAAGAATTAATGAAACAATGAAATCAGGTATCAGTACATTCTTATTAAAACCATATACTTTAGAAGAACTTTCTGAAGGAATTTACAATAATATATATTTATAGGGATTCTTGTAACGATTACTTTCTTGGTGGAAAATAAATAGTGTCTCCTAAACCTTTCATACCTGAGTAATTTATCTCAACTTCAACTCTAACAGGTTCTCTTCCAAATCTTGATAATGAATTAGAAACATATGAAACAACAAGATAATTTGATCGTGTTGTTTCAATTCTTGTAAAAAGATCTTTCAAATCTTTTCGTTTATACGCTACGAAATAATCACCACCTGTTCTATCTGCCATATTCTTATAAATTGATGATAAACGACCTTCTTTAAAAGCAACAACAAATATTTTAATATCATTATGAAGTGCAAATTGAATAACATCTTCAATTTTAAATAAATTAAAATCATTACCTGTTTCTTCTCCGTTAGTAACAAAAATAATATTTTTTTTTGAGAATCTATCAATCATATCATACGATACTTTTTTAAACATATCACCTTTATCAGTAAATGTAGAAGCCCTTATTGTATCAATAGCATCTAATAATTCAAGCCTGGTGCTACCTAATGGTTTATCAATAATAGAAATTCCCTCATTTGCCTGGGTTAATGAAACGGAGGTTTTCCCTTTTATTGAATGCATCCATTTATTTAATATTGTTTTAAACTCATTGTTATACTGTAACATCGTTCTATTATTGTCATATATAATAGAAATATCAGATGTATCATTTAATAAGTCAGTATATCCCATACCGGCTACAGCAGCAATTTTATTATTCTCAAAAACTGTTATATTATTATCAGTAATTCCTACCGGAACAGTCATATCATCTTTTTCCGCTCTTACAAAAAGATGAATATCGGGATATTTATTTGATATTACTTTTTCAACATTAACATACATATTATTATATCTTCGCCGTTCTAAAGACAATACATATACTGTTGATCTATTATAATCAGACAGTATAATATTATCTTCATAATCAGATATAACTGAAACACCTTTATTCAGTCTGCTACCAACAGCATCCATTACATACCAAAGGCCACTATCCGGTTCATATATCCACACCTCTTTTTCACAAACAATAATATATCGTCCAATTTTATCTCTTGTAATATCGTATGGGGTTTTCAAATAACCATTACCAAAACTTCTTAAATAATTGCCACTCTCATCATACACAACAATCTCATCCCGTTTCTTATCGGCGACCATCAATTCTCCATCAGAATAATACATTCCTGCCGGAGCCTCAAGTTTACCAGTTCCTGAACGACCTATTGAAAACAAAGCTATACCATCTTTAGAATATTTATTTATTCTTACATTTCCTGAATCAACAACAAAGATATTTCCATATTCATCGGTAGTAAGATATTGTGGTCCCAATAAACCACCTTCACCGATCCCTTTAAAACCAATTGTCTGAGTAACAATATTATATCTATTGATTTTAACAATTCTATCATTTTGAAAATCACTTACTAAAATATCCCCGTCAGTAGCCACAGCAACACCAAAGGGTTTGCCCAATGGCGGATTTGCAGTAATTATAGTACGAACGATTTGAAGGTTTGTATCCATCTCAATAACGCTACCCGTTGTAAATGATGCAATGAAATATTTATTATTTTTATCAACTGCGAGTTGTGAAGGATTTAAAAAAGAAGTAAAGCTATCTCGCTCATAATAACCTTTTAATTCTGTTCTGATAACAAAATTTTTATCTATATAAATATCAGACAACATACCTCTTCTATTGTATAGATATGAAACACGACTTTTAAGAAATCGACTTTCATACCCCATAGACATTAAAGTATTCCATGTATACAAAGCATTTTTTTCATATCCACCTTTTTTGTATGCTTCACCAAGATATAATCTTGAGTATGAATTATTATCTTTATAACTTAATGATTTTATAAATTCTGAAATAGCTAATTCATATCTGCTTGCATGGAGAGCCCGAATACCCAACTCAAAATAATCCATTGAATATTCTTGTGATAAACCTAACGGATCATCATCTATTTCCTGGGCATTTACACATACTAATGAAAGAATTAAAAAAACAGCAAAAAACCTTAATTTCATATTTATTTCCTTAACCCGGTAGTTTTCTTACCTGCCATTTTATCATAATGATCTTGTATTTCAGGTGCTTTAGAGCGATCAAGAGCCATGCGTAAACTTGCAATACCCGCTTTAACATCACCATTTTTATAATACGCCCAACCTAATGAATCCAAATATGCGGGGTTGTCCGGTTTTAATCGTACTACTTCACGTAATATTTCAACACCTTTTTTTGGATCTTTACCTAAATCGCACAAAAGAAAACCGTAGGTATTTTTTGCATTAATATTAAAATTATCGAGAGTATATGCTTTACTTGCTTCTTCAAATGCTTTTTCGAACATTTCTTTTTTATAATAAACAGCTGATAAGGCTGCATGAACCTGAGTAATATTAAAATTAGCTTTTAAAACTTCAGTAAATTCATATTCAGCACGATCAAATTCATCATTTTGATAATAAATGTAGCCTAAAATCATTCTGCATTGATGAGTAAAAATAAAACTTATTCCCATATCAACAACAACTTTTAAATGAAGAACTGATTTATCATATCTTTTATCTTTTGAATAAATTAAACCGAGATAATAATTAGCCTCAGGATTCATAGGATCTGACTCCAGAACCTTTTCAAAAAGCTTTATGCTTTCATTAACCGATTTTCGATTAAAGTTATTTATCCCTTCCTGAAGATTCTTTTGAATTTCATTCATACCCCCCCCTTTATTTGATAATTACATTGGTAAATAAATATCAAATTGTGTTCCTTTCCCGGGCACACTATTTACTTCAATTTTCCCTGAGTGCCCATTTATGACACTCTTTACTATAGCCATACCTAATCCCGTTCCCTTTGCTTTTCTTGTATAAAAAGGTTCAAAAATTCGTTCAACAACATCATCTGTCATACCACAACCTGTATCATTAATAGACCAGAATGCAAAATTATTTTTTTTCGCAACAGTTATCGTTATTACGCCGCCATCTTCCATAGCATCACAAGCATTACCTATGAGATTAAAAAAAACCCGATTTATTTTATCTGTATCTAAATTAACAACAATATCTGTGTCACTTTTATTAAATATCAATTGAATATTTTTGTTTTTTAAATCTAATGACACCGTATCAATTAAGGTTGCAAGATATGAGTATAAATTAACCGGTATTTTATTCAACTTAATATCACCACGCGCAAATTCTAATAACTCAGCAGTCATATCAGATAAACGATCTACTTCTTTCATTATAATGGATGTTGATTTACTGATTTTCACATCTGTTTTATTATTAATACTTATTAATTCCGCATACGCCCGGATATTTGTTAATGGGTTTTTTATATCATGAATAATTAATGATGCAAATTTTCCGATTATAGAAAGTTTTTCTGCTCGAATGAGTTCATTTTGTGTATTTTTTAACTGGTTATATGCAACTTCCAGTTCTTTATTTCGATTTTCAAGATCCCGAATATAATTTTCATTCGTTGATCGAACTGTATAACAAACACTTTTTGCAATACTATACGATAACGTTGACAATGTTCTCATTAATTCAACAAAATCAGATTTATTTATCATAAGTAATAATAAATCAGTTTTCGCTCGAATTGTAGCACTCCTTGGTAAATCATCAATCATTGACATTTCACCAAAAGAATCATGTGCTTTTCTTACTGCCAGTATTTCAAGTGAACCATCATCACTTTCTTTTAGAATTTCTACTTCACCTTTAATTATTATATAAAAAGCATCGGCAGTCATATTTTCTTTAAAAATAACATCATCTTTTTTATAATTTATCGGTTTGGCTTTTTCAGCTAAAATAATACATTCTGATTCCGGTAAAATTTCGAATATTGAATTCATTTTTAGTTCTTTTACTTTTTCTGATAAAGTCATTATTCACTCCCATTATACCTGGTACAAGTTTATAAATAGAAAACAACAACATATTTAAGTTATTTCATACAAACAAATTAACGATAAAAAAAATATCGTATAAACTTATAGAGTTTAAGTATAACCATAATCTTCAATATATAACCTTAAAGATATTTTTGCAAGTAGTTATTGAACAGATAAAAAAATTAAAAATATTTTTTGTATATTTTAATTAAGATTTTTTTTACAATTCCGAAAAGTGTAATAAGGCACACGAAGACAAGGACGTCTTCGTCGTAAATGAATCAAGGAGGATTCGAATGATAATTAATCACAATTTAAGTGCAATGTTTGCGCAGAGACAAACAAAATTTAATGATCTAGCTGTTTCAAAAAACCTGGAAAAGGTGAGTTCAGGAGTCAGGATTAATAGAGCATCAGATGATGCTTCAGGTCTTGCAGTATCAGAAAAAATGAGAAGTCAAATAAGAGGACTTGAAAGAGCAGGTAAAAATGCTGAGGATGGTATTTCTTTAATTCAAACGGCTGAAGGTTACTTACAGGAAAGTCAGGATATTGTTCAGAGATTAAGAGAACTTGCTGTTCAAGCATCGAATGGTATTTACTCTTCTGAAGATAGAATGTATATTCAGGTTGAAGTTAGTCAGTTAATTGATGAAATCGACAGAATTGCTTCTCATGCTCAATTTAATGGAATGAACCTTCTTACAGGTAGATTCGCTAGAGAAGATGCTTTAAACAGTGTTACGGGAAGTATGTGGTTCCATATTGGAGCTAACATGGATCAGAGAGAACAAGTATTTATTGGTACTATGAGTACACAGGGATTACGATTAAAGAATCCAAGTGGATTGCCTCATACTGCTACATTTATTTCTTTGTCTTCACCTGATAGTGCAAATGCTGCAATCGGAACATTGGATAATGCTCTTAAAATCATTAATAAGCAACGTGCCGACCTAGGTGCTTACCAGAACAGATTAGAGCACGCGACGAAAGGTCTTGCTGTAGGTGCTGAAAACATGCAACATGCAGAGTCTGTAATTAGAGATGCTGATATGGCATTTGAAATGGTTCAATTTACAAAGAACCAGATCCTCGTTCAGTCTTCAATGTCAATGTTAGCACAAGCTAACCAAGGTTCGCAGGCTGTTATGAAACTTCTCGGTTAAAAGTAACTTAGGCTTCGTTAACCACGAAGTCTTTAGTTATGGGAACACAGGGAATCCTTCCCGTCAATATCAATATGATAGACGGGAGGATTTTTTTATTTGAATATTGTATATTTATAATAAAAAGTTTATCATGTATTTTATGGCATTAAAAACTATTAAAAAAACCATTTATACATTAACCGGTAAATTTCCATTAAAGATAATTATTCTTTTAACATTAATAACACAGATTTTAATTGTCGGAATTATGATTACTTTTGTATCATTCAGCAACAATAAAAATTCAGTTAACATTGTAATAAATGAATTATTAAACGAAGTTAACTCAAGAATAATTGATAAAGTACAATCATTTTTGTCGTATCCTTCTCTCATTAATGAAATTAACAGAAAAAAAATTATGTCCGGTAATTTAAATTATCAAAATCAATCTGAATTAATTAACCATTTTTCTGATCAAATCGATATGACTGATAATATAAGCAGTATCTACTTTGGCAACACTGATGGTGGTATAGCGAATTGTGGCGTAGAAAAAACAAACAATTTTAAATATCAAATGAAATCTGTGAATTTTAAAGACGGTATAGTTTATAAATCAACTTTGAATAATCAAGATAATACAAATGAACTATTAGCAACAATTAAATCTTTTGATGCGAGAAGTCGCCCCTGGTATAAAAATGCCATTGAAAATACAGGCACTTTTTGGAGTGAGCTTTATGTTTTATCAACAGGTCAGGATATGGCAATAACCGCAAGTGAAGCTGTTTATGACAAAAATGATGTTCTCATCGGAGTCGTTGCTGTAGATATGTTTTTATCTCAAATAAGTAATTTTTTATCATCTATAAAAACAGGTAAAACAGGTTTTTCTTTCATTGCAGACAATAAAGGAATCATTATTGCTTCCTCAAAACAAATTTCTTTATCAAAAACTAATATAAGTGATTCTGAATCATTATTAACAAAAACTGTTATCAATGAATATAACAAACGCACTAACTCAAAAATAAAAAAATATATTTTTACTTTCAAATTAGTAAATCAAACTTACTTTGTAATGGTAAATAATTATTCAATAAATAAATATCTTAATTGGAATGTTTTTTCAATAATCCCATCTAAAGATTTTTTTGATCAAGTGAATTCTAATAATAGAAAAACGATTTTTACTATTATTTTTATTTTACTGATTACTATTTTAATTGGTTTGTTACTTTCAAGTTTTATTGTTAAACCAATTATTCTACTTAATAAAACAGTTAAGCAGATTTCTAAAGATCAGTGGAATCTTGAAATACCACATTCAAGATTTTCAGAAATTGATGATTTAGCTGAAGAATTTAACATTATGAGCAATACTATTAAAACAACAATTAAAAAACTTCAATTTGCAAAAGAACAAGCTGATACTGCAAATAAAGCAAAATCGGAATTCCTGGCTAATATGAGTCATGAATTAAGAACACCTCTTAATGGGGTAATAGGTTTTATTGATTTATTATTAACAGTTGATATTAATCCTTTATACAGGCAATATATAAAAAATGCAAGCGAATCCGCTCACACTCTTCTTTCATTAATTAATGATATCCTGGACCTATCAAAAATAGAAGCCGGTAAACTTGAGTTGAATGAAGTTGAAACAGATTTAATAGAATTATTAAATCAAACAAGGGAAATGTTACTATTTCAAGCCGAAAAGAACAAAAATACATTAACATGCAACATTCCATCTAATCTGCCACAATTTTTTATTATTGATCCAATACGCGTTAAACAAATCTTAACAAACTTGTTAAGTAACAGTATCAAATTTACTGAAAACGGTGCTATCGAAATATTTTTATCTTTTGAAAAAATGAGTGGAACAAATATAGGAAAAGTTACATTTTATATAAAAGATACCGGAATTGGAATATCCGAAGAAAACCAGAAAAAATTATTCGCACTTTTTACTCAAGCTGATTCATCAACAACAAAAAAATATGGCGGTACCGGTTTAGGACTTGCTATATCAAATTTATTAGCCGAGAAAATGGGTTCTAAAATAAATATGAAAAGTGAAATAGCACAAGGAAGTACGTTTTCATTTTCACTCATCAAAGAATATAGAGATAATGGAATAAATATTCATGAAACAAATTCTATTAAGGCAAATCCTTCAAAATTAGAAACACTTTCACCAAGTATTCTTATTGTAGAAGATGTATTTTTAAATATGGTTTTAGTTAAAGAAATAATATTACAGATTATGCCCGATTCTAAAATATACACTGTTGATAACGGTCTAAAAGCAGTAGAAATATACAAGGAAATTGCTCCTGATATAATTATTATGGATATTCAAATGCCTGTGATGGATGGTTATACTGCAACAATTGAAATTAGAAAAATAGAACAGGAAACCGGCATGAAATCAACAATTATAGCACTTACAGCCGGTGTTATAAAAGGTGAAAAAGAACGCTGTCTAAGTTTAGGAATGGATTATTATTTAACAAAACCTATCATATATGTCGAGTTTAAAAAGCTTATTAAAAAAATCCTGCTTACTGAGGCTCTTGCAAAAATCAAGATTACTTGATGAAAAAAAGGGTACTTTTTTTATGCTTCTGCCACATGCGATATAATCGCATTATAGGTAGCTTCTTGCAAAAATTCGAGATAAAAAGAGTATTTTTGCAAGAACCTCTACTTAAAAGAAAAAATTTAATCAAATATTATAAAAATCAATATAAAAAGGGAGTGTTTTCACTCCCTTTTTATAATAAATTATAATAATTACACTTGAAAAATTCGTACCATATTAAGAACCATATGTGATTTAACAGGAACTCCTGCTAACATAACTACATTATCACCTTTTCCGGCAAAACCTAACTCTTCAACTTTTTTCACACAATTATTTAACATTTCTTCAGATTCACCAGCAACACCTGTTAATATAGGAAATACACCCCAATCTAAAAGAAGTTGTCTCATAACTCTCTCATTAACTGTTGTAGCAATAATTGGTTGTTCCGGTTTAAACTTACTGATAAGTCTTGATGTCTTACCAGACATTGTTGGAGTAGCTATAGCTTTTGCTTTAATAGTACTTGCAACAACATAACCTGCTTTTGCGATTGCATCGCCAATTCCAACTGTATCTTTATGAAATTCAAAATAAGCACGTGCGTGTTCTAAATATTCTGTTGACGTTTCTACTGTTCTTGCAATTCGTGCCATAGTATCAACTGTTTCAACAGGATATTTACCCTGAGCTGTTTCACCAGACAACATAACAGCATCTGTACCATCAAAAATTGCATTAGCAACATCGTTTGCTTCAGCTCTCGTTGGTCTTGGGTTATTTATCATTGAATCAAGCATTTGAGTTGCTGTGATAACAGGTTTTCCGGCTTTATTACACCTGTCTATTATTTTTTTCTGAGCTAATGGAATATCTTCAATTTTAATCTGTACACCTAAATCACCTCTGGCAACCATAATACCATCTGAAACTTCGATAATTTGATCAATATTTTCAAGACCTTCTTCATCTTCGATTTTAGAAATAATTCGTACATCATTTCCGCCATTAGCATCAAGATGTTTTCTTATTTCAAGAACATCTGAAGCTTTTCTTATAAATGAAGCTGCAACAAAATCAATACCTTCTTTAATACCCATAATAAGATCTTCTTTATCTTTTTCTGCCATTGCAGGAAGAGATGTTTTAACGCCTACTACATTGACATTTTTTTTCTGGCCAAGTTCACCACCGGCAATAATAGTACAATGAATATCATTACCCTTAATATCTACAACTTCTAATGATAAAACACCATCAGCTATATAAATTAGAGTTCCTTTCTTTGCTTCTTTTGGAAGGTTTTTGTATGAAATACTTATTTTTTCAGTTGTTCCTTCTACTTCATCTGTAGTAAGAACAATATTCGCACCAGATTCAATTTGTATTTTCTTTCCATCTTTTAAATTACCTGTTCTAATCTCTGGACCTTTTGTGTCTAATAAATAAGCACAAGGAATACCAGACAATTTAACAGCTTCTTTTACTACATCCATTTGGTGTTTCTTTTCAACATGATCACCATGTGAAAAATTAAATCTTGCAACATTCATCCCGGCTTTTAGCATTTTTGCTATAGTTTCAGGTTTCTCAGATGAGGGACCTATTGTACAAACTATTTTTGTTTTTTTCACTAACATAAACAACCACCCTAATAATCATTTTAATATTTAATCTTTTGAAATAAAGACTCTACAAATCTCTGCATAATAAATCGTTAAAGATAATTTGTCAAATAATATAGCAATATCTTTGATACTTTTTTTTAATTATACAGTTTTCTTACACAGAAAATATCTGCTAACAGAACTTACTGTTTTATAGTCGGAATTTGTATTTATAATCAACTATCTCTGATTTTGTAAAGTAGTCACTTTTCTGTCCGTCAGCAAGTATCTTTGTGACTTTCTTAATAATTGTATTTTTTAACTCTGCATTATTTGTCACATTTAAAATATACAATAAATTATTTAAAACCATTTTAAAATCAGCTGATTTTTCATACAAATCAGCAATTGTCTGAGTTACTCGTATAAAATCATCGTAAAAATTAAGTCCTTTATAAATGTCTCTTGATTTTTCAAAATAATATAATGTTTTACTTAGATTCCCGCCTGAGATTTCATTTATTTTTCCAAGTGAATAAAAATTTTGTGCTAATCCATTTGAATTTTCTGAGATTCTATCAATCTCAATAGCCTTTCTAATAAACATTTCACTTTTACTAAAATCTTTCGTCTGAAAATAAAAATAACCTAGTGCAAAATAAGATCCGGAAAGATTATCAATCTTTAACAAAATATTTGATTTGTATAATTTTTCCAGACTCACCATAGCTTCAAATAAATTCTTTTCTGATGCAGATTGATCACCTGTTTCCCGCAATGCTTTTGCGAGACTTATTTTAGCAGTTGCAATATTTTCCTCGTATGAACTATATTTCTCAATTGCTTTAGTATAATTTTCAATTGCTTTACTAAAATCTTTCTTAATATAGTATGTGTCACCAAAACAATGATATAAATAACCCATTTCAATACCTGAAGTGCTTTCATTTTCCGAAATCTTTAATGCATCATTTAAATACAACATTGCATTATCCGTTTCATTCATTATATTATATGCATTACCCAAATCAGTAAGTGTTCTAATGATTCCCAAAACATTATCAGACAAAACAAAATACTTAAGTGTTCCATTATAATAATCAATTGCTTTCACATAATCTTTATTTTGAAGAAACAAATCACCCATTGTTTTATTATCAATTGCTTTACCTTGTAATTGGCGGGTTTCATAGACTATTTTATTAGAAACGGTTGAGCATGAATTCAAAATTAGAATGGTTATTATACTAAATAATATGTTTTTCATTTATCCTCCCATTCTCTTAAATTACTATTTGCAGGTAATTGCTCTTTCTTCGGTGCAATACCACCTTTAATAAGCGGATTATTTTTTACACCTTCAATAACCTGTCTGGTTTCATCAACCGTTCTTTTTCCATCGATCATTAAAACCTCAATCTCTTTTTGCTGATTATTAACAAATTTAGAAAAATTATTAAAATTTTCCATTACATTGCTTAATTCTGTTAAAGATTTTTGTAATGAGTTAAACATATAAACTCCATCAGGATCAACCAGCCTTTGAACCAGACCGTCCGCATCTTTCATATCCTGAGACAGTGCATTGAAATTTTCAATCATTTCACCAAATACAAATAAATCAGCTTTCAATCTTTCTATAATATCTGCTGTATTAACAAGAATTCGTGCAATAGAATTTGCATCAGCATTTTTATCATTATTTAATGATTTTAATAGATTATCAACATTTGCCAGTATATTACTAATCGCATCTACACGCGGTTTTATTACTCCTGAAGCAAGTAACGATTTACCTTCTTCCATATCCAATGAAGGAATCAAACTTCCTTCAGGAACAATTACTTCAGAATTATAATTTTTTATAAAATATACTGTTGAACCGGATAAAGGGTTTGACATTTTACTTAAAACTGAACCAACAGTAATTCTGGTATAATATTCATCGAATATATAAAAATCAACATCTACAATATCTTTTTCATTTAAGCTAAAATCCTTTAATTTTCCAATAATAAAACCATTAAAAACAATATCAGTATTCGTTTTTAAACCTACACGATCAATAAATTGCGTTTTATAGTTATGTTTTTTCACAAATATTTTTTGATTTAACAAAACAAAAATCAAACTGATTAATAATATAAATACTGCCGAAAGCATAAACGCACCGACTACTTTATCGGTATGTCTAAAACTGAATTTCATAATTCACTCTCCTCTTCAAACTCATATTTATTCAACATATTTGTAATTATATCCGGCATATCTTTCTCAGGTAATGACAATACTTTATTCTTAGACATGTTAAATTTTATTTTATGTTCTTCTAAAAGCATAATTCTGTTACAAATACCTGTTATTATTTCTTTTGAATAGGTAACTATTACAACCGTCGTCCAATCATGTTTAGAATACGTATAAATAATATCCATCAATTTTCTTGTTATTGTCGCATCAAGTGAACCTAATGGCTCATCTAAAAATAACAACTCCGGTTTCGTTATCAATGCCCTTGCGATAGCAACAAGTTTTTGTTCACCAATACTTAATTGTGCCGGTCTTCCGTTTATTACTTTTAACATACCGACTTGTTCCAGCATTCTTTCAACAAGTTCACCCTGTTCTTTCTTTATCATTTCGGGATAATGAAAATTTAATGGTAATATCAGATTTTCTTTAATAGATAAATTTGATATTAATGCTGCATTTTGAAAAACAAATGAGATTCGTTTTCTAATATCAACTTTTTCTTTATCTGATATTTGATAATAATCTTGTCCCCAAATAGTCAATGTACCTTTCGTAGGGATAATTAAACCTGCCATTATTTTAGCTAAAGTACTTTTCCCTGAACCTGATTTACCAATAATTGTTGTTAAAGTGTTTTGTTCAATATCCAATGATAAATTTTCTAAAATAAGATTATTGTTATTGCTAAATGAAATATCTTTAAGCGTCAAAACGACCTTTTTCATATATCCTCTTTCACTTATTTAATCAAAATGAATAAGACAAAACTGTTAATAAAATATTAAAAATAATAATCCATGATAGTGATGCCACAACTGCCTGAATTGTTCTCCAGGGAACTTCAGTACTCGCAAATTGTACTTGCAAGCCATGATAACAGCTGATTATTGCTATTACCATTCCAAAAACAACTGCTTTAACCTGAGCAAAAATTATATCTTTTATCGTCATACGGCTCAATAAATTTGAAAAAAACTCAGTAAAAGGTATAGGATAAAATGCAGCTGATACGACATAACCACCGAGTAGACCGGCAATATTAAAGTATATTGATAAAGCAAAAAAAGACAAAACCATTCCAAGAACTCTAGGAACGACAAGATAGCTAATCGGATTTATGCCAAATGAGACTAATGCTTCAATTTCATTACTGACTACCATATTTCCAAGCTCGGTTGAAATAGCAGTCCCTGATCGTGCAATAATAATAAATGCGGTCAAAAGAGGACCGAGTTCTTTTGTGATAACAACAATCAAAATCTTATATACCAAACCCGATTGTCCAAAAGTATCAAGTAAAGCCATCCCCTGTATAATAATTGCAGCTCCGATTGCAAGCCCAACCATAGCTATAAGTTTAAGTGCCTCATAACCCGTAAATAGAATTTGTCGTAACAACACCATAATAACAACTTGTTTTCGATGGCCAATTAAAAACAACTCTATAATAGTCACTTTCACAAAAGCGGCAAAATATAAAAGTTCTCGAAAATATAATGTTATATTATTTGTTACTACACCGGTTATCTTTCCCATACTGGTATAGTAATATATTTAATAAATATTACAATATAAATATCGATATATTATTCGACATCTTGTGATTTCTTTTCTTTTAATTTTTTTGTATAAGCTTCAACTTCAATTTTCAAAGCATCCAATAAATCCTGATCACTTCCTATTATATAAATATCTGTAATTGTTATTGATCCTTCAGCAAATCTGATTTTAAACTTTTCGATTTGATTTTTCTTAATGTTTGCACGATGTTCTAATATTGCATTATATTTATTTAATTTGCTGTTTTTATTCCATTCAATAGAATTTAAATCTATAATTTTCTGATTTCTTTTATGGTAACTAATTGCAGTATCTATTGGAGAAATAATTAATGCAGTACTGATTCCAACTCCGAGTAATGACAGAGATAGCGGTGTACTTATAGTATTATCCATCGGTATGATACTTCCCCCATTTTCCTGAATAGGTGCGAATAATAAAGAAGTTAATAATGTTAATAATGATACGGTTATATACATAGCACCTTTTATTTTTTGTCCATTTTTAAATGAACCAGCTAAAGGAGTTCCAAAATCTTTATAGGGTTCAGAGAATTCTGTTATAACTTCCTGTTTTGGTATTGGTGTTGAAACACAACCAATTAAAATAAACGATATAAGTAATGATGCAATAATTTTTTTCATAAAAAAACTCCATTTTTCTACAGTACACTAAATATTAAAAATTGACGAGTGTCATACAAACATAGCTTTTACTTATAAATATATTTTATTTAAAAATCAATTATAATTTTCATTGACTATAAATTAAATTACAGATATAGTTGTATTATACACCTATTGACAGGAGCAACTATTGAATAAATCAACTACCGGTCTTTACACATTCAGACACAAATTGCGAATACTTGAGCGGGCAATTACAAAAAACTTATCAGAAGAAACAAGCTGTTGCGGGGTTACACTTTCACAATGTCATACTCTATTAGAACTTTCTGAAAATACTAATTTTCCGGCTGTAAAATTGGCGGAAGTTCTTGAATTAGATAAAAGTACTCTTTCCAGAACTATTGAGTCATTACATAAAAAGAAACTTATTACACGTACTGAAGATGAGTCTGATAGACGGTTTTATTTACTGAACCTGACTGATGAAGGAAAAAAATCGGTAAGTATGATCAACACTTCATGCGATACATTCTACACCCGTCTTCTTGAAAATGTTCCGGATGATAAACGGGAAAGTGTCATTGAAAGCGTTATTATTCTTGCAGAAGCGTTCAAAAAAACAGAACAAATTCAATGCTGTACAAACAAAAAAGGAGAATAAAGTGACCCGGCCAATAATGATTAAACGAAAAACAAATAATTCTCTTTCACTTAAAAATATGATAGTTCGTAAAGAACGATGGATTAGATCATTTATCAATACAAAAATCGGTCTTATCCCCGTTATTGCTAATACACTAACCCATTACGATACGTATGGCACAATTAATGCACGAATCGGCATTAACAGACACAATTATTCAATAATTCCGGGTTTATATGCTTCAGGAAAACCCGATGCCAATTCACCGGTACTTGTTACTGCCAATTACAAACTGACATTTGATAAAGTCCGTTCTTCATTACAAGGTATTTCAGCATGGATTCTATTACTTGATACAAAAGGTGTGAATGTATGGTGTGCCGCCGGAAAAGGGACTTTTGGAACAAAAGAACTTATAAAACAAATAGAAGTAACCAAAATCGGTGAACTTATCAATCATAAATCTCTTATTTTGCCTCAACTCGGAGCTCCCGGTGTTTCAGGGTATGAGGTAACAAAGAAAACAGGACTATCAATACACTATGGACCTGTGTATGCTAAAGACATACCGGCATATATTAATCGCTCTATGGTTAAAACCGATGAAGAAAAAATTATACACTTTACAACAATTGATCGTCTTGTTCTCACACCAATTGAAATAAAAAGTGCACTGGTATCTTCTATAATAGCAGGAATAATTTTCTTTATTGCTCATTCAATCGCCTCTCAATCATTCACATTGAAATTTCTTAACGATTATTTTTCTTTTTTAGGAGCAATTATTACAGGCGGTTTTATCTTTCCACTTATTCTCCCGATTTTACCTTTTCGATCATTTGCGTTAAAGGGAGCATTACTTGGTTTATTTTATTCGGTAATTCTTGCTTTTTTCAACAAATCTTCTTTAGGAAATATACTTTTTGGATTTTGTATATATATTCCGGTTATCTCATTTATGGCTTTAAATTTTACCGGAGCGACAACTTTCACTTCAATATCAGGTGTAAAAAAAGAAATAAAAATTGCAACACCTTTATATCTTTTAAGCGTAATCACCGGAATTATTATTAAAATTATCATTCTCATAAGGAGTGCATTATGAATTTACAGTATATAAAAAATGTTGCTACATTAAAACTTGATGCTGGTAAATGCACCGGATGTGCAATATGCACCGATGTTTGTCCTCGACAGGTTTTAAAAATGAATGAACGTAAAGTTGAAATAATTAACTTAAATAACTGTATCGAATGTGGTGCTTGCAGTAAAAATTGTCCGTTTTCTGCATTAACAGTTGAAAGCGGTGTCGGTTGTGCCGCAGCAATATATTTTGGAATACTTAACAATACAGCTCCCAGTTGTGATTGCTCAAAAAGCGGATGTTGTTAGTAAGTAAAATTATTTTTATTGATTCTTTTTTTATTTTTTTTATTATAATTGATAGGGGTTCTTGCAACCAACTCACTGTAAAGGAATAAAAATATGAAAGAAACAGTACAAAAAATACTTTTTGATTATATCTTAAACGCTGATAGAGTTCAGGCTTCCGAATTACTTGAGAATTACGCTATGAAATTTAGTTATTATAATGCACTAAAGGATATTTTAGAACCGGCACTATTAGAAATTGGCAACAAGTGGCAAAAAGAAAATCTTGCTCTTGCTCACGGATATATTGCAGGGAAAATAGCAGAAGACTTTTTACAAAAAGCAATGATTTCACCTGATTTCCAATCTACCAATACAATTAAAGGAAATGTTGTTATCGGTAATATTCAAGATGATTATCACGCTTTGGGCAGAAAAATGCTCGGTACTTTTTTGCAAGCCTCGGGATGGAAAGTATATGATCTTGGAAATGATGTTTTACCGGCTGATTTTGTATCAAAAGCAATTGAAACCGATGCAAAAATTATAGGTGCTTCGGCTATGATGTATTCTACTGCTCTTAATATACAAAAACTTCGAAAAGAAATTGACGACCGGGGATTAAAAAATAAAATTATTCTTGCTGTCGGCGGTGCAATCTTTAATTTACGACCTGAACTTGTTAAGAAATTAGGTGGCGACATAACCTCTTTTAATGCTATTGATGCTGATATAGTTTTTACTGAAGCCCTTTTAAAACTTAAAAAAGGAGAAAAACTATGAACAGTAAAGAACGGGTTTTCTCGGTTATTACAGGTAAAGAACCTGACAGACCACCAGTTGTTTTTACGTTGAGTCTTTACGGCTCTAAACTGATTAATGTCCCCCCGGAAATTTATTATACTAATTACAATGAATATGTTCGTGGTCAGGCAGCCGTTATAAATCAGATAGAACCTGATATTTTATTAGCACCTTTTGCTCTGTCGTATGAAGGAGCTGCATTCGGGAGTGAAATAACCTATCTCAATCATGGTGTACCAAACATAAAAAAGCCTGCCTTCAAAAACATTTCAGATATGTTAAATATTAAAATACCTGATATTGATACTGATAAACATATTCTCTACATTCGTAATTCGGTGAAATTGTTAAAACAAGAATTTGGTGATTCATTCCCGATTGCAGCTATAGTTACAAGCCCGATTGATCTGCCAATTTTATTGCTTGGACTTGATTTGTGGCTCGAAACAATATTATTTAATAAAGATGCTGCAAAAATAATATCCGATATAACTGCTGAATTTTGCATACGCTATGCCAATGCACTTATTGATGGTGGTGCAGATTTAATTGTTATGCCCGGCGAATTCTGGAACCCCCGAATAGTATCAAAAGATATTGCAATACAATACGCATTGCCTCTTTTCATTAGAACTTTTCCTCAAATCAAAGCACCTATTGTTTTGCATAGTGGTGGAAACCCGATATCACCTATTGATCTTTATGTTCAAGTTCCCAACGTAATTGCTTTTTTATTATCAAAAATGGATAGTTTTGCTGATGCACGAAAAATAGCAGGAAAAGAACGTCTGCTTATGGGAAATATGGAAGGAACACATTTATTTAACTTAAATGAACAAACTATAGAAAAAATTTGCTATAAAATATTAGAAGATACAAAAAATGATACAAACTTTATTTTTGCAACTGCCGGGGCTGATATTCAATATGATACTGATATAAACAAAATCATTCTGGTGAAAAAAATAATGTCTCAAAGAAGGTAATACTATGAGTATAAAAATAATCTCCTGCAGTATTTTCAAAAATGAAATTCGAAAATTAATTGAAACCGGTGAACTATCATATCAAGTTGATTTTATTGATTCAATGCTTCATATATATCCTGAAAAACTGCAAATCGTATTAGAAAACTATGTAAATCGTAATAAACATGATACTATCGTAATCACTTATGGAGATTGTTATCCATATATGCTTGATCTTGAAAACCAGCACAATATTGCAAGAACACCAGGAATTAATTGTTGTGAAATTATTCTGGGGCATACGTTGTACAGTCAACTGAGAAAAGAAGGTGCTTTTTTTATGATGCCAGAATGGACAACACGCTGGAAAGAAGTTTTTAAAAGTCATTTAGGACTTACTCAGGAAAATGCCGGATACCTCATGAAAGAATTTCATACAAAATTAATTTATTTAGATACCGGTTTAGTAGATATTCCATATAAAAATTTAGAAAATATGTCAGACTACGTTGGTTTACCCTATGAAATTCTTTCAGTTTCACTTTCAAATTTAAAAGATTCATTACAATCTTCAATTGAAAAGGTTAGAAAAATATGAATTTTAAAAAAGAAATTTCAAATAATGAAACATTAGCAACTCAATATATGATTATGGATATTCTTGAAAACATTTTACTCCAATCTGAAAATCCTAAATATACAGGGGAATATCTTATCAATCAGTTAATGGAACTATTGGGAACAACAATGGTTATACTTGTCAGAAATGATACTATACTCAATGTTTGTCCTCCAAGAAAAAAAGACATTCTCATAGAAAATAATTTTTTGGATATTGTATCAGATATTTTCCCCCCATCTGAATCAATACTATATTATAATGTTGATTCAACTTATTCAATTCACAATAATACGCTTCAAAAATCAGGGTGGACAAATCTTATATATTTCCCTCTTTCTATTAATAAAAAGCAAATTGCATCTCTTTATTTAATCAATGTCCCTGAAGATCATAAAAATGATTTAATAATTAATACTCTTAATTCCATTAAAAAATTTCTTGCCACAATTTTAAGTAATTCTTTTATGTATGAAGAACAGGAAAAAGTTATAGAAGAAAGAACTAATAAATTAAAAGAAACAAATGAATATTTAGAAAAATTATTTGATAATGCCAATGCTTCTATTATTGTATGGGATTCCAAATTTTATATAACACGAATAAATCATGCACTTGAATTAGTATTAAAAAAAAAATCTGAAGAACTAATTGGGGAATCAATCAAAACCATCTTTCCAAAAAGTTCTTCAGATAAATATATGGATTTAATAATTAGATCCCACAATAGTGAATCACTAAATATTGAAGAAATTGAAGTTGAAGATTCAAACGGTAAAATTAAAACGCTTATTTGGAATTCTGCTTCTATTTTTTCTGATGATGGTCAATATATCATTGCAACAATCGCTCAAGGACAGGATATAACGGCGCGAAAAAAGGCAGAAAAAGAACTTATCAAATCAAAAGAAAGTGCTGAAAAAGCAAATAAAGCAAAATCTGATTTCCTTGCCAATATGAGCCATGAAATAAGAACTCCTATGAATGGAATAATTGGTTTTACTGAAATATTAAAAGAAATTGAAACAGATAGTACAAAGATAAAATATTTAGATGTCATATCAATAAGTTCAGAACATCTTATCAATATCGTTGATGATATTTTAAGTTTATCAAAAATAGAATCAGGAAAATTTGAAATAAACTATGAAAAGACATCTCTAAAAGAGATATTAAACAATATTAATATAATTTATAAACAACAGGCACAAAACAAAAAATTAGAATTTACAATTGAATATGGTAATAAATTGCCTGATTTAATTATTACCGACGAAATTGCATTACTTCAAATACTGAATAATTTAATTGGAAATGCACTTAAATTTACAAGTAATGGATACGTTCATGTCATAATAAAAACAGTTACAGAAAATTCTGCTGCACATATCGAATTTTCCATTGCCGATACCGGAATCGGGATAAATGAAGCAAAACAAAAAAAACTATATGAACCTTTTGAACAGGGGGAACATTATTTAACAAAAAAATACGGTGGAACAGGATTGGGTCTTGCTATTGTAAAAAGATTAGTTGATTTGATGAATGGGAAAATTGATATAAAAACTCAAATTGGAAAAGGAACAATTGTTACATTCTGTTTACCGTTAAAACATATCGTTCACGAAACAACTGAATCAATTATTGAAAAATCAAATATTAAAAAGCATTTAAAAATCATTTCAGCAGAAGATGATAGTATCAGCCAAAAACTTCTTTCATTAATAGCAGATAAAGAAAACTGGATATTGAAATTGGTATCCAATGGAAAAGAACTTTTTGAAGAATTAAAAAACGACAGTTATGATATAATTTTAACTGATATACAAATGCCCGTGATGAATGGTTTAGAAGCAACAAAATTAATTAGACAAAACAAAAATTATGATACAATACCGATAATAGCCATTAGTGCTTTTGCACTTGAGGAAGAAATCGAGAAAGCCTTGAAAGCCGGTATTAATGCTTATGTTACAAAACCAATTTCATCTGATAAATTGAAAACCATTATCTTTAAACAATTGAATATTATATTTTGAACTACACAATGGTTATTTCTTTACAGTTTTCAGATAATATTTTATTATATAATGCATGAAATTCAAAATATACAAAGGGGTTACTAATGAGTCATATTTCAAAATGGGATAAAACACCGGAATTTTTTGAACAAATAAAAGCGATGATTGTGCATTCAAAAATGAATGAAGATATCCATATTACACCTGACAATGTGTATCAGGAAGCCTACAAACCTAATAGAGATACACTTTTTAACATTATTAAAATGGGACATTTAGAAGGAAGCACCCTTCTTGGTACTGATAATTTAAAAAAATTAAATCAATTGGCAAAAGAAGGTAAATCATGCCTGATTTTATCTGAACATTTATCAAATATGGATGTTCCCAGTATGTTTGTAAGATTTTACGACCAGCCTGACAATGAAATGAA
This sequence comes from Spirochaetes bacterium GWE1_32_154, assembly GCA_001829315.1. GTDB lineage: Bacteria > Spirochaetota > GWE2-31-10 > GWE2-31-10 > GWE2-31-10 > GWE2-31-10. The sequence continues at coordinate 221,891 of MIAY01000001.1, read as the reverse complement.
AGAAATATTTGAAAAACTAATATTTATTGCCGGGGCAAAATTAAATCAAACACCGCTTGTTAAACTGTTTACCGAAATGTTTACCCGGGTTGTTATTTATGCAATAAGAAGTCTTGTAAAAATATCCGGTGATGATTCTAAAAAAGATGAAATGGATCTTGCTAAAAAAATAAATATGAGAGCAACCCGAAAAATACTTGAATTGAAGCACAAAAACCATATTTTTGTAATGTATCCAACCGGTACACGATATCGTGAGTGGGATCCTGATAGTAAAAAAGGTATGAAAGAAACAATGGCATATTTAAACTCATTTGATTATTTATGCTGCTGCTCGATAAACGGTAATATTATGCGTCCAAAAGAACATGAAGATATGACAAGAGAAACATTCACTCAAGATTTATTAGTATTTAATTTTGGAGAAGTTTTTGAATCAAAATCATTCATTGAATCAATCAATCAACAAAATAATTCTATCACTGATAAAGATGAACTAAGACAAATTCAAGTTGATGAAATAATGAATAAAATTGAAAACCTTCATAATAACGCCGAAAAATATCGAAAACCTATTTTAGAGAAATTAGGTTATGACGGATAGTAAAAAGGGCTTATTTAGAATATCTAAATAAGCCCTTTTTATATGTAATTAAAACTATTTTTTTAGTTTTACAATAGCTTCTTCAGCTCTTCTCTTATGCGGGTCGCCATAATCTGTTGACAATGTAATCCTTTTTAATTCAAAAAAAGTATCCGCATCATTACTTCCAATTCTACCTAAAGCGTCAATAATAGCAAATAAAATAGTACCACCGTCTTTTTCGCCATACCCTGTATTTGAACCTTCACTTGTTTTGTCATTAAAATATTTTAATCGATCTGTTAATGCTTTATTTGCCTCAACACTTGCCATTTTTTCTAAAGCTTCAATATTTTTTAAAATCGAATGCATATTTTCATACACTTTATTTTTTAAATTTACATCATTGTCCCATTTTTTCTGAATTGCAATAACAGCATTAGGATCTTGCGATTTTAATTCACCAATATAGAGTACTGAGGTATCTAATATTTGCTGCAATAACTGTATGTTCGTTTGATTTTTCAAACCAACAGTCGATAAAACTCTTTCAATTGTCATCAAACACGTATTTACTTTTTCTTCATTAGTAGACTTTGATTTATAAACAAAATCCTGAGCTTGAAAAATCATATTATAGTCATTTTCAAAGTTAATAACTGTACCAATGTATTTAGCCGGATCATCTGTAAGAGATAAAAATAAATCCAAAGCCTGTTTTCTTATGTTATCAGGGTAATTGGGCATTGCTGCGTAAAATAAAGGTCTGAAAGAACTGAAATCTTTAAATTCTGCCAATGCTTTTATTGTACCGATAACCATTTCTTCATTACCTCTGATTTTACCGACTCTATGAAGATCATTAAGATCCGTTAATAAAAGGTTAATCCACGGTAACATATCTTTGTTTTTTGTTAAGCCTATAGAATAAACTACCGTACCTCGAATAATTGAATTCTGTAAATAAGTAAAAAGTACTTTCATCTTAGGTGCTGCTTCAGATATTTTTAATTTTCCTGCAGTCATAGAAGAATAATAAATCCATTCTTCATAATCTTTTACAAGCCCTTTATTTCTTTCTTTACCATAATTTAGCTGCTCATCAAGAATATCAATAACTAGCGTTTTATATGTATCATCAGCAACTTCATAAATAGCTTTCATTTTTTCTTTCTTTTCGACTAAATTCCTTGCTTGGTTATATATCCTTTTATGATAATTAGCATCCTGAGCTGAAAAAAGAAATGCAAAAGAAATAAACATAAAAAAGACTATTCCAAAAAACCTGTTAATTTTCATTTTAAACTCCGTATTGCGATTAATATACTTAATAATATTTGAAAAGTGATTTTAAGTCAATAGGGACTATCGATTTTATTCAATTTGTATATTCTATTAAGTTTATAATACAAAACCGGAACTATATATACTATCACAAATAATAGTAAAGAAAAAAAATATGGTATCCATAATGGTATTTTAATCGTATCGACAGGGTTTATTATACTTAAATACGAAATAATTTTATTAAATAACGATATGAGCAATTGAGCTAAACCTGTAAAAATGTGAATATCACATACCATTATTATGGAAGAAACTATAAATAATCCTATAAATAAAAAAGTAAATAATGGTATAACAACTAATCCTGATATAATTGAAAAAAATGGAATTTTATTAAACAATGATGCTTGTATCATAAATGTTACAATAAATGCAGAAATTGAAACAGATAGCGATCCTCTTATCTTTTCAGGACACCACTTTTCCATAATGTCATTAAAAATTTCAGCATACAATAAAATTCCACCGGTTGCCAGATACGATAATACAAATCCAATATCAAATATACAATATGGATTAACCAGTATCATTAATAGACCTGAATATGAAATTGGTGTTAATTTACCTGTTTTATTTCCGGAAAAAAAATATAGTGACTGAATAAAATACATTAGAAATGCACGCATTGAAGATGCACTATCATTTAATAACAAAATATATAAAAACAAAATAAAAGAGGCGCAAATTCGTGAAACATCTTTAGGTAAAAAAAGAGAAAACATAGAGAAAAAGAGCATGCCGATAAAACCAATATGAAAACCGCTTATCGCTAATAAATGAATCATTCCTGTATTTCTATAATTCCCTTCCAATTCACTCGTAAGTAATGACCGGTCTCCAAAAAAGATTGAAAGTAGAAATGAGTATGATTCATCATTAAAAAAAATTCTTAATTTATTTAACATCCAAACCCTTGTTAACCCGGCAGGTTTAAATATCTGAAAAAAACTTATTTTTTTTGATACTGATCGAATAGAATTCAATTTTACATTCATTGTTGCTGAAACGCCTTTACTAAAAAGATATTGACGGTAATTAAAACCATTCATTTCCTTATCTTCCGGTATTATAATAACCCCCTCGATAATAAGCGTATCCCATCTTGTATAGGGAAAAATACCATTTCTGACTTTTACTAAAGCGACAAATGGTTTAACCGGAATAAATGAACCGCCTGTATCAATATGCGTCGCCTTATATTTAAAAACAATTCCATTCTTTTTAATTGAATGATAATCTGTTACAAATCCTGAAAATCTATTATTCTCTTTTGCATAAATTTCAGAATTTGAATGAACATCATTAACAGACTGAATTCGAGCAAAAAGAATTATTAAATATAGAAACAATAATAATAAAACTGAAACAATCGAAGTTAACTGCATCACAATAACCAAACCCACAATTAATATAGTTAATAAAGATGCATAAAGAATAATAACCGGTAAACTCAATTCTGATTTTCCGGCGCTTATTATGATTAATGAAAGAATAAACAGTATAAATTGTAATGAAAATAGTTTTCTTAATTTTTCCATAAATTTTCCTTTAATTTGTCTCTATTAGTATTAAAGGGAGTTTTTTATTTTTTCATTGCAATAATGAGAAAAATTTGTTTAATTATTAATAAATTGTTTGTCTTGAAATCTTTCGGGGGTATTTATGGGTGAATTATTAATCAGTTTTGGTTTATTCTCAGCATCAATTCTTGTTTGTTCGCTGGTTTATTATATATCACTCAGTTTTTTTCCTCTACTGACCCGAAATATTGATTTATATAATCAGATGCGTAATAATAACCTTGCTGTTGCTATATTAACAGGCGGGTTTGTAGTAAGTGTTACTGTTATAATATATGTTTCAAGTATTCATATTTTCTTACTTTTTAATAATGCTGTATATGCAAATATATTTGAAAATATTTTACGGGCTATTATTATGTTTACAATGTCTATGTTCATTTCATTTTTAATAAATTGGTTCACATTAAAATCATTTATGTTTATATCAAATGGTATTGATGACATGAAAGAATTAAAAAACAATAATCTGGCTATTTCAATCTTAATTACCTCAATGATAATAGCAACAACTTATATGGTTATGGAATCTGTCGGGATTATAAATTCAGCATTTATAATTAAAAAAGCCATCGGTGAGTACGGTTTACAAATTGCATTTATTGACTTAAACGCATTCTTAAATGGAACCATTCAACTTTTAATAATGTTATTTACAAGTTTAGCATTATTTATAACAGGTATAAAAATAACAAGTTTCGTTATCAAAGGAGTCAGAGATTTTGTTGAATTTAAAAGTGATAATGTAGCAATCTCTCTTATTGTATGTTCTTCAATTTTATCTGTAATGATTATGGTTAAATATTCTATTTCCGGTCCGGTAAAAGAAATTATTTCAATGCTTGGTAATTCATTCGATATTTCACGACTATTAATAACCATTTTAAGATTTTTTTATGTTCTCGTAACTTCAACAATTATTTCAGTTCTTGTTTTATGGTTATCAATGGGTATTTTCCTTTTTCTATCCAGAATGTTTGATAGTATGAATGAAATAAAAAAACGAAATGTTTCAACTGCTATTATTGTTTCTGTTTTTACATTTTCTGCTTCATTTATTATGCGTTCAGGAGTAAAAGAAATTCTTAAAGTAATCAATTTTTTTTAAACTTCTTTTTTAATCGGGGGTTTTTTTGTCTGACACAATGTATAATACATCTGAAAAAGTGACTGTTAAATTTGCTTTAGCGTCTCCTTTTCAAAGAATTGCTGCATATATTCTTGATATGATACTCAAATGGATATTTATTGGTATATTAATAATAATCATGGCAATTTCCGGTTCAGGACTTAAAATGCTTTTATCAAAAACATCAGCCGGTTTTAATGATTATTTTACTATTGGATTTTTCGTTATTTTACTATTGTTTTTCTTTTGCTATAATATACTGTTTGAAATTTTCATGAACGGTCAAACACCGGGCAAATCAATTTTAAATATTAGAATTATTATGGATAACGGGCAATATGTAACAGTGTATGCTGTTATTATTAGAAATTTGTTTAGAATCATTGATTTTCTTCCTGTATATTATATAACCGGTATAATATCAATGTTTGTTACGAAAAAAAATCAGCGTGTTGGTGATATAGTTGCAGCAACAATTGTTGTATGTGAAGAACGAATTCCTATACCGCTTGTTGAAAAGAAAATCATTTTAGAATGTGTTGAAAGCTGTGATAATTTAGGTGAAATTATTGGAACCAGCACAATAAATGCAATAAAAAGCTATATTACGGGATATAAATATCTGGCAAAAGAAATTAAAAATGAAGTTGAAAATACATTAATTAATAGTATTGTAACTAAATCAGGTATTACAAAACCTGTTACTGTTGATAATTATAATTTTATAGCTTCAGTATATAATAAAATATTCAGAATGGAGTAAATAATGGAAAATTACAATGTAAATGAAAAAATGACTTTGGGTCAGATTATAAATAATTCAGTGGAACTCTACAAAAAGCACTTTAAGTTATTATTAAATATTTCATTAATATTTTTACTTCCTGTTGTTATCTTATCAGTTTTTACAATTGACGCGGTCACCGAATTACAACAGATTCTGACAAATTTTGATCCCCAGAAATTTGACTTTTCAATTTTTAAAAGTATTTCTATTGTTGTTTATATTTCTATAATCGAAGCAATTATTTTTCTTTGCTATAAAATGGTGTTAATAAAGATTTCTGAATCAATAATAATCGGTAACAATCCTGAAATTAAACAATCTATTTTATTTGTATTAAAAAAATTCCTTCTTATACTGTTTACCAATATTCTTATGTTTTTCATGATGTTATTCGGATTTATTTTATTTATCATACCTGGTTTTATTATTTTAGGAATGCTTTTATTTGTACCGCAAGCAATGATGTTAGAAAATAAATTCTTTTTTACCTCTTTTGATAGAAGTTTCTTTGTTATTAAGAAAAATTTTTGGGAAGCTGTTACCGTACCGGTCATCCTTTATTTTGTTTATTTTTTTATCACAATGATTACAAGTAGCATTATCAGTGCATTAAACTTTGGCCCTTCGGTTCTTGATATGATAAAATCCGGTGAAGTGAATGAGACTCCATTTCTTTCTGTTAATAAATGGGTTAATTTTGCAGATACATTTATTACTTATATCGTTTTCATTTTAATAACACCATTAATTGAAATTGCAGTAACAATGAAATTTATTAACTTACGAAATATTAAAGAAGGAAGAGGCATTTTAAACGCCCTTAATACAAATGAAACTAATCCGTCTTAAATTATTAATAGTATTTATTTTTGTTACACTTCTGTCTTTTCCCGAAGCAATTTCTGATGACTTATCAAAAGCTGAAATTGTTATCAAAGAAATCTTAACAAACCCGGAGTATACCTATAAAGAAAATCAGGAGCAAATCAAACCTGTTTTTACAATGCCTCGTTTTATTGAAAAAATAATCGATCTTATTAGTAAACCCTTTGCAGTTTTTCTTATCATATTTATTTGTGTTTCTTCCATTATAATAGGAATTTTCTTTATCAGATTAATTAAATTTAATACAAAAAAATATCCTTTAGATACTCAGAAAATTAATACCACTAATAATCCTCAAAACCTGCTGGAAAAAGCATTCAATCTTCTCAATAGTGGTTTTCTAAAAGAATCAATAACACTTTTAATATCAGCACTTTTATTATTTTATTCAAAAAACGGAATAATCCAATACAAAGACGGTATAACAAACAGGGAGTACATAGATTCAATAACCCTTGAAAATGAAAAAACATTTTTCACTGATATTGTTCATAAAGCAGAAAGAATTGTTTTTTCAATGAATGAAATAAAAAGATCGGAGTGCATTATTATTTATGATACAATTTCAAAAAGAATTTGTTAAACTTGGTATATTTATACTATTTATTTTCATAATCGTTTTTATTAAAGAAAATAATAAAAAACCAGAACCAAAACAAAAAGACTTACTACCCAAAATGAGTATTTATAATCAGGGTTCAAGTGGTTTGAAAGCGTTCAGAACATTACTTGAAAAGCAAGGTTATACAATTATCCCGATAACAGAAGAATTACCACTAATCATTAATGAAAAAAAACTACAACACCTATGTGCCGGAAAATATTCAGGAAATTCTGTTCTCATTATTGCTGCAGATTTAATTGATGAAAGATTGTATCAGCGAATTCAAAAAATCGCATCCTTTGGTTTTTCTGTCCTGATTTTGACTGACAATAAAGAATCACTTGAAACTTTGTTAGACGAAAACGATACGATAATAACCAAAGAATCTTCAGGTATAGACAGAGTTGCAATAACCCATGATACAAATAAACTGTTTGAAAATACAGAATATTTTGTTTCCACGAGTAACGTAAGAATTACGAGTCACAACACAATAGTTTCTGATAAAACCGGCGGGATAATCACTGCTAAAACTGTCGGGACAGGTAAAATTATCATTTGTGTAACCACTGATGTTATTCAAAATCAGAATATCGGAAAATTTGATAATATGCATGCAGGTTATTTAACAACACAATTTTTTTCTGATGGATTGAATGTTTATTTCTATGAATATATTCATGGAGTAAAAAAGAAATATACACTATTCTATTTATTTTCAAATATTCACTATCGGCCATTTGTCATTTCATTATTGTTGCTTATTACCGGTTTTATTTTATCGGGATATTTACGATTCGGTATCATCGAGAAAACAAAAAATACGACACCTGAAATACGATATCTTTCATCCGGATTAGGAAATATTATAGCAAAAAAGAAATTTACCGGTGATATAAAAAATTCAATTATTCTATCAGCGAATCGAATTTTAAATATAAAAAAAACAGATGAAATATCCAATAAAGAATTAGATTTGATTACATTACAAAAAAAGTTAAAAGATGAAATAAACAGGAGACTATGATGATAATAAAACAAACACGCGACTTTATCATGCAGGAAACAAGCAAAATAATAATTGGTCAAAATAAAGTTATTGAAGAACTAATTCTTTGTTATCTCGCAGGTGGTCATGTCATTTTAGAAAGTGTACCCGGTTTAGCAAAAACATTATTGGCTAAAACGTTTGCGCATGTTACCGGAATTACATTTAGCAGAATACAATTTACGCCGGATTTAATGCCATCAGATATTTTAGGAAACAGTATCTATAATTTAAAGAATCAGCAATTTGAATTTAAAAAAGGGCCTGTTTTTACCAATATTTTATTAGCAGATGAAATTAATCGGGCTTCACCTAAAACGCAATCGGCTCTTCTTGAAATTATGCAAGAACGGCAAGTCACCGCAGACGGCATTAAGTTTTCACTTGAAAAACCATATATGGTAATCGCAACACAAAATCCTATTGAATTTGAAGGAACATATCCTTTACCCGAAGCGCAATTAGACCGGTTTTTAATGAAAATTATACTTTCATATCCGGCAAAATCTGATGAGAAAAATATTTTAAAAATGGTTCGGGATGGTTTTGACAGTGAAGATATTGATTCATTTCATTTTGAAAAACTACCGGAAACATGGTTTAATGAATGTCGTGAAGAAGCTAAAAAAATTACTGTGGATGATTCAATAATCAATTTTATTTCAGACATTGTTGAAGAAACAAGAAACAATTCACAAATCGTTCTTGGAGTAAGTATCAGAGCTGCAACAGGGATTTTAAAACTTGCCCGATTTAGTGCAGCTTTAGATGACAGAGATTTTGTAATACCTGACGATGTTAAAAAATTTATAAAACCGGTTTTACGGCATAGAATTATTTTAGACTCTGAAGCAGAAATTGACGGACTGAACACCGATGCTGTTATAGAAAAAATTATTAATAAAGTAAAAGTTCCACGATGATTTATATAACAAAATTGTTTTATACATTACTGGTTTCATTATTCTTTTTAAGTATATCTGTTTTTATTGATAATCGATTTAGTATTATTATTTATCTGCTGATCTTTTGTATTCTCTGCATTGCACTTGCAGATTTTTTTACAATTCCCGGGAAGAAAACATTTACTATACAACGCCATGTTGAAAAATATCTGTCAATTGGTACTTTCAACAAAGTTTCAATCACTGTTGAAACAACATCAAATAAAAAAGTCGAAATTAGAGATTTATATCCTGACGATTTTGAATATTTAAATACAGGATATGGTGAATATTCTATAAAACCTTTTAAAAAAGGCGAATATGTTTTTACAGGAACTCAAATACGGGTTGAGGGGTTTTTCAAACTGACAGGAAAACAATATCAGTATACTAATAAAACAATTGTTAAAGTATATCCCAATATCATTGAATTAAGAAAATATTTAAAACTGATTAGTAGAAACCGGTTAGAAGAATCGGGTTATAAAACAGCACATTTTGGCGGTAATCTTGAGTTTGATTTTTTAAGAGAATATAACTATGGTGATAATTATCGCGATATAAACTGGAAAGCAACAGCAAAAAAAGATTATCCGGTAACTCAAATAAACAAAAAAGAAATAGAAAGAAATGTTCTGGCGATATTTGATTGCGGCAGAATGATGACAACTAAATATTATGATTTAACTAAACTTGATTATTCAATAAATGCTTCACTTCTTCTTGCTGCATCAGTGATTAAAGGAAATGATAAATTCGGTATGCTTGCTTTTGATAATTCAATTAAACTTTTTATGAAACCACAAAACACTAAAAATGTATATCATACAATATTGTCCGGCCTGTATCGTATTGAACCTGATTTTGTAAAAAGTTATTATCAAAAAGCCTACGATTTTGTGAAAAAAAATATTACAAAAAACACTATCATTTTTATTTTTTCAGAAATCTATAATAAAATTGTTTCTGAGGATTTAATTTCATTTGCAAAATTATTAAAAAAGAATCATATTGTCAAAATTATAAGTTTTGAAGAATCTGAACAGTTAGCAGAAGGTTCAAAAATTTCTGATTTAGCACGATTTTCAATACAAGTAAAAATGCTTGCTGAAAAAAAACAAATAATTGCTGATCTTCATTCAAAAGGAATTGAAACAATAACTGTTACGAGCAATACGATTCAGAAAAAAGTTGTAAATACATATTTATCTATATGAGGTCAAAATGAAAAATATAATTATGTTGGACAAAGTCTCAATAATTCGGGATGATGTTTATATTGTAAAAAACATCCATTGGAATATAAAAAAAGGTGAAAACTGGGCGGTTATCGGAAGAAACGGTTCCGGTAAATCTTTTCTTTTACGCGTAATATCAACTATTATTTATGCTTCAGAAGGTGATGTTACTATTTACGGGGAAAAACCCGGTAATACCGACATTTGGGAATTACGTAAAAAGATCGGTGTTGTCAGTGATTATTTACAGCGTGAATATTACGATACAATTTCAGTTTTAAACACCGTTATTTCAGGTTTTTTTTCAAGTATTGGTTTATATCATACTGCTACTGATGAACAAATAGAGAAATCAATCCTGATTCTCGATAAGCTTGGCATTTCACATTTATCACATCGTATGTATGGACAATTGTCTCAAGGCGAACAAAAACGTGTGTTAATTGCAAGAGCTTTGGTATTTGACCCTGATTTACTTATACTTGATGAACCGACAACGGGGCTTGATATTGCCTCACGAGAAGATTTTCTTAAATTACTGAGTAAAGTAATTAGTTTTGGTCATAATATAATATTAGTTACTCATCACATTGATGAAATAATACCTGAGATTTCAGATATTTTATTTATGAAAAACGGTTCTATTTATGAATCGGGTAAGAAAAGTTCTATGATGAAACCTAAACACCTGAATCGGGTTTTAGATTTCAAATTTAAAGTTAAAAAGAAACACGGCCGGTATTGGGCTGCTTTATAATATTTTACCATTGAACCATATTGATAATTATGGTATTTTAAATTATGCACATAGATTTTTTAAAATATCTGACACAATTTGATCATAACTTGTTACTTCTACTTGGTTTCTCATTATTAGCGGGAACACTCGGTGGTAGACTTTTTCAAAAAATAAAGATTCCGCAAGTTGTTGCTTATATTATTTTTGGAATATTAGTTGGAAAATCAGGTTTTAATATTCTATCAGATACAACAATAAGCAGTTTTTTACCATTTAATCATTTTGCTTTGGGATTAATAGGTTTCATGATTGGTGGTGAATTAAAAATTTCTGTTTTAAAAAAATACGGTAAACAATTTTTAACTATTTTAGTGTGTGAAGCCCTATCTGCTTTTTTTATTGTTTCAATACTTATTTTTACAGTAACTTTTCTTATAACCAAAAATGGATTGTTAAGTATTTCGATATCCTTATTATTAGGTTCTATTTCTTCAGCAACTGCTGCTGCCGGTACAACTGATGTTTTGAGAGAATGTAAATCAAAAGGTTTATTAACAAGTACCATTCTTGGCATTGTTGCATTGGATGATGTTTTAGCTTTATTACTTTTTGCAGTATCAGCCAGTATTATCAGCACTATTTCCGGATTGAATAATGTTTCACTGTTAATGAATTTTGCTCTCCCGTTATACGAAATATTCGGATCAGTTTTACTCGGTTTAATTGCAGGTTATATATTATCAATCACATTACTTCATTATAATGATAATGAACGGATTTTAATATTTATTCTCGGTGGAATACTTTCAGTTATAGGTTTATCTTTATTTATCAAAGTTGATATGATTATGTCTTGTATGATTATGGGTTTTGTTATTTCAAATAAAACAGGGAAAAAATCAGAGGATATTTTTCATTTAATTGATCGTTTTGCCCCTCCCATTTATATTTTATTTTTCATTCTTGTAGGGGCTAACCTAAACATTGGTGAATTAAGTTTTTTTACCGTAATCATACTTATTTGTTATGTTATTGCACGATCTACCGGAAAAATGCTAGGTGCATATTTTGGGGCTGTTTTTTCAAATGTACCAAAAACTGTTCGAAACTTTTTACCATTTACTTTATTCAGTCAATCAGGTGTTGCAATTGGTCTTTCAATTCTTGCTTTACAGAAATTTCCCGGTAAAGTGGGAACTTTAGTAGCAGTTATAACAACAGCATCAACTTTCATTGTTCAAATAATCGGACCTGTCTTTGTAAAATACGCACTTGATAAATCACATGAATCAGGTTTAAATATTACAGAAGAAGATATAATAAATAAAACAACTTTGAAAGATTTTTTAACTCTCAATTCACCGGCAATATTAATAAGTGATGATCTGAGTTCAATATTAAAAGTTTTTAGTGAAACAACAAATATCTTTTACCCAGTTATAACAGAAAAAAAAGAAATTGCTGGAATTATATCAATTGATGAAATCAAAGATACCTTTATGTATAACGAATTAGCTCATCTTTTAGTTGCAATTGATATTATGAAACCCGTAGAAAAAACATACTATAGTTGTGAACCTATGAAAAATGTTTTAACAGATATCAAAAAATACGGACTGGAATTTATTGTTGTTGTTGATAATAAATCCTGTCTGGGACTGATTGAGACAAGATCCATCTATCAACAACTTTCAAGAAAACTTTTAGAAATAGATTCATTAGTATAAAATATTTAATAAATTAAATTTCAACTTCTTTTGTAACCACTGATTTTAATTGTGATAGCTTTGAAATCATTTTTTTCTCTTCATCTTTTGAACCAACCAATTCAAGAATGATTAAACCTTCTGAAGAACATGAATTATTATCAGTATCATGTAAACCAAGTCTTGTTTTTATAATACAACCAAATTCTGTTAAAATCTTCTGTGCTTCAGTTGCTTCTTTATTCCTTTGCTCAATTTTAATAATTACAAGTTTTTTTGCCATTGTATTCTCCTATAAAACATATTTTAATGTAATAAAGTTTTATTTGCAAAGAGAAATAAAACTTTATTGCATATTACAAAATAACATGGTATATACAGATGACATTTTAAACAACCATGGAAACTGGGGGTGCCGAAAGGCTGAGAGGATTAATATCCAACCCATCGAACCTGTATCTGGATAATACCAGCGGAGGGAAAGTTCACCGATATTATATACAATAATAACGGCCGTACCTTTTTAATCCGGTGCGGCTTTTTTTATTACCGCACCGAATACATCGTTCCTGTTTCCTTGAAAAAGGAGGCAACTTGAAAAACATTTCACTCAACGACATCCCGCATCAAACAGACTCAGACAATTACCAGACACTTATTGAAACATTACCTGTTGATTCGCAAACAACTATTCTTTTATTAAACGGGGATGTTTTAAAAAAAGAAAATTACCGGATTACACACATTAATTCTGGTGACAAAATTGATTTAATCTCATTTGTAGGAGGAGGATAAAATGAAAGATCAACTCATAATTGGTGATAGAAAATTCTCAAACAGGTTATTTTTAGGCTCGGGAAAATATCATGACTCGGCTATTATTCCACAAATTATAAGCGATTGCGGATCTGAAGTAATAACGGTAGCAGTTCGAAGAATGGATTTTAAAAATCCGGTTAACAATATTCTTAATCATATACCAAAAAATATTTCATTATTAATTAATACATCCGGTGCAGTGAATGCTAATGAAGCAATAAAAATAGCTAAAATTGCAAGGGATGCTGGATATGGTAATTTCATAAAAATTGAAGTTATTAATGATACAAAATATCTTTTACCGGATAATGAGGAAACAATAAAAGTCATTAAGGAACTTTCAAAAGATGGTTTTATAACTCTTCCCTATATGATGCCGGATTTAATATCAGCCCGAAAAATGGTTGATGCAGGTGCTCATGCTATTATGCCATTAGGTTCTCCGATAGGAAGTAACCGTGGTTTGTTGACAAAAGATTTTATAGAGATTCTTATTAATCAAATTAAAATTCCTATCATAGTCGATGCTGGAATTGGCCGTCCTTCCCAGGCAGCTGAAGCGATGGAATTAGGTGCATCGGCTGTACTTGTAAATACCGCAATCGCAATTTCTCATAATCCTTCAAAAATGGCGCAGGCATTTGCATTATCTGTTCAATCAGGACGACTTGCCTATACCGCAGGTTTACCGGTTGTTTCACACGATGCAAATGCTTCATCCCCGTTAACAGGATTTATCCATGGATAATTATTCTATAGAAAAACTGTTACAACAAAATCATATTTCTACTGAATCGATTTTTGAATTACTCTCACCGGATGCTGATAATTATTTAGAAATGATTGCTCAAAAAGCGTCAAAACTTACAATGCAATATCACGGAAAAGTAATTCATTTATTTTCACCATTATATATTTCTGATTATTGCGACAACGAATGTGTCTATTGTGCTTTTCGTAAAGGTAATAAATCAACTCGATCTAAATTAAATACTGATGAAATGATTGAAAATTATAGAATTATAAAATCAGAATCAATAGACTCAATACTTTTACTTACCGGTGAATCAAAAAAAATGAGTCCTCCGGAATACATAGCAAATGCAATACGTAACGCTTCTACTTTTTTTTCTTCTATCGGGATAGAAATTTATCCTTTAGATACTGATGATTATGAACTTTTACACAAAGCCGGTTCTGATAGTCTAACTTTATATCAGGAAACCTACGATAAAGAACGTTATGCAAAAGTACATATTAAAGGAAGAAAGTCAGATTTTCAATACCGGTATGATGCCCCTGCTCGAGCAATTAATGCAGGTTTTAAACAGATTACAATTGGTGCTTTATATGGTTTGTCTGATCCAATCGTTGAGGCATACAATACCGCACTTCATTTACAATCATTAATGACACAATATCCATTTATAGAATATTCAGTTTCATTTCCGAGAATAAAAGATAATCCCATTGTTTCAATTGATGATGTATTGTACCTTAAAATCATTCTGGCATTTCGCTTGTTATTCCCGGAGGTCGGCATAACAATGTCAACGAGAGAAGCTGCACATATTCGCGATGGTTTAACCGGTCTTTGTATAACCAAATTATCTGCAGGTTCAAAAACAAATGTTGGTGGATACGGCGAAAATACACATTCAATTGATCAGTTTGCAATTTCAGACCATAGAGAAACCGACGAAATTATACAGATGATACGGTCAAAAAATTGCGAACCGGTTATGAAAAATTGGGTACATACAGGAGATTCGTGTGAATAGTATATTTAGAATTATTGATGTCAATGTTAATCGTGTTTCAGAAGGGCTACGGGTAATTGAAGATGTTTCACGTTTTACATTAAATAATCAGAAAAAAACTGAACTGGTACGAAATCTTCGTCATTCATTGCGAAATAATCTTAAAAAATTTGATAAACAATTAATTAATGCGCGGGATGTAGAATCTGATTTTGGGATCAATCTGACTCTTGATACATCTCATAATAGCATGCAGGCTAATTTCAAAAGAATTCAAGAGGCTTTGCGAAGTATTGAAGAATCGTTAAAATCATTACACGAATTCAGTTTATCTAAAGAAATTGAAAAATTGCGGTTTGACAGTTATTCACTGGAAAAACTTTTTTCAAAAAAAGAACTTCCTTTCGGATTGTATTGTATTACTGCATCTAATTTATCAAATAATAGAGATACTGTTTCAGTCGTTAAAGCAATACTTGATGGTGGTTGTAAAATAATCCAATATCGTGAGAAATATAAATCATTAAAAGAAAAATTTATCGAAGCTGAATCAATAAAAAAAATTATTGATGATTATGAAGCGCTATTAATTATTAATGATCATCCCGAAATCGCATTAGCAGTTGATGCAGATGGTGTGCATATAGGACAGGATGACATCCCGGTAGAAACAGTCCGAAAAATAATCGGCAACAAAATTATTGGTTTATCAACACACTCTTCAAAACAGGCTTTAGCTGCTCACAATTCAACTGCTGATTATATCGGAGTCGGACCGATTTTTGAAACAAAAACAAAAGATGATGTTTGTAAACCGGTTGGTATTGAATATGCCGAATATGCAAAAAACAATTGTTCTATTCCATTTTATGCAATTGGTGGAATTAAAGAACATTCAATAGAGAAAATATTAAATCTTGGTATTAAACGAATTTGCCTTGTTTCCGAAATTACTTCTGCGATTGATATT
Organism: Spirochaetes bacterium GWE1_32_154; assembly: GCA_001829315.1. Taxonomy (GTDB): domain Bacteria; phylum Spirochaetota; class GWE2-31-10; order GWE2-31-10; family GWE2-31-10; genus GWE2-31-10. The sequence continues at coordinate 205,752 of MIAY01000001.1, read as the reverse complement.
ACAAAAACCGTTCAACGAATAAATACAAAAATACTGGAATATGGAGTTATACATGAATAAATTTAAAACACAATTACAAGCTGCTCAAAATAATATTATTACTTCTCAGATGAAAAAAGTTGCACAACTTGAAAATATGAATGAACAGGAACTTTTGCAACTTGTCGCAGAAGGAAAAATTGTAATACCTGCAAACAAAAATCATACTTCATTGATTCCTTGTGGGATAGGTTCACAAATGCGAACAAAAATTAATGTAAATATTGGTGTTTCAGAAGATATACATAGTATTGATCTCGAAATTGAAAAACTTAATCTTGCTATACAATATAAAGCTGATGCAATTATGGATTTAAGTTGCTCAGGATTAACAGAGAAATTCAGAAAAATTTTAGTTGAAAAATCACCCATTCCTGTTGGTACAGTTCCGGTTTATGATTCTGCAGCTATTCATAATGGAATTATTGAAAATATCACGAAAAAAAGTTTTTTTAATACGGTACGAAAACACGGGGAAGATGGTGTTGATTTTATTACAATTCATGCAGGACTCACAGCAAAAACAGTCAGTAAATTTGCTGAAATACCGAGGGTTACCGGTATTGTTAGTCGTGGTGGTGCAATTATGTTTGAATGGATGCAAAAAACCGGAAATGAAAACCCATTCTATGAGTATTTCGATGAATTATGTGATATTTGTCAGGAATTTGATATGACATTAAGTTTAGGTGATGGTTTAAGACCCGGATCAATTGCTGATGCTACCGATTATCATCAAATAAGTGAATTGGTTATTCTTGGTGAATTAACATATCGTGCAAGAAAACGCGGCGTTCAAGTTATGATTGAAGGTCCAGGTCATGTACCGCTTCATGAAATAGCTGCAAATATGTTAATTCAAAAGAAAATTTGTGGCAATGCCCCTTTTTATGTACTCGGTCCGTTGGTTACAGATATTGCGCCCGGTTACGATCATATTACCTCTGCTATTGGTGGAGCAATTGCAGCCAGTCATGGTGCAGATTTTCTTTGCTATGTTACGCCGGCGGAACATTTGTGTTTACCTGATTTATCAGATGTTAAAGAAGGTATTATTGCCTCAAAAATTGCTGCACATGCTGCTGATATTTCTAAAGGAATCAAAGGTGCGTTTAATCAGGATCTTGAAATGAGTAAAGCTCGATTTGATTTAGATTGGGAAAAAATGATCAATCTGTCAATTGATCCTGATAAAGCTAAAACATATAGAGCTCGACAGGAACCATCAACAAAAGATGCTTGTACAATGTGCGGTAATTTATGTGCAGTAAAAAGATTTAAAGAATGTACTCTATAAAAAAACTCTTGCAAAAATAAGCATTTTGATAAAAATGTCACTTGGATAATTTCCGGTGGCATTTTTATTATAAAGATTTTAAGATCCTGAATCTACCATTGTATTAATAAGTTTATCTAATTGATTTGCAAAAGCCTGTTTTTCTTTAGGTCCATAGACTCCCGGACCACCGGTATTTAAACCTTCACTTCTTAAATTATCCATAAGGTTTCTCATGGCTAAACGAGGTCCGATATTACCTTCGGTCAAAAGTACACCCCGGGGGTCAAGTACGACTACAGATTTTTTGATGACTCGTGATGCAAGTGGTATATCAGAAGTAATGACGATATCACCGCAATTTGCTATGATAACAATATGATCATCCGCTTCATCAGCACCAGCCGGGACTTTTTCCAGTGAAATTAATTCTGACTCTGGAAATCTCATGTATTGATTAGCAACAAGAATAATTTGTATTTTACATCTTTTAGAAACCCTGAATAATAATTCTTTCGCACCTACAGGACAAGCATCAGCATCTATTATTATTTTCATTGTATATTTTATCCTTTTGTTCCTGAAATAATACCAATAAAAAAAAGCTCATGCAAATTTTATTTTGCATGAGCCTCACTTACATATTATTGTATATTAAAATACAGGTTTAATATAATTATTTGAATATGGTCCTAAAAACTCTATTGTATGATTACTTCCTTTCTCCCATTGAACTCCGGTACTTGACGTTGCGATGTTATTACCATCAATCCATTTATATTTAATAACTTTAAATTCAATCCCTTTTGGTAAATATCCACTCCAAACCCATTTACCATTTACATAAGTCATTTTATAAGCAGTTGTCCACCAACCAAGTCTTCCATAACCGGTAATATAAAGTGCATTACCATAACCAACATCATAATCAGCTTCTACTTTTACTTCATATGGAGAAACTTCTATACTTAATGTTGTCGTTTTATTTGCTTCAATATATACAGTATATACTGAACTGACAAAATATGAATGACTTGAAGTCATTTTAGAAATCATTATTGTGTTCTCGCCAACGGGTAATGATAAAAGTGATTGTCCATTTTCGTTTGTCATATACTCAGTACCGGGTCCACCGTATGGTGATAAATCATTATAATATACATTTGCATTTGTTAAAGGTTTAGAATTGTACGCGTATTTTCCATTTACAATTACTTCTTCATACACTGTCAAATTCAAGAAACCTGTTGTAATTGATGTTTCTGACAAAGACGGTGATAATAAAGAACCCGCTTCATTAACCATTTCCGTATTATTACTTTCAGTATCCATTGAGCAGCTTGCAAATCCTATAGCAATAAAAAGTATTGCTAAAAATTGTTTTGTTTTTTTCATTTCACATCCCTATTAAGTGTTTTTTTTTTATAACACCTTTTATGATTTTTTTTAAAATATGTCAAATTATTTTTTTTGCATTTTAATTATTTACAAAATACTATACATTATGTTACCAATTATTTATTAATAAGGACTTTATCTATGAATCAGCAAAAAATATTAATTATTGGTGCCAGCGGTTTTTTAGGATCACATTTAGTTTTGGAATTTCATTCACATGATTATCAGGTATATGCGTGCGGAAACAAAAACACTGATTTTTCATATATTCAGGATACAATTTCTAATTTAATCAAAATTGATTTATCATTAAAAGAGGATAGATTTAAATTATTTCAATTTATTAACACCAATGAGATCAAAAATATTATTTTCTCAGTCGGCAAAGTTGATTACAAATCAAATAAAAAAAAATCAGAACGAAATAATATTATCCCGCTTGTTAATTTTATTACAGTTTTCAAAGAAAATATGTTTCACGTTAAACCCCGGGTTGTATTTATAAGTTCAGTTGCCCACCGGGGATTTCAAAATAGTACAAATAAAAATAATCTTATTTCAGAATACACTAATTCATTATATAAATCAGAATTTTCGCTCTATTCGGATATAAAAAAAGAAGCTCATACAATAATTGAAGAAGCATTGAAATCAACAGTAGATGGTTTAATTATTGAACCGGCATCATTAGTAGGTGCTTCATTTGGTAAAACATATACAACTAATTCCGGTTTAATAAAAAAAATTCTAAAAGGATTTCCAGTATTGTCCGGTGGAGCAAGTTATACTTCTGTTAAAAAAGTAGCCGAGGGTATTAGGCTTGCATTGGAAAAAGGCACTCATGGTGAATCTTATATTTTAGGTGGTTCAAATTTATCAATGATTGAATTTGCAAAAATGGTTAATTCAAATAGAAAATATATTGTTCTGCTAAATAGCATAACTCGATTTCTTGGTTTGTTTAATATTGTTTTATCAAATGAACAATCAAAATTAGGTATCCGTTATTCTCATGTTTCCAGTGAGAAAGCAATCAAGGATTTTGGCTATCAACATTCTATTTCAGATTTACAATCGGCAATAGATGAAACAATTTCGCAAATAAAAAAGGCTAACCCGTAAATATGTACAGGTTAGCCCCAAGAAATTAATATATACTATTTTAGCATTTTTAAAACTTTCTCATAATCAGGATGTTCAGAAACTTCTTTCACATACTCAACATACGTAACTATACCTTCAGCATTTATTACAACAACGCCTCTTGATAACAATCGTAATTCTTCGATAACAAAACCATATTTCAGACCGAAGTCCAGATTTTTATGATCTGATAAACTAATTGAATTATTTATGTTTTCAGCAGCACAAAATCTACCTAATGCAAAAGGTAAATCAACTGAAATATTAATAATTTGAATATGGCTTAATTTACCTGCTTCATCGTTAAATCGTTTAGTTTGTAATGCACAAACACCTGTATCAATAGAAGGAAATACAGAAATTAAAATTGTTTTTCGTTTATAATCTGATAATGAAACACTTTTTAAATCAGTGGTTAAAGCTGAAAAATCAGGTGCAATATCACCAACTTTTATTTCTTTACCAACTAATGAAAACGGATTTCCGTGTAAAGTTATAGCATTTGTTCTTTTATCCATTGTATTCTCCAATTTATACTTTAATAATTAAAGTTTCACCTTCCATTTCATCAACCTTTTTCATTCCCATAACTTCTATCATAGTAGGAATAACATCAGCTAATTTTCCGCCGGTTGCCTTCAAAGCTATAGCACCTTTTTGTAATTCAGGTCTTTTTGAAATTAAAGAAAACCAAACTAAATTTGTAGTATGTGAAGTCATTGGTTTGTTTGAAACATAATCGATCATTTGCTCTGCGTTACCATGATCTGCTGTTACAAAAGCAACTCCATCCATAGAAACTACAGCATCAACTACAGAACCAACACATTCATCAACTACAGAACAAGCCTTAACTGCTGCGTCGAAAACACCTGTATGTCCAACCATATCAGGATTTGCATAATTTAAAATTATAACATCATATTTTCCTGATTTCACAGCTTCAACAGCTTTGTCACGTACTTCATAAGCACTCATCTCAGGTTGCATATCGTATGTTGCTACTTTTGGTGAAGGAACTAAAATTCTATCTTCGTCTTTAAAAATAATATCTGACTGACCATTAAAGAAAAATGTTACATGGGCAAATTTTTCTGTTTCGGCAATTCTTAATTGTTTCAAACCATTATCCGCACAATACTGTCCAAATAAATTGGTTAAGTCTGCATTTCCAAAAGCTATCGTTACTTTTGCTCGAGTTGAATTTGCAACTCCATCATAATATTCGGCAAAACATACATAATCAAGATTCTTAATATTTTTCACAGGAAATTCTTTAAAATCATCTTGTACAAAGGCTTTTGTTAACTCTCTTGTTCTATCTAATCTATAATTAAAGAAAATAACAGTATCATTATCAGATACCGGTTTAAATCCTTTTATTAATCGAGGCTTTATAAATTCATCATTTTCTTCTTTATTATAACCATTTTCAATTGCTTGGTAAATATTTTCAAAAGGACCATCTGCTTTACCTTCAGTTAACATATCGTAAGCCAATTTTACTCTCTCATAATTATTATCTCTATCCATTGCGAAATAACGACCAACTACTGAAGCAAAAATACCAACACCAAATTTTTTCATTGCATCATCTAATTCTTTTACATAACCTTCAACACTTTTTGGTGGTGTATCCCGGCCATCTGAAAAAACGTGAACTAAAACTTGTTCTTTTTTTAAACCTAATTGAGAAGCTAATTTAATCAAAGCTATACAGTGTTCATTATGAGAATGAACTCCCTGATCCTGAACTAATCCCCAGATATGAAGTACACTTCCTTTTTCCTTCACTTTCATCATAGGGTCAATAAAAGATTTCATTTTGAAAAAATCACCATCTATTATGGTTTTGGATATTTTAACAAGTGATTGATAAACAATTCTTCCGGCACCCATATTTAAATGTCCAACTTCACTCGATCCTTGATTACCTGATGGTAAACCAACATTTTCACCTGATGGAACAATCAGTACAGTCGGATAATCTTCAACATATTTATCATGATTTGGTGTTTCTGCATTATATACTGCATTGTATCTAAAATCAGGATTATATCCCCAACCATCTCTAATAATTAATACATAAGGTTTCTTTGCCATTTAATTCTCCAATATAAATATTTAATTTAAAATATAAAAAAAAAACTTTCTCGTCAATTACTAATTGAATTACCAATAAAAAAAGAGTGGTAAAAACCACTCTCATATATTACCATTGAAAAACTACACCACCCCAACTCAAACCGCCACCAAAACCTAACATCATAACAGTCTCACCTTTTTTTATAATATTATGTCTAACAGCTTCATCTAATGCAATCGGAATAGATGCAGAAGAAGTATTTCCATATTTTTCAATGTTTACAATAAATTTTTTCCTATCTATATCAACCATTTTTGAAATGGTGTCAATTATTCGAACATTTGCCTGATGAACAATTACATGATCGATTGTTTCATTAGTAAGATTTGCTTGTCGTAACATTCTTCTTGCTGCTTCAGGAACAACACTTATTGTAAATTCGTACACTTTTTTACCGGCCATTTGAAAAAACAAATCTTCCTCTTTGTATCCGTAAAAATTATTTATAGGATTAACAACTCCACCAACAGGAATTTTTATATAATCAGAACCACTTCCATCAGAACCAAAATCAGTACTCAGTAGTTTTCCGGCATTATCGTCTTTAACTAACACTACCGCTCCGGCACCATCACCAAATATTACACATGTATTTCTATCTTTCCAATTCAGTATTTTTGAATATGTATCAGCACCAATTAATAAACAATTTTTATATAACCCTGACGCAATCATACTATATGCTGTAGTAAGTCCACACATAAAACTCGTACAAACAGAGTTTATATCAAATGCCGGGATCATTCGACAACCCAATTTGTGCTGAACTATTGGAGCACACGAAGGTATATGATAATCGGGCGTTGATGTTCCTAATATTATTAAATCTATATCCTCAGGTTTCATTCCTGCTGCTTCTAATGCTTTTTGGCCGGCTTTTGTAGCAAGGTCACTCGTAACTTCATCTTCAACAATTCGTCTATTTTTGATACCTGTCCTTTGGATAATCCATTCATCATTTGTATCAACCATCTTTTCCAGATCATTATTACTTAAAACTTTGGCTGGAACATAATGTCCTGTACCTGCAATTCTTACCATATTGAACTCCAAAAAATGACCGTATGGTCACAATAATATCAATTTATAACAAATTAAATGGTTATTATCAAGAAAAAACTTAGTTTATACTTAACATTATTTAATTTAACCATGATTTAATAAGTTTCTCTTTATGCTTTATTTCACTTTGAATTTTAAGAATATTCAATCTTATTCTATATTTGATTAAAACAATAATTAGTAATAATGCAAACAATATCAAACCAAAAATGTAAACAAATAACCATCCACCATTTTGATATACTGTATCAATTTCAAGAAGTGGAACCTTATGAACATGAGCTTCAGGAACATATAAACCTGACCTATATTCTATATGTCCAAGAGCATTTACAACAACTGAATAACCTGTGCAAGTAACACGAACTAAATATCTTCTATTTTCTATAGAACGTATTGATGAAATACGTAAATGCATCTCCGGTTCTATAGTCTTACCAAACCAGGAATCATTTGTTGCATTAATAATTACATTTGCTTTACTATCTTTTATCTTTATTGATTTCCTTATATAATCAGGAATAATTGCTTCATAACAAATATTTACAGCTGCATTTATTTCACCTGATGACAAAATACGTGGTCCATCTCCAGCTGTAAACTCTTTCAATCCAATTAAAGGCATAATGAAATCTAAAAAATCAAATGGCACATCTTCAGTAAATGGTAACAATTTATTTTTAAAATAAATATCTTTTTTATTGTTATTTTCATCAATCAAAATTAGTGAATTAAAAATTTTATAACTATTTTCTGTATATTGACGATATAAAGTTCCTAACAAAAGAGGAACGCGATTAAAATGTTTTATTGAACTAAAATCAAAAATATCATCAGAAAACCACATTGGTATTGCTGATTCGGGCCACACAACTAAATCAGGTTTTTCATTTAAAATAGTTTTCGTTAATGCATTATAATCACGTATCATATTTCTTGATCGATCAGGATCTCTTTTATCTAAACCTGAATTATTTCCTTGAATTAATGCAATTGACTTACTGTTAGCTTTATTTGATAATGTTTCTATATGCAATATTCTTTTACTTCCATAGAAATTCAATCCTGCCACAATCAATAATAAAGAACATAATAACGTTAGTGGTAAAGTCAATGATTTATTCATAGAAAATCTATCATATAAGAATGCAAACGTTGCATTAAACAAAAGTATAATCATACTAATTAAACTAATGCCCAGTAAATCGACTGATTGAATTAATAAATGATTATTAAATTGAGAATAACCTAAAAAATCAGCCCATATTTTAGGATAAAAATAATCTAAGACAGTACCATATAATGCAAATGATAAATAAAAATAAATCTTTTTGTTAAAAGACATATATTTTGAAACCAAGAAAACAATTGTATAATAAAAAGCCTGGAACAAAGATACAAATAAAGTAACAATAACGCCTATAAATAATGCAATCGCAGATATATAAGTGGGAAATAATGAACTTCCCATAACGATTGTCATAGGAATTGACATCCACCAAAAATGAACCAAATAAGCACTAAAACCAAATACTATTGAGTATTTCATTCCAACCTTTATATTTTCTTTTTGAATAAAGAAAATAAAAAAAGACAATGTAAAAAAAGCAAAACCACTACCAAAATACTTAACATAACCTACATTTGATAATGACCATAAAGCACCTAAAATAATGTAAATTAAATATTTTACAAATTTATTTTCAATTTTATTTCGTAAGTCTGTCATTTATACTACCTAACATTTTATATATAATAAAAAAAAACCGGCAAAGTTTTTTTGCCGGATACTAAATTATTTTTTTTGATCTAATAATTTATGAAAATTATCCAATGCAGAAGCTCCAATAAAATTAACACCAAATTTAACACTATTTTCAGATAACTTAATTAAATATACAATTTTAGCTTTTAAATTAATATCTTGAGGAAAGAATTTAATTTTTATTTGTTGACCTATTTCATACTTTTGATACTCAACATTATCAGCAATAAAACTTAAACCATTTCGGCTTGCATTTATTAAAACAGCTTGATGTTCATGAAAAATTCCTGAAGAAAAAATAAAATTTCTCATTTCTTCAGATAAAATATCAACAGGTATTCTTTCTTCTAATCGTAAATCACCCATACTACAATCCTCCCAAAAATTTATATAAACAATTATAATATAATTATAATTAAATATCGACATATTTTTAAAAAAAATAATTTATTTTATATCTTTTATTATTTGAACATTATATTTTTGCACTTGCATATCATTACTTTTCCATGCGTCTTTTTTTAAACCAGCCTTCAAACTAAGCTGGGATAAAAAATCTTCCTTATCAGGTAATTGAGTCCAAACCTGAGGAAGAAAAGTTGCTGATGAACCCTGATGGTTTAAAATCAAACCATCAGTAGCTGGATTAATTTGATTTAACAAATCATCAAAATTAACATATTGTATATTCTCTGGTATTGATAATATACTTATCTCAATATTTATAGCAGTATATTCATTTTCTGAAAGAGGTTCAAATCGATAGTCTCCATAAGCTGCATTATATGCATTTTCTATTACTGCTTTATATAATGGAAGATACGGTAAAATATAACCAACACAACCTCTAAGTTTATCATCGATCGTTAATGTTACAAAACACCCTCTTTTCTCAAGAAGATCCTCATCTAAAAATGATTTATCAAAATCAATTTCTTTATTTTTTTTTAGAATAACATTTCGAGCTAAATCTAATAAAAACAGTTTATTTCTTTCACACATAATTAATCCTATTATAAATTTCAATACTATATGTTCCTATTTGAAAAACACCTGTGACTATAAAAATTAATTCTGTATAAAAAGGAAACAAACCCTGATCACCTTTCATACAATTAATAATTGAATTAACAATTGAATCCTTAAATTTCGTTAAAATAAAAAGTTCATCATTAACATTTAAAAAGAAATCTATTCTTTTTGTAAAAAAACTTTTTGATAACAAAGATAATAAATTGTGAATTCTTTTAAGAAAAAGAATAATATCTAATATTTCTTTATTTACATTATCAATATAATTTATAATTTGCTTAATATGCTTACTTATAGATATACATACACATCCAATATGTTCATAAACACTTGCTATATATACATATTGCCAAATAGTATTAATGTCAATTTTATGTGTTCCTGATAATAAATTATAAAATAAAGAATCAATCATTATTTGGTTATCATTTAATTCTTCCTTTATAGTATCAATCATTTTTATTGAATCAAAATCTCTCATTTCCAAAGATTCTATAATAAGATTCAAACTTGTTATACTTTCTTGAGCCATTGAATGAATTATATTTTGAATATCATAATACTCTTCAGAATTCGTTTCATTTAGAATTATTTTTTTAAACAAACAAAACTCCTTATGTTTCACGTGAAACATACAATTATTCTACTAAACAAAAACTTCATATTGCTTTACATTAGAGCTTTTTTCAAAAAACTACTTCTAATACTAAAAACAATATTATTTATAAAAAGTTGCAAACTTATTCTTTTCATAAATAATATTATCACAAGTCTTGAAAGAAGTAAATAATTATGACTTTAAAATTCAATTCTAAAACTACATTAACATAATCATAGTTTTCATAAAAAAAATTATTTTATCTCAAATTTTTGCAAGTGCTTCATTTTAATATTATTTTTAATAGCAAATCTAAATAAAATATAAGATTCAATAACAATTTACTAAATTAAAACCTTCTGAAATAATTATTTAAAAAAAAATTAAAATATTTTGATTTATCAATAGTAACATTAAAATAACTACTCAGTATTATACGACACAAACTTCAATTCTCAAAAATAAATAATAAATAAATTAAAGAAAGTAAAAAAAACAATGGAAAATCTTAATTCATAAAAATTAAGATTTTAATAAAATTTGTTTGATATTATTAAAATAAATCTTGACAAATTTATCAAAAACTATTAAACATAGCACATAGAATTTTGGAGAGCTGTCTGAGTGGTTGAAAGAGGCGGTCTTGAAAACCGTTGTGGTCGCGAGGCTACCTGGGGTTCGAATCCCTAGCTCTCCGTTTTTTTATCCTTCTTGGAGAGGTGCGAGAGTGGTCGAATCGGGCTCCCTGCTAAGGAGTTGATCCGGTTATACGGATCCAAGGGTTCAAATCCCTTCCTCTCCGTTTTAACTACATAATTACGATCGTCCATTAAATGGAAAGTTGTCCGAGTGGTCGATGGTGCACGCTTGGAAAGCGTGTGTGCGTTAATAGCGTACCGGGGGTTCAAATCCCCCACTTTCCGATAATAAAACAAGAGCCTATAGCTCAGCTGGATAGAGCATTAGATTGCGGATCTAAAGGCCGGAGGTTCAAATCCTCTTAGGCTCGATTTTCGCTTTTAGGGGATGTGCGAGAGCGGTTCATTCGGGTGTAACAAACATCATACAGATTTCATTCTGTATTCGGGGGTTCAAATCCCTCTTTCTCCTCATTACCTCTTTAGCGTTGACCTTCGGGTACTATTTGATTATGAAGACTCTAACCCCGCCAGAACCGGAAGGTAGCAACGGTATGAATTGAATTAAAGCTTATAGATTACTTGAAGATAGCTAAAGGGGTTTTTTATAATATATAACTCACAGGAAAAACTATATGGCCCATGAAGTCACAGCTACAAAATATAGACCACAATCCTTTGAGACTTTAGAAGGTCAAGAATTTGTTACGGCCGCTTTAAAAAATTCTTTGGAAAACAAAACAATAGCAAATGCTTTTCTATTAAGCGGTCCCCGTGGAGTTGGAAAAACAACAACAGCTCGTTTACTTGCAAAAGGATTAAATTGCGAAAAAGGTCCAACAGGGACACCTTGTAATAAATGTCAATTTTGCATAAGCATAACTGCTGGGAATAATGGTGATGTTATTGAAATTGACGGGGCATCAAATACAAGTATTAATGATATAAAAATAATTCAAGAAGAAATACAATATCCTCCAGTTACATCAAGATATAAAGTTTACATAATCGATGAAGTACATATGTTATCACGAAATGCATTTAATGCTTTATTAAAAACTATTGAAGAACCACCGGAAAAGGTTGTCTTTATTTTTGCAACAACTGAGATAAATGAAGTACCCGCTACAATAAAATCAAGATGTCAGCAATTTAATTTACGTTTAATCCCTTCAGAATTAATTTATAAAAACCTTGAATTAGTACTTAAAGATAAACAAATTTCTTATGACCCAGAAGCTATAAAATGGATTGCCTCTGAGGGTAATGGATCTATGAGGGATTCATATACATTATTAGATCAAATTATTTCATTTTGCTCTAATGAAATTACTTTAAAAAAAATACAAAATAAATTAGGTATAGCAGGTGAAGAAAAAATTTCTTTACTTGTTGAATCAATAATTGAAAAAAACATCGGATCAATTTTTTCTAATTTAAATCATATTTTAGAAAACGGTATATCTTCTGAACAACTTCTTATTGAGTTAATAAAATACTTTAGAAATCTTCTTTTAATAAAATCTAATATTTCACTTAAAAAAGAAATTGATTTTGATCCCGTTTTTTACAGTGATACTATTTTATCGTTATTTACAACAGATGATATTGAAAATATTATAGAAATTTCTTTTTTAACATATGAAAAAGCAAGATATTCAATAGATTTTAAAACAGAATTAGAGATATTTTTATTAAAAATATCCAAATATAAAGATTTCATAAGACCTAAACAAATATTACGACAACTTGCTTCTTTACAAGATTCCCTTACTAACAAATCAAATATTTCTATTGAAAAAAAAAAATTTGATTTAATTCCAAATACAGTTAATCAAAAAAGCATACCTACTGAAAATAAGACACATTCTAAACAAAAAATCATTTTGGAAGCAGATAAAAGTGATTTACTTAAAACACTTATTGAAATTCTAGTTGATAAAGATTTTGAATTACATAAAGCAATTCAAAATGTTATCCTTATAGAAGAAGATGGCTTCACGATAACATTACATCTCAATAGAGAAATGTTTTACGATTTAATACAAAAAAACATTCAATTACTCACTAAAGAAATAAATATTTTACTAGGTCACTCTTTTGTAATAAAAGCTAAATTAAATCAAGAATTAGAAAGTAAAACAAAAAAAAACAATTCAATTATAAATAAAGAAAGTATAGTGTCTATATTTAATGGAATAGAAATTAATTAACACCAAAGGAAAATATATGAATCCATTTGATTTATTAAAAAATCTAAATATTGATGATTTAAAAAAACAAACTCAGGATCTATCTGAAAAATTAGATAACATTACTGCAATCGGTGAATCTGGTGGTGGTTTTGTTAAGGTAACTTTAAATGGTCATTATAAAATTCTCAATATTGAGTATGAAGATAATCAATTTATTAAAGAAGATTTAAATACATTTAAAGATTTAATTATTGCTGCTTATAATTCAGCATCGGATCAAATAAGAGAAAAGGTAAAATCACAAGTGTCTGGTTTATTATTACCTGGAATTATGTAATGTTTGATATTAATGATTTAATAACTGCATTAAGTAAACTTCCTGGTATCGGAAAGAAATCCGCATCTCGATTAACTTTTTTTTTATTAAAAAATAAAGATATATCAGGAAATTTGTTAACAATTTTAAGTGATGTTATAATAAACATTAAGCAATGTGAGCTTTGCGGACAATACACTATCAAAAATATATGTGATCTTTGTTCTAATGAAAAAAGAAATAAAAATAAATTATGTATTGTTGAAGAACAAAATGATATGAATGCAATCGAAGAAACTGGGTCATTTGATGGAATTTATCATATATTAATGGGTGCTATAAATCCATTATCTGGTTTTGGACCTGAAAAATTAAAAATAAATGAACTAAAATCAAGAATAACAAAAGAGTCTTTTTCTGAAATTTTAATAGCAACAAACCCAACGATTGAAGGCGAGGCAACATTTCTATATTTAAAAAATATAATCAACTCACTATCACCATCAATAAAAATTTCAAAATTAGCTACAGGAATTCCTATGGGTGGTAGTTTAGAGTATTCTGACAAACTAACTTTAACAAAAGCAATTTTAACAAAACAATATTTATGATAATTTATCTGATATATTTAATTCAATAACAATTTTCGAGCCAGTTTCTACCGGAGAAAAATAAATCTTTCCTTTATGTTCTTTTATTATACCTTTACAAATTGCTAAACCTAATCCAAAACCACCTGTTTCCCTATCACGAGATTTATCTACTCTATAAAACTTTTCAAAAACCAAATCAAAATAATCCTGATTTAATCCTACACCATTATCAATTATAGTAATAATAAAAATATTATTGATAATTTGTGATTCAAGTCGAATTAATGTTGATTTTGCATTAATTGCATTTTGAATAATATTTACTATTACACGTCTAAATTTTTCAACATCTATTTCACATATTATTCCATAATCAAATTTATATACTATATTTACATTTTTAGTTTTTGTTAAAATATTTAAATCATCTTGTAATATATCAAAGAAAAAGCCCATATCAATTTTTTCTAAAAAAAGTTTTTCGCTGTTGAGTTCTAATCTTGATACTTCAATAATTTCAGTTGCCATACTATTTAATAAATCTACTTCTTGTAAAATTGATTTATAATATATTTTTTTTTCTAAATCATCTAGTTGAATATCTAATAATAATTCAGTATATCCTCTAATTCTTCCAAGCGGTGACCTTAACTCATGACTTATCGTTGCTAATAAATCATCTCTAATTGCTTTCATTTTAAATAATTCATTGGACATAAAATTAAAAGATTCAGACAATACTCCAATTTCATCTTCAGACTTATGATTTACTTGAATTCCAAGATCACCTGAAGCTATTTTTTTTGAAGCTCTTGATATACTAATTATTGGCTTAATCATTTTATTAACATACAAAACCAATAAAGGAAATATCAATAATGCTGCTAAAAAAAAACCTGATAATAAACTTTGCAAAATTATCTTATAAAAATTCAATTTTATTGATAACTCCAATGAATTAAATGGTAAATTCTTTTCAAATTTAATTTCTCTTTTTATTTGAAACGAATAATCTTTAGTTTCTTTATTATATACTAATTTAGGATCTTCTTTATATTGTACCGTTCCTTGAATTGTTTTTAAAGAAAACTCCATACCAGGAAAATTTTTTTCAATATTTTCTTTAATAATAGAAGAATCTTCTTTTTTTTCAAAATCAAGTTGATTTAATTCGGGTAATTTATATATATCAGATTTTTCTTCATAATATCTTTCAATTTGACTCTTTAACATTGTAGTTTTAAAATCAATGACACTCATTTCAGAATCTAATAATTTTTGAAAAATAAAATATGATGATAATGTTGTAAAAAAAATATGCAGTAATAATAAAAAACAGAATAAACCAATAAACTTTTTTCTTAAAGTCATTTGATTTCTATTTACTAATTTCAAATCTATACCCTGCACCCCATACAGTTCTTATAGTACATATTTCATTTTTCTGTTTTTTCAATTTTGTTCGTAAATGACTTATATGCATATCAACTGATCTGTCAAAACTTTCATAACTTCTATCAGAAATTACTTTTAAAAGTTCCTCTCTTGAAAATGTTTTATCAGTATTTGACGCTAATAAATATAATATTTCGAACTCAGTCTTTGTCAATTCCATTTCATTATCATCAATAATAAGAACTCTTTTATCAGGATTAATAATTAATTGACCATAAATAAGTTCTTTTCTTTGAGAATAATCAACAGGTGAATTTAAAGCCCTTCTTAAAACACTCCTGATCCTAGCACCTAATTCTCGAATTGAAAAAGGTTTTGTAACATAATCATCTGCACCTAATTCCAAACCAATAACTTTATCAATTTCATCACCTTTAGCAGTTAACATAATAATTGGTATATCAATTACTTTTTGTAAATCCTTTAATATATCAAAACCACTTTTGTTTGGTAACATAACATCTAATAATATAATATCTGGTTTTTCATACTGCAAAGTTTCTTCAATATTTTTTCCATCGTTGCTTACAACGACATCAAATTCATATTGACTGAAATACTTTTGAATTATTTCAGTCAATTTCTTATCATCATCAATTACAAATATTTTCTTTTTATTCATAAAACACCCCATTTTTATTGTTCTAATATTTTCTTCAAATCATCTATTACAAAAGGTTTTTTTAAAAATTTATAAATAAATTGTATATTATCTTCGATAAAAGAATTATCTTCACCAGAGACTATAACAATTTTAATGTTCGATGGTATAGTTTTTACATATTTGTTAATATCTGGTATATCCGGCATATTATAATCAATTAATAAATAATTGCAATTTTCGTTAATAATAAAATTATAGGCATCAATTGGAGAAGTTGTGCAAAGAAACCTATCAATATTAAGCATTGAAAAATATCTTTTAATCAATGGAAATAAAAAATCCTCATCATCAAGAAATACAATATTCATATATAATCCTATATTTTATTCTAATATTCTTTATGAATTAAATCAATGGTGATTTTCAAAAAATTACAGAAACACCAAAAAAAGATAGTTCTAAAACTAATAAATTGTAGTCAAAAAAATTTCCATAAAAATATGGATTTGAATATTCATATATTTGAGCAGATTTAATATTAATAAAAACTGTATAATAAATATTATTGATCAACCGAACATTTATTTTTTGATATAAAGATATTTCTGGCAAAAAATAATTATTCAAATTATTTTTTATTTTAAAAGGATCATTTTCTTCCAAAAAAAATGTTTTATTAAAAAATGAAAAACCTATTGAAAAAATTGTTTGTTCAAAAATTGATGAAAATCCTATAAAAAAACCATATTCTATATCAAAATATATTAATTTTTGATTATACGAATTTTCTCCAACATTCCTATATAATGCTATACTGCTATTATATGAAAATCTAAAAAACAGACCTGTTTCAATATTTGAATGAGGATAAAAAGAAAATAACAAATTAATTGGGAATATAGAAAAAATATTGGATCTTTTATCGTTAAATATTTTATATGAAACACCAGATATTCCAAAATTAACATTAGGAAATTCGAATTTAAGTTTATTTTTTGTTTTATGAAAATTAATTGTATCATTAACATTATCATTTTGTTTTTTTTTATTAATATAATTAATTGTTATAAAATTAAAAATATCATCAGTTATTTTTTTTATTTCACTATTAAAATTCTCTTCTTTTACAAAATTTAAAGAAAAAGATTTACTTCCAATAGTATTACCTTTATTGTCAAATAATAATAATTCTAATATAGAAATATTTTCATTAATAATAATAAAAGCTTCAAAATTATTATTATTTATAAAACTAACCATCTTTTTTGTTTCAAGAATAATTACTTGATCACGAATTAAATGAAAAGAGACTTCTTTATTACTATTTTCTTCAATAATATTTATTATATATAATATATACCTCGAATTATCAGTATTAAGGGTATTAAGATTTTCATAAAATATAGCAATTCTATTGGGATGTAGAAATGAAAAAATAAATAATTGTATTATAAAAATATATTTAAATTTTAAAACCATACCCAACCATTATACCTAGTGAAATTTTTTTTTCCCATTTATTGTTTAAAATATCATAACTATTTAATGGAAATGATGTATTTATTCTTATAATATTTTTTTTATAAATAAAAAATTTTATTCCTAAATCAATAGGAATAGATAAGGAAACATTATTTCTACTTGTATAAGTTAACTCCAGTCTTGCACCCAAATTTGGTTCAATAATACCTTTAATGTAAAAATGTAAACCAGAGAACATACCAACAAAAGCATCATTAAAATATGATGATTCAAAACTAAATTCATTTGATATTGTACCAAATCCTCCAAAAAATCCAACATCAAAAAAGAAACCATCTGATATATATCTTGAATAACCGGTATATAAATTGAATAAAGAAAAAACCTCAGAATTATTTTTAAAAAAACCATTCATAAAAAATATTTCATTTTTTGGATAATTATTTAACATGATTAATAAATCACTTATTATATCATTATTCTTTATATCTTTTTTTTCTTCTTTATTAACATCAACAATATTTTTTTTTTGCTTTATTTTTAATGTCAAATTAGAAAGTTCATAAATTATATTACTCGATATAATTCCAATAGCTTCATTAACTTTTATATCAAATTCAATATTAAAATTTTTGATAAAAATATTTTGATTTGTATATGGATCAATCAATTTAATATGCATGAAAATTTTATTACTAATAGAATAAGTTTCAATAAGTAATAGGTAATCAAAATTATTTGATATAGCATATTGAATATTATTAATTCTATAATTATTTAAAGATGAAGCACTTGTTGAAATAGAACTAAATTCAAATTGATCACTTTTTAATAAAGTTAATAATTCAAAAATGATATTATTTTGTATAAACAATGTTCCATTTGTTTTATTAAAAATATATGGTTCTGCAATACCTATTATTACAGGATTAGAAAAAGCAACAAAAAGAAGAAACAAAAAACATACAATATAATTAATCTTTTTCATAGTACTATTTCTTTTATAAAAGTGATATCTTTTATTTTATTTTCCCCATCATTAGGAGAATAAATTGTATAACATCCGAATTTTTCAGATTCTTTTATTCTATTTTCAATTTTATAAACTTTTTTTACCTGGCCAGTTAACGATAATTCACCAATAAAAACAGTTGACGATTTTATTTCAATTTTATTCTTCGATGAAAAAATTGCAGAAGCGATTGCTAAATCTATTCCAACATCTGAAGTTTTAATTCCACCTGCAATATTCAAATAAATATCATAATTATTTAGATTTTCATTTAAATGTTTATCTATTATAGCAACAATTCTGTTTAATCTTGATAGTTCAACACCTTCTGAAAACCTTCTTGGATTTGGATATGAAGATGGTACAACTAATGCTTCAATATCAATCATTAAAGGTCTTTTACCTTCAATAATTACAGTTTTACATTTTCCATTAAATTTTTCAATAGATTCATTTTCTATAAAAAATGTTGATGGGTTGGTTATTAATTGAAGCCCTTTCGATTCCATTTCGAAAAACAAAATTTCATCTATATTACCAAATCGATTTTTTTTTGATCTTAAGACTCTAAATTGATTTTTAAAATCACTTTCAAAATAGGTAACTACATCAACCATGTGCTCCATTATTTTTGGTCCGGCAATTTCACCTGATTTTGTAATATGACAAACGATAATGATTATAATACCCGTAGTTTTAGCAAACTCAACAAGAAGTTGTGTGCATTTTTTTATTTGAGATATGGTTCCAGGTCCTGAATCAACATCTGTTGAATATGTAGTCTGAATTGAGTCAATAAAAAGAAATGAGGGTTTATCATTTTTACACAATTCAATAATTGAATTGATATCAGAAATATTTGAAACAAAAACAGATGAATCATCGTGACCAACCCTGTCAAATCTTTTTTTTATTTGAACAGATGATTCTTCACCTGAAAAATAAAAAACTTTTCTATTTCTTTCAATATAATTTGATAGAAAAAACAAAAAAGTAGACTTTCCTATTCCTGGCTCACCAGCTAATAATATAATAGATCCAATAATTAAACCTTCACCAAAAAAAATATTCAAATTTTCTTCATTTAATTTAATAACATCATTTATTGATGTTTGAATTTCCTGGATTTTTACTGGTTTAATTAAATTTGATGATATTTCGTTTTTTTTTGATCGTTCTTCTATTATTTCTTCTATAAAAGAACTCCAACTATTACACTCAGGACATTTTCCAAGCCATGAATTAGAAACACAGCCACATTCTTTACAAACAAATCTTTTTTTTAATTTCATTTTTTCTTACACTGAAAATTAAAATCTTTAATTGTTTCAATAAATAATTCATTAAAATTTAACATTCTTTTATTTTTATCTGACAACCCAATTATATCAGATATTTTTCCATATATACCATCATTTTTACAAAAATTATCTGATATTACAGATATCATTAAAAATGATTTTAATGATTCAATAATTGAATCATTAAAATTTTCAAATATTATGGCGTTACCGCCTTGGGATTGAAACTCAAGAGAATAATCTTTTATTTTATCAAATTTAATATTAGAATTATTTGAATAACCTATAACCGGTATGTTTTCAAATTTTAATTGTTTTACAATATTGGTTTCTGAATATTTTATATCTATGGATAAACCAGTTGCATTTGTTTCATTATAAAAATTAATTAAATCAGAAATAGTATCACTATATAATAATGAAATAGGAATATCGATAAACAAAGGTATAGAATTATTAAAATTTTTAGCGATAAAAATAAAATCTTCAGGCTTTATCTGCTTTATATCATTTTTTCCAAATAGATTAGATATTTCAAAAATATCTAATCTATAAAAATCTATTTTTAAATTACTTAATAAATTATTAATATTATTATTAAAAAAAGATAACGATGTTATTTTTTCTTTATTATTTAAAAATAAATTTTCCAAAATTACACCTTACCCTGCTGGTAAACTACTTTAATTCTTTTTATATTTCCATCACCTTCTGATATTGTTTCAATATCATCAAAATCTTTTAAAGCCATATGAATAATTCTTCTTTCGAATGGATTCATTGGTTCTAGAAAGACTGGTTTTTTGTCATCTTTTACTTGTCTTGCTATATCTATAGCTATTTTTTTAAGGTTTCTCTCTCGTCTCATTCTATAATTGCCTATATCAATTATAACTTTTGTCCACGTTTTAAAATTCTTATTCATTATTACATTAATGATCGTTTGAATAGACTCTAAATTTTTACCTTTTTTACCTATTATTATTGCTGATTCCGGAGATTCAATTTCAATAACAACTCTTTCATCATCTTCTTCAAGAAGATAAATTTTAGCATCAACATCCATTTTTTCAAGTAAATTTTTTACTAACATTAAACATCTGTTACCAAATAACAAATCTTCTTCAAAAGACACTTTAATTGAAACTTCTTTTTTTCCAAAACCTAAAAAACCTGATTTATTTTCAGTTTTAATTTGAACTTGGTTTTTTCCCAGCTTTAAAGTTTCTAAAGCTAATTCTATAGCCTCATCCTCTGTTTTACCGTTAAACTCTCTATTTATCATATAAACTCCTTAAGAGAAATAATTATTTCTTCACTATTGCATGTTTACCTTTATATTTTATAAAAGCCTGTTGAGCAATACCTAAAATATTCATTACAGTCCAATACAAAACTAATGCTGATGCTACATTATAAAAGAAAAAGAAAAACATAATTGGCATCATCCACATCATCATTTTAGCTTGCTTATTGTTTTGAACATCCGGTGTTAGCATACTTGTTGCTATTTGAGTTAAAACCATTATAATAGGTAATATATTAAAAGTACTTGAATTAATTAAAGGTATTGTAAAACCAAAACTAAATATACTATCAGGCATTGCAAGATCTTTTATCCATAAAAATGAAGCACCTTTTAACTCTACCATTCTATCTAATAATTGATACATAGCAAATAATATTGGCATTTGTAAAATTAATGGTAAACAACCTGACATTGGATTTATGCCTTCTTTTTGGTATAATTCCATTGTTTTTTTATTAAGTAAATCAGGTTTATCTTTATACTTTGCTTGAAGTTCTTTCATCTTAGGCTGAACTGTTTGCATTTTTTGTTGTGATACCATACTATGATGAGTTAAGGGTGAAAGTAATAATTTTATAATTATTGTTAATATAATAATTGATAAACCATAATTGTTAACAAATTTATTAATATAATTTAAAATAAAACCAATAATATTTCCTAATCCAAAAATAATTTTAGGATCCAACTTTGTAAAACTTGCATTTTCTAAATAAATACCATTTTGACTAAAATTATCGTATTTTTTCAAAACACTTGATAATTTAGGACCAATATAAATTGTAAAATTACTTTCTATTACCGAATTATTCGTTTTTTTAGAAAAACCACAATATGATATATCATTTTTAATTTGTCTATAATCAAAAAAATATGAGTATTCTGAATTATCAACAGGTAAAATAACTGCAGCATTATAATGACTGTTAGCTACTAACCATGTATCTTTTATCATTTTAGGTAGTTCAGCATATAAACTTTTATTTTCTTTAAATATTTTATTTTTTTCATTAATATTAATTAATTTATCTGATGATAAATACCCATAAATATCATAACGATCGCTTCTTTTGCTATTTGGTAATGATTTAACACCTACAGAAGGTCCCCAGCCAATCGAAAATGCTTTATTTGATTGATCAAATTTAAAAGGAATATTTTTATTATTCGATATATTTAACGTTAAATTAAATATATTTTCATTTTCAATAAATTTATATTTTTTTTCTATAACATAATCAATATTATTTTTATTATCTTTTAATAATATTTTAAAAATATATACATTATCAATTATACTGAAATTATAAATTTCTTTTCCATTTGTTAAATCATCTATTGTTCTTCCGGTCAACCATGAACCTAATTTAATATGTAGAGCTGAATTATCGGAAGCACCATCAACTATATTATATTCTTTATTTGAACCATTTTTTATCCAGGCATTTTCAATTGTACCGGATTTTCTATTAAACTGAATTTTAATTTTATTATTTTCATATATAATAGTTTTTTCTGAATCTAAATCAGAATTTACTACTTCAAAATATTCATTTGAATCTACTATTGAAATTAATCCATTACCTTTTTCAATATCATTTGTCTTCGCATAACCTGCAGGCTCATTTATAATAACCTGCTCTTTTTTAAAAAATAACTGCATTGTTGTAAAAACAAAAAAAACAGCTGTTAAAATAATCATTGTTATAAAAGTTCTATTTGCACTATCCACTCAATCCCCCTGTTATTTTAATGGATCGTATCCCCCTTTATTCCAGGGATTACATCTTAAAATTCTATAAATCGTTAAAAATAAAGCTTTAAATAAATTATATTTTATAAATGCTTGTTTAGAATATTCCGAACAGCTGGGATAAAATCTACAACTATTTGGTAAAAATTTAGAAATGATTCTTTGATAAAAATTTATTAGTACTATAAATATTTTATTAATAATTTGAAGTATCCTGTATTTTATTAATAACAAATTCAAAATCATATTTTTTTTGATTATAAGAAGAAAGATTTTTTATTATAAATATTAAATCATAATTATTTTTTAACTTAGGCTTATTTGTTCTAAATAATTCTTTTAAAACTCTTCTTTCATAATTTCTCTTTACAGAGCAACCATGTTTTTTTTTAACAATAATACCTATTCTTGAATAATCTAAATTATTTAACATATATACAACTGTAAAACAAAAAGATTTTTTGAAAAAAAAACCTTTTTGAAAAACAGTATCAAAATCTTTCTTCGTTCTAATCCTTTCAAATTTTTCAAAAGTAAAACTCAATTTTTTATACGCTGAGCTTCTTTCTACCTTTAGCTCTTCTTCTTTTTAAAACGAGTCTTCCACCTTTTGTTGACATTCTTGTTAAAAAACCATGTGTTCTGGCTCTTTTTACTCTTGAAGGTTGGTAAGTTCTTTTCATTAAGTTTCTCCCTAATCATCTATTTGTATAAATTTATTTTATAATTTATCTCGATCAGTAATCTGACCAAATTTAAATATAATTTCTTCAATAACAATTCTTTCTTTAAAATTTTCCTGTATTTTACTTAATATAATATCTTTGTAAAAAAGTAAAGTATTAATAAGTCCTTGATGTACACAATTTACATATAAAGTTGTTTTATATAATTTAACTGGTTCAGTTTGCTTATATAATTTTTCACCTACAATTTTTTCCCAATTATTTTTTAATACATTTAATTTATATTCATAACTAAAATATGAATTTGTTGTTAAATTATTAATTATATCTTTAATTGATTTAATATTAAAATAATTTTTATTATAAAATTTTTCCATTATCAACCTCAATTATATTTAATGCTTTTTTATTATTAAATATATCAGAATACTTTTTATCGGTTACTGTAATAAACAATTGATTATAATTACCAAGATAATTAATAAATTTACTTTGTCTTTCTTTATCTAATTCTAAAATAACATCATCTAATAAAAAAACAGGTTCAGTATTAAAATATTTTTTATAAAATTGTGCTTGAACATTTTTCATTAACAATGAAGCTAATCTTAATTGACCAAATGAACCATATTTTATAAAATCAATATTATTTATATAAAATAAATAATCATCTTTATGTGAACCTATTGTTGAAAATCTTTTTTCAATATCAATTTTTTTTTGACTTACAAGTTTTTCATAAATATTTTCTTTTGAAATATCATTTAACTTAATTGACGGAGAATATTTTAATTTTACTTTTTCATTAAAAAAACCAATTTCTTCAAATGATTTAATAAACATATCATTTATTATTAATATTAATTCATTTCTCTTATTTTGTATATAATTTATTGTTTCCGCTATTTGCTCATCAAAAATATACAATAAATCATTATTATTATTTCTTAAAATATTATTTTTTTGTTTAATAAGATGATCATATTTTCGCAAATACAATAAATACAAAGGATCTATAACAGAAAAAAACATATTAAAAAATCGTCTTCTTATTGATTGAGCTCCTGAAATTATAAAAATATCATCATTCGAAAATAATACTGATAATAATTGTCCTAATATTTCTGAATGTTTTAATGCTTTTTTTTTATCAATTAATATTTCTTTTTTTTCATTTTTATAATTTATTTCTATTGAACCTTTAATATTATTTTTTTCATAATTACAATGTAATAAAAAAAAATCCTTTTTTTTCATTATTAAATCTTTATCGTTTACTTGTCTAAAAGGTCTTACATATGATAAATAATAAAATGCTTCTAATAAATTTGATTTACCCATTCCATTAGGAGCTACAATAATGTTTATATTTTCATTTTTTTTAAAATTTATATCAGCAAACTCATAATTTCTAAAATTTGAACAAGAAAAATTTGTAATAAACATATCTACCAGCTTACAAAGACATAGGCATCATAATATAAATATAATCATTATTATTATCTTCAACTATAGTTATTGTACTTTGCGAACTTTTAAATTTAAAAATTATTGTTTCACTTTTTAAAACTGATAAAACATCAATTATATAATTATAATTTAAAGCTATTTTTATATCCTCATTTGAATATTCAATATCAATATATTCTTCACCTGTTCCAATAGACATATTTTCTGTATATATTTTCATACTATTATTTGATAAAAACAATATAATTTTATTTGTATCTTTATCACCCATTAAAGAAATTCTTTCTATTGAATCTTTTAATATTTTTTTATTAACTTTGAATGAATTTATTTGATCTTTTGGTATAACTGAATCATAAGGAGGAAAATTTGCTTCCAGTAAACTTGATATAAAAAAATAATTATCTACATTTATTATTATACTTTTTTCCTGAATAGCAATTTTAACATCACCTGTATTATGACAAATTTTTGAAATTTCAGTTAATATTTTAGTTGGTACGATAATACTATTAAAAATTTTTGAATTAAAAACAATATTACAATCTATTTTAGATAATCTTTTACCATCTGTTGAAACCATTCTTAATAATGATTCTGTATTTTCGAATAATATTCCATTTGCAAATCTTCTACTTTCATTTTGAGAAACTGAAAATTTTGTTTTGTTTATCATATCAACAAAGGATTCCTGATTTATAGAAACAAAATCTATATTTTCTAAACTTTTTATTGATGGAAATTTACTTGAATCTATTCCTTTTAATGAATAGACAATTTTATTTTTTCCAACAGGTTTAATAATAACATTGTTATTTTCATCAGTTTCTATTACTATTTCTTCAGATGGTAATTTTTTAGAAATTGAATATAATTTATTTGAAAATACACTTATTGAACCCTCTTCTTCTATATCAGCTCCTATTTCTCCAAAGAATGTTAAAGAAGGTTCACATGCTGTTATTTTAATTTTAGAATTTTTAGCTTCAATTAAAATATTTGATAATATTGAAATAGTATTTTTTTGTGTTACTACACCTTCAGCTATTCCTAAAAGCTTAGTGAAATTTTCTATATTGCATGTAAATTTCATAGTTATTCCCCTTTTTGACATATCTATTAATATTAATTTTTTATATATTAATTAGTAGTAAATTTAGTAGTACATGTAAATATGTTAATATCATATTTAATTCATTATATAATAACAATTTAAATCAATCAATAACCTGTTAATAAAACTTTGACTTATTGACACTATTAACAGGTGGTTTTTTGAATAATAAATAATTAACAGGTTATTAGTTAGTTATTCAGATGCTTTAATTCTATTTGAAAGATTAATTATTTCTCCTTTTATTTTATCATCTTTATTTATCAAATCTTCAATTTTTTTTGTAGCATGCATAACAGTTCCATGTTCTTTATTACCAAAATATGCACCAATTTGAGTTGTTGACAATCTTGTATTTTTTCGACTTAAATACATTGCCATTTGTCTTGCATGTGCAATTGATTTTGTTCTTTTTGAACCTATTAAATCAATTGTTGTAATATCGTAATATTCACCGACAATTTGTATTATTTTATCAACAGATACTTGTGTACTAAACATATTGTTTGTAATTTTTTCTTTTAATCTATCCAGTGCTATTTTTATTGTTATTGTTTTAATATTCATAATACTGGAATATGCATGTAAATCTTTGAAAGAACCCTTTAATTCTCTAATATTACCATGAATATTTGTACATATATAATCCATAGCATCTTTTTCAAAATTTAAACCATAGTTATCAGCCATATTATTTAGTATGGCCATTTTTAACTCATAGTCAGGTGGACGTAAATCAACAGTTAATCCCATTGCAAATCTGCCTTTTATTCGATCTTCCATTTTTTTTACTTTAGATATTGGTTGATCACATGAAAAAACCATTTGTTTTCTATTTTCAAATAATGTCTCAAATGTATTAAAAAACTCTCCTTGGACACCTTCTTTATTTGCGAAGAATTGAACATCATCAATTAATAATACATCTAAAGGTCTATATTTAGCCCGGAAAATTTCCGGATTGTTATTTCTTATTGATAAAACAAAATCATTTGTAAATTCTTCAGAGGTAACATACTTTACTTTCTTATCAGGCATGTTTTCTTTTACAAATTTCATTATAGATTTTAATAAATGAGTTTTACCTAAACCACTTTCACCCCAAATAAAATAGGGATTATATGAAGTTCCAGGATTTTCCGCAACAGTTCTTGCTGCATGAGCAGCAAATTCGTTTGAAGAACCAATAATAAATGATTCAAATGAGTAATTATCATCTATTTCAACTTTATCAGTAGGGTTTTTTATAGATAATTCTTTTTTTTCAGAATTAGTTTCAGTTTTTATTTTATTTTCAATTATTGGTTCGCTATATATTTTTTTTTCAGTTGTTTTATTATCTGTTAAAATAGGTTGATTTATTACAGTTTCATTTTTTTCTACTATTAATTCAATTGAGCAAGTATCAAGTCCGGAAATATTACATAGAATAGAATTCATTTTAGAAAGATAATTTTTTGTAACATTATCTTTTATGAAGTTTGAAGGTGCTGATAATAAAAGAATATTTTTATGAGTATCAAAATTTTTAAAAGATAAACGATTAATCCACATAAATATTTCTTTATCAGTTAATATCTTTTTTAATTCTTCTTCCAGACCTTCCCAATAAACCCCATAGCTATTATTCATTATGTATCCCCACAGTTATTGACAGTTTATTAACAAATTTCATTAAAAAAAGCAATCTTTTTTTTTGTCAATTCTTATTTAAATTTTTAATTTAAATAAGATAACTTATTATATAGTAATAAGTTACATTGGTTATTGATCTGTTAATTACAAGTTGTTAACAGATTGATATACCTTTATGTATAAGTTATTGACAATTTATTAACTGAATTCAAAATAAAAACATAAAATATTGAGTATTTTTTTTTGTAAAAAAGTAAATAACGATTGAAATATTATATTATAATTTTTAAAAAAATTATATAAATAAAACATGATAAATAATGATTTTTTTTTAACCCCTCAATGGGAAGTAAATTTTAGAGAAAAAATATCCTGTGGTTTTACATTGCCAATTACGGGAAATTTATCCCATACAAGAGATAGTATACTTTCAGGTTTTTCTACATATCAAAATAGAGTAAATTTATTAAAAAAATTAGATTTAACTACTTATTCTTATTTTTCACCATTGCAAATTCATACTGATATTATAATAGAAGTTAATCAATCTAATAAAAATAATGGTTTTTATGATAAATCAAATGCGAACGAAGGTGATGGTTGCATAACAAAAGACCAAGGAATTTTACTTGTTACTACTTGGGCTGATTGTGTTCCTGTTATATTTTATGAATTCAATAAAAATATAATTGCATCAGTTCATTCAGGATGGAAATCCACTTATAAACAAATTGTTAACAAAACTGTTGATAAAATTATTGAAATGGGCGGATCATTAGATTCCTTATTAGTAGCAATCGGTCCGGCAATAAAAAATTGCTGTTATGAGGTTGGTAGTGAATTCTTATCATATTTTAAAGGGTATGATGAATGTTTTATATATAAGGAAGAAAAGCTTTTTTTTGACCCTTCATTAGCAGTATATAAACAACTTATTGACATTGGAGTAAAGAAAGAAAATATTGATTTAAGTAACTTATGTACAAAATGTTTTGATAAACCAAATTTTTTTTCTTTTAGAAAAGACCCTGTAAATTTTGAAGGTCAGGGTGCATTTATTGCATTAAAAAGAATCTGATTTTACCAGCTTAAAACAACACCAGTCATTAAGAACTGAAAATTCTTTAATTTCCAGTTTTTTTAAACTAAAAAGTGTTTCAATTTCTTCTTTCCATTGAATACCTATACCGCTTATTATGTATATGCAATCAGGTGTACCCAATGACATTATTGTATCTATGTTTTCTATAATAATGGCGGTTAATAAATTAGCACAAATTATATCATACTTTTTTTTAACAATAAATTTCCCAATATCAGCTTGTAATGTATTAACTGAATTTATTGAATTAAATTCTAAATTGATATTAGTTCTATTTATTGATTCTTCTTCTATGTCTATTGCATCAATATTTTTTATACCATAAAGTGATGCTATAATTGCAAGAATTCCTGTTCCCGTTCCGGCATCCAATAACTTACTGTCAGTGTGATTTTTTTCAATCAGTAAATTTTCAAGAAAAATAGCACATTGTTTTGTTGTAGGATGATTTCCATCTCCAAATGCATCGCGCGGATCTATCTTAATAATAAATTTATAATCTTTAGGTGGTTTTTCTATACTATCGGAAGGTATAATAAAAATATTTTCTGTTAATTCACCGCCGGAATAATTTTCAAGCCATTTGTATTTCCAATCATTATCTTTAAATTCCCTTGTTATAAAACCATTATTTAATAAAAAAGTATGTGGTTTTTCAATATCATCAAAAAGAGCAGAGATTACACAAAATTGACCATGTATTTCAGAAGATACACTCAAAGCATTGTAAGTAAAAAGAATTTCTGAAATTTCGTCTTCATATTGTTTATCAATTGTTGCAGTTGCATTATATAACATACTATATCCATTTATAAATTTGTAGAAAAAAAGTAATAATTAATGAAAATATAGTATAATTAATTATATTATTTTTGTACATCTTATTTAAGGAGAAAGAAATGCAATTAGATAATGTTTATACTAGTGAGGTAGAGCAATCACTTGCAAGAAAATTTATGAATTCCGTATATGCCTGGATGTCGATCGGTATACTTCTTACAGGTATTATTGCTTTATTTACAGTAAGTTCCGGTTTATATCATTCAATTTTACAAAACAAATTATTTTTTTACGGATTGATTTTTGGTGAACTGGCTTTAGTTTTCTTTTTAAGTGCAAGAATTCATCAAATGAGTGTTTCGGCAGCAACTTTGTCTTATTTGGGGTATTCTGCTTTAAACGGACTGACTTTATCTATTTTATTTGTAGTATATACTCGTTCAAGTATAGCCAATGTTTTTTTTATTACAAGTGGTATGTTTGCTGTTACGTCATTTTACGGAATGGTAACTAAAAAAGATTTGTCAAATTGGGGAAATATTTTATTTATGGGAATTATTGGAATAATTATAGCATCAGTTGTAAATATTTTTTTAAAAAGCCCTGCTTTATATTGGATTATTTCTTATGTTGGTGTTGTTTTATTTACTGCATTAACTGCTTATGATACCCAAAAAATCAAAAATTCATATTTGTATGGTAATTTTGATGAAGTTGGAACGAA
This sequence comes from Spirochaetes bacterium GWE1_32_154, assembly GCA_001829315.1. Classification (GTDB taxonomy): domain Bacteria; phylum Spirochaetota; class GWE2-31-10; order GWE2-31-10; family GWE2-31-10; genus GWE2-31-10. Next base: position 175,124 of record MIAY01000001.1, on the reverse strand, counting down.
AAAAATCGCAATTATGGGTGCTTTGAAATTGTATCTTGATTTTATTAACTTATTTATTATGTTACTAAGAATTTTTGGAAAACGTGATTAAATAAAAAAAGACGGTTTTTTAACCGTCTTTTTTTAATATCAAAATATTTTTATTATTTTCATATACAATTGTATAGTGAAAAGTATCTGCTATATATTCAAAGGTACTTTTTTTATAAAATGTTACGTGAGTAATATCTTTAGAATACCACCATTCAGAAAGAGGTTTTGTTTCACTCCACAATTCAGTCATTATTATTAAAAAACCATTTGATTGTAAAAACGTATCGATCATCTTTAGTTCTTTTAAAGGATTGAAAAAATGCTCAAAACATTCAGTGGCAAAAATTGCATCATATTTTTTTGTACGATCTATTTCAGGGTAAAAAATAGGATCATAAATATCACAATCAAATCCATTGTTTTTTAGTATAAGATTTAATGTTGGTCCGGGACCACAACCGAAATCAAGGATTTTCATTCCTTTTTTAAAGAAAGATAGTGCCGGTTCAATTGCAGTCATTAAAAAAGAAACATAACCTTTATTTTCTATATTATTCTCATGGGTTAAATATCTTGATTTTTCTTCAAAAAATGCTGGTAAATGCGAGGAATCTAAAAATAATAAATCACAATTATTACATTTATAATAAGTCTTATTTTTATTTCCAAAATGAATTTCAAAATTATTAATTGATTGGCATAAAATACATTCCATTGTTGAATCCTATGTAAACTTATTATCATAAAAACCGATATAATAAAAATGAAAACAAAAAAATATATACTATTATTTATGATTATTTCAAATATTTTTGCCTACACATCTGAAAAATTTATGCTGGATTTTAAAAATGATGACCTATTCAAAATTATTGTTCGTTCAAATTATAAAATATATAAGAATACCAAGTATTTTGGATTAACAAGTAGAGAATTAAAAGGTATATTCAAAGTTAAAAATATTGATAATGATCAATATATGATTTCAGGAGATGTATATACTATTGAAAAAACTATTCGTGGCAGTATGGTTTTACCAAACCAGGTTAATTCAATTGAAAAATCTACAATGTATTTTTCAAAAGATGGTACACTTATTGAGAGGTCAGGTTCTTTGTTTCCACCAATTCAAGGTTTTCCTTTTTTTCCGGAGAATGAATTAGAGATTAATGATATTTATTCCGGTTCCGGTTTTTTTAATATACCGCTTTATAATGAAAAAATGAGTATTGATATACCAATTAATTTTAATGCTCAATATAAAGGCGACTCTAATTTAAATGGCGAAAATTACAGTTTATTTGAACAATCATTTTTTATTGATTATAAACCTGATGAAATAAATAAAGATTTCAAAGGTCGACATATAGTTAAAATGTTTTTCGATAATACAACCGGCAGACCGATTTATATGGATGATAGATTTGAAGATCAGATTCAATCAGATGATGGTGATATTATTCAATATAAAGGTTTTTATTTGTATTTTTATAATAGAATACAATCGTTACAGAAAAAAACAATAGTGCCAACAATTAAAATTAAAACTGAAGACGGGTTTGTAAATGAATCAGAAAAAGGTATTTCTATTACTTTGAATAATTTACATTTTTTACCAGATAGCACTGAAATTGTAGATTCTGATAAAGCATTGCTTGAATCAGTTTTTACTACTTTGAATGAAATAAAAGACAGATCGTTTTTAGTAGTTGGTCACACCGCAGATACAGGGAACCCTGAAGCTGAAAAAAAATTATCAGAGGAAAGAGCGCTCTCCATAGCCCAATATTTTCAAATGAAAGGAATCAGGCAGGATAAATTATTATTTACCGGAAAAGGAGCTTTAGAACCAATCGCGTCCAATGATACTGAAGAAAATAAAAGGAAAAATAGAAGGGTTGAGATAATTATCCTTGAGGATTAATAATTATATTGCCTGTATTTTTTTTAACATATTTTAAAAGATTTCGTAACGCATCAGCCGTAGTTGTTTTCTGAATTGCAACTAATACTGAATTCGGTACATTTGTTACTTTCCAGTCATTACTGTATTCAACAGATATTTTGACTTTTAAATCTTCAAGTTCCTGAACATACCATCTACCGTAAATTCTTTCAGCTCTTACAGAATCTTCAGCAAAATCAGTAAATACATACTCTTTAGCAGGCTCCCAGTTTAATAAAATACCTTTATCCAGATAATTAACACTCATGTCTAAAAAAGCATCACGTTTTTTTAATGGAAAAAAATCTAATTTAGTATAAACAATATAACGATGATCATCATATTTTTTTACAGGATTAAAGAAATATGTTTTAGGAAAGATTTCAAAATAATTTTTAAAATCCATAAGGGAGGCAATCACTTCTTCAGATTTTAAATCATCGACAATCGTTTCTGCTTTGAAAAAACTAACTTTTCCATCAGTATTAAAAAAAAGCGATATGTCTTTTACTGAACTTTCTAAATTCCATTGAATTGAATCAAAAACAGTATCTATAGAAAACAAGGTAGAATGTATAAAAAAAATAAAAAATAATTGTATGAAAATTTTCATATTCCCTCCGGTAAATTCATTAAAAAAATACAATAATAAATATAAATAATCAATATTACTTTTTTGAAAAAAGAAGCTCATAGAAATCAGTAATAATCCGATTTAATAATTATGGAGAATTATATGAAAAAATGGTTGTTTATTCCAATAGTATTTGTTTTATTATTTTGCAATTCCCGGCTTTCATTACATGCAATTTCTACGATATTACTTGTTGTTGAAGAAACTGAAAATGAGTTTGTACCTTTCAAAGAAATAACGCCTTTTTCAGATGGTTTGTTTACTGCAATGTGGGAAACACCGTATATTTTCTTTGATATGCAAATTGATAAATCAATACCATTGTTTGGTGAAAGTCTCGATATAAGACCGTATATGGAAGAAGTAAAATCATCCGGAGCTGATTCTTTATTGTTAGTAAAATTAACGTATCAAACGTATGAGAAGAAAAGTAAGTTATATCTTAAAATAACAGATATTCCCTATTTACTTTATTCAACAAGTGAAATGAAATTGTTAAAATCAGGAAAAAAAATAATTAACATTGATAAGCAAGTAGAAAATAATTCAAAAAATCAAATTTTAAAAGATCTCGGCTTGGAAATAGTAGATTTAATTTTTAATTAAGCGGTTTTTTAGTGAATAAACGAAATATGATAATAAACATAAAATATTTATTGCAGCAATAATAAATCGTATAGAAATATCAGGTTTTCTTGTTGTAATTAATCCTTCTATTAATGCTGCGATTAATAGTAAAATTATTATTCCAATCAATAACGTAAATGCTTTGCTGACAGTTTTTTTTATGTTTTCACTTTTTGATTGTTTACCGGGAAATATCATCGCTTTACCAATAGAAAGCCCGGATGCTGAAGCAAGAAAAATAGCCGGTAGTTCTAATGAACCATGAATCATTATAGTTGAAAAAAAATCAAGAAAATGACCGTTTAAATAATAAATTACAGCAAGTCCGGTAATCATCATGGAATTAAAACATAGTATAAAAATTGTTCCAACACCGGCAGTTATGCCCAAAACAAAAGCAAGAAGCGATACTTTTGTATTATTTAACCAGATATATAATGACATTTGTGATCGCTGATCAGATGGAATAGAATCAAAATTTTTAAAAGATGACAGGTTTTCTAAATCAATCATTGCCTGATCATACATCGCACCTGAAAGTAGTAATTCTGCATATTCCGGAGTTTTTGAAATGATACTAAAACCAATTATTACAATTATTAAAAACAGCAGTATACTGAAAAGAAACTCATGAAAAAAAAAGTGAATAGAATCAGGAAGTTTGTTTGTAAAAAAGAATAAGACTTTTGAAAAAGGTGATTTGTCTCTTTTGTACATTTTGCATCCGGCACGTAAAATCAATGTGTTTAAATAAGCACGGATTTTTGTGTCTTCAAAATGGGTTTGGGAAATGGAGAGATCTTCAACGATTTGCTGATAGAACTCTCCAAATTGTATTGATTCATCGAATGTTAAATTTCGTTTGTTCGTTAGCGTTTCAAACTGAGTCCAAACATCACGACGATGATAAATAAAACTATCTATGTTTTTATACGGGATCAAATGCTTTTTTGGCCTGAAAGAAACTCATCCAATAATGCATCATAATGTAATGTTACCGGAAATTGAGGGAATTCTTTAATAACTTTTTCAGGCGGGCAGAATAAAATACCTTTATCTGCTTCTTTTAACATATTAGTGTCATTATAACTATCACCTGCTGCAATAACTTTGAAATTGAGTTCATGAAACCTTTTAACAGCTTCTCTTTTCTGGTCTTTCATACGAAGGGTATAGTCTACAATTTTATTTGAATCATTAATAATAAGATTATGGCAAAAAAGCGCAGGATAACCAAGTTTTTTCATAAGTGGCATTGCAAATTGGTAAAATGTATCAGATAAAATGACGATTTGAAAGTTTTTCCGAAGTTTATTTAAAAATACATCAGCACCCGGTAATGGAGATAATGTACCTATTACATCTTGAATAAGTTTGATATCAATATTGTGTTTATCTAAAATAGAAAGTCTGTGTTTCATGAGTTTGTCATAATCACTAATGTCTCTTGTTGTAAGTTTTAATTCTTCTATTCCGGTTTTTTCTGCAACACTAATCCAAATTTCAGGTATTAATACACCTTCTAAGTCAAGACACGCTAATATCATACTATACTCCCGATTTCATTTTAAGCCATAATATCAAACAACAGATTTTATATCAAGATATATATGATAGTTTTGGAAATAATCTGATACATAGCAAGCAAGTTTATGATTTAATCATACGATATATAGACAGAGGAGATTGTATGAATAAAACGATAAGCATTGATAATAAAATAATATCAAGTAATTCACCAGCGTATCTTATTGCGGAGATAGGATTAAATCATAATAATAATATTGATACAGCCTATGAAATGATAAAAAAGGCAAAAGAATCCGGTGCTGATGCTGTTAAATTTCAAGCATTTAAAACAGAAAATCTTTTTATTAAATCATCGCCTGCTTTTGATATATTTAAAAAACTTGAATTACGAAAAGAAGATTTCATTGCTATAAAAAAATATTGTGATGAAATTGGTATTACTTTTTTTGCTTCTCCGTTTTGTTTTGAAACAGCTGATTTACTTGAAGATATTAATGTGTCTGTTTATAAAATCGCTTCAATGGATATAAATTATTATGAATTAATTGAACATATTGCAATGAAAAGAAAACCATTAATTGTATCTACTGGTATGTCAAGTCTTGGTGAAATTGAACGGGCTGTCAATTCAATTTATAAAATCGGTAATACAAATATAATTTTATTACATTGTATATCCAAATACCCATCTAAGCCAGCCGAAATGAATCTTAGTATGATTTCAAAATTAAAAAATATGTTTCCTGAATTATTAATAGGATTGTCAGATCATTGTATTGATAATACAATGTCATTATCAGCAAGAACTCAGGGCGCCGTTGTCTTTGAAAGACATTTTACTTTAGATAGGGATATGGAAGGACCTGATCAGAAAATTTCTTTAGATCCGGCTATGTTTAAAGATTTACGGGAAAAATTAAATCAGATTGATAGTGGTTTTATTGTTCCTGATGAAAGATATGATATTGAGATAGCAAAAGGTGCAAGAAGAAGTTTATTTGCAAAATGTAATATTTCTGAAGGCACGATAATAACAAAAGAAATGATTGCTGTTGTAAGACCGGGAAATGGAATAGCACCGGAATACATAGGTATTTTTAGTGGAAGAGAAGCAAAACGAAATATAAAAGAAGGCGAACCTTTTACCATGAATGATATATAGTATGTATTAAAGAGGCTTAAAAGACATGATATCAGATTAATCCGTTATCATGTCTTTTAAAATAGAGTAAATAGATTGTTTTAACTGTAACGGATTAATGAGTTTAATTTCTTTTAAAAGTTCTAAAATAAGTTCTTTATTCGTTAAATTTGCCTCTAATAAATCAACTTGTTTTAGATTTCTTGTTTTAAATCGGGTTTCATCTATGTCATGAATTTTAAGATATCTTTTTGTTACCTTCTTTTTCGGTTCAACTATAATTTCAAAATTGGCATCAAGAAAATCATTAAACCACATTTTTACAGGGATTTTATCAGTATTAAATTTAACGCGTATTTTCTTATAACCGTTATAAAAATGCCTAATAATATATTCATTAGTTTTTTCATTATTATCATTAATTTCTTTAAAATCCCTGGTATGAATTTCTTCCATAAAATAAACCTTTTATTTATTAGATTTTAAAATAAATCGTAATTGTATATCTAATTCAGCACCAATAACCTTACCATTGATTTGCTCTGCTATTAAATATTCAAAATATGGTCGAACACCGGCTTTAAATGAAATTGTATCATTAAGATAATATATAAATCCAGCAAAAATACTTGCCCGGGGACCTGCTGCAAAAAAGGAATCACCATGAAAATCACCGGGATTATTACCTGATCTGTAATCAGGACCATAATGCAGGGAAGCACCTAAACCTATATCAGTAGCAAAGTCTGTTTTCTCATTGACGGGAATATGAAATGATATAACAGCTTCGGGAATAAATTGCAACATTTTAAAAGCAGCAGCAAAAAGAACCGGACGTGCAATCGGGATGTAAAAACCAAGGCCTATGTATTGATTAATTCGTCCTTCTAAAACAAATGCAGCAAATTCAAAAGCAGGTCCACCTTTAAACCCTGCAGGAGAAGCAACACACATTCTAACCTCATCATATCGACCACCAGCAGCAAAAGAAATACCGGGGATAATCGAACTGAATTCTGAGGCGAACATATTTGTTGAAAGAGCAATAATTAGTAATAGTAGTATTTTTTTCATATATTTTTCCTTTTACTTCAAATGTGAGTATAATATCAAATGTTTGTAATATCAAGTTTTTTATTGGAATAAATTAGATTTGATTGATTTCTCATTTTATGGTATTTGTATTGGGTTTTTTAATGGGAGCTGTCAAATGAATGGAATTGTATTGTATGGTTCATTTCATGGAACTACTGAATATTTTGCACAATTGATATCAAATAGTTTAGGTCTACAATGTGAAAATGTTCATAATTTTAATATTCAGGATATTGATTTATACGATTTTTTTATAATTGGTTCTGCTATACAAAAATTTAAATTTCATCCGGCAGTGAATAATTTTTTTAATAATAATGCCGATGCGTTGAAAAATAAAAAAATATTTCTTTTCATTAGTTGTTATAACCCACTCATTTTAAATGATATTTTTTCACAATTGAATTCAGAAATTCAGACATCAATTAAAATTTCTATGGTTTTAGGTGGAAAAATTAACTGGAAAAAATTAGGTTTTGTAGAGAAGTTATTAGTGTACGGTATTAGTTTAATACATAAGGTTAAATTAAAAAATTTCGATTCAATAAATTTGAAAAGAGTTGATAAATTTATTGATAAGATCAAAAAAAATCTATAAATTAAATATTACTTGTAAAATCTCTATTTTATTATACTATGAAGGAATATGAAACAAAATAAAAGAAAACATTTTAATATTAAGTTAAAGTTGACATTATTCGTTTTGGCATTTTCTTTAATACCAATTTTATATATATCAATCTATATGAATGTTAAATTTACAAAACATCTTCAAGAGCAGGCGTATTTATATTATTCAAATATTTTAAAACAGATTACAAAAAATGTTGATTCAACATTTTTAGATTATTCAATTAAAATTTCAGATGTAACCAAAACAGATAATTTTAAAAAAATTATAAATTGGCCGGTATATAAAACTAAAATTGAGGAAAGATTTTATCTTGCCGAAATGGGAGAAGATATTAATATACCCCAAATTAATAGCCTGATCTGGAATGTTTATACTAATATCAATGGTTTATTTGCTGTGATTGAAACAAATCGATATTCTATAACAAATGATACAGGATATAAAGTTCATTATCTGGTTGATGATCATAGTGGTTTTAGAATTGATTATAATGAGTTACTAAAAGAACCTTTGTATAAAAGAATGGTTGAAGAAGGTGGCACTGTGTATGGTACGCTTAGTAAAAAAACGCTTAGCGAAGTGAGTAATCGTTCAGTTATTTTGTATCCTTATAATCATAAAACTACTAATAAACCCGATATAATATTGGTTTCGATTTTATATGATGATTTTATTAAAAATATAATTGATCATCCGCAAATTAAGCATGGTACGGTATATTTACTGGATATTAATAATAATGTTATTACTCAAACACACCCGTCTCTTAATGATTACTATAAATATGATAAAGATAATGGTAAATATGTTCTGGAAGGTGATGATGTATACAATGAATTTGACATGTCTTTTTATGACTATCAAAAATTAAATACCCGTCAATCAATTTTGAAAAAGGAAGAAGTAAAAGAGGCATTATTATTACTTGATGCTGATAGAAAGTTGTTATATTCGGGAAGAGGTGATAGTACAAATTATAGTGAAAAATTTGTTAAAATTAACGATAATGGCGTTGAGTATTTATTAGTAACATCTTTTTCATTGGAAACCGGGGCAAAATTAGTATATTTTATACCACTTAGTTATATTAACAAACCAATATTTAATAGTTTATTGAATATTGGGATTGCCGTTTTCTTTATGTTTATTTTAATTTTTATTCTTGGTATATGGTTAAGCGGTCATTTTACAAAACCAATTATTTTGCTGGCTAAAGCAATGGTTAAATCAGGTAAAGGTGAATTGAATATTATAAATTCAATAAAAACAAATGATGAAATTCAAACTTTGTATGATAGTTATAATATTATGATTAAAGATATGGTAATGAATCACGGAAAGATTGAAGCTGAAGAAGAGGAATTAAAAGTTACCAGACTTGTTGCAATTACAGCTTTAGCAAGACTTGCAGAATATCGTGATGAATCTACCGGCAGACATTTGGAAAGGGTTAGAGAATATACAAGAATATTGGTTACCGAGTTAAGAAAATATAGTAAATATTCAAATTATCTTACTGATAAATATATAGAAGATATAACGAGTTCCAGTGTTTTACATGATATTGGAAAAGTAGGTATAGAAAATAAAGTTTTGCTAAAACCGGGTAAATTAACACCTGAAGAATATGAAATTATAAAAGGTCATGCAATAATTGGTGGTGATGCTTTATCTAATGCAGATCATGAGTTAGGTATTAAATCATTTTTAACTCTGGCAAAAGAAATTTGTTATTATCATCATGAAAAATATGATGGAACCGGGTATCCAAAAGGTTTAAAGGGAGAGGAAATCCCATTATCAGCACGGATAACTGCATTAGCAGATGTTTATGATGCTCTTACCGCTGATCGATGTTATAGAAAAGCGTTAAGTCATGTAGAAGCTGCAGATATTATCATTAATAAAGATGTCGGACACTTTGATCCGGATATTGTTTTATGTTTTATTGAAAATCAGCATAAATTTATAGAAATAAAGAATTTGTATAGAAATATTGAATTAAAAGATCACATGATTAGTTAATCAGTCTTAAGTCTTTTACTCTATCTGCTTTTCCTTGAAATTCCGGTAATGAACCTGATGCTACAAGATTTACAATCGGATTAACACCAATTTCATTTTTGAGCAACTCTGTAATTTTATGGTGCAGAGACTGGTTTTCGTTTGGTTTAAAGTGTTCATTAGAAATTTCAACCGTAATAGATATTTTATCAAGGAAATTGTCTTTTCTTATTTCAATTAAATAGTTGTGACCAACTTCACTAATTGACATAAGTTTTTTTTCTATTTGCATCGGGAATATATTAACACCATTGATAATAAGCATATCATCTGTTCTGCCTTTTATTCTGTCAATTCTACGATGTGTTCTTCCACATTTACAAGGTTCACTTATTATTCGGGTAAGATCTCTGGTTCTGTATCGTAATATTGGCATTGCTTCCCGCATAAGTGTTGTTAAAACAAGTTCACCTTCTTCACCATCAGGTAAAACCTCTCCTGTATCAGGGTTTATAATTTCCATGTAATAATTATCTTCCCATAAGTGCATGCCGTTTTGATATTCACATTCAAAAGCAACGCCCGGACCATTCATTTCTGAAAGTCCATACGAATTGTATGCCATAATTTTATATAGTTCTTCAATTTTTTTTCGTGTTTCCTCAGTATGCGGTTCTGCACCAATACAGGCAATTTTTAAATGTAAATCTTCCGGCTTTATATTTTGATCGTTAAAGTGCATATGAAGTCGTAATGCATAACTTGGTAAAAAGTGAACAACGGTTGTTTTGAACTCTTTCATAAACCAGAGCTGTCTGTCACTATTACCCGTTGCAATTGGAATCACTAATGAACCAAGTTTTTCAGCACCATAATGAAAACCTAATCCGCCTGTAAATAAACCATATCCCATAATATTCTGGAAAATATCACTTTTTCGTACACCGGCCATATATAAAGACCGGGCGAGTAAATTACTCCATTGATTTATATCATTTTGATTGTGAAAAATAACTGTGGGATTACCTGTTGTGCCGGAAGATGAATGCATTCTTATCACATTATCAAGGGGCATGGTTAATAAACCATAAGGAAAATTATCTCGTAAATCCTGTTTTGTTGTAAAAGGAATATTTGATATATCTTTAAAATTTTTAATATTACCCGGTTTTATAGCAACTTCATTTAATCGTTTTGTATAAAATAAAGATTTAGATGCTCTTTCTAACGCATGATTAAATCGGTCAATTATCAATTTATTCAGACTGTCACGTCCAAGTGTTTCAATATCTTTTTCCCAATACATATCATTTCCTTCATTATGGTATAATAGAAAAAAAATTATACCATAATGAGAAAAATTGATATAGAGTTTTGTTTAATGTATAATAAATAAATTGAAAATGTGAGGTTAAAATGATACGAAATAGAGAGAAAATAGCATTAATTATTGTTGATATGCAAAAATACTATCTGGATGAAACTTCCGATTTTTCAAAATATTCAAAATCATATTATTCTTCAGCTTGTGATTATATAATGAAAAGATCATTTGAAGTTGTAATCCCGAATATTTTTAGATTAAAACAATTATTCGTTGAAAAAAATATTCCTATAGTATATTTAAAACTATGTGGAACAAAACAAAATCGTGGCGATTTGCATCGTTTTTTTAGAGATGCTCACAGAAGTGCTTTAAAATCGGGATTTCTTTCGGTATATCCTTTAGAGTCGGAACCTATGTCAGATGTTGTAGATGAGTTAAAACCAACAGAAAATGATATTATCATTCATAAGAAAACATTCAGTCCTTTCACTCAAACAAATATTAATAGTTTACTGAAAAAACTAAAAGTAAAAACACTTGTTTTTACGGGCCTTGCTACTAGTCAATGTGTTGAAACAACGGCAAGAGATGCTTCAGAGCGGGGTTTTTCAATAATTCATATTGAAGATTGCCAGGCTGATTATGACGAAAACACTCATCATGTTTCATTATATTCGTCACGTGGTGTATGTGGCGGTGAAATTTATGATACAGCAAGTTTTATTAATATTCTGCATGAGTTGTAGAAAATAATTTAATTAAATTTTTTAATTAAATATTTGACTTATTATAATTTATGTATTAATATGTTGATATGTTTAAACGTATAGTTAAAAGGAGTGTTCGTGACAAAAGAAGAAGCAAATAGCAGATTTCTTGAAGTACTTCATGAGGGAATTCCATTTTTTCAAATAGTTTCGGATACATACAGGCAACAAATTGTCGTTATGTTATCTGAAGTAGATGAAATGAATGTTTCGGCAATTTCACAGCGAATTAATTTATCAAGAACTGCTGTTAGTCATCATTTAAAATTATTGAGACAGGTTGGTTTGATTAGTACGGAAAAACGGGGTAAAGAAATTTTTTGTCATTTAACAATTGCAAAACCATTGAAGATTTTAAAAGAAATGACATTTATTATTGAAAACTATTGTGTCGTTCGCTAAGATTCTAAAGGAGGATTTTTATGGAAATGAATAAATATCAATTATTATTGGAAAAACAACGTAACTATTTTAGAACCGGTGCAACTTTGCCTGTTGCTTTTAGAAAAAAAGCTTTGCAGACATTATTGATGGCTATCAAAAAACGGGAGAATGAAATACTGGAAGCGGTAAAAATTGATCTTAGGAAATCATCATTTGAGGCATATACCAATGAGATTGGTATTATTTATCTTGAAATTAAACATCTAATGAAAAATATTGCAAAATGGGCAAAACCAAAAAAAACAAAAATTGAAATGTTTCTTATGCCAGGTTCCGGAACTATTTATAATGAACCTTATGGAACAAGTTTGATTATTGCTCCATGGAATTACCCGTTTCAACTTGTTATTGCTCCCTTAATTGCAGCAATTGCCGCTGGTAATACAGCGATTGTTAAACCGTCTGAGGTTTCTCAAGCGACAGCAAAAATAGTTACGACGATTTTAGAAGAGTCTTTTTCTGATAATTTTGTAGCTGTAGTTAATGGTGGTATTGATGAAACGACAGCACTTTTATCATTGCCGGTTGATAAAATATTTTTTACGGGAAGTGTTCCTGTCGGTAAGATTGTTATGGCAGCAGCAGCAAAAAATTTGACACCGGTTACGCTTGAATTAGGCGGTAAAAGTCCGGTTATTGTTGATAAAAGTGCGGATTTGACACTTGCTGCGCGAAAAATAGTGTGGGGAAAATTTAATAATGCAGGACAAACATGCGTTGCACCGGATTATATTCTTGTTGATAAATCAATTGAAAGTGATTTTCTTAAAAAGTTACAAGAAGTTATTAGAGAATTTTATGGTGAAAACCCTGACGAAAGTAAGGATTTTGGCAGGATAATTAATGAACGGCATGTTGCACGATTAGAAAAGTTGATAAATTCTAATAAAGTTGTTTTTGGCGGAAAGGTGAATGTTAATAAGAAATATATTGCTCCGACTATAATGGTAAATGTTACATTGGATGATGTAGTTATGCAGGATGAAATATTTGGTCCGATATTACCCATACTTGCTTTTGAAAAAATTGAAGATGCGATATCAATTATTAGATCATTTAGTAAACCACTCGCGTTATATTTATTTACGAAAGATAAAAATGTTGAGAAATTAATCATGGAACGGGTTTCTTTTGGTGGTGGCGGTGTTAATACAACGATACTGCATGTTGCATCAAGTCATTTACCGTTTGGTGGTGTTGGTCAAAGTGGAACAGGAAGTTATCATGGAAAAGCAGGGTTTGATGATTTTTCACATAAAAAATCAGTTCTAAAGCAACCTGTATTTTTTGATCCAGGTATTACTTATCCGGGAAAGCAAATATCATTGAAATTAATAAAAATGATAATGGGGTAGTTTATGAAAAAGCTATTGTATAAAGCGGGTACTGTATTTAGTCAATTGATTTTAGATATTGTATGTCAGGGTATTGATGCTGTATCAAAATATGACAGAGTTGTTCAACGTGAATTATCAGGATTTCCGGAAAATACCATAATGGGATTTTCTGCGGTAATGGATGGTAAACCATCGTGTGTTATAAAAAAAAACGGGGCATTTCATAAAGTGAAAGATCATACAATTCAGCCTGATATTTTGATTTCATTTAAAAGTCTTAAAGCAGCATACGCAGTATTATTGGGTATTGATAGTGTGAAAACAGCATATCTTAACTATCGTTTGTATTATAAAGGCGATTTAATGTTATCAGCAGCAATTTTAAGGATTATGGACAGGGTTGAATCGTATTTATTTCCTGATTTTATAATGAAGCGTTTGTTATCAATGAAACCGGTGCGGCAAGTCTCAAAAATTTTGATTTATGGAACAGTAATAAGTAGTTTATTGGGTTTCAATAAGGGAGTTAGTTATGAAAATACCTGAATTTTATGAACATACAACAGGAAAAAGAGTTATTTCGGGAGTTGATGCTTTAAGTCACATCCCGTATGAATTAAAAATGGCCGGGGTAACAAAACCAATTATTGTAACTGATGTGATTGTGTGTAAATTACCATTTTTCAAAAAAATGCTCGAATCATTAAAAGTTTCAGGATTTGCTGACTTTGATTTGTTCGATCAGATTCCGGCAGATAGTCCTGTTACTATTGCGGAACAAATTGCAATTCAATATACAAGTGCAGAATGTGATGGAATTATTGCAGTTGGTGGAGGTTCGGTTCTTGATTGTGCAAAATCGGTAAATCTTCTGGTTAGTACCGGTGCAACAAAAGTAGAATCTGTTATGGGTATGGATCATATTCCGGGTAATCTAAAACCTTTTATTGCAGTCCCGACAACTTCTGGAACCGGCAGTGAGGCTACAAAAGTTGCTGTTGTTTCTGACCCGATAAAAAAGATTAAGATTGAAATAATTACTGAAAAAATTATACCAACTGTTTCTGTTCTTGATCCTGAGGCTACAATTTCGTTACCGGCTAAAGTAACTGCTTCAACAGGGTTTGATGCATTAACTCACGCTATTGAAGCTTTGTATAGTTTACAATCAAATCCTCTTTCACGTGTTGAAGCACTCACTGCTATTGAGTTGATAGTTGGTAATATTGAAAATGTAATAAAAAATCCGAAAGATATATATTCAAGGCTTGCTCTTGCAAATGGTTCATATTTAGCCGGATGTGCATTTTCAAATGCGATGGTCGGAGGTGTTCATGCTATTGGTCATGCTGCCGGAGCTGTTTGTCATGTGGCTCATGGGGATATTATGTCGGTTTTACTTCCGGCTGTTATGAAGGCAAATTTAATTGCAACGAAAGAAATTACAAGTGAATTATTGTATTGGCTTGAAGGTGCTGAGGTATTTTCGTCAACTCCTGTTGAAAAACGTGCAGAAAAAGCAATTGAAAGTATTATAAATATACGGAAGCGATTAAAAGTAATATCGGGTTTACCTGAAACACTAAGTGATTTAAAAATTGATCGTTCACAGTTTGAAGAAATTATTAATAAAGCTCTTGATGATGGAGCGAGTATAACAAATCCTGTTTCTCTAACGAGAGAATTTGTTTTTAAAATATTAGAAAGTAGTTTATAAAAAAATGCCGGCAGATACCAAATGCCGGTTTTTTTTACTATATTTTTCTTGACTTACGAACAATAGTTCGTTATATAGTATATATGAACGAAGGTGCAAAAGTATGAATAAAATGGGAAGACCAAGAAAATGTAGAATGATTGATAGTCCGCCACGCTTTTCAGGGTTTAAACCCGGTGGTTCAAAATCTTCAGAAACAGAATCAATTTTTTTATCAATTGACGAATTTGAAGCAATCAGACTTGCTGATTACGAAAATATGTCCCATGACGAAGGTTCATTAAGTATGGGTATTTCAAGACCGGTATTTACTAGATTATTGGAATCGGCACACAAAAAAATTGCAGATGTTATAACTAATGGAAAAGAATTGATTATTGAAGGCGGAAATGTTCAGTTTAGAAGAAAATGCCATCGTTGCAGGATAGGTACTGAATCGTGTGAGGATTGCGATAAACAAAAATTGTAGAGGTGAATATGGAATTATTTAAAATAACAACTCTTATGGATAATCAAATAACCGGTGAAGGTTTAGTAGCCGAACATGGTTTGTCGCTACTAATTGAAGCTAATAATTATAAAATATTATTTGATGCGGGGCAGTCTGATCTTTTTGTTAAAAATGCTGAAACGCTTAATGTTAAACTTGATGATGTTGATTTTGCAATTCTGAGTCATGGTCATTACGATCATACCGGTGGTATTCCACGATTTCTTGAAATAAATAAAAAAGCGAAAGTTGTATACAAAGACGGTTTATTCAGTAAACGATGGAATGCTACGAATGAAATAGGCGTAAGATGGGATAAATTGCTTGTGGACAATCGAAGTATGGTTATTAATAAACTGACAGAAATTGTTCCAGATGTATTTGTAGTAACGGATATTAATATCCACAATGAAAAAGATACTCATTTTAAAAATTTATTTGTTGAAAAAAATGGTGTTAAGGAAATGGATACATTTTCTGATGAATTATTTATCGTAGTTATTAAAGATAAAATGATTAATATTATTACTGGTTGTGCTCATAATGGAATTTCAAATATTGTTTCAACGGCGAAAGATCTGTTTCCCGGTATGAAAATAAATTTGGTGACCGGCGGTTTTCATCTTTCTAAAGAAATTGATGAGGTTAAATCATTTGTTCTTAATGAATTGAAAGAACTTGGTGTTACGAAGATAAAACCATTGCACTGCAGTGGTGAATTACATTGGTGTTAAATTTATAAAAAAGGAGGTACATGTATGGCAGGTCTAAATGGACAAGGACCACAAAATGGTGGTGCAGGAACAGGAAGAAAAATGGGGTTATGCTATTCACCAAAGACTTTTGGTCGAGGAGGAATGGGCAAAGGAATTTGCGGAAGATGGGCAAGCGGCGAAACTTTATCATCATCCGCAGAAAATCAAAATCAGAAAGATAATACTCCTGATTTCTTAAAAAGTCAAAGAGATTTTTTTGCTGCAAGACTTAAAGAAGTAGAAGATCGATTGGCTGGTGTTTAATAATGTAAATGGGTTGCTTTAATATTTAAAGCAACCCTGAATATGAGGGGTTACATGAAAAAGATTGCAGTTGTTAGTGGTAAAGGTGGAAGTGGAAAAACTATGGTAACCACAGGTTTATTTAAAATGCTTTCTAAAACTGAGAACGTTACCATTGCAGATTTGGATGTTGAATGTCCTGATGCCGGAATTTATATTAACAATAAAAAAATAACAGACAAAATTACGACTTCAGTATTTATTCCTTCATTTATTAAGGAAAAGTGTACCGGATGTAAGAAATGTGAGACTGCGTGTAATTTTAAAGCAATTTCATTTTTTGATGATGCTATTACAATTTTTGAAGAACTTTGTAAATCATGTTTACGGTGTGTTAATGTATGTAAAACCGGTGCATTGACAACAAGAAAGATCGATTATGGTGAGATTTCAGTGTATGATGTCAAAGGAAGATCGTTTTTTGAGGGGCAGTTGCGTATTGGTGATATTAGAACCAAAAATCTCATTAACGAGGTTAAAAAACTTTCTGAAAAATCTGAAAACACATATGTGTTATATGATTCACCTCCCGGTACTACATGTCCTATGGTTGCTGCTGTTTCTTCTGTTGATCTTGTTATTCTTGTTGCAGAAGATAGTCTATATGGGTTTAATGATTTCCAGCTTGCATTTTCAGTTGTAAGGGATATGAAACTTGATTATTGGGTACTTATTAATAAATATGTTCCTGAAAATTCACCTGTTATGAAATGGTGTAATGAAAATAATGTAGCAGTTGGTGGATGTATTCCATTTTCAGATAAGATTCATTCTCATTATTCTAAAGGGAATAATATTCTTGAACTTTCTGAAGTGGCTGATTGTTTAGAAAAAGCGGTTTCCCACATTACCGGAGGTGCTCAATGAAAAAAGTAGTTTTTGCAAGCGGTAAAGGTGGAGCCGGAAAAACAAGTATTTCTACTGCATTTTTTAGAGAGTTTTCGAAAGATTCAGTCATGATTGATTGTGATGTTGATGCATCAAATTGTTATATTACACTTGATAGCAGATTAAATAAAAGTGTTCCTTTTTATAGCGGATATAAATATTCAATAAATAAAGAATCCTGTTTTAACTGTGGCGTTTGTGCAAATGTATGTCAATTTAATGCAGTTAAAAGTATTAATTTTCAGTATGAGATTAATGGTTTTCTTTGTGAGGGTTGTGGAGCATGTGTTGACGCTTGCAGGATGAATGCAATAGGAGAAACAAGTAATTATTGTGGTGATTTGTATGATTCTAAGGTTTTTGAGGATTCAGGTTTTTTTCATGCAAGGCTTTTTCCCGGAGAGGATAATTCAGGCAAACTTATTGTGGAATTAAAAAGTCTGGCATTACAATATGCCAATAATACTAAAGCAGAAATGATAGTGCTTGATGCCCCGCCGGGTATTGGTTGTCCCGTTATTGCTACTTTAACAGGTGCTGATGTTCTGGTTGTAGTAGTAGAAGCTACGAATGCCGGTTTTTCTGATGCGAGAAAACTAATCGAACTGGTTAAAGATAAAAAACTAAAGCGTTATTTGATTATAAATAAAGCCGGTGTTGATCAGGAAATTGAAAATGAGATAAATGATCTTGTAAATAATTCAAATATTGAATATTTAGGGTCGATTCCGTACAAAAAGGATTTTTATGATCTATTAAATGCTAAGAAATTTATCACGGACATAGCAAATAATACGATTAGTGGAGATATTATCAGGATGTTTAATGTGATCGCAAAAATATAGAAGCAGAATTTTAATGAAGAATTTAAAAAAATAAGGATGTAATAATGAAAACAGCTATACCGACTAATGATAAAATTTCAATTTCTAATGTATTTGGAAGAGCAGAGTATTTTGCGATTTTTGATGAATCAGGTATTGTCGAGATTTTAGATAATAGAGAAAATGCAAAACTTCCCGGAGGTGCCGGTATAAATACTGCACAGGCATTAATCAAAAATGAAGTTAACCGAATTATTACTATTGATTTCGGGCCAAAGGCTAAAGATACTATTAAAGATAGAAATATTGAAGTTATTATGGTTAAAGAAGAAAAAACAATTAATGATTTAATTAAGCAATATAAATAAAAGGAGTTTTTTTTATGGACAACAATGATCTTTTGCTCCGTGAGAATATGGAGAGAATTAAACACAAAATTATCGTAATGAGCGGTAAAGGTGGAGTTGGAAAGAGTACGGTCTGCGTAAATCTAGCATATTATGCTGCACTTCAAGGACACAAGGTTGGTGTTTTGGATGTGGATATTCATGGTCCTTCAGTTGCAAAAATGACTGGTATTGAAGGTAGAAGAATTGTTGGAGATGAGGATGGTAAAGTTCGTCCAATTGAGGCAATATCAAACTTTTTTGTTGTATCAATTGCAAGCATGCTTGAATCTCCGGATGATCCGATTATTTTAAGAGGTCCTGCAAAAATGGGTGCTATAAAGCAATTTTTATCAGAAATAGTATGGCCGGAACTCGATTATTTGTTTATAGATTGCCCTCCTGGAACTGGTGACGAACCTTTAAGTGTTATTCAGTTGATTGGTGATGTAACGGGAGCAGTTATAGTATCGACTCCTCAACAGATATCCCTTTTGGATGTTAGGAAATCACTTAATTTTGCAAAAAAACTCGATTTACCTGTTTTGGGGATTATTGAAAATATGTCAGGTTTTATATGTCCGACTTGTAATACAAATCATGATATTTTTAAGAGTAATGGAACTGCACAGTCAGGAATAGATTTTGGTGTAGAAATTTTAGGGAAAATTCCAATTGATCCAAATATTGTTACATCATCAGATGATGGAAAACCTTTTGTTTATCATTATGCAAAAACAAAAGCAGGAGAAGAAGTTAATAAAATCGGAGAAAAATTACTTAATAAAATACCCGATGTGAAAACGAAAAAACAAGATACAACAAAAAAGGAAGAAAATAATATGTCAAAGATTGTAGCATTGCCCTTAGATAATGGAATTTTAAGCGAACATTTCGGTCATGCCGATAAGTTTGTGTTTTTTACTTTAAATGGTACAAAAATCGAATCAAAAACAGAGAAAACACCACCACCTCATCAACCGGGAATTATACCGGCATGGCTAAAAGAGGAAAATGCAAATGTTGTAATAGTTAATGGTATTGGTCAGGCCGCAGTTAATATTTTTAATTCACACGGTATTGAAGTTATTCGTGGTGTTGATTGTTTGACTGATGAAGAAGTGATTAAAAATTTTATCGAGAATAACCTTACGGATCGAGAAGTTAGTTGTAATCATGATCAACATCATGATTGTCATTAAGATTATTGATCTATTTATTTTGAAATAAGTTTTAATATTCGTATATTGAGTTTCTTGCGAAAATACTCTTTTTATTTTGAATTTTTGCAAGAAGCTTCCGCTATATGCGATTATATCGCATATAGCGGAAGCAAAATCAAGTACTCTTGATTTCTGCAAGAACCTCTATTATTTGATTTTTTTGCTTATGATATACGAATACTTCTTGTTTTTTATGTGAATCCTAAGATGTTTGTTATACAATAATTTGAATCTATTGATACAATTCGAGATGTTTTGTTATTATCCAGTAACATATGTGTCACTAAATCAATACAAGTCCATACTCGATCCTTAGCAAATTCCTTAATTTCTGATAAAACCCTATTCATATTGCCTTGAAATTTAATAAAATATAATCTCATTAATTTTCTTAATAAAATAGCAATACTAAAAGTACTAAACCTGAAATGTAAATATTTAAGTCTGGAATAGAGTTCTTCATTAAGATTAACAATAATATCTATATTGAAATTAGATACTTCTTCAATAGTAATTTCTGATATTGGAAATAAATCAATTTCATCAATTAGCACAAGTAATTTTTTTAAAATATTATTTAACAGTGGTGATCTGTCAATACCAAAATACATAAAATGATAACTGAAGTATTTCATTAAATCTTCATCAATTTTAAAATGAAAACGGTGAAATTTAGTCATTTCCAACTCCTTTGATATTATTATTAATTCAAAAAAGTTGTTTTCTCACCACATAAATCAAGAAAAATTAAGAAAATGCGAAAGAATATCAATAAATCAAATTTTATTATTATACTCTGCGTATCGTAATGCAATATTACCATCAAAAAAACCACAAGATTTAAATTCAGGACACCCTGATCGGTAAATACAATTGGGAACTAACATATCACCGATAACTTTGTAAAATGAACCTTTTTCAATAAAACATTTTTTAATAGCCATCATGAAATCATAAGTAACCCGGTCGCATTTTCCTATACAAAGTCTTTTTCTGGCCATATCAAGTAAACCTTGAATATTAATATCAAAAATATGTACACAAGTATCAGAAACAGACCTTTCAGAACCTGTTCTGTCAGGACGATGAGTTGTTACGTAAGGTATAGAATGAATATGTCTTGCAAAATGAACTGAGTTGTAATATGGAATATCATTCATAGTAATTCTTAGCTCAATACCTCTAATAGGCGAATGTTCACTAATGATGTATTTACGAAATAGATCCTCAGTTAATTCTTTACCTTCATTCCATTTTTTGTTAATTGTATTCATCGCAGCTTCTTGAAGATCTCTTTTCCAATCTTCATTCTTTATTCTAACATCAACATTCATACATTAATCCTTAATTATAATGAAGAAACAATGTCTCCAGATTTAATTTCATCAATTGATTTAGCAATAATTTTAAAAACATTCTCAATATTTTTTTCTTCAATACATGAAAAAGCGACTCTTAAATCATTACCAAATGCAATAGTACCAAGACCGTGCTTAAACAAGGCATGAGTACGAACAACTTCAGCACTTACATCTTTTATTCTTAAACACATAAAATATCCGGAATTAAATGGATATACATCCCAGTATTTTTTAAATTCTTCTTTATTCACGATTTCTTTAACTTTATTGCTTCTATTTTGAAGAATATCGAATTTTTCATTTTTCTCTATTTGGTATTTTTCACTGTTCATAACTTTACCAAAAATAGATTGAGATATTCTGGAAGCACATGATATAGAAGATCTGATAGAAGCTGTGGCTTTTTGCTCAAGAACAGTAAAAGCCTCTTTGTTTGTTAAGCCATCTGTAAAAGTAATAAAACCCATTCTTAAGCCCCAAGCATAATCTTCTTTGGAAATACCATCAACTTTAACACCTACAATGTTTTTATGAAGATTTGTAATTTTAGAAAAAAGTGAACCGGGGTAAATTTTAGCATCATAAAATAAACCATAATATGCATCATCACAAATAACTATAATTTCTTTACCTTTATTAGCAAATTTTTTTAAAATATCCGTTATTGCATTCATTTCATTATCTGTTGCTGTATAACCTGTAGGATTATTGGGAAAGTTAAATAAAACAATAATTTTTTTCTTATGAACTTTTTTTAAAGCATTTTCAAAAGCTTCAAGATTAAATCCGCTTAAATCTTCTTTGAATAAAGGATATTTAATAAATTTTGTTTGATATTTAACATTAAACATTAGATTATAATTTTCCCACATTTTATCAGCCATAACAATAGTATCATTAGGATTAAGAAATAATTCAGAAAAAATTGATAAACCATGTGTTAAACCACCTGTAATAACAGGAAGACTGATTTGATCTATAGAGCTTAATGCAGGATTTTGTCGGATAATTTTTTTTTGCCAAAATTCCCGAACTTTCATATCTCCTGAGGGTGGAGCATAATTGAATATTTGATTAGGTTCTAAATCATTAAAAAAAGATTTTAATGAAGATAAAACCATAGGGCCAAGGTTTTCAGCTTGAATTTCATTAGTACCATCAAAACCAATGTTTTCAATAGCAATACCGATAGAAGCATTAAATTTATTTGCATGTTGCGTAGATTGTGAACTTTGGAAAATAATTCCTTTGGGCATATATAATCTTTTTCCCAATTTACTTAAAGAATTAAAAAATACTGGGGACTTCATTTTTAATTTTACATTGATTTCAATAGCATCTTCTTTCATTATATTCTCCGGTATTTTTATTTTTCTTTAATATTAATGATTTTTGCTGTAATAATTTGGTGATAATCACCATCGGTATAGAATTTGTTAACAATAATATCTGATAATTCATTAATAGAAACATCATGTTTAAAAATAATTTTACATTCTAAAACCATAGAGGCTTCTTGTATTGATGAACAATTGACAATCTTAGATTTAACCTTGGTTAAATTTGTATCTTTAAATTTGTTTGTATAACTTCCTGACGATGAAGCACATTTACTTAATACATCATTAAAAGTTGGAACAGGTAATAAGTTTATAGTAAATTCATCATATTTTTGTAATAATTCATAAGAATATCGGGACTGTCTGACAAAAACATTAACTGTAGGTTCTCCCCAAACAATACCAAATTGAAGCCAGCCTATAGTTATAAGATTTTCTTTTTCTGCATCAGAACCGGTGAGCATTAAAAGTCCCGGACCGGGCATTACATTAAGAATTTCAAAAACAGCTCGATTTAATTGATCTTTAGTAATATTACTCATAATTTTACCTGTAAAAACAAATGAACAAATTGAACGGAGTATATATCAATGTTTTTTTTATGTAAATTACTTTTTTTCGTTTTTTTACTTGATTTTATTAAAATATCAGCTATTATAAGTATAAGAGTTCAAGGAGGAATTTTATGTTTAAAAAAATTGCAATATTAATATTAGTTTTGGGGGTATTTACAGTTTATGGACAGGATGCAGCAAAAACTACCCCAACACCAGCCACAAATGAAGATGATGCTAAATATACAGTTGTAAGTGCTATGATTAATCAGGTGATACAAACTGCAGAGGGTTTAATTGTTGAATATAAAATAGATAGAAATTTTAAAACAACATATATTCCAAATAAATTTTTTAGAGATAAAATAGCAGTTAGAATAGATGAGAACAACACAAATATTTCACCACAAATGTCTATTGTTTTAAAAAATTCAAAACCACATAGAGTAAAACTGTATCTTGCAACTAAATTAAGTAATATGACTTATAGATATGCTGATTTGATAACAGATGCAACAAGAAAGAAATTCGAAATGGATGAATTAACAATAGAATTTTAATAATATTTTAATTGTGATTTAAAAAGGGCATTGACTGTAAAGTCAGCCCTTTTTTTTATTTTTTATATTTCAATAATTTATATTTCAATTCTTCAATTTCTTTCTTAAGTGTAAGGTTTTCGTATTCAAGATTTTTTACAAGCGAAATAAGTTCGTTAATAGTCAGTAAATTTTCATCAGCCAATTCATGATAACCATCTATTCTACTTAGCAAATCTTCTGAAGCTTCTTCAATAACTTCTTCGTATGAACCGTCATAATGTTCAATATCATATAAAGTATTATATTTTTTACTGGAATTTATTATTTTATACGCTATACGCATAATTGTTTGGTATGTTTGATTAGACGGTGCTAATAAAGCAAGAGGTTTTCTCATTGATATTGATTTACTTACTAATTTATCCCTGTATAAAAACCCGAGATAATCTATTTTGACTGATAAATAATTATTAGAAATTTTTCTTAATCTTTCACCCATTTCAATATCTTTTGGTAGTGTTGCCATATTAATAATTAATTTAGGATTAATGGTATCTAATAATGCAACTGCTTTTATGTGAATTTCCGGATCTATTTCAAAAATTTTATTTAATAAATCAGCAACTTTCCATGAAGATTCACCACCTTGTTTTAATTGATGATTAAAAAGTGATTTTATTTCTTTATTATCTTTAAATTCAATATACAATAATCTGAATATTGAACTTTTAAGAAGTGCATAAGCGTTTAAAATAGATGTTAGTTCAGGCATAGCAGTTATAATTGAATAAGGACTCATCATAAAAAAATCAATTGTATTATGTGATGAACCGGCCCCCAGGTCTAATACAACATAATCACAATCAAGTTTTAAAATCGCTGACATAAGTTTTTTCTTTTGATTTGCGGTAATGTCCGCTATTCCAACCATTTCTGCATCACCGGGAATAAGAAGCAAGTTTTTATTATCCGTACTCAGAATATAATCACTTAACTGCATCGCTCTTTGATTCAAAAAATTACCAATCCCATCAGGTGCAATATCATATCCCATACAGGTATGTATGTTAGCACCACCAAAATCGAGATCTATTAAAATTGTTTTTTTTCCCTGTTGGGCAAGAGCATAGCCTAAATTAACTGAAATTAATGTTTTACCAACTCCGCCTTTTCCACTCGCTACAGGAATAACAATTGGATTTTTTGCCATTATACACCTCGTTTTATTATTAAAACTATTATAAGCATTATATTATAGAATTTGATTTATATAAAGAATATTCTAAATATTCAATTAATTATTTTGATTTGTTTATAGAGCCTCACTTATATTTTCTTTTACTTGATATTTTAAATATTTTTTTATATACATTGAGTCATACAATTCCAAGGAGAATGATATGAGTCAAGATACACTATCCTATTTAAAAAGTAGAGGTTTTTTTCAGCAATGTACTGATGAAGAAACTTTACGAAAAATGTTTGCGGAAAAAAAGGTACATTTATATGCAGGTTTTGATCCGACAAATAATAGTTTACATCTTGGTCATCTTATTCCAATTATGGCAATGGCGCATTTGCAAAAACGTGGACATTTCCCAATCGCTTTGATTGGTGGCGGTACAGCATTAATTGGTGATCCGACAGGTAAAGTGGAAAGTAGAAAAATATTAACATTAGAACAAATTCAAAATAATTCAGCAGCATTAAAATTGCAACTGGAAAAATTTGTGGTACTTGACGGTAAAGACGGTTTATTAGTCAACAATTATGACTGGTTAAAGGAAATAAATTATTTAACATTTTTGCGGGATATCGGAAGACATTTTAGTGTTAATCGTATGCTTTCATTTGAAACTTACAAAGAAAGAATGAAACATGGCTTGTCATTTTTAGAATTCAATTATCTTCTATTACAATCGTATGATTTTCTTGAGTTATATAAAAGATATAATTGTACCCTACAAGTTGGTGGTGATGACCAGTGGGCTAATATGGTTTCAGGAGCAGAATTAATTCGAAGAGTTGAAAAAAGTGAAGGTGTTGAATGTTTAACATTTCCTTTAATTTTAACATCAGATGGTAAAAAAATGGGTAAAACTGAATCAGGAGCTACATTTTTATCTCCGGAATTAACAAGTCCGTATGATTTTTATCAATATTGGATTAATGTAACTGATGATGACGTTATTCGATTCTTGAAATTATATACATTTCTTGATCTTGAAGATATAAAGCAGTATGAAGGGTTACAATACCAGGAATTAAATGTTGCTAAAAAAAGACTTGCCTTTGAAGTAACACGAATTGTGCATGGGGAAGAGGAAGCTGTAAAAGCGAGAGAGGGAGCAAGTGCAGCATTTGGAGGTGGTGATACAATAGAATTTATGCCAACTACTGAAATTGCAAGAAAAAGAATTGAAACCGGCATAAATATTGTTGATCTTGTTGTAGAATGCGAACTTGCAGCTTCAAAAAGCGAAGTTAGAAGATTAATAGCACAAGGTGGATGTAAAATAAATTCTGAAAAAGTTGTTGATGATAAATTAGTCATTAATCTCGATTACCTTACCGATAAAGGAATAATTGTAGCATTGGGAAAAAAGAAAATACGACGTGTAAATGTACAATAACTATAAATACTAAAATATATATTAATAATATAGAGAAATTATTAATAAAAAAATATTTCTCTATATTAAATTTGCTTTTCTCCGTAATAGAGTTATAATTAAATTACGAATTATTTACAAACTATGCGGAGGTTTTTATGATTAAAGAAAAGACCATATCAGCAAAAGTAACAACAACGAAAATTAATAAAGTAGCAAAGTCAATTGATGCGTCCATATCAAACATGGAAGATTCGTCTTCACTCGCAATTTATCTCAAAGAAATTGCAAAGATTCCATTGTTAAGTTCAAAAGAAGAGTACGATGTTTCCAAGTTAATTGTCGATCACCAGGAGTCTATTGATAAATTAACCAAAAATCCTGATTCTGATAACGATGTAATTAAAAAAGAGTTAAAACACCACACCGATTTGATGATGTTTAATAAAAATAAAATGATTAGAGCTAATTTAAGGCTTGTAATATCAATAGCTAAAAAATACCAGAATAGAGGCTTAGGTTTTCTTGATCTAATCGATGAAGGTAACATAGGTCTTATTGAGGCGATAGAAAGATTTGATTATACAAAAGGCTTTAAATTTTCAACATACGGTACATGGTGGATTAGACAAGCAATTGTTAAAGCATTAGCCGATAAAGGGAAAACAATTAGAATTCCTATACATATGCTTAATACTATTAAAAAGTGTTATTTTGCTGCAAAAAGCATAAATGAGTCAACCGGTCGTGAAGCTTCGTATCAGGAAGTATCTGAAATCGTAGGAATTTCAGCCGATAAAATAAAGAAAATGGGAAGTATTCCTCAAGATACCTATTCATTGGATGCACCAATTGAAGGTGATTCAAGTAAAGAGTTTGGTGAATTTGTCGGTGAGTCACCGTATGAAGAAATTTTTTCTGCTGCTTTAACAGATACTATTGATGCTGTTTTAGATAATCTTAGCATTAGAGAAAAACAAATTATTGAATTGAGGTTCGGTCTTAATAGTGTTGGTTCTCATACTTTAGAAGAAACCGGACAACTTCTTGGAATTACCAGAGAAAGAGTCAGACAAATTCAGAAAAAAGCATTGAGAAAATTAAAAGACAGTTCTTTTGCAAAACAATTAGAATGTTTTAAGAAATAAATTACAGAACACAACTATAGTGTGAATAAATGGGATATTGCAATAGCTTTATCCCTTTTTAATTGAAGGAGATATTTTGAAAAAGTTTTTTATTCTATTAATTTCATTTTTATTTTTTATTTCTTGTTCACATAGATATACTGATACTAAAAATAAATATTCAATTCCAATTCCAGCACTTTTTAATATCTATCAAACTAATCTTGATCAGGATTTGGATAGTCATATAGAAAAATTTATAAATACTCAATTTGTTGATGTAGTATTATATGATAATTCTACGAGAGTAAATCCATCGTTGGTTACAATTGCATCTTATCCCCGATTTATAAATATTACAAAAATAAATAGTGATCCGGCAATCGAAGAAGATTTTCTCAATGAAATTATAATGAAATATGGAAATGGGACCTTTGTAAATAAAGGGACATATTCATACAAACGATTAATGGTTGCATTTTTTAATTATAGTTTTTTTTATGAGGGCACAGATTACAGTTACCAGGTTAGTTTTTTATCAGGTAGTATTGCATCAACTCAGTCAATTTACTATATTGCAAAAGAAAACAGTAAAGAAATGATAGAGAATTCAGTATTGGATATAATTAAAGGCTATCGGCGTCATTAAAATACTTAACCGCCAACTTTTTTTACTTTGTAATTGTTATCAAGTAAATATTTTTCAATAACTGCTAATTTGTCACCCTGTATTTCGATTTTACTTTCTTTAACAGCTCCGCCTGATGCTGATTTTTTTTTTAATTCACTACAAATTGTATTAATATCGGCGGTTTCATTAAAACCCCAGACAAGAGTTACTGTTTTCCCACCTCTTGATTTTTTGTCTAATTGAACTCTAATAAATCCGTCATTTGATTTATTTACATTTCCGATGAAATTTCCGGACTTATCAAAGAAGTGTTTGGGCATTTCACCCTCAGAATTGTAAGAAAATACATAATTATTATCATTTTTTTTACTCATTTTGCCTTCTCTATTTATAAAGTATATAATTGCTTGCATTGAACCGCTAAAATGCTATAATTGGAAAAGAAAAATTGGAGTAATACTATAGACCCGACTAACCCGCTTATTGTACAGAGTGACAGTTCATTGCTTCTTGAAGTATATAATAACAAATTTGAAGAAGCAAGAAATGAATTAGTTAAATTTGCAGAACTTGTAAAATCTCCGGAGCATATTCATACCTATCAAATTAGTTCAATAAGTATATGGAATGCTTCTGCAATGGGGATTAAATTTGAAGAAATAGTTGCTGTATTACATAAATATTCTAAATTTGATGTCCCGCAAAATGTTGTTGAAACAATAAGAATTATATATTCAAGATTTGGTAAGGTTGAGTTATTAAAAGATACGACAGACGAATCTGTCATTTTACATATTAAAGACAGTAAAATTGAATTAGAAGCATTTTCTATGGATAAGTTAAAAAAATATCTTTTCAATAAAATCTCAGATGGTAAATACAAAATTGATATTTTAAGACGAGGGGATTTGAAAGTTGATTTTTTCAACCAGAATATTCCAATTTATGATATAGCAGGTTATACACCCGGTGATCCTCTTGAGATTAATATTGTTAAACATACAAAAACAGGGAAAGATTTTGTTCTGCGGCAATATCAGAAATTAGCAACTGATGCTTTTTATCAATCAGGAACAGATTTAGGTGGTCACGGAACAATTGTTTTACCATGCGGATCAGGAAAAACAATAATAGGCATTGACATTTTAACCAGGATAAAAAGTTATACGTTAATATTGGCAACAAGTGTTGCATCAGTTCATCAATGGATTAAAGAGATCCTTGATAAAACAGATATTACAGAAGATATGATTGGCGAATATACCGGTGATAAAAAGGAAATTAAACCAATAACGGTTTCCACATATCAGATATTGATATATCGAAAAGATAAAGAAAGCCCGTTTCCTCATTTGGGGATTTTTCAGGCACAGAATTGGGGTTTGATAATATATGATGAAGTTCATTTATTACCGGCGCCTATTTTTAAAATAACATCCGGTATACAAAGTAAGCGAAGACTTGGTTTGACAGCAACATTAATCCGTGAAGATGGTCATGAGAAAGATGTTTTTTGTTTAATAGGCCCCAAAAAATTTGATACACCATGGAAAGTTCTTGAGAAACAGGGCTGGATTTCAGAAGCCCGTTGTTATGAAATCAAAATTCCTTTATTGGAAGAACAAACAATTGATTATCTGACATCAGATCTTAAATCAAAATTTACAATTGCAGCACAAAACCCGTTAAAATTACTTGTTATAAAAGATTTGTTGACAAAATACCAGGATCAGCATATTCTGATAATAGGTCATTATATTGATCAATTAAAGACAATATCAGAAGAATTAAATATACCATTAATTACAGGGAAAACTCCTAATTCAATGCGTGATGAATTATATAAGAAATTCAGGGAAGGTGAAATTAAAGCACTTGTTGTAAGTAAAGTTGCAAATTTCTCGATTGACTTGCCCGACGCAAATGTATTATTTCAAGTAAGCGGGACGTATGGGTCAAGACAGGAAGAAGCACAGCGACTTGGTAGAATTTTAAGACCTAAAAAACACAATGTTTCTTATTTTTACACGTTGACAACAAAAGATTCAATTGAAGAAGAGTATGCACATAAGAGACAACGATTTTTAACAGAGCAAGGTTATAATTACGAAATAGATTATTGGAAACCAGAGGAAATATTATGTTTGAAGTAGAAAGTTTAAATGAATTATTAGAAGATGAAATTTTAAGATTGTATGAATTGTTTTTTGGTCCTGTTTTACTAAAGAAATCTTCCGACACATATGTGACGAGCCTTAAATCTTTATTAAACAATGAAGGTGTCGTTGAGAAATTAATTGAAAAATTAAATAATTCGGAAGTGAATGTATTACGGTTATTATCAATTTTGCCAAAAACACCTATAACATTTATAAATGAAAAAATCAGTATTTTACTTGGAGAACATCCGTCAATCATCGGTAAGATCATCTCCAATTTGCAGAACAAAAATTTCATTTTTGTTCGCGAAAACAGATATATTATTGTTCCTGCACTTCTGACAAAGAAATCGGCCATTGAACCGGTTAATATACAATTATTAAATAATGATACAAGTAACTCTTATGATAGTATAAGTCTTGCGCACATCAGCAATTTATTATTGTATATGTTAACAAAAGAAATTAAGTTTTCTAAATCAGGTACGTTGTATAAAAAAGATTTTGATGAGTTACAACAGGTTTTTAATTCATTTACCGGTTTTACAAAAGAAGAATATGATATAATTGCATATTTTTGTTCATTTAGTTTTGTAAATAATGATGAAATCGACTGGATTGCTGTTGAAGCATTTTTTAATTTGAAACCACATGAAAAGATGCTTGAAATACTTAAAACGGTGTTTCCATATCTTAATTTTGTGATTGATACAATTTATGAAAATAAAACAAATTGCGTAATTAATGTTAATTCATTCAAAGATTTATATAAATCCTGTTTTCTTTCTTCTGAATTAAAAAATGAACCATTCAAAATTGATATTATTGGAATAATAAACTTTTTATTGAAAATTGATTTTTTTGCCATTAATGATGATATGATTACGGTTAAATATTATGAAACGTTTGTTAACAAAAAGATGGATATTAAATTGAGTTCTAATTATTCAATTTATATTAATTCGGATACTACAGAGCCTGATTTTTTTAAGAACGCAATTTTTTCTAATCTTGTTAAATATGATAAAGTTGCAGAATTTGAAATAAATGATATTTCTATAAAAAGATCAATTCATTCAGGTTTTGCCTATAGTTATTTTCTTGATTTTGTTAATGATCATTCTGTAGAGTTAACTTCAAATGTAGAATCTACAATCAAAAGCTGGTATGAAAAACATAGTTCATATTATATGATAGAAGGTACATTATTCTTTTGTGAAACAGAAGAAAAAGGTAAAATTATTTCAAAATTGATTGAAAATGGTTTGGTTAATGCGTATGAAATGAAACCGAATTCGATTTTTCTTATCCCAAATACAGAAAAGAATACATTTTTTGATTTTCTTGATAAATCTAAAATTACATACTATGAAAAGAAACCAAAAAGTTTTTCTGTAAAAAATCTGCATGATACAAAATTATTATTTGACAAACCAAATCTTATACGGTTTGTTGAATAATTTCTTGATTTAAAACAAATATTGTGTTAACCATACAATTAAATATGGTTAACACCAATGTAATAAGAAAAAAAATATTAGATACACTTCGTAATAATTCACAACCGGTATCAGGCGAGTTAATGAGTAATGAACTTGGTTTTTCACGTGTGGCATTATGGAAACATATAAAAGCACTTAAAGAAGCAGGTTACATTATTCAATCGGGTGCAAAGGGTTATACCATTGATACATCGGAAGATTATTTGTATCCATGGGAGTTTGCTGAATATTCAAATAAAATTGAACATTTTTCTTCAATAAATTCAACAATGGATGTAGCCTCGAATGGACATTACGATGAC
The DNA here is from genome assembly GCA_001829315.1 of Spirochaetes bacterium GWE1_32_154. GTDB lineage: Bacteria > Spirochaetota > GWE2-31-10 > GWE2-31-10 > GWE2-31-10 > GWE2-31-10. The sequence goes on along the minus strand of MIAY01000001.1, from coordinate 142,890 downwards.
GGAACGATAATTGTTGCAGAATCGCAAAATAACGGTAGAGGAACAAAAGGAAGATACTGGTCTTCTCAAAATGGTGGTCTATTTTTTACAGTGATAAATAAAAAACAAATACCGGCGCATTTATATTTACAGGAATCATTTCGTTCATTAGTTATTCTTCATAATGTTATGCAAAAATATTTTTCTATTGATGTTTCATTAAAATGGCCAAATGATATTTTATACGGCGATAAAAAAATTGCCGGTGTTTTATCAGAAAGTTATATTGCCGGTGACCGGTGTAAATTTATAAACATTGGAATCGGTGTAAATGTTAATAATATGGTTGAATTGAATGAAGGTGTTTCACTTCATTCGATACTTAATAAACAAATTTCGAGAAGGCAAATTTTACAGCACTTTTTAGATGAATATAGAGACTCTCAAAATGCTAAAAAGAATCCGGTTGATGAATTTAAGAGTTTAGTTATACAAACAAAACAGAAAATAAAATATAAAGCCGGCAGTCAAAATACGTATGGAATAGTTGAGGATGTCACACAAACCGGTGCGGCAATTGTAAGCGATGGACAAAATAAAATAAAAATATATCCAGGAGAAAAAAGTGAGAAATAAAAATTACAATCAGATTATGTCAGTTCTTGCAGCATTATTTGCAGCTCTTATTTGCGTGGGAGCCTATATTTCATTTCCAATTCCCGGTTCACCGATACCAATTGTTTTGCAAAACATGTTTATTTTATTAACAGGTTTCGTTTTAGGTCCTTTATGGGGATTTATTTCTATTAGTATATATTTATTGCTTGGAATTATTGGATTACCGGTTTTTTCAGGTGGCGGAAAAGGAATAGCACATATAATGGGTCCGACAGGCGGATATTTATTATCCTACATTATTGCTGTTGTGATTATTGGTTTATTAACATACGGAAAAAGACCCGGTTTAATTAGATGTTATGTTGTATTAATCATTGCATCAATTATAATTTATGCAATTGGTGTGACATGGTTAAAAATGAAATTGGGTTTTACTTTTGAAAAAGCAATTAAAGTTGGAATGTTGCCATATTTAATTGGTGATAGTATAAAAATAATTATCGCAGGCAGTATTGGATGGAAACTTAAACCAATAATCCATGAGATGATATAATGCCCGGTAGTTTTATACGAATAGAAAATATTTCACATACTTTTCAAAATGGTTATAAAGGTCTTGATACGATTAATCTCACTATTAATAAAGGTGAATTTATAGTAATCGCCGGTAAAAACGGTTCAGGTAAAACGCTATTAATGAAACATTTATCAGGGTTGGAAACTCCTGACACCGGTGATATCTTTTATAATGACATTTCGATTGTAAAAAAACCTGAAAGTATACGAGGAAAAATCGGGCTTATTTTTCAGGATGCTGATAGCCAGATTTTAGGTGAAACTGTGTATGATGATATTGCTATCGGGCCAAAGAATCTAAGGTTAAAAAAAGATGAAATTATTTCAATTACTGAGAATGTTTTAGAATGGTCTTGTCTAACCGATAAAAAAGATAACCACCCTTATTCGTTATCGGGTGGTGAAAAAAGACGTCTTGCAATTGCCGGCATGCTTGCTATGAATTGTGAGGTAATGGTTTTTGATGAACCATTTGCAAATTTAGATTATCCTTCAATTGTTAATGTTTTGCAATCACTCGTTAAATTACAATCTGACGGGAAAACAGTTATTGTTTTAACGCATGAACTTGAAAAAGTGTTATCGCACGCTGACAGACTTGTTATTTTAGATAATGGTTTAATAAAGTATGATATGACAACCAATGATATTCATACAATTGATTTTAACAAATTCGGACTAAGAAATCCATTTGTAACTTATACAAAAAAAGAAGATCTCACATGGCTTCAGTAACGCTTTTTTTATATTCAAATCATAAATCATTTCTTCATACGATACATCCGGTTGCTAAAATTGTTGTTTTTTTTATTCTCAATCTGATGATATTTAATGAAAATAGTGCAGTATCAGTTTTGATTTTTTTGTTTTTAATTGTGATTATTTTTTTCATACAACTTAGTTTTATTGATTTGTTAAAACGGTCAATTTTTCTTGTTTACTTAAGTCTATTTGCATTGATTTTTGGTTCTTGCGGTTTTTCATTTTCAACCGGTTTTATATTCTACAAAGCATCTTTTATAACCCAATCTTTTTTTATTATGCGATTAATTACTTCTTTTCTGTCAACAGAAATTGTTTTGACAACAACAAAAATATCTCAAATAAATGATTTATTAACTATCGTATTTAGAAAAATACCGTTAATTAATAAACTTGATTTAGGATTATATATTTCGCTTACTATTAAATTTATACCTGCAATATTTATGGAGTACAATGCAATTACAAATGCTTTGAAAATTAAAGCGGGAACTACAATTAGAAATCCTATTAAAAAAGCATCTTTAATTTTTAATCCTTTAATTTTGAATATGGTCAGAAAAGCAATTACAACTGCTTTTGCAATGGAAATCAAATGTTCAAATAGAAACAGAGTGATTTTTAAAGAATCTTTACGAAAAATCGATTATATCGTTATTATAACAGGAATTGTATTCTATACATTTTTTTTGATGATTATTTAACATACAATCGACTTTATAATTGCAATATGATAGTATCCTGAATCAAGGAAAATATATGATACAAGTAGAAAACCTCAATAAAACATTTAAAACGTATAAGCGTGGAACCGGGTTAGCAGGTGCAATAAAAGGCATTTTTAAAAGAGAAATTATAGAAAAACACGCTGTGAAAAATATGAATTTCACCATTCAGGATGGTGAAATGGTTGGTTATATCGGTGCAAATGGTGCAGGGAAATCAACGACAATAAAAATGATGTCCGGTATTCTGGTTCCTACTTCGGGAAAATGTGAGATTAATGGCGTAATTCCATATCTTAATAGAAAAGAAAATGCAAAACAAATAGGTGTTGTCTTCGGACAAAGAACTCAACTCTGGTGGGATTTACCGCTTGTTGAAAGTTTCGGTATTTTAAAAGAAATTTACGAAGTATCAGATAAAGATTACAAAGTACGCTATGAATTTATGAATGATTTGCTTGGTTTAAAAGATTTTATTTCCTCTCCGGTGAGAACTCTTTCACTGGGGCAAAGAATGCGTGCTGATCTGGCTGCGTCACTTATCCATAATCCTAAAATATTGTATCTTGATGAACCGACTATCGGGCTTGATATTATGGTTAAAGCAAGTATGCTAAAAGGTATTCGGGATATTAATAATGAATTTAAAACAACCGTCATTCTTACAACCCATGATCTTCAGGATATTGAAGAACTGTGTAAAAGAATTATTATAATTGATCAGGGTGAAAAGATATACGACGGTTCAATTAAAGAAATAAAAAATACCTACGGGTATATGAAAAACATTTCAGTAGATTTAGCTTCATTGGATGGTGCGGGAGGTCTTGATCTAAATACAGTATTGCAAAAAAATACGACCGATTTGCAGGTTGAAATTTGTGGTGCATCACTGAGTGTTTCATACAATAAAAATAAAATCCAATCGGGGGATATTTTATCAGCAATTATCAAACATACCCCGATTCTTGATGTTACCATTAAAGAAACAGCGATTGAAGAGATTGTAAAAAATATTTATTCCGGAAAAACCGGTTTGGGAAAGCAGTTATGAGTAATTTTTTCAAAAAATATCTTCCTTTTACCGGTGCGACGCTTCAGACTTTTGTTACGTATAGATTGAATTTCTTTTTCTTTATGTCTGCGAGATTATTAAGGGTTTTTGTCACGCTCTATCTCTGGCAGGCAATTTATAAAAGTTCGGGGAAAACCGAACTGATGAATTTTTCAATGATTGAGATGATAATCTATATTGTAATCAGTGATTTGATTGCAAATGTAATTATGTCATCGAATGCGTTAGAAACAATTCCTAATGAAGTAAGATCCGGTTTGATTTCCATGAGCTTGATTAAACCGATAAATTATCATTTTCAGATTCTTTTCTTATCACTCGGTAATCTGATTAATGTATTATTATATTATATTCTGCCGTTATTTATTATTCTGACCGGATATTTATTTTTTGCACACAATATACTGCCACCCGGGATAGGCACGATTGTTTTATTTATTTTCAGTTGTTTAATAAGTTATCTGATATATTTCTTTTTTACTTTTATGATTGCAACGATTTCATTTTTTACAACAAGTATCTGGGGAATTTCTGTAGCGATGTTTGCTATTGTTAATTTTCTATCAGGGCGTATGATACCGATAGATTTTTTTTCGGGTTATTTAAGAATAATTATACAATACATGCCTTTTTCATCAATGATTTATACGCCGGTTATGATTTACTCCGGGAAATTAATCGGAAATGATATGTTGATAATGATGGCAGTTCAAATATCGTGGCTTATAATTATTTGGGGTTTATCAATGTTTATCTGGAAGCAGGCAATTAAGAAACTTACAATTTTAGGTGGTTGATAATGAAAATTCAACGATTTTTTAAAATTTATTCAATATTTACATCCCAATACTTAAAAAGAATTATGGAATATAGATTTGATTTTATAACCGGGCTAATTGGTTTTTTTTTCATTCAAATTATAGGCATTTTATTTATTCAAGTTGTATTTGAACAGATTCCTGATATTAATGGATGGAGTTATTATGAAATTCTTTTTATTTACGGGTTTGCGCAAATTCCGCGGGGTTTGGATCATTTATTAACAGATAATTTGTGGTTTTTAAGTTTTAATATTGTTGTTAAAGGTGAATTTGACCGTTATCTTCTGCGTCCGATTAATCCGTTATTTCAACTGTTATCAGAAGTTTTTCAACCTGATGCTTTTGGTGAATTAATTGTCGGGATTGTTCTTTTATCAATAAGTATTGTGAAACTGAATATATCATTTTCAATTCTCAATATATTTTTGTTAATAATCAGTATTATAGCCGGTACTGTTATTTACGCATCAATAAAACTGATTTTTGCTTCATTATCATTTTGGTTTAAAGACTCAAGGTCTGTTATGCACATGGTATATTCAGTAAGTGATTTTGCAAAATATCCGGTTACGATTTACGGGAAAGTAGTTCAGTTTATTATTTGCTATATAATTCCATTTGGTTTTACCGCTTTTTTTCCTGCAGCATATTTTGTCAATAAATTACCGGTCTTATTTGCAATCGGTGGAACGGTAATGATGAGTCTTATTTTTGCCTGCCTTTCATATTGGATATGGCTTCAAGGCATAAATAAATATGAGAGTGCCGGTTCATAATTTTTTGTATGCTATTGACAGGAATCTCATTAATAACTATCATTATATATATTGAATATCATTTTTTATACATAGGAGTTGATCATGAAGAAAAAAATGTCACTTGCGTTAAAAATAGTGCTTTTTGTATCACTTATTTTTACCATAATATTTTCTACGGTGATACTTATTGTTAGTTCCGTTGTGCAAAGTGGTGTGTATAAAATACAATTTCAGTCAATGCAACAGGGGGCTGTTCAGTTAGGGGAACAGATTGAAACAGAATTTACAAATCTGGGAAGAAGAGTGTATCTTGGTACATTACGAAAAGCAGTAATTGATGAAATAACATCAGGAAAATACGATAAAATACATGCACTTATCGAAGATTCATATAAATCATCTGATATTATTGAAAGTGCTTTTTTTACCAATAAAACGGGTAAAATCATTGCAAATGCACCGGATAAAAATGCTATAGGTCTTGATATGTCCGGGCAAGCCTTTTGGGGTGTTATGAAAACTGAAACTGTAAGAACTTTTTATGATACAAAAGTCCTTAAATCACAAACCACAGGAAATGCTTTCTTTGTTATTGCATCACCTGTTTTTTCTGATGCCGGTGAGTTTATCGGATCTTTTGCTTTAGCTATTGATTTAAAAAAATATGGTGAAAAATATATACTTACAAAAAAATATGGTGAAACGGGGTATCCGTTTTTAATGGATGATAAAGGGGTTAATATTATACACCCTGATCAAAAAAATGTATTGTCCGATCAGATTTCTGATTATAAATATAACATTCTTTCTTCTCAAAAAAAAGTTGATCATACACCATATGTATTTAAGGGAGTTCATAAAAATTTATTTTACAGCAAATTAAACACATTCCCGTGGACTATATGTGTGACTATCGACCGGTCTGATTTATTAAGTTTATCAAATATGTTAAGAAACACAATTATAGGTATCGGTCTTGTTTCCTTATTACTTATCATATCAATTCTTTTTATACTCATTGAAAAAATAGTTGGTAAACCATTACGTACAATTGTTAAGGTATTATCAAGCAGTTCAAGTCAAATCGGCGATGCTTCTGAACAATTATCTGCAGCAAGTATAGAAATTTCAAATGGAGCAACAGAACAGGCTGCTTCAGTTGAAGAAACATCGGCTTCTATGGAAGAGTTATCGTCTATGGTTACTCAAAATGTATCAAATACTCAACAATCAAGTATTCTTGCAGTAAAGACTTCTGAGCTTGCATCAAGCGGTGAAGAGCAAATGTCAAAAATGCTTACTTCCATAAATCAAATTGGTAAATCAAGTGAAGAAATACGAAATGTTATTGATGTCATTGATGATATTGCATTTCAGACAAATATGCTTGCTCTTAATGCAGCTGTTGAAGCAGCCCGTGCCGGTGAGGTTGGAATGGGGTTTGCTGTTGTTGCTGATGAAGTGAAAAATCTTGCCGGACGAAGTGCAGAATCTGCAAAAGAAACAGCGAAGCTCATTAAAGAGTCAATAAAATCTATTGAAGACGGAGTTGTTTCATCAAATAAACTTGCAGAAACATTTAAGGAAATATTTAATAACATTAATAAAGTAACAGAAATGAATAAAGAGGTTGAAACGGCTTCAAAGCAACAGGATACCGGTATAAAACAGATTAATATGGCAATTATTCAATTTGATCAGGTTGTTCAGACAAATGCATCTTCTGCTGAGGAAACAGCAAGTGCTGCAGAAGAATTACAGGGACAGGTTAGCAGTTTGAATGAACTTGTTGACAATCTTCTATTCATTGTTACGGGTGAAAGAAGTGTAGTAAAGAAAGAACAAAAAAATACCATAAAACCGGTATCAAGAAATGTGCAAAAAACATTTAAGAGGTTACCGCCTAAACAAAAATTATTACCACCAAAAGAATCTGAGAAAAAATCAAATCATATATCATTTGAAGATGACGAAGAGTTTAAGAATATTGAAGATTTATAAATACTATTCTTTAATTATAGCATTATTCGGTTTCAAATAATGCTATAATTTCTTCAAAATTGTAGAGATATAATAATTTTTCTATTTTATTGGTTAGGGTTGAATCAAGCTCGGGATTGTTTTTTAAGATGTTTTTAATGTCGTTACTTACTCCGAGTCGGGCTGCTGTTAATATCTCAGTTTTTGTTGATTGAGGAACTTCTTTTGCAATTGCAGAAATGTCGAAATTTTCACCCTCATTTTTATTGTGTCTGACACCTTCTTTATAAGTATATATTATCGGAAGATATTTTTGAATTGTATCAAATAATTCAATTTCTCTAAAGGGTTTTTTTATAAAATCTGATGCACCGGCTTTTAATATTTCCTCTTTATATTCATTAAAAGCATTGGCTGTTAATGCAATTATCGGGATATTTTTACTGTTTTCTATTTGTTTTATCTGTTTTATTGCTTCAATACCATCCATCTGTGGCATTCGCCAGTCCATAAATATAAGATCAGGGCTGGATTTTATTGTTTCATTTATTGCTTCGCACCCATTATGAACCGATATAACTGTAAATCCGGCATCTTCGAGGATGTTTTTTAAAAGCAAACAATTTTCAATCTGATCATCAGCTATAAGAATTGTATATTTTTTACCGGTATTAGCATACCCTGTGACTGATTTTATTTCATTTTCACTTTCACTAATAATACAATTTTCATTTGCAACTTCAACGGGTATTGTTACCGTAAAAATTGAGCCTTTTCCTTTTGTACTCTCTACCTCTATTGTTCCGTTCATTAATTGAACATATTGATTAGTGATAGCAAGCCCCAATCCTGCTCCGGAAATATTATTTTGTTTATCACCTACCCGTTCAAATGGTGAAAATATTTTTTCAAGATTTTCAGAGGCTATACCAATGCCCGAATCTTCGATAGTGCAGATAAGATGTATCATGCAAAGTGTTTCTGTTTTTTTATGTTGAATCGAAACTTTTATATACCCTTGATCTGTATACTTCATTGAATTATTAATAAGATTTATTAGAATCTGACTGAATTTCATTTCATCCATTTTTAATCTTTGAGGAACTTTATCAGATAATTCAAGGTGTAATTCAAGACCTTTCTCGGCTGCTTTGGATTTCATCATATTGATTATACTGAATAATGTGGATTGAAGATTAATGTTATTTATATCAAGTTTTATGTGACCCGCTTCAATTTTTGACATTTCGAGTATGTTATCAATTAATTTTAAGAGATGATCCGAGCTTTTAATAATAATTTCTAATTTGCTCTTTTGAGTATCTGAAAGTGTATCATCTTTAACGAGTAATTTTGAAAAACCTAATATTGAATTAAATGGAGTTCGCATTTCATGACTCATATTGGCAAGAAATTGACTTTTAGATTTATTTGATTTATCAGCAGCTTCTTTTGCGAGAATGAGGTCTTTATTAATTTTTTCAAGAGCGTTTGTTCTTTCTTCTACAAGTATTTCAAGATTATGCCGGTAGTCTTCAAGTTCTTTTTCGTTTTTTTTTCGTTCTGTAATATCTTCTCCCGAACTGAGGGTTTCAAGTATCGTACCATCTTCGCTTATGATTAAACTATTATGCCAAGCAATTGTCCGGATTATACCTGATTTTGTGATGATTGAATTTTCCTGATATTCTGTGGAATTCATTTCACCATGAAGCATTTTTAAGAAATACGGATAAACTTTTTCCATACCTTCAGGTTGAGGTAAACATTTTTTAAACCAGTTTTGTCCTAATAATTCACTTTCTGTATAACCTAAAACTTCCCGTCCTTTTCTATTGATAAGACTGATTTTTCCTTCATGATTTAAACTGACTATAATTGATTCAACGGTATCAAGATATTTCTGTGAACGGTCTCTTTCATTCTGTAATTTCATTTCTATTTTTTTTCTGTCTGAGATATCCCGTACAGATGCGATTATTCGATATTCTGATCCTATGATGTTCCGTTTTAAAGATACCTCAACCCAGAATGTTGTACCGTTTTTTCTTTTTGCATGCCATATAAATAAATGAGAGTATAATTCAGAGGTGATAGAAATTTTTTTTAGTGCTTCTGTCATTGAATAACCTTCTTCAATGACACCAAATTTATCGATTGGTAAGTTTAAAACTTCTTTTTTATTATCATATCCATACATTGCAAGCATCGTGTCGTTGACATCCAGTATTGAACCGTCAATTTCATTTTGAATAAATATTGCATCATTAGCACCGTTAAATATATTTTGAAATCGATTTTCTATTTCCTTTTGACGCATTGTATATTTAAAAAGGATGCCTAAAACAGTCATATCAATTACATTGGAAAAAAAAAGCGGTAAAGTCATTTCGCGAAGCATTGTAAATATTGTATGAGCGGGTAGAAAAAATATCCAGAAAATTCCCTGAAATGCAATGATCATGCCAATTATTATGAAGTAATAGATTCTAAAGTGATAAACTTTATTTTTCCAGATGGCGAATATAATTATTCCGGTAAAACAACTGGTTATAATTGAACCTATACCGGGAATTAAGCCAAAACCGCCAATACTATATCGCCAATAACCAGCAAAAGCAGCTGTTATCAGTGCGGGAATCGGGCCGCAAAACATACCGGCAACACAGGCAATAAGAAATCGTCCGCTAATACCGGGAGTTTCAATAATATGAACCTGCATACTGATAATTGCAATAATACCGAAAATAAAACCGAATATTATTTGTTGAAATAGAGGTTTAAAAGTATTGAGATGCGGCTTAATAAGTGTAAAGACAAAAACCAGTGCAAAAAGTACAGTGAGGTTTTGTAATATTTGAATTAATGAAATTGTTACAGTATTCATGCTTTTTCCAATTCAGTTATTTTATTAGTGAGTTTTACAATTTCTAATTGTAGTTTTTCTATTGATTTTCGTGTAATACTGAGATTTATCAGGTTTTTAACTTTTATTATTAATTCGTTGCTATCAAATGGTTTTGAAAGGTAATCATCACCGCCTAATTGATATGCTTTTTCTTTTTCATTTGGATCGATTAATCCGCTTAAGAAAATAATGGGTATATTTTTTGTTACATCATTTTTTTTTAATTGTTTGCATACTTCATAGCCGTCAATACCGGGCATTCTAATATCCAAAAGTATAAGATCGGGAATAGCCGTTTCAACAGCTTTAATAGCAAGAGCACCACTTGTAACAGTTCTGATTTGATATCCTTCATCAATCAGGAAATCGGCAAGCAAGTGAAGGTTTTCAGTTGTATCATCAGCTATTAATATACTTTTAATGGTTTTTTCCATGAAATAGCCTCTTTATTTTAAATAGTTTTTTTCTCACTTAATGAACGTAGTGCATTTATTATTTCAACATCCCAGAACCCTTTTTTATACTCTTCAAAAAGAATTTTAAAAGCAGTTTCTAATGATAATGCATCTCTATACACTCTTTTTGATGTTAAGGCATCAAAAACATCTGCAATCGAAACAATTTGTACTTCTATCGGTATTTCACTCCCTTTTAGACCGTCAGGATATCCTGAGCCGTCAAGTTTTTCATGATGACTTCGTATAATTGAAAGATAAGGATGAAATGAATTCAAATTTATGCAGGTATTATATCCGAACACCGTATGATTTTTGATTTCAGCAAATTCTTCATTTGATAATGAACCTGCTTTTAGTAAAACTGAATCACGAACACCTACTTTACCAATGTCGTGAAGTAATGCACCTCGTTTTATAATTTGAACCTGCTGCTCATCAAGTGATATATATTTTGCAATATGTTCTGATATACATGAAACTCGCTCTGAATGACCTCTTGTGTAAATATCGCGAATCTCAATAGTATAAAGCAGAGAGTCAATAAACACTTGAATTGTTTCAAAATCTTTCATTTGTTCAATTCTTCGTGTAAAATTGTTGATTTTCAAACATAGAATATCAGAATGAATTGGTTTTGGTATGAAATCAACTATCTGGTTATTGAAAATAAGATTTAAGTCATCAGGATTTTCTGTTGTTGACATACAAATAATAGGTATTGATTGTGCGTAGTTTTGTATAAATTCAAGACTTGTTGATTCCTCAAAATAAAAATCAAGTAAAATAACATCAGGTTTTTTGATTTTTATTCTATCAACAAGTTTTTCAATTGTTGTAAAAACTTCAGTAGTAAACCCGTTTTCTTTAAGATTTTTTTCAATGACCGAACAAACAATTTGTGAATCATCAGATATGTAAATGAGAATATTTTTTTTTGTATGATTAAAATCAATTGTTTTACATTGCTTTTCCCAAAGTTCAGAAATAGTATGCATACGTATTTCTCCCTACAATAGAACTTTATAAAATTTGATGTTTATTTCAAGCATTTTTTGTACCATTAGTTATAAGTGTTTATTAATTTATGTCACAGAGTTGTTAATAGAAAATTGTATGAAATCATTCTGTTTAATGTATGGTTTCATACAATTTGTTAAGTAAATTGCTATTAACATGCTATCATTAAATATTTTAACAATGGCATACGTAATGCTATTCAATTAATGGCAGGAAAAAATACAGGGAGCGTTGGTATGAATAAAAATTCATTATTTATGGAAATTACGAATGGAATCCTTAATGCTGAAGATGGAGATATGCTTGGCCTTTCAAAACTATCAGATTTAATTGAAGATTTAAAAACGATACATAGTGAACAAAATTTAATACCGCAGATTGATGAAGCTGTACAAATTGTAAATAAGGCGATTAAGAAAGGTGTCAATGATGAATTTACCTCTTTAATTTCAGAAAAGATCGATTATTTACAGAAAAAAATGAATAGTGAAGTTTTAATTGAAAATGAAAATATACAGAAAAATGAAGAGAATTTACATGAAGATCGGGGGTTAGGAATATCTGATGAATTAATCAATAATTTTATCGTTGAAGCTGAAGGTAGAATTGCTACTGCGCAGGAATTGATTCTTGAACTTGAAAATAATTCTTCAAATTCTGAACTGATAAGTAATCTTTTTCGTGTTTTTCATACAATTAAAGGGGAATGCGGTTTTTTAAAAATTATCACTTTTGGTGAATTAACGCATAGTATCGAAAATATCTTAGATTTGTTACGAAATAAAAAAATTGAGGTTGATTCCAATCTGATTGACCGTTTACTTGAAGGTGTTGATTTATCAAAAATAATAATTGATTACCTGAAAAAGGGTGTTTTTATAATACCTGATAAATCGATGCTTGAAGGCTACATAGACAATCTTGGTACTCTCAAAGAAAAAGTTAAACCCAATATCGGTGATATTATGATAGAACGTGGAAAAATGTCGGCTCCCGAAGTTTCACATATTTTAGAAATTCAAAAAGAATCTGCATTTACAAAAAAATTCGGAGAACTTGCTGTAGGTGAGAAAATAATCAATCAAAACGATTTAAAAGAAGGCTTGGATTCACAAAATAAAGTTGAGAAAAAAGATGATGTTATTGTGAAAAAAACTGAAAAAACAGATCAAATTATTAAGGTAAAAGCGTCTAAGGTAAATTATATTGTTGATATGATTGGTGAGTTACTTATTGCAAGCGGTCAGATTACTGATAATTCTCCGGCAGTAATACAAACAAAAAAAATAATTAAGGTTCTTCAATATGCCGGTATGCAGTTACGTACTGATAGTATAAAAACATTATTTGGTAATGCAAAACGAATGGTGCGGGATGTATCAAAAAAACTTGGTAAGGTTGTCGATGTTGAGGTCTTTGGTGATGATCTTGAAATAGATAGAAATCTGATAGAAAGTCTCGAAGAACCGATGATTCATATTCTTCGTAATGCTGTTCATCATGGAATAGAAAGTGAGGATGAGCGACAGGCAAAGGGAAAACCGGTTCATGGGCAAATTACAATAAGTGCTGAACGAAAGGGAAATAATATAGTTATTTCAATAAAAGACGACGGTCAAGGTCTGAATAAAGATAAAATAATTAAAAAAGCACTTGAAAAAGGCATTCTAAAAGCAGATGAAATAGGAAGTCTATCAGACAATCAAATCTATAATATAATTTTTCTAAGTGGTTTTTCTACAGCTGATGCAATTGATCAGGTTTCAGGTCGTGGTGTGGGGATGGATATTGTCAGGTCGGTTATTGAAGCGAACAAAGGTAAGATTGAAATACAAACTGAAACAGACAATTTCTCACGATTTATGTTTATTTTCCCATTAAGTACGGCAATTATTGATGGTATGATAATCAGGATTGAGGATAATGTATTAATAATTCCAATTTCATCAATAATAGAATCAATTAAATTCAATGATTTACATATACATTCTGTAAATTCTGTAGCTGTTTATAAATTAAGAGAAGAAGTGTTTCCAATAATTAATTTGAAGGATTTATTTTCTATAAACCAAATTGAAGGGAAAAATAATATTGGTATTGTCGTTGAAAATTCAATTGGTAAACGATTTCTTTTACAGGTTGATGAAATAATATCCAAGAAAGAAGTTGTAATAAAATCGCTTGGGCAGAAATTCAGGAACTTGAAAGGAATATCATCAGGTTGTGTTTTAGCCGGTGGTAAAATTGGTTTGGTTGTAGATATTGATCAAATTATTGAAATGAGCATAAGTCAGAAAAAAATTATATAAATTGAAGCTTGCATGAGGAATATACAATGAAAGAAAATTACTTGAAAGTTAGTATGTTAGTGTATAGTATTGTTTCTATTTCACAAGTAATCATATTTATATTTGTAATGAATAATATGCTGGTTGTTGTTATTGGAAATATTATTCTGTTATTACTGTTTGTTCTTATGTATCAGATAATAAAGAAAATAAATCTTGTAAATAAAAAAGTAATTGCAAACTTAAATAATGAAAATACAATAATGCAGGAAAAACTTGAGAATATAAAAACAGATAATGCTGCTACAATTCAAAAAAATAAAGAGAAGTACGAATCGTTACAATCAGATACCGGTCATACTATTACAACGTATTATAATGAACTAATAGTATATAAAAAATCGATTAGTATGTTAATTCGTTCTATAACTTCAAATTTAAGTTCTACAACCACACCGATAGCAAATGATCTTCTGAAACTACAAGAAAAGATTGTTACATTTGTACATAATATTAGTGAATATCATGATGAAATAGTAAAGAAAACAAGTTTAAACAAAATAGTTGCTAAAAGTGAAGAAATTAAAAGTGATTCAATATCAGTTTCAGAAATTATCGGAGAGACTTTTACAACTTTTGATAAAAACCTGAGATTATTTGAAACTATTATTAATAGAATATTTGAAAATACCGGAAATATTGAAGAAATTGCGAATAAGGTCAATGTACTTTCTATTAATGCTGCAATTGAAGCAGCAAGAAGTGGTGATAATGGAAAAGGGTTCAGTGTAATTTCAACAGAAATAAAAAAATTATCCGGGTATACTTTTAATTTTCTAAAAGAAATCAGTAATACGATTGAGGAATCAAAAAACATATTGAAAGATATTAATGTGAGTTTTGCAACTCGAGAAAGGACAATTATTGAATTAGTTGGAAAACAGTCGAGTTCAAATCAGGAATTATATTCAGTATTTCTGGCATTTGATAAAAATTTTGAAACTATATACAACCAAATTCAATTGTTTATTGAAGTCATTAAAGTAAACATTAAGAATATATCTCCGGTCATTCAACTTCACGAAATAACTATACAAGAGGCTGAAAACCTTGATTTGGCAATATCAGACTTTATTGATAATTCATTACAAATACTAAATCCATATATCACATCTGATACTATTCAAACCGATCATGCTTCAGAAGTAATATATCGGATAAGAAACAGACTGACAACATCACGAGAGCTTGATGCACTTGAATCAGTCGTTAAAGAACTCAATTTAGATTCAAAAATTGATTTAAAAAGACAAAATAATCTAATAGAACTATTTTAACAGGAGAAAAATATGAAAAAGATATGCTTAGTTGATGACTCTTCAATAATCCGTTCGATGTTGAAAACAAGTCTGATAAGTGAGTATGAGGTGTTGGAAGCAGAAAATGGAGAGGATGCAATCAATAAGTTAAAAGGTACTCCGGTAATTGATTTATTTCTTCTTGATGTTAATATGCCAATTATGGACGGTCTTACTTTATTGAAGGAAATCAGAAAATTACCGGCTTACACATCAACCCCGGTAATTATGCTTACTACCGAAACAAAAGAAGAACGAAGAGAGGAAGCAAAAAAAAATGGTGCAACCGGTTGGATTGTAAAACCGTGTGAAACTGAAAAATTATTATCGACATTAAAGAAAATAATTTAGTTTTTTGGGGGTGATATTATGATTAAACGACTAAGTGTCAGGGCTAAGATATTAACTTTATTTATTGTATTGTTTCTTTCTGCTTTTATAGTCATTGTACCTTATATAGCTAATATGGCACGACTAAGTGTTAAAGAGGATGCATATTTATTAGGTGCAGAAGAAACAAGAGTTATTGCAGCAATTGTCGAGAATTATATAGAAAATGGTTTGATGACTGCAAAAACACTTGCCGGGTCAATGAAAGGTTTAAAAAACGCAAATGTTGAAAACCGTTCTCTTGTATATTCACAATTAAGAGATACGGTTGATAGTTTTCCAAGTTTAATAGGAACTTGGACCGGTTGGGAACCGGATGCTTTTGATGGAAAAGATACAGAATTTATTAATAAACAAGGTTCTGATAAAACAGGTCGATTACTTCCATATCTTGTAAAGAATAATAATACAATTGTTCTTGATGTTCTGGTTGATTATGAAACAAGCGAATATTATACATTAAGCAGAAATACCGGAAAAGATGTAGTCACAGAACCTTATCTTTATAGAATCGGTGATAAAGATGTACTGATGACAAGTCTTGCAAGTCCGATCCGGTATAACAATAAAGTTGTTGGTGTTGCCGGGGTTGATATTTTATTAGATAAACTATATGAAATGACAAGTACAATACGACCCTATGAAACAGGATATGTGCAGGTTATTTCTGCAAAAGGTGTATATGTAACTTATAAAGATAGTAGTAAAATCGGTACAAGCATTGAATCAAATGAAGAATCAATAAAAATGTTAGCGTCTATTAAAAAAGGAAATGAGCATTTTTACGAAGATTCAAAAACCGGGATGTATCATATATTTGTTCCAATACATTTTACAGGTATCGATAATTATTGGATAGTTGAAACAGTACTTCCTCTTGATAAGATATTGAAAAAATCAGTTGAAGTATCTTTTGAGATTCTTCTTCATTCTGCGGTTATAATTTTTCTGGTTATTGCTGTTGTTATTGGAATTATTATATGGTTTAGCAGGTCAATTATTAAACCACTGGAAGAAGTTTCAAAACTACTATCAGACAGTTCAACACAAATATCCAATTCTTCAATGCAGTTAGCCACAGCAGCTCAGGAAATTGCAAATGGTGCAACAGAGCAGGCATCAGCTGTTGAAGAAACAACTTCATCTATGGAAGAACTTGCGTCAATGGTTAAGCAAAATGTTGATACTACAAAAGAAACGACAATTATTGCAGAAAAAACAACCGAGGCTTCCGCTTCCGGTTTTGAAGAAATGGAAAGGATGCTTGAATCAATGGTATCGATTAGTAAATCAGCAGATGAAATACAAAATGTTATTGATGTAATAGATGATATTGCATTTCAGACAAATATGCTGGCATTAAACGCGTCGGTTGAAGCAGCACGAGCCGGAGAGGTTGGTATGGGTTTTGCCGTAGTTGCCGATGAAGTGAAAAACCTTGCAAACCGAAGTGCAGAGAGTGCAAAAGAAACCGCTAAAATGATGAAAGAAACAGTTCATAAAGTAAATACCGGTCTTGAAATATCAAAAAGACTATCTGCTGTATTTAAAGATATTGTCAGTAATTCTAAAAAAGTAAAAGAGATGACTAAAGAAGTTGAATCAGCATCAAGAGAACAAAGTGAAGGAATAGGTCAGGTGAATAAAGCAATTATTCAGTTTGATACCGTTGTACAAAATAATGCAGCATCTGCCGAAGAAACAGCCGGAACTGCGGAAGAACTTGAAAATCAGGTTAAAAATCTTAATTCTATTGTTAAAGAACTATACAGTATCATAACCGGAAAAGTAGTAGAAATTGTCAAAGAAACTAACAATCAAAGAATTATAAATAAACCTAAAGATATAACTAAGAGTAATAAAGCAAAAATGTTAATTGAGCCTGAAAAAAAGAAGAAAGTAATAGATTCTTCGCACAAGATTTCTTTTGAAAATGATGAAGAGTTTGATGTGTAGTTTTGTTTAATTAAAGGAGGCGATTATGGAAATCAGGAAAAGAAAATTATTAATCGGACAGCGTTTTTTGAGTTTTGTTATTGAAAATGAAGTGTATTGTATGGAAATTCTTAAAGTAAAAGAACTACTTGGAATGACTACTATTACTCAAATACCTCAAACGCCGGAATATATAAAAGGTGTTTTGAATTTAAGGGGACAGATTATCCCGATAATTGATTTACGATTAAAATTTGGAATGCCATTTAAAGAATATACAAAAAGAACCAGTATTATTGTAACTGAAATAGAATATGAAGGTGATATTTCGTATATGGGTATTGTTGTTGACAGTATTCAGGAAGTAATTAGTATTCCTGAGGAAAATATTTCCAAAGCAACGTTTATCAATGCAAAGATAAAATCTGATTTCATTAAAGGAATTGCTAATACAAGCGAAGGAATCGTAATCGTTTTAGATGTTGTGAAGATTCTTAATGAAGAAGAATTTGAATTGTTAAAAAGTGTTGAAAAAGCTGTCTAAAGTGCTTATTAATTGAAAATTTCTTATTAAATGATGAATATTTTTTTAGTGTTTACTATTTTCTCATTATTTTGAAGGTACAAGTATGAATACAAATGTCATGAATGACTTTAAAAATCTTATTTATCATAGATTGGGAATTAATTTTTCAAGTGAAAAGGAATTTCTTTTAGAAAGTAAAATTAATCGTATTATTCAGCGTGAAAAAT
Source organism: Spirochaetes bacterium GWE1_32_154 (assembly GCA_001829315.1). GTDB lineage: Bacteria > Spirochaetota > GWE2-31-10 > GWE2-31-10 > GWE2-31-10 > GWE2-31-10. The sequence continues at coordinate 124,489 of MIAY01000001.1, read as the reverse complement.
ATGAAAGTGTCGAGTCTTTTTATAATTCATTGAAAAATGGTGATATTGAATCATTGGAAACCCTGATTAAATATACAACAACAAACCATACTTTTTTCTTCAGAGAAAAAGATCATCTTGATAAATTAGTTGAATTGATTCGAGTTAATACTATAGATAATCCAATTGTGTGGAGTGCAGCAAGTTCAACCGGTGAGGAAGTCTATTCGATTATCATACATTTGCTTGAAAATAACATCAGGAAATTTCTCATAATTGCATCGGATATTAATAGTAAAGTACTTCATCAGATGCATGAAGGTATATATCATGAGGCTCGTTTTTTTGAAACACCCGGTATGATTAAAGGAAAATACTTTAAGAAAATAGATGATACACGGTATCAGATAAGACCTGATTTAAGGGAATATATTTGTATTAAAAAATTGAACCTTATTGAGGAGATGAAATTTGTCAGTAAATTTGATTTTGTTTTTTGTCGAAATGTTTTAATTTACTTCGATAATGATACAAGAAATAAAGTAATTCAAAATATACTTACAAATCTTAAAACGGGGGGTTCTTTATTTATAGGACATACCGAAACTTTATTGAATATAAAAGTTAATGTTGAGCGTGAATCAAATTCTGTTTATAAATATTTAGGAGCCTGATTATGAAAAAAATAAAAGTTTTAATAGTTGATGATTCTGCTATAGTTCGAAAATTATTAACTGAAAGACTTTCAGCAAACCCGAATATTGAAGTGATTGGCAGTGCGATTGATCCTTATGCAGCTCGAACAATTATTGAAAATAATGAAGTTGATGTTATTACCCTTGATATTGAATTACCACGAATGGATGGTCTTACATTTTTAAAATATTTAATGAAATATCACCCTTTACCGGTAATTATTGTAAGTTCAATTGTTGACAAAGATAAAACAACCGTTATGGAGGCATTAGAACTCGGCGCTGTTGATATTGTTCCGAAACCGGGCGGACCGTTTAGTATTGAAGAAGTAATTGAAATTCTTACCGAAAAAATTCTTAATATCAAAAAAATAAATTACAGCAAACTAAAAACATTTTCTGAAAAATTACTAAACAAAGTTGACAATAAAGATACGAAAAAATATTTAACCAGGATAGAAACAACTGATAAAATTATTGCAGTCGGTGCATCAACCGGTGGAACTCAGGCTCTTGAAACCCTATTTAAAGGATTTGATATTGATTTCCCACCTACACTTGCTGTTATTCACATGCCGGAAAATTTTACCTATACATTTGCTAAACGTCTTAATGATATTTGTGCTATTTCGATAAAAGAGGCAGAAAATGGTGAGAAAATTCTACATGGCACCGTGTATATTGCGCCGGGCGGTTATCACATGATGATTAAAACAGTTGGCAAGGACAAGTATATAAAAATTGCTAATGGCCCGAAAGTTTTTAATCAGAGACCGGCGGTTGATGTGTTGTTTAATTCTATTGCAGAAAACATTGGTAAAAATGCTGTTGGTGTGCTTTTAACCGGTATGGGAAGGGATGGGGCTGTAGGGTTACTCAACATAAAAAATAATGGCGGATATACAGTAGCACAGGATGAGAAAACATCTATAGTTTTTGGAATGCCGAAAGAAGCAATTGAATTGGGCGCTGCACAGGAAATTTTGCCGTTACCAAAGATATCCGGGCAACTTAAATTGTTTTTGAATAAAGCCCGTAACTAAAGAGGCTCTAAATGGTGTATTAATCTTCAGTGCAGTTTTTATAGCGGTAATACATTTGTATTCTGTTTAACCCCAGAAATTCTGCAGTTTTTGTTTTATTACCCTTAAATTTTTTGAGTGTTGCATCAATTATTTTCTTGTTAAGTGCGTTCAAATTTATAGGTGAATCAATGTGTATTTCAGTTTCATCAGTAAGTGTTAAAAATCGCTGTTTAGCAGATTTTTGAAGAAACTTAAAATCAGATGGTTCTAATATGTTTTTTTCATTAAAAAGCATAGCCTTAATAATTGTATTTTTTAATTCTCTAATATTACCCGGCCACGAGTAATTTTGTAATAGCAAAAGAGCATCCGGTGAAATTGATGTTATTTCAGATGGCGAGGTTTCGTTAAACTCCTGCATAAATTTAAGAACAAGCGGCGCAATATCCCATGGTCTGTTTTTTAATGGTGGTATGGTTAATTTGCAAACATTAAGTCTGTAATAAAGATCTTCACGGAAAAGCCCCTTTTTAATAAGCAATGGTATGTAACGGTTTGTAGCACAAATAATTCTTGATTTAATAGTGTGTTTTTGAGTGCCGCCAACTTTATAATATTCTTTTTCCTGAATAACCCGTAATAATTTTGCCTGAGTATCAAGAGGTATTTCGGTTATTTCATCGAGAAACAAAATACCACCGCTACTTGCTGATATTTTACCGTCTTTACCTTTTGGGTCACCACCGGTAAATGCTCCTTTCTCATACCCGAAAAGTTCAGATTCAAAAATGTCCTTAGGCAATGCAGAACAGTTGATACCAATAAAAGGTGTATTTTTATCATAATGAAGCATTTGAGCTATAACCTCTTTTCCAACACCCGTTTTTCCTTCGATCAGTATAGGTATTTCAGGAAAATCTCTTAGCTTCTCAATTTTTTTAGATATTAATTGCATTTGCGGAGATGCTATAATTATGCCGGATAAATCATTATAATCGTCAAATATATCAATTTTGTTGTTACCCGGGGCAATTTTATATTTTTGAAGCTTAATCGTTTGTATAATCCTAGTTAATTTATCAGTGTCTATTGGTTTAATAAGAAAATCGTAAACACCTAATTCAAGTGCATTAATTGATTCGATAACTTCACTTTGACCGGATATTAAAATAACATGGACTGATTTATTCATTTTCTTGATATTTTTTACCAGCTCTATCCCATTCATAACAGGCATTTTAATATCACTTATAACAAGATCATAGGTATTATTATTCATCAATGATAATGCATCAATACCATTATTAGCTTTATCAATAATCTCTATATCAAGTTCAATAAGAAATTTTTCAAGAGCATTGCAAAGTTGTTTTTCATCGTCAACTAATAATATTTTCATTTTTATTCTACCGGTATTGTTATTCTAAAATGTGAGCCTTGAATGCAGTTGTCAATAATTTCAATTGATCCATTAATTGATGATACAATTGTTTGAACAATATGAAGCCCCATACCCATTGAATCTCCTTTTATTTTTGTCGTAACTAATGGATTGAATAAGGTATTACGAATTTCTGCATTAATTCCGGGACCATTATCTTCAATATCAATAATGAGTTTATTGTTTAGTATTGTAGTAGTAAAAACTATTTTTTTATTAGTATTTTCAACTTCGTCAAGCGCTTCAATTGCATTATTTAAAATATTACCTATTAATTGTTGAATAAGTGTATCAGAGCAATTAACAAAAACAGCATGGGCATTACAATTTTTTATAAAAGTAATTGAATGATTTGACATTCGCTGGTCATACATATTAATTATTTTTTCAATTAGAGTAGAAACATCGAATTTATTTATAACTATATCAGTTTTATTTGTATTTATTATAGTTTTCATAGAATTAATAATTGTATTTATTGTGTTAACTCCAGTTAGCAATTCATAAAGATCATTAAGATTTTTTTCATCTTCCTCACTTCGATTTGATTGTTTTTTTATTCGAAGAATAATTGTATCAGTAAGTACTTTTACAAGTTGTAACGGTTGTTTTATTTCATGGGCGATTGCAGATGAAAGGGTACCAAGAGATGTTAATCGTTGTGCTTTTAATATCATTTTTTCTTTAATTTGCTTTTCATATTCATAGCGTTTTATGTTAGTAATATCGCGAATGAATACAAGAAATTTGTTTATATTCTTATTTTTATCAAATTCGGGTATAACTAAAACATCCCAGTCTTTATCAAGATAATTAAGTTCTTCATTGTGAATTAATGCTTTTGATTTAACAAGCAATAGTCTTTCTTCAATTTTTGAACAAAAATCCTCACTGAAACCTGCTTCATTAGGGGTTTTCTCAAAAATATCCGATAACCTTTTTTGCATTATTTTTTCTGCCATCGGATTCGCATATTGAATTTTAAAATGAGAATCAAATTCAAGAATTATTTCATGTGAATTCTCAATAATTGATTTATACCGGTCTTTCGTGATTGAAAGATCTTCATCTAACATATAATTTTTTTTTCTTTCTTCAATGAGATTTAAAGCGTTTTGAATTATTATTTTAAAATTATTATCATCAATTGGTTTTGTAATATAATGATAAATTTTAGCCCGGTTTATAGCATCGGTAATTACATCTATGTCTGAATAAGCGGTTATTAATATTCTTAATTTATCAGGATAAAGTGATGCAAATTCTTCTAATACATCAATTCCTTTTATCCCCGGCATTCGTTGATCACATAATATTATGTTAATATCAGGATGTTCGGATAATATAACAAGTGCATCCTCATATTTTTCAGCGGTATAAATCGTAAAGTAGTCCATAAAAAGATATTTTAGCAATACAAGATTTTCCTGCTCATCATCAATGTAGAGTATTTCGTTTGTATTCATTGTATTTCCCCTCTATTAATTGGTAGTATAATTTCAAAAACGGCTCCATCAGAGTTATTATTCACCGTTATTGTTCCTCCATGGTTTTGGATTATATTATAACTAATGGAAAGTCCCAGGCCGGTTCCATGTCCGACTTCTTTTGTTGAAAAAAATGGGTCAAATATTTTATCAATGATTTCGGGTTGTATACCGCCGCCGGTATCCTGAAAAATTATTGAAATACATTGAGTATTGTTACATGTAACTAACGCTGTTACAATGGTTATTTTCATTTCTCCTGTTTTACTTTTTACCGCATCAATACTATTTTTTAGTATATTAACAAAAACCTGTTCCAGTTTTCCCTCATACCCTTTTATTACCGGGAGATTTCCAAATTTTTTATCTATGATAATATCATTATTTAATTGGTTTTCAAGAATAAGAAGTGCAAAATCGATACATTGATTAATAACAACAGAATTTGTTTCAGCAGTATCAACTCGAGAGAAATTTTTTAAGCCTTTAACAATTTCTGCAGTTTTCAAAGCACCGGTTTTTATATTGGTTAAAATCTCTTCCATCATGGTAGTAAGTGAATTTATTCGATTTTCATTTTCTTCATCTTTTTTTTCACTAAAATGTATTGAAATCGCTGATTTTAATTTTCTCATTATTCCTTCAAGAGCTGGAATGCCGGTAATTATATAATTTAATGGATTGTTTATTTCGTGTGTAACTCCGGCAATTAATGTCCCCAGCGCAGCAAGTTTTGATGATTGAATAAGCTGTTCCTGAGTTTCTTCCAGTTTCAGTAAGGAAATTTCTAATTCATCATTTTTTTTTGCCAACTCATTTTGTAATGTCATAATTCGTATATGAGTTTTAACCCGGGCAAGAGTTTCTTCAAATTGAAATGGTTTTGTAATATAATCAACAGCACCAAATTGAAATGCTTTAAGTTTTTCATCAGTTGACGTTTCAGCACTTATAAATAATATAGGAATATTTTCTAAAAAAGGATTTTTTTTTATTTCTGTACAAAGCTCAAATCCATTCATTTCAGGCATGTGAATATCAAGAAGAATTAGAGAAGGCGTTTTGTTCTGTGCAAGCATTAGGGCTGTTTTTCCGTTAGGTGCACATCTGACATCAAATCCTTCTTTTATAAAAAAAGCTTCAAGTGTTTTTAAATTTTCAATATTGTCATCAACTACCAAAATATTTTCGTTCATAACATTCCCTTGAGCCAAGTATTATAGAAGTGCATTCTATAATTATATTGGTAAATAAAAAAATATCAAATTATTCTTCTACTAAATTAAATGTGTATGCACTTTTTACAAATAGAATTGGTGGCATATCATCGTATTTGGTTATTTCCTGATTAAAAAACAATTCGTCAAGTCTGAAAAATTTATTGATACCCGATTGAGATTCCTGAATTCTTCCGGGAAGACCCATCATTATAATATCAGCTTTAGAAGAAATTTCTTTTATTCTGCTTTGAATGGTGTCACTTAATGGGGGCAGAATAAGAATTTCTACATTTAATCGTGATTTTTCTATAAGAGTGCTGAGCTCCTGTCTTACAGTTTTTTCAGAATCGTTTTCATTTAATATTCTGATTAATCGTATACCATTGATATTTTTCTTTTTATATTCTATAGAGTTATTTATTATGTATGAAAGTAATAGCATTAAATTTCCGTTGTTTTCTCCTCTCCACCATAAATCAATGTTTTCAAAATATTTAAGTTTTTCCGCATTTTTTAAAATGAAAACATTTTTCTTAAGCAGTAATATTTTATTGATTACTGAAATAATATTTATTTTAGAATTATACTCCAATAATATTGAATTTGTATGAATTCCTGCAGGTGCACTCATATTAACCATTGTGTTAATCGCTTGATTCGGGTCATAAGCCGATACTATACCAACCGGAATATTTTTCAAATTATATAATCCGGCAATATCAAACTCATCGGTTTTTTCCGGAGTAATAATATTCATATTTACCAGACCCTGATATGATGCAATTAATTCAGATAACTTTATTGTTTTGTCAATAATACTAAATGAAATGATATGAAATATAGTAAGAATCTTTATTTTATCACTACCTGATAATTCTTTTTTTAGAGTATAATTAAGTTCATCTTCAGTTAATTGATAATAATCGTTAATATTTTTTTTATTTTCATCATTTAACAGTGAAATAATTTCATTTTCAAAGATATTTCGCGGGATGAGTTTAGGTATGATTTCATTCTGATACACAATAGCCATTAACAATGGCCGCCAATTTTTAGACCCTTGTTCTATCTTTTTTAAACTGCTTAAACCTTTTGTAACAAGACTGAATATAACACCCCACCAGACACCTTCTAATTTGTTTTCTGATTTGTATTTCAGGATTAACCAGAATAATAAAAACTGACTGATTATTATAATTAAACCGATAACAAAATTAAAAAGACAAATCGCAATTATTGATGCAGTAAAACCATACAATGAAACTATCCAATGATTTTTAATTGTAGGACGAAATGTCGGGTTTTTACTGATTCGTTCAAAAAATGCAGCACCATTAACCCAGCCATATACAACAAGAAAACAAATACCCACAATATTTGCTGCAATGTTAATTTCTCCTATTAAAATAACAATTAAAGCAATAAACGCAGTAAAAAAAGTTGCAAATCGTGGTTCTGTTCCATTTTTTCTGAAATCCTTTTTCAAAAAACTCAGGAAATCCGGTAGTATTTTATCGGATGCTAAAGACTGGGCTGTTCTCGGTGCAGTCATAAAGCAACTTAATGCTGAGGAACTTGTTGCAAATAAAATTCCTAGAAGTATAAGAATACCGGGAATATTAAATGGAAAATTTTTAGCAATACCGAATAAACCGGTTAATCCGCCATATAAGTGTATGTTTGTTATAAAATCGGGTGATAATGCACTGAAAATTATTGTTGCACCAAGATATACAATAAAAGTTACACCGATTGCATAAAAAGTACCTTTTACAAGGCTTTTTTTAGGCTCTTTTAAATCACCGCTCATTCCGACCCCGGCATCTATTCCTGTTACTGCAGGGAAGAAAGTTGTGAAAACGATAAATACAGTAAGATTGGTAACCCCGTCTTTTATATTGCCGCCAAACAATTGTATCTGATTGAAATCTGTAAATATTGGGAGATCATTAATAGTAAGATGTAAAAAAGGGCTGATGAAAATTGTTAAAACGCTCAAAAATAAAACGATTAAGATTATAACTTGAAGTTTTAGTGTAAAATCTGCACCTATTAAAACGATGATAAAGAAAATAATAAAGACAAGTCCTGCAATTATTTGTTTTTGCCGTAAAATATTGATTGCCATATCAGCAGTGTTTTGAATAACAGGAAAAATACCCATAGTATTAAACACAGATTGTAAAAAGTGCTGTAAAGGTTCTGCAAACCCGATGCAGTAAAAAGCTATAGATGCTGCTTGGGCGAGATAAAGCATTATACCGATTGAACCACCAAATGAATTACCAAGCGACTTTCTTGAAAGTGCATACATTCCGCCACCACCGATTTTATTTAAATTGGTGGCACAGTCAGATAGTGAAAATGCAGTGGCAATAGTTATTGTATGAGCAATTAAAACAATAGCCAGCATTGGAATTAATCCAACGGAATGAACCAATAATGGAAGAAGTAAAAATAAAACAGTTCCGAGTATTGCCTCAGTTGACGGTATAAAAACGCCCTGAAAAGTTCCAAATTTTATACTATCATTTAATTTTTTTTTATCCGGCATTGTGATATCCTTATTGAATTTAAATTCTACGCTTAACTATAGAATAAAATGTAAAGATATCAATAGAAAATAGTAGAATTTTGTTAAAAGATTTTTTTTTATTCTTTTGATTGTTTTTCAAGTTTTCTTTTAGCCATTTTCTCTTTTAAACGGGGAAAAAGTGTTTTTAAAGTCTTTTTTGGTCTCTCATTTGTCTCATTCGTTTCTATTTTTTGTGAATATGCAATTTGATTGGGATTAATTATCATAGAAACTAATTCGGTAATCTTTTCATCTATCTGATTAACATTAGTAATATTTGTTTTTTCTGCAAAATGAGCTTCTCCGGTTATAACATCTACACCACGAACATTTATTGTTATTGTATCACCGAATTGTGTAATACTTCCTAAAATAACTTTTTTTACACCGAGAATATTTCCAACTTCAACACGGGATTGATCATCGAATTCATCTGAACTTTGTAATTGTAATTCTGTCATAACTTTATCGATTTGACTTCGTTCAATTACAGTAAATTTATTTGATTTAATTAGTGAAGTGGTTAAATTTTCTACTACTGCGTCAACAGATATTATTTCCGGATTAACGCCTTTAGCAGAAAAATTCATGATGGCAATTTTTTCTTTTTCTTCAGAATACAACATAGTAAATGAAAATAAAAATATGATGAGTAACAATGATGGTTTTTTCATAAATAAAAATCCTTTTTTTTTATTATTAGTATGGCAAAATGAATAGTACCACATGATGTATTAAATAACAAATTTATTATGAAATTCTTAAGTATATATTACTTCAACCATTTTTCAAGCATAAAAAATAATTGTTCTTTTGAAAATGGTTTTGATAAATAGTCATCTGATCCAAATAAAGTTGCATTTTCTATATTATTATTTAAAGCATAAGCTGAAACTGCAATTATAATAGTTTTTGATTTCCCTTCATCATTTGAGTTTTTTATTATCTTTGATGCTTCAATTCCATTTAATTTTGGCATTTGGCTATCCATTAAAATTAAATCGTATTTTTGTGTTTTGATTTTTTCTAAAACTTCTTCACCATTATAAGCTATGTCATACAGAATACCTGTTTCGGAAAGAAGTATTTCAAGTAATTTAATATTTATTTCACTATCTTCTGCTATTAAAATGTATTTATCAGAGAAATCATAATTGCGTATTTTTTTTTCAGAGTATATACGGTTTATTTTTGAAGCAGGTGGTGTTTTAAATGGAATAATAATTTCAAAAACACTACCTTTATCAGGGACGCTACTAACGGAAATTGTGCCGTTTAATAACAATGTCAGTTTATTAACAATGGCTAAACCAATTCCTGTTCCTCCATATTTTTTTGTTAAATGTTCTTCACCCTGATTAAACATTTCAAATAAATGATTCATTTTTTCTTTATTGATTCCGATCCCGGTATCAGTTATTTTAAATGAAATATGTGTACATCCGGTTTCAAGTTTATAATCGTTAATTTCTATACAAATCGTTCCATTAGTCGTAAATTTGTTTGAGTTACTAATTAGATTTGTTAAAATTTGTTTTACGCGCAGTTCATCCCCAATTAATATTTCTGATTGCGAGTTGTTAATAATTTTGAATGTATTATTGTTAATTTTGAATGACTCTTGAAATAGAGATGAAAGCCAATTTAATAGAGTTTTAATATCAAACTCTTTATAAGAAATTTTAAGCATTCCCGCTTCAATCTTTGATAGATCAAGAACATCATTAATTATTGTGAGTAAGTGATCACCTGAACTTTTTACAATTTTTAAATATTCTTTTTTTGAAGGATCATTTTCCTGTTCATAAAGAATATCAGTAAAACCAAGAATGCCATTAAGAGGTGTTCTTAATTCATGACTGATATTAGAAAGAAATTCACTTTTTGCTTTACTGTTTTTCTCTGCAATTTCTTTTGCTCTAATAAGTTCATTTTGTATGATTTCTTTTTGGGAAATTTCATTTACTAAAGCATGGGTTTTCTTAATTATTTCATTTTTTGTATATATTAAAGCAAAAAGTAATAGAATAATTATTAAAGGTATTACAATGCCAATTAAATAATAGAAAAATTGTAATGGACTGATTCTATTATCTTTTAGAAATGGAAACCATTTATCAAATATTTTATTATAGCTTCCATTATTATAAATTATTATAAGACCTTCGTTTAATTTAGACAATAACTCTTTATCCCCTTCTTTAACTGCAAAACAAAACTTTTGTTCAAAACCACTTAAATTTATTTTGGACGGCGAAAGACTATCCCTGTCAATTTGTGAAAGAGGTTTTATATCTTTTAATTTTAAATCGGATATAATTTTCATTCCAACAATTCCCTGGGCTAAAATTGCATCATGTTTACCGGAATTAAGAAGTTTAAATGCGTCAGAGTATGTTTTGGTTAATATTAATGTATCAGTAAAATTCATTTTTAAAGCGTATTCATGTGAGTTATCACCTTCCATAACAATGATTTCTTTTCCTTGTAAATCAAGTTCTGTTTTTATAGAATCATTATTGTTTCGTATGAAAATATTTCCATTCATTACAATATACGGTATTGTAAAGTCAAAATCTCTTTCGCGTTCATCAGTTCTACCGACTAAAGGAAGAACATCAAGCTTACCTTCTATAAGTTTATTTTTAATAATTTCCCATTGGTCTATTTTAAAATCGATTTTCAGATTCATCACATTTGCAACTGCTTCTAATAAATCAACAGAAAATCCATCAGCATATCCTGAACTTGTTACTGAGAATGGTGGATAGTCAAATTCGGTTGCGCTTTTATATATTTTCTCATCTGAATACAGTGGACATAATAATGTAAGCCATAAAAGTATAGTGATTTTCTTCATTATATATTCCTTTTTCAAGAGCTCTGAATAATTATAATTATTAATATAAAAATAGCAACCTAAAAAACCTTTAATATATTTAATCCGTCTATTGTAATATTTTCATGTTTCATTTACAATTAATTTATAAATTACTTATTGTGTTGAACATTCTGAATATATATATCTTAACGGGGGCTTTTATGTTAAAAAAATTAGTTTATACGGTGACTCTTTTGTTTTGTATTACTACACTCTTTGCAGAGGTCGTTTTGCTGAAAGACGGTTCTATTATAAAAGGTAAAATTATAAAAATGAATGAAGATATTATCACCGTATTATCAAACTATGGTGAGATGGTAATTGACAGATCACAGGTTGTTAATACCTATTTTGATGAAGATGCATATTATAAATCACTCAATACAACTGAAAAAAAAGAAGTAGTTACTGAAAAAAAATCAAAAGGCAAAGATGATTCCTATTTTGAAAATCTTTCAAAAACTACCGGTAAAATGAAAGTAAATTGCAATTTGACATCAACAATATATTATATAAATTTTGATGCATTTGTAATTTGGGCGAATACGGTTTTAGGTTTAAAATTTGAAACTCAGGAACAGAAAAATGCACTTATGGATTTAATTAAAGAGTGGATTTTTCAGAAAAGAGATAATTGGCAATTGTTATACAGTTTATGTAATACAAGTTTAAAAACACCAAACACATTTGATATTCCTGTAGGTAAATATATCGTATGGGTTGGAGACAATGGAAAATATACTGAACGAAAAGATGATGTTATAATAAAAGAAGGGCAGACCACGACATTAGATTTTACAGGTTTTCCTACAACAATTAAAGTAATAAGTGATTGGGTGGGAGCTGAGGTGTATTTTAATGATGTGTATATCGGTACAACTCCATGTGATGGTATAGTATATGTTAAACCGGCGTCTGTAAATATTACAATTAAAAAAGATGGTAATCAGTTTACTAAAACAGTACCGACAGTAAATGGTGAAGATTTCAAAATTGTTTCTATGGAAAGTAAGCCGACAACGGTCAATGTTACCACCAATGTTATTGGAGCAGAAGTGTATGCTGAAGGAAAGTATGTTGGTGTTGCTCCATGTAATTTTGTTGTGTATGGTAAACCGGCATCTGTTAGTTTAGTAGCAAAAAAAACAAATTTTTATGATGGCTATTATTCTGTAGATATTAATGAAGTTGATAATACAGTAAATGCAAAAGTTAATTTAAAAATGAATTTTTCATACAGAGGAAAAGCAGAACGATCGTCTTTTGGTTTTTCAATGATGTTTTTTGACAGGTACTCATTACCCGATGCTTCTGAATTTTATAAACTCGCAATAGGTGTCAATTATCATATTGTAGCAGGTAATGTAAATTTTATAAAATGGTATTCTTCAATAGATGTGTTGTTTGCTTCTGCAACAGCAAAACCGTATTATATGGAATCCGGGTTTATATTTGCAAGTAATATAGCCTTTGGTTTAATGTTCCAAATACCAATTAATCGAGTGTTTATTGAGTTTGGTGGAGCACCAAAAGTTGGTTTTATGATTGAAAATGTTGTATTTACTCAAAGTGATTATCTCGATTATTATAATGATAAAAGTATTGGAAGTTCATTTTATGAAGATTCATCATATACAAAAGTTCTTCTTGGTATTGGTGCCGAAGCTGTTGTTGGTATTAAAGTTATGATCACTGATAGAATAGGTTTTTTTGCACAATACAAAATAGGACTTTTGGAAGAAACAAAAAGCTTAGAGAATACCGAGTATAAAAATATTGATGGTCAATATTGTATAATTGGAATAAGATTCTAACCTGAGCTAATTAGTATTGCATGAGTTGTTAGTGTTAAGAAATCACTAATTCTGAAATCTGATTCAATTGTTACTGTTTGACCGGTTAATGAATCGGTATATTCACCTTGAGCAAAATTAGGTATTTCGATTATTGTATTTTCCAGTACCTTTTTTGCTCGTTCTGTGAAGTTTAAAGATATATTTTCACAGTTTGCTTGAAGCGGGGTGATGGATGTATGAAACCGGGAGATAATAACTATTACTTTAGATTGTTTGGCTTTATCAGTTCTTAGAAAGGAGATAATAATTTCTTTATTATCTCCTTTTACTGTTAACGGTATATAATCACCATCTTTAAAAATATCATAGTGAGTATTACGAACCTGTAATGCATTATAGGTAAAGTACAGTTTAATTTTTCCATCGTAGAAATCATCAAATAATTCTTTCATACTCATTACATTTTTATTTTCAATAACTTTTTTTACTATATCAAGATATTCATTTCGTATATTAAAATCGATTTCTCTTCGGTTATCAGGGTCAACTAATGTTAAATCCCATAATTCTGTGCCTTGATAAATATCCGGAATGCCGGGTGAAAGTATTTTTAATATAACCTGTGATAGTGAATTGAGCATGCCGTTAAAGGCAATATAACGGGCAAATACTTTAAACTTATCAAGAAAACCATTGGAATCATCTAAAATGTTTTCAATAAATTTAAGGATTCTATCTTCATAAGCAGCATCCGGTTTTAGCCAGTTGGTATGGTTTTTTGATTCTCGAACTGCTTTGATACTGTATTCTTTTATACGACTATGATAGAGTTCATTATTAAAATTAAACGGGAAAGAACCCAGTAGTGTCTGGTAAATAAAATATTCATCATTTCTATCAGGGAATTCCAAGCCCTTTGATTTACTTTTAAACTTTTTGTTTAATTTATTCCAGTCTTTGATGTTTTTATTCCAAATTGCAGGAATCTCCGAGATTACATTTAATCGGGCTCTCACATCTTCCCCTCGTTTAGTGTCATGAGTTGAACTTGTGTTTAATGTATAAGGAAATCTTTTGGCTCTATGAGAATTAAATTTATGAAATTCATGGGTTGTAATTGCAAACCGACCGGGGTCTCCGCCGACCTCGTTTAATGATATAAAATTATTGTATGAGTAGAATAAAGTATCTTCAAGACCTTTTGCCATTAATGGTCCGGTGTATTGCTGGAATTTGATAATAAACATAATCATTTCTGATCGAAGTTGTTCTTTTTTATTATTCAAATATTTTAATAATAAAAGATTCTCGATAAAATTTAATTCATATATTAATGAAGGATTTAATTTTTTTGCAAGTTGAATAGTTTGTACAATCACTTTTCTATCACTTTGAGAAATATTATCATTACTTATATAAGTTCTATAAATTGGAAATAATATAATAATTTCTTCAAGTGCCATTTTAAGACCTACGAATGTATAATCACTTGCATACCTGTCATCTGAGGCTATTTTTTTTACAAGCTGAGCTATATTATCCATATCTCCTGACATGTGTCGTGTTAGAATAATCCGTTTTTTTTCATACAGTAATTCTTTATAATTCCATTCTTCATTAGTAAAGGTTCGATATATTTTCAAAAGCGGTTTTGCATTACTTTTTCGTATAAATAAACCATTTTGATAATTTAAATAATCATAACCCGACGTCCCTTCACAATCCCAGTTTTCAGGTAAATCTTCTTTAGATTCCAGGATTTTTTCTACAATAATATAACTATTATTTGTTCGTGATTTCAATCTTTGAAGATATTCAGCCGGATATGACAATCCGTCAATATGATCTATTCTTAATCCGTCAACGATTCCATTGGTCATGAGCTCCAGAATATAAGAATGAACTTTATTGAACACCTCATCTTTTTCAATTTGAACTGATATCAACCCGTTGACATTAAAAAATCGTCTATAATTTATTTCGTCCGTGGCAACTTTCCAATAGGTCAGTCTGAATACTTGTTTTGAAAGAATTTTATCAAGCGTATTAAATGATTCAGAGTTACCTTTTGTTCCGTTTATTTCAAAAATATTTTCATCAAGAAATGATTTGAAAATTTCACAATTTGAGTATAATTCCCATAAAACAGCTTTTATAAATCTGACCTGCACATATCTGTCTTTAAAATCATCCTCTTCGGAGGATAAGTTTTTAATAATATAGAGTAACCCTAAATATTTAATATAATCAGGATGATCCTTACCAAGTTGGTTTTGTAATTTGAATTGTTTATATACAAGAATATCGTAATACGTATCTATTTTCAGACAAAATCTGTTTTCATAATATTGTACATGAAAACCAAATTCATTATAATTTATAGATAATTCACCATTATCAAGACACTCACCATAAAACTTTCCAAGAAATGGTGTGATTAATTTACCATTGATTGATTTAAAAGTATGATTCCAGTTTATGTCAAAAAAATTATAATACCGTGAATACGTATCGTTTTCAAATATATCAATAAGATATATATTTAAATAATGAAAAGCCATGTGATTGGGGACAATATCAAGAAGTATTCCCATATCATTTTGTTTTAAATGATTAGATAAGATTTTTAATCTATCGATAGTACCAATTTCTGAATTTAATGACGTGGTATCAATAACATCGTATCCGTGCATACTGCCTGGAACCGGTTGGAGAATTGGTGAAAAATAGAGATCGCTTACACCAAGTTTTTTTAAATAATCAGAAATAGATAGAACATCATCTATCTGAAATGTTTTGTTAAGCTGTAATCTATATGTATTCTTTGGTACTCTCATAATTGACCTCTCATTAATGTAGTTGTATTAAAGTTGCCGATCGAGCTGATAATAAATTAACATTATTATGAGAAAGTTCGAAAAGACTCGTAGTAAATAATGTAGTGAAATCAGCAGTAAATGGTTTAATATAATTTTCGTCAATCGATGAAAAATTTAAAATCAGGTAATAAAATATAGTATTAATCTCATAACGAATACTTAGAATATTATTATTATGAGTAAAAGAGGATATTTTATCCAGTGGTAATCGGGTAGTAAGCCCGATTTTTTTTCTTATAGCTATTAATTGTTTATACAGTGCCAGTATTTCTTTATTTTTTTCAGATTGTACATCAAATGACAGTTTTGATTTTTGAAATATTATTTTAGCATCAGGATCCGGTATTTCATACAAAGCCATAAATTCTGAAAACTCTTTTTTACGACCTTCACGTACCATTTCTATTAACGATTTATCTGAATGATCAACAAAATAAAAAAACGGATTGGTTTCACCATATTCTTCACCGTTAAAAATCAATGGTATGAAAGGAGATAGCAACACTGCAGAAGCTGCCAGTTTTAATGATTGATGGTCTGTTAATGTAGAAATCCTATCCCCGATAGCTCTATTACCTGTCATATCATGGTTTTGCAGAAAAACGATAAAATTTTTTGAATTAAGTTCAGCACTTCCACTACCAAATATTTTCTTTCTGTTTTTTGAATATTTGCCGTCATAAACATATCCGTTTGAATAAGCATCAGATAAATCACGTAATGAACCAAAATCTTTATAAAATCCGTATTGTTCATTCGTTAAAAGAGTATGTAATGAATGATGAAAATCGTCGCACCATTGAGCATTGCAGTTCATACCACAATCCTGTAAAACATGCGGGTCATTAAGATCTGATTCTGCAATAAGATAGAATTGTTTACCGGAATCAATACTTAATTGCTGCGCAGCAAGCGATATATCACGAACTATGTGAGACGGGCTTGAATCAATAATCGAATGAACTGCATCAAGCCGTAAACAGTCAATATCAAGATATGTATACCAGAAAAGTGCATTTTCAATACAATAATTTCTAACACCGTCAGAATACTCATCATCAAAATTGATTGCACCACCCCAGGGGGTTTTGTATTTATCGGTAAAATATACATTATGTGCCCAGAGATAGTTTCCTTCCGGTCCAAGATGATTATAAACAACGTCAAGTATTACAGCTATGCCACTTGAATGGAGTGCATCAATGAGTTCTCTTAGTTTAAAAACTCCTCCGTATATTGAATGTACGGCAAAAGGGTAAACACCATCATAACCCCAATTTCTTTCTCCGGGATATTGAGCTACAGGCATTATTTCTACGGCAGTTATACCAAGTTCTTTTAAATAGGGGATCTTTTGTTTAATACCTTCAAAATCGCCGTTATTACTGAAAATACCGGTATGCAGTTCATAGATAATATATTCATTAAGAGATACATGAGAATCTATTCGAGGATTTTTTAAAAGACTTTTGTAATCAACAACAACTGACCTGCCATGAACTCCGCCATCAAGTGCTTTTGATACAGGATCGGTTATATCACCTGTTAAATCGGTATGAAATTTATATGTTACGCCCGGTTTTATATCACCAATTGTTATTTTAAAATAACCGTCATCATTTTTGATCATTTTGTATTCAATATAGTGCGGGGTATATAGTTTTAAAATTGCCTGTTTTGCGAGAGGTGAATAAAGAATAAATTCGCAATCGCCATTCTCATAAATTATTGAGCCTGTTTCCATCGTATATCCTTTTATTGTACAAGTTCAAAAATAAAAAAACTGTGGGGAGATAAAGTTAATAAATATGGTAGTTCTCCAATGTATGGAAAAGATTCTTCTCCAATTATTTCAACAGGTTTAAACCCTTTATATTCAGAAATATACAGTTCTACCGGTTGATGCAGATGAGATAAATTAAACACACATAACAGCCTTTCGTTATCGTTTTCCCTGAAGAAAGCAAGAATACGTTTGTTTTCAGGGTAGATAAAGCGAAGTGTACCTGAACCGAAAACAGAAAATTTTCTTCTTTGTTTCAGCATATGTTTTGTCCAGTTTAAAAGAGAGTGGATATTATTTTCCTGGTTTTCCACATTAATCGTATGGTAATCATATTCAGGATCCGTTATTACAGGAGCGTAAAGTTTAGACGGATTACACTTTGAAAACCCGGCATTCCGGTCAACATTCCAATGCATAGGTGTTCTTACACCATTTCGATCCCCTAAATAAATATTATCGCCCATACCAAGTTCATCTCCATAATATATAACCGGAGCACCGGGTAAACACAGTAAAATGGTATTGAGTAATTCGATCTGATTTCTGCTGTTTTCAAGTAATGGCGCTAACCTTCGTCTTATTCCGACATTGATTTTCATTTGTTCATCTTTAGCATATTGTTTATACATATAATCACGTTCTTCGTCCGTTACCATTTCAAGAGTAAGCTCATCATGATTTCTTAAGAAAATTGCCCATTGGCAGTTTTCGGGAATTGCGGGAATTCTTTGTATGATATCAATAATCGGTCCGTGATGTTCCTGACGCAACGCCATAAACATTCGTGGCATTAAAGGGAAATTAAAAGCCATGTGAAATTCATCACCATCACCGAAATAAGGAAGGAGATCTTCCGGCCATTGATTAGCTTCTGCAAGTAAGAGACAATCTGGGTATTTATTATCAACAAATTTTCGTATTTTTTTTAAATATTCATGTGTTTGAGGTAGATTTTCGCAGCTGGTTCCTTCCTGTTCAAAAAGATAAGGAACCGCATCAACTCGAAAACCATCAAGACCTAAACCAAGCCAATAATCTAAAACCTTAATCATTTCCTCCTGAACATCAGGGTTTTCATAATTAAGATCAGGCTGATGATAGAAAAATCTATGCCAATAGTATTTTTTAGCTTTATCACTCCATGTCCAATTAGATATTTCAGTATCAACAAATATAATTCGTGCCTCTTTATATTTTTCAGGATTATGAGACCATACAAAGTAATTATGATATTTTGAATACACATTATTGACAGCTTCAATAAACCATGGATGCTGATCTGATATGTGGTTTAGAACCAAATCTGCAATAACTCTGATTCCCCTTTTATGTGACTCATCAAGAAAATGTTTAAAATCATCAAGGGTACCGTAATCTTTGTGAATTTCGTAATAATTCATTATATCGTATCCGTCATCTTTTCCCGGACTCGGATACATTGGTAATAACCAGATACAATCAATACCAAGATTTGCTATATAATCAAGTTTTGATGTTAAACCTTTAAAATCACCTTTTCCGTCATTATTATGGTCATGAAAACCCTTAACATAAACTTCGTAAAAAACTGCATTTTTATACCATGGATTGGACATATTACACCGCCATCTTTTTAAGTTATTGTAAAGATCTTATTGATGATCCTTTTTTATTATAACTTTATATGAAAAAATTGCAACCCTTTGGTTTTTTTGTATAATTTTTTATGGCTTGTGTATTCTAATAAAACAGGCGACTCTGATTGAGTCGCCCTTAAAGTAATTATCGGTGTATACCGTATTGTTTTCCGTAATTATCTATAACAAAATCAATATCTTTGTCCCCTCGACCTGATAGATTGACAACAATTGATTCACCTGGTTTTTGTTTAGCCAGTTTAATTGCATACGCAACTGCATGTGAACTTTCAATAGCCGGAATAATTCCTTCTATTCTTGATAATTCAAAGAAAGCATCAATTGCTTCTTTATCAGTTATATTAAAATAGTTTACACGCCCAATATCTTTCAAATTAGAATGTTCAGGACCAACACCGGGATAGTCTAAACCACTGGCAACTGAATATACTGAACTTGGAGCTCCATTTTCATCCTGTAGTAAATAACATTTAAAACCATGAATAATACCGGGTTTTCCATAGGTTATTGTTGAAGCATGATCACCCACAGCTGTTCCTCTTCCCGCCGGTTCTACACCATACATATTTACACTGGTGTCATCAATAAAAGGGTAGAAAAGTCCCATGGCATTTGAGCCTCCGCCGACACATGCAACAAGGTTTTGCGGTAGTGCCTGACCGGTTTGTGTTTTAAATTGCGATTTTACCTCTGTTCCAACAACAGATTGAAAATCACGAACCATTTGAGGGAAAGGGTGCGGACCGACAACAGAGCCGATAGCATATAATTGAGTAACCGGATCTTTTACATACGCATCAAAACATTCATCAACAGCTTCTTTTAAAGTTCGTTGACCTGATTTTACCGGAACAACAGTTGTACCTAATATTTTCATTCGGATTACATTTGGTTGTTCTTTAGCAATATCAACTTCTCCCATATAAATATCACATTCAAGACCGAGTAACGCTGCCGCAGTTGCCAATGCAACACCATGCTGCCCCGCCCCTGTCTCTGCAATAACTTTTTTCTTACCAAGTCGTTTTGCCAATAACACTTCACCAAGACAATGATTTATTTTATGAGCACCGGTATGATTTAAATCTTCTCTTTTTAGATAGATTTCGGCACCGTATTTTTTTGAAAGGTTTTGTGCATGAAAAAGAGGTGAAGGTCGACCAACATAATGCTGATAAAGATAAGCAAGTTCTTTCTGGAATTCGGGGTCTTTTCTTGCTTTGTTATACTCAACATTAATCTCATTCATAATTTTTTGCAATTCTTCAGGTATAAAACTTCCACCATATTCACCAAAAAAACCGTTTTCATCAGGTAAATTATACTTCATATACACACTCCTATGATTCTGTTTGTAGAAACATAGTAAGATAATAAAAGTGGGTTGTCAATAGAGCTTCTTGCAAAAATACTTTTTTTATCTCGAATTTTTGCAAGAAGCTACCTATAATGCGATTATATCGCATGTGGCGGAAGCATAAAAAAAGTACCCTTTTTTTCATCAAGTAATCATGATTTTTGCAAGAGCCTCAATAGGGTATAATTTTTTAAATATTTTTTAACCAATCCCGATTATTTAAATACCAGAAAACGGTTTTTTCCAGACCTTCTTCAAAATCAATCTGGGGTTCCCAGTTAAGGATTCTTTTTGCTTTATCAATATCAGCCATCGTTTCAAGCATATCCGTTTTTTGAGCAGGTTGAAAATTAATGATGGCTTTTGTCTGTGCAAATTCTTCAATGAGTGTAATCATGGCATTTAGTTTAATGGGCTTTTTGCCACCGCCAAGATTTATTATTTCATAGCCGACTTCTTTTAATGCTTCTACAGTCCCTTGAGCAATATCTGTTACAAATGTGAAGTCACGACTCTGGTTTCCGTCTCCGTATAAGGTAATCGGCTCTTTTTCAATAACCCATTTTACAAAGCGGTATGGGCTCATATCGGGTCTTCCGGCAGGACCATAGACGGTGAAATACCGGCAGATTGAAACATCGATACCATAAAGATGATGATAAGTATATGCCATTGCTTCGGCAGCTTTTTTTGTTGCCGCATATTGGGAAATCGGTGTATTAACGGGCAGTCTTTCACTGAATGGAATATCCTGTCCGGCATATAATGATGAAGTTGATGCTAAAACAAATTTTTTAGTATCATATTTACGCATCAATTCCAGAAGATTAAGTGTTCCTGTGGCGTTAGTTGACATATAAATAAAAGGGTTTTCTTCACTGTACCGGACACCGGCTCTTGCTGCAAGATTAATTACAGCTGTAAATTTATTGGTTTCAAAAAGTAATTTTAAATATTCATAATTTTCAATATCACCTTTGTGGAAAGTAAAATTATCATATTTTTCTAATTTTTTTAATCGCCATTCCTTGAGGGCAACGGAATAATAATCATTCATATTATCTATGCCGGTAACCTTATGACCTTCTTCAAGAAGAATAACAGCTGTTTCTGCTCCAATAAAACCGGCAACTCCGGTAAGTAAAATATGTCCCATTATAACCTTCCAATTCCAAAATATTCTAAACCAAGACTTCTTACATACACGGGATTATACATATTTCTTCCGTCAAATATAACAGGTTTCTTTAGCAATTCTTTAATTCTTTTAAAATCAGGTTGTCTATATGAATGCCATTCAGTTAAAACGGCAAATGCATCTGCACCTTCAAAAACATCGTAACTATCATCACAGAATGTTATGTGGTTCATGACATCAGAAAGTAACTTTTTAGATTCTTCCATTGCTTTAGGGTCATGTACTCTGATTTTCGCACCTGCTTTAACAAGGTCGTTGATTATTTCAACTGAAGGAGCTTCTCTCATGTCATCAGTTTCCGGTTTAAATGAAAGACCCCATAATGCAATTGTTTTGTCTTTAAGTGTTTCGTTATGTAAATCAAAATAATTTGATATCTTTTTTGAAAGAACATGTTTTTGTGAATCATTAACATCTTCAACAGCTTCTAAGATTTTCATTTGATAATTGTAATCTTTTGCAGTTTTAATAATAGCCTTTACATCTTTAGGGAAACAACTTCCGCCATATCCGATACCCGGATAAATAAATGAATAACCAATTCGTGCATCAGCACCAATACCAATTCTAACCATTTCAACATCAGCGCCGACCTTTTCGCAAAGGTTTGACATTTCATTCATAAATGAAATCTTTGTTGCAAGCATCGAGTTTGCTGCGTATTTTGTAACCTCGGCACTTCGTACATCCATTATTATACAACGCGGACTTTTTCTAAAAAATACGCTATATAACTCTTCCATCATAAGTTTTGCTTTTTCACTTGAAACACCGACAACAACTCTGTCCGGTTTCATAAAATCGTTTACCGCATCGCCTTCTTTTAAAAACTCAGGGTTGGAAACGACATCAAATTCGATATTTGAATTTCTTTTTTTTAATTCTTCTGCAATTGTTTGTTTAACTTTATCTGCGGTTCCGACAGGAACGGTAGATTTGTTGACGATAATTTTATAGTCATTGATATTTTGACCGATTTCTTTTGCAACAGATATAACATGTTGAAGATCTGCTGAACCATCTTCACTTGGGGGTGTGCCAACAGCAATAAAAACAAACTCAGCTGTTTTTAAACCATCGTTGAGATTTGTACTGAATTTTAATCTGCCTTCTTTGTAATTTCTAACAACTATATTTTCAAGACCTGGTTCATAAATTGGAACAATGCCATTTTGGAGGTCTTTAATTCTGTTCGGATTTTTATCTATACAATATACAGTATTTCCCATATCTGCAAAACAAGCTCCTGCAACTAAACCAACATAACCACTGCCAACAACTGTAACTCTCATAAACCCACCTTAAAATATATTTTACTTTTACTATAAATATGTAGAGTGAACTTTCATTTTGTAAAAGTATTATTTTACATTGAATATATCATTTATTTTGTATTTTATAAATCATTTTAATTGAATAATTTAAAATAATTATTTTTTATTTGAGCCTCATGCAAAAATACTCTTTTCATCTCGAATTTTTGCATGAGGCTACGCCGGTGTATGTCCGAGGAGTTGTAACCATTACGACCAGGTACAGTTTTCGGTACCCCGAAACACTGCGTAACGCAATTATATTGCGTATGGCGGATGAAAAAATTATTAAGGCTATTTGGAGTACCAAATCCCATAACTCATGATTTTTGCTATAGCCTATTTGAATGATTTAATATTTTTAATATAAGTTCATTTCTTGAATCAACACCATAATGGTAATAAATATTTGAAATTCTTTTTTTTAATGTGTTTACCGGTATGTTTAATTCATACGATATTTCTTTGTAAACTTTACCATTCAATAATTTTTCAATGATATTCTGGTCAAAACTGTCTAAATTTACCTGATTTTTGATTTTAATATCATTTCCCATAGACTTCATAAGCAGTTCTATTTCTAAGTAAATAACAACAACAAAGATTGACGATAGAAAATAAACCGGAGGTGATTTATTAAATGTATAATAAAACATAATCACAATAATATTTCCCTGCATCAGTAAAAAGAGTAGATACCTGATAAAATATCTCATTGTTAAATGATGTAAATTAAATATTAAATGATAAAGAATTATTATAAATAAATAGATAGCATAAAAAAACACTAAACTATGAACAATTTCAGAATAGAGTTCTAAATTTGTAACAAAGAAATTTACAAGTATAAGCAGTAATGCAACAATCAATTGAATTATAAAATATCGCTTTGTTGATTTGGTAACAGAATTTATATTTAAAAAATATTTTGAGAATAAAACAGTTGCACCGGAAATAAAGACGAAATTTAACATCCCGAAGATTTTATCTATACATGGGAAATATATTGTATCGAGCATGGGATATACTCTTTTTAGAAATAACACTAATGAAAAACCTAATAAAAACAAAAAGAAAGAAAAGTAAACTTGATCTTTTAAAAACACAAAACAAAAAAAGTTTCGAAACATTGCAAGAACAACTATAGTAAAAAGTATTATATAAATTAAAGCTGATATATTCATAACAAGAGTATATTGATCTAATTGATAAAGTCAATAGGCCAGGCTAATTTTTTGACTTTCGCGGATCAAATTTTTTCAAAAATCTGACAAAATGTATAGGAAATATTCCGATTATGAAAGGAATCAGAATATAAATTCTTTTATAGAATGGTATTTTCATTACATTGTATCCATTCCATCGTATTTTCATATCAATAATTCTATACCGGATTGATTTTCTTTTGAATTCTGATCGAACATTTCTATATAATAGAAGAGGTTCCTGAATGGTATAAAAGGTTAAGCCAAGAGCAGCACATCTAAACCACAACTCATAATCCTGAGAAGTTTTAAAGGATTCATTATAGCATCCTGCTTTTTCTATCATTTCCTTTTTAAACATCACTGAAGGATGTGATACCGGATTACAAATAGTCATCAGTTTTTTTATGTTCAGATCGGTTTCAGGATATGATTTACTTCCTGTAACAAAACCTTTTTGATCAATTTCATCGCAGTTACATCCAATAATATCAAAAGTATTATTTTCAAAGAATTGTATTTGTTTTTCAAAACGCGTTGGTAACGAAATATCATCATCGTCCATTCTGGCGATAAAACTACCCTTTGATTGTGAAATTAAAAAGTTCAATGATTTGGTTAACCCGATATTGGTTTGGTTGGTAAAAATTGTGATGCGACTGTCATTTTTTTCATACCCCCGAAGTAGCGTAAGAGAATTATCGGTTGAACAATCATCGACAATGAGAAACTCAAAATTTCTGTATGTCTGATTGAGAATACTCTCAACTGAAAATGGTAAAAACTGTTCGCTATTATGAACAGACATAATCACAGAAATTAATGGTGGTTTATTCATCGGTAAACCTTAATGAACATAATTCACGTACGCCGTTGTGAACAGAATCAAAAGTGAAACCTTTATCATCAGCATCCCATCGCGGATGAAGGTCGCATCGTGTGCTACCCCGGTATTGTATGGGAGAAAAAAAAGAGGCTTTCTTAATAATTTGATTGAGTTGTATGTCAAAAACAACAACGCTTTGCATACCGCTTCTATCAGGATATGTGTCGGTTACAATATATCTGCCATTATGAGTTATTGACGGATGACCGTCTTCATTAAGAATTTCGACTTTTTTTGTTTTCCCGGTTTGTATGTTAATTGTATAATATCCGTTTATTCCATTGATGCTCATCCAGCCGATAATTGTATTATTATCAATGTAATTACAATGTGAAATCATCGTACAGTCTGCAAGGATTTTCAGTTCTGCTGTTTCAATTGAACTATAATATAATCGTGTGTATTTTACACCGTTTTTATTAAACCAGCGGTGAAAGAAAATAAAACTATTCCCGTCGGGTAAAAACTGAATGTGATTGACTTTGTGAACTGATTGATCCATTCTGGCGTCACTTTGATTATTTTTTAAATCTTCTATTGAAACTATAAGTTTTGAAGTGTTTTTTGTAAGATCAATAAGAAATATACCGTCATGAGTATCATCAAAAGTCATTGTTTTAAAAGGGATATTGTTATAGCCGTATTCATTTCTATATTTTGCCAGCCTTGAGAAATTGAGTGATAATGCACAATTTTTATGAACAGCATATATTGGATAATTAATAAGCGTTTCTTCATTAGTAACTATGTTGATGATTTTTGATTTGAATTGACCATTTTCAAAAATATTATGAATGACTGAGGTGTCATCAAGCCACTGTAACATCGCACCCTGTTGATAATTCCATGATGTCGTTTTGGAAATCGTTAAGCCGTTTAGGATGATGTCAATTTCAGTGTTTTTTACAGGGTCACTATCAGAGCGTAACCCGTGACAAATGTAGTCGTTTTTTGTATTATAAGGAGTTGAGGTGTAATAACCAAAGAAACCGTTTGTGAAGAGTGTTTTCACCGTGAGATTCGTATCGATTACATAGTAAGTTTTTGACTTGAATATAAGATAATTTAATCTCACATATACCGTTTTAATTATTTTCTTTATTAATGGAAGACTGTTTAATAAAAATGCAATTTTTCTTTCTAAATAACCAAATGTGCTCATATATTTTCCTGAATATTTTTATACAATTTTTGATAACTATCAGTCATTTTTTGTATTGAGAAGTTGTCTATAACGAATTTTCTGTTGTCTGAATGTGTTAATGTATCAATTTTTATGAGTTTCTGACACAAATCTTCATGAGAACCGGTTTTAAAAAATAAAACACTTTCAGTTTTCAGACACATATGTGCGTCAATATCCGATAACAAACAAGGAAGATTACAGGACATTGCTTCAAGGACAGAATTGGGTAAACCTTCTGATAGTGATGTGGAAACAAAAAAATCTGAAAGTTTCAGATAATCAATTACCGATGTTGTTTTCCCCGTTAAAATAATTGAATCATTTTTTAATTTTGAAATAATCGGAAAATAAGAACCATCACCGACTAACAACAAAAGAGCATTTGTTTTATTATACGCATTAAAACCGGATATTAGTGTTTCAAGGTCTTTTCTCTTAATGATTTGGCCTGTGTAAATAAAGATTTTTGCATCAATTGGAAGGTTGTATTGTTTTCGTAAGGCAATTTTTTCAGTATCATTGGAGGCTTGAAAGAAATCAGTATCAACGCTGTTGTTTATAAAATCAAGTTTACAATGCAGTACGGTATTAAATAATGTACTTATAGCTTTAGAACATGCTATTCGTTTTTTTATTTTCTTTATAATTGATATATGATATATGCTCATGATAAAACCTTTAATTGCACCAAATTTCATTATATAATCATCAAACGGGAAATTACGAATCGTTGTTATTTTCATCGGGTATTTTTTTAATTGATAATTTATACTGTCTGCACGTAACCCTTGTGAATGAATAATAGGGTTATTATAATTTTGTACTATTTTTTTTATGGCATTTTTCAATAAGAAAATACCTTTGATTCTTGATAAATTTATTGTATGAATAGAAATATCCAACGTTTTAAAAAAATCGATTTTTGAATCTTCTGGTTCTTTTGATAAGGTTATAATAACAGGATTGAATTGAGTTCTATCTAAATTTTTAATCAGATTGTATGTCTGATTAACCGGTCCGGAATTTCGTAATGTTGAAATTAAATATATAATAGTTTGTTTGTTATTTACCATTAGAATACCTGTTTTTTAATATATTTTCATGCTACTATACTCTATACAATTTTTTTTATATAAATAAAATGTTTTGTTGTTTATGAACCGGAGTTTTTTTTGAATATACTCATTATTTCTTTTGAATTTCCACCCTTTGCCGGTGGAGCAGGTATTTATTGCCTCTATTTGGCAAAAGCATTAAGAATTTTAAATCATACTGTAACTATTCTTACGAAAAGTTATCATTCAGAAACTGAGCGTGTTTTTGATAATGATTTATTGTCACTCGGTATTAGAGTAATTCGTAAAAAATATAGTAAGATTGATTTTCTGTTTCGATGGCCTTTGTATATTAAAGATGAATTACATAATTCATATCAGCTGGTGGTGTTAAATACTGACAGTGCACAATTACTGTGTTCATTACCACAGATTCAGAAAATACTACCCGAATATATTTCAATTTTTCATGGAAAACCCAATGCTTTTTCTTTATTTAATAGAAGATTGTTGCATAAAGTACTATTTTCAGAGAAAAATATTACAAAACTGTATGAAAAATCGAAGTACCGTATATCTGTAAGTGAAAGTTTAAAATCTTTTTTGATCGATACTCATTCTATAAATGAAGTTACTGTTATTAATAATTGTATTGATACAAACCAGTTTTTCAATACTAACAAAAAAAATGAACTAAGAAATAAAAGATCAATAGCATCCAATACAAAAATATTAATAACTGCTTCACGATTAATAAAAGAAAAATCGACTGATACAATTATTACAATACTATCTGAACTTACAAAGTTATTTCCTGATATTCTTCTTATTATTGCCGGAGACGGTGATTATAAATCAGAACTTGTTTTACTTACTGATTCTCTTGGTTTACATGATAAGGTACTATTTACCGGCAGAGTTCCACAGGCTGAACTTCGTGAGTTATATGAATTGAGTGATTTGTTTATTTTGTTAAGTGAAAGTGAATCTTTCGGGCTTGTATTTCTTGAAGCGAATGCATGCGGTTTACCGGTAATCGGCAATAATGTTGGTGGAATTCCTGAAGCAATTGAAAACGGGAAATCGGGGTTTCTTGTTGACTCAGATAACCCTGCTGATGTAATTGAGAAAATATCGTTATTACTGACAAATAACTCATTGCGAGAAAAAATGGGATATTATGCTCAAAATCGGGTTGAAAAAAATTATTCATTATACAATCTTTCTGAAAAATACAAAGAGTTAAAGCTCTTGCAAAAATCATGAGTACATTATTTTTGCTTCCGCGATACGCAATATAATTGCGTTAGAAGTAGCCTCATGCAAAAATTCGAGATAAAAAGAGTATTTTTGCATGAGGCTCAGTTAATTAAGTAACCATAACAAGGTTTTGCATTGACATTTAAAATCCAAAAAAGTATACATCTTTTATGGAATATCACAGTTATTATATCGTCTTTCCGGAAGGAGACGCACAACAAATCAGACATCCTCTTGATATAGGCAACATCGTTGATATGAACGGTAATTTATATGAAGATGAAAACCGTCTGCATCCAAAACTTATCGCCTATCGTGTGTCAGGTTATAGTAAAAAGATCAATTTCAAAGAAATTGATCATTATTACAGGCTTGCTATTTTAAACGCCGATGAAGTAACCGAAGAATTATTATACAGAACGCTTGAAGAAAAAAACAGAAAAGAAATGCTTAATAAAGTGTATACAAATTTAGAGAAAAAATTACGTAATAAAAAATGGAGTTTATGGAAATGAGTTTTGAAATAGAAAAAAAATATTGTGTATTAAATTATGATTTAACCAAACAATTACTTGATACAAAATATGGAAAACATACAAGATCGGTAAAAGCCGGTTACTGGTGGACTGAAGTTTCAGAATCATTAACACCGGTTTTAGAGGTGGAAACCCATAAAATACAAAAGAAAAATATAGAGCATATTAATGCCCTCGCTGAAATAAAAATACCGGAAGTTGATTATCAATATGCAAGAATTCGTGTTTTAAATAATGAGACCTATGTTTTTACCGTTAAAAATAAATCATTAGTTGCCGGAATTGAGCAGAATACAGAATATGAATATGAGCTTGATAAAGAGACTATTATAGAAATTCTGAAATTTTTATCTAAAGAACTTTATATTTTTTATTACAACATCAAAGATACTCTTTTATATACAGCTGGTGATGTTTCAATTGAATTATCAACATTTAATGATTTAAAAAATGCATATCTTGAAATAGAAGTTTTAGGTAATGACCAGGAAGCGTTAACAGATACTTTAAATGAGGTATTAAAAGAGTTTGTTCATTATCCGATTAGAGAAGAATTATTAAGTTACAATCAGTTATCAAAAAATGAAAACAGTATTGCGCTACGAACTAAGAAAACGAGAGATTATTCTAAAGAAGCACTCAAAAAATTAAAAGACTCTATTGATTTTTAATATAAAATAATTTATCCTGTTATATAACACAGGATAAAAAATGAAAAATGACAATTTTTCAGAAAATTCACAATTTTCTGAGTCGAAAAAAGTTATTATTTCTATTCTTTTTGGTTTATCGGGCTTTACCGGCTCATATTTTTCATTTCATTATATGGTTGAAGATTTTTCGGTAACGATAGTGTGGAGTTTTCTTTTTCCATTATTAATAACCCAGGCCTATGGCTGGAAATATGGTTTATTAGCTGGAACCTTGGGTTTAGGTGCTGCTCATTGTTTTCTTCTGTGGCCCAATAACGGGTATGCAAATATTGTTAATTTCATAAATATTACATTATGGTTTGTTTTTCATGGCTTTATGGCTCAGATTCGTGCAAAGAAACAATCATTTTGGAATAATCCGCTTGTAGCATATTTTTATTTTGCATTATTTTATGCGGTTTTTACACGATTACTTTTTCCGGTTGCATTTTCATTTAACCCCCCGCCAATCTGGTTTAAAGAAGTTCAATTAAGCATTCCAGTTGATATTCTTAATCGTATTATTTTGAAAAGTGTTATTACTATGTTCTTAGCACTCATCTTTGCAGTTACTCTTTTTAAAATGAATGGTGTGAAGAAAATTTTTGGTTTGAAACCGGGGAAAGAATCAAAGTATAATGGTAGAATTGTACTGGCATCAATTTCTGGTGGTTTAGTTATATGGTATGTGTATATCATTTTAAATTGCATACTAATTGATTTTAACTTCCCGGCAGGTTTATTTATTATACATAAACCCCATCAGATTATAGCGTTACTTGTTTTTATTTCTTCCGCCAGTTTTATTGGTTATTTTCTGTCAAATTATATGGAAACACTTCTACTAACACAATCACAATTGATTACAAAATCTGCTGTTTTAGAAACACAGTTAGAATCAGCAAATAGCGGAATTCTTGCAGTGAGTAATGAACAGGAAATTCTCATAGCAAACAAAAAATTCTATGAAATCTGGAATATTCCGGAAGAGTTATGGAATACTAAAGATGATGCAATAATTCTTAACTTTGGATTAAGTCAGTTAAGAAATCCGGGTGAATTTGTTAATAAGGTTAATTATTTATATTCAAATAAAGATGAAATTAGTAATGATGAATTTACATTCTCTGATGGCCGGGTTTTTCACAGATATAGTGCACCATTAATTGATAAAAATAAACGTCACCTTGGCAGAATCTGGTTTTTTACCGATATGACTCAAAATATTAGAATGCAGCAAATTATTATACAATCTGAGAAGATGCAGACTGTTGGTAATCTTGCATCCGGTATGGCTCATGAAATTAATAATCCGCTTGGAGCAATACTTCAGGGTGCGCAAAATACATTACGAAGGTTATCACCTGATAATGAAGCTAATATACAAACCGCACAAGAATGCGGAACAGAAATTGGGATAATAAATAAATATCTTGAAGAAAGAAATATTATAAAATATTTAGAAGGAATTAGAACTTCAGCTATTCGTGCTTCAAATATTGTTGCCAATTTGTTGAATTTCACAAAAACATCTGATTATAAATTTCAACATGATGATATAAATCTCATTTTACAAAATGCGCTTAACGTAGTTATGAATGATCGTGAGTTAAAAGAAAAATATAATAGCAGTGAAATTGAAATCATTAAAGATTTTAATGATTCATTACCAATGATAAATATAAACTCAAATGAAATTGAACAGGTTTTTATAAATATTATTAAAAATTCAGTGCAATCATTTGCTAAATCCGGTACAGAAATAAAAAAAATTATACAACTGAGAACAGAAACTCTCGATGATTCAATAACTATTATTATTGAAGACAATGGTTGTGGTATGGAAGAAAATATAAAATATAAGGCATTTGAGCCGTTTTATACAACAAGAACTGTCGGTACCGGAACCGGATTGGGTCTATCAACAGCTTATTTTATAATCAATAAAAATCATAACGGGTCAATAGAGCTTCACAGTGAACCGGGCAAAGGGACAAAAGTAGTGATGCATTTACCTGTTTAATTTTCTGCAGATTTCTCTATTATTTTCGGTAATACCAAAACAGTCAAATATAAACTCATCAAGCGTGCCGTCATCATTTTTTTTGTTTTCAATTAACTCATTCACTAAAGATGAAATGGCAGTATATTGTTCGCTGGACAATAAAGGAAGCGGGAGTGTTTCAATATGATTTCTGAGAACTTTTATAGAAGAGAATTGTTTTTTAAACAGAAAATTATACAATGATGAATTGAATAAACCCACTATTACTTTAATCGGGTAATTTAAATGTGGAATAATACAATTTGCACTATTTAATGGTAATACCTGATTTGAATCATATGCAAAAACCAGGTCTTTTGAAATGAACCGGTATACAATCTTTTCAGCTGATCGATAGAGGGAAACCGGTGCAACCTGCTGAAAAATCTCAGGTGTAAACCTGATAAAATTAACCGGGTCGTTTAAATAATAGTGAGAAATTTCCTTTCCCGTATAAATTGGTTCACTACCGGGAAACGGTTCTTTTCTGATAAAATCTCTATTGTTACCGGTAACAATGCCCAAAGCCCAGTGTGCATTATGTGCAAGTGTCAGATGTTTCAGGCTGTAAACCGAATCAATTATCTTTTTATCATCATTGGTAATGTGTATAGAAAAAATCGTTTGATCACTGTTTTTCCAGTCACTTTGTCGTGTTGAAAACCGGGATTCGCCATCCAAAACTGTAACACAATTATCAGCTTCTTTTTTCTTTTGTATATCAATCCGGATTACGGGTGTAAACACATTTTTGAAAACTGTACCAAGATCGTGAATTTGATGTATTGAATAATCGTCAATAATGAAGTCACGTATATCTTTGTGAGTTTTTACATGTAAAAATGATTCAGGTAAGATAAGTGATACGAAACCATTCTCTTTTAATAAAGACAAACATAACACAAGAAAATATGAAAAAGATTCACCTGATAATATCATCGGATAATGACTTTTTAGTTTTTTACATTCATTTTTAGTGAAATGACTGCCCCAGGGTGGATTAGTTGCGATAAAGTCAAATGTGCCGGAATTTAAATCACACAGTGAGTTAATACAGAAAATATGTGGTGAAAAATCGTGTTCTTTAAATCGTACTATGATATTAATTCGTGCAATGAGTACAGCAACCGGGTCGATATCGTAACCATAAATATTTTCAGGGTCTGTAATTGTATCAGCAAATGCAAGAAGAAACTGACCGGTTCCACAGCAGGGGTCTAATGCTTTATCAGTCGAATGCAAACTGTCTTTTATCATATTCTGAACTATGGCAAGCGGTGTGTAATATGAACCTTGTTTTGATTTGCTGCCTTCTGAGAATAATGATTGATATATAAAACCAACAGGATCGTGGTGGTCGGGGAGTGTTATATCTAATAAATAGTGATGGTTTACATCAGAAATATCTATGTTCCATGAAGCAATTTCATCAATAATAGATTTTTTGTTCGTTGAATATGAACCTTCGTTTATTACCAGCAAACCGTTTTTTTCCAAATAGTTTATAAGAAGAAATTTAATGGTCAACTCTACATTCTGTGTATTTTTTTCGATTCCGGTTAATATCTGTTTAAAACTTTTTGTATGTTTTTTTTCGTGTATATATTCATCCGGGGAGAAAGTCCGTTTGTTTCCTGATTTATTAGCCCGTTTTTTTAGTTTTTGTATTTCTCCACTGGATATTTTGTCATGCAGTGATAGTATTTCAGAGCCGAAAATTTTTTTATCATGAACTACAAGATGACTTGTTTTTATCCAGTTTAATATTGTTGCATTTGATACACCAAAGAATTCAGCAGCCTGTTTTGTTGTGTAGATAGATTCATTGTGTATGGTTATCAATGTATAGCTCCGTATAAGTATAGATTTATACATTTTAACAGGTGAGATATCAAGATAATTATATATTTTTAAAATGTAAAAATAAAAAGTTTTGAAAAGAATTTTATTTAGTAAGCAGAAGACAAGCAAAATGTAGTGATACATTTTAATGATGATTTTTCTATATATATAAATCAATGTTTATTGAGCCACTTGCAAAATTATTATTTTTATTTCGAATTTTTGCAAGTGCCTCTATTTTAAATGTTTTATCAAAGAATTGATTTTTGAAGACTAATAATGTATTATTTATCACAATATAGAGCTTCTATAATAAAAGGAATAACTATGAAAAAATGTATTTTTCTAATTGCACTAACAAGTATTCTGATAATTTCATGCATTTCTCCGATAGTAAAAAATGATGAAAACGGCACAATAACTAAGTTTAACAGTAATAAATATGATCATTCCATCGGTATCAACTTATTTGCTGCTCAGACTGATTATGCTGAAGACAGGCTATTCGCCGATGTTATGAAAATGTCAAGAAAATGGACAGCAATTGACAGTAATGGCAATGGAGCAGATGTCGCGATTGATACAATGGGTTGGCCGACAACAGATGCCGAGTGTATTGTGTGGCACGGAATATTTGAAATGAATGGTACGTATCATCTGGAAGGGGATTCAAAAGCAAAACCGGAAATATATACCGGATATGGCGGTGCTGATGCAGTAATAAACAACTTTACTTTTGAATCAGGACATTTTTCAGCTGATATTGAATACCCATCCACTGGTAATAACGGTCTTCTATTAGGCTTCAGAAAAACCGACGGTGGTGTTCGCAACGTAAAACTAATGCGTCCTGTAACACCGGGTTCAACAAATTCTTATAGTTTATCAACAACATTCACCGATCAGGTAAAAAAAATGGTTGAGCCTTTCAGTGTTATCAGATATATGTGGACTGTAGACGGGTGGAATGGTGCCTGGCAGATTGAATGGTCTGATCGTGTTCAGCCCGATTACAGTTCTTATCAGAGAAATAACCGTGCTGTGATTAATGGTACTACTATTGGTTTTGCCGGTACAGGAATGCCCTGGGAAGAGGCCGTGCGTTTCAGTAATGAAACAAAAACTGATATGTGGATTAATATGCCCATCGGCGCTAATGATGACTACATTCGCCAACTGGCAACCCTTATAAAAAACACCTATACAGTACCTGAAGGTAAAATATACTGGGAATACTCTAATGAAGCTACCTGGGATTTATCAGGGATTTGTAGTGCATATCTTGTTAAAAAAGGTATTGAAGAAGCGGCTATCGGCAGTTCAATTGCTTTTGACGGTCAGAAAACAGATGAAAATATATTAAAATGCCGTTACTACATTAAAAGGGCAGCAGAAATGAGTCTTATATGGCGTGAAGTGTGGGGAGATGCTGCCATGATGACACGTGTACGGCCGATAGCCAGCGGTCAGTTATCCTACAATCTTCAACTTGTTATTGGTCTTGATTTTCTTAATGAATACTACAACAATAGTGGTGGTAATTATGTACCTACACCGCACCCGGTAAACTACTTTTTTTACGGTAGCGGAGCATCACATTATACCGAGGACGACCCGGATAAACTTGTAGCTCTTGATAGTAGTGTTGCAGATCCGGTTATGGTTAAACAAATCGATAAGTTTGAAATGTATGAAGAATCAGAAGCTGCTATTGCAAAAATGTATGGGCTTAAGCGTTGTGCGTATGAAGGTGGAGTATGGACGAACAAATCCGATTACCTGCTTCCCCGTATAAATGAAGCAATGTTGCGTTATCATGCACTCTGGGATAAATATGACAATGATGTTTTTATGTATTATGTAAGTACCGGCGGCGAAGAAGATGGTACTGCACTTGGTTTTACGCAAAGTGCATTTGATCTTGATACACCAAAGTATGGTGCGTTAAACACGATTTTATCAAATCCTAAAGCTGCAGTTACAGCCGGAAAAGTTGCCCCGTGTACGATAGAGGCAGCAGACTTCAGCGTGAGTGAAACTCCGTGGGCAGCACCAGCGCCGGCGCATGCTGAAACAAGCGGAGATGTTGAGTTAACAACTCCATGGCATCGATATAAAGGATACCTTTTCAGAACTTCAACTGACGGGAAATTTAACATCAATCTAACCTATACTGAAACGAAAGATGCTTTGATAGAGATAATGGTAGATGGAAAAGTAATTGCCCATGAAAGTATGACAGGTACAACCTCTCCGGTATATTCTGTTCAGCTTACAAAAGGTTTGCATGGTATCAGGATAAAGAGAAGTAATGAAGGGTATTTAAAACTTAAAAGTATTGTTATCGCTCAATAAAGAGTAGTAATGAACAGGTCAACCTGAGACTTTTGATTAGTATCAGGATGACTTGTTTCAATACTACAAATCAGAAACAATAGTAATTTTACTTGTATCAGACCAGGGTAAAATAGTAAAACCTGTCGCACCGGATTTTATATGAAGAGTACATTTACTTACCCCGTCAAATGCATTAACAGAAATAGATGGTGCTACAGATGTTTTAATATATATGTTTTTCAATGAACTACAAGCATAAAATGCATCATTGCCGATTATGGTTACATTTTGTGGAATGGTAATACTACTAAGTTCAGTACATCCATAAAATGCATAATTGCCTATTGATGTAACAGAATCAGGAATTGAAATAGATGTCATTGATGAACAGTTATTAAATGCACCATTATTAATCTTTTTTATACCAGAAGGAATTTGGATACTTGTTATATATTCTGCATTGGCAAAAGCTCTGTAGCCTATAACTTCGACACTTCGGTTTAGTATCATTGAAGAAATTATCACCGTATTACCCATATTTGAATCAAAGTCACTGACTTCAATTTCATTAGCTTCATTAATAATGTACGTTATATAATTTTGTATATATGGGAAATCTCCTTCTTTTACAATAAGATTAAAATCTTTAAAAACACGACTTGAGCCTTTAGTAATAGTTGCAGATAATTGAACTTTTTCATCACCAGCCCCTTTGTCTGGTTGTCTCACTGTACCTGTTGATGATATCGTTACGGGTTTGTTGCTATACCAGGAAATATCACAGTCATTGTTTCCCTTCAACGGAAGAGTAACATTTTTTGTAACGCTATTGATAGAATCTCCAGGCGAAAAAATAATAGCAAGAGCAAGTGAATCTGCTTCTACTATTTCTGCATCACTTTGTGGTACGTCCGTTCCATCAGTCAATGCCACTTTTTTATCTTTTTCGTATTGAGATTCTAATTCATCTATATTACGATAACATGACATGCTATTGATTAAAATAATTCCTGCTAAAAGAAGTAATGTTAGTTGTTTCATATAATCCCCCTGTTAAAAATGAATCTGAAATGAAAATGCCATTTTATCTTTACCGGCAGTGAATGACATATTAAATTTTTCGATATTTGATTGAATCTCATCATATTGTTTTTTATATTGTATGTCATAAGGAGCAAGTCCGAATACAATAGATCCGCCTGTGATAAATAAACCGGTTATAACTGCCATAACACTTGCTGATACGGTCAGGTTATTAACATCCTGTGCATATTGCAATGCTTCAGATTGCGCTTGCGAAGTGTAAACATTATGATAATATTGGTCTGCTTCAATAAATTTATCATTATAATACGCCATGGTTCCAAAGAGCGATCCTGATATCACTCCTGAAATAATGCCGGCACCTAATAATATTCCCCCGGAGGTCATGGATACTTTAAATCTTTTCTTTGCAATTTCACGCTTTTCATTTATAGCTATTAAGTTTCGGTGCAGTGAAAACAATTTTTTTATATCCTGTATTTTTGTATCGAGCACCATGCTCATAGCACCATTATTCTCGATTTCTTTTTTTATATCAATAAGTTTTGATACATTAGTGGTTATGAGATAAGATGTACTTAAATCAGACTTCATTATCATATTCAGATCAGCAAGATATTCTTCGGCTGTTTTAGCGGATTTCAAAGGTATTTCGACTTTTGGTATGATTTCTTCAGGAATTATTGTTACGGGCGTAATTGATTCATCATTAGATACCGGGTCATTTTCAACACCTTTTCTAAATAATAAAAATCCTGCACCGGATTGATGACCGGTAGATTTGAGTTCACCAAACATCGGTGTCTGACCTCTAACCCCTAACTTGACTTCATTAAAGAGCGTCATTGTATCTATAACCGGTTTTGTGTTTCCCTCCAGTGATAGAACTATCTGTTTTGCAAAATCAGAGTCATCAGAAACTGTTTCAGAGGCACCGGATGATAATATTTGTCTCGAAACTCTTTTATATGCCGTTTTATAGTATTCATTATTGATTTCAGGTTGAGACCCTCTATTTGTATCAAGCAGGTCACCGGAAAAACATGAATCCGATATAATACATATATGACGGGATTTTATATTGCCAATTAATCCTCTGATCTGCTGATTTGGTATCCAGTTTAATTGATCATAAATATCGGTACCACCATTTACAGGTATCCAGAAACCGGTATCTGAAGCATGATCCAGATGTCCGTGTCCCGCATAAAAAATCAAGATTGAATCTTCCGGTTTAACATCATCCTGAAGACGACGAAACATTTTTATAATATTTGATTTTGTTGCTTCTTCATTATAAAGTTCAATAAATTCATCAATAAAATAATCTGTCTCGAGAACTTTCTTTATTTTCTTAGCATCTTTAACCGGCCCCATCAACGGATTCCATGATTCATAAGTATTAATTGCGATAATCACCGCATATTGTTTACCAATTGTAGCTTCAGGATCAAGATTTTTTATTGTTTTTTTTAATCCACGTTCATCAGCGTTAAGTATAAATGCAGAAAAAATTACGGCAAATATGAATATTTTTTGTATTGACATATACCCACCAGAAGTTAATAGATCTCATTATTCTAATAAGATGATGAGTCGGTTAATATATAATGTTAAATTGTTAAAATTACAAGTAATAAGTCATATTTAACATGAAAAAAAGACTTAAGAAACAAGTTTTTTTTATTCACGCCATAGAGGTTTTTGCAAAAATTATGGTAGTCATTAGAATGTAGTATAAAAATATAGATGTTTTATAATTTACTTTAAATTTTGAGACTTGATTTTCAAATCATTTTTTTTATGACCTTTGATAAAATACTCGGGTTGAATTACATTGTTTTTAATTCCTTCATATTGCGTAATTTAAGTGATGTTACTTATGATTATATTATTATTTTTTTATGAGTTGTATATTCCATATTTTATAACTTCTCAATTTTGGGCGGGTAGCAATGGTTTCATTATTTAAATGGAGCCAATTTGGTATTGGCTCCATTTAAATAAAATTTTCAGTTAGTAAGCGTTTTTTGTGAATGTAAAATTAACACCTGGTAATGTTGTAGGTAAAGTACCATATGAAACAACTATGTTATTTCCAATACTAATAAACGAAATATCATGACTTGATGTTCCATAAAGGAAGAATGAACTTATTGCATTGTCAGTATAAGTTGTACTATCAGTAATTATTTCGGCAGCAACAGGAAGCCGTATAT
The DNA here is from genome assembly GCA_001829315.1 of Spirochaetes bacterium GWE1_32_154. Taxonomy (GTDB): domain Bacteria; phylum Spirochaetota; class GWE2-31-10; order GWE2-31-10; family GWE2-31-10; genus GWE2-31-10. The sequence continues at coordinate 84,914 of MIAY01000001.1, read as the reverse complement.
ATTCAGACCCTGTTATGCCATTATAATTATTTTCATTAAGAACATCCCATTTATCATCGTCATCATCATCATACCATGCCACTACAAAATATTTTTCTTGACTTACAAAATCCGGTAGTGTCAGTGAATACGTTCTTGTCATATCATCAGTACCGGTAATGGTGGCTTTATTAATAGAAAACTCCCCTGGTGTTCCAGTTGTTGTTGAATCATAATAATAAACATTATTAATATGGGTAATTGGTGTTTGTATTGTTGCTGCCATATATTGAATATTTTTGGAAGGAGCAGTTGTTCCTTTTGTTAATACACCGACTTTGATTTTAGTCCAATAAGTATTATCAGGTACAGTAATACTTCCGGATACAGTATAAGAAAGTGGTGCGGATGTAGTAATTATAATTGTGTACGTTTTTGCACTTGATCCATCTTCTGCTGTAACAAGTACTATGATTGTATTTGTTGATTGGAGTTCAGTAAAAGTTACAGTGTCTGATACCGTCTGTTCTGATCCGTTGTACTTAATGGAAGTGATTGTAGCCTTAGTATCTGTTTTAGTAAATATCATAGTAATGCTTGTTGCATCAAGGTTACTAATTGTATAATCGAACGTGGTTGCTGAAAAGGCAGGCTCTAAGTTAATGCTGATTGGGGTTGTTACCGAGATATCTGATAATGTCGCATCTGTTCCTTTCGGAATTTCGCAAGATACTATAAAAACAGACATAAAAACAATGAAAACTGTAGTAAAAAAATTATTCTTTCTTTCCCTTCTCATAATAAATCTCCTTAATAAGTTAATATAAATTAGAGTAATTCGCTTTTAAAAAGAAATCAATAGTAAATGCAAATAAAATTATTTTAATTTGCATTTACTATTGATTTTTACTTAGAACTTCAAAAACTACAATTATTAATAAAGTAGTTTAGTTTTTGTATGATACGCATAATATGTAACAATTATATTGCCTTGCCTTCGATAATGGTTGAGTTTGGGCAAATTTTTTTTTGTAATATACAATAGCGAATCGGTTTACGCTTATTGAGGTTAAACCATGGGTAAACTATCCTTATCATCTATTTTACTTGATATTTTTTATCATATAGAGTAAATATTCGGTATCAAACAGTCTAATCTAAAGGATATTTCTGATGGAGAAGAGAATCGGGTGTGTTGCAATTCTTTTGACAGATCTTCACGTTGTTTCTGAAATCAATACTATCTTATCAAATTGTGGTTCTATAATAATAGGGCGACTTGGTCTTCCTGTTAAAGACCGCGGTGTCCATGTCATTTCAGTGATTGTCGACGGGACAACCGATGAAATAGGAGCAATGACCGGCAAAATCGGTCGTCTTAAAAGTGTTCAGGTTAAATCAGTGCTCACAAAAGCAACAAATTCGGAAGAGTAATAAAGGTGATATATGAAAACAATTGGCAATCAGACAAAACTGGCCATTGAGAATTTCGGTATCGGATCTCTTGATCGAGATTTCATTGCAGCGTATGGCGATGTAAAAAAAGCAGCAATAGTATCACTGTATAAGGTAACTGATAAACTTTCCGAAGAAGAATATACCGCAATAATTAATTCAATAGATTCGTTAATACAAGGAAAATTTGATGATTTAATCGTAACCGGGTTCAAGCAAGGCGGTGCCGGAACAAGCATTAATATGAATATAAATGAAGTAATTGCGTTAACAGCGTCTCAGAAAGCCGGGTTTGAAATTGATCCGATTGAAAAAGTAAATCTGTTTCAATCGACAAATGATACTTTTACTACTGCACTAACCATAATGGCGTATAGACATTTATCACGAGTTGAAGATAAAATTGTGAAACTTCAGGAAGCTTTAATAACGAAGGAAAATGAATATTCTTCAATAGTAATGACAGGCAGAACAGAAATGCAGGCAGCGTTGCCTATCACTCTCGGACAGGTTTTCGGCAGTTTTGCCGGCCCTGTTGAACGTGACCGGTGGAGATTAAATAAACTGAAAGAAAGAATCAGGACTATAGCATTAGGCGGGACGGCGATTGGAACCGGGTTTGGTGCGAGCATTAATTATTCATTTGAAGCTGAAAAACAATTGAGAAACAGTACCGGCTTGCCGTTATGCAGGTCTCAGAATTTACCCGATGAAATATCAAATGCCGATAAATACGCAGAACTTGCCAATGGTTATAAATTAATCGCATTATCTATTGTGAAAATTGCAGGGGATTTACTCTTTTACACTTCATCTGATATTGATGAAATTGACCCGACTGAGCTTCAATATGGTTCATCGATTATGGCAGCAAAAAGAAATCCTGTAATTCTTGAGTTTATACGGGGGCTTGCTTTTAATATACAAGGTGAATGTTTTAAGATTGATTTGTATGTTCAAAACGGGCAATTACAATTAAACCCCTATTTACCCTTTTTAACAGAATCTCTTATCACAATCTATCATGATTTAGTCAAACTGATTGATGCGTTTTTATCAAAATTTATTAATATCATACAAATAAATACAAAGAAGATAGAAGAGAATTGCATTAATTCAAAAATTATTTTTAATTGTCTCCTTCCATTAATCGGGTATAACAAAGCAAAAGAATTATACAAAAAATCAAAAGAAAGCAATCTGACATCATTAGTTGAGATAAAAAATTTCATCAAAAATGAAACAAATATCCCGGATGAAGATATAAAAAAAGTATTTAATCCATAGAAGCTCTGTAAAAGTATTTTTTTATGACGGTTGTTGAAAAGCTATAAAAACTGTATTATAATACGAAGAGTTTAACAGGAGAATCAAATGCAAATAAAAGAGATTAATTCTGACATCAGCAGCAAACTTAAAAGAATAAAAATGCTTGAGTTATTAAGTCCTGAGGAAATTGAAGAAATAGCTAAGGTTATTGAAATTGTAGAGTATAACAGTAACGAAGTAATTGTTGCTGAAGGTGAAATAAGTTCATATTTGTATGCTGTATTAGACGGTTCAGTGCGGGTTACCGTTAAACAAACAGATGAAGAAGGTGTTATAAAAGATGTTTATATTTGTACAATAGGTAAAAGTGAAACATTTGGTGAGGCAGCGGTATTTATGAATGTTGAAAGAACTGCTGATGTTTTTGCTAATGACCCTGTTATTACAATGCGTATTGATAGAGAAAATCTTATACGCTTTATAAAATCTCATCCCGGTGCCGGAATAAAAATTCTTATGATTATTATTTTTAGTCTTCTTAATAAATTGAAAGAAGCAAATAGAGAACTTGCATTTGAAAGAAAAACAGTTTTAGCTCAAAATGATATTGATGCGTTAATATCTGATTTAATGGGTACAGGGAGTTAATAGTGACAAATACCCCGCTATCGGAACAACCCAAAATTGTTCTGTTCGGTTTAAGAAATGCCGGGAAATCTTCGTTAGTTAATAACATATTCGGTAGAGAAGTTTCAATTGTTTCAAATCATGCCGGGACGACAACAGACCCTGTAACAAGAAGTTTTGAGCTGGGTAAATTAGGAAGTGTTGCAATAATTGATACGGCAGGTTTTGATGATGTAGGTGAACTTGGTAATTTGCGGGTAAAAAAAACGATTGACCGATTGGAAATTGCAGATATTGTTATACTTGTTTCAAGAGGTGATACATCTTTAACGCGTGAAGAACTTGAAATAATTGAAAAATATCAGAATAAAAATCTGATTATTGCTTTCACGTTTGCTGATGGGGAAATACATACTGATAATACAAAAAAAATTGGTCAAACGCCAAAAGTATTTATTAATAATATAACCGGTGAAGGAATTGATCTATTAAAAAACACGATTATTGAATTATTTGATCATGTTAAAAGAGAGATAACTCCGGTTGAAGGTTTAACCAATGAAAATGACCTTGTTATTCTTGTGACTCCTATAGATCTTGCCGCACCGAAAGGAAGGCTTATTTTACCACAGGTTGAAACTATTAGAGATTTGCTTGATAAAGACTGTTCTGTTCTGATAGTTAAAGAAAGGGAATTACGATACATTTATGATAAACTTGGTGTGAAACCAAAACTTGTTATTACCGACAGCCAGGTTTTTAATAAAGTTGCTGCAGATATTCCGGAAGACCAGATGCTTACATCTTTTTCGATATTGTTTGCCAGAAAAAAAGGAGATCTTGCATATTTTGTCGAAGGTGCGAAATATTTAAAGAATATAAAACCTGAAGGAAAAATTCTTGTTCTTGAATCGTGCAATCATCATAAACAGGCTGATGATATTGGTACTGTTAAAATCCCGAGGCTTTTTAAGCAACTTGCCGAACCTTCTGTAACGTTTGAATTCGCAAAAGAAATACCGTCCTCCGAAAAATTAAAAGAATATCAGCTTGTTATAAATTGTGCCGGTTGTATGGTAACTAAAAATGATATGACAAGACGATTGGATATACTGAAAAACAACCAAATTCATGCAACAAATTATGGTTTGTTTCTCGCATGGGCTTTTGGGGTTTTACCAAGAGCTTTAGAACCATTCCCTTATGAATATAACTTGTGGATAAATAATTAAGGAGTTACAAACATGGAACTTATAAATAAAGAAAGTAAAGTGAAGAATTTAGACAGCAACGTTCTGTATGATACAATAATAATAGGAGGAGGGCCTGCGGGTTTTACAGCAGCAGTGTATTGTATGAGAAAAGGTCTTAAAACAGCAATGATTGTAAAATTACCCGGCGGTCAGGTAAGTGAAACGAGTAGTGTTGAGAATTATTTAGGGTTCAGATACATTGAAGGGTTTGATTTAGTTGAGAAATTTAAAGATCAAGTAAAACAATTTGAGATTGCTTATTCTGAAGGGAAAGAGGTAATTGGTTTGGAGTCAAATTCATCCCAAAAGACGGTTATATTATCAGATTCTACTGCGTATAAAACAAAAACGGTTATAATAGCAACGGGATGCACATGGAGAAAATTAGGTGTGCCTGGTGAGGATGAATTTCTTGGCCGTGGTGTTGCTTACTGTGTAACATGCGATGCGCCATTGTTTAAAAATAAAATTGTAACCGTAGTCGGCGGTGGAAATTCAGGTGTAGAGGCAGCTCTTGATCTTGCACGAATAGCAAGACTTGTTAAACTTATTGTCAGAGGTGATGCAATAACTGCGGATAAATTATTGACTGATAAATTATCATTGTATGAAAATGTTGAAATAGTATATGACTCTGAAATTAATAAAATCAAGGGTGATAAAGTTGTTAGTTCTATTGTTAGAAGAAATCGGACAACTGGAGAATTGATTGAAGAACCTGCTGATGGGATTTTTGTAGAAATCGGTCTTGCCCCGAACATAAAGTTTGCAGATGGTTTACTGGCGCTTAATAAATCAGGTGAAATCGTTATTGATGGAAATTGTAAAACAAGTATTGCCGGTATTTATGCAGCTGGGGATGTAACGAGTGTGCCATATAATCAGATTGTAATTGCAGCAGGCGAAGGCGCTAAAGCAGCTTTATCGGTTTATCACTATATTACGAATACAGTGAGTTAAACCTGTTCAAGAATAAGTTTTTTCAGTGACTCTTTTTCGTATGTTTCTGATGCATTCAGCAGTTTATTAACAAATGTTTCAATTTCATCATATAAAAAGAAGACCTCTTTTTCAGATGAGATGAATAATTTCTCAAATGATGTTTTGGAAACTTCTTCACCTTTGGTTAATACTTCTTCAAAGAGTTTTTCACCGGGTCTTATTCCGGTAAATTGTATAGCAATTTCCTGATCGGTATAACCGTAAAGCCTGACCATCGTTTTAGCAAGATCTGCTATTTTAACCGGTTTACCCATATCGAGAATGAAAATGTGCCCTTTTTGTAAAGTTGCCGATTTAATAACAAGTCTTGCAGCTTCTCTTATTGACATGAAATATCGTGTCATATCTTCATGGGTTATAGTAATAGGTCCGCCTGATTCAATTTGTTTTTTAAAAATTGGTATAACACTTCCTCTTGAGCCGAGAACATTGCCAAATCGTGTCAGACTGAATATTGTTTTACCATGTCCGTTCATGGATAGAACTATTTTCTCAGCGATTCGTTTCGTTGCACCCATAATTGATGTCGGATTAACTGCCTTATCGGTTGAAACAAAAACAAATCGGGGAACATTATTAAGTAGTGCTGCTTTTGCAGTATTAAATGTTCCGAAAACATTATTTTTTATTGCTTCATCCGGGTGTTCTTCCATTAAAGGCAGATGTTTATGAGCCGCTGCATGAAAAACAATATCAGGTTGTATCCGGTCAATTTCTTTGTATAGTTTTTGATAGTCTCGAATATCACCAATTGAATATTCAAAACGTTTATCATTTCCTGCAATCTGTATTAAATTGTGAATAGAGTTTTCCCCATGGCCATAGGCAACTATTTTTTTAACAGGAAGTTTTAATAATTGTATGAATATTTCACTTCCGATTGATCCGCCTGCACCGGTTACAAAAATTGTTTTATTACTATAGAAAGAACTTATTAATTCAATATCAAAACTTACTTCTTCTCTACCGAGAAGGTCTTCCGGTTCTATTTTTCGAAGTTGCCGGTATGAAGCATTTCCCTCGATTATTTCCATGATTCCGGGAATAATTTTAATTTCAACATTAGAGCCGTTAATAGTATCAAGAATTCTTTTTATGAGATTTGACGAGGCAGTTGGAATAGTTATGAAAACTGTTTCAACATCATTTATGAGAATAAGATCTTTTATATCTGAGATTTTACCAATTACTTTTACGCCAAAAACATCTTTAATATCGGTATTATCATCGATATAACCGACTATTTTATATCGGGAGTATAAATTATAGTCATTTTGTAATTCACGTGCGACCATTCTTCCGGCTTCACCGGCACCAACTATTAAAAGGTTTTTCAATTATAATTCCCATATACCATATTTATTTAATGGTATCATACTAAAATGAATTTATGATAGCAAGAACTATTTATTGTATGTGATTAACTATCTGATATAAATGAAAAAAATTGACCAAATTAAAAAAATATTATATACATTACAATTATGAATACAAATGAAATAATTGAATACGAAAACCTTTTAAAACTTAATTCATCTTTTTTCCAGGAATATAACACTGTTTTTAACGATGTTCTCAATAGTGGCTGGTATATTATGGGGAACCAGGTTGCACAATTTGAAAAAAGTTTTGCAAACTATTGCGGAGCTAAACATTGTATCGGTGTTGCAAACGGTCTTGATGCATTAATGCTTTCATTAAAAATCTATAATTTCCCCGAAGATTCAGAAGTAATAGTACCTTCCAATACATATATAGCAACGATTTTATCAATTACTCAAAATGGTTTTAAACCTGTCTTAGTTGAACCTGACATTGCAACATACAATATTGATCCTTTATTAATCAGGAAAAGTATTACATCTAAAACAAAAGCCATTATGATTGTTCATCTGTACGGAAAACCATGTAACATGGAACCAATAATTGAAATTTGTAAAGAATTTAATCTCAAACTCATTGAAGATTGTGCTCAATCTCATGGTGCGAAATATAAAGGAAAAATGACCGGAACTTTTGGTGATGCAGGTGCATTCAGTTTTTATCCGACAAAAAACCTTGGTGCTTTAGGTGATGCAGGTGCAGTTGTCACAAATGATGATGAAGTGGCTGATAAAATAAGAACAATAAGAAATTACGGTTCAAAGGTTAAATATTATAATGAAGTTGCGGGTTATAATTCACGATTAGACGAACTTCAAGCAGCTTTTTTATCAGTGAAATTAAAAAGCATTGAAAAAATTACAGAACATAAAAGAAAACTTGCTGAAATATATGATAAGAAAATTTCAAACGCATTTATTAAACCTGTAAAAAACAATGATTATTACGATGTATTTCATATTTATAATATTCGTCATGAAAAAAGAGATCAGTTGAAACAATACCTCTTAGATAATGGTGTAAAAACAGAAATTCACTATCCTGTTTCTCCAAATAAACAGCAAGCCATGATTGGCACATTAGATTCTTTTAACACTCCAATTTCAGAAGAAATTCACAAAACGACATTGAGTTTACCGATTTCTTATTATCATACTGAAGAAAATATAGTAAAGGTTTGCGAAATTATAAATGCGTTTCCTACATAGGGGTTTTAAAGTATGACTGAAAAAGTAAAAGAAATTATTTTTAAAACAAACACAAATGAAGATGGTAATTTAATTGCCATTGAACAAAATAAAGACATTCCCTTTGAGATTAAAAGAATTTTTTATATATTCGGTACAAAAGGCGATAAAATCCGTGGCGAACACGCAAATGCCAGATCAGAATTTGTACTTATTTCTGTAGCTGGTTCTTGTAAAGTAAGAACTCATGACGGTAAAAATGAACTTTTTTTTGACCTGGATTCTCCGGCAAAAGGTTTATACTTAAACAAATTAGTCTGGAAAGACATGTATGAATTTTCCCCGGATTGTGTATTACTTGTAGTAACTAACGAATTATATGACCCCTCTGAATATATTCTGAATTATGAGAAATTTTTAAAAGATAACTCATAGGAATTGTATGAAATATTTTTGTACATTATTCAATAGTCACTATCTTTCAAGAGGACTTGCTTCATATCAATCATTAAACAATACCTGTTCAAATTTTCATCTTTATATTTTTGCATTTGACGCTGTAACTTTCAGCGTTCTTTCTGAAATGAACCTTGAAAATGTCACAGTTATTTCTTTAAAAGATTTTGAAGATGAACAATTACTTTCTGTGAAACAAGGTCGAACGGTTGCTGAATATTGCTGGACATGTACCCCCTCAGTCATAAAATATGTACTTGATACCTATAATGTTGATGCATGCACGTATATTGATTCTGACTTATATTTTTTTTCAGATCCGTCAATTCTTTTTGATGAAAATAAAAACTGTTCTATGCTTATCACCAGACACCGGTTTTCAAAAGATTATATACAATATGAAAAAAACGGTATTTATAATGTTCAGTTTATGTATTTCAAAGATAATGAAGCTGGAAGAAATAGTGTATCATGGTGGCGGGACAGATGCATCGAATGGTGCTATTCAAAAGCTGAAGACGGGAAATTCGGAGATCAGAAATATCTTGATGACTGGACAACAAGGTTTAAAGGGGTTCATGTTTTAGAAAATACCGGTGGCGGTGTTGCTCCATGGAATGTTCAATCATACCGTTATATACAGGAAAAATCGGGAATAACTCAAATTGACAATCTAACCGGCGTGAGAAATAACGTTATTTTTTATCATTTTCATAATTTTAAAATATACAAAGAAGGTTTTGCAAAAGCCATAGATTATACTTTATCTGCTGATATAATTGACTGTCTTTATAAACCGTATTATCTGCATTTATTAGAAATTGAAAAAATGTTATCTGAAAAATATCCCGTAGTTGCAGGTAAAGGATATATACGGTATAACATGGATGGTTATCAACTAAGAAGTATTATGAGCAGAATGAAAAACGGTAATTTTACCGGTGATAATATCATAGTTAATGATGAAATACTTTTTAAAAAATATCTAAGAAGTTTTAGCCCAAATAAGAAAATCAATGATTTTTTCAAGTATTGTAGAAGAGTTATTCTAAAGTTAATTCGATTAATTTTAAAAAAATAAATAGAGCCTCATGAAAAATATTTTTTTATTTTGAATTTTTGCAAATAGCCTCAGTTAATTGGATATATTTCTTTTCACAGATCGGTCACTCCAAGTTTTACACACCAATTATTTAATAATTTTTCCTCAGCAGTCATTTTTTTTAATACAGTCATATATACATTTTTTGCTTTTTCATTCTCAAAGTTCATATCATTTCCCCACATACTTCTCATACAACTCAAACAAAAACTCCATCCTCGCCGCCTCGCTTTTAAACGGTTCTTTCCGGTAACAACCGTCAACCGCTTTATCAAGCTCATTATGAGCTTTCACCAGATCAGCCGGCATCGTGTTTGGGTCATATAAATCAGCAAGACTGGAATCAGGAAAAGAAACTCTAACGTTCTTCTAATTATTTTTTAGTATTTCTACTAACTCAAGTTCTGACGGTAAATATGCAATCAATTCATTATTTAATTGAGTAAATTTATATTCAGCAACCCCCAAAGGCTTTTTATTATTTGATAATGCATATTCAACAACTGTAGTGTCTTTTGATTTACAGATCAATAATCCAATAGTTTCTTTATCATCGTCTCTTTTTATATCATTATCAACTGCTGTTACATAAAAACTAATTTGACCAAAATGTTCGGGCTTAAACTCGCAAGTTTTTAATTCAATAACTATAAATCTTTTTAGAATATAATTGTAAAATAATAGATCGATAAAAAATTCTTTATTACCTACAATGAGTTTATATTGTTTTCCGACAAAAGCAAACCCTTTTCCCAACTCCATTAGAAAAGTAGTAATATTATTAATCAATGCTTTTTCCAGGTCGCTTTCTTTGTTCTGTTTTGATAAATTCAGAAAATCAAGAATATAGCTTTCTTTAAAACAATTTTCTATTAATTCGATATTTGTATCATTTATTGTCACCTTAAAATTATTTGGCAACTTTCCCTGCCTTGAATATAATTTTAAATCAATCTGGTGATCTAAAATAACGCGGGACCAGGAATTTTCTATTGTTTCTTTTACATAAAAAAGAGCTTCGTTTATATCTTTGATCTTATCTAAAATTAACCGTATGTGTCCCCATGGGATTTGTCCCACAGTCTGTGGGACAAATCCGTTTTGTTCAAAAAAAAGAAAAAACTTCTTCATATAAAAAAGATTCGTTCTTGAAAAACCAGTCAAGTCCTGAAAATCAGCCTTTAAGTCTTTTTCAATTTGACCTATTAAATCATCACCCCAATGAGATATCTTTTGTTTCGATACAATCTCTTTTCCAATATTAAAATAAAGCACAATAAGTTCAGTATTTACGCTCTTAATGGCTTTTTGTCGTGCACTAATAATATTTTGCTTAATTGACTTTATAAACTCTTTATATTCCAAATCGGTTAAATAGTGGCTCATATTCGTAAAATACTCCTTTCGATTTTTCGTTTCTTTACCTACTTCCCCACATACTTCTCATACAACTCAAACAAAAACTCCATCCTCGCCGCCTCGCTTTTAAACGGTTCTTTCCGGTAACAACCGTCAACCGCTTTATCAAGCTCATTATGAGCTTTCACCAGATCAGCCGGCATCGTGTTTGGGTCATATAAATCAGCAAGACTGGAATCAGGATATTTCAATCTCACATCAAGCACCTTTTGTGCGGCAGTTTCAACAGCATTTTTCTTATCATCTGACGGGTTTTCAGGCCAAGGGAAGTTATTGTAGACGATCGTATTTGAATAACGGAAATCACTTTTTAAGCGACCGCAAGTATTCCTTACCCAAGACATGTGCATTAGTGAAGTAAGAATACCAAAGTGAAAAATAGTTGCATTTGCAATAACGGAACAACTGTTAGTAACGATATAATTCTTACTAAAAAAACCAAGAGGTATATAATTTCTATTTTCTGATGATGTAAGCGGAACAAGAAGGAAATCACTTTCTGGTTGCCTAAGTTCTGCAAATAATGTTGGAAAATTTGCTGCTTTCTGAGTAGGTATCTTAGTGCTTTTTAACCTAAATTCTTTTACCTTTTTTACTCTTTCCGTAACCAATTTACTTTCTCGTAATTCACTTGGAGATATGTTCTTTAACCATAAACACCATCTTTTTTTACCATTAAGAAACTCATCTCCACTTAATATAAGTCTAAAAAACTTATTAGAAGTTGGTTCTTTGTCAATAAAATCAATCTTTTCTTCTTCTGTAAAAAGAAAATTTCCATCATCTACGAGTTTACTGCCAAATAAAATTTCTGGTACATTGCATATTGGTTTTCTTACTGTATTTAAAGCAAAATCACTCCCCTCAACCAAATAAGGATTAATATTCTTAACCTTTATTTCGTGCGGTTCACCTTTTATATCCTCATATTCATAGATATACTTTTCAGCCCTATCAAAATTGGCAAATCCGATAATTACGACATGTACTGCCGCATTTCCTTTCGCTTCATTACCCCATTTAAAAGTACGATGTGCAAAGTGGATTTTTATTGTAAATTGTTTAAACAGTATATCCCATAAAATACCGACTTGCTCACCCTGTGAAATTGAGTTTGTAGAAACAAAAGCACATTGTATCGTACTATTCTGAATATATCGTGCTGCTTTTATATACCATGCGGTCACATAGTCAAGAACACCCGTACCGGAGCTTTTACCGAAAACCAGCTCCATATCCGCTTTCTGCTGTTCATTTTGTAATTGTTTTCCTATAAACGGCGGATTACCGAGTATATACGACAGTTCATTTTTTGGTACAACCGTTTCCCAATCAATCTGTAACGCATTACCATTAACAATAGTTGCCGATTTCTTCAGCGGGATATTACAAACATACTCCCCGAATTCCTGACTGACAAGCATATTCATCTGGTGATCCATGAGCCACATAGCCACACCGGCGATTCTGGCAGGGAACTCTTCATATTCGATACCGAAGAAATGATCGATTGTTAAAAGTATCATATCCTTTATATTAAAAAACCGCTGACCCTCTTTATTAAGATTTCGAATTACTTCAAGTTCTAAAAACCGTAATTCTCTATACGAGATAATAAGAAAGTTACCGCAACCGCACGCCGGGTCAAGGAATTTCAATGTACTTAGTTTTATATGAAATGCTTCTAATTTTTTTTCATTATTTTTCACCGTCTCAAACTCTTTCCATAAGTCATCGAGAAAAAGGGGTTTTATAAGTTTCATTATATTTTTTTCAGAAGTGTAATGTGCACCGAGATTACGCCGTTCGACCGGATTCATAACACTTTGAAACATCGATCCGAATATTGCGGGGGATATTTTACTCCAGTCAATGTAGCAGCATTCAAGTAATGCTGTTCTCATTTTACTGTCAAAACTCGCAGTGGGCAGCATCTCTTCAAAAAGTTTTCCATTAATGTATGGAAACGCTCCGAGTTGAATATCTATATTTTTAAACCGTTTATCATTATCAGTATTTAAGACCTGAAATAATTCCTGCAATCTTCCGGCAAGGTCACTACCGTCACAATGTGTCCGCTCTTCGATATAATCCTGAAACTGCTGTTTATTAAAAATACCGGTATCTTCTGCAAACAAGCAAAACAATAACCGCACGAGATACACTTCAAGGTCGTGTCCAACATATCCGATTGCTTTTAAACTATCATGAAGTTTTCCCATGTGTTCAGCGGCTTTTATATTTACCGGATCCTGCTCTTTATAGATTTTCTTTTGGTAGCCCGCGAGAAATCCGAACATTTCAACATTACTGACAAGTTCATGTATTCTAAATTCACTTTTTTTTTCATCATTCAAATGGTACACAATAAATTTATCAAAGTCTGATACCATAACTACTTGAGGTAATTCGTGATCAGGGACTCCGTGCAGGTAATCCATTGCCTGTTTATATGCTTTATCTAAATCTTTGCCTCGACTTTTCATTTCAACAAGGATATTTCCTTTCCAGAAATAATCAATATATCCATCGGCGGTATCGAGTTTTTTGACCCGTTTTTCAAATGTTCCTACTCTCTCTTCTCTGCCGAAAATATTAAAAAATCCCACTAAGAATTCTTTAGCCTCAGAATCTTCATTACACGCATCTTTCCATGTAGTACTGAACTTTGTAGCTCTTTCTTTTATCTCATTCCAGCTTAATGCCATATTATCCACCATTTATGTATAAGAAATTGCAATAGCGTTATATTATTAAATTTTATATTTTTATTAAATTATTACATTTTATATTTTCTAATGTCAAGTATGAGGTTTTTTACTTTCATAAATAATTAATGAGTGTTTAATCATTAATAAAAGTTGTTTTTTTTTATTTTTAGATATATATTATTAATACACCCCCGGTGGGGTGGGTGAAAGGTGGTACTAATATGAAACCGGAAAATAATGAAACAATTATACCAATTGAAGGTATGCATTGCGCATCGTGTGTGTTTATGATTGAAAAAAGCATTAGGGCTATCGATGGAGTTGACAATGTTGCAGTAAATCTTGCAAATGAAAAATCATTTATTACGTATGATCCAAAAAAAGTGTCCATTTCAGATCTCGAAGCGGCAATTATAAAAGCGGGTTTTAAACCAGGAATAGATGAATCTGAAGCTGATTCGGATAGCGACGCTGATAAGAAGCAAAAAGAAATGAACAGAATGTGGTTGGTGTTTGCAATCAGCTTATTGTTTACAATACCTCTTTTTTATATTGCGATGGTACCGATGCTTTCGATTATAAAACTTCCTTTTCCGGATTGGTTACATCCGATGCATTTTCCTCTTTTGTATGCATTAGTGGAGTTAACACTTGTGCTTCCTATAATGTTTATAGGTAGAAGATTTTATATTAATGGAATAAAATCATTTTTTAATCGCTCTCTTACTATGGATACATTAATAATGATTGGAACTTCTGCTGCTTTTTTATATAGTATTTTTTCAACAATACAAATTTTACTTCATGAATTTAAATATGTTAATTCATTATATTATGAAACTACCGGTGTAATTATAACGCTGATTTTACTTGGAAAAACACTTGAATCATCATCCAAGAACAAAACATCCCAGGCAATAAAAAAACTTCTTAGACTTTCACCAAAAACAGCAACGGTTATAGTAAACGATGTGGAAAAAGAAGTTGCTGTTAAAGATTTAGTCAAAGGTGATTTGGTTATAGTAAAACCCGGTGAGCGTATTGCTGTTGATGGTGTTGTTGTTGAGGGTACAACTTCGATTGATGAATCCATGTTAACCGGGGAGAGTATTCCGGTTGAAAAAGTTGTCGGTGATAAAGTCATTGGGGCGAGTTTCAATAAAAACGGTTCTGTTATATTTAAAGTCGAAAAAGTAGGGAAAGAAACGGCTTTAGCTCAAATTATCAAACTGATTGAAGATGCACAAAGTTCAAAAGCACCAATTGCACATCTTGCCGATATAGTTTCCGGATATTTTGTTCCGGTTATCATCATTGTTGCTATTTTTTCAGCTTTAGGTTGGCTGGTTGCAGGTCAGGATGCTGTTTTTGCACTTAAAATATTCACGGCAGTATTAGTTATTGCCTGTCCGTGTGCATTAGGTTTGGCAACACCCACAGCATTAATTGTAGGAATGGGACGTGGCGCTGAAATAGGGATTCTTATAAAAAGCGGGGAAGCGCTTGAAACAGCTCATAAAATTGACACAATTGTTTTTGATAAAACCGGAACATTAACCAACGGCGAACCCGAGGTTACTGATATCATAACTTTTAAAAATCGTACTCAGGATGAAATTCTGCAAACAGCAGCAAGTATTGAAAAGAAATCAGAACATCCACTCGCTGATGCTTTGGTTAAAGCCGCAAAAGATAGAAAAATAGAATTACTGAATGTTACTGATTTTCTTGCAATTCCCGGGTATGGTGTATCGGGTATGGTTAAGGAGAGTGTACGCATTTTAGTTGGTAAAATGGTTTTTCTTGAACAGAATAGTATTCAAATCGATGATAAAGAAAATGTTATACGACAGATTAACCGAATGGAAGAACAGGGAAAAACAGTTATATGTTTATCAATACATGGTGAACTTGCAGGTCTGATAGCGTGCATGGATACGCTTAAAAAGAGTTCGACACAAGCGGTTGCCAAACTCAAAGCACGTGGTATAACAACAATAATGCTTACCGGTGATAATAAGAGAACAGCAGACGCAATAGCAAAAGAAGCAGGCATAGACCGGGTAATAGCTGAAGTGTTACCGGATGAAAAATCAAATGAAATTTACACGCTAAAAGAATCCGGTAATCGGGTGGCGATGGTTGGTGACGGCATTAATGATGCACCGGCTCTTACGGCCGCTGACCTGGGAATTGCAATTGGAAGTGGTACTGATGTAGCAATAGAATCAGCTGATATTGTACTTATACATTCAGATTTACTTGATGTAATAAAAGCACTTGAGTTATCAAGGTTAACGATCAGGACTATAAAACAGAATTTATTCTGGGCGTTTGCGTATAATATTATTTTGATTCCAATTGCTGCCGGAGCATTATTTATTTTTGGAGGACCTCAATTAAATCCAATGCTGGCGGGAGGTGCTATGTCAATGAGTTCTGTTTCTGTTGTTATGAACGCATTAAGATTGCGGTATTTAAAAATTCGATAAGGGGAATGTATGAATTGTAACTCATGTGAAACTAAACAAGCGGTTAACACCTTGAAAGTTGCGAAAGGTCAAATTGAGGGCATAATTAATATGATAAATGATGAGCGTTATTGTATTGATGTGTCAAAACAAATGCTTTCGGTAATCGGGTTATTAAAAAAAGCTAATTCGATTATTTTGAAACAACATCTTGCAACATGTGTTAAAGATGCAATAGTTGAAGGTCATGGTAATGAAAAAATCGAGGAAATTATTATGATTCTCGATACCTATATGGAGAAATAAAATGAAAACAAAAACAATTACAATTAACGGTATGCACTGTGGTTCTTGTGTAAAACTAATAAAAGATGAATTTGCTAAAATTGAAACAATTCATTCTGTTGATATTGATCTTGGCAAAAAAGAGGCTGTTATTGAATATTCATCAGATGAACTGGATTTACATGAACTTGACACATTAATTCAACCGTTTGGATTTTCTATTATAGATAAAAAAAAACTGAATTTAAATTGATAGAATGGATTATTCCGTTATTAATTGCCGGAATAATCCTAGGAATCTTTTATTTTCTGGAATTTTCCGGTCTATTACGAATCTTTGATAAAACCGGTGATATACTTAATTATCCGATGGCTTTTTTCACCGGTGTCATTGCTTCACTGAGTTCGTGTTTTGCTGTGGTCGGTTCGATTGTAATCGCATTTGCGGTAACATGGAAAGTAGATAGCAAAGAAAATCAGTATTTTGCCCTTTTAAAACCAAATTTACTGTTTCATACCGGAAGAATAGTTTCGTTTTTTATTTTAGGTGGTCTTTTAGGTTTACTCGGAGGTGAGTTGATTATTTCTTCTCATACAGCTGCTGCAGTAAATATTTTTGTATCACTTATTATGTTATTACTTGGTTTACATATCATAGGTTTAATTCCATCAATAAATGCGTTCGGGATAAAAATGCCCCTGATATTAACAAATCAAATGTCATCACTTAAAAAGTCGAGTAGATTATTAGCACCGGTTACGCTTGGTATGTTAACATTCTTTTTGCCGTGCGGATTTACTCAAAGTATGCAGATTTTTTCTTTAGGATCAGGCTCGTTTATGAAAGGCGGCTTGTATATGGCGTTGTTTGCATTAGGGACACTACCGGTTTTGTTTATTGCTGGTGTGACAGCAATGTTCGCAAAGCAATCATATTTTGTTTCATTAAAAAGAGCGGGAGCTATTCTGATTATTATTTTCAGTTTTTTGATGCTAACATCCGGTATTACTCTTTTGAATAACAAACCAGTAACAAAAACAAATGCGATAGAAAGTATAACTGCAAATGAACCGGTTCAAGTTGTTACAATGCACATTAAATATAGAGGATTCACACCGGAAGTTTTGAAAATTAAGCAAGGGGTTAAAGTTCGTTGGGAAATTTATGGAGACGAAGTGACCGGATGTACGAATGCAATACTATTTCCGTATGCTAATATTCAAGTTAAAATTCCAAGAAATGAAGTAACAATTGTTGAATTTATGCCTGCTAAAAAGGGGTATTTACCTTTTTCCTGTTGGATGGGTATGGTTCGGGGAGTTTTTTTAGTCGAATAAATTTAATAAATAATTGTAGAATTTGTATTTTATATCCGCTATACTTGTAAAATGAAAAAAACTGTATTTGTAACTATTTTTTTTTATTCAATACAATTAATATATTGTGACAACTGGCAATTGGCAGAGTTCGGAAGCTACCAGAGAATTACAAATACTATTATCCGGGATATTAATAATGATGGTTTTGATGAAATAATTATTGCATCATTTTCAAATTCGGGTAAAAAAGTAGATGTGTATACAATGAGGGATAAATCACTTATTCTTACTGATTCTTTTAATGTACCGGAATCAACAATATTTTTTGATG
This sequence comes from Spirochaetes bacterium GWE1_32_154, assembly GCA_001829315.1. Classification (GTDB taxonomy): domain Bacteria; phylum Spirochaetota; class GWE2-31-10; order GWE2-31-10; family GWE2-31-10; genus GWE2-31-10. Next base: position 66,664 of record MIAY01000001.1, on the reverse strand, counting down.
CAGGTGATATTGATAATGATTCACAATGCGACATGGTTTTCCTTTCAAGCAATGGGCTTTATTATAGAACAATCAGTTTAACCGGGATTAAATTAGACACTTATACAAAGAAACCCGGTATTAAATCAGAAATAGTTGTTCCACAGCCGGAAATATTATCTGATGTGTGTATGATTTCTGATCTTGATGGTGATGGACAAAATGAACTCATTATTGAAAATGTCCGGGCAATTGAAATTTATGAAACCAGAACATTAAGTAAAATATCAAGTATCAATTTAGAAACATTTCTTGAATTCTCAATGATCCCCGGCCAGTTTTATCCTCATTATATTTTTTATACTTTGCCGATTATTCATATTACAGATTTAGACGGCGACGGAAAAAAAGAGATTATTACCAAGTTTCCAAAAACGATGAATATTTTTGCTCAAAATAGTAAAGGAAAGTGGTTATTGAATAATATCATTCAAATTGGTAAAGACAATATTTATTTTTTATCCAATTCATTCATCAAATTTTCATTTCCGATTATTGATGATATCAATCAGGATTCAATTAAAGAAATAATTATATCAACAGCAAATCTTGATATGCCGAAAATTCAATTTGAAGCTGTCGGCGATATTTATTACCTCGGTAAAGGTACATTTTCTATACAGTCAAATGAAAGAATAGTAATTAAAGGAATACCATTGAGTCTTCCCTATTTTTTCTATATCAATGAAAGTGATTCAAAAGAATTGATATGTCCGGTTATTCCTTTTAATTTAATCAGTATTTTCGGGATATTAAATGGCTCTGGAGATATCCGTGTTCCATTTTATTCGTATAAGCAGACCAAAGGTGTTTTTCATAAAACACCGAAAAAACTTTTCACGATCTCTTTTAAAATTGAAAATGTCACCTCACTTGTTGAAGAGATTCCGTTTGATCAGTATGAAAAAGGGGTTTATCCTGATTTTTATTATTTTACACCGAATGAAAAGAAAAAATTTGCTGAAATTGAATATTACTCATATTCAACAGAAAAGAGAGATTATGCTACCAAAACGATACAAACAATTAATCTTGAAAACTATACATCTGAATTACCGGCATCGCTCAAAATTGCGTATTTGTCAGGAAATAGAAAGAAAGATGTCGTGTTTATACTTCACGACCGGTTTTATATAATTACAAGAAATTAAGCATCGTAAATAACAGGAGTTTGTATGAAGTGTTTTGATGAATGTATTCCCTGTTTGTATCGTCAGGTGGACTCTATATTCCGCTTAATAAATAGTACAGACAAAGAAAAAGAGTGTCTTAAAACTGAAGTGGATTACCTCATTGAAAATTCTGATAAGAATTTATCACCACCGGAAATTGTTGGTAAAATTTATTCGTTAATTAAAAGTAAAATTGGCGATATTGATTTTTATCGGGAAATAAAAGATAAAAGCAATGCTGCAGCATTATCAGTATACGATACATTAAAAAATAAAGTGAGAGATTCTGAAGACACGCTTCTTGCTGCTGTTGTTATGTCAATATCAGGTAATATTATAGATTTTGGAGCTAAATATTATGTTGATATTGATGCAGAAATTAATAAAATACTTAATAGAAAATACTCACTTGAATTAATAGAAAGTAAATGCTTCCATTATATACAATTTAAAGAATTAGTTAGTTCAGCAAAGCAGATTGTATATTTAGCTGATAATGCCGGAGAAACCGTTTTTGATCGAATTCTTATCGAAGAGATTAAAAAATTATACCCTCATATAATAATCATATATGCCGTTAAGGAAAAACCAATAATTAATGATGCAACCAGAATTGATGCGGTAAACTCAGGTATCGAACAAAGTGCTGAAATTGTATCATCCGGATCAGTTATTCCCGGAACCATCATTGAATTATGTAACAGTCAGTTTATTGATGAATATAATAAAGCAGATTTAATTATAAGTAAAGGTCAGGGCAATTTTGAATCTCTTGAAGATGCATCCAAAAAAATTATTTATTTGTTCATCGCAAAATGTCCCAAAATCGCATCTATTAGTGGTAATTTTATAGGTAGTATGAATATTCTGATACATTAATAATCACATTAAGCACGGATCACAATTCTACAACTCTATCGGATACATTTTCAATAAATCTTCCAGTTTTTCTCTTGAAGCAATATCAAGGTAATTTAATGGCTCATCCTGGAGTATCAGATCAGACTTTCCGTAACCGTTTGGTTCGGTAATACCGATTTTTTAAGTAGTGTCATTATGATGGAATCAATATTGTCAATTTGATTACGAAAAATAGAAACTGTAACAGAAGATGAAATATTCCCTGATAATGGTTTAGTATCTTGTGCAATCAATGAAAGAAGTGTAGATCTTCCCTAGCAATTTCTGCCGAAAAGACCGGTATGGATGTTTGTATCAATTGTAAGATTTAATTTTTTCTTACATCACTTATAACTGATACAATAGAAGGCAGTATTACAAGAGTTGCAAAACAACATGTCGCCATTGAGAAAGCAATTAATAATCCGAAGTAGATTACCGGAACAAATGATGATAATAAAAATACTAAAAAACCGCCTGAAAGTGCTATTGAAGTGAATATAATCGGTCTTGCTGTTGCTGATAATGCCTGAATTAGTGCCGTTTTACTATCAGGTGCAGATTGTAAACAACGTCTGTATTCTATAAGAAAATGTATCGCATCATCAATTCCTATACCAATTGCGATTGCTGAGATAGTAACAGTAATTGCATCTATTGGTATATTAAAAATACTCATTAACATAAAGTTTGACATTACAGCAAATGACAAGGGGATTAATGATAACAGACTGTATTGTAATGACCTAAAAAGTATCAGGGTTATTATAAAAACAAATAAAAGTGTAATAACGAGTGATTTAATCTGATCCTTAATAAGATACCCTGTAATTCTCGTAGTTAAAAGCAGTTCACTCCAGACTGTAACCCCATACCGTGCGTCGTCTTGTGCTATTTTTCCGAGATCTGTAATAAGGATGTCCTCAAGTCTTAATAAATCATCTTCGCTTAAAAGATATGCAACTTCCGGGTTATCACTGCATACCCTAACTTGTATCGTAATTGCACTGCCATCATGTTTAATAATCGAACGTATATCTTTTGAGCTTCCTGCAAGTGCACTTATAATTAACAGAAGTCTCTTTTGATGAGCCGGATTTGGTAATGCTGAAACACCGTTCATGACCTTTCTGATATCATACAATAACGTTATCGGACTCATGCTGAATCCCATAGTTGAGTGATTACCTATATACACATTAGAATCTATATAATTCTGAATCTTTTCAGCAGCGAGGATTCCTTCTTCGGTCATAAAGAAATTGCTTCCGTTTAATGAGCGTAACGTTATATTAAATTGCATAGCTCCGTTAAAAAGTTTTTGAATGGCTGTCAGATTTTCACGAACCGGATCGTTCTTTTTGAAAAAATCAATTGTTGAAGTTTCTATTTTTAAATTGCGCACATTAATTATACAGAAAAAAAGTATCAATACATACAATGCTATCCAGATGTATTTTAGACGAAGCGTCAAACGTATTAGAGAACTAACTGTTTTTCCGGTTTTTTGTGCCTTATTATGATCTGTTATCGCTTGTGGCATCGGAAGTAAAAGAAGTATTTCGGGTACTACAAATAAGGTAAAAAATAAAGTTATCAGTATACTTACACATATAAATATCCCCATAGTTACTGTCGATTTAATATCCGCAAAAAAGAATGATGCAAACCCTGCCATAGTTGTACAACCCGCATAAACTATCGTAGGCATAATGTTTTTTGTTACAAAAGCAACTCCATCATTTTGATTTGTAAAATTACCGATATTCCGGTAGTAACAATGAATATAATGTAATGTATAAGAACTTCCGATTGTCATAATAAGTGGCGGTATGAGTATTCCTATCATACTGAGCTTCAAACGGAGCCAACCCATTAACCCCATAGTCCAGACAAGACTTAATAGTATTGATAATAGCGGTAATATAACAGCACGAACAGTACGCCGGTTAAAGAAAAATACAATAATCATTATAAATAATGCCGGTAGTATAAGGACCACCATATCACGACTCATGTACTCTTCTGATTTTGCCTCAAAAACCGGGACTCCTGATAACTTAATATCCAGTTTTCCACTATACTGTGAGATTAATTTTTCAATCACAGCAGTATAATACAATGAATTACCCTGTATTTCACTGTCTGAAACACCAAAGAGAAATCGGTTTATTTTCTCTACTGTAGGATGCATGATTTTCCGTGAAATTGTAAAGTCATTTTTTAATCTGATAACTATTCCAGCCGACTTTCCGTCTTCAGATATTACAACACCACGTGAACTTCTTAAATCAATCAGCTCAGATACAAGATTTTTTATGCTTTCATCGGTTAATACATCAGGATTTATTTTTCTTGAATTTATAGTGAATGTATCACCTGTTTTTCTAATTACCATCGAGTTAAACAGATTAATAGTAGATTCTACGAATGGAAGTGTTTCTAAATCTTTACATAATTGATTGAGAATTTTCAGATTATTAACATTAAATGCATCTTTAACAGTTAGAAAATAAAACTGGCTATCATCAAACTCTTCTGAAAGTTGATTAATCAGTCTGATTTCGTCTTTAATCGCATCGGTATCAGGGAGAAGTCCAACGAGATCGGTGTCCGTTTTAAGATTAATCATACCAAGTGATAATACAAAAGTAACTACTATTATAATACAAAAAAAGACTTTGCTTTTACAATGTAACCAATTTTTTGCATCCATATTTAATTTTTGATAACCTCATTATGAAATGTTTATACTCTTTTACCGGCGATATTCTTTAAGATTGAAATAATTTGTTCATTAATTTCCTGAGACTTTACACTGATACGGACAACGCTTTTCTGACTGCCCTTATTCATGGAAATAACATTCCGTATAAAAAGATTACTTTTTCTGGCTTCTTCAACAAGTGTATCAGCTTGAATCAGTCCCGGTTTACAGTGGCATAAAATAGAATTAATTACCCCGGTGGTTATATCGAATAAACCAAGATTCTCAAGTTGAGCGTGTAACTGTTGTCGTAACACGGCTGTCATATCATACATTTTTCTGTAGTATTCGGGATTTTCAAGTGCTTTAACCGATGCTATTTGAGCCGGAAGACTGACAGCCCAGGGAGGAGAGAATTTCTTAAGATACTGTATTCGTTTTGATCCGGTAACGATGTAGCCCGATCTTACTCCGCTAAGGGCGTAAACTTTTGACATTGATTTACATACTATGCAGTTTTCTGATTGTGCTGCGTATTTCTCAAGTGAACATGACAATCCTGCATATTCAATATAGGTTTCATCAATCCAGAATAGTGTATGAGCAGGAGCATTATCCATAACTTTTTGTAGTAAATCAGATTGTGTATATATACCTGTCGGATTGTTGGGGTTTATTAATACGACAAGATCAAAGCCGAATTTTAATTTCTTTTCGAGTTCTTCTATATTAAGAACATAACCATCCTGGCGACTTAAATACATTCTTGTTACCTGACAACCAATCACTTCTTCAAGTATATGAGCATATTCACCATACGACGGTTCAATTATAAGCACCTTTGAAGTTTTATGTACGATGTGAGGAAATACCTGATAAATAAGTGCAGATGAACCGGCTCCTGTTAGAATACAATCTGTATTAACACCCCGATATTCACTTATTGCTTCGACTAACCCTTCAGCATACGTTGGAGGTGATGTTCTCAGTGCAAACGGGAGATACTCTGTTAGTGTTTGTATAACCTCATCAGCGGGTGAGAACCACGCGTCAAGAACATCTGCACTTATTACCGAGTCACTTTTTTCAAGGGTCTCAAACCGGTGTCCTAACGCATTAAAGAAAGCACCACCATGATAGCAGGTTTTTTCTTCAATCATCGGGAAATCAAGTTGCCAGTCAACCTTGTTTTTTATCCTTTTCAGTATATTCTCATAAACGGCAATTTTTTTCCGGATATCTGTTACTAATGCATATAATAATTTAAATTCGACCGCACCGGATATGATCGATTTATTGAGGTTTATCAGACCGGTTTTTTCATAAAAATCAACAAGATCTTCTCTACCAATAGTCATTATTCTATCACCTTTACGTGACTCAACAAATCGTAACACTCCGAAAAATAATAATAATGCAACATTCGTTGTTCTGTATGGTTTCAAAACAGAAAACAATCTTCCTTCATACATATTGTCATAAATGAATGGAAACTCATCTCTTGAAACGTATTTATCAAGTCCGTAACTGCCACCCGGAGGTGTTATGCTTACAAAACCTGCAATTTGATCATCTATTTTTGCAATAATATAGGTATTAATGTCGTCAATACTGTCTTTTAGCTGTTCTTCAGGATTTGTTTTATGTTGACCAAGTTCAACAGCATATATAGTATGCCTTAATTTGTAAATCCCGTCTCTTTCATTCACGTCGGCAATTTTAATTACAATTTTATCCATACTATGACTCCATTTTTTATTAGTTAACACTTCGTTTATTTTTTAGAACACCAATCATTTCATTCTTTATTTCAGTACTTAATTCTTTAGGTGTTTTATTATTCATTTCAGAGTGTAATACGGGTTTAAGAAAATGTATATTCACTTTGAAATCCTGAAATATTATTTTTCCTCTCGGTAATACTTTATAGGTATCAAAAATTACCGGATACAGATCAGCACCGCACATTTTAGCAAGTATAAAAGCTCCTGTATGAAAACGTCCTATTTGACCGTCACGGCTTCTTGTTCCTTCTGGAAAAATCAGGAAAGATCCGCCTTTTTCAAAAACATGTCTGCAGGTATCAATAATGCCATCAGAATTATGCAGTGATGTATTTTTTGGCAGAAGCACATGCCCTGCCCATTTAATTATCCATCCGAAAACAGGTATAGCCGCATCTTTATCTTTCATTAAATAAAATATTCTTCCCGGAAGCAAACTTAATAGTACACCGTCAAGGCGGGAACCATGTGAAACTACATACATTCTTTTTGTTCCCTTTTCAGGTGGTGAAATAACACCAGATACATTTATGGTAAGGGGGAAAAATAAAAATAAGAAAATACGGCTTGCTAATGACAACGTTTTCTCAAACACGGAATTAAAAAAAAGCCGCAGTATGAAAACGCATGGTAATATCATCAATAAAATAAGTGCAATAATTACAAGAAGCAGCCAGCCATAAAGTGAGTATAGTATATTTTTCAAAATCAACCTTTTTTCTAAGTTATTACATATTTAGATACCACTTTTTACAAAAAGGTTTAACTAAATAAAGAGAAATAATATCGTACTTTAATTTTGAAATAGCACTTTCTGATTGGAACAAATATATAGCAAGAGGATTATTTCCTGAACTATGGAAAAGACAGGATCTTCCTGAACAAGACTTTTTATTATCCTACCTTTCAACGTATTTTGAAAGAGCTGTAAGGCAGATACTTAATGCAGGTAGTTTGAGAGACTTTGAGCGATTTATAAGACTGCTTGCAGTAAGATCAGGAAATCTTCTTAATAAAAGTGATCTTGCCAGAGATACTGGTATATCTGTTAAGAAAGCAGGAGTTCTCAAGCCGGTTTTCTTTATTGTATATGCCGGACACATTTTCCATACACACGATCAGATGGTGTCAGAGTTATTAATCCTTGTCAGATAGATGAATTATTTAAATAAATACAAAAAGTCAAAATTTTTAATTTACTATATTTAAAATATAACTAAATATAGTATAGTAATTGTAGAGGTTGATATATGAATTATTTTTCATTTGCATCAATGATCACTTTTTTTGTATGTGTATTTGCCATATATACAGTACTTAAAATAAGTTATAAGTCACCGACAACAATTTTATTTGCATTATATATGTTCTGTTTTGCACTGTGGAGTTTGGGGTATGTCTTTATATATCCTGAAACAAACAAGCAGGTAATATGGTTCTGGTATAGTGTTGCAGCTTTCGGATGGATACCTGCGCAGTTTGTCAGATTGTTTTTTTATGTATATATGACTCAGAATGAGTTTTTAAAAAAACAGTATTGGATTATTTTTATTTTAGCGTTATTCCCTGTCTGGATGTTTTATCAGCAGTTCACCGGAGTTTTTCTTGTAAAAGATTTTATGATGACACCGCTCGGAACCGTTGAAATTATTGATGTAACAGCACCAGGTATACGCTTTATACCGTTGTATTCGATGTTTTCATCAATCATCGGGATTGTATTGCTCACCGTGGGAATTTTTAAGACAAAAAGAAAAGACATACGTGCCGGCTATATCTGGCTGATTATTTCAAATATTATTATGTATTTTTTCATCATGGGACTTAATATACTTTTACCTGCATTAAAGATACGTATACCTTCTATCGGGGCATTTACGGCTATAGTTATTCCGTTAATAACGTTTTATATAATTACCAGGTATAAATTTTTTTATGTTAATTTATATTCTCTTGAAAATAATCATGATGTTTCAATTATAAATGGTTTGTATACAATCGAAACGATCTTTGATAATATACAAAATGGTATACTTGTTATTGATGATCAATACAGAATTGTGCGCTACAATATATATATGAGTAGTTTTTTCAGCCGACCGGTTATACCGGGGAAAACTACATGTTATGAAGCATTACAAAATAGAATAATCCCATGTGTTAATTGCCCAATACGAGGAATGGATGGAACACCATTAATGAATCAGCGTGAAGTTATAAAATGTGCTACCTGTCAAAAACAGTTTGATGTACATTATTATCCCATACTCGAAAAAAGTAATGAAACAAAAGGATATATTCAAGTTTTCACCGACATTACTGATATGCTTCAGCAGAAAAAAATACAGGAGGATACTGAGCGTATAATCAGACATGATCTTAAAAATCATTTGTATGCAATAACCGGCTATGCGGAGTTTTATAAGGATGCCGTTGAATATTCTAATAAAGATGTTCGTGATGCATTCTCTATAATTCATGGGGAATCACAGAAAATGAATGAGATTATAAACAGCTCCCTTACTCTGATTAAACTTGAACGAGGTAATTATAATGTTATCAAAGAAAAAGTATCACTGTATCTGCTTATTTTGCATGTTAAAATTTCACTTGAAAATATGATAAAGCAGAAAGAAATAACTGTACAATATGATGTATTAAAAGAAAAATCAGAATCATTTATAATGTACGGCGAGATGCTTCTTCTTGAGAATATGTTTCTTAATCTTGTAAAAAATGCTGTTGAATCAGCATCGACTGGAAGTATTGTAACAATTTCCGGTGAAATTGATGTTGATATGGAAGATTATCAGGGAATAATTGTTATAACAATACATAATGACGCAGTAGTGCCGGAATCGATACGTGATATTTTCTTTGAAAAATATACGACAGGAAAATCAGGTGGAACAGGTCTTGGAAATTATACCGCATTGCTGATTGCTAAAGCTCATCGAGGTGATATAAGTTATGTAACAGGTGACGATAAAGGAACAACAGTAATCGTTCGTTTATCCCGCTCTTCATCTGATCAGAAGTGATTGTTAATATTTCAGGTTATAGAATTACTCTGATTGTAAATGTAAATTATTTCTATTGCCTAAACCGGCTGTCTATATACTCAATGTATGGTCTTCTATTGATTTCATGACGATGTTTTTTATACCATAGATAAGAATGTTTTAAACCGTCTTCCATCGATTGAGTGTCCGGCATCAGGATATTTTGTTGTGCGGAATCGAGTTTATATTCATAATCATAGAAACAGAAATAATTTCTCTGGTTTAATTCATTCATTACATTAATGATCTGCACTTCTTTTCCGGCAATCCCGTAACATAATGTAACCCATTCTGAAATAGTTAAACTTTCTGTATTTGCTGTGTTGAAAATATGTTGTTTTGGATGTTTTTCAAGTATAATTTCTATAAATTTACATAAATCTTCAATATAAAAAAACTGTAATTTCATGTTTCCATTTTCAGGAACATAAAAAGGCCTGTCATTTTCAGCACATTCAAAAATAAATGCTTCCCGGTACACATTATTCATAGGTCCGTATAAATAAGGCGGTCTTAAAATATACGCCTGTGGAACTTCTGAGATTAAAAACGCTTCAGCTTCAATTTTATTTACTCCGTAGTCACCCCAATACATATTCTTTCCAACCGGTTGTTTTTCATTAAATGGCTGTGATATTGTTTCAGGATAAACCGCACTTGAACTCAGAAAAATATAGTCTTTTATTTCATCAAGGGAATCGGTGAGAGACTGAATGTCAGTTTTTGTATACGCTGTAATATCAAGAACCGCATCAAAAGAATATTCTTTCAACCTACCTCCAATATTCAATCTGTCGCAGTTAATTAAAGTGGTATTTTCCGGCTGAAGATGGTTATTTCTATTCATAACATATACATCATCTCCTTTTTTAGCAAAATATTCTGCAACATACTTACTGACAAAAACAGTTCCACCGGTGACCAATATTTTTCTCATTTTGCTTCCTTAGAATAGTAACTCAATTCATCTGACAAATTTTCAGCTAAACCTTTTTCCAGTAAATAATGTAACGCTTTCAAACTGCCCCTTTTTTTATCGTAATTAAATAATTAGAGCTGATTTTCCCAATATTCTGGTTTTCTTTTGAGGTGCATGACAGCGATAATTACGATAATATCACCATCTTTATAATAAATAATTACGTAAGGAAACCTGTTACATCTGCATCTTTTTGTTCTTTTTGAAAGACCAAATCAAGCATCCGGGTACTGAATGATTCTATCTATAGTTATTTTTACTTCAACAGCAAATTCGTATTCTAATCCGTTATTCTGATTATTATCATAATTTACTGTATCAGCCAATTCATTTTTGACTTCTTCAAGAAATATAATTTGCAGAGGCTTTTGCAAAAATTCGAGATAAAAAAAGTATTTTTGCAAGAAGCTCATTATTGTTCTTTTATTTTAACAGCTAATATACTATAATTTAATTAACGGGATAAAATGGGGTATTTATTATGACTGATTCTTCTTTATTGAGAGATTATATTGGAAACAATAGTTTTTTGTGGAATGATTTTTTAAGGAACGAGCTTCTATCTGATGATGTAATTAGTTTTCTAGTGTCAGTAATGCACTTATCAGGAAAGACTGCTTCGGAATCTGTTCTTGTTTTTCTTGCATCTCTTCGATACATATCAAACGATTATACTATCGCTTCCGGTTTTGGAAAATCACTTGAAATTAAGCCTTTTCTATCAGGAAATTATGATGAACTTATTCGCTTATGTTGTACAAAAAAAGTGCAAGCTAATTTCCCTGAGCGTGGCTTACCGGTTATGGAAATGATAAGTTTACAAAAGCCATTAAAAGATGTTTTTGTTATTGAACTTGGAGCGTCTTATGGGTTGATTGGCAAGTTATTATTAAATATGCCTGATATAATCACTAAAACTAATAACTATTTTACAGATAAGCAGCAATTTCCTGTTTCCTGGTTAAGTATTTCTTCATATCTTGGTATTGAGCTCGATCCTCCTGATGAAAAATGGCTTCTTGCTTGTACTCCTGATGATCAACATCTTATTAGATTGAAACAGTTTATAGAAGATTACAGAAATACTGAAAATTTTCTACTTCTTAAAGGATCTGCTTTCGATCTTGAGGATATTATTGCTGAAAACAAAATTGACTGCTTAAAAGTTACTCCTATAATTTTAACATCCTTTATGACATATCAGTTGAGTAAATCGCAGAATGATGAACTCGAATCGGTCATTAATTCTTTCTGCTTAAAATATGATGGAGTTTGGCTTGATCAGATGGTTAGGATAGCGTCAGCGGGTCATGATGATGCATATTTTATCAGAAAAGACGGCATTGCATATGTTAAATTGGATAGTGATAGATGTGAGAATTGGGAATTTTTGTAACTAAATTAAATGTTCTATTATTTTAGAACGAAAAGGAGATTACTATGAAACCTATAGTGTATTTTTTTATTTTTTTATTAATTATCAGTTGTAAAAAAGATTCCTTTACCAACGGAAGTAAGGATGTAGCAACAGAGTCTCCAAAGATTAAATCAGTTTATCAAATAGTGATAGTCACAGACACTATTGATGAATGGTCAATCAGAGCAAAAGAAGGTATTGTAACTGAATTCGACAGACTTCTTGCAGAATCAGGAGTAGAAGCGAAATATACAGTCTATGATACAGAGCTTGATCCTGCTAAGGCAGAATCAATTGTTACTGACATCAAAGCGGCACTTCCGGATCTTATTTTTACTTTAAATTTCCCCGATAGTTTCGCAGATTTAAATGTCTCAAAAAAATTAACTGACTTTGGTGTGAAAATCATTTCAATGAATCCGGTACCGGTAGAAGCAGGAATTATTGAGAGCCTTTCTCAACCGGGCGGTAACATAACTGGTGTAGGGATATTTCTTCAAATGAATTCTCCGATACGACTTATGAAAATGTTAAATCCAAATGTAAAGAAACTTGCCTTTTACTCATGGGATATTATGACACTGGTTAATGATATGCTTAAGAAAGAGCTTGTAAAATCATGTGAGGAAGAAGGAATTGAATTTGTGGAATTTTATAAAGCCCCTGATCAGGAAAGTATTCTGGATTTTTTTAAAAAGTATGATACATTAAACGCTAAATCCGGGGAATATTTTCTTATGGTTGGAATTTCTGCTTTTGTAAAAAGAGATGGTTCACCGGCAGATGATAAAATTGAAGCAGAATGGCTGAGACAACATTCGATTCCATTAATTTCGTATGATGAAACAACAGTTGAGAATGGTAACCTGGCAGGAGTTACGACTATTTGGTCAGATATTGGTGTACAACTTGCAGAAAAAGGGAAGGCGGTCCTTATTGATGGTAAAGATACAGCTTTAATGTCATGGGATTATCCGAGAAAATACAATTTATTATTTAATAAAAAAAGAAGTGATTTTCTTGGTCTAACTATTCCTGAAAATTTACTGAGTGCATCATACCGTGTTTACACTGACTATGAAGGTAATTATGCCGGAGTGAAGTAATTAATGAATAATAAACTGGATTTACTTTTTAGACAGCGACCTATGATGAAGGATTGGTACAACAGTAAGAAATCGCTTGCAGAATATTCGAAAAGTGTGTTATCAGATATCAACTGCTTTGAATCAGAAGGTATTCTAAGTTCTGCAATTACGAGAAAAGCCGGGGAAATATTAAAAGACCGTATTAATACCGGTTTATTGAACCAACAACTCAGAAGTGTTCCTTTAATATCGACAGCAGATCATCATGGGTTGTTGCATTATAAGTTATTGTATAATTCAAATATAATTTTATCAGAAGTTATGAGATTTTGTTCTATGCCATATTCTGTGGTATTATCAACCGGAAATATTCCACTCAACAATCAATCTTATCCAAGGGGGTTTTATTTTAAAAATGCAAAATTTAATTTCTTCCCTGCAAAATATGGAGAACAACCGGTTGGTCTTTTTACGAATAAAATAAAACACACCAGATTCAATGAAATAATTGTAAGTTATGATAAAAATATTGAATTATCGAAAGAAGAAATATCATTTCTATATTATTTATTTGATCATCTTTTACCGGAAGACAGTGTTTATAATTTATGTTCAACTTTTTCTGAACAAATTACTTTATTAAATTTTGATTTATGGAAATTCTTTTTTGATGAGAATATTAGAGATAGTATTCCTGGTTTAATTTATTTAGAAACAACCAGTCTCGTCAGAGAAATTATGATAAATGAATTACAAAAAGAATCGAGCTTGTTGTCATTAATTCTTTTAGACAAACAGACTCGAGACATTTTTATAGAAGAGTTCCATAATATTAATGGTTGTTGGGGGGATGAATTCGGGTCATATTTCTTTTGGGGAGTAAGCGATAATAAAAAGCTTCAAAGACTGGAGGTAATGGATAATGCTCTTTCTGGAAAAGATATAATTATTGAAATGACAGCAGAGAATATAATAAATGCGATTAGAACAAAAACTATTTTTCCTACATTATTTCTTAGCTTTTATATAGTGACATTTCTTGAGGATATTACTTGTTTTGGCGGATTTAATCAAATTGAATATTTAACACACATGAAACAGGCATATATACGAGTATTTGAAAGAATTGATAGACCTGAAATGGTGCAACGTTTGCGGCGGAAAAAAACCGACGCTCTAATATGTGGAATGATCCCGTTGCAATATAATAGTAGTATTGATATGCTTTGGCACTTTAATTCTAAAAATGGTATATTTAACGGGAATTTAAAAGGTGGACTTACAAATAGAGATTTATTCTCAGTTAATTCACAAAGCATCGGCAATATGGTAAGAGGTGGCGTGGAATCTATGCTGGAGAACATAACATGAATAATAATATCAGAACCCATACTTTTTTTAATCTTGGTACTCAAAGAGCTTTGTATGAAAAAGTTGATGGTTATATAAATAAAGAATTTTACATTAAGGAATACATAGAAGATATTAAAAATAAATATAAACTTGATCGAATATACCGTTTTGATATGGGACAAAATAATGACGGATGTTATACTGGAATTAGTAGTATTATTGAAAGAATACTCAAAAATAATGATATATCAGATTATATAAAGAAATATCCTGAATTTGTATGCCGTAATCTACGAAAAAAAATAGGTAATTTACATGAAGTGTCAGCTGAATGGGTTCTTTTTTCTGCGGGGCTTGAGCAAATGATCAGTATGGTTGCATCAACATTCCTTGAATTAAATGACAGAGTACTGGTTACTTCACCAACATTTTTTCTTTTTGAAGAATACTCTAAGAGAATGGGAGCAATTCCAATATATTTGCCTCTTCATGAAAATCAGGATTTTAGCTGGACAATTGACACATTCAATGAATATAAAGAAATTCTTGATAAACTTCACCCCAAATTAATTTGGATAGCTAATCCTAATAATCCTACAGGTAAAGTAATCAGCAAAGATATGATATCCAATATTGTGAAAATAGCGACAGAACATTATGCATTTGTTATAATAGATGAAGCTTATGGTGAATATACTGATCCGCAAAATAAAGTGAACTCTGCATCATCTCTTCTTCATGACTATAATAATTTAATTGTTCTAAGAACATTTTCTAAAGCCTATGGTCTCGCAAATTTGCGGATCGGGTATGCCTTAATGTCTGATCTTGATATATTCAAAGCCATGAGAATTCATAGTACAAATTTTCCAATAACACAATTTTCATTTGATATCGCTGAAATGGCACTGAATAATCTGAGTCATCTTGAGGAAGTAAGGTTTAAAAACCGGGTAAGAAAAGAAAAATTCGTAACAGAACTTGAAAAAATTAATACAATATCATTTATAAAATCAGATACTAATATATTGATGGTTAAACATAATTCAATGACTTCTAATGAGTTAATGAGCCATCTTGAAAAAAAAGGCATTATTACTTCCAAAGTGCCAGGAGAAAATGATGAACTTAAAAGTTATATTAGAATTACTGTAGGTAATGATGAAGATAATAATTATTTTTTGCAAGGAATTAAATGTACATGAGTAATAAGCAGAAATCCGGAAAGAAATATAGTTTCAAAATCAAAAGATTAAATATCAAATCCAAATTACTTCTGGCATTATTGCTTTCTGCCATGATTCCTCTTTTACTGTTTGCATTGCTGAACTATATCTATATGGTTAATTATAGCAATAAAAATATTGAAACCGGTCTTTCTGATAAAACGACAAGTGCTTATCTGCTTTTAGAGCAAAAAATAGAAGCCGTCAAAGATGCTGTTGAGGAAATATCAGCAGAAAACTCTGTTATTATTAATCTGGAACTAAAACTTACTCAACCTCTCTATGAGTTTATTGAAAAGAAAGTTGATGAGAGAAAATTATCATTTATTTTATTACTTGATGAAAGTGGCAAAATGCTCAAAAACGGTTCTGCCGGGTTATTTAATAAAGAAATTACTATGATTGATAATAACAATCCAACAATTTCATTTATAACCGCACTCTCCCAACAAACATGTTCAATACTCGGAGTGAAGCATCATAGGATGGGAGAACTTATATCTTTAATATCCATAAAAAAAATAACTTCATATGATGGCGAATTCTTGTGTTATATTGTCGCCGGCTATTGTATAGGGAGTTCAAATCAAAGCGATTCATTAGTTGAGAAAATTCGGTCATATACTAAATCAGAGTTAGTATTCTCACATAATAATATAATTTTTTTCAGAGACAACTCAGGATCTTTCGCGACAGAAGTACATGAAATTATTTCAGAGAATTTGTTCAATGAATTACAATTAAATTCTACAAGATATATTTTTACATTTCAAAAATTTTCTGATTCCGAATATGGAGTTTTTCAGGTTGGATCAGGAATTAATATTGCTGCTTTTTATGAAGTACAGACGGCTGTAATCAGTATTCTTTTTCTGATTACATTTATATCATTTATAATTGCCTTTGCAGCATCATTATTTCTATCCAGAAAGATTGTACACCCTATAGTATCTATGGAGAAAATAGTAAGCCGGATAGAGGAAGGTTTGTTTGATGAGGAGATGCCGATTTACAGTGATGATGAAATAGGGCATCTTGCCCTTGCTTTTAATAATATGAGCCGACAGCTTGAAAAAACAATTGAGAGGCTTCATGAAGAGGTAGAAATAAGTTCACTAAAAGAAAAAGAACTAAAAAGCATAAAAAAACTTCTAGCAAACATAATTAATTCAATGCCATCGCTTTTAATTTGTGTTGATTCTGATGGTAGAATAATGCTTTGGAATTCTATGGCTGAGAATCTAACCGGGATATCTGAGGATGAAGCAGTTGGAACGATTCTAAACTCTGTATTTCCTGAACTTCTTTCTCAGATACATACATTAAATAAGATACCTGAAATTTTTAAAGAAGAGGTTTTTCCCAAAAAAACTCTTGATATTCAAGGGAAGAAGAGATTTTTTAAAATTACAGTATACCCGCTTGTAACTAATGGTATAAGCGGTGGTGTAATTAGAGCAGAAGACACTACGGTTCTCGAAGAGCAGGAGAGTTTACTGATTCAGGCTCAGAAAATGGAAACAATTGGCAATCTTGCAGGGGGAATTGCACATGACTTCAACAACATACTTGCCGGTATCATAGGTACTCTTTCAATACTTGAATTCCGGATATCAAAAAATGAAAATATTCAACTTAATGATCTTAGTGAACATATATCACTTATGAATCAGGCCGGAAAAAGAGCCGCCGGTGTAATTAAACAATTACTCACCTTTTCCAGAAAGAATGAAAAAGAATTTAAAGCTTTAGAGCTTAATTCTTTTATCACTAATGTTTTAAACTTTGCTGATAGATCATTGGATAAATCTGTTAATATACATTTTGAAACATTTATCAATCAGGCGTTTATTCAGGGTGATTCGATACAATTAGAGCAGGCAATACTCAACTTGTGTATTAATTCAGTTCATGCGATGACTGTCATGAGACCTAAAGGTGAACAATGGGGTGGTGAATTATTAATCGAGCTTAGAGATTTGGAAGAAAATGATAAAATATATGATATCTTGCAGGTACCTCATACTATTCATTTTTATAAGTTAATAATAAGTGATACCGGGATAGGTATGTCAGATGAAATTGCATCTAAAATTTTTATGCCGTTTTTTACAACGAAAGACAAAGGGGTAGGAACCGGGCTTGGGCTTGCGATGGTGTATCGTATCATAGAATCTCATGGCGGTTATATTCGTGTTTTCTCACAACCTGGTGATGGAGCAACATTTACAATATTACTTCCGGCAATTACCAGTCCTGATTTGATTATAGAAGATCCGGATAAAATGCTTGTAGTAACAGGAAAAAATGAGACTATTATGATAGTTGATGATGAAATTGATGTTATTAATGTTGCGAGTCAAATGGTTAAAATAGCTGGATGTGTACCATTGGCTGTCGGAAACGGTGAAGATGCGATCAAAATGTATAAAGAAAAATATAGAGAAATAAGTGCAGTAATAATGGATTTACTTATGCCGGGTATGACGGCTATTGACTTATTTACAACTTTAAAAGAAATAAATCCTGATATTAAGGTAATTCTATCGTCAGGATACAAACAGGATCAGAGAGCTGAACAGTTGATAAATGCAGGGATTGCCGGATTTCTTAATAAACCTTACAGCCTTTATGATCTTGTTGATGTTTTAAGAAAAGTATTAGTTAAATAAATAATACTAAAATATCTTTTAATAAAACATTTTATATAGTAAATATACGTGGCTCTTGCAAAAATCAAGAGTACTTGATTGTGCATCCGCCGTTACGCAGAAAAATTGCGTTTAAGGTAGCTTCATGCAAAAATTCGAGATAAATAAGGGATTTTTGCAAGAAGCTCATACATTATTAAAAAGATTATTCTTTGATGACTGGTTCATCATGATTTAACTAAGGAATTTACATTGAAAAAACTTACAATGCGAAGCAGGGTGCTTTTCACTATATTACCGATTGCAATTATACCGATTCTACTTATTGTCGGGTTTACCGCATTCAGTCTTTTTGATAGATTAAAAAACCAGAGTCATCAGTTTTATCAGACTATAATGACCCAGATTGCTACGAATATTGATTTTAATTATTCCGTTCACGCTACTCACTTTAGCGATATCAGTCAGATGAATACATTTCAGAATATTATAAATGAACCGCAATTTAAAACCGCTGCAGAAGAACGGGGGTATCTTGATACATTAAAGGAAACACCTACAAACCCGTCACCACAATCTATTTACCGTCTTTCAATGACCAAATTTAAAGGTGCCTTTTATATCGTGGAGTATGATAAAAAATCTGTGTTTCGCTCATTGGACTATGTAATGCATAGTTTTAATTATAGTGATTTTTATATTGACTTCACAAAACTAAGAGAAGAGCCTTTTGTTCAGAAAATTTCAGAATCTGCAGAAAAGGCACGCACCGGTTTTGGGAAACCGGCAAAAGGTATACTTCAGGGATATGATGCAGAAAAGTTATCAGTCTTTGTCTATCCTTATTTTCAGCCGGGAAAGGATGAATGCAGTAAATATATGGTTCTTGTTGCTAATGGCGACTTTATTCCTAATATTTATCGCGGAGTACGAAGTATACATCAGGGAACTTTATATGCACTTGATTCACATGATAATATTCTTTCATATAACCATCCGAGTAATGACGATTATTATGAATATGATGACGAAAGGAAAACATATATTCAAAATGGTGATATTTCGTACGTTAAAGAAGAAGAAATGAGTATTTTTGACTATAAAAGGTTAAATACCAATCCTGAAATCCTTAAGGAAAGCCCGGTTCGTACAATAATTGAAAATATTAATGAGGAACTTGATTCTGATACCCGTAAGATTCATGAAGTTAGCTATGGTGGTGTTAAATATTTATGTATTGCCTGGCTTGCTCCTGAGTCCGGAATTAAACTTGTTTATTTTCATCCGATGGTGCAGATTTACAAACCGGTCTTTACAATCTTATTAGGTATAATAATCATAAGTTTCATTGTATGCGGTTTTATTATTTTTATCAGTAATTATCTAAGTCTTCGCATTAACAATCCGATTAAGTCACTCTCAGAAGGAGCGCGGGGAATTTCGTCCGGAAATTATACAACTCATATAAAAACAGATGGTTTTTTTGGCGAATTCACCGATCTTGGTACTTCATTTAATTTTATGGCACAAACTATTAATGAATATAGTGAAAACCTGGAAGATCTTGTTTCAGAACGAACCCGCCAATTAAATGAAGCAGTTAAAGAATTGCAGAATGCGTATGATGAAAATAAACATGAACTTTTAATTGCTCAAAAAATACAAATGTCTTTAATCCCGGTTGTGTATCCCGTTAACGATAAAATTACTTTTTCTGGTATGTATAAGCCGATGGATGCGTTAGGTGGCGATTTGTATGATGTATACGCATTGCCGGACAATAGAATTGGCATATTGATTTTGGATGTATGCGGACACGGTGTTCCGGCTGCTCTTATAACAACAATGGCAAAAATATCATTTTATTCAAACATACAAAAACATACCAATGTTTCCGATATACTTTTTATTGTGAATAATGAACTTTGTAATGCAATACAAGGCAGTGGTGATTACTTTACTGCATTTTTTGGTATAATAGATACTGATACAATGACTTTACAGTATTCAAATGCTGGTCATACCGATATATATGTTTTACATGATTCAAAACAGTTAGAAGTGTTACCTAATAACGGGCCGATTGTCGGCGTTGTAAAAGATATGCAATTTGGTGCAAAGACAATTGGTTTGAAGAAAAAAGATCGTATTGTATTGTATACTGATGGTATTATTGAGGCACGAAATGTTGATGGTAAGTTGTATGATACTCCGCGCTTTATTGATCAGATTAAATCGCTTGCCGGAATAAATGCAGAAAAGTTTATTGATCAAATATTCGCTGATATTACAGAATTTAAAGGTGAGCGATCGTATGCAGATGATGATATAGCAATTCTTGTGGCAGATTTACTTTAGGCAGTCTTTAAAAAACTATTTCTATTTGATACATTAGCCGGTATGTGCGGTACAGGCACAAGGTTTATTTCCGAACTTGAAAACGGTAAACCAACATTACATATTAATAAAGTTTTTTCGATTTTAAACGCTCTCGGGTTTGATCTTTTTGTAAAGGAGCGCTAATGAAAGGGCTTGTTGTTTATTATGATACAATCAAAGTGGGCATAATTTTTTCACAGGAAACAAAAGACATAAAAGTATTAGAAGAAATAACAGCGTGTATTAATAAAAGTATAGATATGCTTATGATATAGACTTTTATAATTAAAAATTAAACTGCAATTTTTCCTGCCATTCATATTATTAAAATACACCGTCGCCATTTGAGCGACAATACTTCGTATAAAGCGACATGAAGATACAACCATACATATTATTGATGATTTTTACTGTTTATTTACATGGCATAAAAATTGCTTTTCATTTGTGAAAAATATTATTGAGGAAGTGAAGAATGAAAAAAAAAGTCTATCTGTTCATTGCTCTACTCTGTCAGACATTCTATATCTATACCGCAGTTATAACGGTCACTATCTATGACAAAGAGCTTGATATGCCACTCGAAGGGGTGAGAATAACGGCGATCCATGACGGCAGTGTCTATAACACCGATGCAGAAGGTAACGCTGCAATTGATATACCGGCTGATTTGTCTGCAGTCCGGCTTACTCTGGTTTCACCCGGGTATCAGCCACGGCGGGTCATGGTAACCACCGAAGAATCGACAAAACGGTTTGATCTGGTGCTTGAAGGGGTTTATCAGGGAGAAGAGCTTGTTATTGTTCAAACGAAAGAGGAAGTAAAACAGGAAGCGGCAGTTTCTCACATTGTCAGTAAACGTGAAATTGACACGATGGGTAAACGCGGTAACTATCAGGATGTTATTAATTCGGTGAAATCATTACCTGGTATCAGTTATACCGGTTCTTTTTTTAGTGAAATCTCAGTCCGTGGCGGAGACAGTCTTGAGATGGCGGCACTCTGGGATGGTTTTATTATCCGTAATCCATACTACTGGGGTAAAAGTCATACGATATTCAACCCGAATCTTGTGAAATCAATCAAATTCTATAACGGGATTTTTCCCGCTGACTACGGGATGTCAATGTCGGGGCTGATGCAGGTAAACACGATTGTTCCCGATGAAGGGTTTAAATTTTATGTTGATTTTGCCATGTCATCTATTGAAACGTACTTTGAAGTTCCGCTCGGAAAACACTCGGGGCTTATGTTCGGTGCGCGAATAAGCTGGCTTGAATTAACCTATGGCAATATTCTAAAAGCGTCCGGTGCCGAAGTTCCGGTTGCGCCCTATATTAGAGACAGTATGATTAAATGGTACTATAAACCATCCGAGCGGTTTGAACTATTTGTTAACGGTTTCTACGGGGGGGATGGTATCGAAAACTATTTCACCTACAAATCATCAAATCCTGAAACTGACAGCCAGACTGACCCGGTAATTTTTATGAATATGCGAACCGGTTTCGGTGATATCAATCATCACGGTATAATTATGGCAGGAATGAATGCAATGCCTGTTGATACAATATTGATCAAAGCTTTAGCAGGATATGAGGTGTATGTTAAAAATTCGATTTGGGAAGAATCGGGATCAGGAAATGTCCGGTTTGAATCAGAACTCAGTGAAAAGAATCCGTCATTTACCCAACCCTCATCTGGTCTTTTTACTGTTTCAGAAGATGCTTCAGGAAAGTATGATGAAACAATCCATTCATTTCAGACAAATTTCAGTTCAGACTTTATTTTTCACCCTGCAGTCACAATGACATTGGGTACCGGTTTTATTTATGATAACAAAAATATTCAGCTTTCAACAAAGTTTAATAAGTATCAGATGACCGGCGAGGTTACGGCAGGTTCAGAGTCTGTTCCTGAATATTCAATAATTCAATCAAGTATTACTTTTGATGCACCTGCGTCTGGTATCAATGGTTTCATACCATCTGCATTTCTTAATTTTACTTTTAATCCGCTACCGAATGTGCTTGAAATTAAAACAGGCGTCAGACTCGATTATTATGCATTCAGCGTTGATAATGCACTCAGTCTAACCTATCCGTTTCCCAATCCGCGATTATTTATATCATACAGCCCTTTTAAAGATACTGAATATTTGCAAAAATTCACTTTTACAATCGGGTGCGGTTTATACTCGAAAACAGCAGACTTTGTTTATCAGAAGGACAACGCGCCGGGAATTAATGAGCTGACCCCCGAAAAAATGTTTAATGTTACCGGTGGAATTAGCATGGTACTTCCGTTTAATATTAAGCTTATTGCCGAAGGGTATTATAAATATTATTTTGATAAATATTATGAAAATGTCACTATGACTCGTGATTATAAACAGATTCATAAACGTCACTATGACGGTTACGGTCATGCTGCAGGGTTTGATATTTCAATAGAACGTGAAGCAGGTCGTTATTTGCAGGGTAGAGTATCATATTCATTTATCTATGCCCGGTTTATAAACCCGGGAATAGACAGAAATGAACTTGATAATACAGAAGTGATGTTTACCTCAAGAGGAGCCCCAGTGGGTGAGTGGTTTTATCCGTCATATCATCGTTTTCACACATTCAATATGGTGCTTGATATAAAACCGGTGTATTTTTTTACGCTATCGCCTAATATGACAATTGCAACGGGCATTCCAAAACCCGCTCTGAAAAAAGCCGGTCCGTCCCCTGCTGTCTATGATGGTCAGAATGGTCAGCGATATGAATATGAATACAGTTATGACGATGAACTCAGGACTAATATCAGCATCCCGGTGGGGCTTAAAGCATCATTTAAATTTGTTGTGCCTGAAAACAGAACAGAAATTGAATTTTATGTTGCTGCAGATAACATAACCGGTTTTTTCTATCAGCCTGAAACAGGCAAATATTTGTCAAATTCGTTTAACGGATCTGCAATACCCATGACCGAGAATTACAACTATCTCTATCCGACATTCGGTGTCGTGATACGGTATTAGGAGAAAACAATGAAACATTCACATTATGTATATACAATTGTCTTTTTACTGCTTGGAACACTATTTTTTTCATGTAAAACGGTACAGACACAATTAACCGCGGACTCGCGCTTAAAGGCTGCAGTTAATTATGCATCACCTGAGGCAACTTTAAAAATTTTATCAGCCAAAGATGGAACCATTACGGCAGAATTGACTTCGCCGTACATCAGTGCATTCACACTCCGGGGAACAGTGAGTAATCCTGATGAGAAAACCATGCAGATTGTTCTGAATGAATGCAGTATATGGTCTCACACCGGAACCGGTTGGATTAGTGGAACGAGTGAAATATACGGAATAATTCGTGTAACTGAGAGTAACGGGATTTACCGGATTGAAGCAGGTGATATACCGGAATTTTCTGAGGTTAAAAAAGCAAAAATCAGATATTCGAGCAATCTGATAACCGGCAGTAAAGCTGTTTTGCAATTGGAATGGCAACTTGAACGTATACGCTCTGTTAACGAATTCCTGAAACAAACCGGTAAACTGCCTGACTATTTCAGTCATTCATGGATGTTTGACCGGTATGATGAATCATATCAGAAAAAGATCAAAGATATTCTCATGCCGGAACTGACGATGCATCCGGTATTAAAAAATAATGAATTCAAGCCCGTTCCGGGTAGCCCGGGATATATCATCACAGAAGACACAGCATGGAATATACGGTATACTGAAACGGTTTTTCCGCAGCATCTCAAACCATTAAGAAATACCGGCGTTATGCGTAAAGACTTTGAGGAGGCTTTTCCGATAATGTTCAGTGACTATAATTTCGTGTATTTCTGGACAAAAAAACTCGGATCACTCAGTTTTATAAAAAAATAGCAATGACTAAAACCCTTCAAAGATACCAATACAATTGGTATCTTTGAAGGAAATTTTTTTAGTATAAATGATTTGGTGTTGGAGCTTTTAATCTGTTAGCATTCAACATCAATGAAGCGGTTGTACTTCGTACAGCCGGTGTAACATATCCGTACGAATATGTTACTTTCTCATAATAATTCTGATCTTTAACCTTATATAATTTAGTAGTAAACTGGGTCGTAATTGTATCATATTTATCATAATATGATTCATCAGTTAAGAAATCATTATCATACGAATAGGTAATATATGATTGCAGTTTTCCGGTAGATAATGTGGATTGTAATTTTATATTTCCATTAGTATCAAATATGTTTTGAGTCATTTCAAGAAGTTCGCCGCCTCCGGTAAAATTCTGGCGTAAATAAAATGATTTGTTTACCGGATTTGGTGACCATGAGTATTTACGGATTATTGTACTCTCAAAAAATTTAACATCCATAGCATCTGACGACGGATCCTTTGGATCAACCGGGGTTATAGTAAGTACTTCATCCTGAATATGTCGACTTGCTATAGTTCCATCATAGCTTCGGGTGATTTTTTCTACTATCACATCTTTCGTTACATCAGAATAATATGTTTCTGTAAGAAAATATTCTTCTGTTGAATTATAGACGGCAACCCTGTTCTCTAATACATTATTCTCTGAGTCAGTTAATATAAAGGTAAGATATTTACCCTTACTATTATATGTTGCACTATATGATTGAATAGTACTATCCGATTTGTCAATCAGTTCGCTTTTTATAATATTTGTTGTTGAGCCGTCAAAAGTATATACAAATTTACCTTGAAAAGTTGCATCTGATGTTGCTTCTGAAGAATATGATTTAATCAGATTATTTCTGTTTAATTCGTCATAGAAATATTCACTATACTCGACAACTTCCTGTTTTGTATTATAATTCCATGAACGGATAACTTTGTTATCAGTATTACGCTCTTCTACATATTTTGTATCAAATATTCTTGTGTAAACAGGTTCTGGAGGAACGACCACTTTAAGTGCCTCAGTAGTTGTCGGTGCTGTTACCTGTTCTGGTGTACATGAAGTCATCATTAGTATGAATAACAATGATGTGCATAGTAAAAATAGTTGTTTTTTTATCATTTTATTCCTTTTATGTGTGTGTGTGTGTTTTGCTGACTAATCATTATAGACTTCTTTCTCATAGATTTCTCAAGATGGTTGCCTAACCTCCTCCTCCAGAACCGTTCGATGACAAGCCATTATATACTTCTACTTCACCGAGACCAAGAATGTTCTGGGCTGAAATTTTTATATATCTTCCGGTAACTGGAGCAGGAAGTGAAATTGTATGTGAAATAACATCAAAGTATTTACTTCCCCCACCGCCAAGTACACGAATATATTCTTCTTTTGTTTCTGTAAAAAGAAGACAATCACTTGGTATTAAATTCCATGTAGTTGAATCAGTTGACCATTCAGCCTTGTAATTATAAGCAGTATCTATAAAGAAAAGTTTAATAGTTCTAAAATCTGTCGGCTCTTCTAAATCAATAACAATCCATTCTTCACTTGATGATGTCTTACTTAACCATTGATCAAATATTGACTTTAGACCGTTTGTTAGAGATTCTGGAAATGCAAGTGTTGTGCCAGTTACAGGTGCATCCGTTGTTGATGATACCTTTACTTCTTTTTTTAATGCGAGATTGTTAGTAGCATCAGCAACCCATTTTGCATATACAATAGTATCGCTTGTTACCTGAGTCTCTTCAGTAAACGGTTCGCTTTCTCCTTTTTTTTCTGTAAACCATCCCTCAAATATGTAACCATTTCTGATAGGGGCGATTGGCAATGATTCAATATTTGTTTCTGAAGGTGAGAGATTTATGGACTCTGGAACACATGGTGTTGTAGCCCCATCACCATCAAATTGAACGCTGGTAGTTTTTCCGCCGCCTTCCCCGGAAATGGTATAAATAGGAAACTTCTTAGCCCAAATCTCACCACCCCATTTACCGTCAAAAACACTGGCATTTATTTCAGCAAAAACACCAATTTCACCTGAGCCGCTATATGACCAGTTAGATGAAAATTTCGTTTTGGTTGAATATTGTAACCATCCTGTTATCATGGCATTAAAATCG
The DNA here is from genome assembly GCA_001829315.1 of Spirochaetes bacterium GWE1_32_154. Classification (GTDB taxonomy): domain Bacteria; phylum Spirochaetota; class GWE2-31-10; order GWE2-31-10; family GWE2-31-10; genus GWE2-31-10. Next base: position 39,846 of record MIAY01000001.1, on the reverse strand, counting down.
AGGTACGGGCCACCGCCGGCATCTGCTTCAACTATTGCAAAACCAAAGATTTTTACCCAGGTACCAAGATACATTTTTTGCTTTAACTCTACTTGAGCTTCAAGTGTCAGTGTGTTTTTTACCAGGAATTCTGTGTCTCCATACGCCTCGATATTTGTAGGATAGCAGTAGATTAAAAACCCGTCAAGATTACATTTTGCACCGGCATTTCCCTTGAGTGTGAATTCTAATTCATCGGTTAATGTTATAGAACCTGTAATTGATGAATTCGAGAAAAACCCTGCACCGACATCTATTCCGGGACCGGTCGTAAGTGCAAAAATTGGAATATTTAATTCTTTACTCATTGTAGCTTCAGCAATTATTTTCCCTTTTAAACTGAGATCATATTCAATATCACCTTTCGCAAAACCCTGGTAATATTTAATTTTCCATTTCCAGAATTTCCATGTTCCTTTCGTGTCAAGCATCGTGTAAGGAAGTCTTGCTCCAACGCTGACCTCAACAGTTAAACTTGCTTCTGCACCTAAAGTTACCGAAGCATTATCATCACCGAGTTTCTTTTCAAATTCAAGAGACATTGTACCTTTAGCTCTGCTATCAGGTATTAAACTTGAGTCAAATGGAGCATTATCCATAAGAAGATGATCGCCTATCGTTAATGTAACAGTTTGTTCCGGTATATCATAGAATTCAAAAACTTCTCTAAGTTCAGGTTTAACGGTATCAATGTAAATCTCATTTCCTGACTGCGTTATGTTGACAACTTTTTTTGCGACACCGTCAACATCTATAAATATACTTCCAATTTCTAAATCAAGTGGAGTGATTTGGGTAAGTTCACCACTTCTGACATTATCCATAAGACCTGTTTCACTGAAATCAATAACACTATTATTAAAGTCAATTATTGTATTGTGAAGACCGGTATTTGAATAGGTGAAAAATGATACGAAAAATGTGAATATCAGAACTATACTGAATTTATTTTGTTTTAACATTGTGTACCTCAATTATTTATGCCTTTGGCGATTATATTTCCATTAGAATCCTTTTGTACCATTCCAATAACTTTCCCGTTGTCATCATAATAATAGTCAACGATGAGGGTTTTGGTTTCTCCACGGGAGCCGGGCATTGTTTTTACTTTTTGAGTTACTTTGTTAGTACTTCTATTTTTTACGGAAGAAATAGTAATAAGTTCTGTTCCGGTGATAGAATTGTTTTTTTCAATCGTATTTAATTCCTTATTGTCATCGTATGAATAGGTTCTGGTATTTATCGCACCATACGTATTTTCGTATGTACTTTTAACAATAAGATTTTCATTGTTTACTTTATATTTGGTAACTGCGCTACCACTTCGTATGGTAACTGTTTTTACATTGTTTGTATTATTTACTGCCTCACCCTTGGCAGTGTTTCCCATTGAGCAACCTGTAATTAAAATGACCATAAATAGTAACATTAGATAATGTTTCATTTTTCCCCCTTTTGAAAAATAAGTTAGTATTGATGCTATTACATAAATTATTACTAATTTTGTAATAGCATCAATACTAACTTGTTTATTGAATAATAATCTACAGGTAAATATAGTGATTTTATAGTGATTTTATATCAAAAAAAGCATTGTAAAGTTACTTTACAATGACTTTTAAATATAATATAAATTTTATTATGGATGAAATGTCATTTAGTTTGTTTTTAAATGTCGTCACAACAATTTTTACTTTATTTGTATGTAGTTTGTGTGTCATTAAGATTTTTTTAATGGAAAAGAAAGAAACTTTTCATTGGGTTTTTCTTGGAATCTGTTTTTTATTTTCTATAAGAATAATATCGCTGCATTTGCTGGTATTTCCTGACTTGGAAAAAAACAGTGTGCCGGCGTTATTTTTATATAGATTTCAATCCATTTCGGTTATTTTTTTACCGGCATCTTTTGCTCATTTATTTCAATCACTAATGTATAAAAATAACAAGAATGATTTCATATTTATTATCATTATTTATATAGTAACAGTCGTTTTTTACATATTGGCAATAATCGGTTTTGATCCAATTCTTAATAAATGGGTTAAAGAGTCGAGTAAATATCATATAATTATTAATACTGCTTCATATATATTTAAATCAATTATATTATTATTTATTTCTACATATATTTTTTCAATTCATCTTTTACATTCATTTTCAAAAATTATTCTTGATAATAAGAAAAGGAAATCGATTTTTATTTTAAAAATATTTTATATAATAACATTTGGCTATGGTTATTTCGTTCAGTTTTTAATATCATTATTTTTCCCAAAATTTATTTCATTAACCCCGTATCTTATTTGTATTTTTTGCATTGCTTTATACTATATAATTAAAAACTATGGTTTTTTAAATATTTACCAAATCAACAAAATATTTGACGTTATAAATAATGATTTTTCTCTTTCGTTTATTGTAACAGATGATCAAGGGGTAATTATTAAAACCAATTATATTGAATCGGGTAATATTTTTGAAATTGGAACAAGTATCTATTCGTTATTTCCTGATTTCCGGAATGAAATTAATATTGCTATACATGAAGGAAAAAATCTGACAGGATTAAAATGCAATCTTAATACAGATAAATATCCGGTTGCACTCATTTACGAGGTTGATGTCAATCAAATCAAAGATAGATTTAATGATTTTGTAGGATGTATTATAATAATAAAAGATTTTAAAGTCTCGTTTGAATCTTTCACGAAAAGAGAACAGGATATTATTGAATATTTAATTCAAGGGGTTTCATATAAAGAAATTGCTTTTGAATTAAATATTTCATATAATACTGTTAATTCACATATCAAAAATATATACAAAAAATCGTATGTTTCCAGTAGAAAAGAATTTGTAGAATCAATTAACAATACCTGTAGAGTATTATGAGTATTTTGTTGAAATAAGTCATAGCCGTAATGTAGAGCTATGACTTATTTTAGAGGTAGTCATTATTTACACATCAAGGTTTTTAACATATGTTGCGTTTTTTTCAATAAACTCTCTTCGAGGTTCAACTTCAGATCCCATTAGTATCGTGATAACTTCATCAGCAGTATACTCGTCATTTAATGTGATTTTAACAATATTTCTTGTTGCCGGGTTCATCGTTGTTTCCCATAACTGTTCAGGGTTCATTTCCCCGAGACCTTTATATCGCTGAATATTTACACCGTCATTATCAAGATTATTTTCTTTCATGTACGCTTCTTTTTCAACATCTGAGAATGCATAGTACACTTCTTTCGGTTTACTTTTTGGTACTATTTTATATAGTGGTGGCATGGCGATATAAATATTGCCATTTTCAACAAGCGGTTTCATATACCGGTAAAAAAATGTTAATAGCAATGTTCGTATGTGTGAACCATCGACATCGGCATCGGCCATGATAATAACTTTTCCATATCGTAATTTTGCGTAGTCAAAATTATCAGAAACTCCGGTTCCGATTGCCTGAATTATTGGAAATAATTTTTCATTATCAATTACTTTTAATTCACCTTTTTTTTCAACATTAAGCATTTTTCCCCATAATGAAAGAATTGCCTGGAATTTTCTGTCTCTTCCCTGTTTTGCAGAACCGCCGGCAGAGTCCCCTTCTACAAGGTATATTTCAGTATTGGTCGGGTCACGATCTGCACAATCGGCAAGTTTACCGGGAAGCCCTAAAGACTCCATTGCACTTTTTCTTCGTGTCGCTTCACGTGCTCTTTTTGCAGCGCATCGTGCTTCATAAGCCTGAATTGTTTTATTGATTATGATTTTAGCAATATTCGGATTTTGTTCAAAGTATGATGATAATTCATCCTGCACTATAGAATCAACAATTCCTTTCACTTCACTGTTACCAAGTTTTGTTTTTGTTTGACCTTCAAACTGAGGGTTTTTGATTTTTAACGATACGATTGCGGTTAGACCCTCACGTACATCTTCACCTTCCAGTTTTTCACAGGTTTTAGTCTGCATTTTCATTTTTACAAAAAAAGTATTAATGGTTTTTGTTATTGCAGATCTGAAACCGGCAAGGTGGGTTCCACCTTCATGAGTATTGATATTATTAACAAATGAATACACATTTTCAATATATGAATCAGAATATTCCATTGCGATTTCAAGGTACATATCATCTTTTTCTGTCTGCATATAAATAATATCATGAATCGGTTTTTTAGCTTTATTAAGAAATTGAACAAACGAAACAATACCACCTTCATAATAGAACTCAACCTTTTTAAATTCCTCACCAATCATTTCTCTTTTATCACAAAGATGTATTCTTATGCCTTTATTAAGAAATGAAAGCTCGCGTAATCTATGAGAAAGTGTTTCATACGTAGGTGATGTAACAGCAAATATTGTCGGATCAGGTTTAAACCAGACTGTTGTACCGGTTGTAGTACAATCACCGATAATTTCTGGAGGCCCTTGTGTTACACCTTTTTTAAAGGTTTGAACGGTTACTTTTTTGTTTCTCATAACGGTAACCCGGCATTCTTCTGAAAGGGCATTTACAACACTCGCACCCACACCATGAAGACCGCCTGAAACTTTATAGGTGTCATTATCAAATTTTCCACCGGCATTTAGTTTTGTAAAAACAAGCTCCACTCCTGATAAACCGGTATCTTTATGAATATCAACCGGAATACCTCTTCCATTATCACTTATTTCTATTGAGTCATCTTCATTGATTGTTACGCTGATTGTATTACAATATCCGGCTAATGCTTCATCCACCGAATTATCAACGATCTCATAAACAAGATGATGCAAACCGTCAACGCTTGTTGATCCGATATACATACCCGGCCGTTTTCTTACGTGATCTATACCTTCGAGTACCTGAATATTTGAAGAGTCATAATTGTCGCTCATAGTGTTTTTCCTTGTAAATACAGAATTTTGCTCTATCGGTTACATGAGTTATCGATAGTTTAAAGTATATTTCGCATGATAAAATAACATTTCCACTATATTCAAAAATTCCATTAAAGTCAAGTGTATCTTATTTATATTAAAGGATTTATGTGTATTTCAATCATCTTTTACGACTCGATGTTATTGATACCGAATCAACAAATCGTAAAGCATCCGGTTTGTCAATTTCCACTGTAGCTGAAGTTACAAGAGTATACGACATTATAATATCCAGTATATATTCCACTAATTTTTCTAATAAATTAAAATTTGATTTCTCAACAGAGTTGATTATAGTTCGTTTTAACAATTGATAATCAATAGTATCTTGAATATTGTCTGTTTGTGAAGCAATTGTTGAGTTAAATGCAATTTTAATATTCAGTATCAAATCCTGACTTGCTTCCCGTTCATGGTTGAAAATACCTATAATCGTTTTGACTTTTAAATTTTTTATTTTAATAATAGCCATTATTCCCCCGTAACGAGGTGTTTTCCACCGTCTAAATACATAATTTGTCCGGTTACAAAAGTATTTGTAAGTATATACTTAATTGAATTGTTTATATCATCCAAACTGCATGATTTGTGTAAAGGATTATTTTCTGATAAACGGGCAAAATAATCTGCATCATCATTTTCAGGTGCTAACACAAAACCCGGAGCAATACCGTTTACCCTTATGTCAGGTCCCAATTCAACGGCAGACTGATAGGTTAAATCAAAGAGAGATTTTTTACTCAATGTGTATGCCGAATATTTAAAGCCATTTTTCTCCGCCTTGGAATCAATTATATTAATAATAGTACCTTTTTGTATGACATTCGCAAAATCTCTTGTTAAAATGTATGGTGAAAAAAAATTGACATAATAATTTTCTAAAAGCTGATTATCAGTAGTATCTTTAAGATCATTTTTATTAAATACTGACGCATTGTTAATTAAAAGAGAAACGTCATTTTCAATTGAATATGAATATTCTATTAAAGTTCTGACATCAGAAATATCGGATAAATCACATTTGATAAGATGACATTTTCGACCTGACTTTTCAACTTCAATTTTAGTTTTTTCTGCTTCTGATAACGAATCTTTGTACGTGATAATTATATTATAACCGAGGGTGGCAAGAAATAATGAAATAGATTGACCTACTCGTTTTCCTCCGCCTGTAATGATTGCAGTTGACATTATTACGATACTCCAGTTTTTTGATATTAAACTATATCTTTTATTTGATAAAAAATAAACGAATTTCAAAAAATAACTGCTTATAATAATCAGTTTGTTGAATAAAACTTGACAAAGATAAATAATGTTGTATTTAATCAGTTTGTAATTTTGTAAAAAAGTTGTAATTGTGATCTTTGTGGAGGATTTGATGATAGCCGAGTTGAAAGCGGAATACAATGCACATGTTTTAAATCTCGAAAATATTTATGACATTAAAAGGGAACTTACTAATATAAATGCAGATAAAAGAGCGTTTGACATGTTAATTCCGAATATGAATTTTATTCATGTGAAATTAGAACAGGTTGATACAAGGGTTGCAAATACAATTAAGCAACAAATTAATAAAATTGGTGGTGAAGCTGCTATTTCCAAAGAAGCATATTCATATACTGCACGAACCACAGATATGATAATATCTTCATCAAAAAGAAATATTATATTCCTTGCAAAGAAAATAGCATCAAAACAGTTTGGTTTAGAAGAAATTGCACGGGAAATTGAAAAAAGTGTTGATGACAGAACCGGTCTTCTTGTAATAAACAAAAAAACTTTTGATTTTAATCATAACACGTACATTTCGGGAATGATTGATTATAAAAAGCATTTATTTGGTACTAATATTTCTGATAAAATGATAATGACTAAAATTGATCGTTATATTGAGTCCGGTGTAGATATGATTGAATTAAGCGGTGAACATTCAAGCGGAAATTCATTAGTTGATGAACCGACAACAGAAGATATTGATAGTATTTCCAGAATTATTTATCAGATTAAGAAACATTATCCCGATGTTGTATTAAGTATCGATGCTGTTAAGTTTAATATGGCAAAAGCAGCGATTGATTCAGGTGCAGATATAATAAATGACATAATTCCTATTCGATATAATTTAGACCTGATTAAACTGGTAGCAAAAAAAGGTATTCCTTTAATTATTATGTATAATCCGTTAAGTGAAAAACTTGCTAAGCCATTAGAATCAATTTCTGAAGTTATCAGAGAACTTCAGGCAAATGTAAATATTGCTATCAGCAACGGTGTATCAAAAGATAAAATTATGATTGATCCGGGTATCGGTTTTGGCAGGAAAGATCGTGATAATTTCTTATTACTGAGACAATTATCAAGTCTTAAACATTTGAAACTTCCAATTCTTGTTGGTATGTCAAGACGAAGTTATTTGTCAGGTGCTTTAGCCGGAAGGTTAAAAAAGACTTTAATCAGTACCATTGTTGCTAATACGATTGCCATTATTAATGGTGCAAACATTGTTAGAATGCATAGCTCGGAACAGGTTGATGTTATGAAAAATATAATTGAAATGGTTCATCCAAAAACAGAAGAAGATAAAAAAAATATTTATTAGCTTGCATTATTGTTAAATAATATGTAGTTTTATAAAAACGATTATTCTTTAGATTGAGGAAGGTCAACATGATATGGATGAATCTTCATCCTGCAATCATTGCCGGTAATATTTTACTGGCTGTTATTGACATTGTTATTATTACATATATTTTCTTTAAGTTTTATCAGATATTAGCACAAACCCGTGCTGTACAAGTAGTCCGCGGGTTACTTTTTTTCCTGGTCTTGTATGTTTTATCAAAAATATTACAACTTGAAACATTCTCCTGGCTTCTTGATCAGATTGCCGGAGTCGCTGTCATAGCAATAATCATTTTATTCCAACCCGAATTGCGTAGAGTTTTAACAAAACTCGGACAATCAAACTGGGTAAGTAAAATTATTAAGAAAAACCCTGAAGATTTAGTTGAAATAATAAAAGCAGTAAATAATTTCCATCTTATTTCGCGAGGGGCATTAATTGTATTTGAAAGGGAAATAGGTCTTAAGAATTATATTGAAAGCGGTACAAAAATTGACTCAAAGATTTCAACTCAATTATTAATGACAATTTTTTTTGATAAAACACCACTGCATGACGGGGCTGTTATTATTAAGAATAATTTAATTGTTGCCGCCGGCTGTTATTTACCACTAAGTGACTCATCAGATATTGACCCGAAATTCGGTACACGACATCGTGCCGCATTGGGTCTGGCAGAAGAAACAGATGCTGTTGTTGTTGTTGTCTCTGAAGAGACAGGTAAAATAACAATAGCGAGTGATGGAAAGTTATATACTAATTATACTATTGATTTGTTAAAAAAAGAACTCGTGAAATTACTTGGCTATAATGAGGACGATTTGGAGAATACTGAAGATGAAATTTGATTTTAAAGATAAAAAAAAGTTTTATGACAATATCAGAAATCGTATTCTAACAGATATTAATATTAAAATAACCTGTTTTATACTTGCTGTGATTATGTATGTTCTTGTTTCTTTTTCCCAACTATCTGAAAAATCATTTACAAAAAAAATAAATATTAAAGGTATGAAAGGTGATTTTGTTATTTCTAACAATTTACCTGATAGTGTCCGGTTTGTTATAAAAGACAAAAAAAGGATTATTGAACGGGTTTCTGAAGATGATTTTAATATTGTATTGGATCTTAGTGAATATGAAAGTAAAGGAAAAGGTACATACCTGGTAAAACTACAATGGACATACCCGAAAATTATGAAATCATTTTTTAGCGGTATCGAGGTTTCACCTGAGATTCTTTCTGTTACCATCGAAAGTATTAAGCAAAAAAATATTCCTATATCTGTTCCGACATTTGGTAATGTAAAATCAGGTTATATGATTAAAGAACGAAAAGTTAATCCATCTGAAGTTAGAGTTCAAGGGCCTGAGTCTGTTATTGAATCAATTACTTCTATTGACACAGAAAAAATAGATATTTCAGAAGCTTCAGAAAGTTTTGAAAGAATTGTTAAATTAAATAATAATTCCAATAAAATCAAAGTTGTTGGTCCGGCTGATATTTCGGTGTTTTATGCAATTGCACGAAAAACAGAAACGAAAACATTTAAAGTCAAGAAAGTTACTGTAAATAATTTAAATCAGAAATTCGATTATTCAATTGAAAATTTACCGCTTAACATAACATTATCAGGTTCTGAAACGATTATGTCGGCAATAACAGAAAATAATATTTATGTCAGCATTGATGTTTCAAATGCTAATATACCCGGTGAATATAATTATCGTGATTTCAATATTGAAGTTCCTGCTGATGTTAATGTTGTGACAGTTGTGCCACGTACACTTATTATAACAATTGAAGATAAAAACTAATTGGTACTACAATAGATAGTCAATACTTAAAACCACGGTTTGCAACCAAATTTATGTAATAAACCTTCATAATACTGGTCCATATCTCCTGCACCGATAAAACAGGTAACTTCATTTGCATCAATTACGTTTTCCATATTTTTCACAATATCTTTTGCCTGACCCGCAAACGTAACATTTGGATTACGCAATAAAACCTGATCTGTTAACATTTGAGAATTAACTTTTGTTGACCAGTGTGCAATGTTTTCTCTTGCCGGATAAATATCAAGGATCGAAATTGTATCAGCTTTGGCTAATTCGTCAACAAATTCATTAAAAAAGTTATATGTCCGGGAGAAAAGATGTGGCTGGAAAATTAAATGTACTTTTTTATCTGGAAACAATTCTCTGATTTCTTTAAGAATATACCCCACAGCACCGGGGGAATGACCGTAATCAGTGATGAAGACGCCATTTTCATTTGTTTTGTATAAGTCAAATCGTCTGACCATACCTTTAAAATTTTGCAGGTTTTTATTAATGACGTCTGCTGTCATGCCAACCTCCAACGCTGCGATTATTGCACCGGTTCCATTTAATGCAATATAACCGGGTAATGCGGGAATCATGAAATCTGCTTGAAAACTTGAATCAGTTTTTCGTAATGTAAATGTATTACCTTTTTCTGTAACCCGGTGATTTTCAATGATGTAAATCTCACCTGAGATTGTAGATTTTCTGATTTCCTCAGGATAGCCAAACCACGTAATATTAGAAAATGTATAAGTATTCACAAAATTGACTATTTTTTCTGTAGCTCTCAATATAAGCTTTTTCTTTCCCGACATTTCGTTAAAAAAATCAGCAAAGGCTTGTGAATATTCATCAAAGTTTTTGTATGTTTCGGGATGTTCATAATCAAAATTGATCATGACATTGATATCAGGATGATAATGAAGAAAATTTCTATTATACTCATCCCCTTCTAAAATATATGTTTTTCCTTCTCCGATATAAATATTTGAATCATTTGAGTCTTTAATGTTCTTTATTTTTGCACCAAGAATTGAAAGAGGATCAAATTGTGTCCCTGCAAGAATCGCAGTTAATATACCGGCAGTTGTCCCTTTTCCCTCACTTCCTGAAACTGTTATGCCAATATTACCTTGTTTTTTTAAGAAATCACCGATAAATTCTTCCCAGCTTTCTGTTTTAATTCCCTGTGCTTTTGCTTCAAGCAGTTCAGGGTTATTAGGGTTTAAGGCAATAATTGCCGGAGTGTATAAAACAATATCAGGTTTTCCGTTGGTATATAGATTTTCTTTTTTATGCCCGAAATGAACGGTTATGCCTTTTTTTATTAAATCGTGAAGTTCTTTTTTTTCAGACATATCTGAACCGGATACTATCAGCCCTTGGTTGTTTAAAAATTCTCCGATAGCAGAGCTGGCACATCCGCCAATTCCTATAATATATATATTTTTGTAATCCATTGTGACCCTTTTGTTGTAATAAGCATTAATTTTACCGTTAAACAGCTTGCATAAAATCGGTAAATAATATATTTTTTAGCAATGGAATTCAAGTATTATAGTGTAAAAGAAATATTAAATTTTATCGAAGAAAATCATCTTAGTATTAATAAAAAATTCGGACAGAATTTCCTCATCAATTCAGGTGTTTGCGATACAATTGTCAAGAGTCTTGAAATTAAAGAGAATGATGTCGTTTTTGAAATAGGTTGTGGTCTCGGAAGCCTTACAAACAGACTTATTGAGTCTGGATGTAAACGTTTAGTCGGTTTTGAGATTGACAGAGCTTACATTAAACATATTAAAACATTATTTGCGGGGTATGATAATTTTAATCTGATTGAAGGAGATTTTCTTAAAACATTTGAAGATGCAATGAAACAATATGTCGGCCCTGATGATAATTTAATTATTACCGGTAATTTACCATACTATATAACAACGCCAATACTTGAAAAAATATTCACTAGTGATTTAAATATTTCAAAAGCAGCATTTATGATGCAAAAAGAAGTCGCAGAAAGAATAATTAGTCCTCCGGGCACAAAAAAATACGGAAGTTTAACTATTTTCTGTAATTTTCATAGTGATCCCAAGATTGTTGCAAAGATTTCACCGTCTTCTTTTCATCCAAGGCCCAATGTTGATTCATCAGTAGTTCGTTTTACCATAGTAAAAGATAAATATCCTGTTAAAGATAAAACGTTATTTTTTAAAGTTTCCCGGTCACTGTTTATTAACCGGAGAAAACAATTAAGAAACAATTTGATGAACTCTCCGTTTCTTAAAGATTTAGAACAGGTTGATCTCGTTGCTTTATTAGAAAAATCAGGTATTTCTCCTAATGATCGAGGCGAAATATTGTCCATTCCCCAAATTTGTGAATTAACCGATAATATTTTCGAGTTTGTAAAATCTCAAAAATAAAAGTTTATATTCGTCTGTTTCCCGCCGAAAAGATAATAGTACATCATATCTCATTGAAGGATTTTCTTACATGTATCTCTCTAATAAAATTATATATTTAAAGAAATTGACATTAAAATATGTTTCGAGTTTTAAATCATTATTTAATGATCCGGAGATGTGCCGGTATTTATCAATTCCATATCCTTTAAATGATAAATGGATCAAAGATTATATTGGTGATTCAATGGAAATGTATAATCAGGAAGAAAAATATACCTGGGGTATATTCAGGCATTCTCTCGATGATTTAGTTGGTGTCGCAGTGATAAAAGATATTGATTCAAAAAATAGGGTTGCACGTATCGGATATTCAACCGGTAAAAAATTCTGGAATAACAGTTATACCATTATGACGGTTCGATTAATTCTTGATTATGCTTTTAGAAAATTAAATTTAAACCGTATCGAAGTGCGAATTGAAACGGATGATCAGCGTTCAATGAAATTACTCAATGAAATCGGAGCAATTCAGGAAGGCTTAATGAGACAGGCGGTATATTACAATGATACATTCAAAGATCTTTATTTATATTCAATTTTAAAAAATGATTATTACAACAAACTCGAAGAAAAAATGAAACGATAAGGTAAAACATCTTTACTATTTATTATCTGTTATGGTATGTTACCTTTAATAAAATACATAGAGGTAACTAATTGGCAATTAACAAAAATACTAAACTTAAAATAAGAGTCGCATCAGGTTCAATGAAAGGAAGGGTTTTAGAGTGTCCTCCCGGTGAGATTCGACCTATGACTTCAATGTGTAAGCAGGCTTTATTTAACATTCTATACGGTAGAAAAGAAATGGAAATGCTTGATCTTTTTTCAGGCTCAGCTTCTATTGCAATTGAAGGATATTCAAGAGGTATGGTTGCAAAAGCTGATATTATTGAAGGCGATTTCGGTAAAAAAGGTATATTACAAGCTAATCTTGATAAATTTGGTCTTAACGAATGTTTTAATTTAATTATATCAGATGCGTTTAATTACATTAAAAGATCAACTAAACAATACGATTTTATTATGGCTGATCCCCCGTTTAAAATGTCAAACAAGGAAGAAATTGTTTCATTAATTGACAAAAAAAACATTTTAAAAGATGACGGAATAATTGTTATCCACGCTACAAGCAAAGATGAAATTGCAGCGGAAATCGGAAGTCTTCATTTAATTGACCGGAGAAACTACGGCATCAATTCATTACTTTTTTTTACAAAAAAATAAAGATAAAAGATATTTTTTATATAATGCTCTATTGACTAAAAAAATAATTTTTTCTACTATAGCGGCGATTTTAGATTATGAATTTTCTATTTGACAGGAGAATAAAATGAGTGATATTTCAGCTTTACAAAAAGCACGATACTTGTACCAGCCTAAATTACCTGAAGCAGTTAAGGGTAAGGTTACTGAAATTGCATTGAAACTTGGTGCTCCAACTGAAGCTATCAGTGACAAAGATGAATTAAAAAAAATGCTAAAAAGTACTTATGGAATGCCTATTGCGACTTTTGAAAAAGGTTCAAACCCAAAAGCCGGAGATAAGATCAATGTCGGCGTTATTTTATCCGGTGGCCAGGCTCCCGGTGGACATAATGTTATTGCCGGTGTATTTGACGGTTTGAAAAATGGAAATAAAGACTCTAAATTATATGGTTTTCTTGGTGGTCCTGCAGGAATTATTGACGGAAACATGATTGAAATCACTAAAGATTTAATCGATCAATATAGAAACACCGGTGGTTTTGATATTATCGGATCTGGCAGAACGAAATTGGAAACTGTTGAGCAATTTGATAAATCACTTAAAGTTTGTAAAGATAAAAATATTTCTGCTATTATCATAATCGGTGGAGATGATTCAAATACAAATGCTGCTTTACTTGCAGATTACTACAAATCTAAAGGTGAAACAATTCAAGTTATCGGTTGTCCAAAGACAATTGATGGTGACTTGAAAAACGAGCATATTGAAACATCATTCGGTTTTGATACTGCAACAAAAGTGTATTCAGAACTTATTGGTAATATTCAAAGAGATGCCAATTCAGCTAAAAAATACTATCACTTCATAAAATTAATGGGACGATCTGCATCGCATATCGGTCTTGAATGTGCATTACAAACACAGCCAAATTGGGCGATTATTTCTGAAGAAGTTGAAAAAGAACAAAAAACAATGGTAACAGTGGTTGAAGAAATTGTTGATATTGTTGTAAAAAGAGCTGCTAATGGTGACAACTTTGGTGTTATTTTAGTTCCGGAAGGTTTAATAGAATTTATTCCTGAAATGAAAATTCTAATTGCAGAATTGAATGACTTATTAGCTCATAAAGCTGATGAATTTGCAAAAATTGCAACTTCAGAACAATCAGCATGGATTGCAAAGAATCTTTCAAAAGTATCATCCGATGCTTTTAAATCATTGCCTGCATCAATTCAAGCTCAACTTTGTATGGATAGAGACCCTCATGGTAATGTTCAGGTATCACGAATTGAAACTGAAAAATTACTTATCGATATGGTTGCAGCCCGATTGGACGTTCTAAAAAAAGAAGGTAAGTACAAAGGTAAATTTGCCGGTTTAAATCATTTCTTCGGTTATGAAGGAAGATGTGCAGCTCCGTCAAATTTTGATGCTGATTATTGTTATTCATTAGGGTACATTGCATTCCTGTTAATTGCAAGTGGATTAACAGGTTATATGTCATCAGTTAAACATTGTGCAAAACCGGCAACGAGCTGGATTGCCGGCGGAATTCCAACATCGATGATGTTTAATCTTGAACAAAGACATGGTGAGAAAAAACCTGTTATTAAGAAAGCACTTGTTGAATTAAGTGGTGCTCCATATAAATTTTATGTAAAACATAGAAATGATTGGGCAATTAAAACATCATATGTGTTCCCTGGTTCAATTCAATATTACGGACCGACTGAAGTATGTGATGCTCCAACAAAAACGTTGATATTAGAACAAGCAGGTAAATAATAAAAAAAGCACTTTTATAGTAAAATATAAAAGTGCTTTTTTAATTTGAAGCGTTTCTAAAGAATATATTTTGAAAGATCGTGATTTTCAACGATCTTTTTAAGTGATGTTTTAACTGTTTCTCCATTTACGGTAACATTTTCACCTTTCATTTCAGGTGCATTATAGCTGATTTCCTCAAGTAACTTTTCTAATATAGTATGAAGTCGTCTTGCCCCGATATTTTCCATATCAGTGTTAACATTGTATGCATATTCTGCTATTTCAATAATAGCATCTTCGGTAATCTCAAGATTTACCCCTTCGGTTTTTAATAATTCTTTATACTGCAAAATCAATGCGTTTTTAGGAATCGTTAATATTTGAATGAAATCCTCTTTTGTTAAACTATTCAATTCAACCCGTATAGGAAATCTACCTTGCATTTCGGGGATTAAGTCAGACGGTTTACTCATGTGGAATGCACCGGATGCAATAAAAAGTATATGATCAGTATTTACCGGACCATATTTTGTATTTACTTGTGAGCCTTCAACAATTGGTAATAAATCCCTTTGGACACCTTCTCTTGAAACTTCAGCACCGCTGGCTGATTTTGATTTGACTGCGATTTTATCTATTTCATCAATAAATATAATTCCATCATTTTCAACTCTTTCAACGGCAAGGTCTGTTACTTTATCCATATCAAGAAGTTTCTCAATTTCCTGATCTAAAATTATTTTTTTTGCCTGTTTTACCGTTACTCTTTTCTTTTTTTGTTTAGGTGTACCACCAAACATTCCGCCAAGATCAGATAAATTTATCCCCATTCCTTCAAAACCTGCACCTGAAAACATTTCAACAGCAGGAGATGATGTACTTGTTACGGTAATCTCAATAATTCTATCATCTAACTTACCTTCCCTTAACATTTCACGGAATTTTTCTTTTGTCTTTAATTCCTCACTCATTATGTTTTCTTTATCATTTACACCCGGTAAAATAACACCAAGTAATATTTCTTCTGTTTTCTTTTCGGCTTCAAGAACTACAGATTCACGCATTTCTTTTTTAATAAGATTAACACCAACATTCATTAAATCCCGAACAATACTTTCCACATCTCTTCCGACATAGCCGACTTCAGTATACTTTGTTGCTTCAACTTTCACAAAAGGAGCTCCGCAGAGTTTTGCAAGCCGTCTCGCTATTTCAGTTTTTCCAACACCTGTTGGTCCGATCATGATAATATTTTTAGGTGAAATCTCATCTTTAATATCATCAGGAACAAGTTTTCTTCTATATCTGTTTCGTAATGCAATAGCAACAGCTTTTTTTGCATCATGTTGTCCTATAATATATTTATCAAGTTCAGAAACAATGTTTTTTGGCGTTAAATCTAATCCGTCATTACCTATAAGATTCATTTTATATCCTCGATAGTTATAGAATTATTAGTATATATACAAACATCAGCTGCAATTTTCAATGATTTCTCTGCAATTTCATGTGCTGAATAACGTGAATCATCAAGATATGCTCTAGCAGCAGATAATGCAAAATTTCCACCGCTTCCAATCGCTGCTACATCAAAATCAGGTTCAACGACATCACCGCTACCTGAAACAATAAGTGTGGTATTTTTATCAGCAATAATAAGCATTGCTTCCAGTTTTCTTAGTATTTTATCAGTTCTCCAATCTTTAGCTAATTCAACAGAAGCCCTGACAATATCACCTCTATATTCATTGACTTTTTCTTCAAATTTATCAAATAAATTAAAAGCATCAGCGGTACTGCCGGCAAAACCGATTAGTATTTTATCATCGAATATTCTTCGTATTTTTTTCGCATTGCTTTTCATAATGGTGCTTCCAAGTGTAACTTGTCCGTCGGCAGCCATTGTAACTTCACCGTTTTTTCTAACCGCTAAAACAGTGGTTGATCTCCATCTTTTCTCTGACATATATATTCCTTTATAAGTAAATTTTGAAGTAAATTCAGTTATTCAATGTAATAAAAAAGTTTAAAATAGTAAACATATTTTTAAGCATGGGGATGATATTCCGTATAAACATTTTTTAATTCTTCTAAAGTCATGTGTGTATATATTTGTGTACTCGTAATGCTTGCGTGTCCAAGTAGTGTCTGTACACTTTTTATATCAGCCCCATTTTTTAGCAGTGATGTAGCAAAAGAATGTCGCAGTGAATGTGGTGATATTTTTTTAATTATTGCTGTATCGTTCATTCTTTTTTCAACTATTGTTCTTATAGCCCGGTCAGTTAACCGTGTCCCGCGATGATTGAGAAACAATGCACGATCATTTGGCTCTGAATTAAACTGACCTCGTATTAGTAAATAATTTTTTAATGCAGTTTCACATTTTTCACCATAAAGAACGATCCGTTCTTTATTTCCTTTACCTTTAACACGAATTTCACGGTTTTTAAATGTTATATCACTGATATTAATTGAAACCAGTTCTGAGACTCGAACACCTGTTGATAATAAAATTTCAAGTATTAAAATATCACGGTAATCATATTTAGTATCTGGAGTGATTTCAAGTAATGCAAGAATTTCTTTATCAAATAAAAATTCAGGTAAATACTCTTTTTTTTTTAATGATTCAACTTCAAGAATATCAGAAGAGTCAATATTTCCTTTTCTCATCCTGAATTTTATGTAACTTTTGAGGCTTGACAATATACGGTTTATTGATGATTTCTCAAGTCTGATACGATTTAATTCAGCGAGAAACCCTCTGAAATGATGTCTTTTTATGCTATCAATTGAAAGATTTTCACTCTCTAAATAGTGGTAAAATCTTTCAATATCCTGTTTGTATGCAATGACTGTTTTTTCAGACAAACCTTTTTGAGAATGTAAGAAAGAAATATATTCATCCAAATCATTAATCATTACCTGATGATTCCTCAAGCAATTTATAATCGCACTTTTCATCAACACATTGTTTAAAGTTTCCGTGTTCTTTATCATGTTTTTCAACAAGAAATTTCCCGCATTTTGGGCATTTAATGTCAGTTGGTTTATTCCAGCTTATAAATTGACATTCAGGATAATTGGTACAGCCATAAAATTCTTTTCCCCGTGCGCCTTTTTTTCTTGCAATTATTTTACCGTTACATCCGTCGACAGGGCAATCTGCAAGTGGAATCGTTTTTGCGTTTCTACATGCGGGGAAATTTGAACAGGCAAGAAAAAAACCATATCGCCCTAGTTTTTTAAGCATTTTTGAACCGCATTTGTCACAAACCTCGTCCGTTTCCTCATCAAAAACTTTTTTATGAACTTCTAAATTATTTTGGGCTTCCTCAAGATGTTTGCTGAATGGATCATAAAATGTTTTAAGTAATTCAACTCTATGCGCGTTACCGTTTGCTATTTCATCGAGGTCAGACTCTAATTTTGCTGTAAAATCAATATTAACAATATCAGGAAATGATGTAACAATGATATTATTAACAAGTTTACCAAGAACTGTCGGTTCAATCTGTTTTGCTTTTCTGACTACATAATACCGGTCTAATAGTGTTGATATTATTGGTGCATAGGTTGAAGGTCGTCCTATACCATTTTCTTCAAGAAATTTGATAATTGATGCATCAGTATATCGCGGAGGCGGTTGTGTAAAATGCTGTTCTGTTATTAATTCTTTGAAATTGAGAATGTCACCTTCTTTAAACTCCGGTAGTTTCACAACTTTAGCAGTATCTTTTGATTTCAAAAGGTTTAAACTGGCGTTGTAACCTCTATTTGTCATATCGGATTTAGTTACCTTAAAAGTGTATTTTCCGGAAGTAATTGACACTGTTTTTGATAAATACTCAGCATTCGTCATTTGAGAGGAGACAAATCGTTCCCAGATAATCGCATAAATTTTATATTGATCGGCAGTTAGATATTTTTTCAACAACTCAGGTGTTCTCATAACTGCTGTTGGTCGAATAGCCTCATGAGCATCCTGTGCACCGGTTTTTTTTGAATATAAATTTACCTGTTCAGGAAGACAATCTGCCCATTCTTTACCGATGTATTCACGTACTTCCTGTAACGCAGAGTCTGATATTCTGACTGAGTCTGTTCTCATGTATGTAATAAGACCGATTGTGTCAGTGCCAATATCAATACCTTCATATAATTGTTGAGCTATGCTCATTGTTTTCTTTGAAGTGAAACTAAATCTGTTTGCAGCAGCCTGTTGCAGTTTTGATGTAATAAATGGCGGTAGGGGACTAATACTTTTTGTTGTTGTTTGAATATTTGATACGACAAATTCACCGTTTAATAAATCTTTTCGTATGATAGTAACTGATTTCTCATTGGTAATTTCAGGTTTGTTGTTATCGATTTTTGATAATTCAGCAACAAAATCTTTTTTATCTTTATTAAGTAATGCATCGACAGACCAGTATTCAACCGGAATAAATTTCTCGATTTCATCTTCCCTTTCACATATTGCTTTTAAGGTTAATGACTGAACTCTTCCTGCTGATAAGCCATTTTTCACTTTTTCCCATAAAATAGGAGAGATTTTATAACCAACCAGCCGGTCAAGAATTCTTCTTGTCTTTTGGGCTTCAACTTTGTTAATATCAATTTCTTTTGCATCTTTTATAGAATCAACAATTGCATTTTTTGTTATTTCATTAAATACAATTCTTTTTATAGGAAGTTCGGGATATTTCTTTTTTAGAGCATCACCGATGTGAAATGCAATTGCTTCTCCTTCACGGTCGTTATCACTTGCCAGAAGTATCGACTTAGAATTAGCCGCAAATTTTTTTAAGTCATTTAATATTTTACCTTTGCCACGTACTGTAATGTACTCGGGTTCAAAATTATCATCAACATTTACTCCAATTCTTGATTTTGGTAAATCAATAATATGACCCATTGATGCGGTAACTTTATAATCTTTACCAAGATATTTGTTTATTGTTTTAGCTTTTGCTGGCGACTCGACTATTACGAGAATGCTCTTATCAGTTTTTTTTATTGTCTTTTTTGTGCTTTTGGCAACCGGCATTGTTTTCTCCGTAATCATTAGGTATACATTTTATTAAATATAATCAAAATTATCATAATTACAAGAAAATCATATAAAAATTTAATTATTGTAACTATTCCAGTGGTTTTTCGTAAGTATTGAATAGAATTTGTTCGCATTTTCTTTCTGCACTTATGATATCATTGAATATATCTATATAAGCACCAAATATCCAGCCTGTTAAACTATCAGATTTAACATAATACCAGTAATCTCTTTTTCCATCAAATAAAGTAATAGAGTCATTTCTTTTGATTATTTCAACTAAGGAACCATGAGTTAAATATCGTAAAACAGATGATTCATCAGATAACTCTTCCCTTAATTTTAAGTCAGAATATTTTGTTACACCCCATAAGCTTAATTCTTTTGGTGGTTGTGTCATTTTCAATTGTATCGTCTCTATTTTTTCCGGTATTCGAGTACGTTTGCAGGAAAAAATAGATATGCTATTGAGAATTAAAATAAATAAGAAGATAATTTTTATATAGTGTCTGTTCTTAATATTACTCATTTATTGAATTACCCTGAATATAAGAGTAGCGGTCGTTTGTGACCGCTACTTATTTTAATTCATTATTTAAAAAGATTAAAAAAACTTTGTTTTCCAAGATACTTAGCAGATCCGCCTAATTCTTCTTCAATTCTGATTAATTGATTGTATTTTGCAATTCTATCGGATCTTGATGCAGAACCGGTTTTAATTTGTGCCGTGTTTAAAGCAACACATAAATCAGCTATAGTAGAATCTTCTGTTTCACCTGATCTGTGAGAAACAATACTTGTCATACTTGCTCTTGTAGCCATGTTGATAGCTTCAATTGTTTCTGTTAAAGTACCAATCTGGTTAACTTTGATCAAAATTGAGTTTGCAGAACCTTCTTTAATACCTTGTAAAAGTCTTTCAGTGTTTGTTACGAATAAATCATCACCAACAATTTGTACTTTTGAACCAAGTTCAGCTGTTAATTTTTTCCAGCCTGTCCAATCGCTTTGATCAAGACCATCTTCGATTGAAAGAATAGGATATTTATTAACCCAGTTTTTGTAGAAGTCGATCATTTCGTCGGAAGTAAATATTTTATTTGGATTTGATTTCCAGAATTTATATCCTTTTCTTCCTGCTTCGTCACATAATTCACTTGCAGCAACATCTAATGCAATCATGAAATGATTATCGATACCGGTTTTAAAACCTGCTTTAGCAATAGCTTCAAGTATAGTTTCCAAAGCTTCTTCATTTCCAATATTTGGAGCAAATCCACCTTCATCACCAACAGCAGTTACGTGACCTTTTGCTTTAAGAATACTTTTTAAAGCATGAAATACTTCAGCAACATATCGTAATGCTTCTTTGAATGATGGTGCACCAACCGGCATTACCATAAATTCCTGGAAGTCAATCTGGTTATCAGCGTGTTTACCACCGTTTATAATGTTTGCCATAGGTACAGGAAGTGTATTTGCCAAAGGACCGCCTAAATATGCATATAAAGGAAGACCGCAATGTGCAGAAGCTGCTTTAGCAACCGCAAGACTCACACCAAGAATAGCATTAGCACCTAATTTTGCTTTATTATGTGTACCGTCAAGATCAATCATAGCTCTATCAAGAGCAACCTGATCAAGAGCATCCATTTCCATAAGTTCCGGAGCAATTATTTCATTAACATTTTCAACTGCTTTAAGAACGCCTCTACCAAGATATCTTGATTTGTCACCGTCTCTTAATTCAACAGCTTCAAATTCACCTGTTGAAGCACCTGATGGTACTGCAGCTCTACCAAAAGAACCATCTTCAAGTAATACATCCACTTCGATAGTAGGATTACCTCTACTATCAAGAATTTCTCTCGCATTAATATCAGCTATGAAGCTCATAGAAAACTCCTTCATTCTAAAATAAACTTTCCTTAACTTATTATTTCGATTTATATTTGTCAAGAATTTTTAATTTTAAAAAGAACAATGTATTTAGAGCCTCATGCAAAAATACTCTTTGTATTTCGAATTTTTGCATGAGCTTCTTTAATTTAATTTAATTTTATAATATAATGTGAAAAGTTAAACATGGAGATTTTTAAATGAATAAAAAAATTATACTATTTATATTATACTTTACTGTAATTTCTCTATTTGCAGAAAATGCATTGTCAGGGCTTATAAAAACAAAGTGGACATCAAATCAGGGGCTTGTTTCTGATACGGTAATCGATATTATTCAGGATAAATTCGGTTTTATTTTAATAGGTACGTATGACGGTTTAATTAAATTTGATGGTGTTAAGTTTAATCTCATTAATAAATATACAGTACCTGAATTCCAAAGTGTTTCTGCTCGAATTCTTTTAGAGGATAAAACAGGTAATTTATGGATTGGTACAAATGGTGACGGGGTTATTCTTATGCAAAAGCATACAACTACTGTTTTTACTATAAAAGATGGATTGCCGGACAATTCAATCAGATCGATATGTGAAGATAAAAATGGAGGAATATGGATTGGTACGACACGCGGAGTTTGTTACATTAAAGATGGTAAAATTGAAAAACCGTTATCAAGTGTCGCTTTTAGTAATGATGAATTAATCGAATTTATTTTTTGTGATAATGCAGGAACGATGTGGGTTGCAACACCAAAACCCGGGTTATTTAATTATTCAGGAGACCGGTTTGTAAAATCAACAACAATTTCTGCAGATTTTGTTTACACAGTAATGCTTACTGATGCAGTCGGCGGATACTGGCTTGGAACGAAAGAGAGTGGCCTTCATTATTATTCAGATGGTAAAACAACTATTTTTAATAAAAATAATGGTTTTAATGCAGACAAAGTAAATAATATAATGAGGGATAATTCAGGACGATTATGGGTTGCAACTGATAGCGGTGTAATTATAAAGGAAGAAAATACATTTACAACATACAATGAAGAAGATGGATTAAGCAATAATCTTGTAGAAAAGATTATTGAAGATAGAGAATCAAACATATGGATTGCAACAACACGAGGCGGTATCGAGAAACTGTCAAAAAGTAAATTCAAAAGTTTCGGACTAAAAGATGGTCTGGTACATCCGACTGTAAATAGCGTTGCTCAGGATAATAACGAAAGAATTTGGATAGGAACCGATTCAGGGCTCTCGTGTTTTCAAGATGGAAAATTTATTGAGAATCAACTGACAAAATATTTTGAAAAAATCAGAATTCGTGAAATATTAGTTCATAAAAATAAAATTCTATTAAGTACTTATTCATCGAAAGGTTTTGTCATTTTTGATGGAAATACAATTGATTCTTATACCATTAAAAATGGTTTAACCGGAGAAAGAACAAGAACTTCTCTCATCGATCACAATGGTATAATATGGATTGGTACAACTAATGGCTTAAATACTCTGAGTCCTGATGGAACAATTAAACAGTATACGAGAGATCATGGGTTATCAAATGATTATATTATGTGTATCTATGAAGATGAAAATAATATTCTGTATGTCGGTACTGATGGTGGAGGGATTAATATATTCAATAAAGAAAGAAATAAAATCAGTTACCTAAAAACTGAAAATGGATTAGCCGGCAATGTTATTTTTAAAATTATGAAAGATAAAGAAGGAATAATGTGGATTAATACCGGCACAGGTATTAGTCGTTATGACGGAAATACGTTTGTAAATTATAATGCAGGCAGCGGTTTAAAAAGTGATTCGATATTTCAAATTGTTGAAGATAATCATGGGAAATTCTGGATGACGTCTACAAGAAGTGTGTCGTATGCTAAAAAATTTGATATGAATTCATATGCAAAAAATGCGATTAAAAAAATAGATGTCATTGAATATGATAAAAATGACGGTTTGCCGGGCGGACTGACATCTGTTGCGCGGGGTATGCTTGATAAAAAAGGCAATCTCTGGTTTCCTACATTGAATGGTGTTGCTGTGATAGCACCTGACAATATTCCAATGAATATTTATCCGCCACTTGTTAAAATAAATTCAATTAAATTAGATGATAAAAAAACTGATATAGAAAAACAGATTGTCGTTAATCCGAATATTAAAAGAATTGAATTTGATTATTCAGGGTTAAGTTTTACTGTACCTGAAAGAGTTGTTTTTAAGTATAAACTCGATGGATTTGATAAAGATTTTTCACCCGCTTCAACATCGAGAAATGCTACCTATACAAATTTACCGCCGGCAAAATATGTTTTCAAAGTCCTGGCTGCAAATAATGATGGAATTTGGAGTGATGATGCTGAAAGTATCGTGATTATTCAAAAACCATATTTTTATCAGCGGATTTCTTTTTACATCATTCTTATTGTTTTAATCACATTTCTTGCTTTTTTTATCTATAGTGTTAGGGTTAAAAATCTGCAATTGAGACAATTGGAGTTGGAAAAAATCGTTAAAATAAGAACAGAAGACCTTTCATCCGAAAAGGAAAAATCTGAATCTCTTTTACTTAATATTTTACCGGTTGCTATTGCAAAAAGATTGAAAGCTGGTGAAACAACAATTGTAGATAAATTTGATAGCGCTACTATTCTCTTTGCAGATGTTGTTAATTTCTCTCATTTAGCAGCAAATACTCCGCCTACAACTCTTTTATATTATATAAACTCACTATTTTCTGAATTCGATTTGTTAACAGAAGAATACGGAATAGAAAAAATTAAAACAATTGGTGATGCATATATGGCTGTTGCCGGGGTACCCGAAAAAATAGTGAATCATACAGAAAAAATGATGCAGTTTGCTTTCAAAATGAAAGAAAAAATTTTTGAAGTTAACGAAAAAATCGGGACAGACTTTCAAATGCGAATTGGAATAAACACAGGATCTCTTGTCGCAGGTGTTATTGGAACCAGGAAATTTATTTATGATTTATGGGGCGATTCGGTAAATGTTGCAAGCAGAATGGAGCAGTTTGGAACTCCGGGAGAAATTCACGTTTCAGAAGCGGTATATCTTGTATTAAAAGAAGATTATATTTTTGAAGACCGGGGAGAAATAAATGTTAAAGGTAAAGGTTTAATGAGAACCTACTTTTGCTCGGGTAAGAATCTCGTGAAATAAATAGATAATTTACTTACTTTTTAGACAAAAAAATAGTATATAGAAATTATGGATGCAAATGTTGTCTTAATGAAAGTTTTAGTGTTATTCATATTAATTCTAGTCG
Source organism: Spirochaetes bacterium GWE1_32_154 (assembly GCA_001829315.1). Classification (GTDB taxonomy): domain Bacteria; phylum Spirochaetota; class GWE2-31-10; order GWE2-31-10; family GWE2-31-10; genus GWE2-31-10. Next base: position 14,710 of record MIAY01000001.1, on the reverse strand, counting down.
GGTATGTTGCCAGGCATCTTAATGTTTTTTCTGACGATGTCACGAAAGGTTTGAATAGTATTTTAATTAAAATCACACTTCCGGCATTAATTATTTCATCACTTCAAAAAGAATTTTCACCTGAGTTATTTACTCAAAGTATTCAGTTACTGATTATTTCATTTAGTGTTTACGGTTGTTGTTTTATATTTGCACTTCTTATGCCTTTTATACTGAAACCGCGACATGCAGAGAAAGGTGTTTTTCAATTTATTATTATGTTTTCCAATGTTGGTTTTATGGGTTTTCCCATTTTAAGTGCAATTTTCGGTAATGAAGCATTGTTTTATGCATCTATTTATAACTTACCTTTTAACTTATTAACCTTTACCTTAGGTGTATATCTTCTCGTAAAAAATACTGACAATGGTTTCAGACTCGCTAAAGAACATATCTTAAATCCTGGTGTTTTTGCAGTTGTGATTGGTTTTATTTTTTTTGCAGCATCAATAAAACTTCCCGTATTTATTGGTGAACCACTTAAATTACTTGGAGAAACAACTATTCCACTCTCAATGTTTTTGATTGGTGCAATGTTACGAAAAGGGAAGCTTCATCATATTTTTATGAACTGGCGAATCTATGTTATTTCAATTCTTAGGCTTATTATTATTCCACTCATTCTTTTTTTTAGTTTGAAATATTTTATATCAGACAAAATGTTACTTGGTGTAATTGTTATGATCGGGGCAATGCCGGCTGCTGCGAGCACTCCGATTCTTGCAGAAGAATTTGGCGGTTCAAGTGAAATCGCTGCTCAGGGTGTTTTTATTTCAACACTACTATCAGTTTTTACCATTCCACTTATCTCACTACTTTTTGCCGGATAATTTGTATAATAATAGTTGGAATAGACGCTTCGCGCAGAAATTAAACAAATTTAAAGGAAAAATGTGATAATTATTAGAGAATTAATAGCAGATGATTTAACTCAATTGATTGATTTGTACAAACAACTTGATTTAAATAATATAAATATTGAGTGGCTCTTTCAAAAATCAAGAGTACTTGATTGTGCGTCCGTCGTTACGCAATAAAATTGCGTTTAAGGTAGCTTCATGCAAAAATTCGAGATAAATAAGGGATTTTTGCATGAAGCTCTCGATATAAATAATGCGAAAAAAATAATAGAAAAAAGCATGAAAACAGAAATGATAAAATATCTTGTTGCAGAGGATAATGGAAAAATAATTGGCTCATGTTATTTAGTTATAATACCAAATATTACTAACAATTGCAGGTCAATAGGTTTTATTGAAAATGTCATAACAGATGAGAATTACAGAGGAAAAGGTATTGGAAAAAATATAATTAGAAAAGCAATAGAATTATCAAAAAATGAAAACTGCTACAAAGTAATATTACAAAGTGGAATGAAAAGAGAACGCGCACATACATTTTATGAAAAATTAGGTTTTGATGGTGAAAGTAAAAAGGCATTTGATTTAAGGTTAGAAGAAAATTAAAAAAAACATCTTAAATGTGTCTCTTGTGTTATATTATAATATATATACGAGGAGTAAACAATATGTTGGTAGAAACTGATCGAATTATGCCTATTACACGACTACAAAAGGAACTAACACAAACCGTAAGAGAATTATCAGAAACAGGTGAACCTGTATTTATTCTAAAAAATAATAATATGGAAGCAGTTATAGTTCCTTTTTCTGAATATGAATATTTAATTAATTTAGAAGAGATGTTTGAGTATTATGAAATTAATAACATGATAAACAGCCGGGTTAAAAGTTATGAAACTAATAATGCAATAGAATGGGAAAGAATTAAGGAATAGAAGATGGAATACAAAATAGTTTTTATTCCTGAAGCTACAAAAGATTATAAAGAGTTAGATGGAAGCGTAAAAAAAAGTATAAATACGAAAATAGAAGAATTAAAGGATAATCCATTTTTGGGAGAAAGGCTTGGGCATAAATTTAATATTGACCTTACTGGTTTTTATAAAATATATGCTCACAGCAGAAAATTTAGAATAGTTTATAGAATGATTACTCCTGAAAAAATTGAAGTCTTAGGAATATGGGGAATTGGAAAGCGAGAAAAAGAAGAAATTTATAGAACTATCGGAAAAAGATTACAGGATGATAGTTTTAAAAGCAACAAATGAAGGTGAAGGTTTATATTGTTATGTATCGGTCACGACCTGATTCTTTAGCTTGATACAATGCAGTATCTGCCCGTTCAATAAACTGGTCAATTGTTTCTTCATTAATATATTGTGTTACGCCCATGCTGATTGTTTGTGTAATTACTGTTTTAACAATATCAATTTTATTCACACGAGCAACATGTATTAGTCTTTCACATAAAATAAGAGAATGATCTAATGTTGTATCCGGTAATATAATGATAAATTCTTCTCCGCCGTATCTGCCAATTAAATCAATTTCACGTATACTTTTTTTTAATACCATTGATAAGGACTGTAAAACCTGGTCTCCTGCACGATGACCGTAGGTATCATTTACTTTTTTAAAGAAATCAAAATCAAGCATAATTAATGTCAATGGTGTGTTTAATCGCTTTACTCTTTGAATATCATTTTGCAGAAATGTTAGAATTGCACCCCTATTGTAGGTTGCGGTCAGTTTATCACGCGTGGAAGTATATTTTAATTGTTCATTTAATTTTTCAATTTTTGAATATGCTTTTTTTAGTTTAAAAGTTCTGTCAAGTATTCGTTTATTTAAAAACTCCTCTCTTTTTACTACTTCAAGAAGCTGAGCATTTTTCTTTTTCAGCTTCATATTATAGTTTTTTAATGCTTTTGTTAAATGCATGTGATTTGCATGGTTTTTAACTCTTGATATGAATTCCGCCGGGAAAAAAGGTTTTTTTATATAATCATTTGCGCCGGCTTCAAAAAGTCTTGCAATTTCCTGATCGTCATTAGACTCTGCTGTTAATACAATAACACGGACGTTTGAGTATTCCTCAAGTTTACGAAACTCTATAAGAAAATCTCTTCCTGAAACTTCGGGCATCATAAGATCTAATACGATAACATCAATATTTTTATTTAATAACGGCCATGCTTCCTTTGCAGAGGATGCACAAATTGTATGAATTAATTCGTTGTCTAAAATTGCTTTGATTAATACTATTATGTCAGTAGAATCATCAATGACTAAAACTGTAATATCCTCTTCAATTTTTAATGCCATAGTAAACCTCATTATTTCAAACTGTTTTTATCTGCCATAGAGAGCTGTTATTTCTTTAAGTTTAATAGTAATTTCACTTGTAATTCTTTCTGATTTATAACGCCACTGCCAGTTACCACCTGCTACACCCGGAGTATTCATTCTTGCCTCTGAACCGAGAGAAAGAACATCCTGCATCGTCGCAATTGCCATAACTGCTGTTGAAGCCCATGCTCCTTTAATAAAAGGGAATGAAACTGAGTCTTTAATGCCAAGGTATGAAGTTGCATATTCTTTATCTATGGGTTTTGCATTGTTATACCATCCGATAACCGTATCATTATCATGGGTTCCTGTGTAAACAACGCAATTTTTATCATACACATGAGGTATAAAGTTTTTACTGCTTGATTCCTCAGAATCAAATGCAAATTGCAATATTTTCATACCCGGTAAATCAAATTTTTCTCTTAATGCAACAACGTCAGGAGTAATAACCCCAAGATCTTCAGCAATAAGCGGGATTTTTCCTAATGCTTTTTCAACTGCTGTAAATAACGCATCACCGGGTGCTTTTACCCATTCTCCATTAATAGCTGTCTTGTCGCCATACGGTACAGCCCAGTATGCACATAAACCTCTGAAGTGATCAAAACGAACAATATCGGAAATTTGAAGATTTGATTTTATCCGCTTAATCCACCATTCAAAACCGGTTTCAATCATTTGATCCCAGTTATAAAGCGGGTTTCCCCATAATTGACCGGTAGCACTGAAATAATCAGGAGGAACGCCGGCAACTTGTGTCGGCTTTAGTGATTCATCAAATTGAAAGTAATGTGATGAAGCCCATGCGTCACATGAGTCGAATGCAACATACAAAGGTATGTCACCGATTATTGAAATTGAATTATTATTAGCATACGATTTTAATTTTTTCCATTGAGTAAAGAATTCGAATTGAAGATATTTGTGAAAATGTATACCGGACTCCAGGTCTTTGGTATATTTTTTAACCGCTTCAGGATTACGCATTTTTATATCTGCAGGCCAGAGAGTCCATTGTTTACCGTTAAAATAATCTTTTAATGACATAAATAATGCATAATCATCTAACCAGACATTATTTTCTAAACAAAACCGGTTGAATTTTTCATACGATAACGATTTCTTATCTATGGTATTGAAATTTGTAAATGCTTTTTGTAATATCGGGTATTTCCATTCAATCAACGGCCCGTATTCTACTGCATCCTCATTCCATTTGACGGTATTTACGTCAGATTCTTTGAGAAACCCATCTTCGATCAGAATGTCTAAATCGATTAATAACGGATTTCCGGCATACGCTGAAAAACACTGGTATGGAGAATCGCCGTATCCTGTTGGTCCTAAGGGGCATGTTTGCCAGATTTTCTGACCGGATAGTATAAGGAAATCAATAAATTTATATGCTTCAACACCGAGTGTTCCTATACCGTATTTACCGGGTAAAGAAGTAGGGTGAAGTAAAATGCCACTTTTTCTTTGATAATTCATAAATCCTCCAGGAGACTGTTATTTTAAAATGGTATACGGCAAAACGGAAAGGTCTTTTTCACTTAAAAAACCGTCTGCCGGTGAATTTGTTCCAATTTTATATGATGCAAAAATAATTGCGTTATTTAATGAAAGATACGGGTCATGTGTTTTGTTGTAAAAAAATAAAAAAGAAGCAAACAATGCATCTCCCGCTCCAGCTACATTTACTATGGGGCGTGTTGTAACAGCGGGAAATAAATTAATAAAATTATCATTTCTGTAGTATAAAATTGCACCTTCTTTTCCCATACCGATTACAATAATTTTTGCCTTAAACTTTGCAGAAAGTTCTTTGATAAAATCGTATGGATTAATCGATAAATTTTCCCGGCTGAGAAATAAAATATCAGCATATTCCATAAATTCTTTATTATATTCATCATCAATTGATGATAATGCGTGTATATCAGTTGCAATTAAGGTGTATTCTTTTGCTATTTTGAGAAATGATCGTGAAAAATTGATATTACACAATGCTGATATGCTACATGTTTTAATAATTGATTTAATTTCAGTTGTTGAATAATCTTTCTCCTGAATATCTTTAAGGTCAATATGTTTTTGTGAATTACCGTCATTATCATAAAGAATAACTGATTGAGGTGTTTCATTTAATGTTTCATTAATATATTTAGTTGAAATATTGTATTTATGCATTTCCTCGTACACCGTTCCTGTACTGTTATCTTTACCAACCAGTGAAAATAATAATGGTTTAGCGCCCAATGTACTGATCGCTTTTGCAATATTCATACCGGAACCGGAAACCCTTGATGAAATGCCAAAGAAAGGATACACTACTTTTATATCGTTAAGGTGAAAAGAATCAACTTTAAGTGACGTTTCTATATTTATAATTCCTGATACAAGTATTTTTTTCATAATAAGCTCCGTTTACCATTATAATTTATTATACTTTTAAGTCAATAGAACGCATGAAAATAACATAATTAAGAAATGCTCTATCCAAAAGTTACTGACATTTACAAAATATTAGTTTATTGTTATTCAAATATTTGTTATATTAAATATGTTTACATATTATCTCAATAACAGAGGCTCATATGATGAAGGAAGGTTTACAATGGATAGAAGAGAAAGTGGTAGAAGAATCGGAACTGGCAATCAATATGAAGTCAGGAACACTTCGGGTCTTTTCAACACCATCGATGATAGCCTTGATGGAGCTCGCTTCATGGAAGTGTGTAGAGCAGAACCTGGAGAGTGGTCAGACAACAGTCGGGGTCCATGTGAAAACAGACCATTTAAAAGCGACACTGAAAGGGAAAAAAATAAAATGCGTTTCAACTCTTAAAGAAGTACACGATAAAAAATTGATGTTTTATATTGAAGTATTTGAAGGTGATACACTTATCGGTAAGGCAGAACATACACGTTTTATTGTTGATACAGAAAGATTTCTAAGTAAATTAAATTCTTAATATGATTAAAAAACCGTTATCGATTTTTTTGATGATCGTTTCATCACTTTCATTGGCATGTATGGGTGCAAGTGTTAAATATGCCGGTGACATACCATTGTTTCAAAAAGTTTTTATGCGTGATAGCATCGTTGTTATTGTTGCTTTGATTGTATTATTATATAGAAGAAAAAATCCATTTGGACATGCTGAAAATCGTATGCGATTAACCCTGCGGGGGTTGTCGGGTTTTATTGGTGTAACTCTTTATTTTTACTCGGTTAATCAGTTGTTACTTGCAGATGCAACAATAATTAACAAATTATCACCTTTTTTTACGACTTTATTCGCTGTTTTACTATTAAAAGAAAAAATTCCCCGTATACAAATGCCTGCATTAATTCTTGGTTTAATAGGCGGAATATTTGTTATTAAGCCTCAGTTTTCTTTAGAGACAATACCGGCTTTTGCGGGTTTACTCGGCGCTGTTGTTGCAGGTTTTTCGTATGCAATGGTTCTAAATCTAACGAATAAAGAAGATCCTTTTGTTGTCGTGTTTTACTTTTCATTTTCTTCAGTAATTTTATCATTGCCGATAATGATTTTTACATACAGTAATCCCGGTATTCCCATTTTTGTTTCATTGTTGTTAACAGGTGTATTTGCAGCAATCGGTCAAATAACGCTGACATACTCATATAAATATTCAAAGACATCTGATGTGTCAATTTACAGTTACACGCTGATTATTTTTTCGCTTATAATCGGTTATATTTTCTGGAATGAAATTCCTGATTATTTATCAATGACCGGTGGAGTATTAATTATTATATCAAGTATTCTGGTTTATATTTCGTATAAAATTAAGAAAAATAAACAAGCAAATTGATAGTTTGTTGTCGGGTATTCTTTTTCAATGTAAAAACGTTACAGTATTGGCTTTTGCAAAAATTCGAGAAAATAAAAGTTTTTTTGCAAGAGGCTCAGTATATAATTTACAAAAATGAGAAATTCGATTATACCTATAGTATCGGTTGTACATGCGGAGGTGGATTAGTTGTCAATTACTATTCCGTATCAGAATATAAAATATTTTAATCTTACTGAAAAAAAAGATTTTAAACTTGAAGATGGAACGTTATTCGGTCCGATAACTGTTGCGTATGAAACATTTGGTACACTTAATGCCGAAAAAGATAATGCGGTTTTTATTATTCATGCACTTACCGGTGATTCTCATGTAACTTCTGCAGAAGATAATGATACGGTAACACCGGGATGGTGGGATAAACTTGTCGGTAAAGGCAAAGCTATAGATACTGATAAATACTTTGTTATCAGTTCAAATGCTTTTGGCGGATGTATGGGAACAACAGGCCCCTCTTCGATCAATCCTGAAACAGGTAAACAATACGGGCAGTCATTTCCTCTTATTACTATAAAAGATATGGTAAAGGTTCAGAAAAAACTGGTGGATCATCTTGGAATTCATACATTAAAAACTGTCATTGGCGGTTCGCTGGGCGGTATGTCTGTAATTGAATGGATGTCTTCATTTCCTGATGCATCTGATTCGTTTATTGTAATTGCTGCTTCGTATAAGACTTCATCACAAATAATTGCTTTTTATGAAGTCGGTCGAAATGCTATACTTGCTGACCCCAACTATAATGGTGGCGATTATTACGAGTCAAAACATCCCGATAACGGCTTAACTATAGCAAGAATGTTAGCCCATATAACGTATTTATCAAGTCACAGTATAGAAGAAAAATTTGGAAGAAACTTTCAAAATGAAACGAAGGCAGGAGAATATCCTTATGCAAATTTTGGTCCTATGTTTGCAATAGAAAGTTATTTACGATATCAGGGAAAGAAATTTGTTGAACGATTTGATGCAAACAGTTATCTGTATTTAACAAAAACAATGGATATTTACGATGCAACAAATAATGCTGCAATTCCTTTAACCGATGTTTTAAAAAATGTTAAAGGAAAATCTCTTTTTATTTCGTTTAATTCAGATTGGCATTTTACCCCTGCAGATAGTTGGGTTATGGTAAAAGCAATGATGGAGCTGGGTAAAGAAGTTACGTATGTTAACCTTGACTCACCGTATGGTCATGATGCGTTTTTACTTGAAAACAATGAATTAGAGTCTATTGTTTCAAGTTTTATTAAAAATGTCAGGAGGATCTGATGAAACTTCCTAAAGAAGAAATTAATAATATAATACTCAATGAAATTAAAGAAGACAGTAAAGTACTCGATTTAGGATGCGGAGACGGAACCCTTTTAAAGTTTCTGATAGATAATAAAAATGTAGTCGGTCATGGAATTGATTTTAATACTGAAGAGATTATTAAATGTATTGAAAAAGGAATATCTGTTATACACTGGAATCTTGATAATTTACCACTTGATTTTCCCGATTCCTCGTATGATATGGTGATTCTGACTCAAACGCTTCAGCAGGTGTATCATCCTGAGAAATTAATACTTGAAATTTTACGCGTTGGGAAAGAAGCTATATTAAGTTTTCCAAATTTTGGAAGTAAATCGATACGTTGGCAATTTCTAATGAAAGGGAAAATGCCGATTACTTCTGATTTACCGAATAAATGGTATAATACACCAAATATTAAATTACTGACGATTAAGGATTTCATTGATTTTTGTAATGAAAATGATATTGACATTATTACACAGGCATACTTTAAAAGCGATAAGGGTCAGCATACAAAAATTAAATTTCTGCCAAATATTATGGCAGATATTGCGGTTTTTAAAATAAGAAAAAATAAATAAATCAGCCTAATACTTTTTAGTATTAAGCCGAAATAATAAAATAGTGATGATGTAATTATTGGAGGGTAGTAAATTGTCTATTAATAATCCTTATCAGCAGTATAAGAAGAATCAAATTGAAACTGCAGACCAGGGCAAATTGATTGTAATGCTGTATGACGGAGCAATTAAGTTTATATCACGAGCAATCGAGCTTATGGATAGAAAAAAAGTGACCGGTGAAGATATAGAAACTATTCATAAAAACATAATCAGAACTCAGGATATTATTACAGAACTTATGAGTTCACTCAATATGGATGCGGGTGATATCTCACAAAGATTATTCAGTATTTATATGTATATGAATAATAAACTGATTGAAGGTAATATTCAAAAAGACAGCAAACCCTTAACTGAAGTTAAAAATCATCTCATTGAATTACGAGAGGCCTGGTTTCAAGCCGCAAAAACAGTAGCACAAGATCCAAAGCAAGCAGTTGGTTCCGGTGCGGGAGGTATTAACATTGCAACCTGAAAAAATCGCTAAAAAAATACGGGAAAATCTTCTGGAACAAAAAGACAAACTGGAAAAGTATTTAACAATACTTGAAGCGGAAAATGGTGACATAAAAGTTCAGGATCCGGATAAATTAACATTTCATATCGGAATTGAAAAAGATATTATTAATGATTTATCTCAACTGAAAGTTATTCTTGAGCCTTTAGAGGCTATGTATACAACTTCTCCTTTAAAAAAGGATATGACTTTATCGGGTTTAAAAGCAACAATTGATAAATTATCAAAAGATGTTTCTGAGAAATCATTAGTGAACAGAGATAACTTACAGATTGTATTGGAAAACCTGAAATCCAATATCAAAACGGTCAGATCACGAACCGGTTATACAAACACTACTTACGCAACAGCCGGGTCACGAATGCTGGATATTAACGGATGAAAAAAGTACTTCTTGTTGATGCTTTCGGCATAATATTCAGATCGTATTATGCTTTTATATCACGACCTTTAACCAATAAAAACGGCGAGAACATCTCTGCCGTTTTTGGTTTTTTTAAGAGCATTCTGTCAATTTTGAAAACACAAAAACCCGATGAAATCCTTATCGCACTGGAAGGTAAAGGTGAATGTTTTAGAAATGAAATTTACCCGCAGTATAAGGCAAATCGTAGTGAAACACCTGACGATTTAAAATCCCAAATAGTAAAAATAATTGATCTGATTGATAAGTTTTCGATACCCCACTTTTTCAAAAGCGGGTTTGAAGCAGATGATATAATTGGAACATTAACAGAAGTTTTCTCAAAACAATCTGATTCGGAAGTTATTATTTTCTCTTCTGATAAAGACCTTCGACAGCTTGTTAAAAATAATGCAACGCTATGCAGACCCGACCCTAAATCACAAAATAATATTTTTTATGACCGGGACAGAATATTTGAAGAAATGGGTATTTATCCGGAACAGGTTGCTGATTATTTAGCATTAACCGGTGATTCATCCGATAATATTCCGGGAGTTCCGGGAATTGGTGATAAATCAGCAACCGCGCTACTTAAAGAATGGGGAACACTTGATAACATTTATAATAATATTGACGCTATTACCCCTGCCGGAGTAAAGAAGAAAATTGCTGAAAATAGAGATTTGGCATATTTAAGTAAGCGACTTACCGCAATAAAATGTGACATAGAACTTGATATTAATGAAAATGAATTAACCGTTAAACCGTTTACTATTGATAATGCAATTTCGATATTAAAAGATGACGGCATGAACTCTTTAATAGAAGAAATTAAAAATTACAATATGACACGATTCGGCAGTAAAACCATTGAAAATGAAACACCGGTTATACCCACCTCAAACGTCGATAGTTCAGCTTTTATTTTTGTTGATACTATAATAAAATGTAACTCACTGTGTGATCTGATTAAAAAACACAAGGCGTTTTCATTTGATCTTGAAACTACAGGTTTTGACTTTTTCAACGATGAAATAATATGTATGAGTGTGACGCTTCCTGATGAAAAAACTTTTGTTATACCATTTAATTTTTCTGATAATGCCGGAAAAGTACCTGAAATAATTGACAGTCTGATGCCGGTTTTTGCTGATGAAACGATTATTAAAATCGGACATAATGTTAAGTTTGATATTAAATTTCTCAGAGTGTACGGGATAAAAACAGTTACCAATGTTTATGATACAATGCTTGCCGAATACTGCATAGATTCGGGCAATACTTCACTTGGTTTAAAAAACCTTGGCGAGAAATATTTTGATATTAGCATGATAAAGTATGAAGATTTGCTGAAAGAAGCAAAAACAAAAGATCTTAATGGTATTCCGGTTGAAAAGTTAATTACCTATGCCGGCCAGGATTCACTTATAACATATAAATTATTTATGAAACAACATGATGATTTTAAAAGTAATCCCAGAGCATACAAGCTGTACATCACTATTGAACAGCCATTAATAGAAATACTATGTGATATGGAATTTACCGGAGTATCAATTGATGAGAACCATTTACATATTTTATCAGCTAAAATGGATGAGGAAATAACTAAATTATATCAGCAAATGTCTGAAATGACCGGAGAAATCTTTAATCCCAATTCACCATTACAGTTGCGTGATATTTTATTTGATAAATTTGGTTTACCGGTATTAAAAAAAACCAAAACAGGGCCATCAACAGATGTTGATGTACTCAATAAACTTGCATTAATGCATCCGTTTCCTAAGTTGTTACTTGAATATAGAACATATTCAAAAATCAAATCAACCTACTCAGATCCACTACCGAAATTAGTGAATGCAAAAACCGGTAAAATACATACAACGTATTTGCAAACCGGAACTCAAACCGGTAGAATGTCATGTAAAGACCCCAATTTACAAAATATTCCAATTAGAAATAAAGTCGGTAGAGAAATCAGAAAATCATTTATACCATCCAAAGGAAATATTTTAATAAGTGCCGATTATTCTCAGATTGAAATATTTTTACTTGCCGAATTTTCCAAAGATGTAATTATGACAGAGGCGATTTCAAATAATGTCGATATTCACGCACGAACCGCATCGATTCTTTTTAATAAATATATGAATGAAATAACCAAAGAAGAACGAAATATTGCAAAAACGGTTAATTTTGGTATTTTATATGGACAATCAGGTTTCAGTCTCGCTGAGGATATTAATGTTTCAAGGGTCGCTGCAAATGATTTTATTAAGAAGTATTTTGAGAATTTCAAAGGTGTTGAAAAATTCATTGAAGAACTGAAAACTAAATGCCATGAAAAAGGATATGCTGAAACATTCTGGGGAAGAATTAGAACCATCCCGGAGATTAATGATAAAAATAAAATGATTAAAGCAAATGCAGAACGAATGGCGGTTAATACCGTTATTCAGGGAACTGCTGCGGATTTAATAAAACTTGCAATGATTAAGATTTACGCTTCACTTAAGAAGTCACATTGTAAAACAAAGCTGATTTTACAGGTTCACGATGAATTAATATTCGATGCACCGGAAAATGAGTTAGCACAGGTGACGGAAATTATAAAGCAATGCATGGAAAATGATTTTGGATTTAGTTTAAAACTGAAAACTTCAATTGAACATGGTAATACCTGGGGAGATCTTCATTAATGGTAATAGGTTTGACGGGTTATTATTGCAGTGGAAAATCGACTGTCGATACAATTCTTTGTGATGAATACGATTTTGCTTTAATCGATATTGACAAGCTCGGGCATGAAGCTCTTGAAGAGTGTTCAAAAGAATTACAATACAATTTTGGCCATGAAATAGTAACTGCTGATCAGAAGATTGACAGGAAAAAACTCGGGTCTATCGTTTTTTCAGAAAAAGAAAAACTTTCTTTATTAAACAAAATAGTTCATCCGGTAATGGTAAGTAAAACACTGCAACGTATTGAGACAAATAAACCAAAACATTCAGTAATTAGCGCTGCGTTACTTTTTGATATGAAGCTGAATATATACTGTGATAGAATATTTGTTGTAAAATCGCCCTGGTATAAAATTGTATATCGCGGAATACGAAGGGATGGTCGATCTCTCAAGCAAATTGTTGCGATTCTTAAAAGTCAGAAATTGAAGCATTTTCTTAATGAGAATAAAAATAATGACGATATTTATTATATCAATAATAGTGGCAGCCTTGCCACATTACAGAGCACTATAAAAAAACTAATAATCAAATCAGGAGTACATACATGTCAGATATGAAACAAAATGGAAATGAGGGTGAAAAAAAACAGTTTTATTCACTTAATTTAACGCCGGAGAGAATTTTTATTATATTCATACTATTTGTTGTAATGATAGCTGTTGTAATCATAGTCATTGCGTTTACATTTAATAAATCAACAAGTGCTAAAGATGATATAAGTGATAGTGAATATGCATTATTGAATGATATTACCGGAACAGAATATGATTATCATGAATTATTATCTGATTCTGAAACCAAAGACATAATTGACATTGTTCCTGAAACAGCTGTGCCTGAAACGACGATTATTTCTGAACCGGTTAAAGAAACTTCTTTAGAAAATGTCGATAAAAAACCAACTATAACCGTTGAATCGGATAAAGTAATTTATAGTTCAAATCTGGTTGATAAAGAGGACGTAAAAAAACCGGATGTTAAAACAACGGTCATAACTCAGGTCAAACCGGTAACTGAAAAAAAACCGGCTGCAGTAGTAACGAAAGTCGTGCCTCAACAGACAACGGCAAAAAAAGTTCAAACTGAAAAGTTTATTATTCAAGTCGGTTCATATTCTACGCAAAAATCCGCTGAAGAAGTTTCAAATTATTATAAAAATGCCGGATATCTTGCATATACAAAAAGTTTTGTTAAAGACGGGAAAACATACTATAGACTGAGAATAGGACCTTATGACGATAAAAAGAAAGCTGAGAGTATTCTTGGAAAAGTGAAGGTTTCAAAATATGGTAAAGACAGTTTTATTTCTGTAGGATATTTTTAAATCCCTTTTTGCTTGATAAACGCAGATAAGAGATAGCATGAGGTTTTCAACCTTTTTTTTCAGGAGTGTTTCACGCGGAGTTTGTGAGTTCGCGGAGAGGGCGAGATAAGAAAACAGATAAATTTTCATTAATCCCCGCAGATTTTACACGTTTTTCACTTTAATAGAAGTAGAGATAAAAACGGAGTACAATGTGCAAAACCACAAAACAACACCACGAAGTGAATATGATGAAGCCTGGAAAAGTTTAATCGAAGCATTCACTGCCGATTTCTTTGATTTCTACTTCCCGGCATTGTATAATCGAATTGATTTCACAAAGCCGGTTGAACATAAAGACAAAGAGCTTCAGAAGATATTTTCTAAATCATATCATACCCATAAAGTTGCTGACAAATTAATAGCAGTCATCCTTAAAAACGGTAAAAAAAGTATTCTCTTTATTCACATCGAAGTTCAGGGAACACGCAAAAAAGACTTTGCAGAAAGAATGCTTCACTATTATACAAGAATCAAAGACCGGTATAATCATGATATACTGAGCGTTGCACTTTTGACCGACGGCAGTAATAAAAATATTAACAACGTCTATCAATTTAAGTTTGAAGAGTTTGAATATAAATTCACATTTCCATACAAGAAGATAACAGACTTTAAA